>CAWISX010000017.1:0-276987 GCA_963838855.1 uncultured Gemmatimonadales bacterium | reverse complement strand
ACCGTGCGTTGTCCAGGGTCCGTGGCCGGCGTTAGAGGTGGCAATGGCTATGCCACCCGACGATCATTGGACTACGACCTGCTGGGCGCGAGCTAGACTGCACGACAGTGACTAGAGGATTGGCCATGGAGCAGAATACCTGGCGCGAGATGGTTGCCGATGCCAAGAGCCGCGTTCGCGAGGCGTCGGTCGCCGACGTGCTGGCCATGCAGGCTCGTGGGACACCGGCTGTGTACCTGGATGAGGGAGCCCGAGGAGTGGAAGACCGGACACCTGCCGCATGCGATGCTGATACCGCGCGCGGCGTACTCGAGTCAAACGTGGAGCGGAGCGTTCCCAGGGACGCGACTGTCGTGGTGTATTGCGCGCGCGGCAATCGATCGGCGTTGGCCGCCGATACGCTTCAGCAGATGGGATATAGCGACGTCGTTTCGATGGCTGGAGGCATTGGGGGGTGTGGGCGGAAGTTGGGGCGGAACAATCGAGCGTTGAGCGCGATGTTACGCATGGCGTGGTGAGGGCCGCCGTCGTCGCCGTCTTGCGAAAGCGTGAGCCTGTAGGTCTCGAGCTGCTGATGATCAAACGCGCTGAGCACGACGGTGACCCTTGGAGCGGGCACGTCGCATTGCCAGGCGGCCGAGAGGAGGCTGGTGACGTGTCCCTCGAGGCGACCGCTGTGCGAGAGACGCGCGAGGAGATCGGCCTGGATCTGAGAGAGCGCGATGGCCGCATTCTGGGCGCGCTCGACGACCTGAGCCCGCGCGCCGCGCCAGTGCCGATCACTGTGCGACCTTACGTGGCTGTCGTGCATCGCGATGTGCGGTTCGTCCTGAGCGACGAGGTGGCTGCGGCGTTCTGGGACCCAGTGGCTGCTCTGGCTGCCCCAGGCGCTCGCAAGGACTCCATCGTTACAGTTCGCGGTGTCGAGCGCCTCGTTCCGAGAGCTTTCGGCACGAGGAGTACGTCGTCTGGGGAATGACCGAGCACATTCTTCGCGAGCTGCTCGCCGAGCTTCCCCGGCTGCTTCCATTGCCGGAGGACGCCTGAGTGACACCGGGCGTTCTGTTGGCTGCGCTCGTGCTGCACACCCCCGCGCATGCGGCGATTCGAGTCGCCGACAAAACATCCAACCGTGGCGGCGCCACACCAAATCGCCATCGAGGAGCGACTCGCGACCGACGCCCATCTCGCGGTCGGCGACACGGTCGTGCTCTCGGCGCAACCCGGCCGCGGGCCGGGAGACACAGTGGTCATCGCGGGCGTTGTCCCCGCGCGGCCGACCCGTCGGAGGTCGCGCGCGATGAATACCTGGTGCGGCTCCACCTGTCAGAGCTGCAACGCCTCACCGACGCCGGCGACCGCGTCGATCGGTTTGCGGTGCGCAGCGCCGGTGGCCCGGCGACCGACTCGGCCCTGGCGCGCATCAACGCCGCGGCCTTCGGGTTCCGGGCCTACCGGTCGACCGACGTCGCCGTCGGCACGTCGCGCACGTTTCAGGTCGTGCGGCGCTTTCACCGCGCCATCGCCGGCATCACCATCGTCGCCAGCGCGATTTTCCTCCTGTGCATCCTGCTCCTGCGCGTGGAGGAGCGCCGGCGTGACATCGCCGCGTTGCGCCTCATGGCGCATCTCGCGGCGACTCGGTCGTCTGGTCGGTGCTGGTAGAGGCCGTGCTGACCCCGGTCGGGAGCGCGCTCGGTACCGTCATCGGCTGGACGGCTCCCTCGTCATCAATTGGCACTATCGGGGCGTCTACCGGACGCCACTGGCCTTTGCCGTCGTGACGCCTACCATCGTCGTCGCCGCGGTGGTGCTCGCCATCGTGCTCGGGACGGCCGGCGTTGCAGCCGCCACTCGCCTGGTCCCGACTCCACCCCTGCTGCTCTTCGGCCGGTGGCGGCCCGGTCCGGTGGCGCCCCCGAGCTGGCCGCGCTCCCTGCGGCGCCATCCGGCTCGCACGATGCTGGCCGTGTTGGGCGTGGCCGTGGCCGGCGCGCTGCTGCTGGACATGGTGATGCTCGCCACCGGTATGCGGGCATCGTTCCGCCGACCTCCTGCTGGTGCAGAATCTGGCTCCGCGCTCGCCCCCAAGGGCACCCTCCCCATGGACACGGAAGCCACCCTCGGAGGCGCTCAGGCGATTCTGCGTACGCTGCGCACCAACCCCGATATCGTCGCCGTCACTCCCATCCTCGGGGCGCAGTACACGTGTTGCCGCTCCACGGTGAGCGCGTGGTCACCGGCTTCGCCGTGGGCATCGACCGCGCGCGGAGGTGGACTACGAACTCGAGGCGGGCCGGCCCGGCGCCGAGCGGATCGCCTGGTCGCGAACGCGGCGTTTCTGCGCGCGACAGCCCCGGCCGGGCGACACCCTCGACGTCGTCGCCGGCTTTGATCCCCAGCTGCGGGGCTACACCGGCCAACGGCGGCTCGCCGTCGCCGGCGCGGGTCGATTCTTCTACACGGCGGCCGATCAGCCAGTTGCGGCGATGCCCCTGGCGACGCTCCAGGCCATGGGCGGACCCGAGCGCGCCGACCGCGTGTCGCTGTTCCTCGTCAAGGTGCGCGTCGGCCAAGCCGATTCGGGTCGCCTCCTGGGTCGAGCGCGCAGTGCCTCGCGTCTCCACGATCTCGACGGCGTCGGCCTCCGGCAGGTCGATGACCGCATGGGATACTTCCGCCAGCTCGCGCTGATTCTCGGCACCATCAGCCTGGTCGTCGGATTTCTGCTCGTCACCACGCTGGTCACCGTCTCGGTCAAGAGCGAGTGGGTGAAATCGCCGTCATGCGCGCCCTCGGCGTGAGGCGGTCGCGCGTCGTGCGGCAGATCGTGCTCGAAGCGGCGGTCCTGACGGTGGCCGGCGCCGCGTTCGGGCTGGGACTCGGCCTCGTCACGGCACACTACCTCGACGCCATCCTGTCCGACTCTCCCGGGCTGCCCGTGGCGTTTCACTTTCTTCCTCTTCCGGCCCGGCGGCCGCCGCACGGTCACTCGGAATGCTCGTGGCGGCAGGGCTGCTGGCGGGCTCTATCCGTCATGGCGCGCCCTCGCTGCCGATTGCGGCCACTTTGCGCCGAGAGGCGGTCGCATGAGCGAGGCCCGCCCGCCGCACGGCCGCCTGCCCCGAGTGCCGCCGGCGCAGGGCCCGTGTCGCTCCCGTCCTGCAAGTTCGCGACGCCCGGCGCGACTACCAGATGGGGGCCGAGGTCGTCGTGGGCCTGCGCCGGGTCCGTTCAATGTGTGGCCGGCGGAGTACGTCGCCATCGTCGGGCCGTCCGGGAGCGGGAAGTCGACGCTGCTCAATCTGCTCGGAGTGCATCGATCGACCTACCGCCGGCGTCGTCCGCGTCCGCGGACGCGACGCAGCGCCATGCGCGACCGCGAGGCCACCTCGTTTCGCCTGCGAAACATCGGCTTCGTGTTCCAGCGGTTCTATCTCATGCCCACGCTGACGGCGCGTGAGAACGTGGAGCTGCCCATGGCCGAAGCCGGCGTGCCGTCCGCCCAACGCATGGCGCACGCGCGGGCGCTGTTGTCGTACGTGGGACTCGAGGCCCGCGAACGCCACCGACCGGCCCAGCTGTCGGGCGGCGAGCAGCAGCGAGTCGCCATCGCGCGCGCCCTCGCCAATCGGCCGGCCGTACTGCTCGCGGACGAGCCCACCGGCGAGCTCGACGCGGACACCGGAGCCGACATTGTCGGCCTGTTCCCGCGGCTGAACGCCGACGGCGCCACGACCGTGGTCGTCACCCACGACGACGAGCTGGCGGCGGCGCCGCCGGGTGGTCCACATGCGCGACGGGGAGGTCGTCGCGTGATCGTCCGGCTCGCCCTTCGCAATTTCCTGTACAAGCCATGGCGGTCTGCCCTGCTCTTCCTCGGCTTCGGGATCGGCGTCTCAGTCATGATTGTCCTGCTGTCCATTGGCGAGGCGCTCGTGACCCAGGCGTCGGACGAGCGGCTCGTCGGCGGTGGCGACGTCACGGTGCTACCCGACGGCATCGACATCGAGGTGATGAAGACGGGAGGCCTCGGCGGTCTGTTCTTCTCCATCGCCAACGCTCGCTTTCTCTATCTCCAGCTACTGGCCGCGCCTCGTCTGGCGCGGCAGGCGCGCGCTGTCGCGCCGCAGATCGACGACAAGCTGCTGTATCTCACCAGCGCGACGGTCGCGAGCGCCCCGTACGGGCCTCTGGCGAGATCCCATCCGCGACCCGGGCGGTCGGCGCGCTGCCCGGGCTCTCGGCGGGCACGTGGATGGACGACAGCAGCGACCGTCGGTGGGCGCGTCCGACGACCCACGGAACTGGAAAACGACATAGATCACTTCCACGTCCCGCCACCCGGGATCGCGCACCGGAGCAGCTGGGCCGAGTGGCATTACTTCAACGTCTTGTCCGCGGACGGCCATCGTTGGGCATTCATCTCGTTCATCGTCGCGGGCGACGTGCCGCAGGGGAAATGGGGCGGGCGTGTTCTCGTCACTCTGCACGGCGACGGCGTGCGCGAGCGTCGATTCGTCGGCGAAGCGCACCCGTCGACGGTCGTGTTCTCGACGGCGCGGGCAGACCTCCAGATTGGAGAATCGACCGTGAGGCTACTGCCGGACGGCCAGTATGCGGTTCGCGCTCATGCCTTGGAGGTGGGCGGTTCCCGGCGTGCTCGACCTGGATCTCGTGATCAGGCCAACTCCACGCGCGTATTTCCCCGGCGCGTCGATCGCGTCCGACGACTTTGCGTCTGGTTATACCGTGCCAGCTCTCCGCGCGAACGCATGGGGACGCCTGTGCGTGGCGGGCGCTGCGAGACGTTCGACGGCACACAGGCGTACCACGATCACAACTGGGGGGTCTGGCGCGGCGTGACCTGGGAGTGGGGCGCGGCCCGTGTCGGGCGGTACGGCATATTGTACGGCCGAGTGCAGCCGCCTGACTCGCTGGGCGCGTCGGCACCGCTCTTCGTGTACTTGGTCGATACGCTGGGATTCCGCGCGGTCTTCCGGCCGGAGCGAGTATTGTACGACGACAGCCGAGTAATTCATGTCGGCCAACGTGCTCTGCGCGTGCCGGCGCGCATGCTGCTGTCCGACGTCCGCGGGTCGGACACGCTACGCCTCGAAGTGACGGTCGACGATGCCGCGGCGACGGACATGCGACGTCCCAGCACCGAGCGCGGATCGGCGGATGAGTCTCGCGGTCTCGCACATCCGTACTTCATACAGATGAAAGGGGATGCGCGCCTGACTGGACGCGCGGGCGACGCTCCGATCGACGGCGATGGCACGGGGTTTTTCGAGACTTACCGATGAAAAGCGGCACACGGTGGAACGTCGCATTTCTCGTTGCATCGGCGGCCGTGGCCGTGCTGTTTGTCCGCTTGGGTGTGTGGCAGCTCCATCGGCTCGGTGAGCGACGAGCTCAGAACGCCACTGTCCTTGCGCGCCTAGCGATACCGCCGGTGTCGCTAGGCGCGCTGCCGCGGGACACCGCGCTCGCGAAATACCGTCGAGTGCGAGTGTCAGGCACGTATGACTACGCCCACGAGGTGGTATTGACCGGGCGAACTCGGGAGGGGTCGCCCGGCGTGCACGTCGTGACCCCCATGCGTCAGGACGGTTCCGACTCTGGTGTCTTGGTGGATCGCGGGTGGGTGTACTCTCCAGACGCATCGCACGTGGACCAGCTGCAATGGCGCGAGCCCGTGCGCGTTGATACGACGGGTTACGTCGAGACGTTCTCGCATCGAGCCGGCGCGCCGTCGCTTCCTGGCAAGACGTTCAGGCTCCGGTGGCTCGAACCCGATACGGTCGCGCTCGCGGCAGGATATCCGATCGCACGCTTTTTCGTGTTGCTCGATGGTGACACGTCGACTAGCTCGTTCCACGTGCCGGCGCGCGTGCCACCTCCTCCGCTCGACGAGGGACCGCACATGAGCTATGCGATCCAGTGGTTCGCATTTGCGGTGATCGCGGTAGTGGGTGCAGGGGTCGCCATCTTCGGTCCCGGCACGCGCTCGCCGCCGATCGACCCGCCCCCACCCGCGCGCTAGTTGAGAGCGATGTTCAGGTGTTGCGGGTGCTTCTTTTCCAGCGCGGGTGTGAACGCGTCGTACTGCGATCCCGGGTTCCACAGCACCCATCCCTGGTAGCCTGCCTCATACACTGCCCGCTTTTGCTCAGTGAGCTCGGCTGGCCCGTAGCGGGGGCTACCCAGCGTGAATGCCTGCAGCCACGGCCGTACACATTCTCCCGACAGTCCGAGCTTGGCGTCGCGACGCTGGGCGGCTGACACCGCGGCGAAGACCACCCGCTGGGGTTCGCTGTTGGGACGGTCGACACCGAATGCCCCGCGTGGATAGTGCGATGGATATACCATGGGAAGTACGACGTCCACCGACTGTGCGATCGCTTCCCACTGCTGTCCGACCTCGAGTGCGCCCGGCACCGAAGTCACAAGCCCGAAAATGTCGGCGGTAGTGCGCACTCCCAACCTGGAGAGCCGAGCGTGGGCAGTGGCGAGGAATTCGGCGAGCACGTCCGTTTTCGTTCGGTTGTCAGCGCCGGGAAATACCTGGTCGGGTAGGCTCTTGTAGGGCTCGGGGAATCGAATGTAGTCGAACTGGATCTCGGCGAATCCCATGCGTGCGGCTTCCTCGGAGACGTGGAGGTCGTATGACCACAGGCCGCGGTCGTACGGGTTTACCCAGCTGAGATGCTTCTTGTCACGCCACGGTGACCCGTCGGCGGTGCGAATTGTCCACTGCGGGTTCACACGGGCCGCCACCGAGTCCTTGAAGACTACGATCCGGGCGATCGCCAGTATGTGATGCGCGTGCAGCGTGTCGAGCAACGCAGGGAGGTCCGGAATCGTCCCTGCTCGGCCCGCGTTTCTCTGCTACGAGCGGGTCGTGCGTCTGGTAGTTGATCCCGAACTCATCCTTAATGTCGATTACGAAGGCGTTTATCTCGGTCGAGTCCGCGAGTGCCACGAGGGAGCGCATTTTTTTTGCGCTCTGCGCGGCAAAGCGGTTGACGTACAGTCCACGAATTGGACCGGCCACATATGCTGTCATTCGGCGAGCGGCCGGACCTGATATCGCGCGGGGCGTTCCCGCTGGCATTGCGGAGCCGAACACGCCGCCGGCCACCGCAAGGGCGATGATGCTGCGCACGTCTCAAGGACTATATTCTTGCTTGATGCGTCACGCGTTGTCCGCGGCCGCCGGACTCGCCGTGGCCGGGTCGCTGGCAGCATGCGCGCCGCGCGGGGCGAGGCCTGCCGCCCGCCCGACAGCGCCTGCCCCCGACGCCGAATTCCTGATCTCCGCAGGCGACTCCACGTTCTGGGTCAGCAGCGGGGCGAGCGGCATTCGCGTGCGAGGCGCACCGCTGCTCCTGGCGCACTACGGCCAGCGCTTTTACGAGTTGTACGTCGCGGACGACGACCGGTCCTACTACGACGCGGTCTTCACCGGCCAACGCGTTTTCCGCCGCGACATTGAGACCGGCGACTCGCTGGCCGTTTTCGAGGACACGACGGTCCCGCATGCCGCACGAGCTTACGCGGCGTCGCATCCCACGGACATTCCTTTGGGTCCTGACGACGACGCGTCAGATGATCCGTCTACGTCGGTGACCGGCGACGTCGACATCCTGGACGTGCACGGGCCATACGTTTCGCTCGAATTTCATGCTTCGCGCGAGGGGCGCGCCACGACGGGCGCGCGCCAGATTACGTCGCGCCAAGCCGTGGGCCGTGCCGTCGTCGATCTTCGCGGGGGGCACGTAGTCTCCCTCCGCGCGATTTTTGGCCGCCGAGGCGGCGATTCCGTCTGGCAGCGTGGACGGCGCGCATACCGGGAGGCGCTCGACTCGGTGCTCGCGCGCCAGGCGACCGCAGACGGACGAGCGCGGGCGGCGGCTCGGTCGCTAAGCGCCTTCCCCTTCGATTCCACCAGCTTCACCCTGTCGGACATAGCGGGGCAGCCTGCGGTCGCGTTTTTTGTCCCGGGCCGTGGCGACCAAGGCGGGCATGCGCTGGGTTTGCCCGCAGTTCAAGCTCCCGTGCCGGCGTGGTGGGACGAGGAGCGGCGAGTTCGTCCCATCCCAGACTCCGATTCGACTACGGACGCGTGGCAGCGCCCACCCGTGACCGTAACGGCTCGGTACGACACCACCGGCGAGGCGCACCTGACGCTTGCCGACGGCACGCATCGCGAGTGGTCGCTCGCGCGCGTCCCGGCACCGGTGAGGCGGCTGTACTGGCTCGACCATCCCGCTGTAGATACGGCTACTCGGCGCGCGTTGGTGCGCGCGTTCGATGAGTCGGCGCTGTATGCGGACGATGCCCGCGCCGCACGAATGGCGAGCCGGCGCGCAAGACGCCCACTCATGCGGCTGACTGCTTTCCCGAGCCGTCGGCACCGCCGATGACGGGCGCGGGCCAAGCGCGCGTCGGTAAGCCCGTCCGTGCCTCCCAGCAGGAAACGTCGGAACTCATGATGCCGCAGAACGCGAACCTCGTCGGCCACGTTTTTGGGGGCGTGATGTTGTCGATGATGGACAAGACCGCGGCGATCGCTGCATGGCGGCACGCCCGGTCGACCGTTGTTACTGCCTCGATCGACCGCGTGGATTTCCGCGAGCCAATCTTCGTAGGCGACCTCGTTGTCATGAAGGCAAGCGTGAACTTTGCGGGGCGCACGTCGATGGAGGTTGGCGTGCGCGTCGAGGCCGAAGACCTTCTCACCGGCCGCCGCCGGCATACGAACTCGTGCTACCTGACGTTCGTCGCGATCGATCGCGAGGGGCGGCCAATCGAGGTTGCACCGCTCATTCCGGAGACGCCACAGGAGATACGCAGATTTGCAGCCGCCCAGGAGCGACGTCGTCGCCGACTCGAGGAGCGAAAATCAGAGGAGCGTCACGGGGAGAGCTGATGCGCCGCTACACGCCGGACATGGCCACACGTACCCTGCCTCTTGTGCGGCGCATTGTAGAGGACATCGTGTCGAAGTTCGCGCAATGGCAGGCGAAAGTGCGCGAGTTCGAGATCGTCGCAGCTTCAAATTCGGCGACCGACCCCGACCCGCGCGCGGAGGCTCTGGAGCATGAGGTGGCCGATCTCGCGGCGCAGCTCGAAGGATTCCACGCCGAGCTCGCGGCGCTCGACGTGCAGTTCAAGGACTATGCATCAGGGCGTGTCGACTTTCCGGCGGAGCGTGACGGGCGACCGGCCTACCTATGTTGGACGCTCGGTGAGCCAGCCGTGGTCTCCTGGCACGGATAGGGGACGTCGATCTCCATTCCGTCGCGCGCGACGATGGTCCGCGGGAATATCGCGCGGGCTTCGCGTTCGAGCTCGCCTGCGTCCTGCGAGTATCGTGCCGAAAGATGAGTGAGTACGAGCCGCTGGACTCCTGCGCGCTCTGCGACCGTCGCCGCTTCCCGGGCCGTCGAGTGGCCAGTGTCGGCAGCTCGCTGCGCTTCTTCCTCCGCGAACGTCGCTTCGTGCACGAGCACGTCCGCTTCGCGCGCGGCCTCGATCGTGGTGTCGCACGGTCGGGTATCGCCGGTGATCGCGATGCGGCGTCCTGGGCGCGGCGGCCCTACGAGCAGCGCGGGATCGATCTGCCGGCCGTCTGGCAGCGTCACGGGTTGTCCGTGATGCAGCTGGCCCCACAACGGCCCTTCGGGAACTCCCAATGCGCGCGCCTGATCGGGATCGAACCGTCCCAGCCGAGTGTCTTCGATGAGCGCGTAGCCCAGAGCGGGGGCACCGTGATGGGACACCGCGAACGGGCGGATCGCGTAACCATTGCGCTTGATCTCCGATCCCGGCTCGAGCTCTGCGACCTGCACGGCGTAACCCAGTCGCTCACCCCCGAAAAGATCGGTGCGCTGGAGAAATTTCGCGGCCCCCCGCGGTCCCCAAAGGCGCATCGGCTCCGTACGGCCTTGCAGTTGCAGCGTACGCATGAGACCAATCACACCGAGCACATGATCGGTATGGAAGTGTGTGAAGAATACGTCGGACACGGTGAACGAGACGCCGTAGCGCATCATTTGCCGCTGCGTGCCCTCGCCGCAGTCGACGAGCAGGGTCTCCCCCTCGCGAACGACGGCGATACCTGCCACGTTTCTCTCCACCGTGGGACGCGAAGCGGCGGTACCGAGAAATCGGAGGGTTAGTGACATGCCGGTGCGAGCACGGGGCCGGAATATAGTGGTGGCCAGTCGCGCCTGATTTTTTGGAGAGTGGTCTTGCTTTTGCTGCCGTCGTACGACAACACCAGTGAACGTACCCGAGGGAGACACGATGCCTGATCGGAACGACGAGAGCGCGCCGCGGAGCGGCAAACGAGAGAATGGGGGAGGAACGAGCACCCGCGGCTTTGCCTCGATGGACCGGGAGCGACAGCGCGAGATTGCGAGTAAGGGCGGACGCGCCGCGCACGCGAAAGGCACTGCCCACGAGTGGACCGCCGAAGAGGCGCGGGTCGCCGGCCGGAAAGGTGGGGAGACGGTCAGCCGCGATCGCGACCACATGGCGGCGATTGGCCGCGAGGGCGGCGGTGCGCGAAGCGCTGGCGCACGGACGCGTCGCCGAGGAGGGACGCCGGCTGGAGGGGAGTCGGTGGTCCAGGACCGGAGCCGGATCTCACGCTCTTTGCGGGGCGACGAGGAAGAGGAACAGACGTCGCAAGGCTGATGCCGGTTACCTTGACTTGATTCTGTCCGTCTCTACGTTGATTGCAGCGACGGGGCTGTAGCTCAGTTGGGAGAGCGCTGCAATCGCACTGCAGAGGTCAGGGGTTCGACTCCCCTCAGCTCCACATAACGGCCCTAGCGCGTACCATTCTCCTGGTACGTAATTCGCTATAGATTACGGTTGCCCGCCGCCGCTCGGTAGGACGGAGAGTTCCAATGACGGCGCGCGTGGCAAGGCTTCAAAGACGCTGTGGCAGATGCCGCGGCGTTTTTTGCTTTTGGTAGGCCCCCATGTCCGCGTCTCGACGCGCCGCTTGCCATGAGATCGGGCGTTACTGCTGATCGATGTCGGTCTTGAGAGCGCTGAAGAGCTCGGCTAAGTAGGCGTTCATCTCGACGTCGGTTTGCCCGGCGAGCGCGCCCATGGCGTTGCCCCCGAGGCCGCCCAGCCAGCTGGCGATACCGCTCTCCTGGATGACGACACGGGCGTCGCGCTTGAGAATGGACTGAGCGCCTGCGCTGTCGCTCACGGAAATGCGCAACATGACCCCGTCGCCCTCGAACGGCCTGCGCAAAGGCGCTTTGATCAGATGCTCGACGAGCAGCGGGAAGTGCCAGTCGGGCTCCTTACGCCACTTGAGAAGCCAGCCGTGGTCGTGCGGATCGTGCACGATCGTGAACGACGCTAGGAGGTTCGAGAGGCCGACGCCAAAGATCCACGACTTGGTATGTAAGTCGGAGCGAAGCGTTAGCGAGTCGGGGATCGGTCGAGCGGCGCCCGAGGACGGAGCGAAGTGGCCGTCCTTGGTTGTATTCAGCGTGAAAGTCATACGGTCGTGATCGACATCGAAGTCGAACCATTCTGATCGTGTCCTGCTCCAAGAGCACGCAGTGGATGTGCGAACGTCCGACATACTTGTCGACGAAAGCGCCGAAGTGCGGCTTGGTAGCCCTCAACCGGTCGGGATGGACCCCAAATACCAGTCGCAAATGGGCGGAGCCGTCGTCGAGCGGAGTGCGCTGCAGGGAGTCCAACGAATACAGCCGCGCTAGTACGGCGGCCGTGCGCGGGAACGCGGCGATCGCGCCGGACCTGAGGTCACCTTCCGATCGTGTCGCAGCGGCCGCGAGCATTGAGGTTGTGACGCGGGCGAGATCGTCGCCTGTGACCGAGCCGACTGCACTGAGGACGTCCGTCGTCCATTCATACTGACCTGGTGCCACCCGCGTGAGCTGAATGTCGTGGCGGCCGTCGCCCAATCGGCTCGGCGGAGGCACGACAGGTTGCGGTGTGAAGACATAGTGGTCTCCAGCAAACGTTCCGGCGGTCAGTAGCTCGCGGCGACCTGCAGGCGTCGTGTCGGTCCACACGGCCATGTCATCATAGATGCGCGACGGGGAGAGCGCGGCGTGGGCCATTTTGGCAACCGCTGCGGAGAGCTTGGGGCCGCGCTCGACACGTGTGAACCGATTGCTAAGCGCGGTGAAGACGTCGTCCGCGTTCACGCGGGCGGCTGCTCGCGTGGGGCCGAAGGCAGCGGGCGTGTCTTGGCACGCCGCGATGAGGGCAATCGGGATGCTGGCGGTGACGATCGCCGAGCGGGCAGTGCGTGGCACCGGCGAATGATAGCGGGCACGCGCGACCCTGCTCCATTGATCTCGCGTCCGCCCACGAGCTCGGGCCGCACTTGTGGTGTGCCGGAGCAGGCGACCAACTCTCGATTGAATCGTCACTCGTACATGAATGGAACCGCCGTGGTGAGCCCGCGTCCCGTTCACTCGAACGTGGTGCCGGAGCGCCGCAGCTTCCTCGGCGGGCCAGCCAGCGCGCCGCGGCTGGCTTGGGTTGACCCGGTGAAGGCGCTCGCCCTGGTGGCGATCATGCTCGTGCACCTCACCGAGGAATTCGGCGGCAGCAACTGGTATACCAATCCCGGCGGCAACTATCCGCCGTGGCCCGAGCGGCTGCACGCATTCTTCCCGGCAGCGCACGCGTCGTGGACTGCGTGGTTACGCTTTTTCGGCTCACTCGGCGACCACGGTCCCGCAGTGTTCATCCTCCTGAGCGGGTGCGGCCTCACACTCAGCGCGCTGCGGCTTGGGGCGCCCGAGCTGGACGCGCGGACGTTTTATCGTCGGCGGCTGATGCGGCTGTTCCCCGTCTACGTGGCAATGCACTTCGTCGTCCTGGGCGCCGGGCTCACCAGCCCATCACACCCGGCGACCTTTGCGTCTTGGATGACGCTGGCCAGTCTCGCTGCGCTTCGGTTCCGTCCGTCGCTCTTCTTCTACATCTCGCCGGCGTGGTGGTTCGTGTGGTTGATGGTTCAGCTCTACGCCGTTTACCCGCTACTTTGGCGCCTGCTGCAACGCTGGGGGCCGGCGCGCTTTCTCGGTGGCTGCTTGGCGTTCACGGTCCTGTGCCGCGGGGCCGTTCTCGCAACCGGCTGGCACCGCTACGAGATGCTCACGGGGATGTTCTTCGGCACGCGGTTGGCAGAGTTTGCGATTGGGATGGTTCTGGCGGTGTGGCTCGTACAGCGGCCACGTCAATCGATGCCATCGACCGCTGCGATCACCGCTGTTTGCGCGGCGTCGTATGTCGCGGGCTACGGCTGCTCGTTCTTTTTGCCCGGGTACGTGATTGCCAACGTCCTGGTAGCGGTTGGACTCACCGGACTCCTGTATGGAGTGTGGTGTGCACTGCTGGCAGGTGTCGCGCCTGTTGCCAGGGCAGCCGCGTGGCTAGGCGCGGTCTCCTATCCCGTCTATCTGCTGCATATGCCGATGCTGCAAGCGACCGCCCGATTCGGCATGGACAAGCGGACACACGTCCTCCTCGCGCTGGGCGCCCTCGTGTTGTCGATTCCGGCAGCTGTCGCCGTGGAGCGCGGTCTGGCCGCCCTCACATCGTGGGCGCAGCGCGCAGTAGTGCCCCGAGGGGCGCTGGCCTCGTGGCTTGCCGGCGGGGCGATCATATGCGCGCTACTGGTCGAGCCGGTGGTGGCGCGCAGCGAATCATCCCAGTACGACACCTTCGCTTTTGTGATCGCGATCGCTCTAGCGGCGCTCGCGTACGTGGAGTGGCAAACGCGCGCGGGGCTGGTCGCGCGATCAGCAGCGTCGGCTGTGATTGGACGAACGGGGCTGGCTGGCGGTGCATTGACGTTGTTCGCCTTGCACCCGGGTCGCGGTCCGTCGGCACTTGTTTTCGGAGCCATCGCTGCTGCTGGCGCAACCATCGCGACGCGGCGCGGACGAGCGCCCGTTCGCGCGTGGCTCGTTGGCGCAACCGCCACGCTGGTTGTATGTGGGGCAGCGGAGCTCATCATCCGGCGGGTCGCGCCCATTGAAGCTGGCTCGTGGGGCGAGCGCGCGGCTCTCGAGGTCGACTCGACACGCACATTCGGCCTCATTCCGAATCGAGTGACTCGCTTGCGGTACAACAACTATGACTACGTCGTGCGCACCAATTCTCTTGGGCTCCCTGGTCCCGAGATCCCGATTGCGCGCCCAACCCCGACCACCTTTCGCGTGCTGTTGGTTGGAGACGCATTCACGATGCCTGAAGGGTTGCCGTATGAGGAGTCATACGGGGTGCATCTGCAAGCGGTGCTGGCAAAGTGTCTCGCCCCGCGACCGGTGCAGGTCATCAACGCCGGGGTGACTGGGTATGGGCCGAATGAAGAGGGGCCACAGTACCACGAGCTTGCACCGCTCTTTCGCCCCGACGTAACTGTCTACCAGTTTTTCATCAACGAGTGGTCCGACATTTTGGACACGCCAGAGGGGCGCCGTCAGGAAATCGGGTTACCCGTGCCGCGCCGCGCCTCCGAGCTGGTGGCGCGCATCCAAGCGCTCTACGATGATGCGGAGGGGCTCGTGACGGGGCGGCTGACTCCTCGTCGAGCGGACAAACTCCTCGTGCAGTACTACACGCGGGATGACGGCCCGCTGTACGACTCGACTAACCGGGCGCACATGGCGCGTTTTCTGGCAACCATGCGCGATGACTCTCGAAACGCCGCATCTGCCCTGGTGGTGTACTTCGTGCCGGGGGCGTTGACCGTCTCGCGCCCGCGTGACTTGGCGTTTCTTCCGAGGTCGGGCGAACCGCTCACCGACACGACGCACTACGACTTCACCCGGCCGCTCGCCACGCTCAAGCCGATAGCCGATTCGCTGGGTGTTCCGGTGGTTGACCTGGGCGGTCCGTTACGCGCGTACGCTCGCCAGCCCGTGTACTTCCCCGAGTCGTGGCATTGGAATGCCAACGGGCACCGAGCGGTGGCTGCGGCGGTGCTTCAAACATTGAGCGCGCGAGGCCTCATCCCGGCGGACTGTGCGCCGGAGGCGGCCGACAACTCCCGGATCCAATGACGGGGCGCGATCTGGAGGGCGTCGCCGTCTCACAGAGGGCGACGCAGCCCGCGCTGTCCCACAGGCCATGAGTCGTGCGAGCGCGACGTCGATCGCGCTGATTGATCCCATGGGTGATCTGGGGATCGGCGGCTACACCTACGAGCTCGCCGAGGCCCTGGCCGCAAATGGTCGCCAGGTCGATGTGTTTGCGCCGCCCACTGTGGCCACGCGTACCTGGCGCCGGCAGCATCGACTTGTCCCCGTGCTTGGGGAACTTCTCATCCGGCAGCGGAGTGCACTGCGAGGCACACCAGACGTGGCGGCGAGATCGGAGCCCGGCGCGATTGAGTCGCCGTCGCCCCGCATCAACATGCTGGGACCGCTGCATCGCGCGGCGCGTCCAGCAGCCCGGGTCGCGAACGCCCTTCGTGCCGTTGTGCTGCCGACGGAGCTGGCCGCGTACCTGCGCTGGAAGGGGTACGGTCTTGTGTGGACGCAATGGCCTGACCTAGGCAGTGGCGATCGCTTCTGGCGTGTCGCGCGGCGATTGGGCCTGCCGCTTGTTCACACCGTCCACAACGTGCTGCCACATGAGCCTCGCGACGGGGATGCGGAGCTCGCGGGACGCGTGTACGGCACCGTCGATCGGCTGATTGTCCATAGCGACTTTGCGCGCGCGGCGCTGCGGACGCGGTTTCCGGATGTAGCTGACAAGGTCATCGTCGCGCCGCTCGGACTGTACACCACATATCCCCCACCGCCGCCCGGCACGCGCGAGGCCATGCGACGCCTGCTCGCCGTTGCGCCTGAGACATCCGTGGTGCTGGTCTTCGGGTCCATCCGTCCCTACAAGAACCTCGACGCCGTTCTGCAGGCGCTGACCGATCCGCAAACAGGCACCACGACGCTGGTCGTCGCGGGCCGGGAGATCCGATACCCCGACCTCGTCCCCGGTGACCCGCTGGGCCGCACTCGAGCATTGGCCGAGCGACTGGGCGTGAGCGCACGCGTCCGCTTGTGGCCAGGGACCGCCGATGCGACTGACACCGCTGCACTCTTTGCCGCGGCCGACATTGTGGCGCTGCCGTATGTGGAGAGCTATGGCAGTGCGGTTTTACTGTTGGCCATGACGTTTCGGAAGCATGTGCTCGTCACGCGCACCGGCGGGATGGACGAGTACCTGGCGGGCTACGAGGCGCATACAATGTGCGAGGGCACGAGCGCCGAGGCCTTAGCGCGCGCTCTCGCTGCGGCGCCCACGCGCCCGCGGTCGCCCTCTGAGGGCAGGTGGGTGCACGACCTCTCGTGGCAGACCATTGCCCGCAACGCACTCGCCGCGATCGATGCGGCCGGGCTAGCGGACAGTCGGCGGACCCGTCGCGCGCGCGCCAGCATGGGCTGACGGGCGCCGGTAGCAAGCCTCGCTCGCGCTTGCGCCGCCGCGCACGGGACAGGCAGCTTACCAGCTCACCGAGCGCCTGCCCCGTGGTGTAACTGGCAACACGTCTGACTCTGGATCAGAAGAGTCCTGGTTCGAGCCCAGGCGGGGCAACTCAGTTGGCAGGCATGCGCCTGCCGACTTTCGTTTCCCCGCCGCTCTCGCTCGCTTGCTAGCGCCGCGCGGTCGAGCCCAGGCGGGACAACTACTCAAGGCGAAGTAACTTCGGGGGTGTCGGGCGCGGATGTGTCGTGGATGCCGCTTGGCACGCAGTCCGCGAGATCTCAGACCCGCTTCAGCAGCGCCTCGAACCGAGAGTCGCCACGCAGCGGGTCGAGATCGGAATCGTTCTCCAGCCACTCGCGATGCCCAAAGCCGTTGCGAACGGCCTTGTCTAAACAGGTCAACGCTTCGTCGGTCTTGCCCTCCAAGGAGTATACGCAGGCGACGTTATACAGCACACCGGAGTCTTCCGGATCCAGGGACAGTGCCCGGCCGGCCCACTCGAGCGCCCGGACGTGATCACCGATTGCAACCAGAGCGATTCCGCCCAGATAAAGAGCCCTGACGTCATCTGGGTTGAGCTCTAGGTGCTTCTCGATCACCTGTAGCCCCCGACGCAGGGCTCCCTCAGCATCTGACGCGCGGCCCAGCCGGCTGTAGGGAAGCGAGGCCAACATGAGAGTCTGGTAGTCCTCCGGTCGCACCCGCGATGCCTCTTCGAAGTGCCGCACTGCGTTTTCGTACTTCCCCTGCTGGAAAGCCGCTCGCCCATAGAAATAGTGAGCTTCGTAAAGCTTGGGGTTCAGGCGGATCGCGGTCTCGAATTCCCGTTCTGCCTCCTCATATCGCTTACTTAGCGAGGCCGCCAGACCTCGGGACGCGTGGGCCTCCGCGAGCTCCGGGCCCAGCTCCAAAGCCTTCCCGCTGTAGGCCTCCGCCCCCTCGAGGTTGGCCTTGCTCGCGTCCCAATACATGTAGAGAAACGAGCAGCAGTCCGCCGCACCCGCGTACGCTCGCACGTAGCCCTGGTCGATCTCGATTGTGCGCTCGAACATTCGCCGGGCGAACTGAATTCCCGTCCGCCGGAACTGATGGAAGAACTGCCTCCCTCGCAGGTAATAGTCATAGGCCTGGACGTCGGCCGTGGGAGCCACCTCGATCGCGCGTTTCTCCTTCTCGCTCAACACGACGCGCAACGCGCGCACGATGTTCTCCGCGATCTCGTCTTGAATCGCGAACACGTCCTCGAGCTGGCGGTCGTAGCGGTCCGACCAGAGGTGGTATCCGTCGGTCACGCTCACCAGTTGAGCGGTCACTCGCAGCCGGTTGCCAGCCTTGCGGACGCTGCCTTCCAGGACCGTGGTTACGCCGAGCTGTTCGCCGATCTTTCGAATGTCAGCGTTCTTTCCCTTGAACGCGAAGGCAGACGTTCGGGACGCCACCCGCAGCGCCTGGACCTTCGTCAGGGCGTTGATGATCTCCTCAGCGATCCCGTCGGTGAAGTATTCGTTCTCGGGATCTGCGCTCATGTTGACGAACGGAAGGACGGCGATCGACTTCGCGGTGGCGGCCGCGGCGCCGGCGAAAGTGGTGACGTCCGGCGGTGTAGATCCCGTGTGACTAGCCAGAGCTTGGGCGAACTGGGACGCGGTTGCGAATCGATCCGCTGGGATCCTCGCCAGCGCCTTGGTCACCGCCTGCTCCACTCCTTCGTGTACGGTTGCCCGCACCGCCCGTAGCGACGGGGCCGCCTCGGTAAAGCGCTTGGCGATGACTGCCTGCATGGTCGCGCCGGTGAACGGCGCTGCCCCGGCCAGCATCTCGTAGAGCACGCAGCCAAGGCTGTAGATGTCGCTCCGACCATCGGGCTCTCCCTCGCCTGCCGCCTGCTCCGGGCTCATGTACGTCGGCGTGCCCACGGCGATCCCCGTTTGCGTCAGGCTTTCGCCGCCGGCAGCACTAATGGCCTTGGCGATCCCGAAGTCCGTCACCATGGCCTCGCCCTCATGGAGCATCACGTTCTCGGGTTTGATGTCCCGATGCACTACGCGATGCCGGTGGGCGTAGTCGAGAGCCGCCGCCACATCACGCGCAATGTGGATGGCTTCTTCTACGGGAAGCTGCTTCTCTCGGATCAGCCGCGCACGAAGCGATTCCCCTTCGACATACGGCATGACGTAGTACAGCAGGTCCGCCGCTTGGCCGGAATCGTAAAGCGGGAGGATATGCGGATGCTGCAGGCGAGCGGCGATTTGAATCTCTCGGAGAAACCGCTCCGGGCCGAGCGAGGCTGCGAGCTCTGGATGAAGAACCTTCAGTGCGACTAGGCGGTCATGCTTGAGATCTTGGGCGAGGAACACAGTCGCCATCCCTCCTCGGCCGATCTCACGCTGAAGCGCGTAACGGTCGGCGAGCGCGGCGTGGAGGCGCTCCCGCACAGGGGGCATGCACCGCAACCTATGTGACTACGAGTGATCTAGCGAGAGCGTCGCGGGCGCGGCACTGACGCTACCGCACGGACACACCGTCGGACGCGGGGTCAACACTCTGGCCGTAACGCGCCGCGAACCATCGAAGCGTTCTAGTAAGGCCGTCCCGCAGCCCCAGTGGCGATCGCCAGTTCAATAATGCTTGCGCCTTACTGATTTCGACGGCCGAGCGCTGGACCTCACCGTGGCGGGCGGGAAGGTGCTCCAGGCGTGGCGCCGGCGTACCAGCGGCGTTCGCGAGTGCAGAGGCCAGGGCGATCACCGAAGTCTCGATGCCAGTTCCGATGTTGAACGCGCGGGCGTCGAGGTCGCCTGGCGGCGGGAGCGACCGGTTGGACGCCTCAATGTTCGACCGAGCAACATCCTCGACGAACACGTAATCCCGTGTCTGCCGCCCGTCACCATACACCGAGAGCGGGCGACCATTGAGAATGCATTCGCAAAAGATGGCGACGACACCGGCCTCGCCATGGGGGTCTTGACGTGGGCCGTATACGTTCGCGTACCGCAGTGCGACGGTATCGAGTTTATGAACCCGGGCGTAGTACGCCAGATAATGCTCAGCGGCCAGCTTCGCCACGCCGTAAGGCGACTCTGGATCCTTGTGCGCCTCCTCGCCGTGAGGCGGCGTGGAAAGGTTGCTATACAGAGCCCCTCCCGTCGACGAGAAAATCACGCGCGTCGATACGCCGCGACTTGCGCGAACCGCTTCCATCAGTTGCAACGTACCGTAAACATTGACCCAGAGATCGCGCGTCGGATTGGAGACGCTCGCGCGGACATCGATCTGGGCTGCCAGATGTGCGATGACGTCGAACTGGCCCTCATGCACCATGTGAGCGACGGCGCTCGACGTCACATCGATCTCGACAAACTCGGCAGCTCCCGGAACGTTCTCGCGGCGTCCCGTGGACAAGTTGTCGGCCACCGTGACGGCGTCACCATGGCTGACGAAAGCTTCCGCCACGTGCGACCCTATGAACCCTGCACCGCCCGTGACCAACACCCGCCGCTGTCGCTGCAGTCCCACCTATGCTTGCTCCCGGTAGGGTCGCGTGTACCGCTTCCCGATCAATGTCTCGGCCCACATCTCGTGCCTCATCCAGTCTGCAGTCTCGACGGCGAAGCCGCATCATGCGCAACGTGCACCGCTCCGTTCGTGGCAATGCGGCCGCTCCCCCATCCCCCAGCGAAGAATCCCAGCACGCTCACCACGCCGGCCGTGATCCATATCGCGCCAGGCGCAGCGGGCGCGCGAGCGCTCCAGGGCACTAACGCAAGCGCGGCGACAATTGCGGCCATGGGCACCAGTCCAGCCGATACCGATCCGCTGACGGCCGCCGCGGCTGACTGCATCGGCCGTGTCGCCCGTCCCGCCCAATACGCGGCTGGTGCGCACAGCGCTGCGATCCAAAGCGTCGTGAAAAGGCCAGCAAGCGGGCCGTACGTACCGTCGTCCGGCAGGAGGAGTCGCCATCCGGTCCAGACGCCAACACCGAGCTCCGCGCGTCGATGGATGTCGTGAAAATTGGTTTCGAGCACGACATGCCCGGGACGCACCTCAGCCGCCACGCGGACCGTGTCCGCCAGCGTCAGCGTTGCCGGGAGAGCGTTTGGTAGTGTTACCGACGGTGGATGCAGCCGGAGGTCCCATGTGCGCCGATCCACACGAAACGCCAAGTCACCTTGCCGGCGTCCGAGGACGAATATCTCGTGACCGCGCTGGTCGAACACGCTGACAATGGGCGCCAGATGCCGAGGCGGCGGTCCAAGCGTCATCGTCGCATCCACGCGCGCGCGCCCGGCGAGAATCGCAGCGCGGACCGTCGCGCTCGAGTCCGGCGAGAGTGGCCCATCACGGAAGGGAGCGCCATCGGCGCGAGCATCTAGTATCGTGGCAGCCAAGACATCGAATTGACCAAGATTGGGCGCGATCTGCTCGTAGTACACACTCCGCGGTAGTGACACGCCGAGCGACCACTGAGTGGCCGCGGCCAGCGCGACAATTGCGGCAGCCGCGGTGATCGAGAGGCGCCACGCTTCCCGCGGCGCCGGACGCAGCAGCCAGGGGCTAGCGTCGGCTACGACGATGCCAACCACACCGCCCAAGGCGTTGGATACAATGTCACCGAGCGTCGAGTCCCGACCGGGAATTACGTAGTTCTGCAGCATCTCGATGCTGACCGTAACGGCCAGTGCGATCCCCCACGCGTACCAACGCCTGAGCCCGGCCAAGCGTAGACCTATCCCCAAGGGCACGAACAGGAGCACGTTGAGAATGAAAGCAGCCGTGCCAAAAGTGCCGCACAACACGCAAAGGTCGAAACCAGCCGGGAGCAGCCCTTGTCCCGGCCGGAGGGTCAGCGCGGCAATGACCAAGAGGGACAAAAAGGTCGTAGCAACCCCTATCCGCTTCCGTTGCCTGTCCGCTACACAGTCAACCGATTTTCGTGGCTCCATGCGTTTCAGAAGCGTGGGGTATGGCTCGCTACCCGTTGTCGCACCGGCACATAGGTGCGCCTATGACCCGGAATGCGAAGATGGTACTCGAACTGCATGCCCTATGTGCAATACCGTCAAATGATTCCACCAGGTAGCAGCGCTAGGACGCATATTTTCACGGTTGACGTGGAAGAATACTTCCAGGTCAGCGCCTTTGAGCATGTTGTGCCACGACAGGACTGGCCGAGCTATCCGAGCCGTGTAGCTGAGAGCATTGCTCGCCTGCTCCTGCTGTTGGCGCAGGGCGAGGCGCGCGCGACGTTTTTCGTTCTCGGATGGCTTGCGAAACGTCAACCGGACATGGTCCGCCGGATTGCCGCAGCCGGACACGAGATAGCCTCGCACGGCTGGTCGCACGAGCGCGTGACCGCGCAAACGGCGGGTCAATTTCGGAGCGACGTGCGCACGACAAAAGAGGTGCTGGAAGAAATTACGGGGCTGCCGGTACTCGGGTACCGGGCGCCGAGCTTTTCTATCGTCCCAGAATACGAATGGGCACTCGACGTGTTGGTAGAGGAGGGCTACCTGTACGATTCGAGCCTGTTCCCGATACGGCGCGCGAACTACGGGTACCCCGACGCACCTCCTGTACCGCACGTCATAGAGCGGAGCGGCGGCTATCTGGTCGAGTTTCCGCCGGCCACGACGGTCTGGCGCGGCCTGCGCATTCCGGCAGCCGGCGGCGCCTACTTCCGGCATTTTCCATACGCCATTACCCGCCATGTTTTTCGCGAGCACGCGGCTGCTGGCGTGCCGGCGGTGTTTTACATCCACCCATGGGAGCTTGACCCCGATCAGCCCCGTCTACCGGTGTCGATGGTAACCCGCGTGCGGCATTACCGGGGTTTGAGCAAGACCGCCAGTCGAATAGAACGCCTTCTCTCGGAGTTCCGCTTTGCGACGATGCGGGAGGCGTTGGCTAGTGCGTTCACTGGTGAGTATTCGGCCCTGCCGACTCCACCACCAGGGCTGTTCGACGGGTTGAACGAGATGCCGGGATTGGCCCGACCGCAACCACTCGAGGCGCAGTGACCACCGTGCCGGCAGCCACGCCGCGCCGCGCGGGCGTGCCTGCCGGCGGACTCCAAGTGAGCCGCTACACGGGGAGTGCAGCGGAGTGGGACGCGTTCGTGCGGTCGCAGGCGAGCTGGACGCATTGTCACCTGTACGGCTGGCGGGCGGTGATGGAGCGCGTGTTTGGGCATGAGTGCGTGTACATGTCGGCGCGAGATGCCGAAGGCGCGCTCGAAGGCGTGCTGCCTCTTGTGCGCGTGCGCAGCGTGCTGTTTGGTCACTTCCTCGTTTCGATGCCGTTTCTCAATCACGGCGGCCCGCTCGGCAGCGATCGAGCCGTGGTGGCACTGGCAGCGGCCGCGGCCGAAGTTGCGCGCGATGACGGCGCGACGCTCCTTGAGCTTCGGTGTCGCGTTATACTGCCGCTCCCACTCCATGTCTCGACGCGCAAGATCACCGTCGTGCTCGACCTGCCGCGCGGTGGACCAGAAGTGCTGTGGGCGCAATTGAGCGGCAAGGTGCGAAGTCAGGTGCGCCGCCCGAGCAAGGAGGGCGTGCGCGTGGAGTTCGGCGCGGATCAGCTCGGCCCGTTTTACAGCGTGTTCGCGCGTCACATGCGAGACCTCGGGACGCCGTCGCAATCGCGGCGGCTGTTCGAAACAATCGCCGAGCAATTTCCGGGGGATGTCTGGTTTGGCTGCGCGTATCTCGGCCGAACTGCGATCGCGGCTGGATGCGGACTCCAGTGGGGTACCGAGGTCGAGATGACGTGGGCGTCGGCGCTGCGGTCGCATGCGCCGATCGCCGCAAACATGTTGCTGTATTGGGCTTTCATCGAACGCGCGGCCGAGGCGGGGCTCGCGCGCTTCGACTTTGGCCGATGCACGCCGGGTGCAGGCACGCACCGATTCAAGCGGCAGTGGGGCGGGCATGACGAGCAATTGTGGTGGTACGAGGCGTCGTTCAATGCACGTACTGCGAAGACGCCATCGCCGGACGACCCGGCGTACGCGTGGGGGCCGCGGGCATGGAAGCGCCTACCGGTGGGGCTGGCAACGGCGCTCGGCCCGCACATTGTGAAATACATTCCGTAGGCCGTACTGGCCTTGTTGGTCGTGCGCCGCCAACTCCCGGTCCGATCACCGATCGTGGGTGCCGCTCTTCCGCACGCCGCATGGGCGGCTCTGACCCGCGATGGCGTCGCGCGCGATACGGTGCGAGCGACGCTCGCTGGTCAGTTCGGAGCAACCGCCGTCGCTCTCACCGACAGCGGCACGTCGGCGCTGATCCTTGCGTTCCGGCTCACCATACCATCCGGTGGTACCGTGGCGCTGCCCGCGTACTGTTGTCCGGACATTCTCGCGGCCGCAGCGGCCGCAGCGCTGCGGGTCCGGCTCTACGACACCGACCCGGCGACGCTTAGCCCAGATCTGGATTCCGTGGACCGCGCGCTCGCGCGCGGGGCCGATGCAATCGTGGTGGCCCACTTGTACGGGTATCCGGCCGATGTGCCTGCCGTGCGAGAACTGGCGGACCGCCGGGGCGTCTCGGTGATTGAAGACGCCGCGCAACATGGCGGTGGACGGCTGCGGGGCACGCCCCTCGGCGGATTCGGCCCGCTGACAGTGCTCAGCTTCGGTCGCGGTAAGGGGACCACTGGCGGCGGCGGCGGCGCGCTGCTCGCGATCGGGGCCGCGCACACTGTAGGCGTCGCCGGGCGTAACGGCGGCTTACTTCATCCGGCGAGCGGGGTCGCCGCGATTTCCGACCGTGGCGGGGAGAGACCCACGCCAGCCGGCTGGTATGATTTGATTCGCGCGATGGGCCAGTGGATGGCCGGACGTCCGGCGCTCTACGGAATTCCGGCCGCGATTCCGTTTCTTCATCTCGGCGAGACGCGATACCGATCGGCGGGGGAGCCAGCGCCGCTGTCGGCCGCTGCTGCTGTCTTGCTCACGGGCGCCCTCACGCGCGTCGGTGCCGAGCGTTCTGCACGCGCCGCATGTGCCAAGCGGCTATCGGAGATGATGGCCAGCGCGCAGGCACTTGAGATGATTCGGCCAACCGACGGAGGGGAACCAGGATATCTGCGATTCGCTGCCTGTGAAGTCGGCGGCCGGCCACTCGTCCCGGCAGTGGGCGTCGTACGTGGCTATCCTCGCCTGCTGGATGACTACGCGGAGGCGCGCCTGGTGCTCGACCGCGCCGAGAGTGAAGCCGATGCGACTCCCGGCGCCCGCAAGCTCAGTCAGACTCTGGTGACACTGCCGACGCATGATCTCTTAACTCACAGCGACCTGCGCGTCATCAGCGCATGGGCCGCAGACATACCCAAGTGGTCATGACGACCGCGCGAACGCGAGCTGGAGGGATCGTGTGTACAAGACTTGCTTCTCGTACGGCTTTGATCGTCACGGCAGTGCCGCTCGGCGTATTTGCACTCTGGCTCGCCCTCTGGGTCGCGCCTGGGTCGAGCTCCTTGTATGCGAGCGTTGGCACCCCGGCCCACCTCTCCACCGAGCGCGAATGCGACGAACCGCGGGCGGACTGGATCTTTTGCGACGATTTCGAGAGCGATCGCTCGAGTCGCTACTTCGAGTACACCAACGCGGGCGGCCGATTCGAGCGCGCCGCCGGCGTTGGCCGGAATGGGTCGTGGGGCATGCGGGCGCGATATGTGCCGGGCGCCGCGGATGCGGGCTCGCTGAAGGTGGCGTTCGGGCGGACGCCATCGTCGTACTTGCGTCCTGTGGACGCCGGGACGGCGAATTACCGCGAGATCTATTGGCGCGTATACGTGCGCACGCAATCGGGGTGGATAGGTGGCGGCGGCGACAAGTTGTCGCGCGCACTGGCGCTAGTCACGCCGCAATGGTCGGAAGCGGCGCTGGCCAATGTGTGGTCCGGGGGTCCGGGCCCGGCGAGCACAAGGCTCTTACTTGATCCCGGCATCCGGGACCGACAGGGTGGGGTATGTGCTCACCACAAAGTACAACGACTTTCCGCGTCTACGGTGGCTTGGCCATTCAGCGTCAGTGACGCCGATTTTCGACAGTGCACATGTCGGGCAATGGTACTGTGTCGAAACCCACGCGCGCCTGAACGATCCAGGTGCGTCGAATGGCGTATTTGAGCTTTGGATCAATGACCGCCTCGAAGCGCACAGCGCGGGACTCAATTGGGTCGGCGGTTATAAGGACTACGGAATCAATGCCGTGTTCTTCGAGAATTATTGGAATGCTGGCCCACCAGTCGCTGAGGAGCGCTACCTGGACGACATCGTCGTGAGCACCGCGCGCATCGGATGCAGCCCCTAACGCCCAGCGGCCCGCGTGCCGAACGATCGAGCGCCTGGCGGGCACGCGGGGGGTGGCGCAGGGGATTTCCGTTCGCGGAGGGGGCCAGAATAGGCGCGCCGAAAACCGATGGGACAGACTGACCGGCCGGTTCGCCTTGTGATCCGGAACCAACACTGGCGTGGCGGAGCGTGCCATTATAGGTTAACCGGCGCGCACCGGATGATGTGTAGCGACAGCTAGTTGCTGGCGCCGCCCGTCGCGCGGAGCGCGAAGTGGCCTGAAACCATGGCACGATCGCAAGACCCTCCCTCCTGGGCGGGGCTGCGACAAAGGCAAATCCGGCGAAAGCCGGAGACGCAAAGCCGCGAGGCTAACGTGTGCGGACACGGACCGCGCACCACGCTCGTCGGGCCGCCGAACAGACTCGGGAGGGTTGTATGCGGTCCGCAATTGCTCGCCTCGGCGTGGCGTGTACGGTGCTTTTCGGCAGCGTACTTCTCTGTACCTGCGGTGATTCGACAACACCCCCCGCCGCGCTCGCACCGCGAGATGCCGCGGCGCTGCCAGTCGCCCAAGCGATGAGCGCCGTGCGATACCCGCTCGTCGCCATTACACCGTCGACCACCACGCTCGCGGTTGGCAAAGTCCAAAAATTCACGGCACGCTTGAACAATGCGACCGGCGCTCCGTGGACTTCCTGTTGCTCAACGTGGACGAGTTCCAATCCATCCGTCTTGAGCGTCACGATGCCCGACTACGGGAAGGCGGGGGCCGACACCGCGTTCGTGACTGGTGTGGCGGCAGGGACCGCGACGCTGACTGCGGAGACGCAGAGTAAGACGACCGGAAGCTTGACAATCACGGTGGGTGGATCATCGACGACGCCCCCGGCCCCAGTGGCCTCGGTGACCGTGTCGCCGGCTTCGTCGGCGCTGACGATCGGTCACACCGTGCAACTCGCTGCCACGATGAAAGACGCTAGTGGGAATGTGCTGAGTGGCCGCCCAGTTACGTGGGCCAGCTCCAACTCAAGCATGGCCACAGTGTCGAGTACTGGGCTCGTGACGGCGGTCGCAGCCGGCAGCGCCACGACCACGGCGACGAGTGGGGGACAGAGCGGAGCCGCCAGCGTGTCTGTATCCGCGGCGGCCCCGGCGGCCCCGGCGGTACCAGTGTCGGGGCAGGGAGCGCCGTGGACTAGCGCCTCGGTGGGGGACGTGCTGTCGTGGCACTGGGAGACCGCAACGAGCATGGGCCCGTTTACGGACCCTACCTTCCAGGGCGCGGGCGAAATCGTAGCTAACCCCTTGGGGCCCGGGTACTGCTGGCGGCGCGACATCGCGGCCTCGACGAGCGACGTGTCGTACGAACTCAACGCGGAGTTCGCGTCACGGCAATCGGCGTGGGTGCGCTTCTGGTATTACCAGCCCTTGGGTGATCCGCAGAACGACTACGTGTCCGGGTCCAACATTGCGATCATGAAGATGGTACGATTCCGCGAGCAAGGATTCGGGAATGAGTACGGCACCTTCAACATCCAGTGGAGCAGCTACCTGTTCTTTGGACTCAATGACGTCAACACGCTCTCCAACGTCGGCTCGATTCCCACGCCGAATCAAAACCGCGGTGCGTGGCACGAGTTTCTGGTGCACTACGACATCTCAAATCCGGGGACCGAAGTCCTTCAAATCTGGATCGATAAGGTCAAGTACTTCGACACGGCAATCGCTGGGACGCTCCCGAGCAGTGATGGGTTCGGGATTATCATGATCGGCGGCGACGTGAATGGCCCCCACCCTGCGTCCACGGACTACATTGGGGCGATAGACGTGTACTCGTCCCAGCCGGGCGATCTATAGCTAAGCCGGGAGCAGGCGAAAAAAGGAGACTGGGTAGCCAAACCCACAAGCCTTGGTATGCCCCTCGCACACCCTGCCGCGCAGGCCCCACGGCTCGCGTTCTCGCGCGCCACGCCCTTCCTGATACCGCGCCATTACCTATGGAATTCCGCGACCGCGCTAGTCGCCGGTGCGCTCTTATGGGCCTGTAATGACTCAATTACCAATCCGCGCGCCGGGGTGGCACCACCTGCAGCCCCAACACCCACACCTGCACCCACACCCGCGCCCGCTCCCGCACCGAGCGCGGCGCCGTGGGCTACCGCCTCGGTGGGCGACGTGCTGTCGTGGCACTGGCCTACCGCGACTGGCATGGGCCCGTTTACGGACCCCACCTTACAGGGCCCGGGCGAAATCGTAGCTAACCCCTTGGGGCCCGGCTACTGCTGGCGGCGCGACATCACGGCCGGGACGAGCGACGCGTCGTACGAACTCAATGCGGAGTTCGCGTCACGGAAATCGGCGTGGGTGCGCTTCTGGTATTACCAGCCCTTGGGTGATCCGCAGAATCCCGGCACGATGAAGATGGTACGATTCCGCGAGCAAGGATTCGGGAACGAGTACGGCACCTTCGACATCCAGCGGAACAGCTACGTGTTCTTTGGACTCAATAACGTCAACACGCTCTCCAACGTCGGCTCGATTCCCACGCCGAATCAGAACCGCGGTGCGTGGCATGAGTTTCTGGTGCACTACGACATTCTCAAATCCGGGGAGCCAAGTCCTGCAAATCTGGATCGATAAGGTCAAGTACTTCGACACGGCAATCGCTGGAACGCTCCCGAGCACTGACGGGTTCGGGATCACCATCATCGGCGGCGACGTGAACGGCCCCGCGCCCGCATCCACCGACTACATTGGCGCGATCGACGTGTACTCGTCCCAGCCGAGCGACCTATAGGTCGCATGGCGTCGCGGCAGTTGGTCGTGTGTGTGGGATAGCCGGCATTGTCCTCTCGGGTGGCGCCGAAGAGGATCTGCTGGCTCGTAGTATCGCTCGCATGACCGACTGCCTCGCGCATTGCGGCCCGGACGACTCAGGAACATGGCTGGACTCCGGCGCCGGCATTGCGCTCGGTTTTCGTCGGCTCTCGATCGTGGATCTCTCGCCGGCAGGCCACCAGCCGATGGTGTCCCAGAGTGGGCGGTACATCATTGTGTTCAATGGCGAAGTCTTTAATTCGACGGCCCTCGCAACCGAGCTGCGAGCCGCCGGCTTCTCATTTCGGGGACACTCGGACACCGAAGTCATGCTGGCCGCGTTCGAGCGGTGGGGGGTGGTCGAGGCCACGCGGCGGTTCGTCGGCATGTTTGCAATTGGTCTCTGGGACACAGACACGCGGACGCTTCATTCTCATCCGCGACCGTCTCGGGATCAAGCCGCTGTTCGTTCACCAGCGGGCTGGGATGGTGAGCTTCGGGTCCGAGCTCAAGGCGCTCATGGCGGAGCCCGGGTTTGTGCGCGACGTCGATCCACAGGCGCTCGGTGCGTATTTGCGGTTTTTCTACGTTCCCGCGCCGCGTGCCATCTTCCGCGGCACGCGCAAGGTCTTGCCGGGTTGCATCGTGTCTGTGCGGGACCCGAGGGCGCCGCTGCCGCCCGACGTATCGTATTGGTCCGCCAGAGAGGCACAGCGCCGCGGCGCCGCGGACCGCTTTCGCGGAAGCGACCTTGACGCGATCGATTCCCTCGATGCTCACTTGCGCGAGGCGGTCGCGCTGCGAATGGCGCACGCCGACGTGCCGGTTGGCGCCTTCCTCTCCGGCGGCGTCGACTCCTCGACGGTAGTCGCCCTCATGCAGGCCCTTTCGTCCCGGCCGATCAAGACATACACGATTGCGTTTGGCGAGGCCGACTACGATGAGAGCGCGCATGCCGAAGCCGTTGCCCGACACCTTGGCACCGATCATACAGCGCTCCGTCTAAGTGCGAACGACGGGCCGGCCGTCGTGCCGTCGTTAGCCGAGATTTACGACGAGCCGTTCGCCGATGTCTCCGCGATTCCGACGCTGCTGGTCTCACGCCTCGCGCGCCGCAGCGTCACGGTGGCGCTTTCCGGCGATGGCGGAGACGAAGTCTTCGGCGGGTACAATCGCTACGGATGGGGGGAGAAGCTGTTTCACACACTTGCCCCCGTGCCACGCCCGCTTCGGCGACTGCTTGGCCGGGGCCTCACTGCGGTACCGGCGGCGGGATGGGACCGCGCGGTCGCTGTGGCCGGACCGCTTGCGCCGCGCGCGTGGCGGTTGCGCCTGTTCGGCGAGAAAGTCCATAAGGTTGGCGCGCTGCTCCCGCACGACGCGCCGAGCCCGTATTACCGCTCGCTGGTGGCGGCGTGGGGGGAGCCAGAGCACGTCGCGCCAGGCACCGCGTGCCCACCGGGCGTATTCGAGGAGGTCATGTCAGCAGCCGAGCCATCGCGGCTGCTGGAACGCATGATGCTGGCCGATCTCGTGACATACCTCCCCGACAACAATCTCGCCAAAGTGGACCGGGCAAGCATGGCGACGAGCCTGGAGGTGCGGGTGCCGATGTTGGACCATCGCCTAGTCGAGTTTTCTTTCAGTCTTCCACCGGAGCTGAAAGTGCGCGGGGGGACGTCCAAGTGGATCCTACGTCAGGTGCTTGGTCGCTACGTTCCCCAGACGCTGTTCGACCGGGAGAAGATGGGATTCGACGTTCCCATCGGGGCTTGGCTGCGCGGTCCGCTCCGCGAATGGGCTGGCGATCTACTCACTGGGACTAGCGTGACCATGGGCGGCGTCATTGACCGGGCTGCCGTCGGAGCGGCGTGGCGCGCACACCTCGCGGACCGGGGGAACTACGGGGGCGCGCTGTGGGCGATCCTTATGCTGCGCGCATGGTGGGAGCGCTGGCAGTCGCCAATCGCCTAGGCGCCTGATGTCGGAGACGCGTGGCGCGCGAGCGCGTCTATCGGCCCAAGATACCGAGCGCTGACCGACGCCAGCGCGCGTAGCGCGACGCACCAATCGTTCGCCGGAGTCCGCGGAGCGCGGCCAGCCGAAGCCCTTCCGAGGAGTATGGCCCTGACGCCGCGTCGACGCAGATCCGAAACCGGTGGTCATCGGTATCGCGACGCACCGTGTAACGACGAACGTACCCTTCGCTTCCAGCGCGCTCATTGGCGCCCCAAACACTGGTAGCGACCCATCGATATCCAGTGTTTCTGAATACGGCGAAGCTGAGACGTGGCGCGTCACCGCCGGGCAGCGCGATTGTCGTCGTGCGTTGGCCCAGTTCTGCGTCGAGTAGTGCGCGCGATGCGCAAAGCTCATCGATCACGGCCGTCTCCGGCAGTTCGGAAAGAAACCGGTGTCCATGCGTGTGTGACTGCACGGACATGCCTGCCGCAGTCAACTCGCGCAGCTGAGCCCATGTGACGTAGCCGGGCGTCCCGACACGCGCGGTGATGACAAAAAACGTTGCTGTCATGCCGCGTCGAGCGAGCTCCGGGAAGGCTTCAGTGAAGTGGGTGGCATGTCCGTCGTCTAAAGTGACGGCTACGAGGTTGCGCGGCGGCGTCGGGGCATTGAGGATCGCTTCCAACGTGACGCCTCGCTTACCCGCCGCAGCCAACCGGTCGAGCTGTGCGGCGAAGCGTTTGCGGGGCACTGCGAAGTACGGCACGTCCCGCGAGTCGCGTGGAACCTCGTGGTACATGAGACACGGCCAACGCTCGGAGCAGGACGAATTGACCACGCGCCATAACATTGTTTGCGAGCAAGGCGGGTTCAACGGCAAGGCTGCTCAGAGCATAGATTGCTACGCGCCAACGCACATCCTCAAGAGCGTCTCAATGAGACCTTATGAGACCTAACGTGGCCGTGCCCCCGCACCTGTCGGGGCGGCAACCCGTGTTCGACACGGCGGCATTGAGCAGCGTTGAGGCCCCGGCGCACCGCACTAGCGGCGACATCCGGGGGCGGCCCGTGCTACTATACGTGGCGGCCCTCTTTTGCTGGCTGAACGTCGCCCGACCACAGGAATGGATGCCTGGCCTGGGCTCAGCCCCAGTGGCAAAGGTCTTCGGGTCTGTAGGGCTCTTGCTTGTCTTGTCCCGGCGCGATGTCGGCGCTCGACTTCGCGTGTGGCGCACCCCGCAGGGTACAGCATTCTTTGCCTTCCTGGTGGCGGCCGTTCTCTCGGTCCCCACCAGCTATTGGCCTGGGGGAAGCGTGACGGAGCTGATGCAATACGTAATACCAACGGTGCCGTTTCTTGTGGTCGTCTCTGCGGCAGCATCAGATGCGGCCGAACTCACGTGGATCGTCCGGTCTGTTGTCTTCGGCACGATCACGCTGGGAATAGCGGTCGTACTCTTCGGATCGGGCGGTGGGGAAGGGCGGCTTTCGGTGTCGACGACCTACGATGCCAACGACCTGGCCCTCGTCGCGGTCGCCACGATGCCCTTGGCCGGCTGGATGCTTCGTGATCGACGCTGGCTTTGGCGCGGGGTCGGCGCAATTGGTATCGGCGTGGTCTTGTTGATTGTCGTCAAGAGCGCGAGCCGTGGCGGCGTGATTGGGCTCGCTGCGGTGCTCCTCGCTGGGCTCACCCTGTACCGACGTGCGCTCCCGATGTGGGGCAAAGTCGCCCTCATCGTCGGCGTGGCCGCGGTTCCCCTCGTCGCTCCGGCCACATTTTTGAAGCGAACCGCCACGCTGACTCAGATCGATTCGGACTACAACATGACGTCCGAGACTGGGCGCCTCGAGCTCTGGAAGCGTGGGCTCGGGTACTACGCGTCGCGTCCGATCACGGGCGTCGGGTTCGGCGAGTATGGAGCAGCCGAGGGCGTGTGGGCATCGACCCACCGCACGGCTGGCGAGACTGGTTTTAAGTGGAGCGTCGCGCACAACACGTTGCTGCAGGTTGCCGTCGAACTGGGGACGATCGGGCTCGTCGCGTTTTTCTACATGTTTTTCCCCACAGTCCGGTCAGCCGCGCAGGCGGCGCGCCTCGTTCGCGCTGGGCGCGCCCCGCCTGATCTGGCGGCATTGGGTCATGCGCTCACATTGTCCATTGTGGGCTTCGTCGTGGCGGGCTTTTTCCTGGCCGCGGCATACGGCGTCGTTGCTGTCACCCTACTCGCGCTCGGAATGGCCTACACATCGTCGGTCCGGCAGCTCGCGCCACCACCGGTGGCTGAGGCGCGCAGGCCAGTCCGGGCGGGAGGTCGCGGCTGACGGGTCTGCCGACGTTCGTCGTCTTCGGTGACGACTGGGGACGCCATGTCTCGACGCTCCAGCACATCTTCGGTTGCCTCGTGGATCGTGCCGATGTGGTATGGGTCGAAAGCATTGGCCACCGTGAGCCAACGCTCTCAGTTGCCGATTTGCGACGCGCATGGGAGAAGGCGGCGGCGCGGTGGGGCGCCAAGGCAACTGCCGCAGCGCGCACCGGCTCGCAGGCTCGGCGACCGCGAATTGTCCTTCCTGCGCGCGTGCTGCCGTGGCATTCCCGCCCGATCGTACGGGCGTTGAATCGTCACTCACTCAAGCGCGACATTAATGCGGCACTCACTGCGCTCGGCCGACCGAGCAACTTAGTGTTGGTCACGGGCTCACCGCCGTCAGTCGTCGTCGTGGGCGAGCTCGGAGAGTGTGCGTCGATCTATTTCGTCATGGACGACTTTCTCGAGCTTCCCGGGACATCGCCAGAAATGTTGCGGCCACTGGAGGATGAGCTGCTGGACAAGGTAGACGCGGTCGTGGCGACTGCGGCGCGTCTCGTCGAAAAGAAACGCAACCGCTCCGGGCGCGGATACTATCTACCGCAGGGCGTTAATTACGCGCACTTCGCCACGCCACGCCCGATTCCATCCGACGTGGCGAAGCTCCCTCGACCTCGTGTCGGTTTCGCCGGGGGAGTCGGACCCGCGGTCAATGTGGCCACCGTGCGCCAACTTGCCGACGCCGTTCCTGGCGGGACCGTCGTGCTCGTGGGCCCAGTCACTCTGTCGCCTAGCGCGCTCGCCGGCCGAAACATCGCGGTCCTGGGACCACGAACGTACGCGGAGCTTCCCGCCTACGTGCAGGCCTTCGACGTCGGCATCATCCCATACGTCGAAAACGACTGGACGCGAGGCGTGGACCCGCTCAAGCTGCTCGAATATCTTGCCGCCGGCATCCCGGTCGTCGCGTCGCCGCTCCCCGAGGTGCGCAAGTACGCGGAATGTCGTCCGCGTCGCCCCGCTCGGCCCAGCCGTTCGTCGAGGCCGTGCGCGACGCCCTCGCTTCGTCCACGTTACCGCAACGAACCGCCAGAATGGATTTCGCGCGCTCCAACAGCTGGGATCGACGGGCCGAGCAATTTCTCGACATCGTCGGCGGACGTGTTGAGGGAGCTGCTCCGGCGTCGGCGACCGAGGACCAAGCGCCTCGAGGCCATCCATGCAGGACGTGAAGGCCGAGCGCGACTTCTATGATGCGTTGTTCACCGAGAAGCCGGACAACGAGCACATCACGTACGGCTACGAGGAGCTGTACGATCTGGCCTTTCGGACGCTCCCAGTCGGGTTGGTGCTCGACCTTGGATGTGGCACTGGAGCGCATTCGATCCGGCTCGCGCGTCGCGGCTGCAACGTCGTGAGCGTGGATCTCACGGAAGCTGGCGCTCGGGCCGCCAAGGGGCGGCTTGAGGCCGAGGGCTTCGTAGCCCGATGCGCGGTAGCGGACGCCGAGCGGCTGCCCTTTCGTGATGGAGCCGTCGATATCGTGTGGGCTGCGCTTCTGCTGCACCATTTCCCGCGGCGCGATCGCGTTGCGGCCGAGATCGGGCGCGTGGCGCGAATAGGAGTAGTTGCGTTCGAGCCCAACGCAGGCAACCTGCTTACGTGGTTCGCGTTCAGCGTCGTCAACCGATTCTGGACGCTGTCCACGACCACGAAGAACCAGCGTGCGCTGTCACCGAGCGCGGTGTGCCGCGAACTGGCGGATGTCGGGTTCGCGCACGCCGAGGTTCACTTTGTCGATCGTGGCTGGAGCGATCGCGCGAGCATCACCCGGCGAATTTATCGCGCGATCACCGCTTTTCTTCCGGAGCGGTTTCGAGCCAACAAGTTCCTTGTGGTTGGGCGGCGCCCATCGGCCGGACAGTCCGACGCCGTGCCACCCAGCACCGGTAGGTGACGATATCCCGGCGCGCACGCCGTGGTCGCGTGTGCTGTCATTCTCGACACACTTACCTGCCAGACGTCACCCGGCTCGCCGCGCCCCGAGTAGCTCATCGTAGAGCGCCCGGTATGCGCCGATCGTGGCGCCGAGGCTAAAGGCGTCGCTGACTCGCTGGCGCGCCAGCTTTCGTAGCACTTCTCGCCGGGCTGGGTCCCGCAACGTGTCGACGATCCGGGCCGCGAGGGCGTCCGGGTCTTGAGGCGGTACCACTTGGCCAGCCAGTGCTGGCCCTAGGATGGCGGCATTGGACCCGACGTTGGTCACCACCGGAGGCACCCCGCACGACATCGCTTCGAGTAGGCTCACGGAAGTGCCTTCGCTCCGCGATGGCAGCACGAACACGTCGAACGCACGATAGTACGTTCGCGGATCCGTGGTCCACCCGGCGAAGCGCACCAGGTGCGGCACCCCTCGAGCTCGCGCGAGCTCCGATAGCGCCGATCGCCACGAGCCATCGCCGCAGATGACGAGAGACGGTGGAGGTGCGAACATTCCGCGGGTAACGAGCCGCGCAAACGCCTCAATCAACACATCATGTCCTTTCACGGGCTCGAGTCGACCGACTGCGCCAATGACTGCTCCGGCTGCGTTGGCGGGCAGCCCACCGGTCGTGTCCGCAGGGCTGAAAAACGTAGTGTCAACGCCGTTGCCGATGGTACGCACCCGGTATGCTGGTATGTGGATTCGCTGCACGAGGTAATCGCGTAGCCGGTCAGATACGGCTATCACGGCGTCAGTCAGTCCAGCGGCCATGCGGTCGACCGCGCGTTGAATCGTCGGATCGGCGTGCTCACGTCCATGCTCGGTGTATATGACCACTCGCGCGCGCGCCAGGCGGGCTGCGAGTGCGGGCTTGTACCACGCTCCACTGTGCAAGTGGACCACATTGGGGTGCGTCCGCCGAATGGCCTGCGCGAGCGCCAATGGTGCGAGCATGGAGACGATCGGCGTTGGCCGCAGGGCAATCAGCTGAGCCGCCCAGGGACGTACTGCTTCCCCGGTGCGCCCGGGGCGGCCGCTGAGCGTGATGATGCTCGTCACCAGTCCGGCGGCGACGCCCTGCCGCACCATGGCGGCCACCATGGATTCGAGCCCGCCACCCTCCAGGTCGAATACAACGTGCGTGACGCGAATCGGAGGCTGTGATTCGGGCGAGCTGGGTGACGGGGAATCGTTCAGGCCCGGCGCCCTAGCCGTGGTGGCGCCGCCTGAATGCCGTTCAACGCGCGAACGAGGATTGCGGCCTGGCTGCGGCGCGTCAGGCGTGCGAGGCCTTCCAACGGAGCGGGTCTACTCACCCCTCGGCGCGCGTCGATCACGCGTTCAGTGATCGCATGGGCGATTGCATCGAGGTCGCTGGGTGACGCGACAGCCGCAGCCGTACCAGCGAGCAACGCCGCCGCTGCGGCCTCTGGGGGCGCCAACACGAGTAGCCACGCTGGAAATCGAACGCATTCGAAAAGTTTGGCCGGCACGGCCAGGATCTCGTTGGGGGTTGGGAACGTCACGAGCATGGTCGCCTCGGCGAGAAAGCTGAGCGCTTCGGCGCGGGGCCGCCGGTCGCCGATGGTCACGAAATCCGCCACCCCGGCGGCCGCAGCGCGAGCGAGCAGCGCGGATCGGACAACCGGGTCAACGCCGATGAATTCCACCGCGAATTCAGATGGCGACAGCGACAGTGTGCGCACCACCTTCGCGACCGCGCGGAATAGCGCCTCGGGGTGGCGCTCGCCGTAGATCGTCCCTGCGTAACGGATCGTGAAACGGCCGTCGGGCATTGGGTTGGCCGGAGAAGGCGGAAGCGGCTCTGTGTCCACACCGTTGGCGACCGTGATGAGTCGGTCTGCCGCGGCCGCGTACTCAGCGGCCATCGCCGAGCGCAGCGGCTCGGTGGTCGTTACGACGAGGCTCGCTTGGTCCACCGCCCGTGCTTCGTAGTGTCGCGCCAGTCGCAGCCACAATGGGCTGGCGACGAATTCAAAAAGCCGCTCCGACAGACTCCATGGGTCGCGCATGTCCATGACAAACGGCAACCCGGTACGGTTGGCGATGCGCCGACCGGCATCATGCGTCATGTGTGGCGGAGCGGAGGTCGCGACCACATGGTACTGCGTGTCCCGGCATAGGCGGACACCGAGATCAGAGGCAGCCCGCGCCCAGCCGATACTCGACGCGTACTCGGCCCACGCGAAATACGCGCGGACCCAACCACGTGGCGATGTCGCTCGCCATCGAACTTCGGTCACGTCGATCGTTGCCGGTCGGTGCGGGCGGCCGTCCGAGAAGTGCATGGCGTCGGTCGTGGTTAGCGCCGGGCTTGTCGGCTGATCCCGGCGGAATATGGCGCGGCGCGCACGGTCGAGAGTCCGCTCGACACCACGGGTGACCGGGTCCCAAGGCGGCACTCCGAACACGCGGGTGCCAGGCGGCAGTTCGCGAAGCCCTGGACAGCTGCCGCCGGCGGACCCGGCCGGGTGGCACGTGATGACATCCGCATCCCATCCGTGTTCGGCCAAGAGAGGGAGCATTCGCCGCCACCGCAGCGCGCCGATTGTCTGGTCAGGCGGGAACACGTAACTGATCAAAAGCAGCCGGGCGCGGCCGGCTGCAGCAGGCTCGCGAGCAGGGGCGGCGAAAAACGGGGTCGGCCCGGCGCTGCGAGTCACGGCGCGATGCAACGCTCCCTACGATCCCACGCCTTCGCGATCCTCGCGGGCCACTCGACTGGGATTCCTGCGGGGCAGGTCACGCCAAAATACCCCTGTCCCATGTTCGCAACAGGCATTCCCGGAATTCTCTTCATGTTCATGATGTAGAATTCAGGCTAACTTAGGGCTCCTGGACGGGACCGGCCTCCCCTCCTCGCGACGCAAGATCAGGGAAGGGGTATTAGAGCTTGAATCGTCCCGCAGGGCTATTGGCGAACAGCCAGTCGGCCGCGCTTCCTGGGCGCGTGAAAGTGGCGGTCTACGCCGCAAAAGACTGGCCTCATGTGGAGCCCTGGTGGATGCAACTGGCGGAGAGCTCACCGTACTCGTCCTTTTTTCTGAGTGCAGACTGGACGGCAGCCTGGCTAGAGATTTTCGGAGACTTGCTCCAGCCCAAGATTCTCGTATTCGAAGCTGGCGGAGAAGCAGTTGGCGCGTGCCTAGTGGTTGAGAGGACCGAGCGCCGAGGGCCGTTTCAGGTGCGGCGCGTCTACTTAAATGCCAGCGGCGAAGACCCAGCGGACCGGAGTTCGATCGAGTTCAATAACATACTCTGCCGCTCCGGGTGGGAGCAGGAAGTCGCCGCGGCACTCGGCGCTCAACTGGGCACCCTGAAATGGGACGAATTCACTGCCCAAGGTTTCTGTCCGGGTCAGGTTCTGCGCTGGCTGGAGACCGAAGCCTTTCCTGGGCTCGCCTCATCCGCCTCGCTTCTTCCGAGCTTCTACGTGGATCTGGCTCAGCTGCGGCAATCAGATACGTCCTACGAGAGCACGCTTTCGCCCAATACCCGTCAGCAGCTCCGTCGCAGTCTGAAGCTGTACAGCCGGCGAGGCGCGATTCGAACCGAAGTGGCCCGCGATCTCCCAAGCGCGCAGGCAATGTTCGACGGTATGATCGAACTTCACCAACGTGCCTGGAGCGCGCGGGGCGAGCCCGGCGCCTTCGCCTCGGGTCGCAAAGTGGCCTTCCACCGTGCCCTCATCCAGCGGGCGTTTTCGCGCTGCGCAATCCAGATGCTGCGTGTGTCCGCGGGTCAGGAGACAGTGGGCGTGCTCTACAATTTCGTTCAGAACGGCAAGGTCTACTATTACCAGTGCGGGCTCGCCTACAGCGAGGATAAGCATTCTCAAGCCCGGCCTGGTGACGCATGCCTGCGCTATTCGTTACTGCCTCGAGCAGGGACTCGACGATTACGATTTTCTCGCCGGCGACGCGCGCTACAAGCGATCCCTGGCGAAGGATTCCAGGCCTTTGGCCTGGGTAGTCTTCTCCCGACCGCACCTGAAACTTGCTCTGATCGAGTTCTTACGCGTTGTAAAACGCAAGGCGAGAGACACGGCTCGGAGGCGGGCGGATTGAGCGGCTCGGCAGAAATTATTGTGGTCGGGGCCGGCTTGGCGGGCGCCACCGCTGCTTTCGTGCTCGGCCAGCAAGGCCGGCGGGTGACGCTGGTGGACCCGCGGCCAAGCTGCCCTCCTGTCTTCAAAGCCGAGAAGATCGAGCCCGAGCATGCGCAGCTGTTGCGCAAATTCGGCCTGCTCGAACATCTGCTCCCCCACGCCGGGCGAGTCCGAGAAGTGCGGAGCGGCTACAATGGCCGCCTCTTCAGGATCACGGCAATCGAGCAATACGGCATAAACTACAGCGACATGGTAAACGCGGTGCGCGCGCACCTCCCTGCCGCGGTCGAACGCAAGCTGGGGCGTGTCGAGCACATCGTGAACGGCTCTGAGCTGCAGCGCGTGAGGCTGGCTGGCGACGAGGAATTAACTTCGCGCCTGGTGGTGCTGGCGAGCGGCGTCAGCCACCAGATTCAGGCCAGCCTGGGGCTGCGTAGGCACATGATCCAGAAAGAGCAGTCCGTAACCTTCGGCTTCACGCTTGCTCGTCCGAATGGGCTGCCCTTTCCCTTCGATGCCGTGACTTACTACCCAACGAGTTGCGCAGCGCGCATTGATTATCTCACTCTGTTCCTGATCGGCCAGACGATGCGCGCTAACCTATTCGTTTTTCGTTCCTCAAACGAGCCATGGGTCCGGCAGTTCATCAAGGAACCAGGCCAGATGCTGCAGCGCTGCTTACCGAAGCTGGACCGGGTGATCGGCGAGTATCGCGTGGTCAGCAAAGTAGAAACAGGCCGCGTCGATCTCTATCAGACGGACGGTGTTCCCCAGCCCGGCATTGTGCTGATCGGGGACGCCTTTCAAAGTGTCTGTCCCTCAACTGCCACGGGCCTGAGCAAGATTCTCACGGATGTGGACGTGCTCTGCTCGGAGTGCGTACCGCTCTGGTTCGCGACTCCCGGTATGGGCAGTGACAAAATGGCGAGCTTCTACGATCACCCGCGCAAGCGAGCTACCGATACGCGGGCGCATCAGGATGCGCTTTACCGCAGGCGCGCTTCCACGGACCGCTCCCTCCGGTGGCGCATCCACCGCCTTCTTCGCTCATATCTTCCCAAACAGTTCGGAAGACCATCCAGGCCGCCGGCCTTAGAAGTACGCGGTATCGCGAGCGGCTAACACACCCTTCGCTGCAATCAGAGTGACCTTCGGCTCTTCTTTCCTCGCCGGCCGCCAGTACCCGGCACCGTGATGCCGCCGAAGGGATGAGCTCTGTGCCGCAGTGAGTGCGAAGCTACGGCAGCAGTGGATCGAGACCCGACGAACTGTGTCACTTGCTTGGAGTGCTGACACCGCGCTGCGTGCGGTCAGCGTGGAGGCTGTCGATGTCTAAGGGAGTGCGGCTTGCGAGGATTTTGGACGCGACAGGTCTTGCGGCAGCGTTTCGCGCCGCGGGCGCTTGGTCGGGTCTGCTTGTCTTGAACTATCACCGTGTCGGCGACGGGGGAAGCTCGCAATTCGATCGGGGCCTCTGGAGCGCCTCCGGCGAGGGGTTCGACGCACAGCTGTCGTTCCTGCAGAGAAATGCAGAGGTTGTGGGACCGCATGAGGCGCTGGACGTGCTGTCGCGTGGTGGCCGGCGCCGCTACGTCTTGCTGACGTTTGACGACGGTTATCGGGACAACTACGAAATCGCACTTCCAATTCTGAGGTCCCACAACGTATGCGCCACGTTCTTCTTAACGACCGGTTTTGTCGATGGGCGGGCCAACTCATGGTGGGATGAGCTTGCGTGGATGGTGCATTGCAGTGCCCGAACCCGGATCCCCGGTAGTCGCTGGCTTCCAGAGCCGCTCTCTTTCGTTGACGGCGATCGCGAGCCGTCGATTCGCGCTTTGCTGCGCACATATAAGTCGCTGCGCTCCGAGGATGCGCCTGCCTTTCTGGATTTTGTTGCGGAGGCCACCGGGAGCGGACGGGCACCGTCGCAAGTTTTCCACGAGTTATGGATCACCTGGGAGATGGCACGGGAGATGAAAGGTTCCGGAATGTTTTTCGGTGGCCATACGGATATGCACGCGATCCTTTCGAGTCTCCCGCGCGAGGGCCAGGAACTTGAGATTGGGCGATGCGCGGAGCGACTTAGGGCTGAACTAGGCGAGCCGATGCGATGGTTCAGCTACCCCGACGGTAGCAGGAGTGCGTTTGATGGGGACACTCGTGATTTGCTTGGACAAAATGGAGTGGATATGTCGTTCAGCTTTTACGGCGGGTATTCGCGGCTCCCGCACGAAGATTTGCTCGACGTTCCCCGCTGCTCGGTCGAGGCCGCCCTTGGCGATCGTGAGTTCCGTGCGATGATTAGTATTCCGCAGGCGTTCTGTCGCCCGTGGCGATGAATGACGGAAGTAGCTCACCGTAGAGCGCCCGGTATGCGCCGATCGTGGTGCCGAGGCTAAAGGCGTCGCCGACTCGCTGGCGCGCCAGCTTTCCTAGCACTTCTCGCCGGGCTGGCTCGCGCAACGTGTCGACAATCCCGGGTCGCGAGGGCGTCCGTGTAAATGGCCACTCGCGCGCGCGCCAGGCGGGCTGCGAGTGGGGGGCAGGTCAAGTTGGCACGTGCATGGGAGGTTGTTGTGTCGACGCATCACGTGAGGCGATGTGGATACGGCGGCTCACTCGGCTAGCATTTCACTCTTCCCAAAGCCACGGCTGGGGCGGCGCCCAACGGTAGAAGTGACGCGCGCGGCGACCCATCCGATGGTTGTTCTGGCAAAGGATGTGCGCAAGAATGGAGGTTGCCCGCTGCGTTCCGGCCACCGGCCGGTGCGTCTCAATCGACCAACTATGCGAATGATCGACGGTCACGCCCACGCCGGTATTGGCGACACGGCCCTTGGGCCATCCGCACGGCACTCAGCGGCTCATGACCTTGTCGAGGCCGCGCGGGAACTCGTCCAGTCGCGCGGCCTGCTGTACGAGCTGACGCTGCGCGACGTGCGCATTCGATACAAGCAGGCGGTCATGGGCTTCGGCTGGGCGCTCTTCATGCCCGTGCTGATCGTCCTCGCCGGTTGCCTGGTGCGCCTCGCTCTCATGCATGGCGCTGGGGGAACGGTGGACAGAGATGAGATTGCGGGGCTCGCGGTCAAGTCGTTGCCCTGGGCTTTCGTCGTGGGTTCAATCGGATTCGCGACTCCAAGTCTCACGAACAACATGAACCTCGTCTCCAAGGTGTATTTCCCGCGCGAGGTGCTTCCGCTGGCATCATTGCTTGCCCAGAGCTTCGATTCGACCGTCGGCGTTGCGGTGCTGATGGTCGTTCTACTGGTACTCGGCACGATCCATCTGGCGGCGCTAGTCTGGGTGCCCGTGCTCGCCCTACTGCTCTTCGTGCTCACGGCTGCCGCGTGCCTGTTCCTCAGCTGTGCGAATCTGTTCTTTCGCGACGTCAAGTACATCGTGCAAGTAATGGTCACATTCGGGATCTTTTTCACCCCCGTGCTCTTTGAACCGTCGATGCTCGGGCCGAAGTGGGCCCGTCTCATCATGCTGAACCCGCTCGCGCCTCTGCTCGAAGGGCTGCGACTCAGCGTCGTGCGCGGCCACGACCTCCTGCTGCCGCTTACCACACCCGCAACGCACGCTGCGGGTGTGGTCGTAGAGTGGAATCCGTGGTGGCTAGTCTACGCGGCCCTCTGGGCCACGGGAGGGCTTCTGGTCAGCGCCCTGCTCTTCCACCGGTCGGAATCCATCTTCGCCGAGTACGTCTAGCCGCCATGCGGGATGCGCACGTCGAATTCAACGGAGTCTGGAAAAAATTTCATCGCGGCGAGGTGCACGACAGCCTACGGGACTTGATCCCCGCGCTCGCACGACGGGTGATGGGGCGACGTCCATCACCCGATGAGTTGCAGAAGGGCGATTTCTGGGCACTTCGTGACGTGTCGTTCGCGGTCGCGCCCGGACAAACCCTCGGCATCATCGGTGCGAACGGCGCCGGCAAGTCGACGGTGCTCAAGACCCTCACGAAGATCATCCGACCGACACGTGGCAGCTATGCCGTGCGCGGCCGAATCGGGGCTCTGATCGAAGTTGCGGCCGGATTCCACCCTGATCTCACCGGGCGCGAAAACGTCTTTCTGCAGGGCGCAATCATGGGTATGTCGGGCGCCAACGTCCGCGCCAAGTTTGATCAGATCGTGGATTTCGCCGGTATTTCGGAGTTCATCGACACTCCTGTCAAGCGCTACTCCAGCGGCATGAGCGCGCGGCTCGGCTTCGCAGTCGCGGCGCACCTCGACCCTGACGTGCTGATCATCGACGAAGTACTCTCGGTCGGTGACTTCGCCTTTCAGGAACGGGCTTTCGACCGGATCCGAAGCATGGCCCGGAGCGGGCTGCCCGTGGTGCTGGTCTCCCACCAACTGGATCGCGTCGCCGAACTGTGTACAGACGCGCTCTTACTGTCGCGCGGGCAGGTCACGCATTGCGGGACGCCGGCCGACGTAATAGCGGCCTATCTATCTGGCGTCGTACGGGTGGCGGAGGAGGACGACTCGGATGTGCCGATCGCGCTCCACGGTGCGCGCGTCGCGCACGCAGGCCCTGTTCGGTCCGGCGAGATGTTCCAGCTGCGAGTGAGGGGCGCGGTCCTGCGGGAGCCGGTCCCAGCCACGATGGAGCCGGTCGGGGTGAGTGTGCGCAGCGCCGCGACCGGGCATGTGATCTTCAGCTCCAGCTCTTCCCGTTGCGGCGTGTCCATGAAGACTGTCGGTCCATTCGACATCGACGTCGCCTTACAGATGAACGTGCCGCCAGGCGTGTACGTGGTTGAGACATCGGTATGGGATGGGGCGCGAGGTCGTGTCGTTCGCAGCGGGCCGGCCATCAATGTCCGTGTGACGGCGGGAGCAAGCTTTACGGGTTCGGTGCAGATGAATCCGGTCATGCGCCTTGCTCCCCGTGATCCAACTCGCCCGGGGTTTCTGCAGGAGCCGGTGAGCATGTGATCATTACCGTCGCGATCCCCACCTGGAACCGTGCAACACTCCTCCGCCAAACGCTCCAGCACTTGGCAGCATTGAGCATTCCTGCCGACATCGAGTGGGAAGTGGTGGTCGTCGCGAACCGCTGCACGGACGACACGGCCGCCGCCGCTGCCGCTGCGGCGCCCTGCCTGCCTGTGCGTCTCGTGCACGAGCCCAGAATTGGTGTCTCACACGCCCGCAATTGTGCTCTCGCCGAGGCAAAGGGCGAGTATGTCGTTTGGACGGATGACGACGTGCAGATGAATCCCGATTGGCTGGCCTCGTACGTCGCCGCGTTTCGTCGTCACCCAACGGCTACCGTGTTCGGAGGTCCCATTCGCCCCTGGTTTGCGCAGGAACCTCCCCCGTGGTTGCAAGGTGCAATCGGCCGAGTGGGATCCGCCTATGGCCTCATAGATTTGGGCGATCGCGAAGATGCCATCACCGGCTCGTCCGTGCCCTATGGCGCGAACATGGCGCTCCGGACCGCGGCCCAGCGCGAGGTGCCCTTTGATACGGCCTTGGGGCGCGCCGGCGAGAAGGGCATGCGGCGCGGGGCAGAGACGCGACAGATCCGTGCAATTCTTCAGCGCGGCGGCGCCGGGGTGTGGGTCCCAAATGCCATCGTGCGTCACTACATCCCACCCGAGCTCATGACTACGGCCTATCTGCGCCGGTACTACTATGGCCGGGGACAAGCGCTGGCCCTGACGGTGCCTGACCCCAGCGTCCGCTTGTTTGGCCGCCCACGCTGGGCGCTACGCTCTGCCGTTGCGCAGGAAGCGCGGTATTGGGGGACTCGCTTCGTATTCCCATCGCCCGTATGGGTCGATGCGCTCCAGCGCGCGAGCCATGCCTGGGGCGTCTGGAGCACGCCTGCCCGCAAAGGCGATCGATGATCGGTGTCATCGCTCTGACGAACGACCGGTGGGGACCCCTATGGACGAGTCGACACCACATTCTCACTCGCTTGGCGACTCGTTTTCGCGTCCAGTGGATCGAGCCGCCGCACGAGTGGCGCGATGCCGCGCGCACCGCGCGCGAGCGGAGCCGTGAGTCTCAGACCCCTGACCCGGCTCCGCTCGTCGTCAGGCGGGCGGAGCTCTGGCTTCCGCATCTGTACCGCCCCCGCTGGCTCGCCACGCGTGTCAATGCCCTGCGCATGGCGCGGGCGCGCACGGCGCTGCTCGCACAGGGGTGCACGCGGGTCGTACTCTACGCCTGGCATTACGACTGCCTGCCCGACGTCCGCGCAGTGCCACACGATCTGATCGTGTACCACATCGTGGACGAATACTCGTATGCGGAGACCGAGCATGCGATCGAACCCGCAGAGCGGGAGCTGATCGCGCGCGCCGATCGTGTCATCGTCCATTCGCCTGCGCTGATGGCGAAGAAAGGGCACATCAATCCGGCCACGGTGATGATCCCCAACGGCGTCGACTACCACGCGTTCGCCCATCGCCGCGCCGAGCCAGCTGATCTCGTTCCGATTCCGCACCCACGTGTGGGGTATGCGGGGTTCATCAAGAAGCAGCTCGACTGGCATCTGATGTACCGGCTCGCTCGTCGCCACCCCGAGTGGTCATGGGTGTTCGTCGGCGCGCGGCATGCGCACTCGGAGATTACCGAGGCGCTGCACGATCTCGCGCAGCTGTCCAATGTGTTCTTTCTTGGACCGAAGCCCGCTTCGATGCTCGCGAGCTACCCGCAACACTTCGACGTGTCGATCATGCCGTATCGGTCGATCGACTACACGAAATACATCTACCCGCTCAAATTGCACGAGTATCTTGCCGCTGGCCAGCCGATCGTCGCGACACGGATCAATGCTCTCGAGGCGTTCGCGCATGTGGTGGCGCTTGTCGACTCAGAGGATTCGTGGTCTGCGGCGATCGCGGCTGGCATGACACCCGCCATGCACGCCGCGGCTGAACGCGACCGTCGCCAAGCTGTCGCTCGGCAACATGATTGGGACACGCTTGTAGGGCGAGTCGCGGCGGTGATCGAGGACGGGCTCAGGGATGTCGCGGTACCCCGATAGGCATGCGCCTCACGTTGCGTAATCGCCGCGTCCGTGAGTGGGGTGTCGTTGCCGCTGCATGTGTCGGTCTCGTGGCGCTCGCCCTGTATGACTCAGCACACAAAGTGGTCGGGTGTGACGAAGCGCGTACGCTCCGCACGGTTCTGCAGACCACGTTCGCCGGCACGTTCGACTTCGCGTTGTGGTTCGAGCGCCAGGGACCGGTTTACTTCACGCTAGTGCACGGATGGATGGTGCTCGGGCGGCCGACGATCGAATGGGCGCGGCTACCGTCGACACTCGCAGCCGTCGCGGCAGTTATCGGCGTGGCCGCAACGTTGCGACAGCTGATCCCGCGTAACCGCGCGTCCTGGCTCGCTGTCGTCGTCGCCGCGTGTCCTGCGGTGCTCTGGGCGGCGTCAGAGAGCCGGGTGTATGCGCTGGCCATGTGCTGGACGGCGTGGTCCTTCTATTTCTACGCACGCATCTGGCTCGTCAACGACGCACGAGCCACTCGTCGTGTGTGGATAGATGCAGCCCCCTACGTGGTAACGACGTATCTGGCGCTCATGACGCTGTACTACACCGGCTTCGTGGTGCTCGGCCAGTTCGTTGCTGCCGTGTGCTTTGCGCGCCGGCGCTGGTTGCTCGTCGCAGCGGACGCCACAATAGCGCTTCTCCTCCTCCCGTGGCTGCCGGTGATCCGCCGCCAGGTGATGGTCCAGGGCGCAGACACCGCGACGTCAACCGCAGTGCCTGCGAGCGTCGGCGCCCACGTGGCGGCGACCTTCGGGGCCGCACTCCGCGACACACACATCATCTGGAACGCCGGGCTCTTTGACCGCCCAGTCGTCCGTGCGGTCATCGTGCTGGGACTGGCTGCCCTTGTCCTCGTGCGTCTCCGCCCGGGCTCGCCGCCGCTCTCAAAAGCCGAGCGTATGACTCCGGTGATTGCCATCGTGCCGCTCCTTGTCCTGGGCTTCCTCGAAGCGACCCATCTGGGACTGGTACGCGATCGGCATCGCACCGTGGTCATCGTGCCTGCGCTGATCTGCATCGCCGTCTGGGTCGGGAGTCTGCCGCGCCGCAGAGCGGCCGTGATCGCCTCGGGGGCGCTCGTGACGTTATTTGCTGCCATGCTCGTGAGCTATCAACGCAATCTTGACCGCGGGCTTGGATGGCCGCGGGCAGCAACGTGGGTTACGGCCGCGGCCCATCCGGGCGAGCCGATTCTCTTTACTGACACCCAGTGCGCGACGGCGTTTGCGTATTACTACCGCGGGCCCAATGTAGTTCTGGGTGTTCCACAGAACGACGCGTGGGGACCGCTATTCCCAACCGTCCCGTTTCGCCGGCAAGGGATGATCTCCGGCCAGCGCGAGATCACGGGCCTCAATGCCGTCGAATACCGGCTCGCGCCCGCGCTTGCGGGGACGTCGAGCTTCTGGCTCGTCGTGCAGGATGCAACGTTCAATATCGTCGGCGGACCGTTCCTCGACGCATATCTGCACGCGCACGCGGACTCTATCTGGGCGCGCTCAGTAGATGGGGTCACGGTGTCGCACTGGACGACGAGGCCCGAGGGACGGCAGCAAGCTCGTCGAGAGTAGCGACGAGATCGCGCACGTGGCCCGCCGCGGAGTGGCGTGACCGAGCGAAGACTGCACACGCCTCACCCCACCGGCGCGACCGTGCCTCGTCGGCCGCGAGCCCGCGACGTCGCCACGCTGTTCCGCAATGACACACACCGTGTGCCCCGCCTGCGTGAGCCACCGCACCTCTTCGTACACGAACGTCTGCGTCGTACGCGGGTAGGTCCCCGTCAGGACACAGATCCGCACTCGTTCCCCGACGACGTTACCGACTGATGGTAGCGGTAGAGGTACCGCGGCCAGTCGGGCTTGAAGTGTTTCACCAACGTTAAGAGCGCGGCAAAACGGTGATCGAAGTCGCGGTCGAGTGTGTAGCACGGCGCAAGCAGCTTCACGGGACCAGGTACGCGGTTGAGCGGACTATTGGTCAGGATGTACGCCTGCGCGGTTGTCGGGTGGGTCGCCGGTTCGAGAGACTCCCACACGAACGCCCAATCGGCAGCAGTCCGATGATGGCCACGCACGATGTCGGCGATTGCGACCCACACGACCGCTGGTGACAGTGTTGGCGGGCCCGCGTTCTGCCCGATGCTCGGCACAAACACCGGGCCGTCCAAGCCCTCGATCGTGCGCATAAGATCCGCGTAAGCCGGGCGAGCGTCGGGTGGCACCATGATATCGCGCGGATCGTAGAGCAGAAGCGCGAACGACAGCGCAACCGCGAGCGGCGGCAGCGTCCGGGCGATCGGAGCGGCGCGCGTCGCCGCCACGCGCCACCATCCCACGCAGCCCAACGCAATCGTAAACGCGCCGAACGGGATGAACACGTTGTCAGAGCACGACCAATCGAGTGCGGCCATGAGGGCCGACAGCACACCTACACCCCACTGAATGTGCCAGGCTGTGAGACGACCGCGCGGCTGACGTAGGGCCCAGACCCCTTCGAGCACGGCTCCACTCATAAGCACGGGATAGGCCGTCATTGCCAACAGCGCGACGCGACCGGCGCTTGCCAAGCTGACGGTCGACCAACTGCTGGGCACGACCCAGGTGAAGTAGTGGAAGTACGGACCGAAGGGCCACGTGACCGCGGCGAGATACGCGATCCCACCCGTCAATGCGGCAATCACCCAATAGAGGAGAGAGCGACGCACACCAAGGCGCCATGTGAGAAACGCAAGTCCGCCTACTACGAACAGCGCGCCAGGTTGTTTGAACCAGAAAGCCAGGATGAGCACGAGCACGCCCGCGACTCGTCCCTTCCATGTCTTCGCACGATCCAGCGTCTCAGTTCCCACGAGCGCCGCACAAAGCAGCCAGGAATCGGCATGCGCGTTGTCGAGGGCAGAGTCCATGGCGCGATAGGCTGCCGCAAAGAGACCCACGGCGATCAGCGCCCACCACGACGATCCGGTGAGCCGCCGCACGGCAGCCGCGATCGTGATCGCGCTCCCAATGACGCCGAGAATGGCTACGATCCGCAGCGTGCCCAGTGTCGGGCCCATCACCCACGTGAACGGCGCTGCGAGAAAGTAATAGCCCGGGTTGTAGGCCAGCGGCACGTAGGCAGGGCTCGGCCGCGGATAAAGGGGGAGTCCGTGGGTAACGCGCACGACGTGCTGGAGGACGACGCTCTCCATCGTTTCGAGATGGAGTGGCGCGCCAACGTGATTTGTGCACACCCACGCAAGCGCCGCAATGGCGCCGAGTGCGACGGCCGCAAGAGCCCACGCCGCGAGCGACCGCGTGGGCGAAGTGGTCCGTCGGCGGGCGTCCAGCGCGCCCAGTGCCGCGATCCCGAACGGGAGCGCGATGCGAGCCATCGTGAAGTGCGCGATCACGCCCGGAATCGCCGCCAGGACAGTCGGGTAAGTAATCTCAGGTGGCCGCCGATCGTGCGCAGGACCCTCATTTTCGAGCGGCCAATCATGCGCACTTCGAGCGTGGTGGGAAACTCCACGATCTTCGATCCCGCCAAATCGAGGCCGGCGAGCATTTCGGCGACGCCCAGAAACCCGGTTTGCTCGAGCTCGAACCCGGAACACGCGCTCCGTCGATAGACGCGAAAGCAGCTGGTGTACGTGGCGAGCTTGTGATGCAGCACGAGCCGGTAGAGTCGCGAGAGCGACTTGGACAAGGCAAGGCGCCAGCGCGGGACGTTGCGAACGTGACCGTCGCGGTGATATGGCGATGCTGTAACGAGGTCGATGCCATCGGTGAGCAGCGGGATCATCCGTCCCAGCTCGTGCGGGTCATATGTGCAATCGCAGTCCATCGAGCACACGACGTCCGTAGTCGCCGCGTTGATACCGGTGAGGATCCCGGCGGCCACTCCGCGATTCTCGGGGTGCTGGACGAGCACGCAGTTCGGACGGGCCCCGAAAATACGGCGCAGCGCGTCCCAGGTGGCGTCGGTGCTCCGGTCGTCCACGAAGACGAACGTGAACGCATAGGTGGCCAACCGTGCCTCGACGCTGGCCAAGGTGTTGGCCAGATAGGGCAGGATCAACTCTTCGTTGTAACATGGAATTACGACCGTGACGCGCGTCATTACGGCTGAGCGTTCGTCGGCCTGCTGCTCGGATGGGGGCTCGGGTGGGGATGCGGATGGCTGCGCGGGCGGGGGCGGGGGCGGGGGCGGAGCCAGTGCCGAGAGCGGCTGCAGGGGCGGTGGTGCCGGGAGGACTTTGCTCTCGGCGGGTAGCGTCGCGCTGTCTGCAGCGGCGGCCGTCGGCGGAGTGAGTAGCAACTCGCGAGCGGCTCCCGGCACTCGACGCGTGCGCGCGTCGATGCGACGCATGCCGCCGCTGGCGTCTTCCAGGCGCTCCGGATGGGCGGTGGCGCCTCTGGTCGTCAGCTCCAGGTAAGTCGCTGCGCTGGTGAAGCGGTAACGACTTAGGTAGTAGCCGAGGTACTGCGGCATCCGGTCGAGGTGCCGATATTGCCGGATGCGGGAGTGAAACGGCGCCGAGCGAATCCTGGGCTGGTCCGGGTCCATCTCCCAGGTGTGAAAATACATCACGAAGGGCGCCGTGTACGTTCGCAACCAATGCGCAACGGCCCGGCGCACGATCCAGTGAGGGAACTGCCGGAAGTAGTTCCCGCCAGCGATCGGAATCAGAAAACCGAAGACATCGGCGGTGGAGATCGGCAACTCCCACAATGTCCTGCCACCGTGTCGGTGCAGGTGCGCGAACCGCCGCCAGGGTTCCGCCGCGTACGAGCGAAGGATCGGCCCTATGCTCGAGTCGTACTCGTAGCCCTCTTCGGCGAGCACGTCGAGCGCCCACAGGTCTTCTGGTCGGAACCAGTCATCGGCCACTCGGTAGCCAACCACCTTACGGCCACCCGTGCGCTCGATCGCCTCGCGGGCACGCGCCAGGTCGTCGCGGAACTCCGTGGGCGTCAGCTGCCTGATGTTGCGGTGGTAATAGCCCTTGCTTGCGATCTCGTGACCGCGATCGGCGACGAGGCGGATGAGCTCCGGGAGCGTTTCGGCGATCCAGCCAAGAATGAAAAACGTGGCGCGGGCGCCGAACTCGTCCAACAAATCGAGCGTCCGCATCGTACTCTGCTCCACTCGGCGCTCGAACCGGTACCACTGGCCGCGCTGAATCAACCTGTTGAAGGCGCCGACGTGGTAGTAATCCTCGAGCGCAACGGTGAGGATCTGCGGTCGGACGGGCTGTACGAAATCATCCGGCCGCGCGTCAGGCGTGGGTACCCATGCAGGCGCCGGCGGCATTATGGTCAAAGGCGCGGGATTCCGGATCGTCGTCAATTGACAGTTGCCGGCCGAGGCGCAGGTCGTATTGTAGCCGTGTGGCCACAGCTGACCGGGAGAATGACTCGCGACTGTCCGTTCTCCACGTCGTCGCGCCCGCTGCCATTGGAGGACTCGAGCGCGTAGTTCGCACGCTCGCGGTAGGCCATGCGCGGCGCGGTCATCGGATCACCGTCGTGGCCGTCATTCCGGGAGAGCCATCGTCGCCGCAGGCTGCGGGAGGCCACCCGTTCGTCGCCGAGCTCGAAGGATCGGGCGTCAATGTGATCCCCGTCTACGTGTCACCGCGCGCGTACTGGCGCGAGCGCCAAGCCGTCGCGGAGGCGTGCGAACAATGCGACCCCGACATCGTCCACACACATGGCTACCGCCCCAATGTGGTGGACGCGGGCGTCGCCCTCGCGAGAGGGCTGCCAATCGTCACCACCGTCCACGGGTACACCGGCGGTCAGTGGCGCAATCGGGTGTACGAAGGGATTCAGCGACATGTAGCACGGCGTTTCGACGCGGTGGTGGCCGTGTCACAGTCGTTGGCGGAGCGCCTCGTGGCGTCGGGTGTGCGGGGGTCGCGGTTGCACGTCGTCCCGAACGCATATGAGGCAGCGGACGTGTTCCTTCCGCGCCCCGAGGCGCGGGCGGTCTTCGGAGTGCCGGATGACGCCGTGGTGGCCGGCTGGGTCGGTCGCCTCTCGCGCGAAAAGGGACTCGACGTGCTGATCGCCGCTCTTCCGCTCCTGCAGGACCAGCGCGTAATGGTTGTCGTCTGTGGCGACGGTCCGGAACGGTCCAAGCTCGAGTCGCAAGCGAAGGCACTGGGCGTCGCCGGGGCGATGCGATGGCTTGGAGCCGTCCCGGATGTCAAACGCCTGTTCCGCGGTTTCGACTTGTTCGTTTTGAGCTCTCGCACGGAGGGGACGCCCATCACACTCTTCGAAGCCATCGATGCCGAGATCCCGGTCGTGGCAACGACCGTGGGTGGCGTGCCCAGCGTGGTACGTGATGCCGAGGCGCGGCTCGTCGTACCACAAGACCCCCGTGCCCTCGCCGACGCGATGCGCGACGTCCGTGATGATGCGCATGCGGCTCGCGTGCGCGCGGAGGGGGCGCGACGCCGACTGGTCACGACCTTCGCGCTGGACCCGTGGCTTGACCGGTATGAGGCCGTATACCGCGCTGTTCGGCGCGACGGTCCGGCTGTCCGCGAGCATCTCTCCCAAGCGACGGCCGCAATGCGCCGCGAAATGCTTCCGTGACCGTACCGGCAGCGGTTATCGCCGCGCCGGCGGTGCTCGCCGCCTATGCGTACGTGGGATATCCCCTGGTGTTGGCCGTCGTCGCGATGCTGCGACGCGGCCACCCAATTGCTCGGCAACGGGACGAATGGCCCTGCATCACGATCACGGTCCCCGCCTACAACGAGGAGCGCGCGATCGCAGCCACGCTCGATTGCCTGCTGGCCACGGATTATCCCGCCGATCGGCGACGAATCCTCGTGGTGTCCGATGCCTCGACCGACCGCACCGACGAAATCGTCCGCGCTTACGCCGACCGCGGCGTAGACCTCGTTCGGCTCGCGGCCAGACGTGGCAAGACGGCGGCCGAAAACGCGGCCGCTCGCGTGGTCACGACCGATATCGTCGTGAGCACCGACGCTTCGGTACGCGTGTTTGTCGGTGCGCTCAAGCCGCTCGTGCGGGCATTCGACGATCCGACTGTAGGCGTCGCCTCGGGTCGCGACGTGAGCAGCGGGGATTCGGCAACGGAGCGCGCTGGGGGGAAGGGGGGAACGCGGGGGGGGATGGGGGGGGGGATGGGGGGGGAATCCGGCTATGTCGGCTACGAGATGTTCGTTCGGTCGCTGGAAACTCGGGTGGGATCGATCATCGGCGCGAGCGGAAGCCTTTATGCATTCCGGCGGACGGTGTACGATGCGGAGTTTCCCGAGGCGCTGAGTCGGGACTTCGCGAGCGTGCTCATGGCGCGGGCGCACGGCTATCGCGGAGTGTCCGTCGAGGACGCGCGGTGCGTAGTGGCGCGAACCGCCTCGCTGCGGGTGGAGTTTCGGCGGAAGGCACGCACAATGGCTCGCGGTCTCGCGACGCTGTGGTATGAGCGTGCCCTGCTCAACCCTGGCCGCTACGGGGTTTTCGCATACATGCTCTTCAGTCACAAGGTGTGTCGGTGGCTTGTGTACCCACTGCTCGTGCCCGCGACCGTGATGCTGGTCGTGCTCGCCCGCCATGGCGGTCTGGCAGCGGTCGCTCTCGGCGGCATAGTGGTTGCTGCAGCGGCGGGCGCGGTAGCCGTGTGGTGGCCGATCCGCCGCCCTCCGCCGCGCGTGCTGGCGCTGTGCGGGTATGTCCCGGTCAGTACGGCTGCTGGTGTGCTGGCGTGGGCGATGGTCCTTGGACGGCGGGGCATACCGACGTGGGAGCCAACGCGGCGCCCGACGTAGCCGCGCGCATCAGTCCCGATCATCGGTGTCACGCTCGACGCCTATCTGCCGCGCAGCAGCATCGCGGCGCAGAGCACAACCCACGCTACGACTACGAGGAAGAGCGGAGCATCGGCCCACAGTGCGTCACTTGGCGATTCCCCGCGGTCCGTCGACTCCGCCACGTACCAGTACCGAAAGATCCCGAACAGCACGAGTGGAATAGTGATGGCGAGTGCCGGCCGCACAGTCGCGACGAACAGGCCGTAGAACACGACGGCGCATACGGCCGCCATTTCGGCGTATCGGTCGAGAAGCGGCAGGGTGTACGAGCGAAGCACCGCCCGCGTGGGTGTCGCCGCGACCAATTCAGCGCGGCGCTTTACCGTGGCGAGATACAGCGCGAGACAGAGGGTCGTGATCAACATCCATGGCGACAGCGGTACCGCGATCGCCACCGCACCGCACAAGGCGCGGAGCACGAAGCCAAATGCGAGGGCGAATATGTCCCAGACAGCCAGGTGCTTGAGCTTTGCCGTGTACGCGGCGCTGAGCGCCAGGTATGCCACGGCCACGGCAGCGGTCGCCGGACTCCATGCGAACGCGGCAGCGATCATGATCAGCAGCGCGACGAGCACCGTCCGCGCTTGCGCGATCCCAATCTGGCCGGCCGCGAGGGGACGCGTGTGCGACTTGATCGGATGAAGCGCATCAGCCTCGCGGTCGGCGAGATCGTTGATGATGTATCCGGCCGACGACGCCACGCAGAACAGGACTGCGGCCAGCGCGGCCTCGACCACGGCCCGCGGATGCGTGAATGAACGCGAAAAGATGAGAGGCGCGAGGACAAAGCTGTTCTTGATCCACTGGCGCGGACGCAGTAGGCGGAACGCGGCGCGCCACGTGGCGGCGCGGCGGCCGGCCGGGGCTGAACTCGCAATGCCGGGCGCGGGCTGGGCCGCTGGCGGGGCCAACGCCGGCGACGACCCGATATCCTGCACGCGAGCGGTCACCGCGTCCAACTACCAGCCACCACGCTTGAACAGCATGACCGGCACCGTCTTGATCAAGATGCGGAAGTCCTCCACGATGGATCGCCGGCGCAAGTACTCCAGGTCGTAAGACACCTTCATGCGGACGTCATCCAGAGATGCGTCATATGCATGATTGATTTGCGCCCAGCCCGTGATGCCGGGGCGGGTCCGGTGCCGAAGCACATACTCAGGAATGACCGCGCGAAAGCGAGTTACCATGGTCGGGCGTTCAGGACGTGGACCGACGAGATTCATGTCGCCTTTGATCACGTTGATGAGCTGTAGCAACTCGTCGACGCGAATGGCACGCAGCAGACGGCCGACTGGCGTCGTACGGGGATCGCGCGGGGCGGCCCACACGGGACCGGTGGCACGTTCCGCATCGACGACCATCGTTCGGAACTTGTACATCGTGAACACCGAACCGCCGACGTCCGTGGTGCGCCGGTCGTAGAGTGCCCGCACGCGGCACGTCCGGCGGTCGATCCCGACGCGGGTTTGCGCGTAGACGACCGGCCCGCGCGACGTCAATTTGATCGCGACCGCTATGACAATGAGCAGTGGCGCGAGCAGGATGATTACCACCACTGCGAGTATGAGGTTGACCACGCGGCTGGCGAACTCGGTGCGGCTTCGACCGACCACCCCCTGGCTGTAGCTGAGGGGTCGTGCCGTGGGCTCCGCGAACAGCACTGGCGGCATTGGTTGCGCGGTGGGCTGGTGGTCGAATGGGGCTGACGATCCCGGATCGCCCCAAGTCCGCTGATCCTAGTGCACCCAACGTGACGCGGCCGTGAAGCTCGCATGACATTCTTTGTCATGATGCCGCGCGCGCATGGAGACCAGCGCCTCGGGTGCAGAATCGGCGCGACGGCGCAGTCGAGCGAGAACGCGACGGTCGACCGCACCAGCCGTGCGGGCGACACGCGAGCCCAGGGCCAACGAAGGCCGAGTTAGTGGCGGAAGAGAACGACGATGCCGACTCCGAGCCCCACGAGCGTAGCGCTCAAGCCCAGGATGCGAAGGAACGCGCTCTGCGAGCGCTCTCCAACTTCGACCTCGTCCGCCGCCTGAAGGCCCAGCTGATCCAGCGATTCGCGCTGGACGACCGCTGCCTGCACCTGTTTGCTCGATACCAGCACCGACCCTTGGCGCTTAATGACGATTTTGCCAGGGTCGGCCGACGGGCCCATGTCGCCGGCGCGCGAGATGACTGTGCCTAACTGCTCGTCTGCCGGAACCGTATAAGAGCCCGGGTATCGCACAGCGCCGGCAACCTGCACGAGAAGCAGCGATTGCGCGCGCACGACCGGGTGCTTGATGTAGTGTCCGAGCACACTGTCGAGTCGTGGCTCGAGTTCTGATCTCAATACGCCCTGAAGCGGTATGTCTTGGTCGATATTTGGCAGCCGCAGCACGGGATCGGCCGCAACCACCTTGTCGCTGTGAACGAGAAAGGTGTCACTCAGTGCCGGCTCGCCCTCTACGGCGAGCAGGATGCGATCACCAGGGTGGAAGTCGCCCAATGCCAAACGCTGGGCTGCCGCGATCGAGTCGGGGCCTCCGTGGGAGAGCCGAGCGGTCAAACTGTCGCGAGTAGTCCAAGCGGAACGCGTTCGTAAGGCGCTGTCACCTTTCGTCGTTTGCGCCAGCACGCTTGCGCCGAAAGGCATCGCGAGCATGAGCGCTGCGATTGTGATCCTGAGTGATGCGCCCACGACCAGCTCCTGCGTAAAAGGGGCGAGCACGCGCATGGAGTGGCGGGCCGATGCCAACGGCCAGCCTGCTCCCTCGCTGCTCGTCAATTACGCAGTCGTCGTGCTACGGCTCAGCCCGGTTTTGCAAAGTCCGTAACACCTTTGATAGCCGGGGGTTACCTACGCCGAATTGGGGCCGCCTGTATTTGCCTTCAGGAAATCTTGTTGGGCCGAAGCAACAGGAATGTTGACCTGGCACCGGCGGCGCGCAGGCTATTTTGGCCCGGCGATCCGGCCGACTTCCATCCGCGGGCCCACCGACGCGATCCCTTCTTTTTCTTGGATCCCGTAGCCAGGCACGTACGAGTAGTAGCGGAAAGCGCCGCCAACATTAACATCGTTCAGAACCGCTCCCAGTTGCCGAATCGGATAACGATCGAGCACGCTGAGCTTCGCTTCCGCCATGCGGCGGTCACTACGACCGATCCGCAACACGGCCATGATGCTTCCGGTCGCGCTCCCGAGCGCGAAGGCATCTATTCCGGCACCGAGGGGCGGGGAATCGACGATGATGACGTCGTACTGCGCTCGCGCGGCGCTGAGGAACCGCAGCGTCCCTGCGGAGGCGAGCAGCTCGGGCGCGCGGTGCTGGCGTGCCCCGCCGGTGACGAGAGTAAGCTCTGCGGAGTTCGTGGGCTGAATGATTTCGGTGAGCGCCGCCTGTTCCGTCAAGTACTCCATGAGGCCAGGCGATTGCTTGACGCCAAACGTCTCGTGCAACAGACCACGCCGCACGTCGCCATCCACTAGCAGCGTACGATACCCACTGTCAGCAAACGACAGCGCGAGATTGGACGCGACGAAGGACTTTCCCTCGCCTACCCCCGGGCTGGTGATCGTCAGCATTACGGGCGTCCCCGGCTCGAACAAGTTGATCAGATTGAGACGAATGGTGCGGAATGACTCGACGATCTGTGCCTGCTGTTCGATGCCCGCCGATCCTGACCGGCGGCGCACCCCGGGAACCGTGCCCAAGATCGGCAGTCCAAGATCGTCAATCGCTTGCTCGGGATACCGGATGCGCGGATCGAGCCGGTCGAGCGCGAGCGCCAAGACGATTCCCACCACGAACGCGCCTACCGTCACCATGAGCAGTACTCGAGGTGCAGTGTTGAGACTGGGCACGCGCGGAACTACAGCGCGGTCCAAGACACGTACGTCGGGGATCGCACTGGCCTCGGCAATACGCGCCTCCTCATACCGGTCCTGGAGCGTTCGGTACAACTGCGTCGCTTGGTCGTACTCACGCCGCAGCCGAGCGTCCTGCAGCGTTTGTCCGGGAAGTCGGCGCATCGACGCCGTGGACCCCTGGAGCCGGCGATCAATGGCGCTCTCAGACGCGGTCAGGCGATTGAGCGATTGACGCGCAAGCTGGGGAATGGTTTGGGTCTTGAGCACAGTCACAGCCTGTTGCGTGTCCCGCACGGCCTTGTATTCGTCGGTGTATTTCTGGCGGAGCTCGCGCAAGTGTCCCGATTTGGCCGTGTAGTCCGCGATCGCGGCGCGGAGATTGTCCGACCCAGTCGCGAGCGACGGTATCGTGAGCAGATCCTCCGGGTTCAATGTCCCCCCGTCCCCCGCGGAATCCGCCAAAAGCTCGTGCAATCGTTCGATATCCTGCCGAAGACTTTCGCGTTGCGAGCTGAGCCCGGTGTAACTCGCGACCGATGAGAGCTCCGTCTCCGCGGCTGACGGGTCGGCCCCGGTCTTCACGCCGCCACCGGTGCCCGAGAGGTCCTGGGCCATGCCGATCACACCGCCGCCCGACGGCTGGGCGATCGCGTTAGACTGGAAGGCTTCGAGGGCGCGCTCGGCGGCGGCCTGACCCTTACCGGCAAGTTGGACTTGCGATTGCAGGATGCTTGTGAGTTGAGCAACCTGCTCCTTCTTCAGGTCGGCCTCCATCGCAATGAATTCCGCCACCCAATCGTTGAGCGTGGTGGCGACTTCGGTTGGCGAGGTACCAACTAGAGTCAGTTGCATGAAGCTGCTGCCCTCAGGCAGCGTCGCGGTAAGTCGGGCTGTGAGCCGCGCGGATGCCTGACTGGGTGTCGCCAGTGAAAACGTGATCAGCCTTGCTGCCCGGATACTTGCCGCCGGCGGGGCCCATAGGAACCCAAGCGACCGGCCGATCGAATCGCCTGGCGCGCCGCGCTCCACCGTGGTTCGCTCAGGGCCGGCAGTCAACAGGTACTCGGCCGATCCCGGCGAGACAGTGAGCTGGTAGTCGCCGGGCCGAAACGTCGACGCGACCGAAAAGTCTGCGAACACCTCCTTCGCAACCGGGCTGTGTGACAGATAAAGCCGGTGCTTCATCACGATGGAGTCGGTGACTCGAAGACTGCGGAAGAGTTCAATCCACCCCGACGATTCCTGCACCGGGTCGTTTGCCTGAAGGGGGCCACCCTGCCGCTTGTCGCTGCCGCTCGAGATCCAAACTGTGGCGTGGGCCTCGTATTGGGGTGTGACGAGCCGAGTGGCAACAACGCCCGCTGCGCCCCCGGCGACGGCGAATCCACCGATGAGCCACTTGAACCGGCGCAGCGCCGCGAGATAGCGCTCCCACGACAGCTTCTTCTCTTCCTCGCGAAAGGCGCCACGTCTGGCGAGCTCCGGCTGCCATGCCTGGACACCCGCCGGGGGGCGGTTTGGTGGTGGCACCACAGCCGGGTGGTCCACCGGTACTGGAAGTGGCGGCTCCGACATTACTCAGCAATGTGCTAAAGGGATCGACTCTGGCGGCCAGCTCTGCAGCCTAGAGCAAAATAACGCCCAATGGTTGGGACCGCCGCCTTGCCAGCGGCCCAGAGCCTAATGCGCGGAGACGTTGCGCTGATGCCACATAACTGTTATCCGGCCGGTCCCGTGGTGCAACTTGCCGACAAGCGTTCGAGCCGTCTGGTGCGCATCGTGCACCGCCACCCCCGCTAGTCACGAGTCATGGGAGAGAGCCTCGGATGCCACTCGAGCTCAACTCGCCAGCGTTCCCGCATAACGGGCGGATTCCCGAGCAGTACACCTGTGACGGCGCGAACATGGCGCCGCCCCTCGCGTGGAGCAACGCACCCGCGGGCACGAAGAGTCTTGCGCTGATAGTTGATGATCCGGATGCTCCGGATCCCAAGGCGCCCAAGCGCACTTTCGTGCACTGGGTCGTATACAACTTGCCGCCTACAGCCACGAGTATTGGTGAAGGCAGCAAGCTGCCCGGCGGTGCGCGCGAAGGTGTGAACGACGCGAAGAAAGTCGGCTACACTGGCCCTTGCCCGCCTATCGGCCGCCACCGCTACTTCTTCAAGCTCTATGCGCTCGACACAATGCTACGAGACCTGGACACCCCGACGAAGCAAAAGCTCGAGGAAGCAATGCGCGATCACATTCTCGAGCACACCGAGTTGATTGGACTGTACGAGCGCGCACAGGCCACGGCCGGCGGGGCGCGCTGAGTAACGCTGAATACCGCGTCGAAGTGGCCAGACGACGGAACGATCCGGTCGTTCTCAATGCCCACCGCAGCGTTGGCCGCCGAGGCAAGTGTCCTCACGACTCGAGGCCGCGCCGAAAGGCCAGCGCCAGGACGATTCGCAGTCCGCGCTGTCGCTCGTACGCGGCGAGCCGACGCGCACGCTCGTAAAACGGACGGACAAGTGTGCCGACCTCGGCATCACGGCGGGACCAAAGAGTCAGTCCGAGGGCACCGGCAACCCTTTCGTGGGCACGCACATGGTGCACGTAGTGCTCGATCTGCCGAACCTGGCCGGAGAGATCGCGAAAGCTCCGCCGGTGGCCAAGCGCTACAGCATCCGGATGGAAATCGGTTACGACCAGCGTGCCGCCCGGACGGCACACGCGCGCCAGCTCGGCGTACGCGACGTCGAGCTCGCGGACGTGGCCGATCACTAGCCTGCACCAAACGACGTCGAATGTGTTTGCGCCGAATGGGAGCGCCCGGATGTCTGCCGCGGCGAGCGAGGCTGCCGTTGCCGGTCGGGTGAGCATATCGGGCGTGAGGTCGATTCCCACTGCTAGTGCCGCGCCCACATCGGCTATGCGGCGACCCGTGCCGCAGCCTGCGTCCAGCAGCCGCCGATTGGATAGCGGCACCTGAAGCGCAGTGACCAGGCGGTCCTCGAGAAAACTGATTGCAGTTTCGATTTCGTAGCGGGGTGCCCAAAGCGCATACCCTGCGCGCGCGGAGAGCACTTTCATCTCAAAAAGTACGAGTGGGCGAGGAGTATCATGAGCGGCCCCCACCGAGCCCGTCGAGCATCGACAGGAGAGACGGGATTGCGCTGGACGGCTCGTTCGAAACAGCGAGCCGCCATCCGCCGCCAATGGCAAGCGCAAACGCGCATGCGCGAAGCCGCTCGCGATATCGATCGAACCCGGCCTCGAGGCGCGCGGTCAGCGCGGCGACGACTTCCTCCGCGCTCACGCGCGTGAGCACCGTGGGCCCATTCGCTCGCTCGAGCAGGCACACGCCCACGTGATCGGCAACCAGTGGCTCACCGGCAATCGGGTCGCCAAGGTCGATTGGAATCCTGTATTTCCCACTGGGCAGCACCGTCGCCTCCGCGAGGGCTAGCCACGGGAAATGCTGCCGCGCCTCGGGCCTGAGATAAATCCTTCTAGCGGGATCGCCTCGCACGGCAACGCGCGGCCGTAGCTGAACCCAGGTGACCTCGTCGCTTAAAACCGTAAGGCCTGCCAGGTGTGCTGCGTAGGCAAGCGTGCTCTTACCAGTCCCACTCGCTGCGCAGAGTAGGACGGCCGCTTTTCCGCGCCCGACCGACGCCGCGTGCACCGCCTGCCGGTCGTGGTGAGATACAATCACGAACGTCATGGTCTCCAACACGCCCTGCCGGAACTGGGCTCGCTGGCCCACCAACCTGCGCGACACGTATGCAACCGACTGCCCGCGAATAGCGTCGGCGACGGCCACGACATCGGGTCCCTGCAGGATGACCCACGTCTTTTCGGGCGACCACGCGCGCATGGGCGAGATCTCACCATCGGTGGTCGAACCGCCCGGCTGGACGACTACACGCACGCTCAATGGCTTCCGAATCAACTTGTCGGTGGCAAATGCACGCGGCCCGCCAAACGACTCGTTCGCCACGTCAATGACGAAATTACTGTTGCTCTCGAACCGAACCGGCACGCCTAACACGGCTGCGTCGAGCGCGTGGGGCAGGGGAATGTCGCGACCCAGAGGGTCGCAGCCCTCCAGAAGATCAACCGCGGCATGCGTCATACTCTGGCGAACGTAGAGTGGTGCCGAGTGACTCGCGCCGGCGCAGGGGCGAACCGTATCGGGCGCGGGGTGAACGGCTATCCGCGGGCCTTCACCGCCTGGCCGCCTTCACGCGGCCGCGACGGCCGCGTCCTGTTCAGGAGCTGCTGGCGCCAGCTGTTGTGAGGACTGGCTGGTCGCGATAGAGATTCGGCAGCACGGTGCGAAGGCGCTCCACCTTCGGCCGGTCATTTATCGCGATATACGGCGCATTCGGGTGATGCTCGGCGTAGTCCTGATGGTATGGCTCCGCCGGATAGAAGCCGCTTAGCGGCGAGACTTGCGTGACTATCGGTCGCGAAAACGTCTTTGCGGCGGTCAGCCGCGCGATGAATGCCTTTGTGGCGCGCTCTTGTTCTTCCGTGGTGTACCAAACCGCCGACCGATACTGTGATCCATCGTCGGGACCCTGCCGATTGAGCTGCGTCGGGTCGTGCGCGACAGTGAAAAAGACCTGCAGAAGCTCATCAAACGATACCTGCGACGGATCGAACACGACACGTACAGACTCCGCGTGACCGGTCAGCCCCGTGCTTACGCGCTCGTACTCAGCAGTGCCGGCAGCGCCGCCGGCATAACCGGCTACCGCCTCGGTAACGCCTCGGACGTGCTCGAACACGGCCTGTATGCCCCAGAAGCAGCCACCGGAAAGCACTACGACCTCTTGGCGTGGCGCCGTCGCGGCGATGCTCCGTGATTCAGTCGCTTGCGCTCCGGCGACCCGCGGCACAGCTGCTGCGAGAACAAGCGCCGCGGCTGTCGCCGCGGAGCCGGAAATCCTCAATGGAGTGCGGAGCTTGATTGTCATGCTTCATCATATGACGCAAGGCGTGATCAAGTTCCATGATCGCGATCCCGCCCTGCGCGCAAGCCTGACCTGCAATCTCTCACTCGCCTGTAGTCGGACCGCGCTAGCCGGGACCGACGTGCGCTAATGCGGCCAGAGATACATGAACGCGGCGGCCGTCACGAGCGCGTAGAGCAACCCGTCGAACACATCCTTGACTGCGGCTGACCACGGTTTTCCCATCCAGATAGCCGGCGGAATCACAGCGGCAGCGTAAGCCAACCACGCCACGGTTCCGACGACGCGAAACACTAGGGGATGGCCGGAGCCCACTGCGAGTGTGCGGTGCGCGACATTGCCGACGAGGAACGAGATGACGAGCGCGAATACGAACCACTGCACCAGCGCTCCGCCCATCGCCACTGGACCGGGCTTCTTGAGGGTGAGCAAGCCAACAGGGCCCTCAGCGTACTTCTGCTTCATCTCCGGCGACTGCATCTCTTTCATGTCTTTGCAGTGAGGGATGACGTATTGCCCGGGCTTCGGGGTTCCGCTTCGGATCGTGGCCCGCACGGCGTCTTCGTTCGGGAGCTTCCCGTAGTCGCTCGCGTGATACTTGAAGACCATGTGCACTAGGCTGCTGACGATGAACACGAGCACGGCGGACACGAGGATCGGGAGCCACAGCGCGCCGAGTGTCGCCATTACGGCCTCCTGCTGGGGGGGGGTGGGCGTCCTGCCGAAACCTGCCACAATGATAGCGCGGACCGGCCGGATGTGTCGGCACGCCCCCATCCACACATGACTAGACGCGCAATGCAGCTCGGGCTCGGTGTTCGTCGATGGCGGCGCGCACGGCGGTAGCCAGGCCGTCCGGCGTGAACGGCTTCTGCAGCAGTCGGTGTACGCCGTCGGACGGGTCCGGATCGATCAGGTCCCGATCCGTGTAGCCCGACATGTATAGAACGCCGATGTTCGGGCGCTGGGCGGTCACCTGTTTGGCCAGCTCGGGTCCCCGAATGCCTGGCATCACTACGTCTGTCAACAGCAAGTCAATGGTATCAGGGATCCGCGCGAGCTCGACGAGCGCCTCCTCGGCCTGCCCGGCATCGAACACGCGATAGCCGCGTCGCTGCAGGATCCGGCGCGCGAGCATTCGGACACTTTCCTCGTCTTCGACCAGCAGTATCGTTTCCGTGCCATCACTAGGAGCGTGAGCAGCGGGCGCGGTGTAGTCGCTGACGTTTTCGTCGACCTCGGGGAGGTATATCCGGAACGTGGTTCCTTGACCGACCGTACTATCCACCAGGATGTAGCCCCCGCTTTGCCGAACGATGCCGTACACGGTGGCCAGCCCAAGGCCCGTCCCTTTGCCTACCTCCTTGGTCGTGAAGAACGGCTCGAAAATTTTCTTCTGGACCTCGGCGGACATTCCGTGCCCGGTGTCGCTCACCGCGAGCTGTACATAAGGGCCGGGTTCGGCGCCGGCTTCCCACCCGGCGGCCGTCGCGGCGTCGAGAGTGATGCTGGAGGTAGACAGCGTCAGAGACCCTCCATCGGGCATGGCGTCGCGAGCGTTCACGGCCAGGTTCATGATGACCTGCTGCAGCTGACCCAGGTCCGCCCGCACCATGCTTCCCTGCTCGCTGGGTGCCACGACCAGCTTGACGTCTTCGCCGATCAGCCTTTGCAGCATTGCGCCCATCTCCACCACCACGCCATTGAGGTCGAGCACAGCCAGTTGCAGGACCTGCTGCCGGCTGAAGGCAAGCAGTTGCCGAGTAAGGTTTGCAGCTCGCTGCGCGGCTTTTTTTATCTCGAGGATGTCCTCGGTCAGCGGGTTGTCGGCTTCCAGAGTCTCCAGTGCCATGTCGCTGTAGCTCAGAATGGCGGTGAGCACGTTGTTGAAATCGTGCGCAATGCCGCCCGCGAGCCGCCCTACTGCTTCCATCTTTTGTGACAGGCGAAGCTGAGTCTCGCTCTGGTGCAAGGCGTTTTCGGCCTCACGTCGCTCTGTGACATCTAGCCACCATCCAACGATCTCGATGCCACCCCCCTCGCCGACAACGCGTCTCATCTCGTCGTGAATCCATCGGTATCCTCCCGTCTCGTGCTTCACCCGATACTCGCAGGCGAACTGGCCCAGCTCCGCAGCCATGTTCAAGGCAGTCGCGGCCTGCCGCGCGTCCTCGACATGCACCCGGTCTGACCACCGCGCTGGGTCTTCCTGGATCGTCGCCGAATTGCAGCCGAGCAGCGCCGTGATGTTCTGGCCGACGAACGTAAATGGACGACGACCCTCGTGGAGATCGCGACTGTAGATCACAGCGGGACTCGACCGCAAGAGGTGCCCGAGCCGTTCTCGGGTGGCTGACGAATGCTCGGTCAGCTGCCGATTCGTGCTCTCGCTCGCCTGCAGCTCCTCAATGTTCGTCGCTAGGTGAGCGACCATCGCAAGAAACGCGTGGCCGAATCGGTCTGCTTTCGACCGCGGCACGACGTCGATCGTCAGATCTCCTGCCGATATCCGATCAGCCACGCCTGCCATTTCCCTGAGGTATCCCGACATTTCGCGCAGGGAGCATCCGAAGCTGTCCTCCGCCGAGCGTGGACGGACGTCGGCGGATATGTCGCCAGCCGCAATGAGCTCGGCGACCCCGGCCATTTCGCGGAGATAGGACACCATTTCTCGCATGGCCATGAGCAGCTGCCCGATCTCATCCTTGGACGTGACGGGTATGTCGATCTGCAGATCTCCTTTCGCGAGGCGGTTAGCCACCTCCACCACACGGTTGACTGGGCTCGTTAACGATTTGATTACGATGAGCGACAGCGCTGTCACGACGATTACGCAGGCGAGGCTGATTGCGACGCCGACGACGGCGCCCAGCAGGTGGAGATGCCGCGCGGCATAGAATGCGGCGGAGACCGCATGCCGGTCGCGTGCGTGCTGTGTGTCAAGCATCTGCCTGATCGTGATGTACTGCTTGGACGTGGTTGCTACCGCGCCGTCGATTCGGCCGCCCGTTTCACGGTGAATCATGCGCAGTGTCGTTGAGCGTGCGAGCGCGTAATAGTCGTCGAAGTTTTCTTCGATGCGAGTCAGCTCGGGAACGTTGGCGACGGGATTAGCGCGCGCCTGCCGCATCTGCCCGAGAAAGACTTCATGCAGGGAGTCCGGCAGGACGAGTCGGCTGTCATCGCGGCTTGCGACGGCGTCCTGCAGCCCGTGTTGTATGCCTGCCAGCGTCTCCTCGAGGTCGCGACTCAGCTCCTGCGACGGGTAGTAGCCGTTCTCGATTTGGGCCGACAGTTGGGAGCCCAAGAGATCATAGCGCACGTGGACCAGCAGTGTGATGCCGAGCGCTGCCGCAGATACGGTGGGCAGCAGGAGCATCTTGCGTCTAAACGGCAGATCGGCGAAACGGGTCGACCATGAGGACGCCATCAATGCTCGGACGACCAAGGCGAAGCCGCTGGCACTACGCGCGGTCGCCGCGATTTGAACTCGCGGGTGACTTGCCGAGCCTCGATCCGGCTTCCTGCAGGCGAGTATCTGCTTAACGCGGAGTGGGCGTGTTAGGCCGTCACACTCCGCCGTACCACTCGTACCCCTGGTCGCTCCAATACCCGCCGTTGCGAGTCGGGAGGAATACGATCTTGGTGAGGTACTTTGTGTTCTTGTATCCGAGCTTGATTGGCGAGTACACGCGGGCAGGCCCGCCATGGGCGGGCCCGAGCGGATGCGCCTTCGAAGCCGTAGGCGATCAGAGTTTGCGGATGTGTTGCACTCTCAATGTCCCAGCTCTCGTGATAGTCATCGTCGAATGACTGAAAATCGACGTACTTGGCCTCGGGCGCGGGGCGCACGAGCGTCACAATGTCTCGAAGGCGCACGCCAGTCCAGGAAGCCACTGCGGTCCATCCTTCTACGCAATAGTGGTTGACCCGCTGGGTCACGCTTGGCAGTGATTGCAACTCGGAAAGCGAGAACCGGCGAGGCGCCGCGACCATGCCCGACACTTCGAGCATCCACGGTCCGGCAGCGGCTTCATCCCACACCGGCACAGTATCCGAGACGTAGTACGCCGGGAACTGGCCACGAGCATCCAGCACGTGCTTCCCCGCTACATCCATTGATGTATGCCGGAAGAGCTCGCGCTCCACGCCCTCGTTCTTGCGTTCGGCGAAGCGCAGCAGAGGCTCGGCGGACTTGGGGCCGCGGCTGTCGCACGCTGCGAGAATTGCCGCGGACACTGAGCCGCCCGTCCACACGAGAAATTGGCGTCGGTTGATCATTGCATCCCTGTCAGGATCCACCGGCGCATCATGGCTCCTCGGGCTCGGCGGCAGCCGGCGGGAGCAAATGGTATAGCGGCCGAGCATTCCGCTCCGGCGGAGAGAAGCGTTCGTTGTACCGCCCGGTAATCATGGAAGGGAGCGAGTACGGGTCGACCGCGAATACCATGAAGATGTGCCCAAGAGCCAGACCCAAACAGCGCGACCATGGCCATGAAATGCCAATAGCGGGCCCACATGTAGCCGCCGAACACGGACGTGAGCGGAGCCAGCTCGACCGGCTTCCAAATGGCCACCCCCGAAAGCACGATCACGGCGCCCAATATGGGCATGGCGAAAGTACGCCAACTTCTGAAGCGCATTGTGCTTGCCCTGATGCGGGTGCGTCCGTCTGACAGAATAGGTAGAACTTGATCATCTCCCAGCTGTCGCGGAGATCACCACGCCGCGGTACGAGATCTCGCCACTCGCCGTGCAGATAAATGAATGTGAGATATACCAGGCCGTCGATCACGAGAACCCACATCATGGCGAAGTGCCAGTTGCGGGCGCCCGCGAGCCATCCACCGAATGTCATCCACGCCGGGACTGCGTGGCCTTCGAACGGATAGCAGCAAAACGTCTCGCCTCGACGGTGAAAGGCCGGATACGCATTGAAAATGCGTAGCCCGGAAGAGGCCATTACCGTAATCGCCACGACCGCAACCCAATGAGTTAGGCGCACGACCCAATGGTGTCTGGTCACGATCATCGCTGGAGGTGCCGAGCGCGTTACTGTTCCAGTATTCACTGCCACATTATATGCCAACTGACCGTCTCTGTGTTCCCGGCGCGTTCGTGACTTCCACAGCTCCTCGCGACTGACCGATGTGGATCGTTAGACTCGCGCTGCGGCGTCCGTACACCGTGACCTGCATGGCGATCATCATGGTGCTGCTGGGCGCGTTCGCCGCGGCATCGATGCCCGCCGACATCTTCCCAGCGACCAACATACCGATTGTCTCGATCGTGTGGGGATACAACGGCCTTCCGGCGAGCGAGATGGCCGGCCGGATCGTTACGATCTCCGAACGTGCGTACACCACGGGTGTCGCCGACATCGAGCACATCGAATCGGAGTCGCTTGACGGGATCGCCGTCATTCGCGTGTACATTCAGCCGACCGGCAACGTAGCGGCGGCGATTGCCCAAATCGCCAGCACGTCTCAGGCGATTCTGCGCCAGTGCCCGCCCGGAACTACGCCGCCTTTCGTCATTCGATACAGCGCGACCGACGTGCCAATTCTCGAGGTTGGAATATCGAGTCCGACTTCGGGCGAACAGGAGCTCAACGACGTCGGCAACAATTTCGTCCGCCCGCAGCTCGTCACTGCGCAGGGTGCGAACCTTCCGCCGGTTTTTGGCGGTCCGCCGAAGCAGATCAACGTCGATATCGACCCCCAGCTTCTCGAAGAAAAGGGGCTGTCACCGCAGAATGTCAGCAACGCGATCAACGTCCAGAACATCATCTTGCCGGCCGGGACCGCAAAGATGGGGATGAAGGAGTACCAGGTCGCGCTCAACTCGAGCCCCGAAATCGTGAGCGCCTGGACGATGCGCCGATCAAGATGGTCAACGGCCAGATGGTCTACGTCCGCAATGTCGCGCACGTTCGCGAAGGCGCGGGCGTGCAGACCAACATTGTGCGCATCAACGGCCGCCGGGGCGCCTACCTTCAGGTGCTCAAGTTCGGCAAGGCCTCGACGATCGATGTCGTCAACAGGATCCACGATCTGCTGCCGCTGACCCAGAACGCGATCCCGGCCGACATCCATCTGAACGTCGTTCAGGACCAGTCGATATACGTGCGCCAAGCGATTAGTGGTGTCATTCGCGAAGGGGCGATTGCCGCATGTCTGACCGCGGTCATGATCCTCCTCTTTCTTGGCAGTTGGCGCAGTACGGTGATCGTCGCGATCTCGATCCCGCTGTCGATCATGACGTCCGTCATCGCCCTGTGGGCTTTCGGGGAGACCATCAACATCCAGTCGCTCGGCGGGATGGCGCTCGCCGTCGGCATTCTCGTCGACGACGCGACCGTGGAAATCGAGAACGTCCATCGCAACATGGGCGAAGGGAAAAAGCTGCTGCAAGCAATCATCGACGCGGCGTCGCAGGTGGCGGTACCTGCGGTAGTCGCCTCGCTGTCGATCTGCATCGTATTCATCCCGATCTTTTTCCTGAGTGGCGCGTCGTCTGCCTTGTTCCGTCCGCTCGCTCTGGCGGTGATCTTCGCCATCCTTGCCTCGTACCTCCTTTCGCGAACGCTCGTGCCCACCATGGTGCGCTATATGTTGGGTTCGGAGATCGAGATGTACCAAGGCGGCGAGGCGGCTTCCATAGAGAAGCGGCGGCGCGCGGGGTTCGTGTGGCGCGTCAATGCCTGGGTCGAGGAGCGGTTCGAGCGCTTTCGGGAGCGGTATGCCGCTGTGTTGGCGCTCGCGCTTGACCACAAGATCGTGACGCTCACGGCAGCCGGGCTATTCATAGCCGTCAGCCTTCTGCTCATTCCCGCGATCGGCGAGGACTTCTTTCCGACGGTCGATGCCGGACAGTTCCGGCTGCACATTCGCGCGCCCGCCGGTACGCGACTGGAAGAGACAGAGCTCATCTTCGGCTCGGTCGAGCGAACGATAAAACGCGTCATCCCGCCGGGCGAGATTCAGCTCATGCGCGACAACATCGGGCTGGCGGGCGGCGGCGTGGCTCTGGCGACTGGGGATCTCTCCGTCATCGGGCCTTCCGACGGAGAGATCCTCGTCAGCTTGAGCGCCAAGCGGCAGGGTCGAACCGCCAACTATCAGCTTGCGCTGATCGACTCGGTCGCGCGCGAGTTCCCCGAGGAGCAGTTCTGGTACCAACCAGCCGACATTGTCTCTCAGGTGCTGAACCAGGGGCTCGCCGCACCGATAGATGTCCAGCTGGTTGGTCAGGCCGCCGACAGCAATTACGTGATCGCCCGACGCTTGGCCAGGCAGATGAGACAGCTCCCTGGCGCTGCGAACGTGCGAATCGGGCAGGTAACGAACGAGCCGGAGTTCTTCTTCTCTGTGGATCGCGACCGAGCGCAGCAGGTCGGCCTCACGCAACAGAACATCGCGCAGTCACTCCTGGTGTCGCTGAGCGGCAGTTTCCAGTCGGCGCCGAATTTCTGGCTCGACCCGCGCAATGGAGTGAACTACACCATTTTCGTGCAGACGCCGCAGTACAGAATCCGGTCGTTGGACGATCTGGCTCAGACACCCGTGACCGCTTCCGGCACAGCAAGCGGACCGCCTCAACTCTTCGCCAACCTCGCGACCACCGCGCGACGTGTCGTCCCTGCCAGCATCAACCACTACAACATTCGCCAAGCGTTCGACGTCTATCTGGGTCCGAGCGGACGGGACCTTGGCGGGCTCGCGCAGGATGTCGACAGGATCGTAAGCCAAACGAAGTTGCCGCGGGGATCGACGATCACGGTGCGCGGACAAGTCCAGAACATGCGTGCGTCCTTCCGGGGCCTCATTGGCGGCATCTTCGCCGCGCTCATACTCGTATTCATTCTGCTCGTCGTCAACTACCAGACATGGCTCGATCCGGCCGTCATCATCATGGCGTTGCCCGGCGCACTGGCGGGCGTGTTGTGGGCCCTGTTCGTGACCCACACGACCTTTAGCGTGCCGTCGCTCATGGGAACCATCATGGCGTTGGGAGTCGCTACGTCGAACAGTGTCCTGCTGGTCCAGTTTGCCGACGACGCGCGTCGCGGCGGCTACAACGCCCACGATGCGGCAATCCAGTCGGGTACGACTCGGCTGCGGCCCGTAATCATGACAGCGCTGGCGATGATCATCGGCATGATCCCGATGGCATTCGCCCTGGCTGAGGGTGGTGAGGAGAACGCTCCCTTGGGCCGCGCCGTTATCGGCGGGCTGCTCGTCGCGAGTATATACACGCTCATCGTCGTGCCGGTGCTCTACGCGACGATTCGCAAGACTGAACCGCTGAAGGAAGTCGAGATCCCAGCCGCCACTCCGATCGAGGAGCAGTTCGCCGCGCCGGGCTCCCGCGAGAGCCGCCCGACGTGACGCAGGAATCCGGGTCGTCAGGCCGCAGCATATCGCGGCGCGCGCTGGTCACCGGCGGGATCGTGGTGGCAACCGTGATGGTTCTCTTGCTGCTTGTCGGCATTCTGCCCCGCCGGGCGCGCCGACGCCAGCTCACCGAGCGAGCGCAGCAGGCGGCGCGGGCTGACAGCGTGCCGCTAGTCAGGTCGTGCAGGTACTTCGCGCGCCGGCCGGAGCCGATCTGACGCTTCCCGGGACGCTGCAAGCCAACCACGAGGCCGCGATATATGCCCGGTCGTCCGGGTACGTCAGTCGTTGGTACGTCGACATCGGGCGGCGGGTGCGTGGCGGAGAGTTGCTTGCAGACATCGCTGCGCCCGATCTCGATCAGCAACTTGCCCAGGCGCGGGAGAACGTGGCGAACGCGCGCGCCACCCAGCAGCTCGCCGAGGTCGACCTTGAGCGTTGGAAGGTGCTATACCACGACAGCACGGTGACCAAGCAGGAGCTGGATCAGCATCAGACGAGCTACGAGGCAGGGCAGAGCAACCGTAGCCGCGGCGGATGCGGATGCTCGTCGTATCCAGGCCCTTGTGGGGTATGAGCGCGTGACCGCGCCTTTCGACGGCGTCGTAACGGAGCGCAACGTCGAAAATGGTGTGTTCGTCACGCCAGCCGGCACGGTCTCGACGCCGCAGGCGGCCGGAGCGGGTGGCAACACGCTTATCGGCGCGCCGGCCGGCAGTGAGCTATTTCGCGTCGCTCGTACCGACACCATTCGTGTGTATTTGGGCGTGCCACAAGCATACGCGCCTGCGGTCCACGTTGGGCTGGCGGCGGCACTGGTGGCAAAGGAGCTGCCCGGCCGGGAGTTTCCCGGGCGCGTAGCGCGTACGGCCAACTCGGTTGACGCGGCTTCGCGCACTCTGCTTACCGAGGTAGATGTCGTAAACCCAGCTGCGGTGCTGCTGCCTGGGATGTACGCGCAGGTGCGCTTTCGATTCGATCGGCCAAACCCGCCAATATTGATGCCGGCGCCGGCTTTGATATTTCGCACCGGCTCGCCACAGGCAGCTGTCGTCGGCTCAGACTCCATTGCGCACTTTCACAACCTGACGATTGGGCGCGACTACGGCACGGTCATGGAGGTGCTGTCGGGACTGCTCGATAGCGACTACGTAGTCGCGCAGCCGTCGGACGATCTTCGCGATGGCCAGCACATTCACGCCAAGCGAGAAGCAGCCGCGCCAGGCGGAGACACCGCCGGTGGCCCATCAAGCGGCCAATATCCTGGTGGGCCGCCCTCGGGCGACACGGCGGCCAAGAAGCCTGCTGGGTCCGGCGCCGCCCGCCGCCGGACAGCAGCGTCAGCAACGCGGTCGCGATGCGCAACCGCCGACTGGCCAACAGCAGGCGAGCCAATCACGCGGCGCCGGAAACGGCGGCTGGGAATGGCAGCCCAGCCGGCGGCTATCGGCCACCTCCCCAGGTATCGGAAGGGTTTCCTGGAATCGGCGCGGTCCTGCCGCCGCCGCGAGCACCATCGTCCGACCCGGATAGCAGTCCGGGCACGAGGCGAGCCAAACCTGCCCTCGGGTCAGAAGCTAGCAGCTAGAGTGTGTCGCGACGACTACCGGCATCTTTCGGACGGCGCCTTCCGATAGTTTTTCCTGGTCGCGTTCCTCAGGGCGCCAATCGGCGCCCGAGACAACGCACGCAGTTTCGGCTGCTTTAACAGGAGCGATCGATGAATCACTGGGCCTCTGCAGGTCGAGTCGTCGCGATTGTCAGCGGGGTAGTCGTGGCCGGGGCGTCGTGACGTCCTCCGCATGGGCTCAGGGGAAGCTCCGACTTGAGAGCGCCACCTTTACCGACGGGGCGATGCTCAAATCAGAACAGGTGTATTCAGGTTTCGGTTGCACCGGCGACAATGTGTCGCCAGAGCTCCATTGGAGTTGGCGCGCCTGAGGGCACCAAGAGCTTTGCGATCACGCTATTCGACCCCGATGCACCGACCGGAAGCGGCTGGTGGCACTGGGTCGTGTTCAACATTCCGGCAGGGGTCGCGTCGCTGCCCGCGGGCGCGGGCGATGCTTCGTCCGGCAAACTGCCAAAGGGCACTGTCCAAAGTCGCACCGACTTTGGGAAGCCCGGTTACGGCGGTCCCTGCCCTCCGCCGGGGAAGGTGCATCACTACATCATCACGATTTACGCGCTGAAGGTGCCCTCACTTCAACTCGGACCCGAGACTTCACCCGCCATGGTGAGCTTCAATCTGCACGCCAATTCTCTTGCCAGCGCGAAGCTTACGGGCCGGTACGGCCGGTGACCGCGCCGGCGGTGACCGACTAGACCGTGAGGACTTATGTTTCGGCGGCGTCCTCTCGTTGATGGGGCCGCGAAAACTCGCTCGTCGGCAGTAACGGAGGCAACAACGCATTGGTCCGGCCCGATAGAACTGACCTGACGCCGCTCGCGTGGGCGATGTCGCTTGGATTCATCAGCATTGCCGCTACGACCGCGCTGGGCCAATCCGGGTCAGCGTCGTCGTCGCTGCCCACAACACGCCTCGTGTCACGGTAGACCGCGCGCAGAGCGCGATCACTCTGGAGCTGGACCCCATCAGCCTCGCTGCGTCGACTTCCGTTGGCAACGAAGACGACCACAGCGCGATGGCCGAGGTCACTCCAGCGGTCGCGGCGCTACCGGTTGACGGATGGCTCGAGGGCTACTCGGTCGATCTCCTAGACGGATCAGGCCGATTGTTGCCGCACTCGTTGATCCACCACGTGAACTTGATTGTCCCGCAGAAGCGGGAGCTGTTCAGTCCGATCATGCTTCGCATCGGGGCCCTTGGGTCTGAGACGCCCGCGGTCAATTTGCCCACTGTCCTCGGCTACCGTGTGCACCCTGGTGACACGCTTCTCATTACCGCCATGCTGCACAATCCCATGCCGCGACCGCAGAACGGTGTCCGCGTCCGCGTGCACCTCGCCTATCGTCCGGCCGACTCCTGGTTCCATCCGGTGTCCATCTACCCGATGTACCTCGATGTCATGCCGCCGGCGGGCCAAAAGGCGTACGACCTGCCAGCCGGCCACTCCGAGAAGAGCTGGGAAGCGCGCCCGGCGGTCGCCGGTCGCATCCTCGCCGTTGGCGGGCATCTGCACAGGTATGCGACGGCGCTACGTCTAGACGACGTGACGGAAGGCCGTCGCATCTGGGACGACCGCCCCGGTAACCGATTCGACCGGAACGCCTGTGGACATGCCAGTGAAGAAATTTTGGTGGCAGCTCGGGCTCCCCATCCATCCGGATCACACGTATCGGCTCACCGCCGTGTACGACAACCCAACCGGCCACATGATCGCGGACGGCGCGATGGGGGCGCTAGGTGGTGTGATTCTTCCCGATGACGAGACGCAGTGGCCGGCCGTGAACAGAGCCGACCCGACGTATCAGCTGGACAAGCGAATCACCTACGAGACCACCATGCCGGGGATGCCGGGGATGCCGGGGATGCCGGGGATGTCTGGGATGCCCGCAACGGACACGTCAGCGCCTGAGCCGTCGGCGACCAGCGCGGCACGGCAGAGGCAAGCGATGTTGCAGGACACGCGGCGTAACGGTATGCTCACCAGCACTGTGTCCGCGCGGCGCCAATCTCAGACTCCGTGAAACCTCTGTCCGTACCTTCCGCCGCTCACGCCGGCCGGAAGCCGGGAGGCAACGGCCTCGGCCTTACGGCGTCGGTGGCACCGACCGCCGTCCCTGACATTTTCGCCAAGGCGAGGCAATTCACGAGGCTCAGCGAAGTACAGGCGATGGGCCTGTATCCGTACTTCGTTCCGATCGAATCCTCCACCTCGACAGAGGTCGTGGTCGGAGGCAAACGCATTGTGATGGTTGGTTCGAACAACTACCTTGGCCTGAACCACGACCCCAGGGTGATGCAGGCGGCGCAGGACGCAATCGCCAAGTACGGCACCGCGTGCACAGGGTCCCGCTTTCTCAACGGCAATACCGATCTCCACGAGCGTATCGAGGCGCGACTCGCAACGCTCACCGGGAAGGACGCCGCACTGGTTTTCTCGACCGGGTTCCAAACCAACCTCGGGGTGATAGCTACCCTGGTCACCAAGAACGACGTCGTGCTGATCGACAAACTCGATCACGCCAGCATCGTGGACGGGTGCCGGCTTTCGGCGGGCGAGACGATTCGGTTCCGTCACAACGACATGGACGACCTCGAGGCGAAGCTGCGTCGAGTGCGCGGACGTGCGGCACTGATCGTCGTGGACGGAGTGTTCAGCATGGAGGGCGACATTGTAGACCTCCCGGCGGTCGTGGAACTGAGTGCCAAATACAACGCCCGCGTGGCGGTGGACGACGCACATTCCGTCGGCGTGCTGGGCCCGACAGGAGCAGGGACGGCCGAGCATTTCGGACTCACCGACCGAGTGGACCTCATCATTGGAACGTTCAGTAAGTCATTTGCATCAATCGGCGGCTTCGTCGCCGGCGAGGGAGTCGTCATCGACTACCTCAAGCACCACGCGCGGAGCGAGATCTTCAGTGCCTCGATGCCTCCGTCCGCCTGTGCGGCCGTGTTGGCATGCATCGACATTCTCGAGCAGGAGCCTGAGCGGCGGCTGCAGCTGTGGGAGAACGCGGAGCGTATGCGCAAAGGCTTCCAATCGTTAGGGTTCGAGACTGGGGGAAGCGTGACGCCGATCATTCCGGTGGTGATTGGGGACGATCTTGCCACGTTCGAATTCTGGAAACGGCTGTTCGACGGCGGCGTGTTCACGAACCCGGTTGTCGCTCCCGCCGTCCCAGAGCGCGAATCGCGCATTCGGACTTCCTATTCGGCGACCCATACCTCCGACCAGCTCGACTTCGTGCTCGACGTGTTCGCGCGCGTCGGCAAGTCGATGGGGATCATTTCCTGATCGACGTTTCGCCCGTGCGTGGGCGGGCTGCCACGCGGGAATTCATCGATCTTCCATTCCGACTGTATCGCGACGACCCAGTATGGGTCCCGCCGCTCAAGCGTGACGTTGCGGACCTGATCAGCCCAGCTCACCCGTTCCATCGCCACGCGCAGGTCGAGCTTTTTCTAGCGCGTGGGGCGAACGGCCGCATTGTTGGTCGCATTGCCGCCATCAAGAACGACGCGCACACGGCGCAGCACAACGACGGGGTAGGGTTCTTCGGATTCTTCGAGACGGAACGCGACTCCAGCGATCGCGCCCGCGCTCTTCGACGCGGCGGCCGCATGGCTTCGCGCGCGCGGGCTGACCGTCATGCGTGGGCCGGCGAACTTTTCCGTCAACGAGGACTGCGGTCTCCTGATCTCCGGGTTCGACACGCCGCCCTGCGTCATGATGCCGCACAATCCCCCGTGGTACGCGGAGCTCATCGAAGCGTACGGATTCACCAAGGCGAAGGACCTTCTGGCGTACTGGCACGATACGCCGGAATCCCCCGAGCGCATCACCCGACTGGCGCACAAGCTCGCGGAGCGGCATGGAATCACCGTTCGGCCGCTCGACATGAAGCGGTTCGCCGATGAGGTCGAGCGCGTGCGCGTGCTGTACAACACTGCGTGGGAGAAGAACTGGGGCGCTGTCCCGATGACGAAGGAGGAGATCGACCACATGGCAAAGCAGCTCAAACCGGTGGTCGCTCCCGAGATGGTAGTGTTCGCCGAGATAGGGGACGAGACGGTTGGTTTTGGGCTCGCGCTGCCGGATCTCAACGTCGCACTCAAGCACATGAACGGCAGTCTCTTGCCCTTCGGATGGGCGAAGGCGTTGTGGTACAGCCGTTCGATCGACAGGGGTCGCGTGCTCACCCTGGGCGTGCTACCTGAGCACCGGCGCAGCGGCGCCGCGGAGCTCATGTACGTGGCCATCCTCAGTGCCGCGAAGAAACGAGGCATCACTCACGGTGAGTCGTCGTGGATCCTCGAGGACAACATGTTGATGCGTCGCGCGCTCGAGAACATGGGCACACGGGTGTACAAGACGTATCGCCTCTACGACACCCGCATCGGACCGTCTCAGACGGCCTAGGGGATGCTCCCCCTCGCGCTCGTGACGGGCGCATCCGGGTTCGTGGGGAGCCACCTGGTCGACGAGCTCCTCGACAACGGGTGGCGAGTCCGCTGCCTAGTGAGGGCCACGAGCGCGCTAAAGTGGCTTCCGAGCGGCCGCGTCGAGCTGGCGCGCGGCGACGTGACCGACGCGGCGGCGTTGCGCGACGCCGTGCGCGGTGTCGCCACCGTGTTTCATCTGGCCGGCGTGACGTCGGCGAGCCGAGCCGATGATTATCGACGCGTGAACGTGTATGGGACGCGGCTCGTCTGCGACGCGATCACGACGCGAAATCCGGACGCGGCAGTGGTGCTGTGCTCGAGCCTCGCCGCCGCCGGTCCAGCTCTCGAGGGTCGTCCCCTGACCGAGGCAGATCCCACCCGGCCGATCACCGCATATGGCGCGTCGAAGCTCGAAGCAGAGCGCGTACTCGAGGCATTGGGCGTCCTTCACGCGATAGTGCGACCCCCGGCCGTGTATGGTCCGCGCGACCGCGACGTCCTGGCGGCGTTTCGGCTTGCAGCCCGCGGCATTGCCGTGCGCGTGGGCCCGCGAGATCAATGGCTCTCGATGATCTATGTGGCTGACCTCGTTCGCGGGCTGCTGGGAGCCGCTACACACGGCGTCGGCCGAGGAACGTACTACGTGAGCGGCGGACAGTACGCGTGGGACGAGATAGTGCGCTGCATTAGCGACGCCGTCGATTGTCCCGTGCGCGTGGTGCGAGTTCCGCGCCCGGTCATCTACATGGCTGCATTGGCTGACCGCGCAGCGGCGCGCGTGACCGGGTCCAAACCCCTACTTACGCCTGATCGCGTGCGCGACCTGGCGCAACACGATTGGCGCTGCGACGATACACGCGCGCGTCGCGAGTTGGAGTATTCGCCGGCTGTCTCGTTGGCCGATGGGATGCAGCGAACAGCTCAGTGGTATCGCGAGGAAGGATGGCTTTAGGCAGCGCCATTGTGACACCGCGCGACCGGCCGCAACTTGCCGTTACCTGGTGCTTGCCGGGTCGTTACTCTCGCGGTACAGTACCCTGGTGAACGCACGACGCGCGGCCGTGCTGATGGATTTCGGTGGCACTCTCGATGCCGACGGCGTCCGCTGGGCCGTGCGCTTTCATGCGGCCTATGCACGAGTGGGCGGGACGCTCTCTTTGCGGGCGTTCGAGCCCATTTTCCGCAAGTCCGACCGCGCGCTCGCGCAGTTGCCTCACGTTAGACGAATGGGATTTCGCGCGATGATTGATGCTCAAGCGGCGCTGCTGCGCGCCCTTCTCCCGGACGGCGATTCGGTGGACACCGAGCGTATGGCTGAGCTGTTCCATGCCGAGGCGCTCCGCACAGTTGCCCGCAACCGCGTGGCGCTCGACGCATTGCGTGGACGGACCAGCCTGGCGGTCATCTCAAACTTTACCGGCAATCTCGAGCCGTGCCTGTCGGAGCTCGGCATTCGCGACTACTTCGATGTCGTTACCGATTCGACGATTCACGGCGTCGCCAAACCGGACCCCATGTTGATTCTTCATACGCTTCACGCCCTCGGAGCCACCGCGCAAGGCGCGTGGATCATTGGCGACAACATCGAGGCCGATATTCGACCCGGTCGCGCGCTGGGCCTCCAAACCTGCTGGCTCGCACCGGCAAGCCGCCCCGCGCCGGCAAACTGCCCGCCCACGGCGCGCGCGAATCGGTTTACAGACGTGCCCGCGATCGTCGGATGCACGGCCTGATTCTCGCCGGCGGCGAAGGTACGCGGCTAGCCGCCGACGGCGTACGGGATCCCAAGGCTGCAGTGGTGCTGGGCGGGCGGGCCCAGATCCTGCGCCTTGTCGAGACGCTCCGAGCCGTGGGATGTCCGACCGTCACTTGCATGGTACGCGATGATGCGGGCCCGGCATTCGAAGCACTGGCGCGCCTTCGTGACGAGCCTCGCGTTCACGTCGCCGCCTGCCACACGCCATCGTCTCTGCACACGCTCGTGGAAGGCGTAAGACTGGCCCCCAGGGACGATGTGTTTTGCGCCATGGTGGACACCGTGATGCGGCGCGCCGATTGGGCGGCCGTGTACGAACGGTCAGGTGAGCATCTCGCCGACGGAGCCGACGCAGTCCTCGCCGTGACACCCTACGTCGACGATGAGCGGCCGCTCTGGGTGGAGCGCGACGCATTGGGAATGGTGCGCCGCCTAGGCGGACCGGCTGTCGATCCACCATGCGTCAGCGGTGGTGTCTACGCATTTGGCTTGGCGGCACAGGCTGAGGCTGTGAGAGCGCAACAGGATGGTTGCACTCGCATGCGGGAGTTTCTATCACGGCTCGTGGCTGACGGGGCGCGAGTGGCGACTGTTCATGTGGAGCGCATTGTCGACGTGGACCACAAGCGCGATCTGGAAGCTGCCAGTGCCCTCGTGATGGCGGATGCCGAGTGACAATGCGGCGCCTTGTAGCTCTCTACCGCCAACCCTCGTATTCGCCATATCAGCACCGGACGAATGACACGGCAATCCTGGATGCAACCGTCACGCAGCTGGAGGCCCGTGGGTGGCGTGTCGCGCGCGCCATCGAGGGTGACGTCGCGCAAGGAGACGCGCCGGAGATCGCGCTACGCGATGCAGACGTCGTTCTCAACATGTGCCAGGGCCCCGATGCGTCGGAAGCGCTGCTGGCGCTCGAAGACACCGGTACCCAGCTTGTAAATCGAGCGTCCAGCGTCTTGGGGTGCCATCGGCACCGGCTCGTCCAGCTGGTTGCACGGCAGACCGACGGCGCAGACACGTCCGTGTCGTTTCCCCGAACGGTCATAGTCTCGACGGCACCCGGGGCGGGCCTCGACGGATTTGGCAGAAACGGAGCCGCTGTGTGGGTAAAGCGCGGCGACGTGCATGCCGAGCGACGGGAGGATGTAGTGGCAGTGCAACGCGGCGGTTTGCGTGCCGCCATCGGCGCGTTCGCCGCCCGCGGCATCACGCGGGTGGCGCTGCAAGAGCACGTGCCGGGTCCGGTGCTCAAGTTTTATGGTGTCGCGGACGGGCGGTTCTTCCGATTCTACGACTCGGAGGCGGGTCCGAATGGCGCGCCGCCAAATGTTGACGAGGGGCGGCTGCGCTCGGTGGCCTTTGCCGCTGCGAGGCGAGTCGGGCTCGATGTCTTCGGCGGCGACGTCGCGCTGCCAGCTCCGGACCACCCGGTGCTCATCGATCTCAACGATTGGCCCAGCTTTGCGCCGTTTCGCGAAGACGCCGCGCGGCATATCGCCGAATACGTGCACGAACGGGCGCGCGCGTCTACGTTCGAGCGAATCCTCGACTAACCCAAATTCGTGACCTCAAATGTGTTGACCCCGCCGGCGCGCTCGCACGCTAGCACGCCGCTCGGCGCTGGCCGTGTCGCTGGACATCGCTCACTAGCCGTGTTCGCGGCCGAAGCCGAATACCTGGCACCTGGGACGCAGAGCGTGGCTCTCTTCAGCCAGCTGTGCATCGATCGTGGCGAGGGTGCCGTTCTGTATGACATTGATGGCAAGCAGTACATAGACCTGCTGGCTGGCGTTGGCGTGGCGAGCCTGGGCTATGCGCACCCGAAGTACGTGGCCGCCCTGTCGCATCAGGTGGGGCGCATTCACGTGGGCAGCTTCACATTGGAGCACCGGGCTGCGCTGGTCAAACTCATCGCGGAGGTTACGCCCGGCGATCTCTCACGCACGCAGTTGTACAGCAGCGGCGCCGAGGCCGTGGAATCGGCTTTTCGACTCGCGAAGTCCTACACCGGTAAGACCGAGTTCGTGGGCTTCTGGGGCGGTTTCCATGGTAAGACTGCGGGCGTCCTCCCGCTGCTTGGCAGCACGTTCAAGCATGGGCTGGGACCCCTCATGCCCGGGACGTACAGCACTCCGTATCCGGCGCCGGGTCGATGCGTGTTCGGGGACCTGTCGCCAGAGGCGTGCTCTCAGCACTGTATCGACTTCATGCGCAAGAAGATCGAGATCGAGACGGCAAACGACGTCGCGGCGATCATCGTCGAGCCGATTCAGGGAACTGCTGGCAACGTCGTCCCGCCAGCCGGCTTTCTCAGGAAGCTCCGCGGGCTCGCAGACTCCATTGGAGCGCTGCTGATCTGCGACGAGATGCTGACCGGTTTTGGACGGACTGGGAAGATGTTTGCGATCGAGCACGATGGGGTGATCCCGGACATCATCACCATTGGCAAGGGATTCGGTGGCGGCTTTCCCATGACGGGGCTGGTCGCACGTTCATCGGTTGCCTCGGCGACTCCTTGGGCGAATCCCAGCGGAAGCTCCTCGAGCTACGGCGGCAACCCCTTGGCCGCGGCCGCGGCGCGAGTCACAATTGAGACGATTCTCGAAGACGGGTTGGTCGCCCACAGCCACGCTCTTGGCGAGCGCATGCGGACAGAGATGCGGACGTGGGAGGGCGAGATCCCGATCGTGCACGACGTGCGCGGGCGGGGCCTCATGATTGGCATGGACCTGGTGAAGCCCGGAACGCAGACGTTGCTGGGCAAGGACGTGACTCGCTGGATTTTCGACACTCTGCTCGGCCGCGGGGTGCTGGCGATGATTTACAACCCGGAGGTGCGCATCAACCCGCCACTGGTGATCACGGAAGCCCAGGCGATGGAAGCTCTGGCCGTGATGAAGGACGTCCTTCGTGAAGCCGCGGAGCGTGTGGTCACGTGACCCAAATCGTCGAGAGAGTTTAACCTGACTGGCCAAAGCGTGACGGAGCACGAGGAGCTCGCGACCAAGGGCGAAGCAGTCGAGGAATGGCTGGATCTTCGCTTCTTCCGGCCGCTCGGTGCGCGTATCGCCCGGGCTGCGTATGGCACCCACATCTCGCCCGACCATTCCACACTTGCGAGCCTGGCTATTGGGCTGGTCGCCGGCCACCTGTTCTTCTACGCAAGCCCCGTGGTCAACGCTATGGGATTCGCGTTGTTCATCGTCTCGGACGTGTTCGACAGTGCCGACGGCCAGCTGGCGCGACTGCGTGGCACTTCAACCAGGTTCGGTCGAATCGTTGACGGACTGTCAGACAATGCGCGGTTCCTGAACCTGTATGCGCACTTGCTCGCGCGACTCGTGGACGCGGGATGGGTGCCAGCGGCCGCTCTGGCACTCGTGCTGGCTGCTGGGCTCAGCCACTCGACACAGAGTGGCGCAGTCGATTTCGTGCGGCACGCGTTCCTCGCGATTGGCGTGGGGCGTGGCAGCGAGCTCGCTGCCGACGAGCAGCTCGAGGCCAGCGCCAAGGGCTCGTGGTTGCGGCGCGCAGCCGTACGTGCGTACCAAGCGTACAGTGTGCGTCAGCAGCGCATGTTTCCGCGGACTTGGTCGCTCGTGGATCGGGCCGAGCATGGAGCGCTGTCGGCGGTCTCGCGCGCGGCTTACCGACAACGCGCGTCTCCGTGGCTTGCTGTCTGCCCGTGGCTCGGGCAGAACATCCGCTTTATCCTCGTCGGGGCCACGTGCATTGCTGGATGGCCGGCCGGGGCGCTCTGGGTCACCGTGTTGCCCATGAACGCCATTCTCGTGGCACTCGTAGTCGGTCAGGAACGTGCAACGGCGCGTGTGGTTGCGACGGCGAGCCCTCCTGCCGCTGCGCCGTGGCATATCGCGGGGCGCTGATAGGCTTCGGAGGAGTCGCTCGGCAGGCTCACCTCCCCGGCTTTCTGCACGATGCCGCCACGCGATCGCGTTTTGAGATCGTGGCTGCGGTCGATCCGGTCGCAGCTGCATTGCCCGTAGCGGCGGATGTGCCGTTTCCGATCGTCGCCGACCGCTCCTCGCTCGGCGACGTCGGGCCGATCGACTTCGTCGACATTTGCACGCCCACTGCTTCGCACGTGGCCCTCACGCTTTGGGCGCTCGAACGCGGCTACCACGTGCTATGCGAGAAGCCGGTCGCGGTCACGGCGCGCGAATCCGAGGCCATTGCGACCGCCGCGCGAGCGGCCCGAAGAACCGTCATGCCTTGTCACCAGTATCGCTTCAATCCCGCATGGCGCCAGATGCGCGAATGGCTGGACTCGGGCGCAATTGGACACTGGCACCTCGCGGAGCTCGGTGTCTATCGCACAGCGGCCGATGCCGGCGCGGCGGGAGACAGCGCGGATGTGCCGTGGCGAGGCACGAGCGGCGATGGGTCCGGCGGTATCCTGCTCGACCACGGCACGCATCTGCTGTACACGCTCCGGGATCTGGCAGGCCCGCCGCGGGCTGTGCGCGCGTGGACCGCGCGGCTGCGGCATTGGACGTACGACGTGGAGGATACCGCGCAGGTGGTGCTGGAGTACCCCGATCGGGTGGCTACGGTGTTCCTCACTTGGGCGGCGCGCGCGAGGGAGAACCGCGTCCGCTTCATCGGAGACCGCGGCACGATCGAGTGGATCGGGGGAGAGTTGCGGCTCGACGCCGACGGTCGGCGAGAGACGCGCGACCTGTCGGCGGCGCTCGACAAGAGTTCTTACGCCTCGTGGTTCGCCGCGCTGTTCCAGGGGTTCGCGGATGCCATGCATGGGGAAGCTGCAGCCGAGGAGCCGCTGGGCGACATCGCGCAAGTAGCTCAATTGCTCGAAGCCGCTTACACCGCTGCGCGCACCGGCTCGCGCGTCGCGCTCTAGCGCCGCACCTTTGGGCGGCTCATGAGCCGCAAATTTCAAGTTGTCGTCTTCGCCCTGGGCGCGCTCGCGTTCACGTACCTCGTTGCCCATGCGGGCGTTCGCGGGCTGCTCAGGAGTCTCGAGGAAGCAAAATGGGCGCTGCCTCCCATTATCGCCGTGTGGGGTGTCGTTTACGCTCTCAACACGTACGCCTGGCGGCGGCTCCTGCGCATTACACGCGTAGCCATGCCCGACGAGGGCGAGCGGGAGCGCGATCCGACTACGGCAGGGGAAGCGGAGTCCAGCGCGACCATCCCCTTTTTCCGGGCGTACGTGATCAGCGTCGCAAGCTTCGCGATCAACTACGTCACGCCGTTCGTCAACCTGGGTGGCGAGCCGTTCCGCATTGCAGCGGCCACGCCATGGGTCGGCCGCTCGCGGGCGGCCGCGTCGGTAGTGAGCTTCCGCCTCACGCACACGCTGGCGCAGCTGCTGTTCTGGCTGACATCGATCCCGCTGGGATTTCTGCTTCTTCCCCACCGGGGGGTAATCATCATCGCTCTCACGATCGTCGCCTCGGTCCTGGCGACGGTGGTGCTGTCACTGCTGGGACTGTCCCGTCGAGGAGTGGCGGAGCGGGCTCTCAACGCACTCGCGCGCATTCCGCTGACGCGCCGGCTTGCGGCACGGTTAGAACCTGAGCGAGTAGTGTTCGTACGAGTTGACCGCGAGCTCGCCGCGTTGATGGGCCCGGGCAGGCCACATTTCGCGGCAGCGCTTGCTGCTGAGTTCGTGGGTCGAAGTGTCGCCATGCTCGAGTATTTGGTGATTGCGAGGGCGATCGGCCTGCCGGTGGGCTACCTCACAGCCTTCGTGATCGGGGCGTTCTCACAGTTCGTGCAGAACATCACGTTCTTCATTCCCTTGGATATGGGTACGAAAGAGGGCGGCTTGTATCTCATCTTTCAGCTGCTTCGGCTGCCGCCGCAACTAGGGGTGTATGCGGCCATCGTGAGTCGGTTGCGCGAGCTGGCCTGGATTGCCGTAGGGCTTGGGCTTCGTGTGGCTCTCGCGCGGGGGACGGCCTGATTACATTCTCAGGTATACCCGAAGCGAGCCCCCTCCGGCGGAGACATAATCCCATGGCATCGGCTTACTCGCGTTTCTCGACCGCTCTTATTGTTCGAGGCGTACTGGCAGTGGCTTTCGGGGTGTTGACGTTTGCCATGCCGCTGGCGACGATCGCTGCCTTCGTCCTCCTATTTGGAGCGTTTGCGCTGATCGACGGCTGCATTGCGATCGCGGCGGCCACGCGCGCGCGCGGGCAGGGAATGAGCCCGTGGCCATTTGCGGTGGAAGGCATCTTCGGCATCGCAGCAGGAGTTGTCACCTTCATCATGCCGACCATGACCGCCGTCGTGCTGCTTCTTCTGATCGCCGCGTGGAGCGTGGTAGCCGGCGTTTTTCGACTGGTGGCGGCCGTGCGGCTGCGACACGTCCTGCGGAACGACTGGCTGCTGGCGTTGAGCGGCGCCGTCGCGATCGCCTTCGGGATCCTGGTCTTTCTGCACCCGGCCGCCGGAGCCCTGGGCATAGTCACGGTTTTGGGAGCTTACGCCATCGTCTTTGGCGCGCTTCTGATCGTGCTTGGCTTTCGTCTTCGGCGCACGATCTTGCAACCAGCCTGACACTCTCCGGGTCGCGTCGCGAGCGAGGCGCGGCCTGACGTGGCTCGAATGACCTGACGCCGCCGGTGGCGTCAGGGCCGAAACGGCGCCCCACTGCCGCGCGTCCTTTCTCGTATGGACGTAAAGGCGGCCGGCGGCCTCGCTCGGCCTCGCGCCTGGTGGCGCGACTGGGAGAGTGTCGTCGCCGCGGCAATGACTGCGTACGCGACTACCTATGTCGTCTGGCTCGCCAGCGGGCCGCCCCAGGGAGCCATCCTCCGTATCATCACCGCATCAGCGTTCATTCCGATGAACGGCCTGACGGGACTCCTTGCCCTGCGCGCCGCCACCCGCGCTCCAGCGCACACCGGTGTTCGCCGCGCCCTGCCAATGATCGGCCTTGCGGTCCTGTGTGTGCTCGTCGCCCACCTGACAGCTCTGTATGTCTTCCGAGACAAGGGCGATCCCGGTGATACGTGGATCAACTTCCTATACCTCCTGCCATACCCCTGGCTGCTCGGCGCGCTGCTCGCGCTGCCGCGGGCGCGGCGACTCCATAAGGAATGGCGGAAGTTCGCGTTCGACACGGCGGCGGTATTGATCGGCGGCGGACTCGCCGTGTGGCACCTCGTCGTGCAGCCCACAGCCCTCTCAGGCACGGGGACGGCGTTCAGTCGTTTCTTCGACGCCGCCTACCCGACCGGCGACATCGCGGTTGGATTTGGGCTCATCAGCGCAGTGCTGCGCCGCCCGCCCGGCGGCCATCGGCCCGCTCTCCTGCTCGGAGGGATAGCGGTGTTCCTGGCGTCGGATCTCGCAAACCAGCGCGTGCAGGTGGGCAGCACCGGCGTGCAATGGACCGACGTCACCTTCATGGCCTCGTACTGCTTGATTGCGTGGGCCTGCGCTCGTTACGCGCGACTGCCCGCGGTCGAGGTCGCGGCAGAAGCCCCGGTGCCTCGGCCCAGCGAAGACAAGCGTGGGCTGGCGCAGCCGTTCTCTGTTCTGCCCTACGTGTCGCTGGCATTGTGCGATGGTCTGCTCTTCATCGAGGCGCTAACGCACCCGCACGCCCCATGGGCGATACTCGCGGGTGGCACGGCCGTGCTCATGATAGTCATCGCGCTTCGCCAAGCAACCGCGGTCCGTGAGAATGCCCGGCTCGTGAGCGAGGAGTTCGCCAGCGAGCGCCAAGCGCTCGAGGCGCAGCTCATCCACCAGGCTTTTCACGACCCACTTACCGGGCTCGCGAACCGCGCGCTCTTCGTGGATCGTGTGGCCCATGCTCTCGCACGGTGTGCCCGCACGGGCAACACGCTCGCTGTGCTCTTCCTCGACCTCGACAACTTCAAGACCGTCAACGACAGCTTGGGCCACGCAGCGGGCGATACGCTTCTGGTCGCCGCTGCGGTGCGCCTTGTGGCGTGCGTGCGAACCTCAGACACTGTCGCGCGGCTCGGTGGCGATGAGTTCGCAATGCTCATCGAGGACGCGACTGAGGACATGTCGGCCACCGTAGCCGCCGAGCGAATCACGGCGGCGCTGCGCGAGCCGTTTGCCATCGAGGGCAAGGAAGTGTTTGTGACCGCGAGCGTAGGCATAGCCGTGTCAGGCGGGGAGGGCGCGCAGGCCACGACCGTCAACGACGCCAACGCAACGGACTTGCTTCGCAACGCCGACATGGCGATGTACACGGCCAAAGCGGCCGGCAAAGCACGCTACGAGACGTTCGAGCGCCGAATGCATTGGGAGGCGATGGATCGCCTCGATCTCGAAGGCGACCTCCGGCGCGCCATCGAGCGGGAGGAGCTCGTGCTCCTGTATCAGCCCATTGTAGATCTCCGAACTGGCGCGGTCGCAGGCGCGGAGGCACTGCTTCGCTGGCACCATCCGAGGCGCGGTGTCCTTTATCCGTCGCAGTTCATTCCGATAGCGGAGGAGACTGGACTCATCGTGGCGATTGGCGAGTGGGTGTTGGGGCGCGCGTGCCAGGATGCGGTGGCGTGGGAGGATTGCGGCCAGGATGGCATCCCGTTCGGGCTGACCGTGAACGTGTCCGGCCACCAGCTGCAGCACGAGGAGCTGATCGACGTTGTCAGGCGGGTGCTTGCTGAAAGCGGTATGAGCTCATCCGCGCTCGTGCTGGAGATCACCGAGAGCGCGCTAATGCATCACACTCAAACGATGCTCGAGCGGCTCACAGCGCTAAAAGCCGTAGGAGTTCGCCTGGCCATCGACGATTTCGGGATCGGCTACTCGTCACTGAGCTACTTGCAGCGCTTCCCGATTGACATTCTCAAGATTGCAAAGCCATTCGTGGACGACGTAGGCGGCGACATCGGCTCCGGAATGCCGCAGCCGGCGCTCGCTCGAGCGATCATCGCTCTGAGCCGCACGCTCGGGCTGCAAACGGTCGCCGAGGGCATCGAGGTGCGGGGGCAGGTGGACGCGCTGCTCGCACTGGGCTGCGAATTTGGCCAGGGGTACTATTTCGCGAAGGCGCTCACCCCCGAGGCGCTGACTGCCGTGATCGAGGGGCGCGCGCCGCAACCGCTCCCGGCGTAACCCGCGGGCGACCTCCGTCATCGCCGCGCGCGGCTTGGCGCAAGGCGGCCGTTGAATTGCGCTGCTTCATTCCTTTGGCCCATATGTCGCCGACCGCGGCGATGCGCTCCGGCATCGTCCTGATCGTGAACGCCCCGGGGCGGAGGTCGTCGGTCAGCTCGTTCCACTCGAGAGGGGCGGACACATGGGCGCCTGGCACAGGACGCACACAGTACGCGCAGGCGACCGTCTTGCCACGCACGTTCTGCAGGTAATCGACGTATACCGACTTTACTCCGCGCTGCCCGACCGAGCGCGTGACCGTGGCGTCGGCTGGATGCGCTTCTGCCACACGGGTGGCGACAAGTTGGGCGACCAACAGCGCGGTTTCCTCGGAGGTACGTGGTGGGAGGGGCAGGTACACGTGAATCCCGGACGCCCCGGAGGTCTTTGGCACTCCAACCAGACCAAGGCTGTCTAGCCCTTCCTTCACCCATCGAGCCGCATCAATCACGCGCCGAAAGTCCGCGCGTGGACCCGGGTCGAGGTCGATGATCGCATAGTCGGGTGTGTGAATCCTTCCGACCCGAGCGTGCCACGGATCGACGGAGATGGCACCTAGCTGGATCGTGTACAGCAGCGTGGCGAGCGAGCCGCCCACGAATCGCAGCCGATCGCCCCCAGGCTCGTCAGCGTGGACTCGCTCAACCCGCACCCCCGGGGGCGGATCCTCCGGGGCATTCTGCTGAAAAAAAAACTTACCGTCGATCCCGTTGGGATAGCGCTTGAGGACGAGCGGCCGATCCGCCGTCACTGGGAGAATGAAGTCGGCCACGGTCGCGTAGTAGTCGACGAGATCTCCCTTCGTGTAGCCATCGGCCGGAAAGAACACCTTGTCCAGGTTCGTGAGCTCGAACTTGAGCCCAGGAATCTTCCTCTTTGGTGCGCGCGTGCCCTCGCTGCGGCTCCCCTGGCTCCCCTGGCTCCCCTGGCTCCCATGGCTCGCCTGGCTTCCCTGGCTTCCCTGGCTTCCCTGCACGCTCTCGGGCTCGCGCTTCACGTCTTTGGGATCCTTGTCGTCGCGGGTGCCGACGTAGATAGGCTGCCGCAGTCGGCCGTCCTTGGTCCACTCGCTGAACTTGACCTCGACCACGACCTTGGGCTCAACCCAGTGCACCGGCTCATCGGAATGGGGAATTGTCGCGAACGGCGATGTCGGCCGCTCAAGGGGTTTCAGGCGATCCAGCATCTCCTTCAAGCCGGCTCGCGTGAACCCGCCGCCCATGTGGCCCGCGTAGATAAGCTTGCCATGGTCATAGTAGCCCAATGCCAGCGCGCCGATGTACTGCCGGGATTTGCGCGGCTCGGTGTAGCCACCTACCACGAACTCTTGTCGATGCTCGATCTTGAGCTTGAGCCAATCGCGAGACCGCATCCCTGGCTGGTAGGGCGCGTCGGTCCGTTTGGCCACGACGCCCTCCCACCCGGCGCGGCGGGCGCGATCGAGCATCTCGTCACCGTCTCCCGGAACTGTCTCCCCAAGACGCAGCGCCGACGATGTGCGATGCCGCAGCCGCTGCTCCAGCCGAGCGCGGCGCATTGACCACGGCTCGTTCACCAGCGATTCGTCTCCGTCCGCCAGGAGGTCGAAGGCGATCAGCGCCGCCGGAGTCGTGGATACGAGGCGGGCTATCCCGTCGGGGTCCTGCACGTGCACGCGGGACTGGAGCTGTTGAAAGCGCGCCGGCGCGTCGCCGTTCAACGCTACTATCTCGCCATCGATGACGAGAAGCCCGCGGCGCTGGGCCGCGGCTTTGCGAAGCGCGGCTGCCACCTCGGGGAACTGCGCTGCCTTGTCCTTGCCGTTCCGCGTGACGAGCATGACATCGGACGGCGTGGCATATGCAAGCACGCGGATGCCGTCGTACTTGGGCTCAAACGTCCAGTTATCGCCCCTCGGGACGGCGGTCGCCACGGAAGCCAGCATGGGCGCCAGATTGCCAAGCTCGGGGATCTTGGACTTGGCGCGCGCGCGCCCCCCGGCCTGGCGCGAGGATACGGTTTGCGCGGGCGCGGAGCGCGACGCGGTTTTTCGCCGCGACGGGTTGTGCGCCGCCGACTTCGCGGTGCGCAAGTGGGGTTTGACGTTGGCCGCGATCTCCTCCATCGTGCGGCCAGTTGCGACCGACGTCTGATACTCCGCGACTATGTCGGAGCCTGGCACAGCGTATCGGTCCTTGTGCTTTATGAGCAGCCACTGTGGCTTGTCTTTCGAGTACCGCGTGCGTACAAGGGCGAACGACCCGCGCACACGCTCACCGTGGAACGTGATGGACATCTTGCCGTTCGCGTATTCGCGGCGCAGCGTGGCTTCCTCGTCACCTCCTTCCGCCTCGTCGGCGCTGTAGGCCCCTCGGTCCCACAGCATCACGGTGCCGCCGCCGTACTCACCGGCGGGGATGATCCCCTCGAACGTGTTGTATTCGATCGGGTGATCCTCGACCTGCATCGCGAGCCTCTTCACCGAGGGGTCCAAGCTCGGGCCTTTCGGCACCGCCCAGCTCTTCATTACGCCTTCAAGCTCGAGTCGGAGGTCGAAGTGCAGGCTGGTGGCGGCGTGCTTCTGGATTACGAACTGGAGGCGGCCGGTGTGGCGCACCGGGCCATCGCCAGCGGGCTCGCGAGTCTTCCCGAAGTCACGCTTGCGCCGGTATTCGGCCAGCGATTCGTTGGGTTTCGATGCCATGGGTCAGTCCCCTTGTTCCGTCACCCGCCCACACCAACGTATTGCGGTTGCCAATAACCATACGCAAACTCACGGCCACCTGACACATAGGCGACCCGGGTGATTGCAGAGCATTTCAAAGCACACGAGGCAGTTGTGCAGGCCAGTATGCGAGAGCTGGCTCGCGAGTCCGAAGCCGCGGGGAAGGCTCTCGTGGACGCTCTGCGCGCGGGGTGCAAAGTGCTGACATTCGGCAATGGCGGCAGCGCGACACAGGCCAGTCATTTCGCGGGGGAGTTGATAGGCCGGTTCTTGAAGACCCGCCGCCCCCTTCCCGCCTTGGCGCTCGTGAGCGACGCCGGGTCAGTGACGTGCATAGCTAATGACTTCGGCTATGAGGCGGTTTTCGAACGGCAGGTCGAAGCGCTGACCCAGACCGGTGACGTGGCGGTCGGACTCACCACGAGCGGCAAGTCGGCAAACGTGTGTCGGGCGCTCACCGCAGCCCGCGTGCGCGGTGCTGTGACGATGGCGCTCACGGGGTCGGCTGGCTTGGTGGGTACGACGGCCGATCACGTTCTTCGCGTGCCGAGCAACGTGACGGCGCACGTTCAAGAAGTTCATCTCATGCTGATTCACGCGTGGTGCGTGGCCATCGACGAAGCGTTCGACTAGGAGGGTCCAGCGTGATGGATGACCGGTTGATTGGCCGGCGATCATTCGTTGTTTCGGGATTGGCGGGTGCTGCGTGGGCTGCTGCTGCGGTGGCGGTACCGCGCGCCGCCCTGGCGATTACGCGCGGTCGGCCCGGCCGGCGCATTGGCGAGTGGCAGGACGCATTCGCCAACGACCCGTTCGCTCTGGAGGAGCGAACCATCGCCGACATACAAGCGGCCATGGAGAGTGGACGCGTCACCGCGCATGCGCTTGTCGAGCAGTATTTCACTCGTATCGATGCGGTAGACGCACGGGGTCCGGCGGTGAGGTCGGTGCTGGAGCGCAATCCAGACGCGCTCTCGATTGCCGACGGGCTCGACGCGGAGCGCCGATCGGGCCACGTGCGAGGCGCGTTGCACGGGATCCCGGTTCTGCTTAAAGACAACATCGCGACCGCCGACCGCATGCAGTCCACCGCCGGCTCGCTCGCACTCGTCGGAGCCACGCCGCCTCGGGACGCCTTCATCGCACAGCAGCTGCGAGCAGCCGGCGCCGTGATCCTAGGGAAGACGAACCTCAGCGAGTGGGCCAACTTCCGCTCCACGCACGCTTCGAGCGGATGGAGTGGACGCGGCGGGCAAACGCTCAACCCCTATGCGCTTGATCGCACGCCGTCGGGCTCGAGCTCGGGATCGGCGGTCGCTGTCGCCGCGAACCTGTGTGCCGTCGCTGTCGGATCCGAGACTGACGGTTCGATTGTCTCGCCGTCAGCCGCGTGCTCCCTCGTTGGCATCAAGCCTACAGTGGGACTACTCAGTCGTGCTGGAATCGTACCAATTTCGCACACGCAGGACACGCCCGGCCCCATTGCGCGCACTGTCCGTGATGCCGCCATTCTCCTCGGAGCCATGGTCGGCATGGACGACCGTGATCCTGCGACGGCAGGGAGCAGAGGGCGGGCACAGGCTGATTACACGATCGGGCTCGATCCCGCGGGACTGCGCGGCGCGCGCATAGGCGTAGCTCGCAAGCGCTTCTTCGGATACAGCGATGTGACCGATCGTGTGGTTGGCGATGCGCTCGAGCTAATGCGGCGCCAAGGTGCCGTGCTCGTCGATCCGGCGGACATTGCTACCGCGGGCCAGTTCGATGATGCCGAGCTGACGGTGCTGTTGTACGATTTCAAGGAAGACCTGAATCGTTACCTCGCCGAGCTAGGAGCTGGCTCGCCGATACACAGCATGGCCGACGCGATCGCATTCAATTCGGCGCACGGCGATACGGAGATGCCCTACTTCGGGCAAGAGCTAATGCTACAGGCAGAAGCGAAGGGGCCGCTCACCGACAAGGCGTATCAAAAGGCATTGGATCGGTGCCGTAAGCTGTCGCGTACCGAGGGGATCGACCGCACGATGGATCGGTATCGACTCGACGCGATCGTCGCGCCCACGCAGGGTCCGCCATGGCTGATCGATCTCGTGAACGGGGATCCCGCCAGCGTGCCCGGCAGCACCACGCCGGCCGCGGTGGCGGGTTACCCGAACATCACCGTGCCGGCTGGCTTCGCTTTCGGACTGCCAATCGGCGTGTCGTTCATGGGCCGTGCATACACGGAGGCCACGCTAATTCGGTTGGCGTACGCGTTCGAACAGGCCAGCAAAGTCCGCCGGCCGCCAACCTTCGCTGCAACCGCAGACGTGGCTACCTCGCCGCGCTGATGCCTCGCGCGGAGCGATGCACGCCGTTAGTCCGGAGCAGTGTGGACCGCGCTCAGATGATCACCTGCGACCCCAGCTCCACGACCTGATTGGGTGGAATGTCGAAGAAATCGGGAGCCGATCGCGAGTTCCGCGCGAGAAATCGAAAGAGCTCCTTGCGCCAGCGACGCAGCGGGTTTCGGTCCGGAGCTACCACGAGACGCTCGCCGTTGAGATAGTAAGTCGTGTCGCGCAGGTCGAGCGGGATGCCAATCTGCCGACATTGGCTGAGCAATTGGGGAAGATGCGGCTCCTCGAGAAATCCGTAGTGAGCCGTGACCCGGAACAGTCCGTGCCCCAGCGACTCAATTTCGAGTCGCCGGGACTCGTCGATTGTTGGGACCTCCTCGAACGCTATGGTGACAATCACGACGTGCTTGGGAAGCACGTGCGTGAGCTCGACCTGTCGCGTGAGCACGCGTGGCGCTCCTTCGACGTGCGATGTAAGAAACACGGCCGTCCCAGGGGTACGCGTGACGCGAGATGACTTGAGGCGGGCAAAGAATTCGTCGAGCGGCATCCCTTCACGCCGCCGGATCGCCAAGAGGCGCTCGCGGCCACGCGCCCAAGTCGTCATCAGAGTCCAGATCACGACCGCAATGGCAAGCGGTACCCAACCGCCGTGCGCAACCTTGAGCGTGTTGGCGCCCGCGAATGCGCAGTCCACGACCAGAAAACAACCTGCGACCGTGCCAGCTCGAAGACGCGACCACTTCCATCGCGTTCGCGCGATCGCGTAGAACAGCACCGTCGTCATGGCCATCGTGCCGGACACGGCGATGCCATAGGCAGCACCAAGCGCGGCGGATGAACGGAAGGTCACGACGAGCAGAAGACATGCGGTCATCAGCGCCCAATTGGCGCCCGGCATGTACACTTGCTGCGCTTGGGCATCCGTGTGACGGACCTCGATTCTTGGCATGTAGCCCAACAGGATCGACTGATTGGTGAGCGCAAACACTCCGGATATGAGTGCTTGCGAGGCGATGATCGTCGCAACCGTGGCGAGTGCGACATAGGGATACAGCATGCCGCGCGGCGCCAGCAGAAAGAACGGGTTCGCCAGCGCATTCCTGTCACGCAGCATGAGCGCGCCCTGACCGGCGTAGTTGAGCAGCAGCGCCGGGAACACGACGCCGAACCACGCCATGCGAATCGGACGCTTTCCAAAGAACCCCATGTCCGCGTACAGCGCTTCCGCGCCGGTCACCGCGAGAACCACGGCACCTAGCACCGCAAATCCGGACAGTCCGTGCCGCAGGAAGAATTGGATTCCGTACCAGGGACTTAGCGCGGCGAGGATCTCGGGCGATGCGACGATGGACCGCGCTCCGACTACTGCTATGGTGAGAAACCAGAGGAGCATTACCGGCCCGAACACGCCGCCCACGCGCGCGGTGCCGAAGCGCTGGACTGCGAACAAGCGCGAACAGAATCGCGACGCTGAGCGGAACTGCGAGATGCGCCAGACTAGGTGTGGCGACACCCAGACCTTCCACGGCGCTCAGCACCGAGATCGCGGGCGTGATGACGCCGTCGCCGTACAAGAGCGCAGCGCCGAACAGCCCGAGGCCGATCACCAACTTGAGCGCCGGCCGGCATCCTGGACGGTGAACGGCCCCCGCGCAACAGAGCCAAGAGCGCCAGGATCCCGCCTTCGCCGTGATTGTCGGCGCGCATGATGACGGAGACGTACTTGATGCTGACCGTGATGGTGAGCGCCCACGCGATGAGCGACACCACTCCGTATATGTCCGCGGCGCTCGGCGACGTGCTGTACGGGCCGGCGAAGCATGCCCTGAAACCGTATATGGGACTTGTCCCGATGTCTCCGAAGACGACACCGAGTGCGGCGAGCGACAGGGGCAGCACCGCTTCCTGCACCTGCCGGCGCTGAGCTGGCGTCCTCAAAAGGGGGCGGCGTCGAGAGTCATTGGACGGGTTCAGGTGCGCTCGCGTCTGCTTCGCTGGCCTAAATCGGGCTAGCTAACCGCTTAACGACGCGTAACTTAGCCGTCGCCTCAATCGTCGGCACCGCGGACTCGTCAGTCGGACTGGCTTTTGCTTTGGAGGTAGGCATGATGGAGGAGACGAATATGACTCGGCGATGGGCGATTCAAGCATGCACACTGCTGGCCGCAGCGATCGGTCTGGCAGGGGCTCCGCGACTGGTGGCAGATCCGCCCGCCCGAGCTGGCCGGCTCAATTACATACAAGGCAGCGTATCGTTTCGCCCTGGCAGCGTGGATCAGTGGGCGCCCGCCGAGCCGAATCGCACGCTGACGACTGGCGATCGCTTATGGTCCGACGCTGACTCTCGCGCAGAGCTGCACGTGGGATCGACCGCAGTGCGCATGGGCGCACAGACCGAAGTCGACATCGTCAACCTCGACGATCAGACATTTCAAGCGCGCCTTGCCCAGGGTTCGGTGGACCTTCGAATCCGATCGGTGGAAGGCGGGCTGATTTACGAGATCGATACTCCCAACGGCGCCGTAACGTTTGGGCAAGCCGGCGAGTATCGGGTCGACGTCAACGCCAACGGTGACAAGTCCGCTGTCACAGTGTGGTCGGGCGGCGCCGAAGTCACGGCTGCCGGCTCGTCGTTCCAAGTGAACGCGCGTCAGCAGGCAACGATCAACGGCGTAGACTCCCCGACATACGATTTGACCGACGCTCCCGCGGCCGACGACTGGGACCGGTGGTGCTCGGATCGCGACCGCCGCGAGGACAACTCTGCGTCGGTGCGGTATGTATCGCGAGAGATGCCGGGGTACGAAGACCTCGACGAGTATGGTCACTGGCGATACATCGACGGCTACGGCAACGTCTGGATCCCGAACGACGTTGCCCCGGGGTGGGCTCCTTACCATACCGGTCACTGGGTATGGGTCGATCCCTGGGGGTGGACTTGGGTAGATGAGGCGCCTTGGGGCTACGCACCATATCACTACGGCCGGTGGGCGTACGTCGAGGGCGCATGGGTGTGGGCACCGGCGCCACCGCCTCCGCCGGGCGGGCCTCCCGTGGTCATTGTGGCGCGACCAGTCTACGCACCCGCGTTGGTCGGGTTCGTGGGCGGGGGCGGCTGGAGCGTGGGTGTCGCAGGCGGTGGCGGTGGTTCCGTGGCGTGGGTCGCGCTCAGTTGGGGCGAGCCGTACAGGCCTGCCTACGCGGTCAGCCCGGCCTACGTGAACCGCTTGAACGTTACGAATGTTACGAACGTGACCAATGTGACGAACGTTACGAATGTCACCAACGTCACCAACGTGCAGTATCGCAACGCTACGGCGCCGGGCGCAATCACCGCCGTACCGCAATCAGCGATGGCCAGCGGTCAGCCAGTGGCAAAGGCTGCGGTACCAGTGACGCCCGCACAGTTCAACGCGGCGCCCAAGACGGGGACTGCGCCGCCAGTAGTGCCGACGCAGGCGAGCGTATTGGGCAGCCCTGCATCGAAACCCAACGGGCCGATCGCGACACCACCAGCATCGGTGGCGAATCGGGCCGTTGTTGCGAAGACTGCGCCGCCGCCCGCACCGATTCCGTTTGCACAGCAGCAAGTATTGCTTGCGAAAAATGGCGGCAAGCCACTCGGCGCAGCGCAACTGTCCCAAGTTCGGCAAACGATGCCAACGACAAACACGTCAATGGCCATCAAGCCAGCCACCCTCGCGACCAGCGGTACGGCACTAACGCCAGCTCGCGGCGGTCTGCCGCCAGTCACGCCGGTCAAGGGGTCGGCGAACGGGTTTGTGGCGAACGGGTTTGTGGCGAAAGGTCCGGCTACTGTCAGTAGTACAAGTAACACCAACGGAGGCGTCGGCGGCGGCAAGCCCGCAGGGTCCAACGCTCCGACCGGTCTTGCCACCGGAACCCGCGTCTCCACGGTCGGCGGTAAGAGCGCAGGCGGCCCTGGCAGCGCTGGTGGCCCCGGCGGCGGGAACTCGGCGGTCAACGGCGCCACTTATAAAGGAAAGGTCGCTCAGCCTCCTACTCGCGTGAATGTGGCCGGCGCGAGTGGGAACGCGGGCGGCGCGGGCGGCGCGGGCGGGGGCGGTGGGAACGCGGGCGGCACAGGCGGCACAGGCGGGGGGAATGGTGGTGCCGGCGGCAACGGGGGCGCTAAACCACCCTCGAACGGCGGGAAACCAGTGGCACACCCGCCTGTCAAGACCGACAAGACCGACGACAAGGATGTGAAATCGCATGGCGGCGACAAGCCCCAGCATGAAGGCGACAAGCGATAACTGTGCGCGGTGGCGCACGCGGGGGCCGAAAACGGCCCCCGGCACCAGAAGGTGACTTCGGGGTAGATATGGTAGTGAATGGGAGGCTGATCTAATGATCGCAACACTGGCATTGGGACTGTTGGCGGGCGCAGTCAATACGATCGCGGCGACTTCACCGGCCGCGTCACCCGCCGCTGCCGACCTGCGGGCTGAAGCGGCGGCTCCACCCGACGAGCCCGTGGTGCGAGTAACGCTCGCTGAACGCAACGTATACGATCCGGGCGACCGGGCCCACGTCCGCGTCCACGTGCGCGACGACGCACATCTCGTTGTGTTGCAGGCTGCACCGGATGGTCAGGTTTCGGTACTTTATCCGCGGCTTCCGACCGACGATGATTTTGTTCGCGGTGGGTCAGACTTCGATATCAACGGGCCTGGCGGACGCGAGTCGTTCGTGGTGTCTGAGGTCGGTGGAACTGGTGCCGTGTACGCCGCGGTCTCGAAGGATCCCTTTCACTTCGATGCCTTTGTCGACAACGGTTACTGGAATCACCGCGCGTTTCCAGACACCGCCAACCGAAATACAGAAGCCGTCCTCACAGCCGTCGTGCAGCAAATGGCCTCACCCGGCGGCCGCTTCGACTACGACATTGTGAACTATACCGTCACCCGGGCCTATGACCGGGCGCGTCAGTCGACGGTAGCGTACGACGGCGGCGGCCCACCGCCGTCCCCGACGACTACCGTTTATGTCTACAACGATCCTTGGGCGCCGTGGTATGACCCGTGGTATTCGCCCTGGGGATACCCGTACGGTTTCTGGCCGGGCTACTATGGCGGCCCCGTGTTTGGTGTTGGCTTCGGCTTTGGCTTCGGTGGCTGTTGGGGATGTTTCAACGGCGGTTTCATCGGATTCCCATTCTCCCGGTTTGGACGGCCGCCGGTGATCGTCACTCCACCGATCGTAGTGTTCCGGCCTCGCGGTATCTTGACCAGTAGAGCGTTCGGGGCCAGTGGGACGTTTGCGAACAGGCCCACTGTTTTCTCCAGCGCACGTCTCGGTGGCGGGCTCGCGGGCGCGCCATGGCGAGGACGTGCACTGGGCGGGACCGCGGCCACAGGGTCAGCGGTATTCGCGAACGCACGGTTGGGCGGTGCGTCCGGTGCAACTAGTGGCGCCCCGGTTGGCTGGCGCTCGCGCGGTGCGACCGTCTTCCCGCAGGTACACAGCGTGGCTTCCGTCAGCCAGCAGTATGGGCGAGTCGTCTATCGAGGCTCCGCCACCGGGGAGGTAGGGCAGGCGCAGGCGACTCGCGTAGCCACCGCACGCGCGGGTTCCTCATACTCAGGATCAGGTCCGGCGTCGTATCGCTCAACGACTGCGGGAAACCCAATGTACAGTCACGCGATGACGGCTGCGGAAGCGCACCGGGTCGAGCCGAGCGCAGGCGGAAATGGCCGCTATGAGGGTTCCACCAGGTCAGAGGGTGGCGTCGTCGTATACCGTGGCGGTGGCGGCGGCGGCGGCGGCGGCGGTGCGGCGGTGGAGGTGGTGGCGGCGGCGGCGGGGTCGCGCGTAGCGGCGGCGGGGTCGCGCGGGGAGGTGGTGGTGGCGGCGGGCGTGGCGGTGGTGGCGGCGGTGGCGGCGGCCACGGCGGCGGCGGAGGACATCGCTGAGCAAAAGCAGGTAGCGCGACACAGTAACCGATACCAGAACCAGCGCCGGTGCGTCGTAGCTTTAGACGATGCACCGGCGATTCGTTTATGCCGCGGCGAGCGCGTGCTCCCTCGGTTTCGCGCTTTCGGGCACGGGCGTCTCCTCCCTGGCCGCCCAGCAGCTGCGTCAGTTCACGGTAAGCGACGCCAATGCGCAAATGGATCTCTGGCTGCGACCATACCGTCGGCCTGACGACAACTACACGAACGGCACTCAGATCCTCGCCGTGCTTGGCGGCGCACCGATTTGGGGCAAACTGCTGGCTCCGCGCGCGACTGCTTGCGATGTGCCGCACGCCGCAGATCGAGCTTGCACGTCGACCGACCTCCAACTGGCGCAGGACATGTATACGCCGACGAGCGCGCGATCGTCTGCCGAACCCGTTGCTGGGGAGCGCCCGTACGCCGGATGGCTGTATGCGGCAGCAACTGGCCGCATAGCAACGACTACACGATCTGACGCCGTGACGCTCGAGCTCGGAGTGACTGGCACGCCGTCATTAGCAGAGACGATCCAGACAGCGTGGCATTCGCTCATCCGCTACCAGCGGGCCCTCGGCTGGTCGCATCAGATTCCGTTCACGCCGGGCGTCCTCGTGGGGTACGAACACGACGCGCAATTGTTCGGCGCTCGTGTTGGAGGCGAACAGGCGCTATCGATCGTGCCGCACCTGGGCGCGACAGTTGGCAACGTGCTGACAGGCGCGACCGCTGGCATTGATGCGCGGTTCGGATACCACGTGACGACCCCCTGGGCTTCTGGTCCCGGTCGGCGAGCCGCTCACGTGGCGGTATATGGGCTGTCCGCGGTGCGTGCAGATTGGGTCGGATACAACCTCTTTCTCGACCGCCCGACCTCGAATCCGACCGAATACGTGAGCAAACTACCGTGGGTCGGACAGTACGAGTTTGGCGGTGGCCTGCGCTTATGGACATGGGAACTGGAGTATCGCGCGGTAACACGCACGCGCGAGTACACGACCGGCCGTACAGTAGAACCGTACAGCGTGATCAGCGTGGGTTGGCGTGGGGTGTCGTAGCCCCGCATGCGCCGAGCAACCGATAGGGCTCTGGCGCGTAGGGAAAGAGCGCGTGTGCCCGCTGTAGGTGCGGGCGAGCGGCCGCGCAATCCCGGCGACGGACGTACAGCTCGGCCGCTCGATGTGGATTCGATAACTACCAGGGTCAACTCGTCCAGCGCGCTCGAGCGTCCGCGCGCGATCGTCGCTTGATACAAGCCCCATTGCACTCGCTCGTGCGGCGCTGCGCGAAGCAGCCACGCCGGCGCACGCTGCAACGCTGGCCATGAGCAGCCATCGTGCGGGTCTGATCAGAGGCACATTAATTCGAGCGATCGGAGCCGGCTCAAGCATTCCATCGAGCACACCCATGAGCGCCCACGCTAGCAGCGACGGCGCGGGCAGTAGCAAGACCGCGTCGAACGCTCCCGCAACGGCCACTATCGTGACCGTTGCCCGCAGCGCCAATGCAGGCAGTGGCGACGACTTGTCAGGTACGCTACGCGCACTCGCCGTCGCTCGCGATGCTTCGACGGCCAGCCCGACGAGGGCGCAAGCCAGGCATGCGAACGCGATAAAGCCGCGCTCAGACAATACGGCCGCCCAGTCACTGCTCGGCCAAGGGTTGGCCGTCATCCCGTCGTCACGGTCTAACGACAGGTCGTTTGCCCCGACAATGTGTGGGTAGACGACGGGCCAGTTCCCTGGGCCGACGCCAAAGAGGGGATGCGAGAAGGCGAGGCGAAGCGTTTCGAGATATTGCACGACTCGGCCGTGGCCGCTCCCCTCGTGGTAGTCGACCACTCCAACTACCGAGTCCAGATACGGCGATCGGCTTCGCCAATTGAGACTATTGGGCAGGGCGACTGCGGCGACCGCGCCAATTACCAGGGCGGCCCCGACGCCGATCGCTCGCGCGCCTAACCTAGGCGTGTACCAACGTGCGCGCGTTCGCCAGAGCGTGCGCGCCACCGCCATTGCGCCGATGGCAATGGCCAGCCACGCATCACGAGAGCGGGAAAGCACGAGCGCTGCGGCGATGACTGCGCTTCCCGTCATCCACCCCGCCACAACGCGCCGCTCTCTCGCGGACAACGCCGATAGAAGTAAGGCTGGCAGCCCGATGGCAGCTGCGTGCGCGACGAAGTTGCGATTGCCGAGTGTGCCGCCCGGTGCGCGGTTCAGTGAAAACACGTCCATCCGCAGCCCGTAAGCCTGCAGAAGCGATGTCATCGCGACAGCCACGGCGGCCATGGCTAGGCCGGCAATCACGGAACGACCGAATCCAGCGCGCGCCATCGAACGTGCGCTCCAGAACAGCGCGATTCCGGCGGCAGTGACTGCGAGAGCTCGCTCCGCCTGCCAGCCGTTGGTGGCCAGCGCGGCTGACATTGCGCTGAGAGCGAGGTAGGCCGCGAGAAAAATATCGACCCGCGTGAGCTGGAGGCGCCGCGCATCGACGAGACCGGCGACCGCCGCCACCCCGGCGGTGACGACCAGCGCAAGCTCCTTGGGTACGAAGTAGCGGTCCAGGTCGAACGCCTTATACGGAAGCGCTACGAGCACTGTCGCGAGCGCACCGATCCTCAGAGCCCTGGCCGCGTACCGAATGGCCGAAGTATAGCGAGGGCGACCCGTGACGTTTCTCACTTCGTCGCGTCGTGCAGCGTGATGGACCTTCGCGCCCTGGCCTCCTCTGTCGCGCGCCGGTTTTACAACTGGCTGCCGTGGCTCATAGGCGCCGTCGGCACGCTCGTAACCGTAGGCCTCGTGCGGCAACTCCCTGCGGCCTGGTCGCGCGCCGCTATCGACGTATGGAGCGTCGGGCTCGTGCTCACGTTCTTGCTCGCGCGGACGCTGTGGCTGGCACAACAAGCCCACGCGGGGGCCGTGGCGCGCGAGTCGGCGGAAGAGCAGTTCCGCTACTTCATGGACAATTCCGACGAGCTGATCGAGATCACGTCGGCTGCGGGCAAACTGCTTTACGTCAACCATGCCTGGCTTCGCACGTTCGGCTACGGCGTCGCCGAGTGGGCGGCCGAAGGGAGCGACACGATGGTCGTAGCCGAATACGCCGCCCAGTACCGAGAGATGCGCGAGCGATTGCTGGCTGGCGGGCAGCCCAGCGTATTCGAAGGAGTGTTCAAAACGCGTCAAGGGCGGAGAGTCGTGTTGTCGGTACGCGGCGCATGCAGAATGGAAGACGGCGCCGCCGTGGCTATTCGCAGCATCCTTCGCGACGTCACCGCTCAACGGTCCGCCGAGGAAGCCCGCGCGCGGCTCGTCGGCACGCTCGACGCCACCACGGATTTTGTGAGCGTGGCGGATGTCCGCGGACGAGCGGAGTACATCAATCGTGCCGGACGCCGGCTGATTGGCATCGCGGACACCGAGCCTGTGAGCAACATCGAGCTGGATGGCATCTACACAACCGAGACTCGCCAGTACGCCCTGGACGTGATCATTCCCTCGGCGACGCGGGATGGAGTGTGGCAGGGTGAGACGACGGTGCTGACCCGCGAGGGGCGCGAAATACCGGTCTCACAAGTCGTCGTAGCGCACGAATCGGCACGCGGCGGCGTGTGGTTTCTGTCAACGATCATGCGTGACATCAGTGCGCAAAAGCAGCGCGAGAAAGAACTCGTCGTGCTCAACGCCACGGCTTCCGCTATCGCGGACGCAGCAGACCTCGACAGCGCGTACCAGGTGGCTGTTCGCCAGCTGTGCGAGGTCACCGCTTGGCCATACGGCGAAGTATGGAACGTGCGGCCAGACGGCAACGCTCTCGCCCGGAGCACGGTATGGCATACAGGCGAGCCACACCTGCAACACTTCGCAGAGAGCAGCGCGAATTTCGAGTTCTCTCGCGGCGAGGGGGTCGCTGGACGCGTTTGGGCAAAAGCTCGACCGGCGTGGGTTCGTGACGTCGCCACAGAGGGAGATTGCCCGCGCGCGCCGGCGGCTGTCGCCGCGGGGCTGCGCGGTATGGTCGCGGTGCCGGTGATGGCCGGCGACGAGCTGGTGGCCGTGCTGAGTTTCAGCATGTCTGGTCTTTCGGATGAAGACGCGTACCGGGTGCGGCTCGTTGCCGTAGTCGCCGCGCAACTTGGTACGCACATGCTGCGCAAGCGGGCGGAGGCGGCTGTTCGCGAGAGCGAAGAGCGATTCCGTCGGCTATCCGACGCATCGACGGATGGCATTGCGGTTTCGCGGGCCGGGCGCTTCCTCGAAGTCAATCAAGCCTTTTGCAATCTGTTTGGGTACACCGAGGCGGAGCTGATGGGGGGCCTCAAGGCGATGGACTTGGTGATACCGGACGACCGCGAGCGGGTCACGCGAAGCATTGCTGACAACCGGCTTTCCGCCTACCGTGCCACAGGACTGCGCAAGGATGGCAGCACGTTCGACGCCGATATCATTGGGACGGCCATTATGCACAAAGGCAGCGCGGCGCGAGTTACCGTCATTCGCGACATCACCCATTGGCGGCGTCTGGACCGTCTCAAGAACGAGTTTGTCTCGACTGTGTCGCACGAGCTTCGCACACCCCTCACCTCTATCAGGGGGTCGCTCGGGCTGCTGGAAGGCGGCGCGGTGGGTGTTCTGTCCCCACAGGGACTCGATCTCGTGCGCATCGCCCGCGCAAATTCCGAGCGCTTGATCCGACTCATCAACGACATGTTGGATCTCGACAAGATCGAAGCAGGCAAGCTGGAGCTACGGCCGACCACGCTCATGCCCGCCGATGTAATGCGATCCGCGATGGACGGAATCCGCCCGATGGCCGAGCAGTTCAAAATGCGGCTGGCGGAGCACGTGGTGGCGCACCGGACATTTCCCGGCGACCGCGACCGCGTAGTACAGGTGCTGACCAATCTCATCTCCGAACGCGATCAAGTTCTCGCCGGAGGGTTCGACGGTCGAAGTTTCGGCTGTCGAGATCGGCACGCTTCCCGCGGCGATCTCCGGCGCAGGAAATGGCGGATCGCCCGCACCCACGGTGGTACGATTCGCCGTGGAGAATCCGGGACCCGGTATTGCGGCGGCGGATGTCGGCCGGTTGTTTGGCCGGTTTCAACAGCTCGACGCGTCGGACACTCGCCGGCGTGGCGGCACAGGTCTCGGGCTCGCCATCTCCAAAGCGATAGTAGAGCAGCACGGTGGGACCATTGGCGTGACGTCCGAGCCCAACGTCAAGACGACGTTCTGGTTCGAGCTTCCAACCGCGTCGCCAACGCGCATCCAGCGGCGGTCTTCGGGTGGCGCGCGCCTGGTCAGCCCGGCCGCCTCGGGGGCCATCGGCACGAGGTGATACTACTGCCACGGCGCCTCGCCGCTCGCCGCGCGGTCGGATGCGTTTGGGCTGCCATGATGGGAGGAGCAGCCGTCGCCGCCCGTGCTGCGGCGCAGCCGGCAAACCGAGTCGAGACCGACGGGCGAAGTGCCCGGCCGCCCCGCCAGGTACGAATCTGTGCGGGTGGTGACGTCACGCTGGGCACGAATCTCGACACGGCCTGGGCACTCCGCGTGACTGACAGTGCAACGCAACCGTTTGCTGCGCTGCGCGCGCCGGATTCGTTAGTCATGCCGCTGCGCTCCCTGATGCGCGGCGCCGACGTCGCCCTCGTGAACGCGGAGGGTGCGATCGGTGACGGGCCCGTCGCCGAGCCGAAATGCACGCCGGCTCAGGCGTACTGCTTTTCCCTTCGTCAGCCCCCGGCCGCAGCGCATGCCTTGCGGACGCTGGTCGACTCGCCAGCGGTCGTCGTCGTCAATCTGGCCAACAATCACGCTCACGATGCCGGAGTAGATGGTTTTCTCGTGACCCTCGCCTTACTCGACAGTGCTGGTGTCCTCGTCACGGGGCAGGATACGATGCCAACGCTCGTGGCGGTGACGCGTCGCGACACTCTGGCAATCCTGGGGTTCAGCTCCTGGTCGGACCCAGGAGTGCGGCAGCTCGACGCGGTGCGAAGGCTCGTGGCCCGCGCCGCAGCTCGCTATCGATGGGTTGTCGTCACGGCGCACATGGGCGCGGAGGGCGCGAGCGCGCAGCACACGGCTGACTCCGTGGAGCGGTACGCCGGCGAGGTTCGTGGCAATCCGGTGGCGTTCGCGCACTCCGCGGTAGACGCCGGTGCGTTGCTGGTCGTCGCGCATGGGCCTCATGTCCTGCGCGCAATCGAATGGCGTGGACGCGGGCTAATCGCCTATTCGCTGGGCAATCTGATCAATTATGGTCCGTTCGCGTTGGGTGATCCGCGCGACCGAGGCGCCGTGCTATGCGCCACCCTCGACCGCGCGGGCGGAATTCGCGCCCCCCAGCTGCGCGCCACGTACCAGATGGCGCCCGGCCAGATCGTACCAGACTCCGCGCGGGTCGCGCTGCGTCTCGTCGCTGCGCTCAGCGGGTCGGACTTCCCCCAGACGGGCGCACTCGTGAACCAGGCATCTGGCGCGGTCCGGCGCCGTCGGCGCCGCTCCGCTGCAGCACCAGCGCTGCAGTCGGCACAGGTGACGCGCTCCGCCGACTAGACTAGCTCGCTCACCTTGTTGCGAAAGAGCGTGAGAGCCGTGTGTGCACCGTTAGTGCCAGAGGTTCACGAGGGTGGCCTACGTGCCCCCTCAGCCATGTGCGCGCGGTATTCGGCGATTCCTGCGCGCGCGGTCTGCACTTTGCCTAAAGCCCGATTCCCAAGAACGTGGTCGGGCACTTGCTGAATATCAGTCAGGGCATCGACAGTCGATGCCGGTACACGGGAGGCACACATGGCAGACGGCAAACTCGACGGCAAGCGCGTGGCGGTTTTGGCGACGGACGGCGTGGAGCAGAGCGAGCTGATCAAGCCCAAAGAGGCGCTCGAAGCGCAGGGAGCAACAGCTACGGTGATCTCGCCCAAGCCAGACAAGATCAAGGGGTGGGACGTGGACGATTGGGGTCAGGAGATCAAGGTTGACCGCGCACTGGAGAAAGCGCGCGTTGACGACTTTGATGCGCTACTGCTGCCGGGCGGCGTCATGAATCCAGACAAGCTCCGAATGGACAAACAAGCCGTGGATTTCGTGAGGTCTTTCTTCATCGCCGGCAAGCCTGTTGCGGCGATTTGTCACGGTCCCTGGCTACTCGTCGAGGCGGACGTAGTTCGCGGGCGCACCGTGACGTCGTGGCCTTCACTTCGGACCGATCTTCGCAACGCGGGCGCAGACTGGGTAGATCGCGACGTGGTTACTGATGAAGGGCTCGTTACGAGCCGTAGGCCGGACGACATTCCTGCCTTCAACAAGAAGATGATCGAGGAGTTCGCCGAGGGAATTCACCCGGCCCAAACGACCGCTGCGCAGCCTGGCGCGCAGCGGTCGACCATCACGCACGGAGCGGAGCGCCAGGCCGCGAGCGTGATAGAATCACCTAGCGAAGCGCGAGCTTGAAACACGACGGGGCCTCCTCTCTTTCCACGGGCGGAGGCCCCACGATTCGCGCGCTGGCGTAACGGGCTAGCGCAGCCCGACGAGTTTGTGCGTCTGGAGGCTCAGTCGCCAGCGCGGATGTCGAAGACAATAGTCCACTGCCGCCCGAGTGTTCGCGGCGACCTGCGGGCCGTCCATGGGCTGTAGGAAGAAATGACGGAAGTTGAGGGTTTCGTAGCGTTCGGGTTCCGCGTCGGCCTGAGGATAGATGAGCTTGAGCTCGTCGCCGGAGCGGAGCAGAAGGTCCGCATTGGCTTTGGGGCTTACGCAAAGCCAGTCGACGACCGCGGGAGGCGGAAGTGTACCGTTAGTTTCCACCGCAACTGTGAAATCGCGGGCGTGCAGCGCGTCCACCAGCGCTTGGTCGAGCTGGAGAAAGGGCTCGCCGCCGGTGCATACAACGAAGCGATGCCCGTCGCCCGTGTCGCCCCCGCTGGCGCCTTCCCACGCTGCAGCCACACGGTCGGCTAGACTGCCCGCGGTCTCGAACCGCCCCCCGTCGGGTCCAATGCCGACGAAGTCGGTGTCGCAGAACTGGCACACCGCGTCCTCGCGGTCGCTCTCACGACCAGTCCACAGATTGCATCCGGCGAACCGGCAGAACACGGCCGTTCGCCCGACGTTTGCGCCCTCTCCCTGCAGGGTGTAGAAGATCTCCTTGACCGTGTACATCACGGCGGAGTCAGGGTGGCGTGTTGGTATGGTGCAGGGTCTGCCACCGCGTTGGCCCGAAACCCTTCTAGACGAAGCTGGCATGCATCACAGCGGCCGCACGCCGCGCCGGACGGATCTGGGTCGTAGCAGCTCGTGGTCATGGCGTAGTTGACGCCCAACGACAATCCAAGCGCAATGATGTCCCGCTTGGTGAGATCGATCAGCGGAGCGCGCACGCGCACGTGCCTCTTGCCTTCGACCGCGGCCTTTGTCGCAAGATTTGCGGCCCGCTCAAACGCGGCGATGAACTCCGGACGGCAATCAGGATAACCGGAGTAGTCGCGCGCGTTAACGCCGATGAAAATGTCGCCAGCGTCCAGGACTTCGGCCCAGGCGAGCGCCAGTGATAGGAGCACGGTGTTGCGTGCGGGCACGTAGGTCACCGGGATCCCCGCACCGATTTCGTGGGCTGTTCGGTCTTTCGGCACCGGCACATCCGCTGTGAGCGCCGATCCCCCGATTGCGCGGAGATCCACCTCTGCGACGTGATGTGGAGCGCCGTAGCGCGCCGCGATTCGCCGCGCCGCGTCTACTTCTTGGGCGTGGCGCTGTCCGTACAGCACCGTCAGCGCGTGCGCCGAGTACCCGTCACTCACGGCTTGCGCGAGCAGCGTGGTCGAATCGAGCCCGCCGCTTAGCAGCACGACCGCGGGCCGATGCTGGATGGGTGATGGGGGAGTGGCCATTCTGTGCAGCCCGTTTTGTATCGGAAGCTAATGATCGCACGGGCGCTGCTGACAGCGGAGCGGCGCCCGTTTAAGTTCTGCGGCCATGGACGCTGCCTACCTACACCTCCTGGTCAATCATTTTCCGATCGTTCTGAGCATCATGGGCGTCGCGGCAGCCATTGTCGCGCTCCTGGTACACCGTCGCGCCGCGTGGTTGTACGCCGCCGTTTCTCTCACGATCGCCGGGGCGGCGGCATACCCGGTCATGCTGACCGGGCATGGTGCCGAGGACGTCATGAAGCACAAGTGGTACGTCACGAAGGAGGCGATCGAGAATCACGAGGAAGCAGCCGACATCGCGACCTGGGTACTGCTTGCGACGGGTGTCATAAACGCGTTCGCGTGGTGGCGCATCGCCCGCGCGGGGCGGAGCGAGGCCGGAGCAACGAACGTGCTCCCCGGCAAAATACTGCAGGGCCTAGTGCTCGTAACGGGACTTGCCGGCCTGGGCACGGTCTCCTACGCCGCGCTTCAAGGCGGCAAAATTGTGCACGGCTCGGCGAAGCTAGACGCCGGTCCCGAAGCGAGTCCTGCTCCGGGCCCACCGGTTGCTCCCGCGCCAGCTGCCCAGCCCGCGCAGCCCGGACCGCCCACCGACTCCGCGGCCTCGCATCACATGTAACCGGGGCTGAGTCCGAACAGGACTCGCTGCCGAGACGACTCAGAGCTACAAGGGCGGCAGCACCGCAAATGGCGAAGGTCCCTGCTCTGGCCGCGCGCTTGCCGCGCGCGCCGCGCGGTGCAGCGCAAGCATCACCGCGCGCACTTCGACCGGTGTCGCGGCGAGCGCGAAGCCGGTGAGCGGGTCGTCCGAAAAAAAGAAGTGATATGTTGCGCGGCCTTTGGCTGCCACCCGCGAAAGCGACACAGAGCCGGTGCCGTTCTTGTCGCTGAGTACGGCCCGGTCGAGCGTGCGAGGTGCCACCAGAACGGTGCGGGCATCCGCCACGAATTGGTCCACGGCAGTCGGCAGGAGGACGAGCGCAACGGTGCGGGTGGGCGAGCTGGCGCCCATGTAGACTGTGTGGTCCCGGCCGGATTTTACCACCACGGCACCATTGCCAACCGCCAGGTTGGAGACCCGGCCTGCGCGGGGGTCGCCCGCCCCCTGCGCGCTCGCAGCTCTAACGGCCGGTCCGACTAGTACCAGGCTCAGTAGCGCGCTGGCCAGCAGCGCCGGCGCACTCAACCGCGTGGGAGCTGCTGCGTGAGGCAATGGAGCGTCCCCAGACCCCATACGAGGTCCACTGCGTGAATTCCAACGACTTGGCGGTCGGGGAGCAGCTCGGCGAGACTGTTCAACGCGACGCGGTCGTTGGGGTCATTGAACGTGGGCACAAGAACGACGCCGTTGGCGATGTAGAAGTTGACGTAACTCGCGGGGAGCCGCTGACCATCCATGGTCAGCGGACGCGGGAATGGAAGCGTCACGACTTGAAAGGCGCCATCGTCCGCGCCGGCAAGCTGAAGCCGTCTCAGGTTGTCTTCGGAGCGCTCGTGGTTCTCGTCCTGTGGGTCGGGCTCGCGCGCTAGCACGAGGATGTCCGGCGCGACGAAGCGGGCAACGTCGTCCACATGTCCGTGCGTATCATCGCCAACACACCCGGCACCGAGCCACAGCGTCTGCCGTACTCCCAGGTACTTGCGAAAAACCTGCTCGTATCCGTCGCGGTCCAGCCCCGGATTGCGTACCTGAACGTCGGAGAGGAAACACTCTTCGGTCGCGAGCAAGAGTCCTTCGCCGTTCGGATCAATCGCGCCCCCCTCGAGCACGACAGGGCCTTTTCCATCCGGGCGCTGAGCATCCACCATCGGAAGACCGGTGAGGCGCGCAATGACGGGTCCGATTGCCGCGTCATGCGAATAATTGTCGTACTTGGCCCAAGCATTGAACCGCCACCGCACGAGCTCCCTGCGCCCGTTCGGGCGAACCACGGCCGTCGGTGCGGAGTCGCGCAGCCACACCCGATCTGTCGGCACGAGATGCAGCCCATAGGCGCTGCGAGGCACGCCGTGAGAGTCCAGCGTCTTGACGGCGGCGTCGCGCAGCGATTTGTCCTGGCAGAGAATCTCCACGCGTTCGTGAGGCGCGATGACCCGGACGATTTCCGCGTAAACCCAGGGAATCGCCGCGAGTTTTCCAGGCCAGTCGCCTTCGTGGTGCGGCCACGCAATCCAAGTGGACGCGTGCGGCTCCCATTCCCCAGGCATGCGAGGCGGGACGTGCGAGCCCGGCATTGTCACCCCAGGTAACGGTGCACGATCGGTCCGTACGCATCCACTCGTCGGTCGCGCAAGAATGGCCAGTTGCGTCGCGTGTCCTCAATCACGTCGGTGTCGCAGGGCGCGATGAGCATAGTGGGCTCGGTCCCCGCCTCGGCGATGACGCGACCGAACGGATCGCTCACGAACGAGTGCCCGAAGAACTCCAGCCCGTCCGTACCCGCCTCGGGCTCGTGTCCCACACGGTTGACCGCGGCCACATAAACCCCGTTTGCGATCGCGTGCGCGCGCTGCGCCGTCTGCCAAGCGGCAACCTGGTCAGCGCCAAATTGCGCCTTTTCAGACGGGTGCCACCCAATCGCCGTCGGGTAAACCAGCACGTCCGCGCCCAACAGGCTCGTGATGCGAGCTGCCTCGGGATACCACTGGTCCCAGCATATCAACACGCCGACCTTGGCGTATCGCGTAGGCCAGACACGGAAACCATTCGCGGAGCCACGCGTAGTGCCACTCTCATCTTGCGTGGCATCGCCTGGCGTGAAGTAGTACTTCTCGTGGTACAACGGGTCGTCCGGGATGTGCATTCTTCGATACACGCCGAGCAGCGCTCCGTCGGCGTCGATCACGGCCGCCGAATTTCGGTACACGCCGGCCGCTTGTCGCTCGAATGTCGGAACGACTATGACGACTGCGAGTTCGGCTGCCAGCCGCTGCATCGTCTCCGTCGTCGGTCCCGGTATCGGCTCGGCAATGTCGAATCGCTCGCCTTTTTGCGCTTGGCAGAAGTAGCGCGAGTTGAACAGCTCCTGCAAACAGATCACCTGAGCGCCGCGCAGAGCGGCCTCGCGCACGCGGCTCGCCGTCTCACGCAGTGCTGCGACGGGATCGTCGGGCACCGCGGACTGAATAAGTCCAACCGTGAATCGGGACACCTACAAAATTACGCCGATGACGACGTCCATCACATTCGTCCCCGAATGACCCGTGCGCAGCAACGCATGCGCGGCATCAAGTGCGCGATACGCGTTGTGCTGGGCGAGATCATGGGCTGGGTTACGGCCGGCGCCATCAACCGCGCTCCACGTGAATTCGTCGACGATACCGCCCGCCGCATTGGTTGGCCCGTCACGACCATCGGTGCCCGCCGCGAGCAGAGCAATGCCACGTGCCTGTTCGCCCGCATCGTGTAGCGAGCGCGCAGCCGCGAGAGCCAGTTCCTGACTCCGACCGCCAAGGGGTGGTTCCGCATCCGCGAGGTCGAGGTCCAGCGTGACCGTCGTCTCGCCTCCCCACACGACACAACGTGTGCGGTGCGGACCACGTTCGCGTTTGCGTCGCGCTATCAGGTCGCTCGCGATGCGCACCCCCGCGATGGCAGCCTCGCCCGTAAGCGGCTCGGGCACGACCGTCACCTCGTCGATCCCCGCGGCGCGCGCTCTCTCAGCTACTGCGCGCACGGCGTGAGCGTTACTCACTATTACTCGTGTCGAGACACGACGAAACGCTGAATCCTCTGGCTTTGGCGTCTCGTTCGCCGCTCCGCGGGCTACGGCCCCGAGGTGCTCGCGCGCGCTTGCCGGCAGCTTGTCCCACAGCGCCGCCTGCTTCAGCGAGCTGTTGAGTGCGCCCGCAGTCATCGGATCGGGAGTGCACGGCCCCGAGCTTATGGATGCCGGATCATCGCCCAGGACGTCAGACACGATGAGACAGTGCACCCGTGCGGGCGCCAGTGCCTTGGCGAGCCGGCCCCCGCTCCACCGCGCGAATCGCTTCCTCACTGCGTTCATGGCCACGATGTCGGCGCCAGATCCGAGCAACGCCTGATACAGGGCCCGCAGGTCATTTTGCCCGAACTCTGGGATCCCCTCAATGGGTGCCGCAACGAGGCTCGTGCCTCCGCCCGACACGAGCACGAGCACCTCGTCGGCAGGCCCAACGTCTGCCACTGCATTGCCGATGGCGGCGGCTGCCGCCAGCGACCGGTCACCGGGTACCGGGTGGTCGCCCACAAGCGAGCGCAAGGCTGAATCCGGCGCAGGTTGGTCTGTAGGAGCGACAATCACTCCGCCCGCCAGCTGCTGCCCATGCGCTCGGATGGCTGACACGGCGCCGGCGGCCATCGCGTGCGCCGCCTTGCCCAACGCGATGATCCGGACGGGCGAGCCCCGGGTGAGATCCAGCGCACCGACCGCGTCCTGTGTGGCGCGCTCTGGCAACGCCCCCGCCACGGCCGCGAGGTACAAGTCGGTCAGCAACTCACGCGTATTCATCAATGGTGGGGGCGGCTCTTCAATAATGTCCCTCCGAGAGGACGCCCCGCCATAGCTCGAGTGACTCGCCCCTGTTTACCCTAGTCAACACCAGATGCCCACTAGTCGTCCCTCGCACTCATACGCTGCCGTCACTACGCCGGCAGGGTGGACTGGCGTCTGCCCCCAATGTGGTGCAGCACTCGCGACGGGTTGGGACTCCTGTGGGCAATGTGGCGCCGCAGTCACCGCCTCTAGCGCAACGGAACGGGCCGAGCGCATGCGGCTCCGGTTGCAGCAAGCCGTGGGTGATACGTACCAGCTGCTGGAACAGCTGGGTCGCGGCGGCATGGGCTTCGTATTTCGCGCGTACGAACGGGCCCTCGATCGCGAGGTAGCGCTGAAGGTTCTGGCGATCGATCCCGTGGTCTCGCCTGAGGCTTATGCCCGATTTGAGCGCGAGGCCAAGCTCGCGGCGCGACTCGATCATCCGCACATCGTGCCGATCTTTGCCGTGGGCCAACACAACGTGGTCGCGTACTACGCCATGCGACTAGTGCGAGGAGGCACACTGGAGGATGCGCTTAGCGGCCATTCGGCGCTGGTATATGGGCGCGCGCTCGGCATTCTCCGCGACGTCGCGAGCGCGCTCGACTATGCGCACGGCCAGGGCGTCATCCATCGCGACATCAAGCCCGCAAACGTGCTCATTGGGGACAGCGGACACGCGATGGTCTCGGATTTCGGGATCGCGCGCGCGATGGGCGTCGGAACACGTCTGGCTGCACCCTCCAGTGTAGCGGGGGTTGTCGGATCGCCCGGTTACATGGCTCCGGAGCAGTGGCGAGGAGAGGAGATCGGTCCGCAAGCCGACCAGTACGCCCTTGGCGTGATGGCATTCGAGATGCTGACCGGGCACCGTCCCTTCGAGACCATGCAGGTGCACGATCTCATGAGACTGCATTTGGCTGCAGAAGTACCGAGCGCGTCGATGCTGCGTGCAGCTCTTCCGCCGCACATAGACGGTGCGATCCGGCGATCGATGGCCAAGGTTCCCAGCGGCCGCTTCCGAAGTGCATCGGCCTTTGTGGATGCACTAGGCGGGCAAGGCCCGACATTCTCCACCCGCACGTCGGCGCCGGTAATCGTCGAGCGTCCTCCAGCTGAAGCGGCGATAGGTATCTGGACGGGGATCGGCGTCGTCGCGGCGGCCGCTCTTCTGGCTGTCCTCGTCACGAAAGCTCGGCTCACGGGGTCAGGTCTTTCCGGTCGCGAAACGGCCGGCTTGAGCTCGCACATGACCGCGCCAGCGATGGGATCAACTGCCCCACAGGCGGTAACGGCAGACTCGACCTCGGCTGCTGGCCAATCGGCCGACTCCGGCGCCCAGGTCGCCGGGCCAGATAATCAAGCCCCGATTCGCAGCGCCGCGACGATCCGGCGGAGTCCCGTGTCGTTCGACACAACGCTGTACCCGAGGCGGGCACCCGCGTTGCCCGATGCGCCGGCGTACATCCAGGTGATCACGCGCGGGGGCACCGCCAAGGTGCGCGTTGACGGACGCACTTACGGATTCAGCCCACTCATTGTCCGAGTCGATCCCGGGACGCACTACGTGTCACTGGAAAGCGCGGGCGACGCGTTCCTTCCCTCGCAGTTGACGATTCAGACCGTGGCGAATGACACGACGCCGGCAGTGTTCTCGGCCAGAATTCCGCGCGGTCCGGGCGATGCGGGGGATTCTTCCGCGGTTCCTTAGGCTACCTCAGGCCACCTGGCGGTACAGTGCGCCGTTCCGAAGTACGTAGCGAGCGCCGGCTGCGAGCCTGAGCACGTGTCCATGCTCGGTTTCGAGCGTGGCGAATCTGGACTGGGCATTTATATGCTCGCCCTGATGGGTAGCCGTGAACGTCGGTGAGGCTTTTCTCGCGCCGCGTCGGCGTCGGCGACGTTTGGGCTCAACGCGAACCGAGCCGGATGCCGCCTTGGCAGTTGCTGCGTGTGCCGCGTGTGCCGGTGCCGCACCGTTGCGGATGGCCCATCGCAAGAGTGCTTGCTTCGCTTTACCCCGCGTGACGACGGCTCCCTTCGTGAGGATCGTGTGCACCACATTGCGGGTGGAACCGAGCGCCGTGGCGATTCTCCGCTCCGAGTCTCCTGCCTTGCGCATCGCTCGTACCCGCTGCGTCACTCGTGCAAGTGGCGCATCCGTTGCTGCCATTGACCCTCCGCTGGTTCGTGTGAGCTGTGTGTCGGGAAAAATGTGGCGTCGCGCGACCCGTCGGGGAAGAACGTGACGTGATGTCGCCCGGGATTCGCGCCCTCAGTGCACGTTAGCGCCCGCGCCGCTGCGACCGGGTCTCCGCAAGACTAGGATGGCCGGCGAAGCGCATACAAAGGTGAACAGAATCAGCATCCACGCGTCGTTATAGCTCAGCATCGATGCCTGGCGCGTTACCATCTGGTCGAGCTGCATGAGGGCGGCCCGTTGGGCGGCCAGCGTCGTATAGCCATGCGCAACAAGGTTGCTGACGATCATCTGTGTTCGCGTCGCGACTACAGGGTTCCACGCATACAGGTTGGTAAGCAGATCGACCCGGTGATACTCCGTGTGAGTCGTGACGTAGTTCGTGAGGATGGCGATGCCGAAAGAACCGCCAAGCTGCCGCGCCAGATTGATGAGCCCTGAGGCCTGTTGGGCGGTCTCGGGCTTGAGACTGCCGAACGCGACATTGTTGATGGGCGTGAAGAGAAACCCGAGTCCCAGTCCGCGGACCAAGAGCGCGGCGCGAGCATCGGGCTCACCGGCCTGTGTAGTGAGATGGCCGAGTTTCCACATTGCCGTGCCGAAGATGACGACGCCGATTGCGATCAACACGCGCGGGTCGACGAGCGGACGGGCGCCGGTCAGCAACCGGCCGCAGATCAGCGCGGCCGCGGCTGTCCCCAACCCGCCGGGGAACAGAGCAAGCCCGGTGGCGGTCGGTGTAAAGTTGAGGATGCTCTGCGTGAACAGCGGAAAGATGAATACGCCGCCGTAGAGGCCGAATCCCAGTGCGACAAAGAGAAAAATTGAGGCGGCGAGGTCCCGATTCTTCAGGACCCTGAAGTCGACCACCGGATTCCGGTTGCGGCGCGACAACTCCCACCAGAGCATGACGGAGAGGCAGATGGCGGCGACGACGGCGAGGCGAGTGATCGTCTTGTCCTCGAACCAGTCGTATCGGTTGCCTTCCTCCAGCACGTATTGCAGCGACCCTAGGCCTACAGTCAGGAGGGAAATTCCCGCCCAATCGACCTGCCCAGTGGATCGACGCTGCTCCGGCGGATCGTGCAGAAACGTTGTTACGAGGAAAAGGCATGCCGCGGCGATCGGCATGTTTATGAAGAAACACCAGTTCCATGTGTAGTTGTCGGTGATCCAACCCCCGAGCGTGGGGCCGACCGTCGGGGCTACGATGACTCCCAACAGGAAAAGGGCCTGCACCATTCCCTGCTGCTCACGCGGGAAAACCTGTCGGAGCGTGGCCTGCGCGGTGGATAGCAGCGCCGCGCCTCCAGCGCCTTGAACGACGCGCCATATCACCAGCTCCACGAGGCTGTGCGAGGTTCCGCACATGAACGAGGCGCCGGCAAATATGAGAATCGACACGGACAGGTAGTTCTTCCTGCCAAATCGCGCCGTGAAAAAGGCCGTTAGCGGCAGCACCACGACGTTTGACAGGATGTAGCCTGTCGCTACCCATCCAATCTCATCCCTAGTTGCACCAAGGTTTCCGGCCATTCTGCGGAAGTGCGACATTCACGATCGTGGTGTCGAGCACTTCCATGATTGCAGCGGTGATGAGTCCCAGCAGGATCAGCCAGCGGTATTCGCTGACGTCCGATGTCGTGGTTCGTGCCTGACTTGGCGCAACGGCTGTGGCCACGGTATTCCTTATGATCGAAACGGTGGATAATCGCTATACTCGTATGAAGACGGGACGCAACGCGAGAGTTTCGACACGCTCGGAAGGCGGAGCCAGGGCGCATGGCAACCGATTTAGCTGTAACCACTGTCACCGGGCGGCCGCGAGTGGTTAGCGAAGCCGGGAATCCGTCGCATCCGCATATCGAGTCGAAGACTGACGCGACGGCCGGATCCCCTGCCGAGTCGCTGCGCGAGCCACTCGGCGAGCTGCGTGATCGCGCCGAGCGCCAGCTCAACGGCGTGCGCGCCGCAATTATCGCGCTTCTAGTCATGGCAGCAGTCGCGTACGCTCCTCGCCTGACGCCAGCTCTGCGACTCATTAACGTGTGCATTCTCGCCGTCGTGATGGCATGGACGTTGGGGCAGTATCTGTTGTGGTACAGGCGGCCGCGTCTGCCGGCGTGGTTAGCGGTGGCAAATCCGATGGTGGACATCACGGCTGTCACCGCGAGCATGGCTGGTTACGGACTAACGCAGTCACCGGCGCTCGCGCTCAAGGCGCCAATGTTTCTTGCCTACTTTGCCGTCCTCGCCGCCCGCCCGGTAACCTCGTCCGCTCGGACAGCTGCGGGCGTAGCGGCACTGACTGTCGCGGAGTACGCGGCGCTGGTGGTGTTTATGATTGGCACAGGCCGTGTCGCCCTGACGGCCAGCCCTCTTGCCGCTGCTGCAGGGACCGGCGTTGCCCCGCTGGACGAGGGCGCCAAGGTTCTATTTCTTGCCGTTGCCGGTGCGGTTGCCACCTACGCCACTGCCTGGCACGAGCGTCTGGCCGTGCGGTACAGCGAGGCCGCGCATGTTCGGCAACAACTCGAAATGCGACTCGCGCGCGCCCAGTTCGAAGGCTTGAAACATCAATTGCAGCCTCACTTCCTCTTCAACGCGCTCAACACGATCACGGCGCTGATTAGGATCGATGCGCGGGCCGCCGAGCGGACCGTGAACGGACTCGGTGAGCTTCTGCGCCTGTCGCTGGACGGCCGCGCGGAGCAGGAGGTGCGGCTCGATCGGGAGCTGGAGCTCCTCGGTTACTACGTGGAGATTCAGCGTCTTCGGTTTCAGGATCGACTGGCCGTGAGCATCGACATCGAGCCCCGTGCGCGTCAGGCGTATGTGCCGAACCTATTGCTGCAGCCCTTGGTGGAGAATGCCATTCGGCACGGCATTGGGCCGCGTGCCGCCGGAGGTGTCGTCCGCGTACGGGCATATTGCGAAGATGATCGGCTTCGGCTGAGTGTGGCGGACGACGGTGTGGGCGCGGCGCTTACGAGTCAGCCGGAACCCCCGGTGCGGGAAGGCATCGGCCTTGGGAACACACGCGAGCGGCTCCGGTACTTATATGGCGAGCTCCAGCTTATGACCGTCACGACCGCGCCGGGCCAGGGTTTCACTGTTGAGATCGAGCTGCCGTTGCGGACGTGATACGAATCCATGAGCGACCAATGATGGCAGGCGCCGGCGCGTCGGAGGTGTTCGGGCCCTTGGCGGATCGTCTGCGCGTGATCGTCGCTGACGATGAGCCGCTCGCGCGAGCCCGGGTGCGCGAGTTGTTGGCCGATGACGCGTCGGTCACAGTCGTGGCCGAGTGCGGAGACGGCCACGAGACGATTGCCGCGATCAGGTCTGAAGATCCGGACGTTGTCCTGCTCGACATCCAGATGCCCGAGCTCGACGGGTTCGGGGTTGTACGTGCGGTTGGAGCGGATCGCATGCCCGTGGTCATTTTTGTGACCGCGTCGGATGCTCATGCCGTTCGCGCATTCGAGGTCCATGCGGTGGACTACGTCCTGAAGCCGGTATCGCGCGAGCGCCTGTCCGAAGCACTGCGGCGGGCGAAGTCACAGATTGCGCGTCTGTACGGCGCTGCCGCTGACCCGGCGGCCCTCATCGATCTCCGGTCACGGCTGGCGGCGCTTGTAGCCGATGTCGCCGCGGTCGCCGGTGCGGCTGTTGGGGGGACAGTCTCTACCGCGGCCGATGAGCCGCGCCTCGCGATCAAGGCCGTGAGAGGAAATGGCCGCGTCGTGTTCGTCAAGGCACGCGACGTGGATTGGGTCGAGGCGATGGACAACAACCTCAGGCTGCACGTGGGCCGCGAGACCCACGTCATTCGCGACACTCTGACGAACTTGGAGCGACGACTGCCTCCAAGCGGCTTCTTACGCGTGCACCGGTCTACAGTTGTGAACCTCGATCGCATCCGCGAAATCCAACCGTGGTTTGGTGGCGACTACGTCGTGATTCTCACCGACGGGACCAAAGTGACCACGGGGCGCCGATACCGTAGCGCGGTTCAAGCCTTCCTAGCGCGCTCGTTGTAGGCCCCGCGCGCCAAGGCGCGGTGGCTCGCCATTTACCCCGGCGCACGTGTCGTTCACCCCGAAAACAGGGTGAGGCCGGTCCGGTGGCCGCACGTTACGTGCGCGCACTCGCACTCGGCGCGTGCGCACGATCCTCACTACGGAGTTGGTCTCATGCGGTGCGCCACGACGTTCAGGTTTTTTTCACTTTTGTCCATCATTGCGGTGGGAGTAGCCGGGGCCGGATGCAGCGGGTCTAGCTCACCGACTTCACCAGCGCAGTCAAGCAGCGGGTCTAGCTCGCCGACTTCACCAGCGCAGTCAACTGGTGGCGCAAGCTCTTCGACGATCAACGCCAGCGGCAGTGCGAGCGGCACGACGTACTTCTTTAGCCCGACGCCAGACACGGTGGCGGCGGGGACAATGGTGACGTTCACCTTTGCCGACGTCGCGCACGTCGTGCATTTCGATGTAGCCGGCGCGCCGGCAGACATTCCCGCGACGATGGATGCGTCGGTCGTTCGGACGTTTCCAACCGCCGGCACGTATCTCTATCACTGCACTATCCACCCATACATGCATGGCACGGTCGTCGTGCAGTGATCTTCCTTCGGTCGTTGATGACCGTCGCGCGCGCGTGCGTGAGCGCTCGCGTCGCGGCGGTCGTCGGAGGCCTAATCGTGGCGGCCGCGCAGGCGGGGGCACAATGTGTCCCACCGCCAGGCAGCAACGAGGCGAAGCTGCTGGCGTTTTATGAAGCGCCGGTTGCGTTCGCCACTGTGCTGCCCCCAGAGATCCTGTCCCCTGGCCACGTTGCCATCGTCGGGGAGCTGACCGGCGTACCGGCACCGGCCAATTCTCTTCTGCAGACCGGTTATTGCTATGCCGCGAAACAGGAGGGCACGCACGTCGCACCGATACTTCCGCGGGTTCGGCTGGAGCTGGGGTTGCCGGCTGGCTTCGCGGTCGAAGGGAGCTACGAGCCCCAAATAACGGTCGATCGCGCGGACCCAAATTTCGGCAGTTTGGCAGCGTCATATACCCGCCAGCTGCTCGCTCCGAATTCGGACGAGAGCCGGCGAACGCCGGGTCTTCTACTGCAGCTCCGTGTGCACGGGACGACGGGCTCGATCCATGCCCCTATCACGTGCCCCAAGGCATCGCTGCAACTCAGTGATCCGGCCGCGCCGTGCTACGGCACGATGCCGTCGAATGACATCTTCTACCCGCGCTCTATTGGGACAGAGGCCACGATCGCGGCTCGTCCGTTGTTCAATCGTCTGTCAGCCGACGCCGGGTTGGGCTACCTCTGGCTGGACCCGCGGTTCCGCGTGGGATTTACCGATGCGACCGGATTCACCGACCACACGAGAGTGGAGGTAGCGCTCCGGCGAGCCGCGATTTTCTGCGGCGCGAGCGTGAGAGTTGTGGGCCCGCTCGAGGCGGGCGCGGAGGTTTACAGCGTGCCGGCCGACCTGACGACCTGGCGCCTAGCCGCTCGGTACAGGATATGACCGTGCCTGAGGCACAGAGGGCTTCCCGCGACGAAAACGAAGGGGGCGACCCTATCGGCGCTGACCCGACGCACGGCGTCGCGGCGGACGCCGGGCGTGACCTCCCCAGCCGCGTGCTTACGCTGGTCCGATGGGCGCTCGTCGCGGAGTTCATCGCGGCCGGCGCCGCAAAGCTCCTGAGCATGCCGGCCATGGTGACGCTGTTCGATGCGGTAGGTCTTGGCCAGTGGTTCCGCTACGCGACCGGGGCGTGGGAAATCACAGGCGCGGTGCTGCTGGCTCTGCCGGGCACCAGCGGCATTGGCGCCGCCGCGCTCAGTGCCTTGATGCTGGGCGCTGCGGTAACCGAAGTCGTCGTGCTGCGGCGAATCCCTGTGTCGTCCGTGGGCACGCTTGCCGCCCTGATCGTGATCGTGTGGTCACGCGGCAATCATTGAAACGACGGTGAAACCACGGTCATAACAAGTTGCGTAGCACGTACGGAAGGATGCCACCGTGGTTGTAGTAGCGTAGCTCTTCGGGCGTGTCGATTCGCGAACGCGCCGAGAACTTCGTAACGGTTCCATCCGCCGCGCGCGCTCGAATCGTCAGCTGCGCCCTTGGCGACATGCCGCTCGACAAGCCGTCGATATCATAGGTCTCGAAACCCGTGAGCCCGAGCGATTGGCGCGTCGCGCCCTCGGCAAATTCCAACGGAAGAACCCCCATGCCGAGCAAGTTCGAACGGTGAATTCGCTCGAACGACTCGGCTATCACCGCACGTACACCCAGGAGCAGTGTTCCTTTTGCGGCCCAGTCGCGCGAGGATCCAGAGCCGTACTCTTTACCCGCTATCACGAGCAGTGGGGTGCCTGCGCGCGCGTACTCCAACGACGCATCGTAGATCGGGATCTTCTCGCCACCCGATGTCGTCGCGGTCCACCACCCCTCCGACCCGGGAACCAGCTCATTGCGCAGGCGAATGTTCGCGAACGTCCCGCGCACCATCACTTCGTGGTTGCCGCGCCGCGCGCCGTACGAGTTGAAATCAGCGGCGGAGACTCCGTGTGCGATCAACCACTTTCCAGCGGGGCTCGCCGCTGGTATCGATCCGGCCGGCGAGATGTGGTCGGTGGTGATGGAGTCGCCCAGCATGACGAGCACCCGCGCACCTGTTATAGGGCGCACGTCCGGTGGCTTGACGGGCATGCCCTCGAAGTACGGCGGCTGCTTGACGTAGGTGGATGAGGGGTCCCACGCAAATCGGTCGCCTTTGGGCACCGGAAGCCCGCGCCAATGCTCGTCACCTGCGAACACGTCGGCGTATTCGGTCGTGAACATCGCTCGCTTCACCGAGCGCAGGATCTCTTCTTCGACGTCCTTAGGCGCCGGCCATACGTCGCGCAGAAACACGGGGCCTTTCGCACCGACGCCCAGCGGCTCGGTCACGAGGTCAATGTCCATGCGGCCCGCGAGTGCGTACGCCACGACCAGCGGTGGCGACGCCAGATAGTTGAAGCGCGTCAGTGGGTTGACACGTCCCTCGAAGTTGCGGTTCCCTGACAAAACCGCAGCTACTATCAACTTGTGCTGCTCTATGACGTCTGCGATGGGTTGAGGCAAAGGCCCTGAGTTGCCGATGCACGTCGTGCATCCGTAGCCGACGACGTTGAATCCGAGTGTCGCGAGCGGCTCCAGCACGCCGGCCTTTCGCAGATACTCGGTCACGACCTTGGACCCTGGGGCGAGGCTCGTCTTGACCCAAGGTTTGGTGGTAAGGCCCGCACGGACTGCGTTGCGCGCAAGCAATCCCGCGGCGAGCATGACGGACGGATTGGACGTGTTCGTGCAGCTCGTGATCGCCGCGATCACCACGGATCCGTGACACAGTGTGAACGACTTTCCGCGGAGCTCGCCCGCGACTTCCGGTCCCCCGAGCGGCCCGGTGTGCTGTGGCTGGTCGCCGCCCTCCGTGTCCTCCCTCATGACGGCGACCGCGGTCTCTGGTTCAGCGGACGCAACCGCTGCGGTCCGCGGCACGGCGACACTGCTCTTGTTTGCCGACGCAACGCGCTCGATCTCGGCCCGCAAAGCCTGCCTGAACATCACCTTCGCGGCGGACAGAGGGACGCGGTCCTGCGGCCGCTTAGGGCCCGCAAGGCTGGGCTCTATCGTCGACAGGTCGAGCGAGACGGTCTCGGAGAACTCGGGATCGGGTGTATCGTCGGTTCGGAAGATTCCCTGGGCCTTCGCGTACGCCTCGACCAGTGCTACGTGCTGCTGGTCGCGCCCGGTCAAGGTCAGGTACTTCAGCGTTTCATCATCGATGGGGAAGAACCCCATCGTGGCGCCATACTCCGGCGCCATGTTGGCGATCGTGGCGCGGTCTGCCAGGGAGAGCGCGGACAGTCCGGCGCCGTAAAACTCGACGAATTTTCCAACGACCTTTTTCTGCCGCAGTATCTGGGTCACGGTCAGCACGAGGTCGGTGGCCGTTGCGCCAGTAGGAAGCTGGCCATGCAGCTTGAATCCCACTACTTCGGGTATGAGCATAGAGAGCGGCTGTCCTAACATCGCCGCTTCGGCCTCGATTCCGCCAACTCCCCACCCGACGACCCCGAGCCCATTGATCATTGTGGTGTGCGAGTCCGTTCCCACGAGTGAATCGGGGTAGGCGATCGTATCGCCTCCATCCCGCCGCGTGAATACGACGCTGGCCAGATACTCGAGATTCACCTGGTGCACGATCCCCGTGTCGGGCGGCACAACGCGGAAATCACGGAAAGCCGTTTGGCCCCACCGGAGCAGCGCATAGCGCTCCTGATTCCGCTCGAATTCCAGGTTAGCGTTGATGAGAAACGCGGCGTCTGACCCGTACTCGTCTACCTGCACTGAATGGTCGATCACCAGATCCACCGGCTGCAACGGATTGATCCGCGCGGCGTTGCCACCCAGCGTGGCGATCGCGTCGCGCATCGCGGCGAGGTCCACTACGGCGGGGACGCCGGTAAAGTCTTGCAGCAGAACGCGACTCGTGCGGAACGCGATCTCGCGCTCCTCGGGCGCCCGCATCCTCCAGCGTGCCAGTGCCGCAATGTCATCGCGCTTGACGAACGCCCCGTCTTCGTTGCGCAGCAGGTTCTCGAGGAGGACCTTGAGGCTATTCGGAAGCCGAGCCACGCCGTTGCGCTCGAGGTTGGCCAGCGCGTCAAGTCGATAAACCACGTAGGTGCGCCCGCCGGCCGCGAGCGTCGAGCGACTTCCGAATGAATCGGGGTGAGCCATTGGCCGGAAGATAACCCGTTCGGGCAGGTCTTCCGTTCGCGGCCCTAAGCCGCTTCGTCGTCGTACCGGCCCTGACGACGAGCCATTCCCGTCGTCGAGACCGAGAGTGCGGCGGCAGGGCAATGGCGAATGAAATCGCCGTCAGCTGGCGACCACTCGGCGCCCTCCACGCGCGCGTAGGCTTTGCCAGCGGCATCGAGCGCCATTGCCTCCGGCGCCAGCGCCGCGCACACTCCGCAGCCGGTACAGCGGGCCCGATCGACGATGATCCGCACACGGCGGCGCGGAAATACGCCGCTCGCCGCTGCCAGCGTCTCTGGCAGCGACTGTAGCGCTTCACGCGCGGCTCGGTACCCCTCGCGAATGACTTCCGCCGTGTGGTTGAATGTCAGCCACCCCACGTGCCCAATTCGCGGACGAATGAGCAGCATGGGCGGTCCGGCCCATCGAGTCAGCGGCACGAGCTGCAGCGCGTGCATCATGACCGTCGCGGCACGCATGTAGATCGCCGCGAACCCATGACCTGCGATACCCGTTGCCGGCGTCAGGTCGGTGCTACCGACATCGACCGCGATGACCGCCTCGGCGCCAATGGCAGCTATCTGCGCAGGCAGGTTGTCAATCGTGCCGCCGTCGAAGCACAGTCGGCCGGCGACTAGGCCGGGCGCAAAGAAGCCGGGCAACGCACAAGACGCATACACCGCGTCGCGCACTGAGACGTCGCGAAGTCCGGGCAGGCCCCACACGATCTGGGTCCCGCGCTCAACGTCTACCGTGTTCACCAGGACTGGGGCGGAAAGCTCATCGAAAGATCCAGCTGGCACATTCGCATCCACGAGCGCGCGTAGAGGCTCGCACGCGTAAATGGATGCCGCTCGGCGGCGCTCGAACAGCATCCCCACGTGATTCAGTCGGAACAGGTCTCGACGCTGCAGCGCCTCGGCACGCGCCGTCATCTCGGCGGTCGACATGCCAGTGGCCGCCGCGGCTGCGATCAACGATCCGATGCTTGTGCCCGCGTACAGCGCGGGCCGCACGCCGGCTTCTTCCAAGGCGCGCAATACACCAATGTGCGCGAAGCCTTTGAGTCCGCCGCCGCCGAGCACCAGAGCGATCCTCGGGGTCATGTCCGAACGGCGCATGACCGCGCTACGTGGTTTGACGGTGATGCGTGCGTGATGCCTGCTCGGCGCTACCTGCTTTGGCCCGCGGGGCGGCCGCCTCGCGCGCAGCCACACCAGCGGCCACGACGCCACGCGGGACCACCGTGCCGTCGATCACTGTAGCCACGGCGGGATCTCGCGCACCATACCACATAGAGACGCCTCTGCGCGGCGGTGGGTTACGTCATTGCAGGTACAGGTAAAGCCCGTACAATGCAACGATCGCGCCGGCTATTGCTATAGCTATTCCAGCGTCGCCGCCAATGATCAGCCCAACGAGGAAGCCAGCCCCGCCGACTATCATGAGCGCCACGTCCGGGCCCACACTATGGGCAGCCTGATCTGCGGCTGCCTGCCGGCTTTGGGGGTCGTCTGGGGCACGCGATACATGAAACCCAGCGGTAGCAGCGGCCATTGTCGGCCCAGGGGGACCACCCGCGCTCTGAACCGCCTGAGCCCGAGCAGAGCGCGGAATTACCAGGAGCGTCGTCAGAACCGCGGCTGCACAAAAGCGTCCGAACATAGATTGGCCCTCACTTGAGGTGGAGAGGCGCTAGAATAGATCGGGAACTGCATGCACGAACCTACATGAGCAGACTCACGTGAGCGGCTTCAGGTTTCTAGTTGCCAGTGTCGTCGCCGCGCTGTGCCCGGCCCTCAGCCTCGCTGCGCAAAAGCCAGACCCGCCCGCCGCCAGCGTCATAACCACCGCGGAAATCGACGCGCACGTGAAGTTCCTGGCTTCCGACCTGTTGGAAGGACGAGCGCCCGCCACGCGCGGGGGCCAGCTGGCCGCGGCATATATCGCGAGCCAGTTGGCGACAGAAGGCGTCACGCCGGCGGTGAATGGGTCGTATTTCCAGCAAGTGCCCATAGAGGTTGTGACTCCCGACCGGTCGCGACTGCGCTTGCAGGCGAGCGGCAAGGCCACGGACATCCTTCGCGATCCGGACGACGTCGTGGTTGGCCCGGGGTCGGCGACGGAGTCGAGCGCGGCACGTGGGGAGCTCGTATTCGTCGGTTATGGAGCGACTGCACCCGAATACAAGTGGGATGACTTCAAAGGCGTTGACGTGGCCGGAAAGATTCTGCTCATACTCGTCAATGACCCGCCGGCCACGCCAGAGGAGCCAACGCTGTTCGGTGGGAAGGCGATGGTGTACTACGGTCGTTGGACGTACAAATACGAGGAAGCCGAGCGCCGGGGCGCGGTTGGCGCACTCATCGTGCACACTACCGAGCGGGCTGGCTATCCCTGGCATACCGTGGTCAGCTCTTGGGACAGGGAGACACGCATGCTTGCGCGCGACCCTTCGGCCCCGCCGCCGCTCGGCGTTCGCGGATGGATCACCGACAGCGCGGCGTCGGCGCTCCTGGCGCATGCGGGACTCGACATTGGCCGGCTGCGAGCCCAAGCCGCGTCGCGGGACTTCCATCCAGTCGCTACGGGAATCACGCTCGACATCAACTTCCCGAGTCGGGTGGAGCACGTGCAATCGGAGAACGTCATCGGGATAGTCCGCGGTCGCGACCCAGCTGTAGACACACAATGCGTCGTGTTTACCGCGCACTGGGACCACCTCGGCATAGGTCCCGCCGTCAATGGTGATTCGATCTACCATGGGGCGGAAGACAACGCGTCGGGCGTAGCCGACGTGCTCGCGATGGCTCGTGCCGCAGTCATCGCGCCGCGCCCTCGACGGTCGCTGCTATTCGCCTTCGTCACCGCCGAGGAGTCTGGGCTTCTGGGTTCCGCATACTTCGCGCAGCACCCGGTGGTCCCGATCGAAGACCTTGTGGCGGATCTCAACATCGACGGCGGCAACGTACTCGGCCGAGTCCGCGACATCACCGCACTCGGGGACCGGAAAAGCACCCTTGGACCCGCTCTGGCGCGCTTCGCAGAGACACGCGGTTTGCACATTGCACCCGAAGATCATCCTGAGCAGGGACATTTCTACCGGTCGGACCATTTCTCGTTCGCGAAAGCGGGAGTGCCATCATTGTCTATTGGCGCCGGAAATGATTATGTCGGTAGGCCCGCCGGCTGGGGGAAAGAGCGCGAGGAAGACTATTCCGCGCATAGGTATCATCAGCCGTCCGACAAGTACGACCCCACATGGGATCTTCGTGGCGCGGTACAACTGGCCACACTCGTGCTGGGGTTCGGAACGGAGCTGGCCAATGCGCGCGCACTACCGCAGTGGAATCCCGACGCCGAATTTCGTCGCTCCAACTCGGTCAAGAGTTGAACTTGGGCGCATCCAAATGGTACAATAAGCAGCCCTCACGCGTCTCAAGGACAGGAGGCTCGTCCCCGCATGCCCACCCCTTTTCTGAGTTCTGAAGAGTACGACGAGCGTGCGCATCAGCTATACAATGAAGGGCAGTACGACGATGCGCTCGGTGTGCTCCGCGAAGGACTCGCACTCTATCCAAATGCGGTTGAGCTGCACGTGGGCGTGGGGTACGCCCGGCTGGCGCGCGACGAGTACGTGTGGGCACGGAAGAGCTTCGAGGAAGCGCTGGTCCTGGATCCGGAACATGAGGATGCTCTTGCCGGGCTTGGTGAGACGCTGCTCAAGTTTGGCCAACAGGCGGCCGCGCTCAAGAACTTTCGGCGCATTCTTGAACTAGGCTACCGTGATGACGTGGAGCTCATGCTACAAGCTGGGCGCGCTCTGTTTCGCGAGGGATTGATCGAAGCTGCGCAGGAATTCTTCGAGATTGCGGTGCAACAAACCCCTGATTCCGCCGAAGCCGTTGCATGCGTGGGGTACGCTCAACACCGGATGGGTGATGACGATGCGGCGATCGCGACGCTTCGTCGGGCGCTCCAGCTTGACGGGGACCACGCCGAGCCGCGGATCTATCTAGGAAATATTCTGTACGACCGCGGTGAGTACGAAGCTGCCCTGTACCACCTGGACCGCACGGCGCCCGACGACCACTGGGACGAGCTGGGGATCTGGCGCCTCGTGGAACTCAAGAAGACCGTGTATCGACTAAGCGACGACGACCCGGAGCTCAAGCCGTGGGATGCCCGTCTCTCAGAGCTGGCGGGCGAGTCCGATGACATTGACGACATGCTCGCCGAGATCGAGCAGAAGGCGGTGGAGGAGGCGCAGAGCGAGGCGCGTAATCAGCTGGAACTGTTCGGCGCGCTCCTAACCGATCTGGCTGCTGCCAAGCGCGATACTGAGACTCATCGAGTCTTGCGTGACGGGCAGGAGTTTCTCGGTACTTGGGACGAGATCGTATCCGGCATGCGTGACGCGACGATCGCATTTTCCGGTCGCTCCCTGTCGGAGTTCATGATGACCGAAGCACGGCGGGGACTGTCGATCACTGGTGTGCAGATCCCAACGGGAGACGCTGAGAGCTTCATCCGCGGAAGCGCGGACGCGGGCCTACTTCGGATCATTCGGTAGCCGGGTGGCGGCGCCGCCACCCGCGACGGCTGCCGCACAAGCGGCTCGCGAGCCGCTTCACCACTTGAACTCGGCTACTAGTTCAGCCGAGAGATCAGCAGCCATTCTCGTGGTATGGGAGTCCGTAGCAGGAGCGCTCAAGACCACCGCATCGGACCAATCGGCGACCGGTCAGGCACTCGTGCGCGACCTGCGGCAAAGCAATGCCATCACGATGGAGGAAGGACATCGCCTGCTCGATCTCATAGCTGTCAGCGATCGGGCGCATCAAGCGGGATACCAGGCCACGGATGAGGACGTGGCGGCCGTTCGCGCTGCCGTAGTCGGCCTCGCACAAGGCGGAAACGCGCCGACCTCCGCCCAAGCAGTCGCGGACGCCGCGGCCGCTGCGCCGGCTCAGGCTGCGGCCGCGACACCGGCGAGTCCCCAGTCTCGCGCGGCAACTCCGCTCATTCTCTTTGCGCTCGTAATCGCGCTCGCTGGCGGAGGGTACTACTACTATACCGCTTATTACTCGCGCGGCTTTGCCGCCACCGGCGCCGGAAATGGCGCTCTGTCGTCAGCTGTCACAAGAATGTTCGGGGCGCTGTCTGTCCCGGGGCTCGGTGGGCATTCGGCGCTCTCGCGCGGCATCGCGGCATATGCAGCCGGTCAGCGCGACTCCGCCCGAGTTTATTTCCGTAAAGCCGTGCAGGACGACAGCGCGACGGCCACGCCGCACATCTATCTCGGCAGAATCGCGCGCGAGGCGGGAGACATGTCGACCGCGCGCACGGAGTTGATCACCGCCATCCGCATCGAGCCAAACAACGCCGTCGCGCAACGCGAGATGGGGTCGGCTCTGTTGGCCGCCGGCAACGCCGATCTAGCCCGCCGCTTCTATGCCCGCGCCGTCGCACTCGATCCAACAGATCGGGCAGCGCAAGGATTTCTTGGATGCACGCTCGTGCGACTGCACCGGCCCGACGAAGCCACCCGATTGTTCTCGGGCGCCGGAGCCGGGCCGTGGACCGCTTGCGTGCCGCCTACGGCGCCGAGTCCGGCCTCCGGCGCTCGAGCGCCCGTCGCGGGAGATTCGACTCATAGCTTCTAGCGGCGGAGCGGTTCTCAAGACCAGCCTTCCGAACGGATTGACTGTCATCGCGCGGCGGGACGCATCTGCGCCAGCTGTCGCAATTGTAACATTCGTCAAGGCCGGCTACTTCGACGAGGCCGACGACGTGGTGGGTATCTCCCACGTCCTCGAGCACATGTATTTCAAGGGAACCGTGGCTCGCGGCGTTGGCGAGATTGCCCGCGAGACCAAGGCGGCAGGGGGCGACCTCAACGCCCACACGATCTACGATCATACTAGCTACTACACAGTGCTGCCGGCGGCCAGCTTTCGCGAGGGGCTCGCGATCCAAGCTGACGCTTATGCCAACTCCGCGATCGACGCGGAGGAGTTGCGGCGCGAGCTTGCCGTCATCATTCAAGAGGCACAGCGCAAGGAAGACTCGCCCGGCGCCGTCTCGACCGAAACGCTGTACGCGCTGATGTTCGATCGCCACCGCATGCGACGCTGGCGTATCGGACGCCCCGACCAGCTCCGCACGTTTACGCGCGACCAGGTGGTCGCCTTCTATCGCAGGTTCTATCAGCCCGAGAACACGATTCTCAGCGTGGTGGGAGATATCGACGCTGAGGACGCGATACGCGCCATTGAGCTAGCCTATGGCCCACTGCCGAGCGTCCCGGTGCGGCGCACTGCAGGACCGTCCGAGGACCCCGAGCGACGGCCGCACGGGCGACGGTATCGGGAATGGGCGGGCGACATCACGCAGACGCAGCTTCTGCTGGGCTGGCATACACCTGCCATGCTGCACACTGATACGCCTCTTCTCGAGCTCGTCGCGGCGATTTTGGCTACGGGCCGTGCCTCGCGACTGTATCGTGCGGTACGGGAGCAGAAGCTCGCGTCATCCGTGTCCGCTTACAACTACGCGCCGACGGAATTGGGCGTGCTCGTCATACACGCGGAATCGCCACCCGAGCACGCGGCTGACGCCGCGCGCGCGATATGGACGGAGCTGTCCGATCTGCTCGAGCGCGGCGTGACCGCGCATGAGCTCGACCGGGCGCAGCGGGGCATTGAAGCGCGCTGGCTCAGGCGGCAGGAATCGATGGACGGACAGGCCTCTCATTTGGCGGAGTGGGAAGCGTTAGGCGCTTGGGAGCTGGGCGACAAGTACCTGGCTCGTTTGCTCGGCGCGAGTGCCGCGGAGGTCACCGACGCGGCCCGACGGTACCTCGCGCCGGACGACGCAGCGCTCGCCATCTATCGGCCCACCCGCGCACGGGAGGTCGGGCCGGACGTTCTATCGGGTGACGGGACGTGGCGTCGGTCGGCGGCCGGGGCCGGGGTTGGCGCGTTCGAGCGGGAGGAGGCTGGCGTGCGTGTCTATCACACAGCCGCCGGTGTGCCAATCCTCATTCGACGCAAGCCTGGGTTGGCCCTTACGTACCTGGGCGTGTACGCGCTTGGTGGGTCGCGAGACGAAACTGCCGACCGCGGGGGTCTCACGACGCTGGTGGCACGGGGAGCGGTAAAAGGAACGGAGCATTGCACGGCGGCGCAGCTATCGGACGAAGGCGAGATGCTGGGAGGAAGCATCAGCGCGAGTGTCGGCGGAGAGAACTTCGGATGGTCGATCTCCGTGCCCGCGCGCCACACGGCTGCGGCAATTGACCTGCTCAGCGACGTAGTGCTGCGCGCAACGTTTCCAGACGAGGCAATCGAGACCGAGCGAGCGATCGTTCTCGCCGAGATCGCCGCGCTGCGCGATGACATGTACCGGTACCCGATGCGTCTCGCCACCGAAGCAGCATATGCGGAGCATCCGTATGGCAGGAGCACCAATGGAACAGAGTCATCGGTTCGCGCGCTTACCGCACACGACATCAGGCAGTGGCACCGCGCGCGCGTGTGCGAGGCCCCGACCGTTATCGCGGCGGTGAGCGATCTGGAGCCGGACGAACTCGCGGCAACACTTGCATCCGCGTTCGGGGACTTGCGATCTGCGGACCCTCAGCCGCTCGCTTCTCCAGTTTGGCCATCCAGTCCCGTTGTGCGCGCCGAGATGCGCGACAAGGCGCAGACCGCGCTCGCAATGGCGTTTCCCGCGCCCGCTCGCACGGACCCGGATCGCGTCGTGGCGCGGCTGATTGCGGGGATATCGAGCGGATTGGGCGGGCGACTGTTCGAGGAGCTGCGGGATCGTCAATCATTGGCGTACACTGTGCACGCGGCCGCCACCGCGCGCACGCTGGGCGGCATGTTCATCACCTACATGGCGACGTCGCCGGGCGCTGAAGATCGCGCGCGAGCCGGCCTGATCGCAGAGCTCACGCGTTTGTGCGACGATTTGGTCGGGGCTGAGGAGCTCGCGAGGGCTCAGGCATACGCTATCGGCTCGCGCGCAATCGCGCTTCAGAGCGGAGCCACAGTCCTCGGCCAGATCATTGAAGCATGGCTTCTCGGCACAGGGCTGCGCGAGTTGGCGGAACACGATGCCAGCGTCCGAGCGGTTTCGGCCGACGACATTCGCCGCGTCGCCCGACAATCGTTCGACCCAACTCGTCTCGCTGAAGGCGTGGTCCGCGGGCGCGTCGCTTGCTGACACTCTCGCTATCTTTCGTCAACGATTAATACTCAACATTTTCCGGAGTGTATGACTAAGCAGCGCATTCGACGGCAACCCGACGCCGCCGTGCCGACCCCGTTCGAAGAGGCGCGGGACGAGTTGTTTCAGCAGATCATGACGTGCGGCGTAATCGGCGCCAAGGCAACCGATCAACACGAGTGGTTCAGCAACACGATGCAGTACTTGGGAGACCGCTACCCCGAGTTAGCTAGCGGTGAGCTCGCCGAGCTTCGAACACTTGGTCAGCGGTTCGTACAGCCGCCCAAGGCCGCGGTGCATGACGAGTCGAGGGTGCTTAGCGGCGCCGCCTAACTTCGTTCGTCGCATTCGCGCCACCGGGATCCGAACGGACCAGTATCCCCGCGGGTGACCTGCACGGCGGCCGGTCCGTCACTTCGACGTGGTTGCGCTCGGCGCGTTGGTGGTGCTCGTCCTTGCGTGGGACGTGTTTCTCGCGGGACACGTGGCGCAGCTGCGGGCCACCCCGAGCACGCTCGCCGTCGTCTCGGCATTCGCCGCGCTACTGGTGGTCCCGGCCGTGGTGGTCGAGGTGGCCGGAGCGGGCGGCGTCGGTCTCGACGGCCGTACGGTAAACGGCGTCGCGTGGGTGTGGCCACTCACGGTGGCGCTGTGTGCCGCGCAGGCTCTGTACGCGACACTCAGGCGAATGGTCGCCCCGGCCTTGGGACTGCCCATCGTGGCGTACGACCTACTGCTGTTTGCGGTTGCCGTCACGCGCTACCTGGGCGCTGATGGCGGGACACCACCCGATTGGGCGCAAACGCTTGGGGCCGCCTACGCGAGCGCGCTAGGAAGATTAGTCGGGCCCGCTGCACTTTCTTCGCCTTACGTGCTTCTCATCCCCCTGGTCGCTCCGGCATTTCCTGCCCGGTGGCCGTTTGGTCGCCCGATCCGCATGCTCGTCGCGCTAGTCGCGCTCGCATGGGTAGCACTAATCGCCGGGTCAATTCCGTCCGCCGCGGACGCAGTGCGGAGCTACGATCGATACGCTACTGAGTCACTAGAGGATCGTCCCTCGGGCGATTTCTCGGTTGGCATCCGCGTGCTGCCTCCCCTCAGCGGGGCGCCTGAGCCCGCGGCACTGCACGGCGACCTTGCTCTCATCGATTCCACCGGTGCGGAAGCGATCAGCATCGTGGTGGATCCCGACGGAGCGCACATTGCGGCCCTCGATTCGCTCGCCCGAGCCCTCGACCAGCTGCGGCGCGACTCGACGATTCTCATAGTGACGCTCGGGTATCCGCACATGGCAGCGACCCGGCTGCGCCAGTCGCCACATGCCTACGACTCATCCCGCGTGGCCGACTTGGAGCGGATAGCGCGCCAGCTTGACCCGGACTACTTACTGCCCGCCGATGAACCATACGGCCGTGGCGCGCAGGTAATGGGCACGCTGCCGGTCGGATATTGGGAGCACTATCTCGAGCAGGCAGCGGTCGCGGCTCATCGGGTCAACAGCCATATCAAGGTCGCCGTGGCAATCGCCGCGTTCAATGCGTCGGACAGCGCGCTGTACGAGTGGGCCGCGTCGCGTGATTCACCGCTGGACGCGGTGGGCTTCACTCTTTTCCCGGGGTTCGGAGGAGCCGAGACGCTGGACGCCCGTCTTCGGACGGCCGACCGATGGATCGCCCGAGTCCCGGCGCCGGCTCGCGAGCAGTGGGTATTCGCGGCCGGAGGCTACCCCATGGCGCATGGTGAGGAGAGTCAGGAGCGCGCCGTCTGGGGCGCCATTGCATGGGCGACGGCGCACAGCGGCGTGAAAGGACTCATCGTCGCCCAGAGCGCCGACTACGGCGCGTTAACAGGTTTGCGTGCCGCGAATGGCCGGCTCCGTCCCGCCGTCGCTATCGTCACACGGGCGACACATACACTCAGGCAGTCGGCGGAGTGACCCCGGTCACGAAGTCGAGCGTGACCCCAGCCAGCTGATCCGGTGCTTCCTCGGGAACGAGCCTGCCCACATCGGGCATGCGCAACAGACGACTGTCCGGAATCGCCAGCGAGAGCTGCTCCGCGACGCTGTCATCCAACCACTCATCGCGCTCGCCTCGAATCACCAGCGTCGCGGCCCGTACTTCAGCCAGCCGCACGCCGCTCCAGTCATCCGCGCTCACTGCACGCGCGAGGGCGAGCAGATGGCTCACGCCTTCGTGGCCCACGTACGGTGCCAGATAGCGCGCTATCAGTCGCGGCGGCATATGAACGCTGTTCGCGACACTACGTTCCAGGAGCGGGGTGAGCAGCGGAGCGGCGCCCAGCACACCGCGCGCGACCCGAAGGACGTGCCGGGCTGTGTTCCGCGCGAGTGCGCGAACGTCGTCGGCGGGCGTTGTATCGGCGCTCAGCGAGTTGACGAGCACGAGGTGAGAAACCCGTTCGGGACGCGTCGCCGCAAATCGCAGCGCTACCGCGCCACCCAGGTCGACGCCGACCACGGCGGCGCGAACCACGCGAAGCGCCGTCAGTGCGCGGTCGACGTATTCTGCCTGGGCCGCGATGCCAAACTCGGTATCGAGCGGCCGATCGGACTCGCCGTACCCTAACAGATCAATGGCGAGCGCCGTGTTGCGTGTCGCGGCTATCTCCGGTCCAACACCCCGCCACAAAAAACTCAATGTGCCAAACCCGTGCAGCAGTACCACCGGGATACCGCCACGCCCGTAGCGTTCCACGTGAATCGCCCCGGGCCCGACGGGAATGCGCAGGAGGTCGGGATCGATCCGATCCTCGGGGACGCCCATCGTTCGTTGCTCGGGGTATGATTCGCGCGTAATGTTTCCAGAGCCGATGCGAGTGGTGTCTGCCGCAGAATAATAACCCGCAGTGGTCGAGCCGTCCGGAAGACGAGGACCAAGTGGCTGCGCCGAGGCGCAAGCGACGCGACCGCATCCGTCTGGCGCTGCTGGGGCTGACGTTCGTTACGACGTTCATCGCGGGCTTTGCGTACGCGGCGTGGATGCTGGTGTGCAGTGCGGGCCGATGCCCAGACGTGAACGTGCTGGAGAGCTACGCGCCTCGGCAAACGTCCAAATTGTACGCGGCCGATGGCAGCTTCGTCGCGGAGCTGGGGTTGGAGCATCGTACCCTGCTCAAGCTGGACGACATTCCGAAGACGGTGCGCGACGCATTCGTCATGACCGAGGACAAGCGCTTCTACACGCACAGCGGCATCGACTGGTCGCGCGTCGGAGGCGCCGCCGTCCGTAACGTGCTCGCCCGGAGTTACGTACAGGGATTCTCGACCATCACGATGCAGCTCGCGCGCAACATTTTCACGGAATCCATTTCGCGTGAAAAGACGTTGGTGCGCAAGCTCAAGGAAGCCAAGGTGGCGCGCGAGATCGAGGCGCGCTACTCGAAAGACAAGATTCTCGAGCTCTACCTCAACCAGATATATCTGGGCAACGGCGCCTACGGCGTCGAGACGGCGGCGCAGCGCTATTTCGGCAAGTCGGCGCGCGAGCTCAACCTGGCTGAGGCGGCCACGCTCGCGGGCTTGCCAAAATCGACGCGGCGGTACAATCCCCGTCTGTACCCTGACCGTGCGATCGCCCGGAGGAATACGGTCATCGAGCTCATGCGCCGCGCTGGCGCGGTCGACAATGCGGATGCGGGCGCGGCGAAGGCATATCCGTTGCAACTCGCGCGACGTAGCCAGTCAGGCGACCTGGCACCGTACTTCGTCGAGTGGGTGCGGGAGCAGCTAGACGCCCAGTTCGGGCAACAGCTATACGAACAAGGGCTCAAGGTCTACACGACGCTTGATCCAGAGATGCAGTCCGCCGCGGAACGCGCGCTCGAGACCCAGTTGCGAGCGATTGAAGGCGGGAGGTACGGCAAGTTCCCTCACCCGACGCTCGAGCAATACGTCGCACGCAACGCCTCCGGTGAGCAGACCGCGGCCCCAACGTCGCCGTATCTGCAGGGCTGTTTCGTGGCGATGGATCCGCGGACCGGTGCGGTCCGCGCCTTGGTGGGCGGGCGCGACTTCGATGACTCCAAATTCGATCGCGCCACGCAAGCGCTGCGGCAGCCTGGATCGACTTTCAAGCCGATCGTATTCGCGGACGCCATTCAGAATGGCCGGCCGCCGTCATACATGGTCGATGACACTCCGCTAACCGTGCCGCAGCCGGACGGGAGCGAGTGGACGCCGCAGAATTACGAGAAAAGCTTCGAAGGCACCATGACCATGCGTCGGGGCCTATACGAGTCGCGGAACCTCGTCGCCATCCGCCTAGGCATGGAGCTCGGTCCGGAGAGCGTGATTGACGCGGCCCGCAAGTTCGGCATTACCACGCCGATCCACCCATATCCATCGATCTACATCGGCTCGGAGGACGTCTATCCGATTGAGATGGTCGCCGCTTACACGACATTCGCGAATCTCGGCCAGCGCACCGAGCCAATGGCGATCACGCGCGTGGAAAATGCCAAGGGCGAGGTATTGTGGGAGCCGACGCCCTCGACAGTTGCGGTGATGACGCCGGAGGAGTCGTGGTTAATGGTGGACATGATGAAAGACGTCATTCAGCATGGCACGGCATACGGTGCGGTGTATGCCGCCGGGTTCCGGCTTCCGGCGGCCGGGAAGACCGGGACCACGAACGACGGCAACGATGTGTGGTTCATTGGATACACGGCAGATCTGGTGGCGGGCGTGTGGATGGGCATGGATCTCCCGAGCAAGATCAAGGCGAACGCCCAGGGCGGCGTGCTTGCTGCACCAGCATGGACGTCATTCATGACCGACGTGTACAGGGGCCGGCCGGCACCGCCCGACTGGCCGCGCCCGGACGGCCTGATTGCGCGCGACATCGACAAGACGACGGGACTGCTGCGGAATCAGTATTGCCCGGCCGAAGTCGTCATGACTGAGTACTACATTCCAGGTACGGAGCCCGTGCGCGAATGCGACGTGCACACACCGACAAACGGCGTGGTCGGCGACACATTGCACGCGCACCCGGTGCCCGGGCCACCGTCGCGAGTTCCGCCTACGGCCGCCCGCAGCCGAGCTGACTCCCTCGCCAATGTTTTCAAGCTGCCCTGAGGTCACGTCGATGAACTGGGTTCCCCGCGATTGTCACGCGCACACTACGTTTTCGGACGGCGAGCTCGAGCCGGCCGAGCTTATTGCGCGCGTGCGCGCTCGCGGGGTCCGTCCCTCGATCTCCGACCACGCGACGCACGACACGACGCATGGGCTCACGTCGATTGACGCGGTGCGGCGCTACTTGGACGCCCTCGATGCGTTGGGCGACGAGGATCTAGGACGTGCGGCGGAGTTCTGCTGGCATGATTCGCTGTGGCGCGAGCTTCCCCCAGACGTTGTGGGTCGATTTACGCACCGGCTAGGCTCGCTGCACGCGATTCGCCTTCCGGACGGCTCGCTGCTCGACATGTTCGGGCCTGACTTCCCAGTCGGGCTCACGCCCGATGCCTACATGAACATTCACGTCGCGGCGGTGGAGCATTTCGCCCGGGAGATGCCCGTGGACATCTGGGCGCATCCTACGCTGCTCCCAGTCGCGATCCGTGGAATTCCGCTCGAGGAGCTGTGGACCGAACAGCGAGAGGAGCGCGCGGTAGCTGCGATTCGCGGAGCAGGGATCGCGTTCGAGGTCTCCAATCGCTATCGCGCACACGAGCGATTCGTCCGCAGGGCCCACGACAGCGGGGTCCGTCTCTCGCTCGGATCCGACGGCCACGTGCCCACGGGCGTTGGCGACATCCTCTGGCCGCTGGCGCTCGCGCGGTCGGTTGGCGTCCGTGATGACGAGCTGTACGATCCGGTCGTGCACGGCTCGCGCACGAACGGAGCACCCCAGGCGGCCAGCACCGCAGCGTGAACTACCACGCGCGGTGGGTGGTCCCGGTGACCAGCCCTCCGCTCCGCGATGCGACCGTCTCAGTCGATGGTCCGCGCATCACATACGTTGGAACAAGAGATAGCGCGCCGCCGGGCGACTCATTGGACCTGGAAGACTCGGTATTGCTGCCAGGGCTCGTGAACGCGCACACGCATCTCGAGCTGACGCCAATGCGCGGATTCCTGGAGGGCGTGCCATTCGTCGATTGGATTCGGACGTTGACGCGCGCGCGCGCGGAATGTCCTTTCGAACGATGCTTTACTCGACGGGGCTCGCTGGGGAATAGCCGAGGGGCTTGCAGCCGGCGTAACGACGTACGCCGATACCAGCGCCTCGGGCGTCGTGCTGCGGGCCCTTGGCGAAATGGGCGTGCGCGGGATCATGTATCAAGAGGTCTTCGGCCCTTCCCCCGAGCAGCACGATGCTTCGCTCGCCGATTTACGTGCGGCTGTGGACATCCTTCGTCCACTGGAGACGCCGCTCGCTCGGCTGGGGATCTCGCCGCACGCCGTATACACCGTGCACGAGGATCTGCTGGTCGATGCCGCGGCATACGCGATCGCGGAACGGCTACCGATGGCGATGCATCTCGCGGAGAGCGAGGCCGAGATTGCGTTCCTGCGTGAGGGCGAAGGGCCGTTCGCCGATGGGCTTCGCGCTCGGGGAATCGCGGTGCATCGGCGATCACACTCACCAGTGCACTTGTTGGTCGAGTTAGGCGTGGTCCTGGCGCATCCGCTGCTCATTCACTGCGTCAAAGTTGATGCGACCGACATTGAGTTCATCGCCGCGAATCACTGCCCTGTCGCGCACTGTCCCGCATCGAACGCAAAGCTGGGCCACGGCATTGCCCCGCTCCGCCAAATGCTCGACGCTGGGATCGCCGTGGGCTTGGGAACAGATTCAGTGGCCAGCAATAACCGCATGGATCTCTTGGCCGAAGCACGGCTCGCGCTGCTGCTGCAGGACGCGAGGTGCGGTTCGTCGTCGGCACTTTCGGCCCAAGACGCACTGGCGCTTGCCACAATCGGTGGCGCGCGCGCGTTGAGTTTGAGCGATCGGGTGGGCTCACTCGAGGTGGGCAAGGATGCGGATCTCGTTGCGTTCTCACTCGCGGACGCAGCCTCGACGCCGGCATACGACCCGGTAACGACGACGGTGTGCGCCCTAGCGGGGGGTGCCGGGCGGGCCCTGCTGGTGACAATCGCCGGCGTGGAGCGTGTCCGGGACGGGCGCGTGCTGGGCTTCGACGCGTTGCGGGTGGCCCGACGAGTGCAGGCGTCTGCCGATGCGCTCGCAGCGTGGCGCGTGGACCAGCCGCGGCATTAGCTTTGGGCGTGCGCACGAGTAAGATCTGGCGCGACGGCCAGTTCGTGAATTGGGAAGACGCCACCATCCACGTGCTCAGCCATGTGGTACACTATGGGTCGAGCGTCTTCGAAGGTATTCGGTGCTACGAGACGCCCGAGGGAGGCGCAATTTTTCGCCTCCGCGAGCACGTCCGCCGACTGCTCGACTCTGCGCGAATCTATCGGGTTCCGCTTCGCCATTCGGCCGAAACGCTTGCCCAGGCGTGCATTGATACGGTCCAGGCGAATGAGCTACAGGAGTGCTATCTCCGCCCGTTGGTCGTCCGCACGGGGCAGCGGATGGGGGTCGCGCCGGACGATTCGGCGGACGCGGTCGAGACTTTCATCCTCGCGTGGACCTGGGGACAGTACCTCGGTGACGAGGCACTCCAGCGCGGCGTCGATGTGTGTGTATCGAGTTGGCGACGTGCCGCGCCGGACACGTATCCGACCATGGCGAAAGCCGGTGGTCATTACCTCAACTCGCAGCTGACGCTCTTGGAGGCCAAGCAGCACGGCTACACCGAGGGCATAATGCTGGACTCATTTGGCTTTGTTTCCGAGGGAAGCGGGGAGAACGTGTTTGTCGTGCGAGACGGCGTCATCTACACGACGCCGATCTCAGGCGCGATTCTCAACGGTGTCACGCGCGATTCGATCATCCGCATCGCCCGCGACATGGGGCACGACGTGCGCGAGCAGTCGATTCCGCGCGAAATGTTGTACGTGGCGGACGAAGTATTCTTCACTGGGACGGCCGCAGAGGTCACGCCCATCCGCTCGGTGGACCGCATTCCGGTGGCCGAAGGCCGTCCAGGCACCGTCACTCGCGCGCTGCAACAGCGCTACCTGGACATTGCGCGTGGGCGCGCCGCGGATCCGTATGGCTGGCTCACCCTGGTGCCCGAGCCTGCAGCAGTCTTGAGATGATGTCCGCGCGGCGAAGGTACGCGTGATCGCCGGCTGTCTAGCGCTCAACGCGTCATTCGAGCCGCTCACGATGGTCCCGATGCGGCGTGCGTTGCGCCTGGTGATCGACGGAAAGGCGGAAGTCGTCGAAACCGACGCCGATCGAGTCGTGCGCTCCGAGCGGCTCACGCTGCCACGGCCAATCGTGATTCGCCTCATGAAGTTCATTCACGTGCCGCGGCGCTTTCGGCGGCAAGTGACGAACACGTTCTTGTTTGCGCGCGACCGCTATCGCTGTCAGTACTGCGGGCGCCCTGCAACCGACCTCAAGCCGAGAGAAGGCTTGACCCGCGACCACCTCGTGCCGCTCTCGCGTGGCGGCACCAACGATTGGTCGAACGTCGTCACGGCATGTGGGTCGTGCAACACGCGCAAGGCGAATCGACTTCCGGCAAGAAATCGGAATGCACCCGCTGGTGCCGCCCGTCGAGCCGCACTTCGTGCACTTGAGTTGGGCGGTTCGTCGCCTGACACCCACGCAGGCGCGCTATATCCGGCTGTTCTACGGAGAGGATACGCTGCATCAGTTGGAAGAGCTGGAGCGGCGAAGCGCGGCGGGCTAGCGCCGGCCACCAAAGACTCCCGGGCCACCGCGCCAAGCCCTTACACGCGGAAAGTCTTGGAGCGCGCCTCGTAGTGCCGGCGCTCCCCGCCGATCAACTTCAGAAAGAGTGTGCGCAGGCCGCTGGTGACAGCTGTTCCCGCGTTGCGCTGGCCCCTGACGGCAGGGCCGGAGCTCCCCACGAAGCCACCGTTCGACCTCATCCAAGTCGCTCAGCGAAAGCATTTCCACGTCCAGATCAGCGCTGTAGTAGTAGCGCCCACGCCGGGCTGGCGCGACCGGCACCATGTAGGGCGCTGAGAGGACGGCCGCAAGATCGGAGTACGCGCCAAAATCGCCCAGCACGGTCACGCTGTTGTCGACGATTCGCGCCGCGCGAAATTGTTTTGTCAGTGGGTCGTACCGAACCACCACGTCCCACTCCCGCGTAGCGTCCAGGTGATTGAAGAGACCGCCCGCCGTCCAGCGCTCCACGCGAAAGTGCAAGCGCGCCGGAAACCCGCTGCGCAGGAGATCGCGCGTCTGGCCGTCCGCGAGCATGTCGATCCCGCGAACCGCTGGGTTCTGAGCAGAGCTGTGCGGGTCCGTGGTCGAACCAATGGTTCGCGTCGCAGACGGTAGAGCCGCCGGTTCGGCAATCGCCGAGCGCGCGGTGTCTGGCCCCGAATTGCCTGGTGGATCGACGGTGATGCCGCCGCTGTCAGTGAACCCCGCCGATGCAACAGCGGTCGGTGCTGCGGCGCGAGGAAGGGAGATTTCCAGCCGAGGATTGGCTTGCGCGGCGCCAGCCATCGGTAGCACCAACAAACAGAGTGTAGGCAGCATCGCGACGGCCCGCATGCACACGACCTAGAAACGCTGCCGGATGCGCACGACAAGTCGGGGCGCAAGCCCCGCCCGCGAGATTGCCTGTGCGACGTACAATCCGACTGGATCGACCACGATCCCGAGCCCCGCGTCCGCGAGGAACGTGTTGGGAGCCGGAAACGCATCCGCCGGGTAATGCAGCCCTCCGTCGGGAGGACCGACCAGCCACCCGCGGCCAGCGTCGGCAAAAAGAACCCATGTCCAATCATTCGATACGCCGCGAGCCCACCTTCCCCAAATGCACCGGCAAGTCGTGTCGCAGCTCGGCCTGCACTAGCGCGAGCCTGTCACATAGTGCCGGGTCGCCAGCGCGCGTGGGCCTAGCAGACTGCACGCTGCGACGTCGGCTACACGCGGGTCTCCAAGATCCCCGTCGTTGCGGAACGCGAAACCAGGAATCGAGCCTGCGCCGCCAACCGACACGCGCTGCTCTAGCGGCAGCTGGTCGCCGCCGAGCCATCCGGCCAATACTGCCCGAAAGTTGAGCTGCGTCACAGGGTCGATGCGATTGTAGCGGCGCAGGTCGAGAAACCCCTTCCAGTACGCAATCGCGGCTGCGCCTCCGCCACTGGAAGTGTCCGCCAGCCAGCGAGAGGCCGGTCGTCGGCCCGAACCGCGTTACCAAGCCGTCTCCACGCTCGACGCTTGCAGAGGCGTACCACCCAGCCAGCGGGTCGTTCTCGTCATTTCGCGAATCCAGCTGCAGCCTGGCTCCAGCAGTTCGAAAGACCCCGTTGTCGAGGTCCGGATTGGGACGCCAATGAGCGCCGTCGAGCAAAATCGTGATCGGATCGCGTGTCAGGCGATTCGACCAATTCTCGTTCGCGTACGACAACGTGAGCGATGCATTCTCGCTCGCCGAGAGCGTTACGTAGCCGATTCCGCCATGCCGGTCGTAGTAATCCCGGTAATCGCGGTGGAAAAGGAACGATGCCAGCCCAACCTCACCGTCGCCGAGCTGCCACGCCTCGACTGGCGCGACCTCGTCATACAACCTGCCGCCAATCGCTATGGCTGGGACCTCGCCCCTGGCCAATGCGCAACTCACTGCGGATGCCATATCCAAGATTCTGATTGCTCCAGCGAGGCCACTCGAACGTGCGCACGATACCGTACGCGTCGCCTACAATGGTGCCCCACGGAAGCTCTCCGCGCGCAGCGGGCCCGACGTATATCGGAAGCCCTTCGACGCGGTTGTACGTGTGCGCTGAGCTCACTGACAAGCCAACCCAACTCCCTGGCCGCCGGCCAGCGAGCCACCGCCGCCACCAGCGCTCACTACCGCCGGACGTAGAGTCGCGCGTGGAATCGGTCGCAGGTGCACGCACCGCGGCCGTGTCCCGCGGCACGGTGTCCGCTGGAACGGTGTCGCGCGCCGTCGAGTCCCGTTGGGCTGGCGCCGTTACTTGCGCGGCGAGCTGTCGCACCAGGCCCGGCACAACGGACAAAGCACAGGTCGCGACGCACGTGATCGCGATGCCCAGCCGCCGCATCCGGCGATAGAGATTTGGACGGTCTGTCTGCAGCCGCCGAGCGGCCTCAGTGACGTTTCCGCCGGACGCGGAGAGCGCGTCAGCGATCAGCGTTCGCTCGTACGCGTCGAGTGAGTCTGTTAGGGGCGCGTCCAGCTCACGAGGCAACGTGCCCGCACGCACGGGCGTTCCTAGCGGACTCGCGCGCCCGTCAGCGTCGGATGATGCCACGCCCGCGAACGCGGACGCGGCCATGCCACCGCCTAGCTGCGGCAGCACCGCTCGCACGTGCGCCGGTGTGACTTCTTCAGACGGGTGCAGGATCGCTAGCCGCTCGACGATGTTCCCCAACTCGCGAACGTTCCCCGGCCACTGATATTGACCGAGCAGCGCGAGCGCCTCGGGGCGCCATTCGCCAGGTGCTCGGCCGGTTCGCGACCGGTGCAACAGCTCGAAGTGCCGTACAAGCGCGGGAATGTCGCCCGGTCGCTCCCGGAGCGGGGGAATCGGGAGCGGGATCACATTGAGCCGAAAGTACAGATCCTCGCGAAACGTCCCCTCTACGACGGCGCGGGGCAGGTTCTTGTTCGTCGCGGCGAGGATGCGCACATCTACACGTACTGGTTTGGACCCGCCCACGCGCTCGATCTCTCGCGCCTCGATGGCCCGCAACAACTTCGCCTGCGCCTCGGGACCGAGGTCTCCCACCTCGTCGAGGAAGAGCGTGCCGGTGTGCGCCAGCTCGAACCGACCCACTCGACGCTCCGTCGCCCCGGTGAAGGCGCCGCGTTCGTGGCCGAACATTTCACTCTCCACGAGATCGCGCGGGATCGCCGCGCAGTTGACACGAACGAACGGTTTATCGCGCCGAGCGCTCCCCCCATGAATGGCGGCGGCCACAAGCTCCTTCCCAGTCCCCGATTCGCCCGTGACCAGCACGCGTGCATCAGTCGGCGCAATTCGCGCAATCAGCTCTAGCACCTCGCGCATCTCCGCGCTTCCACCCACGATCTCGCCGGCCGGCCCCAATGCCTCCCGCAGTGCGCGAGCGGCGAGGCGTGCCTGTCGAAGTTCGAGCGCCGCGCTGAGTGCAAGCAGGAGACTCTCGGGAGCGAGCGGCTTCTCGAGGAAGTTGAACGCGCCAAGCTTGGTCGCGCGCACCGCATCAGCCAGCCCGGCCCGCCCGCTCATCATGATTACCGGCATCTCGGCATCACGCTCTCTCAGCGCCGCCAGCGTCGCCAGCCCATCACCGGCCGTCGGCATCATGAGATCCAACAGGGCGACATCGGGAACATCGTCGTCCGTAGCAACGGCCGCCGCTGCCCCGTCGGCCGCCTCGCGAACCTCGTAGCCTTCGCCACTCAAGAGAGCGCCGACCATGCGTCGGATGTTGGGCTCGTCGTCTATTATGAGAACCGAGGGCACCTAAGCGCTCTCCGCGATGCCTTTCACGGGCAACGTGAATCGGATCTCGGTACCCTCGCCGAGCGCGCTCCGGGCATCCACGCTTCCGTGGTGCGCCAGAACGGTTTGACGTGCGATGGCGAGTCCCAGTCCGGTGCCGCCCGGCTTGTCGGTCTCGTACGGCTCCCAGATGCGTGCGAGACGCTCCGGCGAAATGCCGATTCCGGTGTCCCGGACGGCGATCCTGACGTTCCGCACCCCGTCCATCGCGCCATTCGTGCGTGCATCGAACGGGGCCACCACGAGCACCACATGCACATCAATGCGGCCCGTGCCGGCTGGCGTCCGGGAACACGCGTCCACTGCGTTGAGCAGCACGTTGGAGAGAGCCCGCGCTAGCGCATCGTGGTGTCCGCGAACAAGCGGGACGTCGGCCGCCACATCTACCGTGACTGGAACACTCGGCGGCACGGTCGATCGTGCGGCGTAGCGGGCGAGCTCGCCCACGTCGACGTCGGCGGGCGGCCCCTCCGGCAACCGCCCGAACTGCGAGAAGCTCTGCGCCATGGATTCGAGGCGTGCGGACTCGGTCGCGAGAACTTCGATCGTGTCTGCTAACGCGGCGGGCAGGTTCGGCTCGGCGCGCTGCAACCGCGCTACCGCCAGGCGAATGGGCGTCAGGGGGTTCTTGAGTTCGTGCGCGACTTGGTGTGCGGTCTCTCTGAATGCACGCAAGCGCTCTGATTCCAGCGCACGGGCTCGGCCAGCCTCCAGGTCGGCCGCCATGACTCGCATGCGCTCGCGCAGCACTTCAAACTCCGGTGCGCCACGGGTTGGGGGCCCCGTCGGCAGCGGCAACGCGTGCGCGATTCGATCCGTCCACCCCACGAGCTCGTCCAGCGGACGGCTCAACTGGCGCGACAAATGCCCCGCGACGCGTGAGGCGACGAGCGCAAGCAGCAGTACCGCGCCGACGGCGACGAATGCCACGATTGACGCCGCCCGAGCGGCAAGATATTGGTACCGCCGCGCCTGCGTAACAGACAGCGCCAGCTCTTGCTCATGGGCCGCAACCGCGGCCCGCTGTCTCGGTGTCAGCGCCGCCCCGCGCGTCGCGGCCAGTGCGCGCTCACCAGTTGCCGCTACGCGGTCCCAAGCCGCGCTACCGCTGAGTAGCGGGAGGGCTGTTCCGAGCGTCCCCGCCCATATGATCGTTAGTGCCGCTGCCGGAATGACCGCAAACAGCGACAAAATGAGAAACAGTCGCGTGCGAAAGCGCAGGCGTTGCGCCAACGTCTGGGGACCGGGCTGCCCGGGTTGCCCAGACGGGGCGCGTGTATTTGGGGGGTGCGTCACGGCGGCTATATACTCTATAGACTAATTACGTAAGCCATAGACCAGTTACGTAAGCTGCACACCAATTGAGCCCTCCTCCTGCGATCGCCCGAGCCCGCCGGCCCGTTCGGCGCGGCCCCGCCGGCGACGCCGCGACCCGAGGCCCAGCCGCTCGGCTTTGCCGGACAGATTCCGCTGGACATCAATAGAGATCCACTGCCGGCTCGGCTGCGTCCGAATCGTGAATTTGGCGCCCTGGACATTACCGAATGGTTCGGCGACACGAGTGGCGGCGTTCGACGGTACGTTCTCGAGAAGGCACGGTATGTCGCACGGCACGAGCTGCTGTCGCATGTCGTGGTCGTGCCGGGATCCATGACCAGCGTGACAGAGGGGGTAGGCAGCCGCTGCTACCGCCTGCGCGGCCCCGTGATCCCGACTCAAGCGCCGTACCGGTGGATGTACAACGCGACCGGTATCAAGCGGATAGTTCACCACGAGCGGCCCGACATAATTGAGGTCGGGAGCCCGTGGCTTGCGCCTTGGATCGCGAACCAGATCGGTCGGCGCGTGGGGATTCCGCTGGTGTGGTTTTTTCACGGCAACTTTCCGCGAGCTTTTTCGATCAGCGCAGATGCGGGACCGCCGGCACTGGCGCTCCGCCGCGCTGGCACTGCAGCCGCGTGGCGATACGTGCGACGCGTGAGCCGGCTGTTTGAGCTCACGATGGTATCGTCAGACAGCACGGCGACCGACTTGCTGAACGCGGGCGTAGAACGTGTTGTGCGCGTTCCGCTCGGTGTCGATCTGGACATTTTTCACCCGCGGCGCCGCGCCGACTCTGACGCCCTTCGCGGCCTGCTTGGGCTGCCCGCAATGCCTTGCCATGTCGTCGCGTTCATGGGTCGGCTCGTTGCCGAAAAAGAGCTCGGCGTGCTTATCGACGCGTGGCCTGAAGTCGAACGGCGGACCGATGCTACTCTGCTCATGGTGGGCGCAGGACCCATGGAGAAGGCCTTGCGCCGCCGCGCTGAACAACGTGGAATACAGCGAATCGTGTGGCATCCGTTCGAGACAGACCGCCAACGCATGGCTGCTCTGCTCGCGGCGGTTGACTGCTACGTGGCGCCAGGGTCGACAGAGACGTTCGGGCTCGCGCCCTTGGAGGCGCTCGCGTGCGGAACGCCGGTGGTGTCGGCCGATTTGGGTGGCGTTGCCGAACAGGTCTCGCGCTCCGGCGCGGGCGCAACGTTTGCATCCGGCGATGCCGACGACTTGGCGCGCGTGGTGATCGAGATGCTAGAGGGGGACTTCAACAAGCTCGGCGGAATCGGGCGCGCGTACGCGGCGCGCGAGCACTCATGGAGTGCGGTATTCGACCGACTGTTCGCCATATATCGCGGCGTGGTCGGGCGGTGATCGCCGCCGCCGAGCTGCGACTGGCGCTGTTCACCGACAGCTACCCGCCTCAGCTCAATGGTGTGTCACTGCTGCTCGAACACCTAGTCGGGGCAGTGCGGGAGCGAGGTGGAGCCGTGCGGGTATTCACGACCACCGATCCCTCGGCGCAGAGCGATCCGGAGATACTGCGGTGGCCCAGCCTGGCGTTTTGGAAATACCCGGAGCACCGCGTCTCGCTTCCCGCTCCCTGGAGCGTGCGTCGCGCGCTGCGCGAGTGGGGGCCAACTATCGTACACGCGGCGAGTCCTTTCGGCGTCGGGCTAGCCGGTCGGGCGGCGGCGCGCGCAGTGGGCGTTCCGTTTGTGGCATCCTACCATACCAGCTGGAGCGCGTACACCGCCTACTATCGCCTGGCACCGCTCCGCAACGTCACGTGGGCGTACCTGCGCTGGTTCCATAACGGTGGGTGGCGCACGTATTGCCCTACACGGGCCACGGAAGCTGAGCTTCGCGCGCACGGCTTTGCGCGTACCGCCATCTGGAGTCGCGGCGTGGATGCGGGCCTGTTCAACCCAACATTCCGATCCGCCGAGCTTCGCGAACGGCTTGGCGCGGACGAACGCACTGTCCTCGCCGTGTACGTTGGTCGGCTCGGTGCGGAAAAGCGGCTCGACGTCGCGTTCGACGGACTGCGCGCCGCTGCGCAGCAGAGCGGAGCCCGCGTAATATGCGCAGTCGCGGGCGACGGTCCACACGCAGGCCAATATCGCCGGGCGGCGCCACCCGATACCGTCTTTGTCGGCCGCCTCACCGGGCGCGCACTGAGCGAGTTCTACGCGTCGGCCGATCTGTTTCTATTTCCATCCACCACCGACACCTTTGGGAACGTGCTTCTGGAGGCCATGGCGTCCGGTGTCCCGGTGATAGGCGCCGACGTCGGGCCGACACGAGAGCTGCTGAGCGCCGGCGGCGGCGTCACATTCCCCGCTGGCGACGCGAAGGCGTTGGCGGCTCGCATCGTCGAATTGGCCGACAGCCCCGTTCGCCGGGCAGGCCTCGCGGCACGTGCCCTTGCATTCGCGCGAGGATGTACGTGGGAGAGCGTATTCGATGATCTGGTGTCGGACTACGCACGCGTGATCGCGGAAGCGTCCGCCGCGACTGCTCCGGCAGCCCGGCCAACCTTACTCAACCCTTTACGCCCGCCTACATTACCGAACTAATGCGGAACAGTACCCGCTCACCTCGTCGCACCCCAACCCGCCCGACCACGCCCACCGCTCCGAACCGCCGCCTAGCGCCACAACCGACCCAAAGCGCGCACGTACCGGCCGCGCACGTGGCCCCCGTAATGGGGCCTCCGGTTACCTCCCCTAACGCTGCGCTTCTCATCGACTTCGACAACGTCACGATGGGCATTCGCTCCGATCTGCAGTCGGAGCTGAAGACTCTCCTCGGGTCGGACATTATCAGGGGAAAGGTGCAGCTGAGACGCGCGTACGCGGATTGGCGCCGGTATCCGCAATACGTGGCCCCCCTGGCAGAGTCGTCCATCGACATGATCATGGCCCCTGCGTACGGGTCGTCGAAGAAAAACGCGACCGACATCCGGCTGGCGATCGACGCGCTCGAGCTGGTGTTCACACGGCCAGAGATCGGAACGTACATCCTGCTGTCGGGAGATTCCGACTTTTCGACGCTCGTCATCAAGCTGAAAGAATACGGCAAGTACGTGATTGGTGTCGGGATGCGTGAATCGTCCAGCGACCTACTCGTGATGAACTGCGACGAGTACTACAGCTACAACGCCCTCGCAGGGCTCGTGCGGGCCGGTAGCGAAGAGGACGACTCGGCGGAGCGGCGCGACCCTTGGGAGCTCGTCAGCGAAGCGATGGCACGCATGCACCGCAACGGAGACGTGATGCGCGCCGACCGGCTCAAGCAGGTAATGCAGGATATAGACGGCACGTTCGATGAGAAAAATTTGGGCATGTCCAAATTCTCACGTTTCGTGCAAGAGGCGGCGCATTGGGGGCTCGTATCGCTCACGAAGCTAGACAACGGCCAGCTCGAGATAGGCCCTCCCCGGGCCTCAGGGACGGGTGTGGCGGGACAGTTACCGCCAGTCGCGCCAGCGCCTGGCGCACTCGACTCGAGCGCACCGCCGTCGATCGACAGCGAAGGTCGACCACGGCGTAGTCGGCGTGGTCGAGGAGGGCGCGGACGCGGGCGAGCGGTTGTGCGTGGGGAGGTCCGCGAGGAAGCTGTCGGAACGACGGGCGAGGGAGAGGAGGCAGCCGGCGCGGTCACGGAGGCTCCGCAATTTCCGGTGGCGTCCCCGGTCGTGCGCGTGGGCCAGCGGCTCACCAGGGATGAGGCGTTTGCGCTCGTGCGACAGGCGGCGGAAGCGCTTGCGCAAGGCGGCGATGCGGTCCCAGCGGCGGCGGTAAGGTCAAAGGCGCGGGAGCTCTTGGGTCGCGACAGCGACAGCCTCTCCGAGCTCAATTTCGCACGCGTCCTGCGAGACGCACACGATGCAGATATCATCGATTTGCGGCGTCATGGGGACGATTACGAAGTGGGCGTGCCCGCCGCCATCTCACCGGTTTCCGAGCAGCTCAACGTAGCCGCCGCCGCTCACGCGACGACGCCCACACACGCGCTGCCGGCAGTGGGCGCGGAGTCTGCAAGCGCAGGAACTGCAAGGTCCCCGTCGCCGGCCATTCCCACCGGGCTGCGCGGCATGCGCCCACGTGGGGCGGGGCGGTCGCCGACTCGCCTTGCGGCGCCGCCGCCGGAGCTACTGAGTGTTGGCGTTGTAGACACTGGGCCATCGCGTGCCGCGTCCACCCCGGCGACGCGGCCGGCCGAGCCGCCCCTTGCGAACATCGAGCAGGCGACGCCGACTGATGAGGAGGCGGTGACCAAACCGGTGCGCAAGCGCGCGACCCGATCGCGAGCCAAGCGGTCGCGGAGCGCCGCGGCGAAGACGACCCCGTCCGAGAGTTGACCCGGCGGCCGCTCCCGCGGTCCTTCTACGACCGCGAGCCGGCCCTGGTGGCGCGTGAGTTGTTGGGAGCGGTCGTGGAATGCCGCACAAGGGGCGGTGTTGCCAGCGGACGCGTCGTGGAGACGGAGGCTTATCTGGGGCCGCATGATCCCGCCTGCCACGCCGCGGTGGGACTGACGGCGCGCACCGAATGCCTTTTTGGCCCCCCGGGCACCGCTTACGTGTATTTCGTATACGGAATGCACTGGTGCCTGAACGCCGTGACGCAGCGGGCTGGCGTGGGCAGCGCGGTTCTCGTGCGAGCTGTCGAGCCGCTGATCGGGCTCCCCCTCATGCGAAAGCGAAGGCGTGTTCGCGGTCGCGGCCCTGCAGCCGACCGCGCACTGACAAACGGTCCCGGGAAGGTCTGCGCGGCGCTCGGGATCGACGGGCGTGCCAATGGGACATCCCTGCAGCGCGGCCCGGTCCTCGTGCTACGTGGCGACGACGTGGCTGATACCGAGGTCGCAGTATCGCCCCGGATTGGCATCACGCAGGCTGCCAACTGGCCGCAGCGCTACTTCGTGCGTAACAATCCTTTCGTGTCGAGAACGCCATCCACGTTCGCGGTGCGGCGGTATACGGCGGCGGGGTAGTGCGACGCACCGCGAGCACCGAGGGCGTTTCCGACGAGGCGATCCGCGCGTACCGCGATGCGATCGTGATCGACGCGCACAACGACATGGCGACCAGGGTACTGGACGACGGATACGATCCCGATATTCGGCACGAAGCCGGATTTGATGCCAACCAGGGGCATATCGACTTTCCGCGACTCGTAGAATCGGGCGTGACGGCAGCTTGGATGGCGGCCTGGGTGGACGCCACGTACGCGCAACAGGTGCCCGACGGATCATTTGCGCGCGCGATGCGGGAGCTGGACGTAGTGCACGCCTGGGCGGACCGTCACCAGGACGCCCTGCGGCTCGCGACCACTGCGCGCGAGGTCATCCGTGCAAAGGCGGACGGACTCGTCGCAATTCTCCTCGCCGTCGAGGGCGGCCATGCAATCGAGAATTCAATCGGCCGGTTGCATGACTTTTACGCGCGAGGCGTCCGCTACCTGACTCTCACATGGAACAACGGCAATGACTGGGCGGGGTCGTCGATCGGCACTGACGGAACGCGCACGGCCGGGCTCACGGCGTTTGGTCGGACCGTGGTCGCAGAGATGAACCGCCTCGGGATGCTGGTCGATGTATCACACGTGTCGGATGGCACGCTCGCCGATGTCCTCGCCGTATCGGCGGATCCCGTGGTGGCATTGCATTCATGCGCGCGGGCACTAAACGATCACCCGCGCAACCTGACCGACGACCAGCTGCGCGCAATCGCGAGGGCGGGTGGCGTGATCAACGTGAATTTCTATTCGCGGTTCCTAGACCCGGCCTATCTGCGCGCGGCGCAGGGGCTGGATCGCGATGCCCAGCGAGCCCGGGCTCACATGCTGCCGACGACGCCGTTCGCCATCCTAGTGGACCACATCGACCACATGGTACGTGTGGCTGGAATCGATCATGTGGGGATCGGGAGCGACTTCGACGGCGTGTCGGCGCTCCCGGCGGGAATGGAGGACATCACGGCCCTCCCGCGCCTGTCGCAGGCTCTGCTCGACCGCGGTTACAAAGTGGGTGACGTCGCTCGAGTGCTTGGCGGAAATATGCTCCGCCTGATGCGGGCCGTCCTGGACCGCGACTCCCGCACGGCCGCCTAGCGCGCTGCTGGCGGCGCTCGCAGCCCTAGCACCGCTGGCGGCCCGGGCGGGTGACGACCGCCCGGCGCCGCCCCGAATCTACCAGTTCCCGATTGCGCTCAGTGCGTTGATGCGGATCCCCGCGCGAAGGATGTAGAACGCCTGGTCAGTGAACAAGTGCGGGAATTCCGGAGTCGCGTCATTGGGGAAGACTTTCGCTTCGCCGAAAATGGAGAATCGGCTGAGCTGCGCCTGCAGTCCCACGAGGATAACTGGTGTCACCCAGTCGGCGGCTTCCTCACGATATTGCTCGCCGTAGAAGTCCGGCTGCCATTGATTCGGGCTGGAGACCGCCTGTGGCGGCCCTGGCGCCGCGCTGGTAGTCACCAAGCCCTGCACGAAGTTCGCTGAGATTCCAAGGCCCACGTATGGCTTGATGTGACCCGACGTCGGAAAGGCCACGAACGCGGCCTGAAGGTGCCGCGAGTCTCGGATTCGCGCGACCGCACCGTAGGCGTAATCCCTGGACGTCGTGAAGGTCGTGTCCGTGTAGAACCGGCCGACGTTGGTGTACGAAACGTTCGATGCCGTGAAGAAGGCTTGGTCGAGATCGATCAGAAGCCCAAAGTGTTTCCGCGTGATCATCCAGTCGATGCCGACGAGCGGCGCCGTCTCGTGGGCCGTGGCGGAAGTCCAGTATGTCAACGAACCGCCGCTCAGCCCCCAAAACCAGGCGTTGTCGAACAGCCGTCCGCTTTGGGCGTGGCCCGCGGTTGCGACTAGGGGGAGGAGGGCGAGCCCGGCCGTCAAGCGTCGGATCAGCCGCATGGTGTCAAGCCTCGGAGGGTTTTATTTCGACGGAATAACTCACCGGGGGGACGACTTGACCGCCGCACGGGTCACGCTGGGGGGACGGACTGACCGGTCATCATTACCGGACCTTCATCGGACCGGCGTCTGTTTGATCCCCTCCCCCTAACCCCCTCCCCGCAAGCGGGGAGGCGGAATTTTGCTTTCAAGCTTCGCTTGGATGACGAGGGGGCTTTGCCCCCTCGACCCCCTTAACCATCCGGTGGCGCCGGGGACGCCCTCATCATCTCAAGGAGAGGGGGAATCCCTTTTTGCGGTGGGGCTGCGCCCCCGCGCGCCTAGCCTCATTGCGCCGTGGTTGCGCCGTAGGGGCGGCATTCATGCCGCCCGCCGACGCATTCATGCCGCCCGCCCCACGCATTCATCCCCCGCGTCACCACGCGTAGAGGGGGTCGAGGGGGCGAAGCCCCCTCGTCATCCAAGCGAAGCTTGAAAAAAGAATCCCCCTCCCCTTCAGGGGAGGGGGCAGGGGGAGGGGTGGGCAACGCGAACTCCACTCTCCACGCCAAGTCCGTGGTCGGCTGACGCCCGGGACCGTCCCTTAGCGAATCAATCCAACCGTCTTGCCTACCTTAATAAAAGCCGCCACTGCTTGATCCAGGTCGTCGCGCGTGTGGGCTGCGCTTACCTGGCAGCGAACTCTGGCCTGACCCTGCGGCACCACTGGAAACCCGAATCCAGTCACGAACACGCCCTGGTCGAGCAGCAGCTCGCTCATGCGGATCGCCGTGGCTGTCTCGCCCACGATGACTGGCACGATCGGCGTTTCGCCGGGAAGCGGAGAAAAGCCCGCCTCGCTTATTCGCTCCCGGAAATACTGCGCGTTCTCGCGCAGCACCGCGACGTGCTCGGGGTGGTTCTCGACGAATCGCACGGCCGCCAGCGCGCTCGCCGCGACAGTAGGCGGCAGCGCGTTGGAAAACAGCTGTGGGCGGGATCGCTGCGTCAGCATGTCACAAAGCGGCTCCGGCCCGGCAACGAAACCACCGGCCGCACCGCCCAGCGCCTTGCCCAACGTGGACGTGATGATGTCTACTTCACCAAGCACACCGTAGTGCTCGGCCGTGCCACGACCGTGAGCGCCCAGTACGCCCGTCCCGTGAGAGTCGTCCACGGCGACGACTGCTCCGAATCGACGAGCGATTTCGAGAATGTCAGGCAGCTTGGCGATGCTGCCCTCCATGGAGAACACGCCGTCGGTCCAGATCAGGATTCTGCGAGCGCCCCGCGCGTCCGTGAGCTTGGCCACTAAATCGTCCATGTCGCCGTGCGCAAACACGCCGGTCGTGCACTTCGTGATGGCCTTCGCCAGACGCATGGAGTCGATGATCGACGCGTGATTGAGCGCGTCGGAGAGCACGACATCCCCTTCCTGCACTATCGACGCCGTCAGCCCCTCGTTCGCGTTCCACGCGGACACGTAGGACAGCGAGGCGTCGGTGCCTACGAATCGCGCCAGCGCTGCCTCCAGCTCTCGATGTACCGTGAAGGTTCCGCAGATGAAGCGAACGCTTCCAGTACCTGCTCCGTATCTGCGTAGCCCGGCGACACCCGCGTCTACGACGCGAGGCTCGTCACACAATCCCAGGTAGTTGTTCGATGAGAGAATCAGGACCTCGCCGCGCCCCTGCATCTGTACGCGGGCGGCCTGCGGGGAGTCGAGATAGTTGAGGCGCTTGTACACATGATCGCGCTTGAGCTGATCGATCTGGCTTGCGAGATCGGCGGCGAATTCGCTCGGGCGCGATCCAACGGCCGGCGGCGACGCCGATTGATGGGCAGGCGATGACATTGGTTTGGGCGTCGAACCGGCAGTCATGCTCGTCAGGCGATCTCGAATATGACTTTTCCGGCTTCACCGGAGCGGATGACATGCATGGCGTCGTCGACCGCTTCGAGCGGAAATCGGTGCGTGATCACGGGCGTGGGATCGAACGCGCCGGAGCGGAGGAAGCGGGTCATTTGGATCCATGTATCGTACATCCGTCGACCCACGACGCCATAGATGGTGATTCCCTTGAATATCACTTCAGTGGCGAAATCCACCTCCATCGGCTTGGCGGGAATCCCGAGCATCTGCACTCGCCCACCGACGCGCACGAGCGCAAACGCTTGCTTGATGGCTGCGGGAACGCCCGACATCTCCAGCACGACATCGGCGCCGAGGCCGTTGGACGCGAGTCGCACTGCACGCTCGGCATCGGCGGGGTGCACCACGTCGTCGGCGCCCATGCGGGCCGCCAGCTCCAGCCGGCGGTCGTTCACGTCCGACGCGATTACGCGGGCCGCGCCAGCCGCCTTGCAGATGCCCGCGGCAAAGATGCCGATCGGTCCGCACCCGGTTATCAGGACGTTGGCGCCGGGGATATCGGCCGTGAGCACCGTGTGAAAGGCGTTGCCCATCGGGTCGTGGATGCCGCCTACGTCGTACGAGATGCAGTCGTCGAGATGCCAAACGTTTGTCGCGGGCATGACGACGTACTCGGCGAAGCATCCGTCGCGGTCGACGCCGATGATCTTGGTGTAGGGACACACGTGCGAGTTCCCGGTGCGACAGAGCAGACAACGGCCATCCACTATGTGGCCTTCGGCCGTGACGCGGTCTCCCTCGCGCACGTCGGTCACCAGCCGGCCCACACGTGCCACATCGCCGGCAAACTCGTGGCCGACCACGATCGGCGGGTGCACTCGGCCGCGCGCCCAATCGTTCCACTCGTAGATATGCACGTCCGTGCCGCACACGCCTGCGCGGCGGACTCGGATCATTACCTCATCGTCCCGAACCGCGGGCTCGGGAACGTCGGCCAGAACGAGGCCCGGCCCGGCCGATCGCTTGACGAGAGCTTTCAGAGAATCGGTTTCCCGATGCCGATCACGGAGCGCCGATCGTCACTCGTCGGCGTTGACATTTGCGGCGCCATCAGCAGTGCGCGCGGGCGTGCCAGCCGTGCGTGGTGAAGGCCACGCTCGAAACTTAGCATTGCGATGCAAAATCTGGATTCCTATATTCGCGCGGCACGTGGAGTTGCGAGATCGAAGCGCGCGCGTGTGCTGTGATGCGACACTCGTCGACCCACCGGGGGGTCGCGCGTGATTCACTCCAGGCATGGAGCGGTTCGAATGGCAACGAAGAAAAAGCGCAAGACAGCCAAGAAGAAACGGTCTACCGCGAAGAAGAGCGCTCGGAAGAAGCGCCGACGGTAAAAAGAGGGGCCGGTCGTGGAAGACCGGCCCCTGTCGTATTGCGCTGCGTCGCTGCCGCAGCGGATCACACGCCGCGAATCGTGCGCCTACGCGGCCTTGGAGCTCGTCTCTTCTTCGGTCGGGCCGGGTCCCCAGATGTACGCCGCCACATGTGGCCTGGCCTCGTCGCGCGATCCGCACGAGATGATGATTCCATAGACCTGGTCCGGCGTGTCTGTCGTGGGACGCATCTTTATCACTACCCGCTCCGGTTGGGTTCCGTTGTTGCAAAAGCACGCCTAGTGCCAGCCGGGCGCGATGTGGAAGCCATGCGGAACCCATCTGGAAAGGCCTCAAGCCGGCGCGCCCCGGCTGGAAGGCCCCGCGTGTTGCAAATCGACACGCGGCGCGAGGACACGTGTGTCAGTTTGTAACGGCCAAGAGGTCTGGCTAGGCGGCGCCTTTGCGCGCGAGGAACGATCGCGCGCCGCGCTCCCACTGGTCGCGTTCTACCGTGATTTCCCAGCCGGCGTACCGCGCCCGCAGCTCTGCGAGGGACAGCGCGTGCTGGCCCGCGACGATGGTCTCAACCAGGTGAACACCGCCGTCGGCCGTTGCGCTCTGCAGTAGCTGTATCACCTGACGACGCTCGGCGGGCGCCAGGCGCGCGAGCGCCATGGGCGTACACACCACCGCGTTGAGCGGTGCGTCAGGCTGCCAGTGCTCGAATCCAGTCGCAGAAGGGCGCACGCGTTGTGTGAGGCCAGCGGCGCCGGCGATCGACAGCACGCGCTCGAGCGCCTCATCGGGCAGATCGATCGCGGTGACTTCGCAGCCGTTGGCGGCCAGGAAAACCGCCACGCGTTCGCCAGTGTCGCCCGCGACCAGCACGTGAGAATCTCCGTCCGGACGGAAAGCGCGGAGCAGAGCGCTCTCCGGCCGAAGCCCCCAGTGCTCCGGGCGGCGATACTCCTCCAGCATCTTGAAGCAGCGCCGGCGCCATACGCGGTAAGACGGAATGCGCAGCCGCTTCATGATGATGCGGTCCACTTCCTCCCACAGGACGAGCTGCGTGAGAGTCAGCTGCGAGTTTTGCAGGAGCGAGACGACGGCCTCGTCCCCGATGCTGAGGATCGCACTGCGAGGGATCGAGTCTTTGTAATTCTCGATCTCTCGCTCGACATAGAGCTCGTATTCGTGCTTGGGCGACCGCGGGTCGCGGGGCGGCACCCACCAAAGGTAGGTCGGGCGCCGTGTTCCGCAAGTTGTTCCGCGCTCAACCGTTAGGCGGCGAACGCTCAGCTGTTGCTTTACGCCGGCTCCACGTGGACCGTCACCTCGGCGGCGCCGAGCGATGCCGTGATGCGTGCTTCGACCGCGTCGGCGATCGCGTGCGCCTCGGCTACGCTCGCGCTCCCTGCCACAGCGATTGTGACTTCCATGAAGAGCATTCCCGACGGAGCCGATCGCGACCGGACGTTGCGCACGTCAACGACATGGGGGATCTCGTACACCATGCGGCGAATCTCCGCCGCGTCCACCGCGCGCTGGTCCACGAGGACAGGCACCGAGCCCTTGAGGATGACGTAGCCGTTTCGCGCAATGAGTATGGCAACGAGAATCGCGATCGGTGCGTCGAACGCGCCGAGTCCCGCACGCGCGAGCGCGAGAGATCCAATGGCCAATACGGTCACATACAGGTCGCTGCTCGTATGCGCGGCGTCGGCCAGGAGAAACATGCTTCCCAGCTCGCGTCCGCGTCTTTGCTCAAACCACACCATGAACCCGTTCACCGCGACGGTGCCGATCAGCAACGCAAGGTCGAGCGACCCGGGATGCTCGGGCTGCGCACGATTGAGCAGCTTGAGCGTGGCTTCGCGCAGCAGCTCAAAACATGATATCGAGAGAAACATCACGATCGCGAGCGTCGCCAGAGACTCGAATTTTTCGTGGCCGTATGGATGGTCCTCGTCGGGCGCCCTCGCGGCCACCGCGACCACGATCATGCCAAGAACGTTCTTGAGGAGATCGAGCGTCGATTCGAGGGCGGAGCCGAGCACGGTGAGCGCACCAGTACGAATGCCGACCAGTACCTTGACGACGACGACCAGCAGATTCAGCGCTAGGATCACCGTGAGCACACGGCGCACGCGCGGCGAATACGACTTCGGTGCGATCATCATCCGACTTCAGTCCTGAGATTCGACAAGGGCGCCTTTGAGATATCCTGTCTCGGGAATCGTAAGCACTTCTGGATGGTCTGACGACTGGCCGAGCACACGCCGCAAGGCCAGCCGCCGCCCGCTGTCCGCGGCGGCCGTGGCCAGCATCTCGAGGAAAAGAGCTTTCGTGACGTGAAAGCTGCAGCTCGCGGTATACAGCAGTCCGCCTGGCGCGAGCAACCGCATCGCCCGAAGGTTGATTTCCTTGTATCCACGCAGCGCGCCCGGGACTGCGCTGCGGGTCTTGGCAAACGCGGGTGGATCCAGCACGATCGTATCAAACCGCATTCGCGCTCTTTCGGCGTGCCGCAGGTATTCAAACGCGTCTTCCTCTACGAACTCGATAGACGTCGCCCCGTTGAGCGACGCGTTGTCGCGACCACGTGCGAGCGCCGCAGCCGAGCTGTCGAGCGCCACGACCGACGTCGCGCGTCTCGCGAGATGCAGGGCGAACGACCCGTGATACGTAAAGCAGTCCAACGCTCGCCCGCGCGCCAGCTCGCCCATGAGCATGCGGTTCTCGCGCTGATCGAGGAATGCGCCCGTTTTCTGGCCATCCCAAGGCGCGGCGATGTACCGAATGCCGGCCTCGCGCACCGCGATCTCACGGGGCACATCACCGGCAAGGAGCTCGATCTCATCGGACAGTCCCTCCTTGCTGCGCACGGCGACATCGTTGCGCGCGAGAATCCCCGCGGCGCCGGTCAGAGCTCCAAGGGCTTCGACAATGTCCGTGCGGCAGCGCTCGGTGCCCGCCGTCAGGATCTGTACGACGAGCCACTGGTCGTACCGGTCGCAAATGAGGCCGGGCAGTCCGTCGCCCTCCGCATGCACGAGACGGTACGCGTTGGTATGCATCCTGACCGCTTCACGTCGAGTGAGGGCAGTCTCGAGTCGAGCGCGCCACCAGGCGGGGCCGATCTGCGCGTCGCGGCGTGTGTCTAGCAGGCGTAGTGAGATTTCGGATCGGGGGCTCCAAAGAGCCCATCCGAGCCAACGCTCACGCTCGTCACGTACCGCGACGACGCCCGCTTCGCTGTCCGGCCGGATGATGACGTCACTGCGATACACCCACGGGTGACCCCTCGCGAGCCGCGCAGCGCCGCGCGGCGACACGACGGCGGTGGGGCCGCCTGCCGCGCGCGTCACCGATCTCGCGCTGGCGGGTGTGTTGAGCCCCCTGCAGCCGATTGCCGCGCGCCATCGATGGCGAGCCGCAGTGAGCGAGCGGCAGCCTCGGGGTCGCGGGATCCGAAAATGGAACTGATGGTCGCGACTCCTGCTGCGCCCGCGGCGATTACAGCGGCCGCGGATTCGGACGTGAGCCCACCGATCGCGACAGCCGGGCATTGCGTCAGGCGAGCGAGCCGTGCGAACCCGGCGACGCCGATCGCGATACCCGCATCGGGTTTGGATGGTGATGCATTCACCGGCCCGATTCCGACGTAGTCCGCGGACGCTGCATTGGGGATCTCGTCGTCGCTGCCCACCGATGCTCCGATCACGAATCCCGAAGGCACGATGCGGCGCAGCGCGGCCGGGGGCACGTCGTCGACGCCTACGTGCACCCCGGCTGCCCCGCAAGCCAGAGCGACATCGGCGCGGTCGTTGACGATCAGTGGCACATCGGACGGAAGAGCGGCGATCAGAGCGCGGGCGGCCGTCGCGAGTGTGCGAGCGTCCGCATCCTTGAGCCTGAGCTGCACCATTGTCGCGCCGCCGCGCACGGCGCACACGGCCCGGGCGACGAGTCCCTCAATCCCATCGTGAATGTCGTCCGTTATCGCGATCAGGGTAAATGCGTCCGGCGTCAACGCCCGCGCGGCCAACACGACAGGCTTCGGCGTCCGTGGCGTCACCGTCCCTGCTGATGTCGTCGGAGCTCCATGCGAGCCTCGGTGTGCTCGGCGAAGGTGGAACTGAAGGCATGGTGGCCGTCCGGTGTGGCGACGAAATACAGATACGGGACATCGGCAGGCGTGACCGCGGCCTCCAGGCTCGCCCCGCCTGGCGAGGCAATCGGGCCAGGCGGCAGCCCAGGGTGGCGGTAGGTGTTGTACGCCGAGACGACCTCGAGATTCTTGTAGTACACTCGCTGCAGGTGGCGGCCGAGGGCGTACTCCACGGTGGGATCAGCCTGCAGGGGCATGTGCATGCGCAGCCTGTTGTGGTATACGCCGGATATGATGGCGCGCTCTTCCGGCAGGCGAGCTTCCTTTTCGATGATCGAGGCCAGCGTGACCGCCTCATGCCGAGTCAGCCCTAAAGCGCGCACTCGGTCGTTCCACTCCGGTCGCCATGCCCGCTCGAATTCGTCGACCATCACGCGCACCGCGGCGCGCGGCGTCGTTCCGTCGGGGAACGAGTACGTATCAGGATAGAGATACCCTTCCAGTGTTGGCACCGAAACACCGAGCCGCGCCAGAAGCCCGGTGTCCCGCACTGCGGCAATGACCGAATCGGAGTCCGCTGCGAGATCGTGCGCCAGCAGCGGGATGATGGCATTGAGATCCCAGCCTTCCGGGATCGTGACTGTGCGCACTAACCCGCGCCCGTGAGTCAGAGCGTCCAGCACATCGGTCCATGTTTCTCCGTGCTGGAAGAGGTAGGTTCCCGGTTTGACAACCCGGTCGCGATGAGTCAGCGAGGCATACGCGCGGAACAGGCGCGGGAAGCTGACTATGTGCGCGCGCGCGAGCGAATCTGATGCAGCGCGAAATGTCGCGCCGGTCGGTACGACCACGCGTTCAGGCGGCCCTGTTGGGTGACCGCAAGCCGCGAGCAGCCACACTCCGCCCGCGAACGCGATCCTCACGACTGCGATGTTACTCCGATAGTGCGAGAGCATGCTGAAGCAAAACTGTCGCCGCCAGGCTATCCACGTCGCCCTTTCGCCGGCGAGTGGATCCCCCTAACTCGCGGACGGTGCGCAGTGCGATCGTCGTCGTGTAACGCTCATCAACGAAGCGCACCGGAAGCCCCGTCCGTTTGGCAAGCTCCGCGCCGACTCGACGGACCTCTGTGGTGCGGGGTGTATCATTGCCCTCTTCGTCGAGGGGCAACCCAAATACGACGCCCACCACCGCGAGCTCGCCTGCGCGTCGCACCAACTCGGCGATCGGGGCACGTTTGCCGAGACGCCTCGGTATGAACCCCGCCGGCGAAGCGACGGTGCCCGTGGGGTCGCTGACGGCGAGCCCAATGCGACGATCGCCCCAATCGATCGCCAGGGTCCGGCCCCGCTCTACGACCGCGTGCATCATCCCTGCGCCATACTCACGAAGAACTCGCGGTTCGTCTTCGTCCGGACCATGCGCTGGAGCAGGAACGTGATCGCCTCATCCTCCGGCATGTCGCCCAGGAAGTTCCGTAGCAGGAACACGCGATTCGCCTCGGCTGAATCGAGGAGAAGCTCTTCCTTACGCGTTCCCGATCGCGCGATGTCGATCGCCGGATAGATGCGACGGTCCGCGATCTTGCGGTCGAGGACGAGCTCCATGTTACCTGTTCCCTTGAACTCCTCGAAGATTACGTCGTCCATCCGCGATCCCGTCTCCACGAGTGCACTGGCGACGATAGTCAGGGACCCGCCGCCGTCGATCTTGCGCGCGGCGCCGAAAAAGTGCTTCGGCTTCTGCAGAGCCTTTGCCTCCACACCACCGGACAGGATACGACCGGACTGTGGAGCGATAGTGTTGTGCGCGCGAGCCAGTCGCGTGATCGAGTCGAGCAGGATCACGACGTCCCGGCCCGCTTCCACGAGCCGTTTTGCCTTCTCGATTACCATGTCCGCAACTTGAACGTGCCTGTCCGCGGGCTCGTCGAACGTCGAGCTGACCACCTCGGCCTTCGGCACGGTGGCGACCATGTCGGTAACTTCTTCCGGCCGCTCGTCGATCAACAAAATGATCAGTGCGATCTCGGGATGATTCTCCACGATCGCGTTCGCCATTTTCTGCAGCAGGATGGTCTTTCCGGCCCGAGGCGGCGCCACGATCAGGCCACGCTGTCCCTTGCCGACCGGAGCGACGATGTCTACGACCCGCATGCTCAGGTCGCCGCCCTTCGTCTCCAGACGAATACGCTGGTCGGGATAGCGAGGCCGGAGGTTGTCGAAGACCGGTCTAGCAGCGCCGGGTATGGGCTCGGTGCCATTCACCGACTCCACGCGCAGGAGAGCGAGGTAGCGCTCCCACTCTTTCGGCGGACGAACCTGACCCACGATGGTGTCGCCGGTGCGGAGCTCGAATCGCTTGATCTGCGAGGGCGATACGTATACGTCGTCCGGGCTGGCGAGGTAGCTCCACTCCTGGGTGCGTAGAAACCCGTACCCTTCTGGCAGGATCTCAAGCACGCCCTCGGCGCGCAACGCGATGTCGGCGCCAAGAAGGTTCTGCTCGATCCGGAAGATCAGGTCCTGCTTGCGAAGCCCCGCGATCGGCGCGATGCGCAGGTCTTCGGCCACGGCCTGGAGCTCGGTGACGCTCTTGCGTTTGAGGTCGGTGATGTCCACGGGTGGCGTCGGACTAATACGCCAAGTACCGCTCGGGACGCTGCTCGACGTCGCTCATGAGGCGCCGTACCTCGATGCGGCCGGCCGCGAGACGGCGCTGCAGTGTCGTATCGGCGCGCACACGGCGGATCGTACCCGACGAGCTAAGGAGTCGGCTGGCGGAGTCGAGCGCCGCATCGAGGTCGTGAAGCTCCTGAGGGAACGTCGAATCGGCGCGGAAGCGACCAATCGAGGACGCTGGTGACTGCGCAAACTGCTCCGCGGAATCCAGCTCCGCGAGCGCGTGATTTACCCGATTCAGCAGCTGCCCCCGTGCCTCATCGCTCGCGAACTTGGCCGCCGTGCCGTGGCCCGTGAACACCCGCGCCGTCAGACCGTGTAGCCCGTCGCTCAGTTGCGCGACGCGATGAGCGCCGGCGGGCGTCGTCAATGCACCGATCGTTCCCCCGTGAGTAAAGATCTCCCCCTCGATCGACTGGACGTCGCTCAGGATGATTGGTACGTCGCCAACGGCGTCGGAGAGTTCCGCAGCGGGTCCTTGGACATTGCGCTGCGGCGCCGCCACGAGAGTATCCCCGTCTTTCACGGCGGGCGAAGAGGGGGTGCCCCCTCTGAGCGATACGACCGGCGATCCGACGGCGCTGCTGCCCGTGCGGATCTGTGCGTACGTGTCGCGCCGAATTTCAGGTAAGAAGAGTTCTCGCACTTCGAATGCGACCAGGACGCGTTGCGATGTATCTACGGCTATCGACCGGAATTGAATATCTGAGACGGCGCCGATCTTGACACCCGAGCGCCAGACCTCTGTGCCCCTGATGACGCCGCGGGCTTGATCGGTTGCCAGGAATAGACGCGCCGTGGGCCCGTGTAGACTACCTACGCGGGCGAAAACCAGTACGGCCCCGAACATGCCACCGACAACCACCATGGCGGCAAGCCCAGGGACCAGTTTAGACCATGGACGGAGGCGAGTGGAGGCCAATGCGCGAGGCGGGATTCGAACCCACGACCTTCGGCTCCGGAGGCCGACGCTCTATCCAACTGAGCTACTCGCGCGGGACGATTGGGTATTGGCAATGTAGGATCGCGACATGGCATCATCAAGCGAAACGCACGTCGAATTCACAAAGACAGCGATCGGAGAGCATCGAGAAACGCGAAGAACGCATGCCCGAACTGCCCGACATCACAGTCTATATCGAGCGACTCGCTCCGCGCGTGCTTGGTCACACGCTGGAGCGCGTGACGGTCAAGAAACCGTTCGTGCTGCGCACGGTTGACCCGCCGTTGAGCGCCGTGGAGCATGCACGCGTGGTCGAGCTGCGACGCGTGGGTAAGCGAATCGTGATCGGGCTCGAGGACGATCTCTTCGTCGTGCTGCATCTCATGATCGCCGGCCGCCTGCGGTGGCGGGACGCCTCGCTGTCCGAGAAAGCGCCGAAGGTGCCCGCGTCGCTCGTGCTCGCGACCTTCGAATTCGCCACGGGCACGCTGTATTTCACCGAGGCCGGCTCGACAAGACGAGCCTCGCTGTACGTGATCCGCGGTGCGAGCCGCGCTCGCCGAGCTCGATCGTGGCGGTCTGAACGTCCTGAGCGCGGCTTTGCCGGAATTCGCGGCCCGTCTCGCGTCGGAGAACCACACGCTCAAACGGTCACTGACCGATCCTCGGCTTTTCGACGGCATCGGCAACGCGTACTCCGATGAGATCCTGCACCGTGCCATGCTGTCACCGCTTGCGCATTCCGCTCGGCTGGCGCCGGACGCCATCGAGCGCCTATATCATCGCCTCACGCGCTGTGCTCAGCGAGTGGACCGATAGGCTGCGCGCCGAAGCTGGCGAGGGATTTCCCGAGAAGGTGACGGCGTTTCGGGAGGGCATGGCAGTGCACGGCCGATTCGGGGCTCCCTGTCCCACCTGCGGTGCACCCGTGCAGCGAATTCGCTACGCCGCGAACGAGACTAACTACTGCGCCCGATGTCAGACCGGCGGCAAGCTGCTGGCGGACCGTGCGCTCTCGAAGATATTACGACACGACTGGCCGAGGTCGATCGACGAGGTCGAGTAATACTCTTGTGATCCGTACAATGCTCCGTTTTCGCGCCAGCGCTGCGGTAACCGCCGCGATCGCGCTCGTGGCCATCTCAACCGCCGCTGTGGCGCAGCACGCCCCAGTGGATGTTCCCAGCGTTCCCGTCGAGCGGTTCACGCTCCCGAACGGGCTCACCGTGCTGCTGTCCCCGGATCACTCCTCGCCGATCGTGGCGGTCACCGTGTGGTACCACGTCGGCTCGAAGAACGAGAGTATCGGGCGCACCGGATTCGCGCACCTGTTCGAGCACGTGATGTTCCAAGGCTCTCAGCATGTCGAAAGAGGGGAGCACATCCGGATCATCGAGGATGCCGGCGGAGACATGAATGGCGAGACGGGCAACGATCGGACGAAATACTACGAGACTGTCCCGATCAATCAGCTCGAGACGGTGTTGTGGCTCGAGTCAGATCGCATGGGCTACCTGTTGCCGGCGCTCTCGCAAGCCAAGCTGGACAACCAGCGCGACGTCGTCAAGAACGAGCGACGTGAACGTGTAGACAACCAGCCGTTTGGCAGTGCCGGCGAGGTGCTGGGCGCAGCGCTCTTTCCGCCATCGAATCCCTACTCGTGGCCCGTGATCGGATCCATGGCAGACTTGTCAGCGGCGAGCCTGGACGATGTGAAGGAATTCTTTCGCAAGTACTACGCTCCCGACAATGCCACGCTTGCCATCGTGGGCGATATAGACTCGACGCAAGCGCGCATGCTGGTCGAGAAGTATTTCGGCCCAATTCCGCGGGGGCCCGGCATTGTGCGGCCCAGCGTGACGCCGGCGCGCCTGCCGGCCGAAAAGCGGCTGGTGCTGGAAGATCCAAAGGCGACGCTGCCACGGCTGGCGATCGCGTGGCCAACGGCGGGCGTTCACAGTCCTGACGTCCCGGCATTGAATGCGCTGGCGGACGTATTGGCGTTGGACCGCACGAGCCGACTGACAAAGCTGTTGGTGTACGACCGGCAGCTCGCCAGCACCGTCAGCGCTGGGTCGCAGGCCAACGAGGATGAAGGGATCTTCCGCATCACTATCAATCCGCGACCGGGCGTGTCACTGACTCAGGTGGAAGAGGTCACGGATAGCGTGCTCGCTGGACTGTCCGCATCACCGCCAACCGACAGCGAAGTCAATCGGGCGAAGAACTACGCTGTCGTGGGCACGGTCACGTCGCTCGAGGCCGCTGACGCCAAGGCGGAAACGATTGCCGAAGGTCAGACGTACTTCAGCGATCCGGAGCACTTTGCGGTCGAGCTACGTGAAGAGCAGGCAGTTACGCCGGCGGACGTGCGACGCGCGGCGCAACAGTATCTCACGCCTGGGCGCGTCGTGCTGAGCATGGTGCCGGCCGCGAAGCTCGATCTTGTGAGCAAGCCATCGCTGCCATACACGAACGTTACGCCGGAGCGCGAAACGGCCGCTTCGGCAGCTCCGACGCCGCCACCGCCGCCACCGCCGCCACCGCCGCCACCGCCTGCTGCGACGACCGTGGCCCAAGTGGATAGTCATCCGCCTCGTCCGGCCGCGGGGCCTGCCCCGGCGCTCCGGATTCCGAACATTCAGCTACGCCGCCTCGCCAACGGCGTCAAGGTAGCGGTGCTGGAAAACCACGAGCTCCCGATCGTAAGCGTGTCCGCGATCGTTGATTTGCCGAGCGTTCTGGATCCGCCGGGCAAGGAAGGTTTGGGCGTCCTTACGGCGCAGATGATGTCCGAGGGCACCACGTCCAAAACAGCCGATCAGATCGCGGCAGCGGAAGCTGACTTGGGCAACGGCGTGTCGCCGACCGGCTTCTTCACCGTGACGCGCAATGTCGATGGGTCACTCTCGCTCATGGCTGACGAGCTGCTGCACCCGGTGTTTCCCCAATCATCGCTGGACCGTATCAAGGCCAACACCATCGCGGCCTTGCAGCGGCGAAAGGATCAGCCGGGCTATCTCGCCGCGCGTGTGTTCGCGAATGCTGTTTACGGTCACGGGCACCCGTATGCGCGCACCGAGACCGATTCCAGTGTCAGGGCAATCACTCGCGAAGATCTCGTCGCCTTTCACCGCGACTATTATCGCCCCCGCAACACGACCATCGTGGTGGCGGGCGACGTCGTGCCCGATAGCATCGTGCGCAAGCTCGAGAGCGCGTTCGTCGGCTGGCAGACGGGTGGCAAGAGTGGCGACGTGAGTGTCCCGCCGCCGACCGAGCCGAGCCTGACGCGGATATACCTATATGATCGCCCCAGCTCGCCACAGAGCGTGATCATAGCTGGCGAGCTCGGCCCGCGGCGCGACACGAGGGACTTCTATGCCTTGGAGTTGGTGAACACGGTGCTTGGCGGCGCTTTCAACAGCCGCCTCAACCTCGACCTTCGGGAGGCGCACGGGTATGCCTATGGCGCTGAAAGCGGGTTTCGCTGGCGCCGCGTCCCGCAACCCTCGACATTCAATGCCGTGACGAATGTCGCGACCCCCAAGACTGACAGCGCGCTCATTGACCTGGCGGCCGACGTGAGAGACATCCGCACGTCGCGTCCGGTCACCGATTCGGAACTGGTGTTTGCCAAGCGGACTACCACGCTGTCGTTGCCGCTGGAATTCGCGACGGTGGAGCAAGTCGCCGGTGCCGCCGCGATGCTGTTCGAGTACCGCCTACCGCTCGACTATTACGATCACCTTACGGCAAACTATGAAGCCGTGAAGCTCAAGGAAGCGCGGGCAGCGGCCGAGAAGTACTTCGATCCCTCGCACATGGCGATTGTGATCGTAGGCGATCGGCAAGCCATCGGCACTGGCCTCGAGGCTGCGCATGTTGCGCCCGTCACTGTGGTGAACTTGGCGGCGCAGCCGGTCGCAGCGGCAACTGCGCAGTGAGCGTGGGGAGGATGGCGAGGGTGGCGAGGGTGGCGAGTGTGGCGAGTGTGGGGAGGGTGGCGAGGGTGGGGAGAGGGGAGGGGCGGCCAGAGTATGCCGGGCCGCGTTTTCGGCACGAGTCGCGTAATTCCGATGCGGGTAGCATGACCGAGGTCGTCAGATTGCCGCAGTGGAAAGGCAGCTGCGACGGCCGCGCGCCCCTTGGAAGCCGTGGCGGTGGAGCACATGGTGTGCGTTGGTACCGGGCAGTGGGTGGCGGCCTGCTCTCGTACGGTGGTGGCGAACGCGGCGTGCCGTGTGGGCGTCGCCGCGAGCTGCGAGGCCCGCGTGCCGTGCTACGTGGGCATCGGGAGAGCGCGGATACACGCGCGCGTTGGGCGAGCGGGTGTCCGTGCGGCGTTGCTGGTATTGCAGTCTCGATGACATTGGCCAGGACGGATGGGTCGCGGCTCGCGGGCGCGTCGTTTGCGCGGAGTGCAATCGTGCGATGCTGGAGGGCGGCTTGCCTTACGCTCGCGTGGCGGCGAGCTATCGGGGCCGGGCAGGATCGCCGAGGAGGACGCTCGGCGAGGTCTATCAAGCGCTGGTTGCGTTCAAGGAGAGACGTGACGGGTGGCCGCAGCTGGTCGTGCCGTTGGCCCGCGGGCTCGAATCCGCGGTACGGCGTGTCGCAGCGGACGAAGGCCTGCCCGGCGCGCGCGGATGGATCATCGCGCCCGTCCCTTCATTTAGGGGGCGACGGCCGCACGTTCGCATTTTGACGGCGCTCGCGGCGGTCCAGTTGCCGGCGGCGGATCTACGGCTCGATCTATTGGCAAAGACAGTCGATTTTGTGCAAAAGGGTCTCTCGCGGTCGGAGCGTCGTTTGGAGAGTGCGGGGGCGTACGCAGTGCGCGGGCGCTGGGGCGGTGGCGGGTCAAATGTGCGCGGACGCGTCATAGTGATCACGGATGACTTCATGACCACGGGGGCGACATTCGACGCGTGTGCGCGAGCTCTCATGGATGCAGGAGCCAGTGCCGTATACGGTGCGGCTGTGGTGCGGGTTCTTCGGGCGCCGGGGGTGCGTGTGCTGGCGCTTGGCGCGCGGCAAGTCAGCGTTCAAATGCGGGAGCTCGACGCCCGTGGGCGCGCCATTGTTTCAGGAGAGGACGGCACCGTGTGGGTGCGGTTCGCTTGCTCCGCCAAGTGCCCCGCCGTCCACACGGCCGGCCCGTACGACCTGCCTAGCTTCGACCGGCGAGTGGCGCGACGTTGGGTGTGTCGGTGTGGGGCGTCGCATGACATCCGGATGCGACGTGAGTGGCTTGGAGAGTCGCGGGAGTGCGTGGCCGTCGGCGTGGGCGCCCGTCGACCGGCCGAACTGCTGGTGGGAATCGTGCAAGGGACGGTAGCGTATGTCTGAGCGTCGACAACTCTTGTCCATCGTCGTTCCGTGCTACAACGAGGACACCGTTTTAATGGAGGCCCATCGCCGACTTACGGACGTGATGATGGGCGTGTCTGGAGTCGACTACGAGATCATCTATGTCGATGATGGCAGCCGCGACGCGTCGGGCGAGGTTCTTGTCTGTCTTCGAGCGACCGACCGGCGCGTCCGAGTGCTGCGACTTTCGCGCAACTTTGGCCACCAGGTTGCCGTCAGCGCGGGCTTGGAGCACGCATCTGGTGACGCAGCCGTGGTGATCGACGCCGACCTGCAGGATCCGCCGGAGCTGGTGCCCGAGATGATTGCGCGGTGGCGCCGTGGTGCCGATGTCGTTTACGGCGTGCGCACGCGCCGTGGCGGCGAATCCGCGTTCAAGCGGTGGACGGCGAGTGTGTTCTACCGGATGATCAATCGGGTCAGCGAAATCGATTTTCCTCTCGATGCGGGAGATTTTCGACTACTCGATCGCGTGGTAGTGGACGCATTGCGCTCGATGCCGGAGCGCGATCGGTACGTGCGCGGCATGGTTAGCTGGACGGGGTATCGGCAAGAGGCGCTCGAGTACGAGCGCGCGCCCCGGTTCGCCGGGCGGAGCAAGTATCCACTGTTCAAGATGTTGCGATTCGCGGCAGATGGAATTCTCTCGTTCTCCACCATGCCGCTGCGGCTGGCAAGCTGGTTCGGATTCCTTGCGTCCGGCATCGCGGTGGCTGGAATCGTTTACGCCCTCGGCGTCCGACTGTTGACCAACAACTGGGTTACCGGCTGGACCGCGATTTTCACCGCAGTGCTGTTCATTGGAGGCGTGCAGCTCATCTGCGTCGGACTGCTGGGTGAGTACATCGGCCGCATCTATAATGAGGGCAAGCAAAGACCGCTTTATCTTGTGCGCGAGCGCTTCGGCTTCGCCGCGGATACGCAGCCGGCTCGCGGACACCGCGCCTGGGATCGCGAGGTTGCGCTCCCGGGACACGCACCGGCCAATGGGCGCGTGGTTGAGCGAGTAGCCGATCGTGCAGTTGTCGATCGGGCAGCTGTGCACCTCGTACGCGATTGATGAGTCACGTTGCGGAGTATCGGCGCGGGACGCACGGGGCACGTGAGTCCCGCGATCTTCGGCCGCGCGTCATTGTCATCGGCGGCGGATTCACCGGGCTGGCGGCGGCGTTTGAGCTTGCGCGAGGCGGCGTGCGCGTGACGGTATTGGAGGCCGACCAGGAGCTAGGCGGGCTTGCCGGCAGCTTCGTGGTCAACGCCGCCGGGACGCACGCGGCTCGCTTGGAAAAATTCTACCATCATTGGTTCACCGGTGACACCGACGTAGTGGATCTCGCCCAGGCACTGGGTGTGGCAGATCGGATCGAGCGGCGCTCGACTCAAACAGGGATGTACTACGCGCGGAGCATTCATCGCTTGAGCAATCCTCTCGACGTACTGCGCTTCTCGCCGCTTCGCGTTGCGGACCGTCTTCGGCTAGGGCGGCTCGCTCTTCGCGCGCGCAGAGTGAAGGATTGGGCGGGGCTCGACCACATGACCGCCCAGGAATGGCTCCTTAGGCTGGGCGGACCCGAGGTATACCGGGTCGTATGGGCTCCGCTGCTCGAGGGGAAGTTTGGGCCGTACGCGCGCGATGTGTCGGCCGTATGGATGTGGAACAAGCTCAAACTGCGTGGGGGAAGTCGTAGTCGTGGCGGGGGCGAATCGCTGGCGTATTTCCGGGGCGGGTTTGCCGCGCTGGCGGAGCGGCTTGCGGAGGAGGTACGCGGACTGGGTGGCGTCGTGCGTGTGGGCACGGCGGCGACCGCGCTCGTGGTGCGCGACGGTCGCGTGGCGGGGGTCGAGACTGCTGGCGGCCGCTTGCGCGCGGATGCGGTCGTCGCGACACCTGCGCTTCCGATCGTTGCGGACCTGGTTGAGCCGCACGCGCCAGGCGACTATGTCGCTCGGCTCCGCCGGATCGAGTATCTCGCGAACGTGTGTCTGATATTGGAGCTTGACCGTCCGTTATCGAGCACCTACTGGCTCAACGTGAACGACCCCGGTTTCCCGTTCGTCGGTGTGATCGAGCACACGAACTTCGAACCTTCGGCGGCGTACGGCGGGCGGCATATCGTATACCTGTCCAAGTACCTTGCAACGTCGGCGCCGCTCTACCAGATGGCGGATGCAGACGTCGTGGCGTTTGCACTTCCGCACGTGGCGCGCATGTTTCCCAAATTCGATCCGTCGTGGGTGCTCGCAGCGCACGTGTGGCGCGCCCGGTATGCGCAGCCGATCGTGGTGCGAAACTACTCGGCGCTTATACCGCCCATGGAAACGCCCATCGCTGGGCTGTATCTCTCTACGATGGCTCAGATCTATCCGGAAGACCGCGGCACCAGCTACGCGATCCGTGACGGGCGGCGCGTTGGGAGAGTCGTGGCGGCGGCTGTGAGCACCCGATCGGCCGACTAAAAGCCGGGCCGTGGCTCGTGCCGGCTGCCGTCGTGCTCGGCGTCGGCATTCGCACGTGGCTGGTAGTGTCTCGGGATTTTCCGCTGAACGATGGCGGGATGTTCTATCTCATGGCGGACGAGATTGGGCGAGCTCACTTCCGTCTTCCGATGTTCACGGCGTACAACGCGGCGCACATTCCGTTCGCGTACTCGCCACTGTCGTTCTACATAGCGGCCGGGCTGGCGGCGCTGACCCCTCTTTCTCTGGTCGACACCTTTCGCTTGTTACCGCTCGTGTGCACTTCGCTCACCGTGTGGGCGTTCGTGCTGCTTGCGAGGCCGTTTCTGCAGTCGCGAGCCACGCTGGCGGCGGCGGTCGTCGCGTTCGCGACGGTGCCGCGGAGCTTCATGTGGCTGATCATGGGCGGCGGTCTTTCGCGGTCGCTGGGGTTTCTGTTCGCGATGCTGGCGATCCATCAGGCGCATCTGATGTACACTCGTCGCAAACGCGAAGACGTTGCGCTCACGACGCTGTGGTGCGGCCTCACGCTAGTGAGCCATCTCGGGACTGCGCCGTTTGCGGCGTTCAGCATTGCGCTGTTTTTCCTGTTTTACGGGAGGCACCGATTCGGCGTGGTTGCGTCGGTGATTGTGATCGTCGGGGCCCTGGCGCTCTCGGCGCCGTGGTGGGGGCTGATTCTTGCGCGGCACGGGGTCGGGCCGTTTCTGGCGGCGAACGCGACGGGTGGGTCGATCTTTTCGGACAACGGCACGCGAACGCAGGTGTTGAGCGAGCTCGCCCACTTCGGCGTGGGCACGGCGGAGCCTTTGTTCCCCATCATTGGGACGTTGGCGTTGCTGGGCGTAATCGCGTCGCTGACGCCGCAGCGCGTGATCCTGCCGCTCTGGTGGCTCGAGATCGTGACGTTGGACGCACGCGCGGGCTCGACGTATTCGACGATTCCGGTGTCGATGCTGGCGGCGATTGCGTTCACGGAGGTACTGATCCCGTTGATACGTCGGACGTGGGAGGGCAACGGTGCGCGCGCGCCGTTGGTACAGCGGTGGCTGCCGGTGGGGGTGTCGGTAGTAGTGGCGGGCTATTGCACGCTATCGGCGGTCATGCGGGATCCAGGGGTGGCGACCGAGGGCCGGTATCTCAATAGCTTGGGGCCGGTGGAGCGTGGAGCGATGGAGTGGGTCGCGCGATCGACGCCGAGTGATGCGAGGTTTTTAGTAGTTACGGGGAGCGTGACGGGCGGATGGTACGCGGACCGCACGCAGGAGTGGTTTCCCGTCTTGGCGCAGCGTAAGAGCGTGGCTACGCCGCAGGGGCTCGAGTGGTTGCCCGGGCGCGTGTTCGAGGGGATGGAGGAGAAATACGACGACGTGCAGTTGGGGTGTGTACGGCAGGACCCCTTGCCCAGTTGTTTGGAGAGGTGGAGTGGGCAGACCGGGATAGAGTTCGATCACATCTACATTCCCAAGATTCCCCGGCAGCCGTGTTGCACGGGTCTGCGGGAGTCCTTGGCGCGCGACTCTGCGTGGCGCGAATTGTACGACGGCCCGGGCGCGGCGGTTTTCGCGCGTGCGAGCGGCGTAGTAGCATCGCGGTAGCGCGCAGTTGGGGGCCAAGATAATTTCCGAGCCTCACCTCGGGGCGTAGCTTAGCCCGGTAGAGCGCCTGCTTCGGGAGCAGGAGGTCGCTGGTTCAAATCCAGTCGCCCCGATTGCTACACAACGACTTACGAGATCGCTAGAATCGCCGTGGTCAGTTTCCCTTCAAAACGGCCACATCTCGCACCTTCCCGGGCTCGCTCATCACCGCGAGCATCGCGTCGTTCGTGGCGTGCTGGTAGCACGTCATGAGTGTCGTTACGTCCTTCCACCCGCCAGCCGCCGCTACGTCGGGAAGGGGCTGGCCTTTCCGCTCCGTAGCCCACTTCCGCCGATAAGGATGCCAGAGCCCGCCGACGAGCTTCGGTAGTTCTGCCTTCTCCTCCGCGACGCGGAGCCATTTGGACCAGGATAGACGGCGCAATCGAAGCGGCCGTTTAAACGCTCTTTCACTCCGATTTACCCACCGCTGGCATCGAAGTCGGTGTGGTGGCCACTGTAAGGATTTCGATTTAGCGCCGGTCCCTATTTATTCAGCTCGCCTGGGTGAGGGGCGAGTTTTCGTCCTGACGCCCGCCACCCTCCAACGGCGCGGGGCGGGATGAATCCTCTGGGGAATCATTCATTTTACTGGCGCCGCCGACGACGCCATCACGCGAGCACAAGAACGCGGCGGCCGCGCCTCGCACCATGACATCTCACGGTGGCCATCGCGGGGCACTACGATTCGGGTTCCGCCGCCAGCGCACGCACACCCTGCGCGTAGGTTGAGCCAGCGCGTAGATCCAAGTCGTCGCACAAGCCCGACGGCATGATGTCCGAGACGTTCCACAGCTGCCCGATGAGCCAGGCGCGCTCTATGGGCTCGTCGTCGATCGTGGGCTTGCCATGCTTTCCGTTCTCAACCCAATCTCTGAAAGCCTCGCGGATGTGCCCTGGGGCATGACTGCCTCGGCTTGCTACGAACGGCATACGACCTCCTTGTGTGGCGTACTTGAGCGCTTCGGCGATGGCATTCGCCGCCGCCGTGAGAGTTGTCCCCGACGCCCTGAGCGCCGGCACCAGCCGATCAGCGATGGCCGGCGTGGCTGGGCAACTCTCGCAATGTCCTTGTTGGCTTGACCCACGACTCGCTCGGTATTTCCGCGGCCCGAGCGCGAGATCGCAACACTCCGGCGCGGCGCTCGATACCGATTCGCAGTATGCCACCGACTTGTACTGACGGCGCTTAGCGTGCACGATGAAGTAGCTCCGATGTCGGAGGGTCTACATGACGAGGACGAAGCGGGTCAGCAAGCGGCCAGCCCGCCCAGATCGCGAGCCGCACCGACGCAGTGGCTGTGAGGAGCAGCGATGACGACTTTGACCCCAGGCACGGCAAGTAGGTCAGCGACCCCGAGGATTGAGCCGCCACGCAACTGGAAGCGCGTGCTGTTTCTGACGCATCGATGGATCGGGATCGTACTTGGGACGATGGTCGCTGTCTGGTTTACCAGTGGCATCGTCATGATGTACTACCGGTGGCCCGCGTATACCGAGTCGGAATTACTACGTCAGCTCCGGCCGTTTAAACCGCCAGCCACGCTCGTTGGGTTTGCGGTTGCTGAGCACGCGGCCGAGGGCCGATTGGACAGACTCATGTTCCCGCCAACCGTAATGGGCAAGACACCGGTTGGCGGACGCCTCATGCGATGGAGCGATCGGCTAGCGTACCAGATCTGGGGGGAGCAGAGCGGGCATTGGATCGAACTCGCTCTGGTCGACGCGCAAACAGGCGCCGTCCTGTCCCCCATCTCGCGCTCGGCAGCGGGAGTTGTAGCGGCAGAACGGGTGGCACCGGGTACGCCAGTTACCAGTGTCGAGTTGCTCACTCGCGGCGACCACTACATGGAAAACCGGGACTACCGGCACGAATTCCCGGCCTATCGCGTCCGGTTTGGCGATGCACCGCAGACTGCGATCTACGTCGAGCAGCGCGGAGGAACCGCGTTCGGCGTAGCCACACGGGCGACACGTGTGACCACTTGGTTGGGGACCGTACCGCACTGGCTTTACTTCCAGTGGCTTCTGCAAGATCGCGAAGGCCTTTGGGAGGTCCTGAGCATTACGCTGCCTACCGTCGCGATCATGCTGGCCCTTACAGGAATCACGTTCGGATTCTGGCAGCTTTTCCCAAATCGCCGGCGCGGCCGGTGGCGGCCTACGGCCTATCGCGGTGTGTCCAAATGGCATCACCTGGCCGGGGTCGTGTTCGGGGTGCTCGTCCTGATGTGGACGACGAGTGGGGTATTCCAGAACCTCGGGACCTCGACAATAGCGCGCGATGGTCAAGCCTCGCGCGTCCGCGCGGGGTCGGTGCAGTGGGATGCGATCCGAGTGAGTGAGGCAGAAGCGATTTCCCGACTCCAGGCGGCCGTCGCTACAGCGGCCAGACCCATCGCGATCGATCTGCTCCAGTTCAGAGGCGCACCCGGCTATGATGTCCACCTCGCGGACGGTGGCGAGTATTGGGTTGACGCAGTCAATGGGACGGTTCGGGGCGACATGACGGCCGATCAGGCTCGCGACGCAGCTCGGCAGATCATCGGCGAGTCAGTGCCGATCGAAGGGGTGGTTCGCATCACACAGTACGACAGCTACTATTACGCGCGGCACGGCCGCGAACGCCATCTGCCTGCGTGGCGTGTGCTCTTCGCCGACGCCGGCCGGTCGGCAGTGTACCTTGACCCGGTCAATGGTACACCCGTCGGCTTCGCCGACCGCGAGGCCCGCGCGTGGCGCTGGGCGCGTGACGGGCTTCACACCTTCGACTACCCGTTCCTGAACCAGAAGCGCCCACTCTGGGATATCGTCGTGCTGCCGCTGCTCATTGGGGGCGCCATGTCTGCCCTTACAGGCGCATGGCTTCTGGTGCGGCGCGTCCGCCGGATGATGTAACCGGGTCGCGGGCGCGCGCGCCGCGGCTAGAAGGCGGCTCTGAGTTCGGCGACCACGCGCCGCGGCGGCCCGGGGAAGGCGTATAGGGGCGCAGTGATCTCGCCGTCATAGAAGTTGAGTCGGTTGAGGATATTGTCCACCCCGACGGCGGCGGTATACTGGCGCCAACGATAACTCACACGGCCGTTCAGTGTGAAGCTGGGCGGCATTATGTAGACATTCTCCGGATCCAGCGCTTTGTCGCCCTCATAATAGCCCGCGAGCGTGAAATCGAAAGCCCCGATGGCATAGTTGCCGCCGGCGTTGATCATCTGATGGGGTGACAGATTCACGCGCAATCCTTCCAGGCTCACCAGAGAGTCACCCTGCTGGAAGGTGAATCGACCGTAGATCCCGTTGTAGTACGCGTAAAAGGCGTGGAGCGAGACGTGCGCGCTGGGGAACAGATCGACTTCCGTCTCGATCCCCTTGAACTTCTCCTGCCCTCCCGGAGACGTCACGAACGTATTGGGGTGAGGGCCCGGAAGGAGAATCTGGATCCCGTCGCGTAACATGCTGAACGCCGATACATCGAAGGCTAGGAGATCGTTCAGCGTACTGCCCTTAATACCCCCTTCGTAATTGGAGATGTTCTCTGGCGCCACAGGATTCTTCGGATTGACGGCCACTGTGATGTCCTCGGGCTCGTTGCCCGGCCGGAATGCTGTTGAATACGCTGCGTAGACGCTGAGTTGGGTAGCGGCGGGATCGGCCGGATCCAGGACGCGGAAGGTCGCAGCGGCTTTAGGGCTGAACTTATGTCCCGCCACGGAAATGTGCGTCGACGTCACGCCCGGAGCAGTCAGGGTCGCGATAATGGCATCGTGGTCGTATCGGAGCCCGGCGTAGAGTCGGAGGCGCTGCAGAATCACAATCTCGTCCTGTGCGTAGGCGCTCAGGTATGTGCCTTGGTAGAAGGTGGTTCCGTTGTCGATCACCTGTAATTGTGACACGGTGGGATAGACCGGGTCGTGGTAGTCGATGGGGACACCTTCGCTGACCGGATCGGAGAACACCGTCTGGGTACCCTCGGTGCCCGAATTCCGGTCGAGCGTTCCACCGTACAGGATGCGATGCTGGAACGCGGCGGGACCAATACGGAACTCGGTCCGCAGGTCGTCGTACCACGCATCTTCCTGGCGAAGCCGCGAAAAGGGGAACAGGGTCACGGTATCGCCACCTGGGGCTGACGGGCCAACCAGGAAATCGCCGTCATCCTGAAATTGGTAGAGCGAGTGCCGGTATCCGAAAACATTGGAGATGTTCATCGTAGTCGAGAAATCGTGGCGAATCGTGGCCATCGTGCGCACATGCTGTTCGTTGTACTCCGCGGAGGGCAGGTTCAAGTCCGTGTAGGGCGAGAACGTGGGGTCGATCGATGAGAGCAGTCGCGTGCCCCCGACGATCGGGTCGGCGGTCGGAGTGCCACCGAGGTTCGACGCGTAATTGGCTTCGACTACGACATGGGTCGCGCTATCGAAGACGGTCTTGAACTTGCCGAACAGGGATGACGCGTGCTTGTGGTACGACTCGCGGGCGTTGAAGGTCTGGTGGTCGTCGCCTGACCAGGACAGGAGATAGCCGGCGTTACTGCCTGTCGTGATGGGACCGGTCGCGGTGAACGCGCCGCGGATGAGTCCCCATTGACCGGTTTGTATGTCGCCCGTGAAATGATGATCGCGGAGTCGGATCCTGCGTGAAGATGCTAACGACGCCGGCGATCGCTGTCCGGCCATAGAGGGCGGAGTTGGGGCCCTTCACGACCTCGACATGATCGATGTTGTCGATCGGAAGCGTGAGAATCTGCGCGCTGTTGCGGGCGTCGGTTTGTGGCACGCCATCGAAAAGGATCAGCGTCCCTTCGTTCTCATTGCCGAAACGGGGGACTCCGCGCATTTGGATCGAATTGAAGTTCTCGCCAAAGGAGCCCATGGAGACGCCAGGAACCGTCTTGATGGCCTCTTTGAAGTTGACGGCTCCGCTCTGGAGGAGCGCGCTGTCGGTGAGTACGTTGACCGGCGCCGGAACGTCGCGAACCTCGGTGGCCGTTCGAGTCGCGGTGACGACCATTCCAGTCAGGACGGTCGGGGTGTGTGTCATGCGAAACGACAGGTGCACCGTCGAATCTGCGGCGACGATGACCCCGCTCTGGCGCGCTTCCTCGTAGCCCAGGCGTTTGGCGGACACTTCATATGTCCCTGCCGGCACATTGCTGATTCTGAACGCCCCAGTGGCGGCCGTGACGCCTCCAAGGCTCGTGCCTTCCACTCGGACGGACACGCCGGAGAGGGGCTCGTTCGTCGCGGCGTCGGCGACCTGCCCGCTGATCCGACCGACGTCCTGTTGCTTCACTGGTCGCGGTGAGCGTCGGACAAGCGCCGCCTGGCCGTTCGGCGAGAGGAGAACATCGACATTAGCGTCGTAGAGGATCGTCGTGAGCGCCGCCCCGACCGTGATGTTCGGAGCCGTGAGGCTGATTGGCACATCGAGCGGTAGCTCGGCCGAGCTGAAGGTCAAATGCAATCCGCCCTTCCGGGCGACTTCGGCCAGTGCCACCCGCACCGGCGCGGCGTGGAGATCAAGGGCGATTCGGCGTCGAAAGACCTCGGCATCTCGCGCGTCCCCCCAGTCGACTGCCGTGGCCGAGCGGGTGCCCACTGGCACAGCGAGGAACCGCGGCCCTCCGATCGCGAGTTGCACCTGCTCCGAGCTGTTTTGAGCCGCTGCGGACCCAGCCGATACCAGTGCGGCGACCAGTTGTAGAAACGGCACCCTATGCCTCATCCGCTGTCCCCTCCCCCGTTGTTGTTAGCGCGCCGCGCGAACCGTCACTGTCCGTCCGTGCCACTCGTATCGCGCGCCGACGGCTGCGGTGAGCAGCGTCAGGACTTGCGAGACTGGTTCATCACCGTAGGAGCCGGTGACGCGTTCGGCGCCCAGTGCCGGATCGGCCAGCCGCACGTCCAGGTCATACCACCGTCCCAACCGCGCCAGCGCCTCGCTCAAAGACTCATCCGTGAACTCGAGGCGTCCCCGCATCCATGCCGTCGCACTGGTGACGTCGGCGTGGTGGGTGACTACGACATGAGTCGTGTCGGCGAGGAGCGCCGCATCGCCCGCGTGCAATGACGTCCCGTCGATGGCCACTTCTCCCTCGGCGATCACCACCCGTTGACGTGCCTCGCCAGCGTAGGCGCGCACGTCGAACTGCGTCCCCGCGTCGCGCACCACTCCACGAGCCGTCCGCACGGCAAAGGGTCGCGCCGGGTCGTGCACGACGGCGAAGTACGCCTCACCGTCCAATTCCAGATCGCCGCGCTTTGTGCCAAAGGTTGTAGGCACCCTGAGCCGGCTACCCACATTCATGGTGACTGCGGTACCATCGAGGAGCCGCACAACCGCCCGCTGGCCACGCGCGGTGGCGTATTCCCGATACGCCGAGCCCGCCGGCATGCGGCCATGAAGCGTGAGCCATGAGCCTACGCCTCCGGCGACGAGCAATACGGTTATGCCGGCTGCCCACGTTCCGCGTGCGCGTGCGGGCTGTGTCCACCGAGTGGACGGCACGATGCCGAGTACGCGAGTCGGGCCGCCAGGTTGTTCAAGGGCAAGGCGCGGACCGACCATCGGTCCTGTGCCACGTTTAGCGAGCCGTTGTTCTAGTCGCTCAAAGGCCGCCACCGTCTGTTTGCTCGGCGCGTCGCTGGGCGGGAGTTGCGATTGCTTCTGGGCCTCACGGGCCCGAGCGGCTCGGACTGCCTCAAGGACCGCTCGATCTTCGCTGTGCTCGGCGAACGCCTTTAGAATCTCGGTCTCCTCGGCCGCATCGCATTCCCCCGCCACATAGCGGTCGAGCAACAGCTCCCAAGCGTGCGGGTCTTTCACTGAACCGCGGGTCGCATGCCCAGATGACCCGCCAGTGGACCGAACACCCTGAGGTGAGTTTCGGCGAGAGCTGGCGGCCGCGAGACGGCCGCGACACTACACGAAGCGGCGGAGCTTTATGCGGAGCACGCGGAGCGCGTGCGCCACGTGGGTTTCGACCGTCCTGACGGACACGCCGAGTAAGTGAGCGATCTCACCATAGGTCAGCTGATGGTGCCAGCGGAGTGCGTACACTGCGCGACATCGGGAGGGGAGGCACTCAATGGCGCGAGTTACAGCGGCGTCCACGCTGGCCGCGCCGGCGGCTGATTCGATACCGGGCACGAACACGTCGAACTTGATGAGCGACGCAAGCCGAGCAGTGGCGGCAGCGCGTCGGGCGTAACGCAACGCCCTGTTGCGGACGGCGCCGTGCAGATAGGCAGTGACACTCGACGTAACCTCCCACGTCGCGCGCCGCTCCCACACAGCGACGAAGACGTCTTGTACGACATCCTCCGCTACGTCAGCGGACCCCGTTATCCTCCGCGCAAACTGGAGAAGCGACCCGTAGTATGTTCGAAAGAGAGTCTCGAATGCTTCGTACTCCCCGCCACGTACGCGCACAACGATTGCCTGGTCGCCGGTAGCTGGGGCAACCTGGCGGTCGGGACGCTGCGTTGACGTAACCGTCACCCGGACATGAGTAGGGGCCCGAAGCGAAACTGTCAACAATCCCATTCCCCATCGCCGATGGGTCCGCCGCCGCTCCGGGCACGCACGTGCTGCGCGTGGCTACGGGACTGGGGGCCGGTTCCGCGTGGCGCACGGCGGCGAAGCGAGTCGCTACCCGCGCGGTTTGTACGTGAACGCCGGCCGTTAGGGCAGCGGCGCTAGCCTGGGCGGCGAATGTAAAGCGACCGCTCTTGAATGAGTCGCGCGATTCTGGCGTCTCGAAAAAAAAGATCTCGGAGTAGGCGTGGCCACCCTGCTGATAGATGCCCACCACGGTTGCAACCGCCTTCCCGCACGCAGCCTTCGGATCTTGTCAGCCAGGACGTCTTATACCCGAGGGCGAGGATGTCAAATAGACGCGCCAGTCGGCGCCGATCCGGACACCGCCGGCAGCAATCGCGCCGAGTTCAGGATGAACGTGAGCTCCGACGCCACGTGGATGAACGCGGCGATCAGCGGGTTCAAGTACCCGAACGCGGCGAGTCCGACGCCGACAGCGTCGACGGCGAGTGTTCCGACGAAGTTGAAACGAATGATGCGCTGGCAGCGTCGCGCGATCCGCACGGTTTCGACGAACGCGCTCAGATTGCTGCCAAGCAGCACGACGTCGGCGCTTTCACGCGCCACGTCAGTTCCCGATCCCATTGCCACACCGACGGTCGCTTCCGTTAGCGCCGGGGCGTCGTTGACACCGTCGCCCACCATTGCGACCTTCCGGCCCGCGGCGACCAGGGCTCGGACATACGTCGCCTTGTCGACCGGAAGCATTTCCGCGCCGACGTCATCGACATGTAGCTCCTCTGCCACCGTGTCGGCAACCGCCCAGGCGTCACCGGAGAGGAGCACCGTCCGAAGCCCCATTGTCCGCAATGCACGGATCGCCGCCGGCGCCTCGCGACGAACCGCATCGGCGATGTCGATGGTACCGAGATATCGGCTGTCACGAGCCACCAGCACGGACGAGAGGGCCTTCGCCCCACCGTTCCGTGACCCACGACCCTTGGTGTCCGTACCGGCTACTAACGATGGCACATTGACGCCATGCCGCGCGAGGAACGCGGCTGTGCCGGCCAGGATCTCCTCCCCTAGATGCGTCTTCGCGATCACGCCGCCCCCCGGGGTGGAGTCGAACGTCGCTGGCTCGGCGACCGTGATGCCCAGAGAGTCCGCCCGCGCGGTGATCGCCTTTGCCAGCGGATGCTCGGACCGTCGTTCAGCGAGTGCGGCCGCCTCGAGCACCTGGTGCTCTGTTGCCCCGACTGGACGGACCGAGCGGACCTCCGGGACGCCAACCGTCACGGTGCCGGTCTTGTCGAAAGCCACCGTATCGACCGCCCACAGCGCCTCCAGATAGCGCCCCCCCTTTATGATTGCGCCCGCCCGGGCGGACCGGCCAATCGCTCCCAAAACGGCGAGCGGTGTGCCAGCAGCGATGCCGCAGGCACCCGCCACGATGATCACCGAAATCGTCGAGCGGACATCGCGCGTGATAGCGAACGTCAGTGCGGCGCAGGCGAGCGCGAAGTATACGAGATAGCCGGCGTAGCGATCGGCCGTCTGTTGAATGGGGGCTCGCGACCGCTCGGCGCGCTCGACTGCCTCGACGATCTTGCCGAAGCTTGTGTCCCGACCGAGTCGCTCCGCCCGCACATCCAGCGTGCCTGATTGATTCACGGTGCCCGCATAGACGGTCGCGCCGGGTGCCTTTTCGACCGGCACGGACTCGCCGGTGATTGCTGCTTGGTCAATGTAGGAGTGCCCGGTCAGCACCCGACCGTCCACTGGGATCCGGGATCCCGGGGCGATGAGTACCACGTCCCCCACGCGAAGCTCACTGGCCGGGATCTCTTGTGGGCCTCCGGTCCGTCTCACGGTGGCTGTCTGCGGCAAGAAGTCGAGGAGATCGCGAATGGCCCGGCGGCCACGGCCCACTGTGAGACCCTCGAGCACCTCGGCGACGAGCACGAAGGCCGTGATGATCAACGCCGTGAAGAATTGCCCGATCAACAGGGCTGCCAGCAGGGCGATGGTCATGGAAAGCTCCATCGTCATCCGCCGGTCGCGAATGTTCTCCCACGCTTCTTTGAAGATCGGGTACCCGCCGACCGCCACTCCGGCGAGCCCCACCAGACTCACTCGCGCGAACGGCTCCCACACTCGGAGCCACACGGCACCGGCTGCTAGCACAACGAACGCGATCCGCGCCAGCTCTATCCATTCAACGCGCTCCGCGTGCTCGTGGTCGTGTACTTCTTGATCATCATGGTCAGGCAGAGGCTGATGCACACGGTCGTGACCACGGGCTTGATCATGCGCACGCTGGTGGTTGTGCGCATGGTCCTGTCCAGGCGCTGGGGGCACAAGGCGCTCGGCCGCGGTCTCTGCGAGATGCTCGGTCTTCACTGCCATAGCTTCCTCACGGTGCGCCGGGCAAGCATGAGTCACATGACAACTCAGTGCGGTCGCGCGGCGTGGGCATCACTTCAGGTACGAGCGAATCACCTCGATGATCTCGTCGGCTACGTTGCCGTCGGCCGAGCCGCGCCGCGCATCAGGGAATGCATGGGCTCGGATATGGTCCTCAAGCACCTCGGCCATGAGCCCGTTCATGGCGCCCCGGGCGCTGGCGATCAGGCGGAGCACTTCGCCGCATTCAGTCCCGGCGTTGAGCGCTCGCCCGACGGCGTCGAGCTGCCCCCGGATCCGTGAGACGCGGAGGGCGAGCTTCTCTTTGTTCTGAATGATGTGTGACATGTCCCAGCATATAGGATATAGTCCACTACACTATGTGTGGCAAGTGCAAGGGCGCCTGGCTGCGTACTGGTAGTGTGAATGGGATACAAGCTGACACAACCGTAGATAGAGCGCGTCTCCCGGCGGAAAAGCCGACTGCGTTCCAAGGCATCCGCCCCCAGCAACTCGACTTCTTGGTCGCCGTGTATAACGTGCTCAACGGAGCGGGGAGCCGAAATCGCCAGCCGACACGCCGCGATCAGAGAGATGCAGCGGCAGTTTGTGTCCGCCATCCAGCGCATTCTCGCACCAGAATACGAGAATGCGCGAATTGCTCGGTTTATCCGCATCGCCTATAGAGAGAGGGCCAAGGACCGCACATTGGGTGGATTGCTTCCAGACCCCGATAGGATCCCGCCTGGCGCCAACGCCGTCCTGCATCGCTAGTGCGATCAGAACTGGTGACGGGATAGGTCCGTGAGGTCCGATCTGGGAGCCGTCCGGCGAAGGGGGATCGCGACGGGGTCAGAGGGAAGATCGCACGATGCCGGTTAGGGCAGGCAAGGTCCTGCGAACGGGTAGGGGCCCCAGCGCCCGCTTGTCCCGCGGACGTTAGCGGCCGAAGTACTTTCGGTTCTTGCGGTTTGCGGCTCTCCAAGCTATGTTATGTGCGGCTGGAGGGCCGCAATGCCGATTGACGACACCGTGGTGCTCGATGTGTTGGCGCCTGAAAGCATGGCGGGGGCGCGAGATGCGTTGCGCGAACTGGTCCATGAGACCGGGCCCGAGAGCACACCCACAGTCATCGTGCGACTTCTGAACGGTGGTGAGGCGTTGCTGCCTGAGGCGCTCGCACGCGCGGTTGTGCTCCTGGCTCGTGAGGCCTTGGCCGGCCGCCATGTGCAGATCGTGGCGGCGGATGAGGAGATCGGCATGGAGACACTCGCCCATCTGCTCGGCGTCTCTCGGCCTACTGCGGCCCAACTCGTCGATAATGAGGCGGTTCCGTCTCATCGAACCGCTGGCGGTCACCGGCGCGTTCGTTTGAGTGACGCGCTGGAGCTCCGCGACCGGTGGATGCGGCAGCGCGCAGCGATTGAGGAACATGTCGCACATGGCGAGGAGCATGATTTTCCGCTAGGGCCACCGCCGCGCACACCGCGCCGCTAGGCGATCCCGTCCGACATCACCGCAGTGCGTGCGCTTCTCGATGCGAACGTCCTGTACGGTCAATTCCCACGCTATTTGCTGCTATCGCTCGCGACGCGTGGCTTGCTTGAGCCCCGATGGTCTGAAGCTATTCTGCGTGAGATGGTCGATGCCCTTGAGGCGAATGGCCTACCGCCTGTACGGATCGCAGAGCAAGTAGAGAAACTGCGCCGCGACTGGCCCGAAGCGTTTATCGACCCCGCAAAGGTCGCGCTGCCGCCCGACTTCAGCCTGCCAGATCCCGATGACGTGCACGTCGTTCGCGCGGCCGTCGCTTGTCACGCACCCGTGATCTTGACGTTCAATCTCGACGACTTCCCGTCCGCATCGCTTGCGCCGCTGGGCCTTCGGGCCGAATCACCCGGGGCGTGGTGTCGGCGTTGCTGGGACGATGCCTCGGCAGTGGGAGCGGGGACGGACTTTCTCGACGCGCTCCGCGGGCATCGCGAGACTCTCAGGAGGCCAGCTCCGTGGCGCTCATCGTCGTGCCGGCACTCGACCTCGCAGTAGTCTTCACGGCCGCCAACTACAACCGCTATCCCATATGGCGAACATTTCGCGAGCAGATCGTGCCGCAGGAGATCATCACCGCGATCGACGGCCCGTGATTCCTGCGCCCTGCAGTAGGCGCGAGCGCTGATGGAATCAGCCCCACGCCGGTTGACAGCAGCAGAAGCCGTAGCTTGCCCGGCACGGTCACTCACACTAACGTGGAACTCGCGTCCTGTCTCCTAGAGGCGCACGCGACACGCTTTCCCGGAAAAAGATCCGTGGCACGTCGAGCGCCGCTAGTCTGTTCGCTTCCGTTCATCGCCGCATCACTCGCGTGTAGCGGCGGCGGACCGACCGCGACAAACTCCAGCAGCAGTAGCGGCGGCAACGGCGGTACTGGCGGCGTCGGCCCCGGCCAGCTTCTGGGCGTCATTGCTGATTCGCTTCAGGCGCTCACGCAAGATAACGGATCCGGTTCGCCGTACGCAGTCATTCTCGGAATCCTCGAGTCCAATCTTGGTACGCCACTTTCCAAGGTGCCGCCGAGTGCTGCTACGGTCCGCACGCACGCGCCAAGTGCATCCGTGCGAATCACAACCGCCGCCACCACTTTTCACACGCTTTCGACGATCACGGGGCCGGGGGGTGAGTCCAATCTGCTGTTCGCGCTATACCCGACGTTCGACACCGCGGCCAATCTTTGGACTTCGGTTGCCGGGGCGGGTGACGTCGGGTATATAGTCGAATACACGACGGCGCAGGAAAAAACGGGCGGAGCACCAGCACCGACCGTCGTGATTGGCGGCCTACACATCCCCGAGCAGCTTGCCTTCGACGCCTCAGCAAACCTGTGGGTAGTCGACAATCAGACAGGTCAGTTGCTGGAGTACGCACCCGCGCAACTCAAGCGAGGTGGATCGCTCACTCCCGCACTGGCCGTTTCGCTGGCGGGAATCCGGACCGGTGGCGTCGCCTGGGCGCCGACTGGGCTTGTCCTCGACCACCAGGGCAATTTTTGGATTTCCGCCTATATCAATGGGTCACCCTCGGGGCCTGCTGCCGATAGCGTGCCGGGATATGTGGTAGCGGAATACAGTGCGAGCGACGTCAACGCGGGCGGTACACCAACACCCACGCTGGTTCTCGCCCAAACGGGCTTTCAACCCGGTGGCTACGGCCCGGGCATGACGTTCGATGCAAGCGGGAACCTTTGGACCGCAAACTTGAACCTTCAGAATCTCACCCAGTTTGCCGCGAGCACGCTCACCCCGGGGTCCAACCCTGGTCCGGCGATAACGATCACTGGCGCAAACGGGACGCTGGCGGGTGTCACCGACATCACTCTCGACAAAGCCGGCAATTTCCTCGTCAGCTCGTACGGCAGCGTGGGGCACCAGGGTGTAGCGGTGTACACGCCGAGCCAGTTGACGGCGAGCGGCAGTCCAGCGCCCGCCTACTCCTACTTCCCGCCCAACGGCAACGGCATAATACACCTCGCGGCGCGCCACTAGCGGAGGGAAGAACGTCGCCGCGGCAAGCGCCAGACGCTCATCAAGTGCAGCACTCAGTGGCGAACGCAGACGTCGAGCAACCCTAGTAGCCGGAACGCACAGTCTGTCTCCGCTACTGTGAGTCCGCTCCGCGAGCGGCGCGCGGCGCTGCGTGCACGCCAAGCTCTCGGGCCACCTTCGCTTTTCTGCCGCGCGGTTTGCCGCGGCTCTTGTCGCCCGGGGTCCGGCGGCCCGACAGCTCGCCGTGCACCTCGGCCGCAACCACACCCGCAGTCAGGATGGAGAGCATGCTGAGATACATCCAGATGAGCAGGACCACCACCGCCCCAATCGTACCATAGGTCTTGTTGTAGTTGCCGAAGTGCTGGACGTACACGCGGAACGCGAGGGTGACCGCGATCCACGACGCTGCTGCGATCACTGCCCCAAGCAACGCCTCGCGCCACGTCATGCGGAGATTGGGCAGGACGAAGTAGATCGCCCAGGCGAGGACGACGATGAAAAAGATGGCCAGCGGGAATTGGATGATGGTCCAGATGACTTTCGTCGTAGATCCTAGGCCAAAGAACCCGACGATCGCACTGATGACATTCTCGCCGTCTAACAGGACAACCGTGGCGATCACGCCGACGATCGACGCCCCAATCACAAAACCGCACGCGATCAAAGTCTTTTTCCACCACCCTCGCGTGTCTTTCGCGCCGAATGCGTGATTGAGCGTGTCCGTCAGCGCCGAGAAGACATTTGAGCCCGCCCACAAGGTGAGCAGCGCTCCGAGGGACACTACACCCGGCGCACCCTTTGCGAAGACGACGTCATTGACGACGCCGGCGATTAGCCGGTACGCATCAGGGGGAACGGCGACCGCCAGCTGCTTCATTATGAAGTCCACGGTCGTTCGCTTGTCGCCAACGAGCCCCAGGAGCGGCGCCGCGAACAGGACGAGCGGAAAGAGCGAGAAGAAGAAATAGTACGCCGTTTGGGCCGAGAGCCCGAGTACGTCGGTCGCGAGGATGTTGCGCCCAACCTTTTTGAGCAACGGTCCGACCGCGATTCCGCGGATCGTCATACTTTGACCATTGGGCAAGCGTCGCGCCAGTCGGGCTCGACGGCTCGCCTGGCGCTACTATATCTGGCCCTCCAACGCCTAGATGGGGGCCAGCTCCTGAAGGTCCTGCTCCGTGAGTCGCAGCGCTGCGGCCGCCACGTTCTCCTCGAGATGCCGCACTTTTGAGGTTCCTGGAATGGCCAGGATCGCGGGCGAGCGGGCGAGGAGCCATGCCAGCGCAACCTGCATCGCCGTGACGTGATGGCGTTGCGCGATGCGCTCCAGAGCGTCGCGCGCTTCCTGGTCTGCCTTGGTCAACGCGCCTGCGGCGAGCGGGAACCAGGGGATGAAGACGAGCCCGTTGCGCTCGCAATAGTTGAGCACATCCTGCCACTGCCGGTCGGAGATGTTGTAGCGATTCTGCACGGATACGATCGGGATCACGCGTCGCGCACGTTCGATGTCAGCGACGCTCACTTCCGATAGCCCCACGTGCCGCACCTTGCCCTCACGAATGAACGCGGCCAGTGTGTCGAACTGCTCGTCAGGCGGCACCTTCGGATCGATCCGGTGGAGCTGCCAAAGATCTATTCGCTCGAGCTTGAGCCGCTGCAAGCTCCCGTCAAGCGCTCGGCGCAGATGTTCCGGCCGGCCGTTGGGCACCCATTTGTTCGGGCCCGGCCGCTCGAACCCGCCTTTGGTCGCGATGACGAGCCCGCGTGGGTAGGGATAGAGCGACTCGGCGATGAGCTCCTCTGACACGTACGGTCCGTACGAGTCCGCGGTATCGATGAAGTCAACGCCCAGGTCCACCGCGCGCCGGAGCACGCGTTTGGCTTCGTCTCTGTCTGCCGGTGGGCCAATGATACCAGGGCCCGTTAGGCGCATCGCGCCGTAACCCATCCGGTTGACGATGAGATCGTTTCCGATATTGATGGTACCGGCGGCGGCCGCGGGCGTTTCCACTGGTGTCGAGGCAGAGCTGGTTGCAGGCATGGTGGGGTCCGGATTCGTGGTGGGCGTGTAAGAGCACAGTGTAGCCTCCGTTGCGGTTTTTCGTTCCGGCCTAGTCGGAAGAGGGCTCGTCTTGGGTCGGCAGCGCGATACGATTGCGAAAGTGAGTTGCGCAAGCCCTGGGCTTTCGCGAGAGGAAGACATCGTAAGGCCGACACTGTACATTCGGCCATGCTCCTACTGCAGATTCTGGCCCTGGCGCTCGACACGAACTACGTGCGCACCGAAGTCATGGTCCCGATGCGCGACGGGGTTCATCTGTCCACGGTCATCCTCGCGCCCTCGAAGCCACATGGGCCACTGCCCATCCTTCTCTCACGGACGCCGTACGGTAGCGGCCACAGCATCACGATGGCGCAGGCCGCCGCGCAGTGGTCGGATCTCATGCGAGACGGGTACGTCTTCGTCATTCAGGACATCCGCGGGCGGTACAAGTCGGAAGGGACGTTCGTCATGAACCGCCCCCAGCGACGCGACACATCGGGCACCGACGAGAGCACGGACACTTACGACACCATTGAGTGGCTCGTGCACAACGTGCCGAACACGAACGGGCGCGTCGGCGCGTTCGGCATTTCGTATCCAGGCTGGCTGGCCGCGGTCGCCGCGATCGGGGCGCACCCGGCGCTGAAGGCAATCAGCCCACAGGCACCGATGGGCGACACGTGGCTCGGCGACGACTTTTTTCACCAGGGGGCATTCCGTCTCACGTATGGACTTGAGTACACGTGGGAGCTCGAGGCATCGAGGGACGAGAGCGTCGTCCCGTCCCCGGCACGCTACGACACGTACGATTGGTATCTCTCGTATCCGACCCTCGGCCTGCTGGCGCACGCCGTTGGTGCCGACGCCTGGCCAACGTGGCAACTGTTCGTCGCCCACCCGGCGTACGATGCGGAGTGGCAGCAACGATCACTCGCCGCGACGTTCAGGCACACCACCGTGCCAACGCTCATCGTCGGTGGATGGTGGGATCAAGAGGACGAGTTCGGCCCGCTGCTGGCGTATCGGACACTTGTGCGTACCGATACCGCGCACCTGGTCTCACTGGTAATGGGCCCATGGAGTCACGGACAATGGGCTCGTGATTCCGGCGTCGCGCTCGGCAACCTACGCGCCGGTCGCGCGACCGGCGTCGACTATCGCGCACTCCAAGCACGCTGGTTCGCGCACTGGTTGCACGATTCGGCCGGCGGCACGCTGCCGGCGGCCACGGTATTCGACGCTGGCACCGGCGAGTGGCGGACGTTTGACCAATGGCCGGCCCCGGGGACGACGCATAGGCATCTGTACCTTGGCGCCAAACGGACGCTGGCGATGGCACCGCCCACCGCGGATACGGGCACCGATCGATTCCGGTCCGATCCGGCACACCCAGTCCCATACCGGCCTCGCCCAGTCGAGCGCACGTACTCCGCGACTTCGCGTTGGAGGCGGTGGCTCACGGAGGATCAACGGTTCGTTGACGAGCGCCCCGATGTCCTGACCTGGCAGACCGCTCCGCTCACCGCCGACGTCGCGATCGCGGGCGACGTCGTCGCGCACCTCTACGCGTCGACTACGGGCAGCGACGCGGATTGGGTCGTCAAGTTGATCGACGTATACCCGGACACAGTGCCGGAGCGGCCCGCTATGGGTGGGTACGAGCTCATGGTGACGGCCGACATCATACGGGGCCGATACCGGACGAGCTTCACGCACCCGACCGCGATACCGCGAGGTCGGGTCGAGTCGTACACTGTCGATCTGCACGAGCAGTCATACACGTTCCGGGCGGGCCACCGCATCATGGTACAGGTCCAGAGCACCTGGTTTCCGCTGTACGACCGCAACCCGCAGACGTTCGTGCCAAATATTTTCCTTGCGCAGCCCTCCGATTACCGGCTGCAAGAGCACCGCGTCTATCGCACAGCGCGCTATCCGTCGAACGTCGAGATCGACGCGCTGGAGTCGCGCTAACTCTCAAACAAGAAACACCCGACGGCTAACTCCGCGTCGATGGCGGCTACAGGCTACATCCCGTGCGCGTCGCCTCGACCCCGAATGGCCGCCCAGTCGGACGCGTTCGGATAGACGTGGACCATCCAGCCGTAGATCTGCGGGATGAATCGCCCGTTCGCGGCGCTGCAGGCTGAAGCCGTCGCGATGCTCCCACCTGGGCCGAAGACAGGTCGACCGGTCGTGTCGCGTTCCGCCCACCGCGCTCGGTCCCCCATGCGGGGCACGCAAATGTTCGTGTGCACGTGCCATTGGGCGATGCTGAGGGGAATGCGCATGTTCAGGTCTTCAAGAGATGCCGTTCGGGGCGCGGTGTACATCGCGCCGACAAGCCGGTAGCTGGAGTCTCCCACCTTCTCATATAGCAGCGAAGTCGGCGCCGCGGGATCGAAGTGCCATATCGCGCCGAATCCGTGTCGCAAGCTCGTGAAATGGTAAATGTGCTGAGGGACCCGGGGCGCAAAGATGCGGAATCCGTCCGCGAGAGCCGTGTGATAGTCGGCGTAACGAATGACCGACGTACGCAGGGCTGTTAACACGGCAGCTGCGCGAGCCGAGTCGCCGGGCTGCGATTTTGCGAGAGCCGTCATACGCATGTGCGGCCCCTCAAGCAGCGGCCCGTGGTCGACTGTCATGGATTCGCTCATGCCCGGCATGTCCGACGTCATGCCCGGTCCCTGAGCACGCGCCTGTGCGCTCGTTAGCATGACGGCGACACTGAGAACAACGCCCGCGGCCGTGGTTCGCATCTCACCTCCCGAGACAATCGACGATTCAGTAGACGTCGCGATGCACGGGACGTTAGGCGCGCTCAATGTTAACGACTTCGCGATGCCACTGGTGCCGCCACTGGCTATCGGGCGGCCGTTTGATGCTGTTGGATCGCCGTCACGACGTCGTCGATCTTGCGGTCCAGAAGCATACCAATCGCGATCAGCTCCGGCCGATCGAGTGCGCCGAGAAATGAAGATGGCCGGTCATAGGCGATGCGGGCCCCGTTGGCGTCACCGTCGTCGTACAGGCAGACACGGAATGGCACATACAGGCAGCCGCGAATGTCAATGTTGAGAATCCGCTCGGCGATGACCGGATTGCCGACCAGATAGAGCGAACACTGCTTGATGGCACCTGACAGGGACAGGAGGGCGCCCTGGTTCACGTGAGCGATGATCATGAGCTCTGACTGTCCGGCCGCCCGGTCGACCTGACGCTCAACCTCGCTCCACGGAGCCTGGCGCTGGACCAACCGCGTCGCGGTCTCCGGATCCCATCGCCCGAGTGCGCCCTCGAAGGCGGTGACCAATGCCGGATAGGTCAGGCCGGTCGAAACGATGGATCGCTGGATTTTGGCGATCGCTGTCTCTGGCATGTTCCCTCCTTAATAATCAAAGCCGTCAGCGGTGCATCCCCTAGTATCGAGTACCTGATCCCGACAGACCTGGATACTCAGGTCAGTCATCTTCGTCAAAATCGGCAAGCACTGGCGGGGGCCCCGGCCGGCTGAGAAGGCGGAGCGCTTGCACGACCACGCCACGCTGAAACGCCGCGTCGTTGGCGCGACCAAGCGCCGCACCGAAAGGAAACGGCACGGCGAGCGCGCGCGGCGGGCGGACGCGCTCCGCAATCCGTCGCACGAGCGCGATGCAGACCGTCGCAATGCCGCGCTCCTCGAGCGCGCCGGCCAGCAGTCCCACGGACTGCGTGCACATTGGTCACACCGGCACGAAGAGAGCCGCGTCCACCTGGTCGGCGCGCAGTAGATCAGCAACGCGTGGCCCTGTGCCTCGCACGAGCCGCCCTGCAGCCGTGATCGCGCCGTTGATGCTCACGTGACGCGGAGCGGCGCTGCCGACGACGCCGGCATTCACGAGCTCGTGCAGCCGATCCAGCGGCAATCCCACGTTGCGATCGGCCTGCATCGGCGCGCGATCGAAGGCGTCGCTCGTCTGCCCGATCGCCAGCGACTGCACGTCCACGTCGTCAGGAATCACGCGATGGCTCGTATCGCCGCCGAGCGACTTCGCGAACGGCTTGTCCGTGCCCGGCCGGTAAAGGCCGGCGCTCGTCACGAGCGCCACGCGCGACTGGGAAAGCGGTCGCGCGAGCACGGCCCACGGAACTGGATCGATGCGCCGCCAGGGATACACCGCGATCGCCGCCTGATAGCGGAGCGGGAGCTCGCTGAAGTCAGGCACGCGGATGTTCCTGTGTACGCGTCGCGGGTCAGGGCGCGGCGAGTGCGTTCTGTTCGATCGCTCCCTTGTAACCGACGGTAGACAACTTAGCCGTTAGCGTTGGCCAAGTCCTTTATCGACGACGCAAGAGCGCGCACCCGATCGGCGTCGGCGGAGCCCTTCGCGTCGCCGCTTACCTGGCTTGCCAACTTCTTGAGCGCGCCTCGCTGCTGCCGCTTTTGCAGATGCTCGGCCTGGTCGAGCTCATTCGCGATTTGAGCCGTCTGGTCGCTCGACAGCCCGTTCTTGCGTTTCAGCTGGTCGAGATAGGCGCGCGCGACCGCAAAGCTCGCGGGCCAGGTGAATTTCTGTTGATCGGATGGCTTGTATTGGGCGAAGTGCACCAGATTCGCCGCGTCAATCTCGCTTCTGCGACAAATACTCGCTCGGCTTCAGCTGAAACACGTCGAGTCCGCGGCCGATCTCCGAACCGTAGATGTAGCCGTTGTACCAGAACGCGGACCAGAAGCCAACGAGCACGAGCTTGTTCACGTCGAATGGACCGCGATCGAAGTACGCGATCTCCTGCGGATGCGCAGGATCGGTAAAGTCGAACACCGAGATTCCGCCCTGGTACCACGCCTGCACCATGATGTCGCGCCCCGGCACAGGAATGAGCGACCCGTTGTGCGCTACGCAGTTCTCCTTGTCGGTCTGCACGGCCGGCATCTTGTAGTATCCCGCGAACTGGAACTTGTTGTCGGACCGAGGGTGAAAATCGCGTCCGCTCCCCACTTCGGTGGGTCCGTCGCTCGACAGCGTGGAGCGATCCCGCCGCCCCATTCATCGGTGAAGATGACCTTCTTGCCGTCATTGCTGAACGTCGCCGAGTGCCAGTAGGCGAAGTTTGGATCGGATACGTCAGCTATCCTCTTCGGGTCCTCCGGCTTGCGGACGTCCAGTAGAATGCCGTTCCCCGAACACGCGCCTGCCCCCAATCCGATCGCGAGATACACGGTGATGTCATGGCACTGATCTGTGACATTGGTCGTCTGTGTCCCGTTGCCGTGCGATCCCCCCTTCCAGAGACCGTTGACGGCGCCGGTACTCGCATCGGCGAAGATTCTGGGCGCGTTGACGACTTTGGCGGCCTGTGGCGTGTCAACGGGAACGCGGATGACCTCTATGCGGAAGAGCGAAGTGTTGGGGTTTACGTCCGGAGCCCCAGTCGAGCAACCCGCCAGCTCTGCGCCCGGGCGGACTGGACTCGTGCCGGACACGTAGATGTAGACGACCTTCGGGTTCTTCGGGTCGGGAACCAGCGTGTGCGTGTGCGAGCCTCGGCAAGTCTGAACGGCCGCGACCTGCTTGGGATGGTCGATGTCGCTGATATCGAATATTCGGACACCACGGAACCTGTCAGCGCTGACCGAATCGGTGACCCCCTGCGTGCCGCAGTCCACGCGAGAGCGCCGCTCCTCAACTGAGAAGAACATCAAATTGCCGTATACAGAGGGGTCGCCCTGTCCACCAGGACACACCAGCGACGTACGCAGCGTGGGGCTGCTGGGATCCGATATGTCCCAGATCTGGAACCCGTTGAAGTTTCCCTGCACGGCGAAGTGCCCGCTGAAGGCAATGTCCGAATTTATGAAACGAAAGTCGCCGGGATCATCCGCATTGATGAAGTCCTTCGGCCGCGCACGATGCGCGATCAGGTCGAGGTTGTGCGACGCTTCGGCGGCGTCTACCCAATGCCCGCCTTCGAGCGATGAGCGCGGATCGTCAGACTTGGCGCTAGAGTCGCCTGTCTGCGCACGCGCCGCGGTCGTCGCCGCGGTCAGCGCGGCAAGAGACGCGAGGGTTAGGCAAACAGGCCACAGCAGGGCAATCGCCCGCGCGTTGCGCGGACGGCGAGTCTTGGATGCGGAGCTCATGTCGATTGGCATTGGATAGCTTTGAGGAGGCGTGGAAGGTAGCTACGAATTTTCGTCCCGCAGGGCGATCATGGATGGTGCACCGGGGTCGATGCTGCGTCCAGCATTGCCTGCATGCGCTTGATCTCCGCGCGCTGGTCTGCATCGATATCGGAAGCGAAGCTGAAGATCTCCGGTGCCTGGCCCGCACCTTTGGTTGCGAATAGGTCCGACACCATCACCAACGCGCCTCGATGGTGTTGAATCATGCCCTCGAGGAACAGCCGATCGAACTCGGCGCCTTTGGCATTGGCCAATTGCGTCATCTGCTCTTCGCTGAGCATTCCGGGCATCATCATGCCGTGCATCTGCATCCCCGGCATCTGCATCCCCGGCATCTGCGCCTCGTGGTTTGCGTCCAGGACCGGCACCTCTTCGTGATGGCCCTCGAGCCAGCGCTGCATCATGGCGATCTCGTCCTGCTGAGAGATCTCTATCCGCTGGGCAACGAGTCGCAACCCGGCGTCAGTCGTGCGGTCGCGCACCAGACCGGTCATCGCGAGAGCCTGAGCGTGGTGCGCGATCATGCCCTGCATGAAGTGCACGTCGTCCGCGGTGTAACATGGCTGCCCGCCGTTCGCTGACCCGCACGGACTGCTCGGCTGCGCTGGACTCACAGGCCTCTCCGCTCCGGGAGCGGCTTGCCCGGTCGCGGCCTGGCACGGCACAGCCACGAGGGCGGCGAGCAAGGCGACGCTCATCGCCCGAGAGGATCGGTCGGTCAGCACGATTGGATAATCTACCCACGATTTCACATTTTGTGCTGGCATGGTAGCGGTGGCGCCGGCGGGTTATTTTGCCGGCGCGCCATGAGATGAGCGCGCTAACCTATGGCGCATCCGCGGCCAGGACTCGCACCTGGCGAGCGCGGAACGCGTAAAAGAAACCGGAGACGAGGAGCACGGCTCCGACCGCCAAGAGTTCGCGTCTGGTCGTGGTTTGCCACGTGACCCATGCGATTGCGCTGCACGCGAGGACTGGGACGAGCGGGCCGCCGGGCGTGCGAAATGGCTTGCCACCGCCCCGGACATCGCGTCTCCGGAGTTCCCACGCGGCGATCGCGCACAAGAACCAGAGCGCGAGCACACTGACGTCCGCGAGCACGGCCAGACGCTCGAATGTGCCGCTGAGCGCAAACCCAAGTGCGAGCGCGGCGTACAGCGCGATAGCCACGTGAGGTGTCCGGAAAACCGGATGCACGGCGGCCACGCGCCGCGGCAGGAACCCGTCCCGTCCCAGAGCGAAGATGGCACGGGGCCCGGCGAGTAGGGCGCCAGTGAGCCAGCCAAACATTGAAATGGCAGCGCCGGCAACCAGCAGCGCGCGTCCCGCGGGTCCAGCCACCACCGCGGCAGCCTGCGCAAGCGGTGCGACTCGATCTGCCGCCAGTGCGGGTCCGAGTATCCCGAGCGCGACCTCCTGTACGGCGAGGTACAAGACAGTGGCGCACGCGAGTGCAAGGATCGCCGCCCGTGGAACTGTGCGGCTGGGGTCTCGGACTTCGCCGCTAGGCAGAAGGGCTGCCTCTATCCCCGTGAAGGCGAACAAGAGCGTGCCGGCCGTCGCAGCGACCTTGCCCCCACTCGGCACCGAATCCCAATGCAGGTTGGCCGGGGAGACGAAAAAGGCCCCGATCACGACAAACGCGACGAGCGGGATCGTCTTGGCGACCGTCGATACCTCAATCACGCCAGCGCCCGTTCGGACTCCGCGAATGTTGACGATCGCGAGACCTACGATCAGCAGGCTGGCGATCGCGCCCTCCCACGGCCAGCCGCTCAATCCAATCACTCGCGCCAGCAGCGCGGCGACTAGCGCTCCAACCGCCCCAGCTGCGGTAATCTCGCAGAGAATCGAAAGGACCGCAGCAACGAAGCCCGGGAACGGGCCCAGCGCGACTTCGACGTAGGCATAGGGCCCGCCGGTGGCAGTGACTCGGCTCCCAGCCTCGGCGAATACGAGAGCGATCAGACCGGTAACCACAGCACAGAGCAGAAACGCCAGCGGTGCCGCGCCGCCGAGTTGGGCGACCGCAAATGCGGGCAGCGCAAAGATTCCACTCCCCACCGTGTAGTTGAAAATCCCCGCCGTGAGCTCCCTTGTGCCAAGCCCTCGGACGAGGAGCTTGTCGGGATTGACGACGGCGGTGGGTTTCACGGGCCTGATTATATCAAAGCGCCAATCGCCCCGACACAGCCGGCTCGTTGCACGCCCACGCGGGCGCGTTGATCTTGAGCATACAGTGACCAGCATACTCGGCATTCATCATGTCACCGCGATCGCGAGTGACCCGCAGCGCAATTTGGATTTCTATGCCGGCCTCCTGGGTCTCCGGCTCGTCAAGCGCACGGTCAACTTCGACGATCCACAGACCTATCACCTGTACTACGGTGACGAAGTCGGTACGCCGGGAAGCATCATGACGTTCTTCCCGTGGCCTGGAGCTCGGCACGGTAGACAGGGGCCGGGACAGGTCGCGGTAACTTCGTTTGCCGTGCTTCCGAGCGCACTCGGCTTCTGGGTCGAGCGCTTGACGCGTCACGGCATCCGGTACGAGGGGCCGGCGCAGCAGGTGATCTCCTTCAAGGATCACGATGGCCTGATGCTCGCGATCGTCGGCCATCCAGGTGCTGAGGCTAGGCCCGCATGGGATGGGGCTCCGGGCATAGAGCGGGAACACGCGATTCACGGCTTTCATAGTGTGACGCTGTGGGTGGAGGAGAGCGATGCGACGGAGCGGGTGCTCATGGACTCGCTTGGCTTTCGGCCGGTGTCCGAGGAGCGCAACGTCAAGCGCTATGAAGCCGGCAATGGCGGACCCGGGACGTTCGTCGACCTGCGCTCGATAGGCCAATTCCTGCGCGGCGCCGGTGGCGCCGGCACCGTACACCATGTGGCGTGGCGCGTGGCCGATGACGAAGCCCAACTGGTGGTCCGGGAGCAAGTGCTGCGGGCGCAGCTCGATCCCACACCGGTGATCGACAGGAACTATTTCCACTCCGTGTACTTCCGGGAACCGGCGGGGGTGCTGTTCGAGTTGGCGACCGACCCGCCGGGGTTCGAGATTGACGAGCCAGTCGGGCGCCTCGGCGAAAGGCTCATGCTGCCCGCGCGTTACGAAACTGTCCGGGCGGAGATCGAGGCGGCGCTTCCACCAATTCATCTTCCCGTTCCGCTGTCGGCCGCGACGCTCATCAGCGGCAGCGGCGGGCCTGAGGATGTAAGCGGCGACGCGCTGGGATTTGTGCACCGCTACTTGCCGCCGACGGCGGATGCCGAATCGGCAGCGAGCACGACGCTGCTTCTTCTGCACGGCACCGGTGGCGACGAGGATGATCTAGTTCCTGTGGGGCGAGCGCTGCTGCCCGGTGCCGGGATACTGAGCCCGCGTGGCAAGGTGCTCGAGCGCGGAGCGCCTCGCTTCTTCCGGCGCATCGCTGAGGGAGTGTTCGACCAGAAGGACCTTGCCCATCGCACCAATGAGCTCGCGGAATTCATCACTGCGGCCGCGGAGACCTACAAGCTCGAGAGAGACGGCATCGTCGCGGTTGGGTTTTCCAACGGCGCGAACATCGCGGCCAGCCTACTGCTGCGTCACCCTGGGCTCTTACGCGGTGCGGTGTTATTGAGTCCCATGGTGCCGTTCGAACCTGAGGCGCTCCCGGATCTTTCCGGCACCTGCGTGTTCATCGGCGCCGGAGGGGCCGATCCCATCGCTCCGCCAGCGCAGGCCGAGCATCTCGCCACGCTGCTGCGGCAGGCTGGCGCGACGGTCACGCTTCACTGGGACGCAGACGGTCACGCAATCACCAGCGGCGAGCTGGACGCGGCGCAACACTGGATTACGCAGTGCCTTGCGCCACGCGCCTCTACGTCCGAGCGAATACGCTGAGCTCCAACCGCATGGCGCTAGCCGAAACGCTTTCGCCACATCCACGACGCCGCGACGCACACGTCCCGACTACGTATTCGTCCACGGCCACGCAGACGACCCGATCGAGATGCGGTGTCCCCGAGAGAACGTGTGGCTGATCGTGTGCCGCCGCATGTCCGGGTATGCCCAGAACCGGACAATGCGTGCGACGACCTGCCCGTCGGAATTCAGTGGGCTCGTGCTGTCAGCATCGGTGGCGAAGTCCGCGTTCGCGGCACCGGGACAGATCAGGGACGATATCGGTGAAGCCACCTTCGGTCACGGATAAGGGCGCGGTGCCCGGCGTACCAGGTGCGTAGGAAGCGCACTGTGGACTGCGGATCCCGACAGAAGGCCTTGGCCCCGGCACCGAACCAGAGTACCTCGTATGCAAGTGCGCGCAGCGGGCGCGGCCGCAGTATGAGCGAGTCGAGCAGGAGAGAGTATATGTGCCCCTCCTGATGTCGGAGTCCGTAGCGATTGTGCTCGTCGTCGTGGACCGCCTTGGCATCCGGTGCGAAGAGCATGCGGACTCCGTTCGCTTTCCATACCGCGCCCATCATCCGGTCCTCGTTTGCGAACACGCGCTCGTTCCATGGCCACGTGACGCCGAACGCTCGGGGCATTAGGAAGAACGCGCCAATCAAAAAATCCGGCTCCTCGCCGCGGCGCGCGTCCCGTCCGTATCCAGTCAGCCGAGTCACGATCGGGCGGCTCCACCGCTCGCCCCACGCGACGCTTCCGGCCACGACCCGCGGCCCCACCTCGGCGAGGTATGCGCTCACCAAATGTGCGATCGCGTCGGGTCGGACGTAGACGTCATCGTCCACGTTGACAATGAGGTCAGTGGTGGTAGCCTGCACGCAGGCATTGCGTGCGGCCGCGACATTCCGGCCGGTATGGTGCACAAGCCGGACGCGCGGATAACGCGCGCAAGCTTCACTCACGTGGTTGCGCATCCTGACCGTGGTCGACGAGTCGCACACCAACAGCTCAAAAGGATGCTGCTTGCGCGCCGCCTCCAGCGCGGCGAGACAGCGCGCGAGCTTGGCGGGCCTATTCCTTGTCGGGACCGCGACGGTTAGGTCTGTCATGCTTGCGCCCCAGCAGCGTGCGCGCCGCGGCTCGATTCGCGCTCCCCCGCGTACCACGCGAGAGTCTCCGCAATGCTGTCGCCAATAGGAATGCGCGCCGTGTCGCGCGGATACGCACAAACGGCGCCCACAGTGGCGAACTTCTTGATGGAGTGTCGCCACTCCTCGTGCAATAGGTGCACGCCCATGACGAGGTTGTCGTAAAGCAACAATTGTCGCACTCCGTGCCAGAGGCCAGGGAGGTGGGATCCCGCATATTGAGACTGGCTCCATCCTGGGAGGCAACGGCCGTGCCGCTGTGGTCGCTGTGCACGCCGTGAGATTCATTTGATAGCTTCGGGACGCTGATAGCTTCGGGACGCGCAGCCTGAAACTGGTCCAACAACGTGGCGCGCGCCCCGCAAGAGGGACTGGTCGAGCACGACTTCGCGCTCATCAATGAGCGCTGCTACCAGGATCTCTGCGCGCTCTCACCCGATCAGTTTGGGTCGGACATCGAGCTCCCAGGTCTGTCCAACCAGGTCGTGCCCGAAGCTGTTGTGAGCTTCCTCATTCACGAGCCGATAGCCTGCGAGCTCATAGATTTGGCGGGCCGCGTGCAGCACGCTGTTCGTCCACAGCGTGATCTTACGGTAGCCGGCGCTGCGTGCGAATCGCGTACACTCGCCGACCAACTCGCGCCCGATGCCGAGGCCTCGCGCGGAAGGATCCACCAAGAGAAGGCGCAGTCTGGCCACATCGGCCGCCTCGGGGTGCTTGACCAAAAAAACACATCCCACGTTCTCGCCATTCAGCTGTGCGATCCAGCAGCGTTCGCGGGAAGGTTCGAAATTCAGGAGAAAGTCGGCCACGATGCCAGCCACGAGAGCCTCGAACCGCTGGTCCCAGCCGTACTCCTCGGCGTAGAGGACGCCATGCCGGTGAACGACCCAACCCATGTCACCCGGTTGGTGAGGGCGCAGCATATAGGGTGTCGGCGACTCGAAGGGCGCATCGAGAAGCTCCTGTATCGCTCGCGTGGCGCCGAGCAGGCGCCGTTGCTGGTCTGGACGCAAGCGTCGCAGGATAGTGCTGATGTCTTGTCGTGATCGCGTGTCGAGACGGGAGAACGCCTTTCGGCCGCTCGCGGTAACGCGCAAATGTCTCTGTCGGCCGTCGCTCGTGGACCGCATGCGCCGGATCAGGCCCCGTCGCTCGAAGCCGCCCAGTATTCGACTGAGATAGCCCGCGTCCAGTCGCAGCGCACCTCCCAGTCCAGTCGCCGTCGCCTGCGTGTCGTGGGCCAATTCATACAACACCCGCGCCTCGCTGAGCGAGAACGGGCTTTGCAGTAGGCGTTCGTTCAGGACGCCGATCTCCCTGGTATAGAATCGGTTGAATTGACGCAGCGCGTCGACGCGCTGCGCAAACACGTCGGCGCGGACGGTCCCCGTTTGGCTGTGCTTCTCGGCCGCCCGCTCTCTTGACCTTGGCTTCCCCGTCCGGGACCGCCCCATCCGTGGCTCACCCGTCCCTCGCAACGACGCCTCGCTCCGAACGACATGACAACAGTTCGAGTATTTAGTTGACTTTGTCAAGTATATCGCCAGGGCCGCCTTCAACTGGTGGCGGGCGCGGGCGCGGCGGCGGCCGGGCGGCGTATCGCGAGATTGCCGATCGCGAGCACTACGGCGACCGCGATTGCGATCCACGCCGACCTCGGCGACGAGAGACCTTGCAGCCCCAGTAGCACGTCCATAGCTACTAGCGTCAAGGCATCCCAAATCCTATCGTAAAAGCCGTGATCCGATCACCGTCGCTTTGTACACGATTTCATCGCGCCATCGAGCTCATAGGCCGCCGGTGGACAGGTGCAATCATCTTCGTGCTGCTGCAGCGGCCGTGCCGCTTCGCGGCGTTGCGATCGACTATTCCGGAAATGACAGATCGGATGCTCGTCGAACGCCTGCAGGAGCTCGAGCGGGAGGGAATCGTCGAGCGCACAGTCGTGCCCGAGACGCCGGTCAAAGTCGAATACGCGCTGACCGATAAGGGTCACGCGCTGGGCGACGCCATGAAAGCGATGGGGGCGTGGGCCGACAAATGGATTCCGGCGACAACTGCCGGCGCCGAACCAGGTACTCGCAGAAGCAGGGAGGGTCGCCCGCACACGCGCGTGCGCACGCGGCCAATCCGTTGACAACACCAGTCGCGGTCGCTACCGTCCGCGTTCAATGACGCACTTAGTGCGCAGTCACCGTTGTTGTTGCCGCGCCGCGGCCGCCATCGCGTGTTGTCCCGTGATGTGCTGCTGTAATGACTGTACTCGGCGCGCCCGGTGATCGTGGCGAATCAGCCACGCAGCTAGACCAAGCGACAACTTAGCACCACCCGATCACCGCGCACGCCGGCCCCGACGAGGCCGACGGCGCAGCGTGTGTTTGCGCTCAGTCTCCTCGATAACCGCTTCGAGTGACCACCAACCATGCGCACACCGATCTCGTGATCCCGTCTTCCAATGCAGTAGGGGCAAGCGCTCATGTCGCCACCACCGGCGCGGTGGCCTTTGTGCTGGCCATTGGCGTGACCGGTTGCGTTATCGGTTCTCAGTCGCGCGCCAGTACGCCGCGCGAGCTGCTCAACGTGTCGTACGACCCCACGCGCGAGCTGTATGAGGCGTATGACTCGCTCTTCGCGGCGCACTGGAAGGTGACCAGAGGCGAATCCGTCTCGATTCGCCAATCGCACGGCGGCTCCGCAAAACAGGCACGTTCGGTAATCAATGGGCTAGAAGCCGACGTCGTCACGCTCGCGCTCGCGTATGACATCGACGCAATCGCCAAGACTGGGCTGGTCGATACTGGCTGGGCGACTCGATTCCCGAGCCGTAGCTCGCCCTACACCTCCACGATCGTGTTCCTGGTCCGTCGTGGCAATCCCAAGCGAATCCACGACTGGCCCGACCTCATCCAGCCGGGCGTCAGCGTCATCACGTCCAATCCCAAGACGTCGGGCGGTGCACGATGGGGTTACCTCGCCGCTTGGGGAGCGGCCCTGACGCGTGCCGGCGGCGACGACACAAGAGCGCGCGACTATGTCGCGGAGCTCTACCGGCACGTCCCGACACTGGATCCCGGCGCTCGCGGAGCGACGACGACTTTCGCGGAGAGGGGAATAGGCGACGTGCTACTCGCCTGGGAAAACGAAGCACTGCTCGCGACCCACCGTCTCGCGTCGGACAAGCTCGAGATGGTCGTGCCTCCCGTAAGCATCCTGGCGGAGCCACCAGTCGCCATCGTGGACAAGATCGCCGATCGTCACGGTACGCGCGCGCTGGCCCAGGAATACCTGTCCTACCTGTATTCGCCAGAGGCTCAAGACCTCGAGGCTCGCGAGTTCTATCGACCACGCGACTCGGTGATTGCCGCTCGGTATGCGTCGCAGTTCCGAGCTGTGCGGCGTTTCACGGTGGACAGCGTCTTCGGCGGGTGGGCCCGTGCCCAGGCGACGCACTTCGCGGACGGCGGCGTGTTCGACCAGATCTATCAGCCCCGGGTCGTAGCGGACAATGCCGCCGGCTCGGGCCGGTGACGATGCCCACGTCGCTCACCCTTTCTCGCACGCGCGCGTTCGTGTCCGGTTGGCGCGCGCGACGCAGCCGTGTGCTTCCGGGCCTGCCTCTCTCGCTCTCGGTTACCGGGTGCGGCCTCGCTGTGTTCGTACTCATCCCGCTATCGACCGTGCTGCTGACTGCATGGACACTCTCGCCGGCTCGGTTCTGGGCCGCGGTCGGAAGCGCGCGCGCTGTAGCCTCGTATCGCCTCTCGTTTGGGGCGTCGCTCGCGGCTGCACTGGCGAACACCGGTTCTGGGCGTTCTCTTCGCCTGGGTGCTCGTCCGCTACCGCTTTCCCGGCAGACGAGCGTTGGACGCGCTGGTGGACCTACCGTTCGCGCTTCCGACCGCGGTGAGCGGGATCGCGCTCACGGCCATTTACGCCACCACGGGCCCGGTCGGACGGATCATGCGCTTTCCAATCGCCTTCACGCCACTCGGCGTCACCATTGCGCTCGTGTTCATCGGTCTTCCATTCGTCGTACGCGCGGTCGCGCCGGTGCTAGCCGAGATGGGCACCTCTGCCGAGGAAGCAAGCGCGGTCTTGGGCGCCACGCGTTGGCAGACGGTGACGCGCGTCACGCTTCCAACGTTGTTCCCCGCGGTACTGACTGGCACGGCCCTGGCCTTCGCCCGTGCACTGGGCGAGTACGGGTCAGTTGTGTTCATCGCGGGCAACATGCCCATGCGGACCGAGATCGCGCCGCTGCTCATCATGACTAGGCTGGACGAGTACGATTACGCGGGCGCGACAGCCGTCGCGGCCAGTTCTGTTGGTAGGGTCGCTGGCCGTTCTCCTCGTACTAAACCGGCTCCAGGCGCTTGCGGGAGCGCGTGCCGGCATGCGAGCGGCCGCATGATCGCTTCGCGCGATGCATCGGGCGCCGGCGAGGCCACCGGAGCCCCGAGGCACGGACGCCACTGAGGCCACGCAAGACCATCCGCTCGTGCGGCTGGCGCTCATCGCGCTTGTCGTAGCGGTGTTCGCGCTTCTGATCGCGCTGCCCATGGCGGTCGTGCTTACGGGGGCGTTTCGTCACGGTGTCGCTGCCTACGTGCAGCGCGTGACTGATCCACTCGCGCTCTCGGCCTTGCGCCTCACGCTTGTCGTCGTGGCCGCCGCGGTGCCCGTGAACATCGCATTCGGGCTGGCGGCCGCGTGGGCGATCGGGAAGTTCGATTTTCCGGGCCGGTCGGCTCTGGTGACGCTAATCGATCTGCCGTTTGCAGTGTCGCCGGTCATTTCCGGGCTGGCGTTCGTGCTCCTCTTCGGGGGACGAAGCGCAATCGGACCGTGGCTCGTGGCTCACAACATCCGGATCGTGTTCGCGACGCCGGGAATCGTGCTCGCCACGGTGTTCGTCACGTTTCCATTTGTGGCGCGGGAGCTGATCCCCGTGTTCGAGGCACGGGGAACCATCGATGAGGAAGCCGCGATCGTATCGGGCGCGAGCGGGTGGCAGACTTTTTGGCGAGTCACGCTCCCCAGCGCGCGCTGGGCGCTGCTGTCTGGGGTCGCGCTCGCCGTCGCGCGCGCGGCAGGAGAGTTCGGCGCCGTCTCGGTTGTCTCCGGCCACATCCGTGGACGCACCAATACGCTGCCGCTACACGTCGAAGTGCTGTACGACAGCTACGATTCCACAGGCGCGTTTGCCGTCGCGTCACTGCTGGTTGCCGTTGCTCTCGCGACCCTCGTTGTCCGCTGGGCAATCGAGTGGCGGGAAGAATCCGTGGCGCATCGCATACGTGTGCGCGATGACGCGGCCGCGCAAAATCCACGCGCGGAGGCAGCGTGACTGCGCAAGACGCAGCGGGACCCGTGGCGATCGATGTGCGAGGGATCGCGAAGACGTTCGGGGGCGCCGGCGCGCCTGCGGTCGCCGACGTGTCGCTGTACGTCCCCGGGGGTCGCCTTACAGCGCTGCTCGGGCCGTCCGGATCCGGCAAGACGACCATGCTGCGCATTCTCGCCGGGCTGGAGATCCCGGACGCAGGCATCGTGCGTTTTGGCGACACGGACGTCACGCATCGCCCCGCACGTACGCGAGGCGCCGGCTTGGTGTTCCAGCAATATGCGCTCTTCCGCCACATGACAGTGTTCGAGAACATCGCGTTCCCGCTGCGCGTGCGGCACTGGCCGCGATCGGAAGCTCGGGCTCGCGTGGAGGAGCTGTTGGCGCTCGTCCGGCTCGATGGGTTCGGCCCTAGGCGCGTATCCTCGCTCTCGGGAGGTCAAGCACAGCGCGTCGCGCTCGCCCGCGCACTTGCTCCTCGCCCGTCAGTGCTGCTGCTGGATGAGCCATTCGGAGCGCTGGACGCGCAGGTGCGCTCCGAGCTCAGGCGCTGGCTCCGGCGCTTGCACGACCAGTTGCACGTGACGAGCGTGCTCGTGACGCACGATCGCGAAGAGGCCAGCGAAGTGGCTGACGAAGTCGTCGTACTGCACCACGGGCGGGTGCAACAGGCCGGCGTGCCCGCGCACGTTGCCGCCAATCCTGCAACGCAGTTCGTCGAGGAATTTTTTGCCGGCGCCCGAATTCACTCACCTTCAATCCCACTGTATGCAGCGAGCTAAGATCCGAGGTCCACGAATCGGTCGCCTGGTCGCTCGAGTGCGTGCCCGCCGAGCGCGGGGGCTCATACGGCACACTCCGCACCCGGGAGGCCGTCCCGCGCGGCGGTGGCTACGCTCGCCGGTGCTCGCGCCGAGCGCAGCCGCAGCCACCGTGCTCATAGCCGCGTATGCGCACGCCCAGGGCGGATCGCCGTCAAAAGATTCTGCAACCGCGACGGCCGTGCTCACCTCCGCTATCCCCGTCCGCCTGCATCTCGGGTGGATACGTGCAGACCGAGTCGCGCACGTTCGTTGGCGACGTCGCGAACAAGTACACCAATGAGTTCTTGCTCCGTCGAGCGCGCATAGAGCTGCTGGGTACCATCGCGGATCACTTCGATATCCGATTCCTTCCCGACTTCGGTCAGGGAACCGTGGTCATTCAGGATGCATGGGTTGCCGTGCACTACTTCGATTTCGCGCGGTTTCAAGTGGGAAAGTTCAAAGTGCCGTTCGGCCTCGAGCAGGATCAGCGTGACATCTTCTTCCGTTCGTCGAGCGCTCGCTCGCGAGCGATCTCACGCCGGTGCGCGACGTGGGCGCCGAGTTTGCCGGCGACGTGGGTCGCGGGCTGCTGCACTACGATGGCGGTCTGTTCGATGGCGCGGCGGACGGTGTAACCGAAGACCGCGGGATCGGCGACTCGCGAGACTTTGCCGGTCGCGTGCTCGTCCGCCCATTCGCTGAGACCGGCGTACCGGCGCTCACGCATCTAGCGCTCGGCGCGGCCGGGACGATCGGAAGGAAGGACGGCTCGACTGCCACGCCCGACTTGCCGACCTACAAGTCCGCTGGTCAACAGTCCGCGTTCTTCGCATATGCGTCGAGCGGGACCACAAAGCTCGATAGCAGCATTGCCGCTGGTGCCGCGTCACGGATTACCGGTCACGGTTACTGGTACGCCTGGCGACTCGGCGCTCTTGGCGAGTACGTCGCCTCGTGGCAACGGGTAGCGCGCGATTCCGCCGTGGGAACGGTGCGCAACGAGGGCGCAAACGCGACCGTGTCTTTCGAGCTGACCCCCGACCATGGGTCATATGACGGCGTGGTGCCGACGCAGCCTCTCGACCCGGCGCTTGGCCATTGGGGCGCGCTAGAGATAGTGGGCAGATACTCCTCGCTGCATGTCGGAAACACCGCCTTCAGGGACGGCTTCGCGGACCCGAGCAAGTCTGCGCGCGCCGCGAGCGCGTGGGCGTATGGCGTCAACTGGTTCCTGAATCGCTTCATACGGCTTCAAGTCGACTACGAACGGACCTTGTTCGTCGGTGGTGCGGCCGCTGGCGGCAATCGCGAGCCTGAGAACGCAATTCTCGCAGAACTGCAGGCTGCGTTCTAATGAATCGCCCCCGTCGCAATAAGACAGGCGAAACCCCGCGACTCGCGGGTGTCACGTTGCTCCCTGATGCCGGCGTGCAACGCCCGGTGCGCGGAGCCGTCGTTTGGTTCACGGGGCTGTCGGGTGCGGGGAAGACCACGCTGGCTAACGGCGTCGCTCGTCGCTTGCGTCTGGCCGGTGTGCCTGTCGAGGTGCTGGACGGTGACGAAGTTCGCCCTCACCTCTCGCACGGACTTGGATTTTCCAAAGCAGATCGGGACACCAACGTGATTCGGGTTGGCTATGTCGCGTCGCTTCTCGCGAAACACGGCGTTGTGGTCCTCGTCTCGCTCGTGTCACCCTACCGTGCCGCACGCGGTACTGCACGCCGTGCCGCCGGCAACGTTGGAGCTCACTTCGCTGAAGTCTTCGTGGACGCACCGGTCGAGCTCTGTACGCGGCGCGACGTCAAAGGGCTATACCAACGGGCGATGGCGGGGAAAATCCCAAATTTCACCGGTATTTCCGATCCATACGAGCCTCCACACGCGTCGGAGCTCATCATACCGACGGGTGATGAGCCAATCGATTCGAGCGTCGCCCGCGTGGTTACCTACTTGGAGCGTGTCGTCCAAGTCACGGTAGGCTCCGATGCTGACGCCGAGGTCCGGGAACGCAACCGGACCACTCGCTCGCGCGGGCACCCGCAAGAGCAGCATGTCCCTCGTGGCGGCAGCGCTCGTGCTTGACGCTCGGTCGGTGCGGCAAGCGGCGGCCCGGCTAAGCGACGCACCAGCAGAAGCGATCCTGCAATGGGCGGTCGAGGCATTTCCGGGCCGTGCGGCCGTGTCAGTGAGCTTCGGCGGCGCTGGCGGAATCGCGCTGGCGCACATGCTTAGTCGAATCGACCGGTCGGTGCCCGTGTTGTTCATCGACACCGAGTTCCTCTTTCCCGAGACGCACGCGTTCAAGGACGACTTCGTGGCGCGATACGGCCTGACGGTGCGCATCCTGAGGCCGACGCTTGACGTTGGGCCTTTGTATGTCACGGACCCAGACGCATGTTGTCAGGCGCGACGTGTCGACCCGCTCGATGGGGCGCTGGGCGACTACGATGCGTGGGCGAGCGCGCTGCGGCGAGATCAGTCCGCGACCCGCGCGACGACCGATGTCGTCGAGTATCACGAGCGCCAGGGACGTGCGGTCGTGAAGGTCCATCCGATCGCCCACTGGTCGCGTGCCGACGTTGCGCGCTATCTGCGCGAGCATGGGGTGCCGTCTCACGCGCTGCTGGATCGCGGGTACACGAGCATCGGATGCTGGCCATGCACAGCGCCTAACGCAAACGCGGCCGATGAGCGTGCGGGCCGCTGGCCTGGCCGCGGGAAGACGGAGTGCGGGCTGCACACGTTCACGGTGCGGAGCGTCGCTCCGTGACACGCGCTGCCGGACCTATCGCCGCACATGGCGGCAACCTCGTCAATCGCTTGCTCGTCGGCGAGGCGGCGAGCGTGGCTACCGAGCGCGCCGAGCGGCTGCCATCGATCACGCTCAGCGACGTGCAATTGTCGGATCTCGAAATGATCGCGACGGGCGTGTTGAGCCCACTCACCGGGTTCATGGGGCCGAGCGACTACGAGGCGGTGCTGGTCGATATGCGCCTTGCCTCCGGGACACCGTGGTCGCTGCCGATAACCATGCGCATCCCGTTCGATGCGGGGCTGGGTGACGAGGTCGCACTGCGCGACGCGACTGGCGTTGTCCGCGGGCTGCTCGAAGTCGATGGGGTGTTTACGGCGTGCACGGATCGCGAAGCGCGAGCAGTCTACGCCACGGAGGACGCAGCCCATCCCGGGGTAGCGCGTCTCATAGAAGAGAGCGATCTCCTCGCGCATGGCCAAGTGTGGCTCATTTCGCGGCGCGAGCCCGAATTCCCCGATCTTGCGCTCGATCCGATAGACACTCGACGAGCATTCGACGAGCGCGGCTGGCGCTCAGTCGTGGGATTCCAGACGCGCAACCCCGTACATTGAGCGCACGAGTACATCCAGAAAGCCGCGCTGGAGAGCGTGGACGGTCTGTTGCTGCATCCGCTCGTGGGCGCGACCAAGGGCGATGACATCCCGGCCGATGTTCGCGTCCGGAGCTACCGCGCCTTGCTCGAGGGCTACTATCCGCCGGATCGCGTTGTGCTCGCCGCTTTTCCGGCAGCCATGCGGTATGCGGGCCCTCGCGAGGCCGTCTTCCACGCAATCGCGCGCAAGAACTACGGGTGCACGCACTTCATCGTCGGGCGGGACCATGCGGGCGTGGGGAACTACTACGGCTCGTACGACGCCCAGCGGATCTTCGAGCGATTCGAGCCCGACGAGTTGGGGATCACGCCCGTGCGGTTCGAGCACACTTTCTACTGTCGCCGATGCGGGAACGTTGCATCACGGAAGACATGTCCCCATGGCGCGGAGCACCACGTGACGCTGTCCGGTACACGAGTGCGCGAACTGTTGCGCGCGGGTGAGCTGCCGCCGGCGGAGTTCACTAGGCCGGAAGTCGCGGCCGTTCTCGCCGATGCATACACGGCGGAGGTCGTATGACCACCGAGGCTGTACCGAGAAAGGAGACACCGACGCAGCGCGTCGAGCGAATCAAGCGTGAGAAGGCGTCGTGGTCGATCCTCGACGACATCCGCCGGTACGCCCGCGAAGGCTTCGACAGCATCCCCGACGACGATCTCGCGGTGCGATTCCGTGCGTGGGGACTGTACACGCAGGGCGATGGGGGCGGAGTTCGTGGCGGGGCAGTGCCGTACTTCATGATGCGTATCCGCACGCCTAACGGGATTCTGACGTCGCGTATGGTACGCACCGTTGCAGATCTCGCCGAACGGTACGCGCGCGGAACGGTGGACGTGACGAATCGCCAGAATTTCCAGCTCCACTGGCTGCGAATCGAGGACGTGCCGGCCGTGTGGGATGCGCTCGCCGAAGTGGGCTGGACGAGTCAGGGTGCGTGCGGCGACAACACCCGCACGGTGACAGGGTGCCCACTGGCGGGCGTGGACGGCGACGAGCTGATCGATGCATCGCCACAAGCGCTAGCGGTCGATCGCCACCTCAACGGCAACCCCGAATACGGCAATTTGCCGAGGAAGTTCAAGATCACAGTGACCGGGTGTGCGCACTGGTGCACGTATCCCGAGATCAACGATGTCGCGTTCACGGCGATCAGACGGGGCGACGAAGTGGGATTCTCGCTTCGGGTCGGCGGCGGCCTGTCAACGCGACCGCACATGGGCGTGCGCCTAGACGCATTCGTGCGTTCGGACGAGGTGGTAGGCGTCGCCGAAGGTGTCGTGGGAATCTTTCGCGACTCCGATGAGCTGCGAATGAACCGGCAGAAGGCCCGCATGAAGTTTCTCTTCCTCACGCACGGCTGGACGGGCGAGCGGTTTCAGCGCGAGCTGGAAGAGAGACTGGGCTATCGCCTCGCACCGGCGATGCCCGAAGTGCCGCCCGAAGCCGCCGAGCGCGACCACGTAGGACTCAATCCTCAGCGTAAGCCGGGGCACTACTACGCGGGATTCTCGGTCGCCGTCGGTCGCATCTCGCCCGATCGTCTGCGCTGGCTCGCCGACCTGGCGGACCAGTTTGGCGACGGCAGCATGCGCACGACCGTGGCCCAGAACGTGACCGTGCTTGGAATTCCGGAGTCACGGCTCGGCGCATTCCGGCGCGTGGTTGGCAAGGCCGCGGAAGGCGGGACTTGGGCTCCCGCTGGCGATCTCGCGCGTGGCTCGCTGCGCGACGCACTGGGGGACTCGCCGTTCCAGCGAGGCACCGTTGCCTGCACCGGGTCGGAGTTCTGCAAGCTGGCCGTGGTAGAGACGAAGCGCTTCAGTCTCGATCTCATTCCGGAGCTCGAGCGGCGGCTGCCCAACTTTCGCGAGCACCTATCGCTGCACGTGGCGGGGTGTCCCAACGCGTGTGGCCAGCATTGGATCGCCGACATCGGGTTGCAGGGCGCGCGTGTAGAGCTCGATGGCCAGGAGGTGGACGGCTTCGATGTCTTTGTTGGCGGCCGCGTCGGACGGGGCGCCGCCTTCGCCCGGCGGATCGGAGCGCGGGTGCCTGCCCCTAAGGCGGCGGATGCGTTGGAGCGCTTAGTGCGAGCGTTCGTCGACGGCAGAGGCGATGGGGAGCGATTTGGAACATGGGCCGCCCGCGCAGGTGACAGCCAAGTGCGCGCTCTGCTCTTGGGTCACGACTAGCGGTACACCTGCAGGGGCCGCTCGGAGCTACATTGGATCGTGCGGCCGAAGTATCTGGGCGCGGCTGTCTCCGTGGCGGCCGCATTGGCGAGCATCACGGCGTCGGTGGCGCGGGCGCAGACACCAGCGGCCGCGCCGCGGATCGCGTTCGCGATTCATGGCGGCGCTGGCAACATCGAGCGCGGCGCGCTTCCGCCAGACATCGAGCGCGCATACCGCGCCGGGCTCGAAGCAGCCCTGGACACCGGCTACGCTATCCTCCAACGCGGGGGCTCGGCGGTCGACGCGGTAGAGGCGGCGATCCGCTACATGGAAGACGACTCTCTGTTCAACGCCGGCAAGGGCGCCGTTTTCACCGCCGCGGGAACCAACGAGCTCGATGCCGCCATCATGGACGGCAGCACGCTGGCCGCCGGGTCCGTGGCGGGTGTGCAGCACATCAAGAATCCGATCAGTCTCGCGCGCTTGGTCATGGAGAAGTCGCCACACGTGATGCTGACCGGTGCCGGCGCCGAGGCGTTCGCCGTGTCGCAAGGAGTCGAGCTCGTGCCGCAGCACTACTTCTTTACTGAGCGGCGCTGGCAGCAGTACGAGCGGGCGCGGGCCGCCGCTCGTGCCCGCGATTCCACCAGCCGCTCAGCCGGCAAGAGTACGTCCGGTCGCAGCGTGGACGGCACCGGCAATCTTTTCGGTACGGTTGGCGCAGTGGCGCTTGACCGCTCGGGCAACCTTGCGGCCGGCACGTCGACCGGTGGTACGGAAATGAAGAGCGTCGGGCGTATCGGCGACTCGCCGATAATCGGCGCCGGCACCTACGCCAACAACGCCAGCTGCGCCGTCTCGGCCACTGGTCACGGCGAGGATTTCATACGCCACACGGTAGCGTCGGACATTTGCGCGCGCGTGCGTTACGGACACCTGACCCTTGCGCGGGCAGCAGACGATGTTGTGATGGGCGATCTCGTCGCCCAGAAGGGAGAAGGCGGAGTGATCGCTCTCGACCGCGCCGGCCACGTCGTAATGCCGTTCAACACGACGGGAATGTTTCGCGCTTACATCGGCGCGAATGGCAAGCCCGTGGTCATGATCTACCGCGACGAGTAGTCCCGGTATGACCCGCAACAAGTGACGTTTCAGCGCAAGCTGCTGCTCGGCTTCTCGCTCATGTCGCTGCCTGCGTTGTTGATCGCGGGCGAAGCACTTCGTACGAATGCGCTCGAACGGCGCGCGCTCCAGACTCTGGGCCAGAACATGGCACGCAATGGTACGTACACGGAGCTCAAGGATGCCATGTTCAATCAGAGCGAGATCATCTGGCGAGCGCTGACCGGGATGGATGCGACCGCCGAGCAGGAGTTTCGCCTGAACTCGGAGGTTGTCGATTACTGGCTACAACGCTGGCGATCGGAGCTGCGGCCCAATGAGGTAGGCGCCGCCAACCGCGTGCGCGACATCGAGCAGCAATTCCAACTTCTCGCGGCCCGTGTGTTTGCGCTGTGCGATTCCGGCAAGCGCGCAGAGGCGTATCGCCTCGCACAAGCCAACCTCAGGGACGAACTGCTCCCCGCGTTTACCGACATGAATCGTGAGATCTACCGCGAGGCGCGCGAGTCGAGCGTCCGCGGCGCGTACGCCCGCCTCGAGGACATCGTTGCTGACGAGAGTCGTGCATTGCTCGGGTTGCTGATTCTGGTGCTTTGCTCCGGCTTCGCCGCCTCATGGATCATTGCCCGTGGCGTGGCACGCCCGATCAACGAGCTGCGCAACGCTATGGGCGTGGTTGGCAGCGATCGCCTGGACTATCCAATCGACGTGAGTTCCCGAGACGAGATTGGCGACCTCGCACGCGCGTTCGCTGCGATGACCGAGAATCTGAGGCAATCCCGGGCCGCCATGGTTCGGCTGAACGGTGAGCTGGAAGCGAAGGTCGTCGAACTGGAACGCACGCAGGCGCAGCTGGTGCAGTCGGAAAAACTCGCTTCGATCGGGGAGATGTCCGCGGCCGTGGCGCACGGACTCAGAAATCCGCTGGCAAGCCTGCGGGCTGCCGCGCAGCTTGCGCTCCGCCATACCGAGTTGGCCGGCCCGCGCGACCATCTGCGGCTCATCATCGACGAGGTTGATCGTCTCGATCGGCGAATAAGTCATCTCCTCAGCTTTTCCAAGCCGGCTCCGTATCACCCAATGCCGGAGAGCGTGGCGCGATTGGTGGAGGATTTGCTGCCGCCATTCACTCAACTCCTGCGAGAGCGGGGGATCGAGATCGACGTCGCGGTCTCGCCCGATCTGCCCGACGTGCGCGTGGACCCGATGCAAGTAGAGCAGGCGCTCGTGGAGGTCGTGTCGAACGCCCTGGACGCGATGTCCGGCGGGGGACGATTGCGCATCCACGCACGCCGCGAAGATGGAGCGATGAGCCCGGCCGGTGTCACGATCGACATCACGGATACAGGAGGCGGCATTCCAGAGAGCGTCTTACCGACGGTTTGCGAGCCGTTCGTCACGACTCGGCCCGAGGGCACGGGACTTGGCCTCGCGATCGCTAGACGGTATGTCGAGCAGAATGGCGGTCAGCTCAAGATCGTCAGCCAAGTGGGTAGCGGGACTACGGTAAGCATACGTCTGCCCGCAGCGAAATGACCGCGGCAACCATTCTGATCGTTGAGGACGAGCGCACGCTCGCTCGGTCGATCAAGGCCTTCCTCACGGAGTTCGGCTACGAGGCCGAGGTGGCCGGCGACGCGGAGACGGCGCTCGAGCTGCTCGACAAGCTTCGTCCGGACGTTGTGTTTGCCGACGTTCGCCTTCCCGGAATGAGCGGAATCGAGCTGCTGAAACGCATCCGCGAGTTCGATGCGGCGATCCCGGTCATCATCATGACGGCGTACGGGACCATCGCGGGCGCCGTCGAGGCCGTAAAGCTCGGCGCCTTCGACTATTTGAAAAAACCACTGGATCTGGATGAGCTCAAGCTGAGCGCGGATCGCGCCCGCGAAACGGCGGCCCTGAAACAGGAGCTGTCCTACTATAGGCGCAGGTCGGGACGCGACCTGCCGTTTGCCGGAATCGTCGGCGGCTCGCCTGCGCTCAGAGCAGTGATGGATCAAGCGCGCGAGATTGCTGCGCTGGAGGAGACCCCACCCGTGCTGATCACCGGCGAAACTGGCACTGGGAAAGGACTCGTTGCGCGCACCATTCATTCATTTGGCCCGCGCGCGGCCAAGCCATTCATTGAAGTCAACTGCACTGCTCTCCCAGCCAACTTGATGGAAGCCGAGTTATTCGGGTATGAGCGGGGCGCGTTCACAGACGCCAAGGAGTCGAAGATCGGTCTGTTCGAGGCGGCGGAAGGGGGGTTCCTGTTTCTCGATGAGGTCGGAGACATTGAGCTCTCGTTGCAGGGCAAGCTGCTAAGGGCGATCGAAGAGCGAACGGTGCGCCGCGTTGGCGGAATCCGCGATCGCAAGATCGGAACGCGCATCCTTGCCGCGACGAATCGAGATCTGGAACGCGAGTCGCAACAGGGCCACTTCCGCAAGGACCTCTACTTTCGACTGGCGGTCATTCTTCTTCGCCTTCCCCCGCTTCGTGAGCGAGGGAGATGACGTACTGGCCCTGGCGGAGCACTTTCTCCGGGAGTACGGCGCCAAGTACGGTCGTGACGTGAGGTCGATTAATAGTCGAGCGCGCGAAGCGCTGTTGTCGTATTCGTGGCCGGGAAACGTGCGCGAGCTAAGTCACGTGATCGAGCGCGCCGTGTTGTGGAGTCGGGGCCCCGAGCTGGACGTCGAGCAGCTGTCGTTGACTGCCCCGTCACAGACGGCGTCATCAATGCCGGACGCGAGCTCAAACTCAGCCGTTACGCCACAGCCATCATCCAATATCCCGGCCGAAGGCGGCGATCTCCCCGGCTGGGAAAAGGCCATGATCGAGCAAGCTCTTCGAGAGTCGAGCGGCAATCAGACCAAGGCAGCCCTGCGATTGGGCATAAGCCGCGATACTCTTCGCTATCGCCTCAAGAAGTTCGGCATCCAGTGACCCCCCACCCCTAACCCCTCCCCTAAAGGGGAGGGGCGATCGCCATAACCCACTTCTTTGCCTGGGTCATTTGCCCCAATCGGGTGAGGTCACCCAGGGTCTCGCCGCATTTGTTTCTGGCGGATGCTGCAGCGCAACATATTGGTAGCGAGGGCGTTATATTATAAACATGGTGCGCGTTTTCGGTTTGGCACGGCGACTGCAATATGCATTGGGCAGTCGGGCACCAGTCAAGGCGGCTAGGTGAACAGATTGAACCGGGAATGTCGGTTCGCGGAGCGTCCCGAGCCTCGGAACTACTTACCTGGAGTGTACCGTATGTCGTGGACCAAGCCAGAGTTCGAGATCGTAGAAGTCACGATGGAAGTGACTGCCTACGTCGCCCGGCGCTAAGCACTTAGCCTGAGCGAACCGAAGGGCCCGCCGTGGCGGGCCCTTTGCGTCTTCAAGACCTAAGGATGTCGTATGGAGTCTAGACCCACAACGCTGCTGGCAGAGCTGACACATCGCTGTCCGTTGCACTGCCCGTACTGTTCTAATCCGCTCGACCTCGTGCGTTCGAAGGCCGAGATATCGACGGCGGATTGGAAGAGGGTTTTCAGGGAAGCGCGCGATCTCGGTGTGCTGCAGCTCGGGCTTTCGGGCGGAGAGCCGCTAGTGCGACGAGACTTGGAAGAGCTGGTTGTTCAGGCACACGATGTCGGCCTGTATTCCACGCTCGTCACGTCGGCGCTCGGACTCACGCGAGACCGCACGACGCGACTGAAAGACGCTGGTCTGGATCATGTGCAGATCTCCTTCCAGGATTCCGAACGTGGTCTCGCGGAATTGATTGCAGGCACCAAGAGCTGGGACGCGAAGCATCAGGCGGCCGCCTGGGTCAAAGAGTGCGGCTTCGCATTCACAGTCAACGTCGTGCTGCACCGCGCAAATCTAGATCATCTCGAAGCCATCATCGACATGGCCGCGTCGCTGGGCGCGGATCGCGTGGAGCTCGCCAACACGCAGTATTACGGCTGGGCTGTCTCGAACAGCGCCGCGCTGATTCCCACGCGTGAGCAGATATCGCGCTCGGAGGAGATCGTCGATCGCGCCGTGGCGAAGTATCGGGGCAAGATGCAGATCATTTACGTTCTCCCCGACTACTACAGCGCCTTCCCGAAGCCGTGCCAGGGGGGTTGGGGTACCGTTTACATAGTGGTAGCGCCGGACGGGCGCGTGATGCCTTGTCACGCCGCCTCCCAGATAACGTCGCTGCACTTTGATAACGTTCGAGAGCACAGTCTGCAGTGGATCTGGGAGGATTCGAGCGCATTTCGCGCGTTCAGAGGCGACGAGTGGATGAAGGAGCCGTGTCGCAGCTGTCCGCGGAAGCATATCGATTTTGGTGGCTGTCGCTGTCAGGCATTTGCGCTCACGGGTGACGCGACCAAAACCGATCCGGTCTGCACACTCACACCCGACCGCGCCATCATCGAAGAGCTGCTGAACGCAGAGCCGAGTCCGCCTGTCTATGCGTATCGCGAAATGGAGCCAAGTCGAAGCCGGGCCGCGGTTGCCCAGCGAACGGCTCTAGAGCCGTCCGCGTCCGGATAGCCGCGCCGGGCCCCGAACTCGGCACGCGGCCGTGGCGGTGGCCCACGCCTGCTCGTCGAAGCGGATAAGCTGCGGCACGATTCTCGTATTGTTTTGGGTCGGATGCAGCCACCCACCAGGTGACGGCTGTTGTGACGCCGACAGAACCGCAAATCAGTGATCCGCCCAACGTGGGCGTGAGCCACGAGCCCGAGCGCAATCGTTTGTTGCGCGCGTTCCCCGCCGACGCGTATGCGGCCATCGCGCCGTACTTGGAAACCGTCAAGCTAAGACGTGGCGCCGTTGTCGCGGAGCGCGGCGAGCCAATCGAGTATGCATACTTTCCCCACCGCAGCGTCTTGTCACTGGTCACGCCGCTGTCTGACGGTACAATTGTGGAATCGGCGACCGTGGGCTATGAAGGAGCGATTGGAGTATTCGCCATTTTGGGCGATCCAATCGCCTTCGAGCGCACGATCGCGCAGGTGCCAGACTCCGCGACTCGCGTTCCGGCGGCCCGAGTAGCCGCATTGGCCAACGAAAGCGAGGCGCTCCGAACCTTGCTATTCCGCTACGTGCAAGCGCTCTTCCGCCAGACGGCGCAGTCATTGGCGTGCCTGCAGCATCACTCCATTGAAGAGCGCTGCGCCCGATGGTTGCTTCAAACGCACGATCGTGTTGGCGCCGACGAATTCTCGCTGACCCAAGCATTTCTCGCCGCCATGCTGGGAGTCCGACGCGCCAGCGTCAACGCAGCGGCCGGGAAGCTTCAGGCACAGGGATACATTCAATACCAATGGGGTCATATTCGGGTGACCGACCGGGCCGGCCTCGAGGTCCGCGGCGTGCGAGTGTTACGGAATCATTACCGAGACGTACCGCAAACTTCTCCCGCAGGACAGCTGAGGCGTTGGCCGGTCACGTACAGCGGGAGCGCCCCGCCTGTTCGCGCCGAACGCGCGGAGCGCGCAGAACGGCGATATCGATCAAAGCGTGTTCGTCTCAGCTGTAGTAAGCTTTAATGCACAGCGTGACGAGAGCCCGAAGCTCGTTCACCCGCTGTTCCTCGCCAGCATCAGACGTGGCATGCGTCACCTCATTGAAGGTGCGTTTGAGCACCACCAGCAGCTGCTCCGGCCGAATGCCATCAGCGCGAGCTCGCCTGGATGCCATGCGAAGCGCCTCGCCCAGTTTTCGGTCCGGATGGCGACCTTCCACATGGTCATGGAGGGCGGCAACAATGGCGTCGAGCGCATTGGCCGAGGGTCCCTCACGCGGCGCGACCGGAGGCGGGTCGTCAGCCATCGCGACGTCTTGAGCCGTGCGTGTGGATTGGCAGGATGTGGCCCGCCCGAAGATGAGAAACCCAAGATCCTCCCGTCCAACCACAGCCGTCAAGAGGCCCGAAACTGTACGGTACCGCACGAATGAGCGCCTTGCTCGGTCCAGAGTCCCTCGGCGACGCGACGCCGCACGTTAGCGGGCTGTACATCTACCCCCTCAAGTCGGCTCGTGGCGTTTCATTGTCGGCGGTCGAGCTTGACTGGATCGGCCCGCGTGCCGATCGGCGCTGGATGCTAATAGGACCGGACGCTCGGTTTCTGTCACAGAGGGAGCACCCTCGCATCGCGCTTTTCAGCGTGACGCTGCATGACTGTGGACTGCTCGTCGAGGCACCGGGCGCAACGCCACTGGAGCTCTGGGCACCGCGCCGAACGGGTCGCAGAATTCGCGCGACGATCTGGGACGACATTTGTGATGTAGAAACTGTGGACGTGGCGGCGGACCGTTGGTTTAGCGACATACTTGGAACGACCTGCCGAGTCGTGCATCTGCCGGACGACTTCGAGCGCGTGATCGATCGTGCGTATGCTCCCGATGAAAGGCGTGTGGGCTTGGCCGATGGTTTCCCGCTGCTGCTGATTGGCCAGGCGTCGTTGGCGGCGCTCAATGACAAGCTCGCCCATCCCGTCACGATGGATCGGTTTCGCCCAAATGTGGTGATCGCCGGCGCAGCGCCACACGCGGAGGATTGCTGGCGCGACATTAGTATTGGCGAGCTCGCTTTTACGGTCGTCAAGCCGTGCGGCCGTTGCTCGACCGTTCTAGTGGATCAGGCCACCGGCATACGCGGGAAGGAACCGCTGGCCACGCTTGCGACTTATCGCAAGTCGGACGGCCAAGTGTGGTTCGGACAGAACGCCATACATTGGTGAGCTTGGCGTGATCCGTGTCGGCGATCCTGTGTCGGTCTACTCCCAGGATACGCGATAACGGCACACTCGTCCGCCCCGCGCCCGACACTCTGGCTCCGCTACAACGACGTTGCGGGCGCCGCACATTTCAAGAGCCTTGCGGTGCCAGCCCACGATCGTTTGACAATCCGGCGCGCTGAATGACTCTGCGTCGTACGTGGTGAGTTCGCCCGAAGTTGGCCCGTGACGGGCGTATTCCCGCCGTCCCCCCTCGTAGTACGACCGGTAGATCTGCGGGGCTTTCTCGAGGAAGGCGTGCGGGTCTCCGGCCACAACGTAGCTCTTGTGTACCGTCGACAGGTTCTGCGTGGCGGACGCTTCACCTAGGCGCTCGAAGAAGCGCGAGTCCCCCTTTCCCAACTCGGCCATGATCGCCTGATCCAGTCGTTCTCCGAGAGCGAACGGATACCACACCACAGACAATACGAGCCGCAGTGCGGACTGATCGTCAGCCGGTAGTCGACCAAACACGCGCGGCACGGCCGCCTTTCCGAACTGTTGTTCGACGAAGGCCAGCCGAGACTTGAGGACCGCACCCTTTACCTGTTGCATGGTTACCGGCTAATGACGGCGGAGCCCACACACGGGAAACGCGGCCGCGCCGAGTATGTCGCCCAGAGCTAGGGCGGCCGTCGGCACACCGTGCGGGTAGCCTTTGCCGACCACGCTACCGTCCAATCGAGCGCCGCCAGGCATCGACCGCCTGACGATCGGCTTTTGACTTGGCTGCGTGCGCGGCTGCCCAATCGACATCCGGCGCGACCTGGTCGTCGGCGAGTGCCAGCGACTCTGACGCCCGCGCGATGACTGGTTGGCCTAGGACCGGCGGGAGGGCCATCCCGAACGCGAGCTCGGCGCGCCGGCAGAGCCGTTCTTCCCCGGATCGGTCCCGGGGCGGTGTGCCGAAGCCGAGACGAGTTCTCGTCTGGTGCACTCGGGCATGGACCCCTTCGTGCAGGATCGACGCAGCGACTTCTGCCGGTGAGAACTCCGACTCCCGCGCGAGAAAGCTCAGCTCTGTCATGACGGTCCGCTGATCGGGCAAGTAGGCTCCCCGGCAGGGATATGACGTGACCCAGAACTGCCCAACGTCGCGGCGCAGGTGCCGAAATCGTGATGGCTGATGTGCCTCGATGAGCGCGAGCGCGGCGTCCAGCCGCCCCAGGACGAACGACGTCGAGATGTCGGGCCGCGAGTTCTCGACGGTCACATGAAAGCCACGCACGGTGTAGTTGCCAGAATTCGCGGCACCTGCCGCGCGGCGTACTCCCTCGCGAACGACTCCAACCAAGTCACCAACCCATTGCATCAACGAGATCGTTCGCACACCAACAAGCTACATCGGATGAAGTGGCCGGTACGGTTGAGGCGCTCGCCTAGTCGACGAACGGGCGCGGAGTAGGCTCGCACCATCTAGCGTAACCGCGCGGCATGACGTTAGTCTCCCTGTTAGATGATGGCCGCCAAGGGCCGTAGCATGCGTCGCCGATCAGCGACATTGCGCATTGCCTCGATTGTCCTCGGGGCTGTGCAGCTGCTTTCGCCACCATTGGCGGCTTGGGCTGATGGACGGCTGGAAGCCGAAGCGCGTGCCAATCCCGCGACAGCGCACATTGAATCCAAGACGACGCCGCACTGTCCGCGAGTTCACACGGACGATTGTGCTCTGTGCCAGTACCTAGCGACCGCTTCTGGCCGGCCTTCCTCTGCAGCGCCGGCGTTCAAGGTACTGGGGGTCCTGACCTGCCCGGTCGCCGCGCCCGCGACATGCGTGCCGCGACGCGCCATTGTCGCCCTCCCTCGCTCCCGCGCCCCGCCTATCCTCGTCTAGTCGGGCCACGCAATAACGAGCCGCCGCATCACGCGGTGTGCTCGTCGCGACCACCCACATTGCCACTCCCAGCCGCACCGCGCGGCCACCGGTACGCCGGTGGCGGCACGCCGGCGTTGACGAGGACCAGTCATGCAAGGAAAGCAGATCCGCTTTGCTGCGGCCGCTGGCAGCTTGCTGCTCGCAGGCATTCGCCGCGCCGCACCAGCGTACCCAGCACACCCAGCACACCCAGCACACCCAGCACACCCCCGTCCCACCGCCGCAAGTGGGGACATTGCCGGGACCGTGAACGACAGTACGAGTGGACAACCGATCCCGACCGCCGAAGTGAGCGTGACGCAAGGCTCCGCCATCGTCGCGAACACCTCAACCGACGCCTTCGGGCGGTTCATCGTCCACAACCTGCCCGTCGGCGACTACGTCGTCGGTGTGCATTTCATCGGGTTCCGTCCGACATCGGCGCACGTGACGGTGACCGCGGCGGAACGGTGAAGCTGGCTTTCGGCCTGGTGCCCGCGACGACACAGTTGCAAGCGGTAGAGGTATCCGGGCAATCGCCGGTCGCCGTCGATACCCGAAGTGGCGACCAGATATTCCAGCAGAACGACTACCACGGGGCACCGACATATACGACCACGCAGATCGTGCAGCAGTCGATCGCCGGCGCGGCGCGGGCACCTACCGGTGAGGTCCACATCCGCGGGCAGCACGACGAGTATACGTATTACATCGACGGCACGCCCGTACCCTCCGGAATATCGGGGAGTCTCAACGAGCTGTTCGATCCTAGCATCGTGAACAGAATCGATTTTCAAACGGGTGGATGGGATGCCGAGTACGGTGGAAAGAACACCGCGGTGATCAACATCCAGACGCGCGTCCCTTCGGGCGGATTTCACGGGACGACATCGGAGTACGCCGGCTCATTCGGTTCCTATGGGCAGTCGCTGCAGCTCAGCGGGAACGACGGGCCGTGGGGCTGCCGTGTTGTCCGGCGTAGGCCAGCAGACCGACATGCGACATGAGCCGATCGTGGCCGACTCCGGACTCAACTACAAGAACTACCACAACCATGGCGAGGACTACTACGGATTTGGCAAGCTGCAATACACCGGGGGCGAAAACGACATCGTGAGCCTGGATGGCAACTACTCCCGGACTTACTTCCAGGTGCCGTTCGACTCGAGCGCCGGAATCACGAATGACCGGCAGCTCGATCAAAATGCGTTCGTGAACATGAGCTACCATCACCGCTTGCACGCGGGGCTCGCGACCGACTCGGGCGCACCGGCCGAACTATTTCTCGGGCCGTACTGGCGGCACGGGAGTCTCAACTACACGCCCGGCGCGGATCGACATGCCGAGCTTCATCGACGCCGAGGATCCCACGCACACGCCCCGCGACGTGTTCGAGGCGCGGGATTTCAATTCCTTCGGAATCAAGGCAGACCTGTCGTTCCCGGTCGTGCCAGGCCTCATCAACGGTAAAGTCGGGCACGCTATCGTCCGTCACCACCGGACACGAAAACTTCCAGCTCACCGACCCGACGGGCAAGGAACCGCCCATTCAGTCGATCTCGAATCTCAACGGATACGATGTCGGCGCCTATGCGGAAACCATGATTCGTCCCATGGAGCTCATCGAAATCCGGACGGGGATCAGATTCGACAGTCACGTAGCCCCTTTTGCCGGGCAACCAGACGCAGTGGAGCCCCCGCATCCGCCTCAACATTTATCCGATCCGGCCAACACGTTCTACCTGTATTTCGGCCGACTCTTCATTCCGACAAACATTGAAGATCTGCGCTCAATCACGTCGCAGGCAGACAGCAGCGTCGTCACGACGCCGACGCTTGCCGGAGCGAGATGCATTCTACGAAGGCGGCTACATTCACCGCTTTCCCGTCGGCATTGTCACCAAGTTCTCGGCGTATCACAAGGTGTCCACCCCCGGCATCGATGACAACACCATCCCGGGGTCGGCGATCACGACCGACGTCAACATTCACAAGGTGTACATCACGGGGATCGAGGGCGTGCTGGAGGTGCGCCCTGCCGGGCCGTTCTCCGGCTACGTCAACGCAGCGTTGAACCATGCTTACGGGGAGCCGCCAGTAACGGGCGGGTTTTTCCCCATAGTGCTGCCGCCGACTCCTTACTTCGACCTCGACCACGACCAGCGAGCGTCGATCGTCGCCAGCGTTCTTTACAGCCATCGCCAGTTCTACGTGGGCACGACCGGAACGTACGGCTCAGGACTCACGAACGGCATCACGCCAGATTCGACGGTAAAGACGAGCATCCCCGGGCAGCCAGCTTTCAGTGAGTACTGCACGGGACTCTTCTGCTTCAACACGCGCTTCAAGGTCCGGCCGAGCTACATCCAAGCGTTGAGCCTAGGGTACAGCTTTCTCGCCGGACGAACTGCGGTCCGACCGGAGCTTTTCTTTGATAACCTTTTCAACGACCACTACATCCTGAAAGGCGCGTTCTTCAGCGGCGAGTCGGTCGGGCGGCCGTTCAGCATGCAGTTCCGAATGACGGTTGGCATCTAGCGGCCGGCGCCTGACGTACTAAGACTCGCCTTCATTTCGAGCTAGCGCTTCGCGTTTAGGTAATCGTTATATGAGTGTCGCGCCCATCCCAGGTAATGCGGCTTCGCACGATTCGCGTCGTCGAGTTTCTTCAGCATCTGTGGAAGCAACCCACCAAAATCCGGCGTTCGCAACGCGATCACCATTTTCGCTAGATCCCGGTCGCCGGATCCGTCGTATGCTCGTGAGGATCGGCCCAGCCACGCTAGCTTCATTGAGGAAAGACCACGAACCGCGCGCTCGCCCCGCGCGCTCTGCTAACTATCGATCTACGCGACGTATCGCTCGTCCGTGTACTCGTGGCCAACTGAAAAGGAGCAAATCCATGGATCGCGTCATCACCATGTGGTCCGACGTCATTTGTCCCTTTTGCTACCTCGGCTCGGTCTGGGCCGAAGAAGCAGCGCGAGAGCTCCAGGCTACGCTGCGGGTCCTTCCGTTCGAGGTCCATCCGGAGACGCCGCCGGAAGGAGCGCCAAAACCATTTTCACCGGCAGTCTGGCCGCAGGTCCGCTCGCGGCTCGAGCACCTGGCTCGAGAAGTCGACGTTCCGATCGATCCACCGGCACGGAACGTGAACTCACGCTTTGCACTCGAGACCGCCGAGCTGGTGCGCGCCAAGCGCGGCGACGCGGCCGCCGGCGCCTTTCATCACGATGTCTCGCGCGCCTTCTTCACGCAGGGCGCCGACATCTCGAAACCCGAAGTCGTCATTCCCATTGCCGAAGGCTATGGCGTTTCCGCGTCGGACGTGGAAGCCGCGTGGCGGGAACGGCGGTTTCGTCGCGCCGTCGACGCGTTCGTTCGCGAGGCGAACATGGCGGGCGTTAGCGGCGCGCCGGCGATGGCCTGGCCGAATCAGCGCGCCATCGTCGGGATGATGCGGCCCGAAGACCTTGTCGTACGCCTGCGCAACCAAGCACCAGCCAGCGGAGAAGTTTCCCGAGTTCAATGAAGAAGAGGCGTTGACAGTTGGCGCCCCGCGCGGACGAGCGGCGCCGCACCCCCGACCACGGCAATTGCAACGAGGTGGCGCGCCCGGAGGGAGTCGAACCCCCAACCTTCTGATCCGTAGTCAGATGCTCTATCCAGTTGAGCTACGGGCGCAATCCAATCGTGCTACGGGATGGTACTACGCATTGTCGTGCCATGGGCGGTACAAGACTCGAACTTGTGACCTCCACGATGTCAACGTGGCGCTCTAACCAACTGAGCTAACCGCCCGGATCCCGTCACTGGGAACGACCGCAGAATGTTCTCGGGCTCACCCCGTCGGGGGAAGGCCTTGCGGGCAGTCATTTCGACCGCCAAGACTGCCGCCCGGAAGCACCGCGTCTCGAGGCCCGCCAGTGGAGGCGAGGGGAATCGAACCCCTGACCTCGTGAATGCCATTCACGCGCTCTCCCAACTGAGCTACGCCCCCGGCCCTGCCAGGAACAGATGATTCCCGTACGGAGCCAAGGAAGCTATACAGACCCGCGATGAGTGTCAATTCTCTGAGGGCTAGCGAAAACGGGGGGCTCGGTATCTTGCACGACCTTTTCTGGCGTTCCTGACACCGGCCAGCGTTCCCCGAGACTCTCAACAAGGACGTACCGTCCGCCGGTAATGCGGAGTTTTACCATGCAGATGCCAGCCACCCTCGCAGCGTCCTCACACCACCACCCCCGCCCCCCCCACTCCCCCCACTCCCCCCACTCCCCCCAGCCGCCCCACCCATCCGCTCCCCTTCCGCACGCGCTGTCCATGAAGCCGGCTGCGCGGCGGCGCCGGTCCGCCTCGCCCGCTGGAATTGCGCCTTCGGAGCCGGAGCGTGACATCCTCGACCAGTACCTGTACGAGGTCAGCACGTATCCGCTTCTCAAGGGCACCGAAGAGCTCGATCTCGCGCGCAAGATTCGCGCTGGGGACGGAGAGGCGCTTCAGGAACTGGTCAAGCGCAATCTGCGATTCGTGATTTCGGTCGCCAAGAAATATCAGAATCGCGGGCTCCCGTTGATCGACCTGATTGGCGAAGGCAACGTCGGACTGCTGACCGCCGCGCGAAAATTCGATCCCGACCAGGGCGTGAAGTTCATCTCCTACGCCGTATGGTGGATTCGCCAAGCGATCCTGTCGTCGCTCGCTCGTCAAGGGCGCACGGTGCGAGTCCCGCTCAACCGTACCGCCGACCTTTCGCGCATCATCAAGGCATCGGAGATCCTTCGCCAGAAGCTCCGCCGAGAGCCGAATCCTAAGGAGCTCGCCCATCTGACGGGGCTGTCGGTGGACGTCGTACAGTCACTCGCGGCGCTGAACACGGGCGACGTCAGGCTCGATGCTCCAATGGATCCGGAGGGGGACCGCTCGCTACTCGAGCGCTTTGTAGCGGACGCGATGCCCGACGCCGAAGACGAGGCGATGAATCGCTTCCTCAACGACGAGATCGAGACGGCGCTAAGTACGCTCCCGGCGCGCGACGCCAAGGTGCTGCGCCTTTACTTCGGGCTCGAGCGCGGTCGGGAGCACACGCTCGAGGAGATCGGCAGCATGCTCGGCGTCACCCGGGAGCGCGTGCGCCAGCTTCGCGACCGCGCGCTCAAGCGTCTCCGCGAGGGGGATGTGGGCCGAGCGCTCGGCAGCTTTGCCGCGTGATCTCGCTACGCGACGTCCACAAGTCTTTCGGCTCAAACACCGTTCTTAACGGGTTCTCCCTCGATGTGTGCGAGGGTGAGACCGTAGTGCTTATCGGCTTTTCCGGAAGCGGCAAGTCGGTCGCGATCAAACACATCGTGGGACTGCTCGAGCCCGACAGCGGTGATGTCGTGGTGGATGGTCTCCATGTGCCGCGCCTCAGCAGGCAAGAGCTGTACGCCATGCGATCGCACATCGGCTACGTCTTCCAGTTTGCGGCGCTCTTCGATTCGATGTCGATAGGCGAGAACATCGCCATGGGACTGCGCAAACAAAAGACGATGACCGAGGCCGAGATCGAGGCGCGCGTGCACGAGGCGCTGGACCTGGTTGATTTGCCCGATGTGGCCAATCTTATGCCCGCGGAGCTTTCTGGCGGCATGCGCAAGCGTGTCGGGATCGCGCGAGGCATCGCGCTCAGGCCCAAGTACATCCTGTACGATGAGCCTACTACTGGCCTCGACCCGGTTACGAGCGCCGTGATCGATGATCTCATGTGCCGCATGCAGAAACAGCTTGGCGTCACCGGGGTGGTGATCACGCACGACATGCGGAGCGCCTATACGGTCGGCACGCGGATCGCCATGCTGTACGAAGGGCGTGTTCGGCAGGTCGGCACAGTCGACGAGATCCGCAACACGACCGATCCGATCGTTCGGCAGTTCATCGAAGGCCGCGCGTCTCTCGCCTCGGCCGCGCCAACGCTAGCCATCGCGCCGTCTTCCGTCGAGTGATCCGCGGCGTGATCCACACCACCCCGCGTTCCACGGTCACGCAGTACGATCGGTGCCCGCTGGCCGGCCGTCCCGGATGACTCGCACGCGCGCGGCTCACGAGATCGCCGCTGGGGGCGTCGTCGTTCACACTTCGGGTGGGGAGCCCCACTATCTGCTCATTCGAGACGGCAGCAAGACCTGGGGTTTCCCCAAAGGGCACATCGAGCCCGGGGAAAGCCCCGACAATGCCGCGCGGCGTGAGGTGGAGGAGGAGGCGGGGCTATCGTCGCTCGTGGTTCGAGGCGAGATCGACACGATTGACTGGTTTTTCCGTTTCCGTGGCCGACTAGTGCACAAGGTGTGTTCGTACTATCTGATGGAGACCGATTCGGCCGAGACGTCGCCCCAGACTGCCGAAGGAATCACGGAGTGTCAGTGGCTTACTTACGACGACGCTCGCGCGATGCTCACGCACGCCAACGCTCGGCGTGTCCTCGACAAGGCGCAGTCGATGGTCGCGCCCTCCGGGTGACGGCGCTCTGGCCGCCGGCGTCGCGCTTCCGCTTCCCTGCATCGCCGTCCACACGTCGCGTGAGCGGCTGAGGACACTCGTCCGCGCGGCGCTACCACCGCGGCGTGCCCGTCTCTTGGTGGTGCACACGGCGGGGGCGCTGGAGCGAGCGTTTCACCGCACGCTCATCGACGCAGCATTGGTCGATATCGCGACGAACACCGATGATGCGTGGCAGGGCGCCGCGCTTGCCCGCGAGTTTCCGAGCGCGCCGTTCTTCGCGGTAACCCCGCTACGGTCCACGGACGCCCCGATTCTTGCCCGCTGCGTCGAGCTGGAGCTAGCCGATGTTGTGATCGACGGGGTTGACGATGCAGCCCTCCGCGCGATCGTGCTCGCCGCCGCGTTTCGCGCACGCTTTGCCATGGCCCTCGCGGTGCCGCCCGCGGCCCTCGGGCTATCATCGAAGCTACAGCGCGCTACCTGGTCGTGCGTCGTCGCTCACGCCGGGCTTCCGGTCCGCACCGACGTCATCGCGAGAGTAGTTGGCGTGACACGCGAGCATTTGAGCCGGTCGTTCGCCGCAGGCGGCGCGCCCAATCTCAAGCGGGCGATCGATCTTGTGCGACTCGTCGCAGCCGCGGAGCTGGCCAAGAACCCTGGCTACGACCTGCGAGACGTGGCTACCGTGCTCGCATTCGCATCGGCATCGCACTTGTCCAGCACCGCGCAGCGAATCATCGGGATGCGTCCGACCGCGCTGTGCCGGCTACGAGCGGTTGATTTGATCAGCCGCTTCGCGGCCGGCCGCGGCCGGTCGCGGCGATCCGCATCGCCGCGCTGAGCGCGGCTGCAGCGGCGCTCCGCGCAGGCAGCGGCCTTGTGTCCTACATATCCCGGACTTATCCATGACATAATCCAAATAAATATCCAAATACTTATCCCACATTGCGTTCACGCTCTGGTTAACTGATGGTGACGGCATTACACTCGCTCGCCACAGTCATGTCGATGCCGCGCGTGGTCCCGGGGCGCGTCTCCGGGCGCGGGCACGGCGAACGCGGGAGGTGGGATGCCGATCTTTGGTGGGCGAGGTGACGCCGAGATCGATTCGGCGTAGAGCCGCGGAACCGAGGGGTCGCCGTGTACAGGCGGCCCCTTTTGTCATCCTCTCCGCATTGCCGACAATAGCCGAGCCTGCTTATGAAAACAACTCTGGTGCGTATTCGAACTTCGCATTACACTCGCGCGAATCCGGCCAAGTAATTGTCATGGTTCAGCCAATGACTGTCTGGACCGATGGCCATCACCGGCATTCAGCAGCACGTAGCCGCCGCGCGAGCGGGGAGGTGTACATGCGAATTTTTGGTCCGAGCACTAATGTGTGGAAAGGTCACTCGCGGCTCACCCCGTGGGTCGTCCTGGTATCGATTGGAGCGGCGATGTCGCTTGCCACCAGCGCCGCGATCGCCCAAACGGGCGTGGTAATCGGGCAGGTCACCGACGCCTCAAGTAAAGCCCCCGTGCCGTCGGCGGAAGTTCGGATCGTTAACACGACGATCGGGGCGGCCACTGGCTCGGACGGCCGGTATCGCATTTTGGGCGTCCCGGCTGGCTCGGTACAGCTTCGTGCTGTGCGGCTCGGCTTCGCGCCTCAGGTGCAGACGGTCACCGTGCCGCCGGGCGATACCGTGAGTGCGAGCTTCGCGCTCGCGACAACCCAGGTGACGCTGGATCAGGTAGTCGTCACGGCAACAGGTGAGACCCAGGAAGAGCGGCAAACGGGGAGCACCGTGAGTTTGGTCGAGGCCGACTCGGTCAACAAGGCCGCTGTAAGCACCTTCTCCGAGCTACTCACGGCGAAAGCCCCAGGCGTCCAGGTGAGTCAGTCGTCGGGCACAGTTGGCGGCGGCTCGCGGATCCGCATTCGCGGAAACAACAGCGCTTCGCTGCCGAATGACCCGCTGCTCGTTGTTGACGGCGTCTACGTGGACAACGGCTCCTCATCGAGTACGTCGACGAGTACTCAAAAAAGCCTCACCGGCGGCCAGGAATCGTCCCGCTTCGACGACCTCAACCCCGAGGACATCGAGAATATCGAGGTCCTGAAGGGTCCTGCCGCCACGGCTCTCTACGGAGCGGCGGGCGCCAACGGCGCGCTGCTCGTAACGACGAAGCGCGGGACGGCCGGCCGGCCGCAATGGACGTTTCACGCCGACTACGGCCCGCAAACGAATGCTTACAATTTTCCGGCCAACCATGATGTGTTGGGCTTGGCGGCGCCGGGCGATACGGTCGACCACTGCACGCTCATCTTCCAGGCCCTGGGTGCCTGCACGCAGATCCCAAGCTCCGCGCAGTCTTTCAATCTGTTGGAAAATCCGGCCACGACGCCGTTCGTCACCGGATCGCGTACTCTCTTCGGTGGGAGCGTGACCGGCGGCAATGCTGGCGTTCGATACTACGTGAGCGGGGACTATGACGCAGAGCATGGCGTCTACGTCAACAATTTTTCCAATAAGAACAACGCTCGAGCGAACATTCAGGCGTCGCCGTCGTCAACAGTCGATTTTTCGGTGAACGTCGGATACCAACAGGGGCGGTCACAGCTTCCACAGAACGACAACAATGATTTCAGCCCACTCGTAAACCTCGAGCTGGGCGCCGCAAACGACAATCCGCCCAATTTCGGCGCGCTCCTCCTTCCTACGTCGGCGCTGAATCAAGTAATCACCAGCCAATCGACGGACAGGTTGACCGGGTCGGCAACCGGCACCTGGCGTCCGGTGTCCTGGTTGACGCTTACTGGAGTTGGCGGGCTGGATTTCAACCAGCTCACCGACCGGAGTCTCGTTCCACCCAACGACATCACGATTTTTGGCCCGATAACCGCAAGCGGCACGGCTGAGACGGCGCCACAGAACAACTATGTATACACGACCCAGGCTACTGCGACCGCGGCCTACGGCCTCGGATCATTGATTCACGCCACGTCGTCGATCGGGACGCAGTACTCGAATCAGATTTTCCGCCAGACGATCGCGAGCGGCAACGGGTTGGCCGCTGGCACGAGCACGCTGGGCGGTGCGACTTATCAATTTACGGCAACCGACATTGACCAACAGATCGTGACGGTCGGTTTTTATGGCCAGGAGCAGATCCAGTGGCGCGATAAGGTTTATCTAACTGGCGCACTCCGCGCGGACAACAACAGCGGGTTCGGACAGAACCTCGGCTTCCAGGCTTACCCGTCAGTTAGCGCATCATGGGTAGTTGGTGAAGAGCCCTGGTTTCCGAAATCGAGCGCGGTGAGCTCACTCCGCCTGCGAGCCGCGTATGGGTTTTCCGGCGAGCATCCAGGTTTCGAGCAGGCTCAGACATTCTTTAACTCGCTTGCGTATCATATCCCGGGGCTGGGAGAAGTGGGCGGTGTGACCGTCGGCGGTTTCGGGAATGGGAACCTCAAGCCGGAGCGGACGGGGGAGTTCGAAGCCGGATTCGACGCCGGATTCGACAACGATCGATTCCAGCTCACATTTACCGGTTACAGCAAGACCACCCGCGATGCCCTTGTTCTCGCGAACCTCCCGCCGTCTGTGGGCGGAATTACTACGGGCACCGCTTTCGGCACCTCAGCCCGTTTCGAGAACCTTGGCGAAGTGGACAACCAAGGTGTCGAGGTCCAGCTCACATCGACGATCATCGATACGCGGAACTTCGGTGCCGACCTGACGGTCAACGGGTCCTTCAACCACAACAAGCTCGTAACGCTAGGCCCCGGGATCGCGCCGATAATCTTCGGCCTGAGCACCGCCAGCGGCGCATTCATTCAACGCCAGGAGCCCGGGTATCCACTTGGCGGGTTCTGGCAGCCCTCCTACACCTATTCTGACGCGAATCACGACGGAATCATCGAACCGGGCGAGGTCACTCTCGCCGCTAACCCAAGCTTCCAGGGCAACATATTTCCTCAGACGCAATGGACGCTCGGGCCCAGCATCACTGTCTTCCGGTATTTCCGCATCGGGACGCTGTTCGACTTCCATGGTGTCGTTTTCAACTATGACGGCACCGAAAACCTTCGGTGCTCGTCGCTCGGAGGCCTTGCGAACTGCTTCTCGGCGTACAGCGCCAAGGCGCCGCTGTCGGTCCAGGCTCGTAACGTCGCCGACTTCCTCGGCTCGGATGCAGGGTTCATCGAGAACGCGTCATTCTGGAAGTGGCGCGAGCTCACGATCACAGCCACGGCGCCGAACAGCTGGGCCCACGGCCTGCACGTTCATAACCTGAGCGCCACGCTCGGGGGCCACAACCTGCACACGTGGACGCCCTATACGGGACTCGACCCCGAAGTCACGTTCTTCGGGCAGGACAATTTCAACACGACGAACTTCTTTACCCAGCCCCAGCTGATGTACTGGACGGGGCGGATCAACGTCACACTGTGAGCGCCCCCACCATGACGACCCTCCGTACCAACCTAGTGATTGGGATCGGGCTCGCTTTGGCGGCGGCCGCATGCGATCCTAACCAAGTTATCAAGGTGCCTACGCCCGACTCATTGTCCCCAGGCTCGCTCAACAGCGCCGCGTCGCTACCAGCGTTGGAGAATGGAACGCTCGCGCAGTTTCAGATCATGTATAGCGGCGGCGCCGACCAAGTTAACAACGGCCACGAAGGCTACATCAATATCACGGGACTGTTCACCGACGAGTTCATCGATCTGGAGACCTTCACGACGCGCCAGCAGATCGATGCTCGCAGCGCACTTCCCTCGAACGGCACGCTCAAGGGACTGTTCATCGATCTGACACAGGCGCGCGCAATCGCTGACAAGACGGATGCGGCGTTCGGCACGTTCGCCCCGACGGACTCGGGGCGCTCAACCGTCCTTGCACTGGACGCGTACGCGTACACGTTCTTTGCCGAGTTCTACTGTGAAGGCGTGCCTGTCAGCTCGATCAGCAATAGCGGTCAGGTCACGTACGGACTCCCGCTCACTCGGGAGCAATTGCTGACCATCGCGGCGGAAAAGTTTGACTCATCGATCGCGATCGCGACTGCGACGGGTAATGCCACGACGTTAGCGCTGGCGCAGGTGGGGCTGGCGCGGGCCCTCGTCGATAGTAATGACTATGCCTCCGCGGCGACGGTTGCCGCCGCCGTGCCGTCGGGATACGTGTATCTGATAGGCGCGTCCACGAATACGGCGTTCCAGAACAACGGCGTCTGGAACTACACACTCAACTTCGCCGGCTTTGGCGTCTCTGACAGCGAGGGCACGAACGGGCTGCCGTTCGTGAGCGATTCGGATCCACGGGTGCCGACTCTCGATACTCATGCCTTAGGCGTAGGCCGGCAGCCGGACACGCTGATAGCGCAGTTGCTTTACCCGGAGCAGGCCAGTCCGACTCCGCTCGCCACCTACACCGAGGCTCAGCTCATCATTGCGGAGAACGATTTGCGAACTGGCAATACGGCAGGGTGGCTTGCAATACTAAACGCCCTGCGGGCCTCATTCCCCGGTCCCGGTGCGCTCGCTCCGCTGGTGGACCCGGGCACGCCTGCTGCTCGGGTGAACCTCCACTTTCACGAGCGCGCGTTCTGGCTCTTTCTCACCGCTCACCGGCTCGGTGACATGCGACGGCTGCTCCGCCAGTACGGTCGCGCCGCTAATACGGTCTTTCCAATTGGGACCAGCGTCAACGGTATCCCCTATGGCACGGCCGTCGAGTTTCAGATTTCAGAGGACGAACAGAACAATCCCAATTTCCACGGGTGTTTGAATTTGAATCCGTAGTTTGGGATTTCCCTTCAACTGACCCCCTCCCTTTTCCGGGAGGGGGTTTTTTCTTAGGGTGCTTCGTCCATAGGCACCGATAAACGGGCCGTGCGAGTGGCGACGCTGATTGTCTTTGCGTTACCCTGCCCCACCCCCTAACCCCCTCCCCTAAAGGGGAGGGGGAATTCTTGCTTTCAAGCTTCGCTTGGATGACGAGGGGGCTCCGCCCCCTCGACCCGGCCCAACATTTTGGCTATCGAGGCGCGTGGCGGCGTTGGGTTGCCTTGCCTCATGCGCGATCACTTACTTCATCGCCCGCAGGCCAGCGGCAGATGTGCGGCGGGTGTCGACGCCCGACGAGGTCGAAGGGCGGCGCTGCTCGTCACCGAAGCGAAACCTGAAAGAAATTCCTCTCTGCCTGCGTGGAGGGTCATCGGAGTTTGGCGTACGGTCGTTTTACCTCAGCACCGCAACACCAGCGGCGGCAGAATACGCCCGCGCTCTCGACGGCCGACGGGGTCGAGGGGCGAAGCCCCCTCGTCATCCAAGCGAAGCTTGCAAAACCAAAACATTCCCGTCCCCGCTTGCGGGGGAGGGGTTAGGGAGCGGCAGCGCACGCACACCGGCGGCAGATGTGTGCGCCCGCGCTCTCGACGCCCACGGGGTCGAGGGGGCGAAGCCCCCTCGTCATCCAAGCGAAGCTTGAACAAAAAATTTCCCCCTCCCCGCTTGCGGGGAGGGGGTTAGGGGGTGGGGTAGCACGTGAAAAACGGCGGCTTCGGGGTGCGTGGCTGCCGGAAACGCCGCGCAGTGTGTATTGGCAGCGCTCAAGCTTTGTGACTATTTTCACAAGCTGGGCTGCAGCTAGTCTCTGGCGGCCAACTGGTACACTTTACCGACACACATGGCAACCGAGACGACACTCCGGCCCGGCGAGATCAAGGATATTCTGCTGCGCGAAATCGAGGCCGCGGACCTGCGCGAGCTCGACGTGGAGGAAGTTGGGTCGATCCTCGAGGTTCGCGACGGCATCGCCCGCATCTATGGATTGAATAAGGCGATGGCCGGGGAGATGCTGGAGCTCACCTCGTCCGAGACCGGCGAGCACGTGACAGCGCTGGCCCTCAACCTCGAAGAAGACAACATTGGCGCGGTAATCCTCGGCGATTACCTCAAGCTCCGGGAAGGCGACGAGGTCCGCCGGACCGCCCGCGTGCTGGAGGTTCCAGTCGGGCCCGCTCTGGTCAACCGAGTGGTCGATCCCCTCGGCCGCCCGCTGGATGGTCTGGGAGAAATCAAGGCCACGACGTACCGCAAGATCGAATCGCAGGCGCCGGGGATAATCGTCCGCCAACCCGTCAAGGAGCCGCTGCAGACGGGACTGAAGGCCGTAGACTCCATGATTCCCATTGGTCGCGGCCAGCGCGAGCTCATCATCGGCGACCGCGCGATCGGCAAGACCGCAATTGCCATCGACACGATCATCAATCAGAAGGGTACCGGTGTCATCTGCGTCTACGTCGCCATCGGGCAAAAGGCATCCACGGTGCGCAGTGTGGAAGCCAGGCTACGAGAGTCGGGCGCGATGGACTACACAATCATTGTGAGCGCAACCGCGGCTGACCCGGCGCCCATGCTATACATCGCGCCGTACTCGGGCTGCGCGATGGCCGAATACTTCATGTACAACGAAGGGAAGGCGACTCTCTGCGTGTACGACGACCTCTCGAAACAGGCCGCCGCATATCGCGAGATCTCGCTCATCCTGCGTCGCCCGCCCGGCCGAGAGGCGTATCCTGGAGATGTGTTCTACCTGCACTCTCGCCTTCTCGAACGCGCTGCAAAGCTGCGCGACGATGATGCCATCGTCGATGGCAAAACGATTTTCAAGCCAGGTGGCTCACTGACTGCGCTCCCGATAATCGAAACACAGGCGGGTGACGTTTCCGCATACATCCCCACCAACGTCATATCGATCACTGACGGCCAAATCTTTTTGGAAGCTGACCTGTTTTACTCCGGAGTTCGCCCCGCGATCAATGTAGGCATCTCCGTCTCGCGCGTTGGCGGGTCGGCGCAAATCAAGGCCATGAAAGCCGTCGCGGGTCGCTTGCGGCTCGACCTCGCGCAGTACCGCGAGCTGGAAGCCTTCTCGGCGTTCGCCTCGGACCTCGACGCAGCAACCCGCCGGCAGCTGGATCGCGGCGCGCGAACAGTCGAGATTCTGAAACAACCGCAGTACTCGCCGATGCCCGTCGAAAAGCAGATCGTCAGCATCTTCGCAGTGACGAACGGCTACTTGGATGGCATCGCCGTTTCGGACGTTCGGGCCTGGGAGACCGGTTTTCACGCGTACCTGGACGCAAGCGCTCCAGACATCGGCGAGAGGATCCGTACCGAGAAGGTGTTGTCCAAGGCCACCGAGGGAGAGCTGCGAAAAGCCATTGAGCGCTTCTCGGTCGAGTTCTCGCTAGCCCGGAAGAAGAACGAGCAACAGCCGCCGCTGGCTGCGCAGCAACCCGCGCAACCGGCGCAACCGGCGCAACCCAAGCCGCACGAGACCGCGAAGTAAACGGTGGCCAAGGGCAGGGAGATCAAAGGGCGCATCCGCTCCGTCGAGAACACGCGCAAGATCACGCGTACGATGGAGATGGTCGCCACGTCGAAGTTGAAACGAGCGCAGGACCGGGTCGTCGCCGCCCGACCGTACGCGATCGCGCTTCGCGAGGTGCTCGCGAGCCTCTACAACCCCGACTTGATCGAGCGATTTCCGTTGCTGCGGCAGCCGGCGAACGTACGTCGCGCGGGAGTGCTGCTGCTGACGTCCAATCGGGGACTCGCCGGCGCGTTCAACGCGAACCTCATTCGCGAGTCCCGCACGGTCATCGGCCGCCTCGAAGGAGACGGCACCGAGGTCGAGCTCCATATCGTGGGTCGCAAGGGACTCGGTTACTACCGCTACGTTGGCCGTTCCGTGGCGTCAAGCCGGACGGATCTAGGGGATCGGCCTGCGCCGGATGACGCGGCAAAGCTAGTCGACCCGATGATGGATTCGTTCGCGGCCGGCACCCTGGACGCCGTGTACGTCGTGTCGGCGCGCTATAACTCCGCGCTGTCTACCCCGCCCGTCGCGGAGCGCGTTCTGCCAGTGGAGATTCCCGCCTCTGGCGATACGAAGCAAGCGAAGGCGGACCGTCGCTGGCGCACGGATTACATTCTCGCGCCGTCCGCGGGGGCAATCTTGGGCGCGTTGATCCCAGCGTACGTGCGGAACACGGTGTACCGCGCGCTCGTGGAGACTGCGGCCGCGGAACAGAGCGCTCGTCGTACAGCAATGAAGAACGCGACAGACAATGCGGGCGACATCCTCAATGTCTTGCGACGTACGTTCAATCGTGCACGTCAGGCGCAAATCACGCAGGAAATCGCGGAGATCGTCGGCGGCGCAGCTGGTCTTCAGACATAACTTTGACAACGCGAATGGCAAACCAAGCCGTAGGCAAGGTCGTGCAGGTGATCGGGCCCGTGCTCGACGTGCAGTTCGAACCCGAGCATCTGCCAGAGCTGCTCAACGCATTGCGCATCGACGCTCCGGCGACCAAGGAGAGGGGCGGTACGGCCATCAAGGTCGTAGCCGAAGTACAGCAGCACATTGGTCGCGATCAGGTGCGCGCTGTGGCGATGTCGACCACCGACGGCGTGCAGCGTGGGATGGATGTGATTGACACTGGTGGTCCGATCACCGTGCCAGTAGGCGAGGCCGCGCTCGGGCGAATTCTCAACGTACTGGGTGAGCCCGTTGACAATGGGCCCGCGATCTCGCCGGATGCGCCTCGCTGGCCGATCCACCGCCCTCCGCCCGCGTTCACCAGTCTCGAGCCGGACACTCAAGTCTTTGAGACGGGCATCAAGGTCATCGATCTCATCGCCCCGTTCGTGAAAGGGGGCAAGATCGGACTTTTTGGCGGTGCGGGCGTTGGCAAGACGGTCATCATCATGGAGTTGATCAACAACGTCGCGAAGGGCCATGGCGGCAGGTCGGTGTTTTGCGGCGTCGGCGAGCGAACCCGCGAAGGGAACGACCTCTACCTAGAGATGAAGGAATCCAAGGTGCTGGCCGCCACGGCGCTGATCTACGGACAGATGAATGAGCCGCCGGGAGCCCGTCTACGTGTCGGTCTTTCTGGTCTCACTGTCGCCGAATACTTTCGCGACGTCGAGAACGCGGACGTCTTGGTATTCATCGACAACATCTTCCGGTTTACTCAGGCTGGATCCGAAGTGTCCGCCCTACTGGGGCGCATGCCGAGCGCCGTTGGATACCAGCCCACGTTGGCGACCGGAGATGGGAAACCTACAGGAACGGATTACATCGACAACGGCCGGTTCAATCACGTCGGTGCAGGCTATCTACGTGCCTGCAGACGATCTCACGGACCCGGCTCCGGCCACGGCGTTTACCCACCTGGACGCTACCGTGGTGCTCTCGCGCGCGATCACGGAACTAGGGATCTATCCCGCGGTAGATCCGTTGGGGTCGTCGTCCCGGATCCTCGACGCGCAGTACATCGGCGAGCGGCACTATCGCGTGGCGGTCGAGGTGCAGCGTATCTTGCAGCGTTACAAGGAATTGGAGCAAATCATCGCGATACTCGGCATGGATGAGCTGTCCGAGGACGACAAGAAGATCGTCGGGCGCGCGCGGCGCATTCAGCGATTCATGTCGCAGCCGTTCGCGGTTGCCGAGGAGTTCACCGGAACGCCCGGCAAGTACGTGAAGCTGGAAGAGACGATCTCGTCTTTCGAGCGACTCGTGTCCGGAGAGTTTGACGGGCTGCCCGAGCAGGCCTTTTTCATGGCGGGGGGGATCGACGACGTCGCAAAGAATGCGGAGAAGCTTGCGCAAAGTTGATAGGAGCCGACCTCGGTCGGTCCAGCCGGAGCCGCAATGCGCGTCGCGGTGATCTCGCCCGATCGCGTGCTGTTCGACGGCGACGCATCCTCAGTCGTTGCGCCGGCATTTGACGGCGAGGTCGGTATCTTGCCGCATCACGCTCCCATGGTCACCCTGCTCGGCAAAGGGGTGCTCCGCTTGGACGGGGGTGGTCGGCAGTTCACCGTAGCCGGGGGCTTTCTGCAGGTTGCGGACGACACGGTGCGAATAATCACGGAATCAGCGACCGAATCGAACGCGGGGCCCACGACGGAATGAATTGCGGCGCGCGTCGGGCCGCGCCGTGGCTCGTGGCTGTGGTCGTCGCCAGTCTGGCCGGATCTCGCATCGCGCCCGCGCAGGCGTGGAACTACCCTGCGTTTCAGCAGTCACACGTGGTGAGCCGCGAATTCGACTTTGGCATTGCCGACGGTGGCGATGCAGGAACCGACTTCCTCTTCCAGTGGCGCGAGGGACTGACACCGCTCGAGCAACTGTCTCTCGACGCGGGCTTCGCTGCGCCCAAAGCCCATCGCAGCGGCGTCGGGTTTCTCGGCGGACAATACGGTTACCAGCTGATGCCTTCGACTCCTCAATTACCGATCGAGATGCTGGGAGTTGGCGGCTTTAACGTTGCGTTCGGCGGAGGCGACGTCTTTTTCCGTATACCGGTTGGCGTCTCAGTCGGACACAAGTTCGCGATTGGCCAGGAGGCCGCGCTCACTCCCTTTGCCCTGCCGCGCATTGGACTGGATTTCTGCAACCAATGCGGCACCGCTCGACGCGGTCGCGCGGAGCTGGGTGTCGGCACGGATCTCGGATTCAACCTCGACCTCACGGCGCGAATCGCTCTGCGCTTTGCCGCGGGATTTGGCGGTACCACCGTCATCTCGCAGGACAATACGTTTGGATTCGCTGTTGCCTGGAGCCCGCCAGCCATCGTCCATCACTGATCCGTGCTTCCCACAGTAGCGGATACGATCGATTCCATCCGCGCACCGTTCGTAGCGCGGGGCGAGCTGACGGTCACATACTGCAGTTTCGTTCGCTTCGCGAAGGTCGAGGGCATCTACGGCTGGGAAAAGCTTGACGCCGTGATCGAGACTGCTGCGCGCGCCGTACAGAGCCTTCCCGAAAGTAGCGCGGGCGATGGCGCGCGCGGTGTTTCGCGCGCCGCGGTCTCGTACCCGCACGATGGCGATATCGTCTTCCTGCACGTCCCGGCGGCGGGGGAGGCGGCAGCCGACGACCAGAGCGTGACCGCGCTCGCGAGTCGGGTGCAGCGGCTGGTGGCGGACCGCATTGTGGCTGAGCACGGAGAAGACATTGCTGCGCTGGTCGAGGTGTACGCTGGCCGGGCGCATGTAGTCGCCGACCCCAAGGTGCGATATGAACGACTCGTGTATCGCGGAATTCGCGACGCCGCGAACGCGGCCAAGAGCCTCGAGCAGCGCGAGCGCGCGCGCAAGGTAGGCGAGCTGCGCGAAAGCCTGCGGCAGCGAGCCATCTGACATTGACTACCATCGAATAGTTGTGGCCGAGAGCGGCCAGGTGTTCGGTTACGAGGCGCTTGCGCGCGGAGTTGCGCGGTCGCTGCGGAGCCCAGAGGTGATGTTCGAGGTCGCCGCCGATGCAGACTTGATCTGGCAACTGAGCCGTCTTTGCCGCAGCAAGGCCATCGAAGGGCTGAAGACACAATTGGGGCCCGACGAAATGCTCTTCCTAAACGTGGACCCTCATGACTTCGACGATCCGGAGTTCACCGATATCGGAGCTCACGACCCGCGGCGCGTCGTCATTGAGATCACAGAGCGGACGGCGATCAAGGACTATCCGCGGATACGCGAAAGGCTGCGCACGTTTCGCGAACGCGGCTACCGTTTCGCCGTGGACGACGCGGGGAGCGGCTATGCTGGGCTCGGCTCCATCGCCAACCTTGAGCCCGATTTCATCAAGCTGGACATGTCTCTGATCAACGGGATCGACAGCAATCCCAGTAAGCAGCGACTCGTGGAAACAATGGTTCGTTTCGCCAATCAGGAAGGCGCTCGGGTCATCGCCGAGGGCGTCGAGCGCGCGGAGGAATTTGCCGCCGTGAAGCGACTGGGCGTGCATCTCGTACAGGGATTTTTCCTCCAACCCCGCGATGGCGGCGGGACATCCGGCTACAAGAGTCTCTCGACCAAGGCTACGGACTTGTCAGCCGCGCCGAGGCCGTGACGGACGACTTCCCGGGCGCGCTCACCGGCGGCACGACGCACGTGAGGCGTCCCCACCCAGGTGAGGCATTGAGTTGCCAGTTCCGCGGCCGTCCGAACGCGGTGGCCCGCGCGCGCGCTGAGTAACAGCTCGGCGTCGCGGCTCGACTCACATCGTGGACCCATCAGCACGGGAACTCCACACGCCGCCGGCTCGAGAACGGAGTGAAGGCCCGCCCTATGAAAACCTCCGCCCACGTAAGCCACGTCGGCGAGCGCGTACAGATCGGCCAGAACTCCAACGCGATCAATCAGGATCAGGTCGGGCGCCGTAGCGTGCTGAGGCGAAACGCTCGGGCCGTCGATACCGGTGCCCGTCAGGCGCCCCAATCGTGCGTGCAGCGCACCGTGCGAATCGGCCCATTGCTCCAACCGGCGAAGGTGCAACTCCGTGGGCTCGTGCGGAGCGACGATCAAGCGAAGCGGAACATCTCGCGCTCGCACGGCGTCCCACCCTTCGAGCAACACGCTCTCATCCGAGGGCCACGTCGAGCCCGCAACCAGCGTGCATTGCTTCGCCCACTCGGGGGAGCGGGCGGCGGGTACCAGCGCGCGGACGGATTCGAGCGCAGCTTGCGCGCGTGCCCAGACTTGGTCGTATCGTGTGTCGCCAGTCACCGTGATCGCCGCAGCCGGGACGCCGAGCGCGAAGAGGCGGTCGCCGTCAGCGTCGGATATGACACCCACCGCGCGCATGGCGGCATGAGCGTCGCGCAAGAGTGCGGCGGCGGCACGAGTGCGACGACTCGAGTGAGCGGCCAGCGTGGCGCTTATCATGCCCAGGCGCACGCCGCGAGCCGCGGCGCGCTCCGCAAGAAGCGGCCAGACGTCGAGTTTCGCGAACACCAACGCCGTCGGGGAGAGCGCTGTCAACATCGCGTCTGCAGCCACCGCCGTGTCCAGCGGCAAGTAGTCCGCGACGTCCACCACTCCCTGCTGCTTCAACGTCTGCGCGAAGTGTTCCGCGCTCGGAGAAAAATGCGTGTAGGCGACTTGCACTTCTGGCCGCGCGCTGCGCAGCCGCTCGAGAACCACTCGCGCCTGCAGTCCCTCGCCGACAGAAGGCGCGTGCATCCACAGCAGTGGTCGCCCCGGGTCGCGGTACGAGCGGCCCCATTGCGCAAATCGATCGATCGCTCCACGCCTAGCGCGCAGCGCACGGGACCATTTGGGGGTCTCGCGATCGGGCGCCAGATCACCAACGCTAGTCGCGAGTCTGCCGGCGACTCCGTAGATCGCGCGGAGTACGCCGTGCACGTTCTGCCTAACCGCCCGCTACTTTGCGGCGGCCAGCGCCGAGTCGAGCGCGTGCCGGTAGGTGTCGGTCGGTCGCACGCCGGCGAGCAATTCTTTGCCAATGATTATGCTTGGTGTCGATGCCACGCCCGCGCGCGCGGCACGGTCGAGGTCCGCCTGGATCAGTGCGTCGGGCGCGTGCGACGCCACGCAGGCATCCAGCGCGTGCACGTCAACGCCATTCGCGCCAGCGAGGGAATCGAGCACCGGCATGACCGGATAACGCGGCGCCCAAAGCTCCTGCGTGTTGAACAAAACGTCGTGCATCACCCAGAATTTCCCTTGCGCGCCCGCGCACATGGCGACCGTCGCGGCCGGCACGGCATTCGGGTGCGCCGCCAGTGGGAAATTGATGAAGGCCATCCGCACCTTGCCAGTCTGCACGTACTCGCGCTCCAGCGTGGCGAACAATGCGTCGTGCCATTGCTTGCAGTACGGGCACTGGAAATCACTGACCATCACCAGCCAGACTCGCGCGGTAGAGTCGCCCATGATGCGCGAGCGGTCGAATCGCGACGACGACGAGTCGCGCACTCCGCGCGGTGCAGGCGCCGCCAGTGCCGAAGCGACCATGCCAGCCGTCGTATGATCGTCGTGGCCGCAACCGGCGCCAAGCATGCCGGCGCCAAGCATGCCGGCGCCAAGCATGCCGGTTACAAGCAGGCTCGTGCGGATAGCGGCAGAGAGCCGCGGGAGAGATCGTAGTGGGTCGAACGACGGCATTGCGCCCGTGTGGTTGGTATACGAACATCATAGACGCCGCGGCTTCCCCTCGGCAAGTCATGTCCCTTGCCCCCCTTACGCGCGTGTGCGCGTCGTACATGTGGAAGCTCGCCGCGGCGCTCGTGGCGTGCGTGGTTGCCTGGCCCCGGACGGCCCGCGGGCAGTTGACCGTTGTGGCCCCAGATACCACTGGGCGTGACCCGTACGAGTCAACCCTGACGTTTGGCACCGGACTGATCGACGATCCGGTTGCTTGGGTGTCGCCGGCGTCGTCCGACTTTTGGCTCACCTACGGTGTGACGCGCATTCCGTCGGTTCCGGGACCGGTGTCGAGTAGCCCATTCCGCTACGGCAACGGCAACCTCGCGCTCGACACGCACTGGCTGAAGCGGTTTTCGGTGGGTGTATCGCTATACAGCAATAACCCTGAGTGGGGCGCGTTCGGCCAGTTCATGCTCCTGCGCGACGGCGACATTTCATTCCTGCCCGGCATCGCCGTCGGTGCGCGCAACGTTGGTCCATTCGACCACGAAGACCGCTACCTAGTTGGGCACGACGTAACCGTGGACAGCCTCGGCCACGAACACGGTTTCACACCACCATTCTACGCGAACTTTCACACTGCGCCGAGTCTGTACGTCGTTGCAACTAAGGAAATCTTGTTGCCGGACGCCCCGCTGACCTTCACGAGCCTCAGCTTCACGGTGGGCGGTGGTGACGGCCTGTTCAGCGACGATGGCGGCCAAGGTGCGGCGTACAACGATCACGGGACAGTCGTGCGCGGCCTGTTCTTCGGCGCGCGCGCGGTATCGCGTCCTACGCCGAATACCGTCATCGCGTTCATGGCCGAGAACAACGGCTTCGACTACAACGCGGGAGTCGTTGCGACGTGGCGAGGGATCGGTCTCGGCGTCTACGGAAAGGAGCTCGAGGAAAGCTGGCACCGCCCGGCCAGCGGGTATCTGGTATACAACTACAAGAAGATCGCGATGAACTTCATGTACAACGGCAATTTCAAGCAGCTGACGCACGGCAGTGTGCTGCGCGCCGAGATTTCGGGGTTCACGCGCGAGCGCCGGCGGCTCAGGACCGAGATTCGCCGTCGAGACAAGAAGGTGCGCCTGCTCGAGCGACAGCTCGCGGAGTTGGAAGGATCGGATCTCGCGGAAGTCGCTCGGCAGCGCGCGGCGATCGAGCAGCAGTTGGAGCAAGAGCGCGAAGCGATTCGCCGCGCCGAGGAACGGCTGAAGCAGCTCGAGGGGACACCGCCCCAGTGAGGCCGACGCTCGCCGCGCTGATTGGAATGGTGCTAATGACCGGACGTGCCGCAAAGGCGCAGGAGGAGTTTCCCCAGACGCAGCGGTGGGGCTCCGGGCTAATCGACATTCCGGTAGCCTGGGTCTCTCCACTTACTGGCGATTTCGGCCTTACGCTATCGAGACAGTCATTCGAAACGAGCCCGGCCATTCCTGAATTCACGCGGCAATGGAGCTCGCAAGGCACTCTCGACATGTCATTTTTTCACGTTGCGGAGGTCGGCATATCGGCCTACTCCACAGATCCCGAGCAGGGACTCTACGGGCAGTTGTTGTTGCTCGATCAGGACGACTTCCAGTCTGGAATCTGGCGCGCACTGCCGTCGCTCGCGGTCGGCATTCGAAACGTCGGGCCTTACCACCATATCGATCGCTTCGGCATGGGGTATCTGCTTGGCCACAATCCAGGCACAGGGTCAGCGCCGGTACTGGTCGTGGACTCGCTTCACCGGACCTTCGAGACCGGCAATACGCTGTATGGTGTAGTAACGAAGAGCGTGTCGCTCGGCTCGTTGCGGCCCGCGTGGTCGGACGTTGGGTTGAGCTTTACTCTGGGGTATGGCAACGGACTTTTTTCCAATCACGGCTCGATTCCCGTCAGCGAATACGCGGCCAACGCCACGGGCGGACTGTTTTACGGTATCAAAGCCGACTTCCGCGCGTCGTCTAACACGCTGCTCTCTCTACTGCTCGAGAACAACGCTTGGGACTACAATGCCGGGGTGTCGCTCGACTATCGCGGGTTACGTGCGGGTGTCGCAATCACCGAGTTGGGCGCGGGGAGCGCTCACCCAATCCCTGGCAACTCAGCGACGGCGCTCTTCGACTACAAAAAGTTCACGTTCTCACTTGGGTGGCAGAACAACATCCTTGCACTCGTCCGCGGCGATTTCCTCGCGAACCGCGCCGCGCGACTGCGTAAGGAGCGCGATCAGCTGCTTGCTGAGATTGGGCGTCGCGAATCCCGCATCGCGGAGCTGCAGGCAGAGATTCGCCGGTACGAAGCCCAGAATCTTCTCGAGCTCGAGCAGCGTCGCTCGCAGGCCGAGCAGGAGTTGCGGGACGAATCGGAGCGACTCGAGCGCTTGCAGGAGCGAGTGAAGCGGATCGAAGGGGAGACGCACCAGCCGCCGGAGCCGCCGTCGCAAGAGTCGCCGCCTGCGGGTCAGCCGCCAGCTACGCCGCCCGCGTCCGCCACGCCCCCCCCGGCGCCCCCCGGCGCCCCGGCAACGCCGCCGCAGGATACGACGCCTAAGGCCACGACGCCCCAGGCTACCGCGCCAACAGGCACCATGCCTCCATCATCAGGGAGTAGGTCATGATCGGGAACCGCCCCGTAAGAGTTGCGGCGCTTGTGGGGCTCGCCCTCGTTGGCGTCGCTGGCGTCGCTTGTGTCCTCGCCGCGCAGATTACGCCGATTGGAAAGCAGACAGCACCTCCGCCCGACTCGGCGTCTCTCGAGCAATACAAAGCCAAGCGCGCGCAGGCGCTGCACGACATAAATGAGGACCAGCGAAAGCTGGACGAGCTGCGGCGCCAGCGGGCCGAGCTCGAATCTCAGCTGGCGCGCGCGTCGGCGGCAGCCGCAGAGGAACGTGCCAAGACGCTCCTGCTGAGCGATGAGACTAGCGCGCTGCGCGGACTGGACTCGTTGCTTACGGTCGCCCAGAGCAACCTGACCGCGCAGCGGGACCGGTTTTTGGGATTGGGAGACGCGGTTCGCCGTCGGGCGGCCGGCGAGCTCGTCGTGCTGGTGCGGGCGGACTCTGCTGGTGGCATCCCGCATCTCGACAGCTTGCGCGTCGCGATCGACAGCGCCTCCGGTGACGTCCGCCGCTACAGCGCCCGTGCCAACGTGGCGCTTGGCGAAGGCGCCGTGGACGAGGTGTACCGCTCGCATGTGCTGCCGGCGACGCACGACGTGATCATCATGGCGTCGGTTGGCGGCAGTCCGGCTCCGGCAACGCAATCCGCCACGGTGGCCGTCAGCACGGGGAGCACGACGTACGTGGAGTTCACTCTTCGCGGTACGCAGTGGACCGAGAGCACGTGGACCAAGTCCAGCGCGGCCCAATAGGCTCTGGCGTGCGGTTGCGTGTGTGATGGCGGCGCTGCTGGGGATCGCGCTTCCAGCTCGGGGAGTTGCGCGAGCGCAATCTGACTCCATGCCACAGGCGGTGGTACAACTGCGGGCCGCCGACGCTGAGATCCGGGCTGCGCTGTTCGAGCTCGTCGACGGGCGACCTGTGGACGCGCTGGACCGCTTGCGGCGCCTAGGCCGCGTGGCGCGCACGGAGGCGACGCCAGAGGTTCGCGGAGAGAACGATCGTCGATTTCTCATCGCAGAGTGCTATTACCAGCTTGGCATGGACGACAGTTTGCGCGGGATTGGCGATTCCCTGCTGCGCCGGAGCCCCGCGCTTCGGCGCGGTGCTGCGGCCGCAGCTGATCGTGAGCGCCTATCGTACAGGCGACAACGCGCGTGCGCAGCGCCTGGCCAGTGGGCTTCGTGGGGACACGGTAGTCGTGCAGGTGTACCGCGACACGGCGTCGGAGCAACAGAAGCTCGAAGCAATGCCCGACTTGATCCAGCACGGACTGCCAGCTGTGGTGACCGGGCTTGCCGCGGCGCGGCGCGGCGATTCAGTGGCTGCTAGGCATTGGTTCTCGCGCGCTGCGGAAAGCGGCGGACCATACGCGTTCTTCGCGCGGATACTCGTGCTCGTCACCGCGCTTCCACCCGACAGTGCTCACGCCGCCGCCGCCCTCGTCCCGCTGGACATGGCAAGCCCGGCCCCGGCGCCAACGCCCCACCTCCATCCGCTGCGCCTAACCCCGCGCCCGGGAATCGTGGAGTCGCGCCGGAGTCCGGATTCGACATCGCCGATCAGGTGAGCTTGGCCCTCGCCCAACTTGCCTATGAGGCGGGCTACTACGAGCGCGCAGCGACGCTCGCCGCGTCAGTACCACCTGGCAGCGCGGCCGACCCGGCCGCGGCGCGCACCCGTGCCTGGGCCCTTCGGCGCGCTGGGCATTCGGCGCTCGCGCTCGAAGCTCTGACGGACCTCGCGCGGCGATATCCCGAGCTGCCCGACCGCATTCGATGCATCGCTGATCGCCGGACAAATGGCCCTCGAGGCGAACGACGTGGGGGAAGCTGTGCGCCGATTTCGCCGAGGTGGCAGATACAACGCGTGCAGACGCTGCGGCAATTGCGCAATGGATTTCCGGCACCGAGCCGGCATCCGCGGCCAAGGCCCTCGTTCAAGGCCGCGCGGCCGATCCGTTGTTGGTCAGCGACATCGCGCTCGGGAAGGTATTGTCGTTTGCCGACTCGACGGGCGGGGGCGAGGGAGCGCTTGCCATTGCCGAACCGAAGGTGGGACGGGCGACGCGGGCGAGATTCCCAACGCGCTCTTCATCAAGCCGCCGATGGCACTGGCGGCGTCCGCCGTGGCTGCGCGCGTGGATTCCGCGATTGCGGCGGGGCGCGAGAGGGGGAGAGGACTCAGGCGGCCGTCGCGCATCCAACGATCGTTCCCCGCGTCGTGCTGGCTCGCGAGGGCACCGCGGACAGTGTCGCAGCCCGCTCTGGGGTTGCCCGCGGCATCCAGGTGCTGCGAGATGCGGATGTGGGCGTCTTGGGCGCGCGTGCCGCGGTGTCGGACGAGCGCGCGGCCGCGGCCCAACAGGTGGTGCTGCTCGAGCGCGAGCGCGCGAACGCGGCTGCCGCGGCGGACAGCCTGAGCTTAGTCACTGACCGCTTGCAGGGCGTGGAGGATTCCCTCGCACGCGTCTCAGCGTCGGTGGATGCGAAAAGGACCCGCCTCCGTTCGCTTTTCGCGGCGCAGTTTTCGCTGACGCAGGATCTTGTCACAGAAAACGCGGCTCTGCTCGACAGCGTTCGCCGCGCGGCGCGTCTCCGCGACCCCCGAAGACGTGGCCATGCTGGACCGCGAGGGGCAGACCATGGGCGCGTACACCCGCCTGGTCGGACCGTCGAGCGAGGGCTCACGCAAGCCCTGGCCCATCACCCGGCGTTCGCGTTGCGCGACACGATCCGAAGCCACAGTGCCCGCACGCACGCGATGGTTGACGACACGCAGAGAGCTATCGTGGCCGGCGAGTCCGCGCTCGACACCGCGCTGGCGAACGCACGACGGGCCGCGGAGGACTCGGCGGCGCCAACTCCAGCGCGCGCAGCGCTCGCAGCCGCCATAGCGCGGCAACAGGCGGCTGTAACCGACCTCACGGCCTCTGTGGAGCGCGACCTGCGGGCTCGCGCCGCGGGGCTCGCCGAAGGCTTGAAGCGCGGCAGCGAGGCGGCCGCGTTCGCAACCGCGAACGCTCGGTTTCTCCGATACGTGGCGGGTGGAGATGCGGCGTCGGCCGCATGGCGCGATTCCGCCATATCGGATCTGCAGGATGTGCTGACGCGATACCCCTCGAGTGCCGGCCGAGCCAGCGCGCTGTATGAAGTGGGCGAGCTTATGGTGCGACGAGCCGACGCCGAATTTGCTGCGAGTCAGCGGTCCGGCGTTGCCGGCTCGATCCATCCCGACTACTCGGCTGCGATTCCGCGGTATGAAGAGCTGGTGAAAGATTACCCGCATTACCCTCAGCTGGACGGCGCCGCCTACACGCTGGGAACCATGTACGCGCTCAATCAGCGATACGCGGATGCGGCGCGCATGTTCGAGCTGGTTGCGGGAAGAGAGGGATCGCCGCTTCGGGACGAAGCGTTCTTTCGGCTGGGCGACGCCCGGTTCGAGCTTGCTAGCGGGGCCCGTGGGGACGAGAGGCGGGCGCTGTTCGCGCAAGCGGCGGACGCGTACGCTCGCGCGGCGGCGGCGGCACCGCCCGGGGGGGACATCTACCTACTGTCGCTCTATAAGCTTGGCTGGTCGTATTACAGCGAGGCCTCGCCTCAGCACCCCGACGGCTATGGAAAGGCCGTGGATGTATTCGGCCGTTTGGTGGACGCGTACGACTCGCTGCCGCCGGACAAGCAAGCGCGGCTCGGTCTGCGAGGAGAAGCGCTGGAGTACATGGCTGTGTCGTTCACGCAGATCGGCGGGGCCGAGGCTGCCACTAGGTACTTTGCCTCGCGCTCGGACACGGCCGACAAGGTTCAGGTACTGCGCCGCGTCGCTGCGAGTCTTCGCGACCAGGGCGACTTCTCCGGCGCGGTGAAGGCATACGAGCAGCTGATGGCGGTTGCGCCCACGGACACCGGCGCCATCGCGGCGCAGCACGAGGTGATCGACATTTACATGAACCGCACGATCGAGCCCGAGAAGGCCCAGGAGGCCCGGCTCGCGTTCGTGGACCGGTTCGCGCCGGGTTTCAAGTGGTCTTCATCCAATCCCGAGCTTGCGAAAGAGGGAGCGGCGCTGCGCGAGCAGATGCTGCGCGAGGCCGCGCAGTACGAGCTAGCCAAAGCGCAGGGCCCGCCGCCGAAACCTGAGCACTACACCGAAGCTGCTCGGTTGTACGACAAGTACCTGGCCGACTATAGCAATTCGGACAGCGCACGCTCTCTGACGACCTACTTCGCCGAGGCCCTTTTCGGCGCCAAGCGGTACGCCGAGGCTGGCGCGCAATACACACGGGCAGCTACTGCGTACGCCACCGACACGGCCAATCCAGCGGTGCGCCACGCGCAGCAGATCGCCGCCCAGAACGCGATTGTCGCGTATGACTCAGCGCTGTCTCACGTGGCGACGGACACGGTCGCGCAAGACTCCCTATTTGCCGCGGTGGACCGATATGCGGCGCGGTACCCGGAGAGCGACATCGCCAGGCACGCCCTGGTGGAGGAAGGTCGCCGAGCCTCGATCGCGGGGCGGTGGGATGTCGTGGCGACGACGTTTCACCGGTACTGGAGCCAGTACCCTAACGACAAGTACACTCCGACCGCGGTCAAGCTGGTCGGCGATGCGTTGTACAAGCAGGGCCATTATCTCGAGGCCCAGGCCGTATGGGATTCTGCCTCCACCATAGCCGCCAGGACCGGTCGGAGTGGGCTTGCCGACACGCTCAGGACTGAGCAGACGGCCGCGGCGTCGGCTTACGCCGACTCGCTCATCAAGACAGGGCGCTATGAAGAGGCGGCGCAGACCGTATACGTGGCGTTTGCTGACAAGAATCCCACCAGCCCGAAGGCGCCGGATGCACTTCGAGACGCGATCGAGACATATATGACAGCCGACAGCGCCGCGGAGCAGCGGGGCGACTCCGCCGCCGCCCGCGCCGCGCGCGAGCAGGCGACGGCGCTGTCCAATCGGCTCGTGACGGCGTATCCGCGGTACAAGTACCGCCAGCAGTACCAGACTCTCGCGGCTGACCTTTTGGCCCGGTCCGGGAAGGAGACCGAGTCGGTGGACGCACTGCGCAAGCTGATAGCGGACAATCCGGACTGGCCTGGGCGGGCCGATGCCGAGATACGAGTGGCATCTCGGCTCGATTCACTTGGCCGCAAATCCGATGCAGCGGCGCAATACGAGCAATTCTCGGTCGACTATCGCCATGACCCGCGCACGCACGACGCGCTATTCAACGCTGCGGCGACCTATCTCGAGGCGCACGACACGCTTTCCGCGGCCCGTATTTATGGCGAGTTTGCGACCCGATTCCCCGACGAGCTTCGTGCTGGCGCGGCGCGGGTGTATCGCATGGACTTGCTGCAAGCGCACGGCGACACAGCGGCCGCGAGCGCCGAGCTTGCTCGGTTGTGCGTGTCGCCCGCACCGGAGCTGCGTCCGCGATGCGAGCTGCAGAGCGCCAAGGCGAAATACGCGACCGCCGTGTCGGTGTTCCACGCGTACCGCCCGATCAAGCTCGTCATCCCGACCCGGGGGCAGCTAACGGCGGCTGGCGTCAAGCGTGCATCAGTGCGGAAGCAACAGCTGCTGACGTCGCTCACCCGCGACTTTACGAGGGTGATCGAGTCGGGCGACCCAGACCTATTGTCGGCTGCGAGCTTTTACGTAGGAGCGGCACAGTGGGAGTACGGCGTATTCTTGCGAGACGTGGAGTTGCCGCCGGGGTTGACCGATGCGGAGCGCGAGGCCGCCATCCAGGGCGCGGCGCAGCAGGCAGAGGCATACTTCACGCAAGCGAAGCAGACGTGGGCCGAGCTGATCGAGAAGGCAAACAGTGACAACATCAGGAACGCGTGGGTGGATCGTGCGCATGACGCATTGGTGAACGGACAGGTTCCGAATGACTTGTAGCGTGCGAGGCGGAGCAATGCTGCTGGCCGTCGCAGCGGCGCTGGCCGCGCCGACTCGCGCGCGCGCCCAGCAGCCCACGCCGCAGCAACCCGTGAAGCAACCATCGGCCACGCCGCAGCAGCCGCCGCCGCAGCCGACCACTCCGCAGGCTGGTAAGCAACAGGCAACGGCGCAACAGGCGACGGCGCAACAGACTGGCGCCCGTGCGCGCGGCCCACGACGTGTCCAGACATTGGAAATCCGGGCGCAAGTCCCGGTGCCTCAGGTGGTGACCGTGCGCCCGCGCGTCGTTCCCACGTTTCAGGCTGCGGCGCTCGATTCCGCGTTCGTAGATGAACATTTCTGGACGGCGTTACGCACGCCGTACCAAGCCGTCCCGATGATGTCCCCTCCCTCTTCCCCGTCGTCACTTTTGAACGTTCCGCCGAAGGAGCGGTAATGCACGCGTTACTCGAATGGTTTCGTAATGGCGGCCCGATCATGTATCCGATCCTCGTGGTCGCCTTGGCCGGGTTGTCCATCTTCCTCGAGCGCTTTTACGTGATCGTGATGCGGGCGCGGATCAACGGGCCCGCATTCATTGAGCGGGTGATGCAGCTCGTTCGGTCCGATCGTCTGGACGAAGCGATCAAGCTCTGCGCGTCTGCGCACGCCGCGCTGCCGGATATGGGACTCCTGATCCTGAGGAGCAAGAGCCGGGAGGAAAACGACCTGCAGAATATCGCGGACGCGGCATTGCTGGCGGTCATTCCGCGCCTCACGCGGCGGCTCCAGTACCTCCCGATGCTGGCAAACGTCGCGACGCTGATCGGGCTGTTCGGCACGATCTTCGGCCTCAAGGCGGCGTTCGCCGCGGTCGCGGAGGCGTCAGCAGCGGAGCGGGCCGACAAGCTGGCAGCGGGCATCGCCGTCGCTCTGAACGCAACCGGATTCGGTCTGGCGACGGCCATACCGCTCACCGTTGCCCACTCGTATCTGTCGGCCCAAGCCGAGCAGATCATCGAGGAGCTCGACGAGTTCTCCGTGCGCCTGATCAACGCGTTAGTGGATCGTCCCGACGTCCGCATCGGGCGATAGAGCAGGCTTCCCGACCAACGACTTTCGACCGCCGTCGTGCGAACTAAACGCTTTCATAAGGCAAACGTCCGGCGCGCCGAACGCGCCGCGTCGTCACTGGGTCACGGCAGCATCAACCTGGTGCCGCTGGTAGATATTCTCACATCCATCGTGTTTTTCAGCCTGCTGACATACGAGGGCGCAGCGCTCGCGGCGCTCACCGCGTTCGAGTTGACGCTGCCCCCCGTGGTGATAACGGCGCAGCAGCTGACGCAGCAGTCCGAAAGTCAGCAGCTCAACCTGCTCCTGGCCGTTCGCGTGTCGCCGGACAAGATGATCATCGAGCACAGTGGCGCCGGGGCCGAGGGCTTCCGCCGCGAGATTGTGGGACTGGCACGCCGGCTCTGGACACTCTGCAAAGCGTGATGACGGACATCAAGGCGCAGTTTCCGCAGAACGATGATGCGCTGGTGATTCCTTCCGACGACGTCAACTACGACGACCTGATACATGTGCTCGAGCGCATCAAGATCGCGCGGTACGGCAGCGTCGCGTTGGGCACGCACGCACGCGCGGCGCCCGTCACCACGGGGCAGCCAGCGCCGCCGGCGCCGCCCACGCCTCCGGCGCCGGGGGCCTGAGCATGGCGTATCGTGCGGGTGGGGCGTCCCGTGAGCGACGGCGGGCGGGTCAGTTTTCGAAGTTCAAGCTCACCGAGCTGAATCTCGTGCCGCTGGTAGACACCTTCGTCTCCGTCGTATTCTTCGCGCTGACTACTGTCACCGTGGGCGAGCTCGCGCCCGTCGTGCCGGGCATCATTCTCCCGGAGGCGCATGTCGGGACGTACGCGATGAAGCAGCTCACGCTGGGCGTTGGCCGGCAGCTGACGTTGGCTGGCCAGCCTCTGATCAATACGGCCGACGCAGCGGTGATGGAGTCGACGATCCCTGGGCAGCCTCTCGTGATTCCGCCGCTGTACAGGGCGCTCAAAGCCAAGGCGGACTCGATTCGCCAGGCGAGCTCCAGTCCTCGGACCCAAGCCGTGGCGTCGCCGCTCGCGATCCAGGGCGACCACACGATGCAATACGACCTGCTGTCCCGCGTGATGCAGACGGCGCGCGTGGCCGGCTTCAAGAACATCTCGCTGCAAGTGCTGCGGGCGTCGGATGCCACCTGACACCGTAGCCGCTGGGGCCGGGGGCCCGGGGGGAGCCGGGGCACCGCGCGGGCGGCGCGCGCGAGCCACGCTCGAGGCGAGCGGGTCGCGGACCGCCGAGCGCAGCTCGCCGTAGAGGAGGGGCGAGCGCTCGCTGGCTCGTCGTTCATCTCGACCACGATCGGTGTGGCGTGGCTGCTGTTCGTGATTTTTGGTCCAAGAACCGACGTGACCCACCTTCTGCCGCCGGAGGAGCGCCCGATCGAGGTCCGAATCGAGAACCCGCCGCCACCCCCCGCGCCGGTACAGCCCGAGGCGACGACTCCTCCGAAGCCGAAGCCCAGCCCGACGGCGAAGCCCGACGACGCGCTATTGCGCGCGGAACGTGAGGCCAGGCGCGCTGCAGCGGCTGCGGCCGCTTTCGGCGGCCCGCGCCGAGCGGCGGGGCTGTGGAGACGTCTCCAACGTGCTGCGCGGGACCGATGTCGTCAGCGGTGCGGCACCGACGCCGGGGATGGCGAGCGGCGGCAAGACAGTGCTCGCGTACGGGCAGGGCGGACAGGGATCTCGCACCCCCGGACGTACCGACATCGGCGGCGGCGGAGCCGGCGCTGGCGTAGGCTCGGTGGGAGGCCTGGGCGCGGGCGAAGGGATCGCGCATGCTGGCGTGTCGATATCGTCGCCGCGCGCGATCGAGGTGGAAGGGCTAGGCGGTCCGGGACGGGACGTCGGTGAGCTGGGCACGACGGTTCGCTCGCGCGAGCCACAGTTGCGGTACTGCTACGTCGAGTATGGCCTCAAAACGGATCCCGGACTGGCCGGGAGCGTGACGCTGGTGCTCGCGCTTAATGCTGGCGGCAATGTGACCAACGCTAACCTCAAGGGGCGCACGTGGTCGGGCGAGGGTGCCACGTCAACCGAGGGCTGCATTCTCGAGAAGGCGCGCGCGTGGCGCTTCGCGGCGTCGCCCTCGGGCGCCGGCACCTTCGAGTTCTCCTTCAACTTCACTAAGTAGCAGCGGCGCAACCAGTCGTGTCCCTCCGTCGAGCGGTGGCACTGGCGGCATCTTGCGTAACCGCCGGTCAGGCGCTCGCGAATGCAAGGCTCGACGTCTCAGACGGGTGTCTTTGTCATCCCGCCGCCGATCGGGCTCGTCAGCGACTTCGCGCACGTGATCCCGCCGGACGCCGCGGCGCACATTGAGAAGATCGCCAAGGACGTGCAGGCGAAATCTCGCGGCGAGATGGCGGTCGTCACGCTGCCGGACATCGACGACCGCGCGCCGTCCGACGTGGCGCTCCAGATTGGGCGGCAGTGGAAGGTGGGCAAGATTGGCGCCCCTGGTGACCCGACACGCAACGCGGGCGCGGTCATTCTCATCGTGCCGAAGGAGACGTCATCCGACGGTCGCGGGCACTGTTTCATTGCGACCGGGAGCGGGGCGGAAGGGTTCATCACGGACGCCGATGCCGGCGACATTTGCCGCGAGGCGACGCCGTATTTCCGTGCCCGCGACTACGGGACCGGCATTGAGCTCGTTACATATAGGACGGCGCAGCGCTTCGCGGACGAATTCCATTTCACGATCGACAGCTCGATCGCGAACGCCGAGCAACAGGTGCCGTCGCCCGCTGGGAGCGGCGCATATGCGCGGCGGGGAATATCGCCGTTCGCGCTTTTGCTGTTTCTCTTCATCGTGTTTTCGATCTTGAGCTCGATCGCTCGACGCGCCGGTCCGCGGGGCTGCTTTCCGATTTTCTTGCCATTCGGAGGCTGGGGTGGGGGGGGGGGCGGGGGCGGGGGTTGGAGCGGCGGCGGCGGCGGTGGCGGGTGGGGCGGGGGCGGTGGCGGTGGTGGCTTCGGAGGCGGCGGAGGTTTCTCGGGCGGCGGCGGAGGGTCGAGCTGGTGACAGTGGCCAAGTACGCGATAGCGGGGCTTCTTGCGTGTGGGATCGCCTGCGGCGGCGGCGGCGGCGGCGGCGGGGATCACACGACTTCTACGAGCAATCCGCCGGCGGCCCCGCCGCCCAAGGCCGATACGACACCGCAGGACCTATCGGCGATGCGGACGTCGTTGCCGCCGCCGGTCGCCGACACATTCACGTTGCCCAAAGCACCAAAGCAGCCGACCTACGATGCGCCGGCGGTCAGCTATCCGCCCGCACCCGAAGCGCTGCTGCAGACGGTGCAGCGCGAGCAGTCGTTCACGCGCTTCTGTTATCAGGAGTTCGGTCAGAAGGCGGACCCAACTCTGCAAGGCGGCGTCGCGATGCTTGTAACGGTTGCGGGTGGGGCGGTCAGCGACGCCAAAGTCGCCAAGTCGCGCTGGTCATCCTCGGCGCCCGGCGCCGAAGTGAACCGCTGTCTCAATGAGCGGGCGAAAGAGGCCTGGCGACTGGGCAGTGGAAAGCCGCAGGCGGATACAACTGCTGGCGCATCCGTGCCTGCGGGGACATATGTCGTGCAACTGACTTTTCGGGGAGGGGGAAACTGAGATGTGGACCCGACGCGCGGCCCTCGGAGTGGCAGGCGTGGCAGGCGTGGCAGGCGTGCTAGCCATCAGTGGATGCGGATACAACACCATACAGCAGTTGGACGAGCAGGCGTCGCAGGCCCAGCACAACATCGAGGTGCAGCTTCAGCGTCGAAGCGACCTGATCGGCAATCTCGTGGAGACCGTGAAAGGCCAGGCCAAGCAAGAGCTGGCCGTGTTCACAGACGTTACCCGGGCTCGAGCCGGATTGGACTCCGCCATCCAGAGTCACGACCCATCGAAGATGGCCGACGCCAACCTGCAGCTCAGCTCCCAGGTCACCATCCTGCAACAGGTCCGTGACCGAGGCCTATCCGCAGCTCAAATCCGATCAGGCTTTCTTGCGATTGCAGGACGAGCTGACGGGAACTGAGAACAGGATAGCGGTCGCGCGCAACGACTATAACCAGGCCGCCGAGCAATACAACGCCTACATTCGGCAATTCCCGGCGGTGGTTACGGCTCGCGTGATTGGTGCCAAGCCGCGCACGTATTTCAACGCTGCACCGGGGGCGCAGCAGGCGCCCAAGGTGGATTTCTCCGGCAAGCCTGGCGCCTGAGGGGCTAGGCGATCGCGAGCTCTCCCCCATCTATCCGGCGATGGGGGGGAGAGTTCGCGCCCCACGAGCTGCTTCACGCAGCCGAGCTCAGCCATATGCGCCTGGCCGAGCGTGACACATTGCGGGATGAAGCGCCACCGGGCCGTCATCAATTCTTGACATTCCCGCGTGACAGCCTCCTAGCGTATCGCGCTCTCGCCAACGCATAGCTACCCGCCGCGTTGGCTCCCACCGCCCATCCCAAGGAGGGCTCGTGATCACACACGTAGTCAGAGTGGTGAGAACGGCTCGGTCGGTTGCGGTGTTACTCGCGGTGGCGGCCGCGAGCGCATACGCCCAGCAGGGCCGGCGCGTCACAGGACGCGTGGTAGAAGCCGATGGACGCGCGCCAATTCCCGCCGCGTCCGTCGTCGCGACAGGAACTTCGTTCGGCACGAGTACGTCGGATAGCGGCACGTTCTCGCTCATTGTACCCAATGACGTCGCCAGTTTGACGGTTCGACGCATTGGGTTCCGCCAAGCGACGGTGCAGCTGCCGCCGGACGAGACTGACGTGACCGTGTCACTCGCAAAGGACGCGCTCCGACTGGAGACGCAGGTGGTGACGGGCGTGGCGACGAGCATTTCGTCGCGGAACTCGGCCAACGCCGTCACGGTGCTCGACAGCTCGGTGATCAGCGAAGTGCCGGTGCAGACGATCGAGAACGCGCTCCAGGGCAAGATTCCTGGCGCCGTCATCAGTCAAAACAACGGCGGTGCGCCGGGCGGTGGAATGCAAGTCCAGATCCGCGGCGTCACGTCGCTGGAGCTGAACTCGTCCCCGCTCTACGTCGTTGACGGGGTCATTGTCAACAACGAAACGGTCGGAAACGGGATCGACGCAGTGACGGGGGCGAATGACAACCTTCTGAACCGCGACCCCCAGGAGAACACGCCGAACCGGATCGCCGATCTCAACCCGAACGACATTGAGTCGGTAGAGGTGCTCAAAGGGTCGTCCGCGTCCTCCATCTACGGAGCGCGGGCCGCGGCTGGAGTGATCATCATCACGACCAAGAAGGGGGTCCCCGGCAAACCCAAGTGGGACGTCACGCAGCGTCTCGGGACTTCTCGAGGCGGCCAACACCTTGCCTCTCCGAACATTTCCCACGCTCGCCAGCGCGCAGGCGTGGTACGCGAACACCGCGAAGGGCGGGGCGGATATCGGAACGCCGGCGCAAGCCACGGACAATGCGTTAATCGCCTCGCTCTACGGTGGTCCGCAAGACTACCAGAGTCAGTTATTCTCCGCCGGCGGCTTTGGCTACGAGACTGACGTCAGCGTGCGCGGTGCGACCGAGAGCAACTCCGCCAACTACTACGTGTCCGGTCTCACCAAGTATGACCCGGGGATCATGACCAACACCGGGTACAACAAGCAGTCCGTGCGCACCAACCTGACGGCGAATTTTTCGCAGGCACTATCGGGTACGGCCAACCTTTCCTACACGCACTCGCTGACACGCCGCGGCGTTTCGGGCAACGACAACATCGGCATCAGCCCGTACGACGCGTTTGCGTTCACACCACAGTTCGTCAACCTGAATCACGAGAACGTCGACGGCACGTGGGCGATCAACCCGTTCGCGCCGGCAAACGTCTTCCAGGACGCGCAAGCGATTGCAACGCCGTCGAATGTGAGCCGGTTCATTGGGGGCGGCACCGTTGCATGGACGCCCGTTACCACGGCCACGCAGAGCCTCAAGTTCACCTTCATCGGCGGCGGCGACTACACGAGCCAGCAAGACGCAATCTATGCCCCGCCGGACTTACAGGTGGAGCAGACGCAGGCGTTTCCGGGAGTCGCCGTCGCGAACAACGCGGCCTTGACCTACATCACCGGGTCGGCCAACGTCATCCATCACTTCACAGGGTTCTCGTTTGCGGACGCGACCACGGCGTTGGGCCTCGAGCTGGACAAGCGGTCGCTGCATAACCCGTTCACGATCGGCCAGGGACTGCCGCCGGGCTACAACAGTGCCAGCGTCGGCGAAGTGCAGACCAACTTCGACAGCAACGCCGTATCCCGCGATTTGTCGGTGTACGGCCAGGAGCAACTGCTGCTGCTCAATCAGCGGCTGGCGCTGACCGCCGGCGTCACGGCCGAGCGCAGCACCAACAACGGCAACATTGACAAGTTCTTCACGTATCCGAAGTATTCGGCGTCGTATCGCATCCCGGGGTTCGCCATCTTCGACGAGTTCAAGCTTCGTGGGGCATATGGCCAGTCGGGGACGCTGCCGACGTACGGGATCAGGTTTACCAGCTTGGTGACGCAGCTCAACAGCGGCATCACGGGCGTGTACCTGTCGACGATCAAGGGGAATCCCGACGCCGTCCCAGAGGTCAACACCGAGTTTGAGACCGGGTTCGACGCCACGATGCTGCACTCGCGTGCCAGCTTCTCGGCCACAGTGTATCAGAAGCGGATTACGGATGTGGCATTGCTCGCCAACGTGTCGCCGTCGCTCGGGTACAACCGCCAATGGTTCAACGGCGGCGAGTTTACCAACCAGGGGATCGAGCTGCAGCTCGGCTTGACCCCGATCCAGTCGCATTCCAACGGCTTCACGTGGGTGACGACGACCAGCTTCTTCCGGAACTACAGCGTCGTGAACAATCTCCCGACCGCGCTAGGCCCCAACCCGGTGTTCGCACCGGGCGGCATCCAGTTCGGGGGACCCTTCGGCACGTTCCAGATTCAACCCGGCCGATCAGTTACCCAGATGGTCAACACGGCCATAATTCTGCCGAACGGCTCGGCTAAGCAGGTCGGCGATGGGTCGCCGACGTTCGTATCGGAGTTCTCGAACGAGTTCACGTTCCACCGCTTTCACCTGTACGGCCTGCTGGATTGGCACTACGGTGGCAGCGAAGCCAACTTGACGCTGGAGTACTACGACGGCAGCGGCTTGTTACCTTATACGCGGACTCCGCGGCTTCGGCGGCACGTATCGCCCAAATTGGCCAAGGGCTCACCCCCTACGTGCAGCCGGCCGGCTTCGTCAAGCTGCGTGAGGTCACGCTCAGCTTCGATCTGCCGACACACTTTGTCGACGAGATCGGCTTTGGCCGCCTCTCGAGCCTCCGGCTGTCGCTGTCCGGTTACAACCTCTGGATGAGCTTCAAATACACCGGGCTCGATCCGGAGATCAGTAACTTCGGCTCCCAAAACTTCGTGCGCGCGCAGGACGTCACGCCGTACCCACCAGCGCGCAGCTACTTCGTCTCCTTTGACCTAGGGCTCTGACATGACTCGATTCTTCGGTGCGACCTGGCCCACGCCGGGTGGCCCGCAGACGCGTGCCTGGGCCCGTCGAGCCCGCGCGTTTGTGGCTGCCGCCGGCGTCGTGAGTGCGGTTGCCTGTGGCAATACCCTAATTCCCAATCTCGATTCACCCACGATCAATGCTTCGACGCAGGCCGGAATTCAAACCCTCACCACCGGCGCGTTCGGTGCGCCGCGAGCGCCCGTGGATGATATCCAATCTTTTATAACGGCAATGTCGTCCTTCGGTCGCGACGCCGCCAATTTCACTAATTCTGACGACGAGTTCATCACGAATTGGCTCGGCGATGGCGTGCCAATCTCCAACTCCCGCTTCTTCGGCACCGTGGTGTGGACCAACCAGTTCCGTGCCGTGGCAAGTGTCAATCAAATCCTCGCGTCGATACCGAAGGTTACGCCGGCCTATTCCGCCTCGGATGCCGCGCACCTCACGGGGACCCTGAATACCCTCAAGGCACTCGTTTTCATGATGCTGGCCGAGGGGCACGATACCGTAGGCGTACCGGTCGCCAACATTGGCGCATCTCCCGCGAACCAAGCGCCGATTCTGTGCGACAAGGACGTCTGGAAATACATCGCGGCGCTGCTCGACTCGGCAAACACGCAGTTGAACGTCGCGCCGGCGGCCGCTCCGTTGCCGGTTATCCTTCCATCAGGATTTGTAAACGTGTCGTCGACCGCAGGCCCGGGCACGGCGGTCGGCTCCTTCGCAGCGTTCAACCGCGCATTGGCGGCTCGGGCCTATCTGCAGCGCGCGTACGGGATCGCGAGGTCGACAGCCGGCACGGCGCCGACGCCGACTACGGCAGGAGCGCCAGACCTCGCGTCGCTAAATAGTGCCCTCACGGCAATCACAACGTCCGCTCTGTATAACCCGGCCGGGTTGATCCCGTACGCCGGGGGCGACTTTTCTCCTATTACTGATCCGACCCTTGTATACTGGAACTTCAGCGGACAATCGGGCGACGTCCCGAGCGCCCTCAACGGGGAGATCACGACGCTACGGATCTTGAACGAATTCGTGGCCGACGTCGCGACGGAAATCGATACCAGTGCAGCGGGAGACAAGCGGTGGGTCAACAAGATCATCGTGAATCCCTTCCCCGCGCAGGGGGGCGCGTTAGCGATCGTCTCGTCTGGATTTCTCGTCAGCTTTATCGGGACCGCGACAAGTCCCGTTCCGATCATGCGCGATGAGGAGCTCGTGCTTTTGCACGCGCAGATCGAGCTCGGGCTGGGTAACATTGGTGCTGCGTGGACCGACATCAACGCTGTTCGGACGGCTGCCGGGGGTAGCGCACCGCTGGCGCCGACGGCGGACTACGTATCGACCCGCGACGCGCTGCTTCGCGAGCTCCGAATCTCCACGTTGTTCGAGTACAGCGAGGACCGCACTATCGCCATTCGCAATTACGGTTTGCAAGCCGCTCTCACGACGACGTGGGGAGCGAGCGATACTCACGCGACGCTGCTCCCGATCCCAATCGGGGAAGTCAACGGACGTAGCGGCAACGTTACGCCGATGTGTCCGTGAGACGCTGACTTTCACCTTCTAACGAGGCGGCCCCGGCATAACGCCGGGGCCGTTTTTTTGTGTGCCAGTTCGTCGATATGCGGCCATAGCATGAGGTGTGTACCCGCGGACTGGAGAAGCGATGCTGAAGGCCGCCTGCTCGGGGTTCGGCGTTTCCAATCCAGCAAGCCGGTACGACGAATCAAGCCAGGTCCAGTGGCACTAAACCGAACTGGCTAGTCGGCGTAGTACGTGTACCACACTTATGCACGCCGGCGGAACGTCGCTCGGCAAAAACCTCACGATTGGAGGGACTCCCGATGACGCACATGACACGCTGGACCACGCGCCTTCTACTTGGGGTTCTCATCGCGGCAAACGCCGCCCTGGGTTTCGCCCTTGCGCGCGAGTTGCAGGCTCAGGATCGGACCGGGATGGTATGCACGCAGGGAGGCAACTGCCACTGTCACGCCCCTGGGGCTCACCTATGCAACGCGTTCGGCACCTTTGCATCGTGCCAGATTAACTCGCAATGCTCTTAGTTTGATCGAGACAGATGCCGGCTGGCTGCTAAGCCGCTGCGGCTTCGCAGCCAGCCCGGCGGTGCGATGATGCGACCAAGGCGGATGAGTCGACGCAGCAAAGCGGTGGGCGCCATCCTCGTCCTGCTAATCGCCGCCGTGATAGCTCAAGTGCGTATCCTCGGGGGACTGCGTCGGCCGATTGCACTCGATGGCCCGGTGCTCGGTCAGCCAATACCGGATATCGGTCAAGTCTCAGTGAATAGGGGCCCTGGCGAATCGTCACTTAAGGTTCTCAATGGCCGAGGCGAATGCCTATTGCTTGTTATCGTTGATCCAGGCTGCGCATTTTGCCATCGGATGGGGCCAGCCTGGCGCAAAGTATACGAGGCGTGGGCAGATTCGATCAATTACCCGATTCAGTCGGCCTGGCTCGGTGCGGGCGAATCGGCGCCGCTGGAACTCTTTTTTCATGCGTACGACGGTGGCAACGCTCTCAGGATTCGCGCGATGGCTGACCCCAGACGAGTGGGCCGGCTTCTAGGCGTGTACGCGACCCCGATGACTTATCTATTGGACCGCAGTGGCCGCCTGCGCGTTGGGGTGCTCGGCGATCAGCTACCGCCCATCGACTCCGCGCGCGCGGCATGCGCGTGAGCACTGTGCGGCGGCAGCGACGGTACGGGCATTAGCAGTGTCCCGACTGTGCGGGGCCGTCAGTCTTTCATTGTGTGGCATGTTGGGCGTTGCGTGCCGGGGCGCGCATTCTCGACGCTCCTGTGACGCCGCCACAAGCCACGCCCCTGCGGATCCTGGCCACGCTGCGATTCGAAGACTCTATAACAATCTCCTACGCCGTTGGCCTGCCCGATTGTGAATTTATGGTGGCCGATGCCGCGCGGGGCATTATCAGCCTAGTGTCACCAAGTGGAATTGTGAAACAGAGTGCGCAGATTCCAGGGTGGCCGAGAGGCCTGACCCTGAAGGCGCTCGGTGGGACACGCGTCCTGGCATGGTCGCACAGCCCGGAGGAAATCGCTGTGATCGACGCGCGTTCCATGAGGGTTTATCCGCTATCAATATCGCCCGGTACCTGGGGTCAACGCTGGGTAGGCCCGGCAGTCCAGATGCCTGGCGATCGATACGCAATGGCGCCTATCGGCGATCCAGGAGCTGCCAGGGCAGAGCCTCCCGCCCACCCTGCTGCGCCGCTCCTCGAACTCCGAAGCTTCGGCGATGCGCAGCCGATCGCCGTTGGCCGGGCCAAGGAGAACGGAGGAAGATACCTAACATGGCTAGGCGCGCGGATCGCGCTAGGGCGTGTTGGAGACACACTGCTCGCTATCACATTGTCGGACGCAAAGCTCCGGCGTTACGTGGTCACACACGTCAACGCAGAACCACGGCAAGTCGCTGAGATTCAACTTCCGGTCTACTTTCAACTGCGGCTAGCCCGCGAGGAAATCCGCGCGCTTCCATGGGCTCGATTTGGGGCGGACATGATGAAACTGCTCGACACGCCTCAGCTTGGAGCTGCCACCTTTGCACCCGGTGGGCGCCTGTACGTAGTCCGCAACTATGCTTTTGAATGGCGTCCGGCGCGGGACCTTCTGTTCAGTACGCAAGGCAGCTGGCAGCCTACCGGGCGCGGACTCGAGATATACGCGTCAGGGGGTAGATTCATTGGCGCATTTGCGCTGCCCCCTGGCGGTGCGCAATGGCTCGAGCCGGATGGCAACGGTCGCATTCTTGGTCGGCCAATCCAACGCGATCCAATTGGTTCAGGATCCGGCTTCGCCGCCAACACGTTGCGGGAGCGATCTCGCCCGCAAACCCGCCTATTCCGGGCGCTTTGCAGCCCAATAAAGCTGGGGAAGGGAGGCGTGCAAGCGCATGTCGAAAGGACTCGACTCCTATCTAGGCGGCTTTGTATCGTAGCCGTTCGCTAACATTCGTTATTCATTTCCGATCGCATGTGGCGAAGCGCAGCGGAGAGAGTCGCCTTGACAGTTCCCTCCTTGCAATGAAGGGCGTCTGCCGTCTCCCGGGTCGAGTGTCGAAGAAGTAGTCGGAAAACAGTCACGAGCCGCTGCCTTGCGGGCAAATGAACCACTGCGTCATAAGCGCGCTCCACCCGGGCGTCGTACGCCACCGCATTGTCGTCGGAATGATCGCGGCCATGGATCGACACCGCAATTGCCCTTGCCCGGGTCGCAGTCTCGAACGCTGTCAGGCGTGCGTGCTCTCGGCGGGTGAGCCGAAGATGATCGATGCATACGTGTCGACAGATGACAAGCAGCCAGTTGCGAAAAGGGTCACAGGCTCGGTAGCGGCTCCTGTATTCGTAGGCGCGCGCCCAAGTCTCTTGAATGAGGTCGTCCTGCTCATCTGGATCCGGTGTGAACTGGCGCGTACAGCGCTGTAACGCGGGAGAGTGCTCGGCTACGAGTGCGGCCACCGCGTCGGCATCGCCGGCGACGAATCGTGACTCGAATGGCTCGGCCAAGTCCCTGCGCATGCTCGGCGTCGATCAGCGAGCGCAGGATCATACACAAGCCGTCGTGAGCCGTGCAAGCTGAGCGGTACATCGTCTCAAGCGACTAGATCGCGCGTCGCGAGACCGAGCCGGGGCTGACGGGCGCAGCCCTCTTTGCTCCCGCGTCGGATGCCAAAACGCCGCGGGACGGCGATGGCTATCTCCTAGGGCGTGAGCCCCTTTGGGTACAGCGCCGCACTCCCGTCCAAGTCACCCGTCTCTGCATAGCTCATAGGAACCGCGCCAGTCGAGAAGAGCGCCCCTTCGACTACGCGGCCCATGAGCAGCTCGTGATCGCCCGCGCGATGGCGATCGAGCAGCTCGCAGTCGAAATACGCCAGCGCACTAGCCAGAACCGGCGAGCCCGTGCGAGCGGCTCGCCACTCATATGCGCCCATCTTGTCCTCGTCTCGGCCCGAAGCCGTGCCGAGGCGGCGGGCGATATCGAGTTGGCCTTTGGCCAACACACTGACCGCAAACGCATTGGCGGCTAGCACCAATCGGTAGGTTTCGTTCGACGAGTTGATCGACACTGCGAGGAGAAGTGGGTCGAAGGACACCTGCATGACCCACGCGGCGGTAAAGGCGTCTCGCCTGCCGGAGTGTGCCGCTCCGATTACGTGCACGCCGTAGGTCAATCGCTTGAATAATTCGGCGATCGGTCCCTGGCTAGAAGTGGAGACGAGCTTATCGGCCATGCAGCCCCAATCTGGCAAGTTGCGATCCCCAGGGCCATGCGAGCGCTGCTCGCCTCGCGGCGGGTGATCGACTGCCCAGCGAGCGGGAGGCGGGAGGTCAGTCCGGATTGGCGCCTGGTAACACGTATGTAAGCGGATCGACGACCTTGGAGTCGACGTGAATCTCGTAATGCAAATGTGGGCCGGTCGACAGACCGCTGTTGCCCACGGCCGCGATTGGCTCGCCGCGTGTGACGTGCTGGCCCTCACGCACCTTCACGGCCGAAAGGTGCGCGTACTTGGTCTCGATGCCGTTTCCGTGGTCGATTTCCAGCACTAGGCCATATCCGGTTTGGTTGCTGATGCGCTCGACAACGCCTGATGCCGGAGCCACGACCGGGGCGCCGTAGGGCGCTGCGACATCGATTCCCTCGTGTGGTCGCGTCATATGCAGGATCGGGTGAAAGCGAGCCTTTGAAAACTCACTCGACAGCCACCCGGCGGTCGGCATGATCGAGGGCGTGCTCTCGAGACGCTGAGAGTTTCGCGACAGCGTCGTCGAGACGTTGGCAAAGCTTTCTGAGAGCGTATTCGCTTCGGTAATCAATCCGTCGACGTCGACATTTGACGGCACGGCCGCAACCACGGAATCACTAGCTCGCGCTGGTAATCCCGCCAGTAGTCGGATCTGCTCGTCGCGTTTGGCGATCTGCGCAAGCGTGTCTCGCAAGTCGGCCACGCGAGTCCGCATATCGGCGAGCTGCCGATCTGTCGGCGTCATTAGCAGGGCCATGCTAGGCACCGCCAGCACGCGCGTGGCCGCATATACCGCCCCGGCCGCCACCAGCACGATTATTCCGGAGGCCCACGCGATTCGCCGGAGACCCCGCTCGGAGACTTCGTAGTTGCGTGGCGAGTCGCTCCCGTGCGGTACTACGACAATGGTCCAAGCACGCGAGCGTTTAGACATGCTCGACAGACTCAGGCGCACATCGTGGCGTCACCATAAGTATCTCTAACAAACGTTCACGGCCCGCACGTGAGGACGCGGAGGCATCGATGCTCAAATCAGGGCGCGGCCGGACGAGGAAAAAGCGCGGCGCCTTTGCTCACGCGCCACCCCGTGACCTCAATTGGATCGCTGAACCGGCGGTCGTGGAGCGTACCGGGCGCCCCCAGCTGCCGCCACAGCTCAGCCGCCCGCTCGGGCATGAAAGGAGCAAGATAGACCGACTGACGGGCTAATTGTCGCATGAGTGTCGCCAACGTGTCCTCCAACTGGCGCCTAAACTCCGGCACTTTCGCCAGCCTCCAAGGCGCTTGGCGATCGACGTATTCGTTGCCTCTGGCGATGGTTGACCACACGTGGCGAAGGCCTTCGTGCAAGAGGTTTCCGTCCAATGCCGCCCCGTACTGGTCGTAGTCTGCTGCATCCTGCTCGTCGATTTCGTTCGGCTCTCCTGGCGGGACGACGCTGCCGCAATACCGCTCTACCATGGCAATCGTCCGGCTCGCGAGGTTCCCCCAAGCGTTTGCCAGGTCAGACGTGTATCGCTCGTCGAACCGCTCCCACGAGAAGGCGCCGTCGCCGTCGAATGGCACTTCCCGCAGCACGAAATACCTTAGCGCGTCGGGTCCGTGCCTCGCTATTGCGTCTGGCAATTCCACCTTCACGCCGGCTGACTTGCTGAACCGCTCGGCGCCAAGTGTGATAAAGCCGTGGGCCCAGACCTGGCGGGGTAGGTCGAGGCCCGCGGAGCGCAGCATTGCCGGCCAGATCACACAGTGGAATCGGGTTATGTCCTTGCCGATGATGTGCAGCTGTGCTGGCCACCTGTGGGCAAACGACGGGTCGGGAAACCCGGTTGCGGTGAGATAGTTGGGCAGCGCATCGAACCAGACGTATGTCGTCTGCTGCGCCCCGTCGCTCGTCGGGCGTGGGAATGGGATGCCCCAGGCAACCCGGGCGCGCGAAGCGGACACGTCATCGAGACCGGAGTCGAGGAGTCCAAGGATCTCGTTTCTCCGGCTGGCCGGCGCGACGAACTCGGGGTGCTCAGCCAGGTGATCCTTCAGGAAGCTCGTGTAGCGGCTCAGCCGAAAGAACCAGTTGCGTTCCGCGACCCATTCGAGCGTCAGCGTGGGGTGGAGGACGCAATGCCCGTCCGCGATCTCGGCCTCGGTCTTGAAGGCCTCGCACCCCACGCAATACCAGCCTTGGTAGGCCTTCTCGTAGAAGTCGTCGGGGTTCCGCTCGAAGATGCGCTCGATGAGCGCGCGCACGCCTGTCTTGTGTGCTGGATCGGTCGTGCGAATGAATTGATCATACGAGATCCCGAGCCGTGCCCACGTGGCCTTGAAGGTCGCGGCGACTCGATCGGCGAGCGCCTGCGGAGCGAGTCCCTCCGCGGCCGCGGCCAACGCGACCTTTTGTCCGTGCTCGTCCATGCCGGTCAGGAAGTGGACGCGGTCGCCACGCATGCGCCGGTACCGTGCGATGGTGTCGGCGCCGATCTTTTCGAGCGCGTGGCCTAGGTGTGGGTCGCCATTGGCGTAATCGATCGCGGTCGTGACGTAGAAAGGGTTAGCCGCGGTGGCGACTGGGCGGGTCAGGTAATGTCCCCCTCGTCTCCCTCGTCCCCCTCCTCTCCCTCGTCCCCCTCGTCTCCCTCGTCGCCCGTACCCGCAGCGCGCCCGGTGCCCTCCGTGCGCTCGCCCCCCGTGCCTGCGCCCCCCGTACCCACCGTACCGTCCGTGCTCACTGCCGTCGTCGTCGTCGCCGCCGCCGCCCCCGCCGCCGCAACCTCACGTCTGAGCTCCGCCAGAGGAACGATCCGCGTCTCACCGTCTGCCGCGCGCAGCGTGACGCGCTCGCCGAATATGTCGGTAGCGATCACCTTCTCATCGCCCAGCGCTGTCGCGAGCGTTTTTCCTTCCTTGGGAAACTTCCTCCGGCTTTGCACGTAAAACTCGTGCTCGTAGCGAAGGCAGCACATGAGGCGGCCGCATGCTCCCGAGATCTGCGAAGGGTTGAGCGAGAGTCTCTGGTCCTTGGCGACGCCCAGGTTGACCGGGCGGAGCTCGGGCAGCCACGACGCGGAGCAATACCGCCGGCCGCAGCGACCGATGCCATCCAGGCGCTTGGCCTCGTCGCGTACGCCGATCTGCTTCAACTCGATTCGCGCGCGAAAGTATGCGGCGAGGTCTCGAACGAGCGCACGAAAGTCGACGCGCTTCTCAGCTGTGAAATACAGGGTGAGCTTTCGGCGATCCCACTGCCATTCGGCGTCGGAAACCTTCATTACGAGGTTGTGCGTCTTCACGCGCTCCATCGCGGTGCGGCGCGCCAGCTCATCCTGGGTTGTGCGCAGGTCGTCAGCCGCCTGCGCCTCACGCGGCGTTGCGAGTCGCAGTGCCTTTCTCGTAGGCGCCGTGGTCCCGCACCCGTGCGAACATCCCGCGCAGCGCTTCTCGGCGAGCGCGTCCACTGCATGCACGACCCCCAGGTCTTCCCCGCGATCAGCGTCGACGATCACGGGTGCCTTGACTGGAGGCGCGTCGTCGGCATCCCACGTGAAGAACTCTTTTCGGTTCCCCTTGAACGCAACTTCGATCAAATGGGGCATGGTCAGATCAAAATACATGATGGACGACCCCACCCCCTAAGGGTTTTTTCCAAGTGGGGGCTCCGCCCCCACACCCCCGACGGCGCCCCCGCGCCTCCGACGCCGCCTCTCTAGGGCGCGAGGCTTTGCCGCCAACGGCCCGAGCAGCTGTGCGCGCGCGCGCCAAGCGCGAAGGGGGTCGAGGGGGCGAAGCCCCCTCGTCATTCAAGCCAAGCTTGAAAGCAAAAGAATTCCCCCTCCCCGCAAGCGGGGAGGGGGTCAGGGGGAGGGGACCCAAAAGACGCTCGGCCTTATTACTCGGCGAACACTCCGATTTTCATGTACTTCTCGCGACGACGGCGGACCAGCTTGTCGGGCTTGAGGTTGCGGAGGTCGTCCAGATTACGCAGCAATGCCTGCTGCAGCGACTTGGCGGCCGCCTCGTGGTCGGCCTGGGCGCCGCCCGGGGGCTCGGGAACGATCTCGTCGATCACCCTCATCTCGAAGAGATCCTGAGCTGTGATCCGGAGCGCCGACGCCGCCTTCTCGCGCATTTCCGGGCTCTTCCCGTCCTTCCACAATATGACCGCACACCCCTCGACCGTGATCACGGAGTAGACCGCGTTCTCCAGCATGAGAATCCGATCGGCGACGCCCAATGCAAGCGCGCCGCCAGAGCCGCCCTCGCCAATGACCGTCGCGATGACGGGAACAGTGAGGCGGCTCATCTCGAACAGGTTGCGCGCAATCGCCTCCGACTGGCCGCGCTCCTCGGCGCCCAGACCGGCCCACGCGCCCTGAGTGTCGATGAACGTGATGACGGGGACGTGAAATTTCTCCGCGAGCTTCATGAACCGAAGGGCCTTGCGGTAACCCTCCGGGTGCGGCATTCCGAAATTGCGGCGCAAGTTCTCCTTGGCGTCGCGCCCGCGTTGATGTCCGATGATCATTACGGTCTCACCGTCCAGACGCGCCCATCCTCCAACGATCGCCATGTCGTCGCGAAACGCTCGGTCGCCATGCAGCTCGATGAAGTCGGTGAAAGCCAGGCGCACGTAGTCCAGAGTGAACGGGCGCTTACTGCTCCGAGCGACCTGAACGCGCTGGAACGGAGAAAGATTGCGATAAATCTCGCTGCGCAGCGCTGAGAGCTTCTGTTCAAGAGGGGCGATCTCGCTCACGGCCTGCAACTGCTGGTCGCCAGCCAATTTCTTGAGATCGTCGATCTGCTTTTCCAGCTCGATTAGCGGTCGCTCGAATTCGAGCGTATTTGCGGTGGTAGCCATTGATGATGTGCGAGTGGGCGCCTGTTAATTCGTGTGCGAGCTGGCGCGGACCAGGTGGACACGGTCCGACCCCAATAAGGCGCGTAGTTCAGTGAGCGCGGGGCCCGACGCCGCAACCGCGAGAGAGCGCGAGCGCAGTCGCGCAAGGGTTCCGTTGCCATCGCTCCACCGCATCTCGAGCGGAGCCGACCCCGGATAAGCGTCGGCCACGGCGCGAACGTCAGCCATTACGTGCGGCGCGAGTTGAGGCAGAGTCCCGGCCGCGTCGCCGGGCGCGAGGTCGATGGCCACGACAACCTGGCCGCTCGAGCGCAACTCCGCTAACCTCGTCACCGAGTCGACAATGAATGTCGAGTTGTCGCCCCCTTGGTCTCGTTTGGAAAACCCGCCCTCCAGAAGCACCGGCACGTCGGGCCGCACGCGATCGGCGAGCGTGGCCCATGACTCTGGAAACACCAATACATCGGCCGAGCCTGAAAAATCCTCGACTGTCAGGCGCGCGAATTCTGCTCCTGAACGCTTCGACACCTGTCGCTTGATGGCCGTCACGACGACTGCGACCTTCATGCGCTCTGGCGACCAGGTGCCAAAGTGCGCGACGGTGTGCGTCGAAAAGAGCTCGCACTCAGTGCGGAACGGCTCCAGGGGATGTCCCGAGGCATAGAATCCAAGCGCCTCCTTCTCACGCGCGAGTCGTTCGGTTTCTGGAAGTGGGGCGCATGATGGCAGCGCGGGGGCTCCCGGGCGGGCATCGGAGGCGTCCGAGGCGGAGCCGGCTTCCGAGTCCGCACTCTCTGACTCGTGGGCGCTGCGCGGGCCCAAGTGCGTAAACAAGGAGTGTTGCCCCGTCTGCTGCTCCTGCTGACGCAGGCCGGCTTCCTGGATGGCACGGTCGAGCGCCTGATGCAGCTGCGCGCGATGGCCGCCCAGGCTGTCGAGGGCTCCCGCGTTGGTGAGCGCTTCGAAGACACGCTTGTTGCAGAGGCGAAGATCGACTCGCGCGCACAGGTCGAACAGCGACGTGAACGGCCGCTCCCGGCGCGCGCCGAGAATTGACTCGATAGCGGCGCGACCGACATTTCGAATTGCGCCGAGGCCGAAGCGAATACGCGCGTCGCCGACGACGGTGAAGCGATAGCCCGATTCGTTGACATCCGGTGGCAGCACTTCGATCCCAAGCTCGCGCGCCTCGCTGATGTATTTCACGACGGCATCGGTATCGCCGATCTGCGACGACAGCAGGGCCGCCATGAAGTCGGCCGCATAGTGCGCTTTGAGCCACGCCGTCTGGTACGACAGTATCGAATACGCGACGGAATGCGACTTGTTGAAGCCGTACCTGCCGAACGTCTCGATCTGCGAGGCGATCTCGGTGATGATCGGCCTGGGATAGCGCCGAGCGACCGCCTTCTCGATGAATTTCCCGAGCTCGAGCCGGATGAGCTCCGCGTCCTTCTTCCCGACCGCCTTGCGCAGGACGTCGGCTTCGGCGAGCGAAATCCCGGCCAGCACCTGCGCGACGCGCATGACCTGTTCCTGGTACGTGATGACGCCGTAGGTGCTGCGCAGGATGGGCTCGAGCTCGGGAAGCAGATACGTGACCGCCTCGTCTCCGCGCTTGCGCCGGATGTAGACGCTATGCATGCCGGCGTCGAGCGGACCCGGTCGCATGAGCGCGTTGGACGCGACGAGGTCGTCGAACCGGTCGCACCGCATGCGGCGCAGCACGTCGGTCGCGAGCGGCGACTCGAACTGGAACACACCGGCCGTCCGTCCGGCGCGGAGCAGTCTGAAAGTGGCGTCGTCGTCGAGCGGAAGCGTCAACAGGTCGATGTCCTGGCCCGTGCGAGCCGCGATCGACGCGACGGCGTCGCTCAGCACCGTGAGCGTCGTCAGGCCGAGGAAGTCCATCTTGAGCATCCCGGCCTTCTCGAGCGCGTTCATGTCGTACTGCGTGACGACCACCGTCTCGTCGCTCCCGGCGCCCGCGCCCTTGGTGGGCGCCGTGAAGACCGGCACGTACTCGTCGAGCGGGCCCGGCGCGATAACTATCCCGGCGGCGTGCACGCCCGAGTGGCGCGACAGACCCTCGAGCGCGATCGCGTAGTCCAGCAGCTGCCGGTACCGCTCGTCGGTCTCGTACAGCCGCCGCACCTCCGAGATCTGCTGGGTGGCCTCGTTGATCGTGAGCGAGTAGTTCGGCTGGTTGGGGATGAGCTTGGCCAGCGCATCGGTCTCGGCCGGCGTGAATCCCAGCGCGCGGCCGACATCCTTGATCGCCGCCCGCGACTTGAGCGTGCCGAACGTCACGATCTGGCCCACCGAGTCGCGTCCGTACTTCTGCCGCACGTACTCGATCACCTCACCGCGTCGCTCGAAGCAGAAATCGACGTCGATGTCCGGCATCGACACGCGCTCCGGATTCAGGAAGCGCTCGAACAGAAGGTCGAACTGCAGCGGACAGACGTCGGTGATGCGCAGCGCATACGCGACGAGCGATCCGGCGGCTGAGCCGCGGCCTGGTCCGACCGGGATGCCGCGATCGCGCGCCGCCTTGATGAAATCGGCGACGATGAGGAAGTAGCCGGCGTACCCGGTCGTCGTGATGACGCCCAGCTCGTACGCCAGCCGCTCGCGCACGTTTGCCGGCAGCGGATCGCCGTAGCGCTCGCGCGCGCCTTCCTCGGCCAGCCTGACCAGCAACTCGTTCTCCGTCGCCACTCCAGGCGGGAGCGGGAACGACGGGACGCGGTAAGTCTTGGAAAACTCGATTTCGACTTCGTCCGCGATCCGCAGCGTGTTCTCCAGCACCTCGGGGTGATCGGGGAATCGGGCGGCGATCTCCGGTGCCGTCTTGAAGTACAGCTCGCGGTCGTAATGCAAGCGGTTCTGCGTCGCGCGGTCTTGCTGAAGCCCGATGCACAGCAGGACGTCGTGCGCGTCGTGGTCTTCGCGCTTCAAGAAGTGAGCGTCGTTCGTCGCGATGCACCGGAACGCCGACGTCGGCGGCAAGGCGGAAGATCTCGCCGTTCAGCTTGAACTGACCCTCGCTGTCGTGGGCCTGTACTTCCAGGTAGTACCGACCGGGAAAAGCGTTGGCGTACCATCGAGGCCGTTGCCCGCGCGGCATCGAAGTCTCCGGCCATGAGGTGAACCGCAACCTCTCCCGCCAGGCACGCCGACGATACCACGAGTCCTTCGCCGTACTTGGCGAGAAGCTCCCGATCGATCCGGGGCTTGGTGTAGAAGCCTTCCAGATACGCCAGCGACGAGAGCTTGATGAGGTTCTGGTAGCCGCGCGCGTCGCGCGCGAGCAGGATCAGATGGTAGTACGGCTTGCTGCTCGGCGTGGCCCGGCCTCGCGCTCGACGGTCGCCTGGAGCGACGTACGCCTCCATCCCGATGATGGGCTTGAGCTTAGCCTTCTTGGCCTTCTCCTGAAACTCCCACGCGGCGTGCATATTCCCGTGATCAGTGATCGCCAGCGCCGGCTGCTCGAACTCGAGCGCTCGATCGATCAGGTCGTCAATTCGGTTCGCGCCGTCGAGGAGTGAGTACTCGGAGTGCGTGTGAAGGTGGACGAAGGACATCAGAAATTGAACTTAGCGCGCCACGCCTGGGGTCGCGAGACTTTACATCTGGCGGCATTGTGCGTGCCCCTGGTGCTGCTGCTGAGCCCGTTGCTGAGTCCAACCGGGCGGTATATCGCGCGGGCCGCGTGGGAGGAAGGGCGGATCCTCGCGCGCCGACGGCCTATAGACAGCGTCATTGCCGATCCGGCGACGCCCGCGTCGGATCGGGCCAAGCTGACGCTCGTGCTCGAGGCCCGGCGCTTTGCCGCTGATAGTATCGGCCTTCGTGCCAAGCGGAGCTTCACGACTTTTGCCGCGCTGCCCCGCGACACGCTAGTCCTCGTCCTCTCGGCGGCCTATCGCGACCAGCTTCGCCCGGTCACGTGGTGGTTTCCAATCGTGGGACGCGTTCCGTACAAGGGCTTCTTCGATCCAGCCGACGCCGTGCGCGCGGAAAGGGGCCTCGCCGCCGCAAGGGTTCGACACGAACCTCCGCCCATCAGCGGCGTTCAGTACACTGGGCTTCTTCAATGACCCGCTCGTCTCGACGACGCTCCGGTCCGACTCCCTCGAGCTCGCGAACACGGTCATCCACGAGCTCACGCACAACACGTATTACGCCGCCGGGACAGGCTCCATTCAACGAGTCCTTCGCAAACTTCGTGGGCCATCGTGGTGCTGCCGCATTCTTTCGATCTCGCGGCGACGATTCCGCGGCCCGTCGGGTGGATGAGCGATGGGCCGATACCAAGACGCTCGGCCGCTTCTGGACCGGTGTGTACCTGGCGCTCGACTCGGCGTTTCGGGCAAATCCAACATCGCGCGCCGCGCGGCTCGCCGCTCGCGACAAGATTTTTACTCACGCTCGCGAGCAGCTCGTGACGGAGATCGCACCTCGGCTGCGCACCATACGCCCGGCCACGCTTCCCAACGTTCGACTCGACAACGCTGCACTGCTCGCTCGCCGGGTCTATGCCACGGGACTGGACGATTTCGATGCGGTGTACGACGAGCAGGGCGGCGATCTCCGCCGCGCCGTCGCCCGTATCATTGCTCTCGCCAAGGCGAACCCGCACGATCCATTTGGCGCGCTCCGCCGCGCCAGCGAGCGCGCGCAGTGACGTGAATTGCTACTGGACTTCGGATGCGCGAGGGGGAGGGGGCGCCTGCGGAGCCGACGTGCCCGGTGATGCGGCAAACCGACCACGCAGCAACGCACGAAGGTCGATGGGTGCCGCGGGCGGCACCTCGTCACCCGCTGGAGTGTCCGGCGGGCGGTCGATCACCACCCGCTGCATCAAATCGCGGACTCCCCGGTCGATGAATCGGGACAGTTGATCAATGGAGTAGCTCGCTCCCCGGCGGTTTCCGTAAACCTGCATTGGATACACCACCGCCAGGTGATGCCGCGCACGTGTGAGCGCCACGTACATGAGCCGGCGCTCCTCCTCTAGGCCCTCGGCGTCATTCAGCGCACGCGATGTCGGGAACCAGCCGTCGGCGGCCCAAACGAGGAAGACGGCATCCCATTCCTTGCCTTTCGCCGAGTGCACGGTCGATAGAACGAGCACATCATCGTCCTCGTGATCGCCAACCGCGAGGTCGTGCGTGTTCGATGGCGGCTCCAATGCCACGGTTGCCAGAAACGCGGTCCGACTCGGGTAACCACCGGCGATGGTCTCGAGCTGGTCGAGATCGGCGAGCCTCGGTTCTACACGGTCGTATCGGGCGCGCAGGATGTTGTCATACAGACTGCGCACGCGCGCAATCTCCGACCCAACGGGCACGGGCTCGTCCTCCCGCCTGAGTCCGTCGAGCAGCGAGACCAACGCGGCATGTGCGGCGCGCGCCCGCGCGGGGGCGCGGTAGCGCGCAAACGCGGCCGACTCCCACGCTGCCTGCGCCATGTCGCTCAGCGCGTGGCGAGCAGTGGAGTCACCGATTCCCGGCAGCAGCAGCAGAATTCGGTACCAGCTGATCTCGTCGCGGGGATTCTCCAGTACCCGGAGGAACGCGAGAACGTCCTTCACGTGCGCCGCCTCGAGAAACCGCAGCCCGCCCCATTTCTCGAATGGGATCTTGCGGTTGGCCAGCTCGATCTCGAGCGCGGCCGACATGTATCCGGCCCTGAAAAGCACGGCCATCTCGCGTAGCGGCGTGCCGCTCTCGTGTAGCTGCAGTACCCGGTCCACGACGAAGCGCGTCTGCTCTTCCTCGTCGCGTGCGGTCACGAGCCATGGGCGCTCCCCGCCGGTGCGCGGTGTCCAAAGCGCCTTCGTGTACCGCTCGGCGGCCCGCGAGATGAGGGTGTTGGTCGTTTCGAGAATCGGCTGCGTCGAGCGATAGTTCTGCTCGAGCGTGACTACCGACGCTCCGGGGAACTGCACCGGGAAGTCCGAGACGTTGCGAATGCTGGCGCCGCGAAACGAGTAAATGCTTTGCGCGTCGTCGCCGACTACGGTCACATTGCGGTGCGCGCGACACATTCCGCGAAGGATGCGCGCCTGGAGAACGTTCGTGTCCTGGTATTCATTGACCAGAATGTGGTCGTACAGCCCGGCGACCCGCGCGCCCAGCTCGGGTGAGGCATCCACCATGGCCGCCCAGAAGAGCAGGAGGTCATCGTAATCCACCAGATTCCGCTCGCCCTTGCGATGAGTGTAGTCGGCGAAGATGTGACCGAAGTCCGTCGCGTATTCCGCAAAATGGCGGGTACTCGTCGGCGAGAATTCTCGGCACCGGGATCTCCGTATTCACGTGTCGCGAGTACACGTACTGCAGGGTTTCTTTCTTCGGCGAATCGCTTCGTCTTGTCGGCGTAACCGAATGCGCGCGCGAAAGATTGAGCAGATCGGCGGAGTCTTCCTGATCCATTATCGTGAAACTGGCTCGTGAGCCCGCCGCGGGGCCAAAGCGTCGCAGCAGTCGGTGCGCGGTCGAGTGGAAGGTGCCACCGTGAACGCGTCGGCCCGAGCCGCCGACGAGCCGCTCGACGCGTCCCAGCATTCCTCTTCGGAGGCACGTCGAGTGAACGTGAGCAGCAGGATCCGCTCGGACCGACGCCGCGCTCGATCAGATGCGCCACTCGGTGCACGAGCGCGCGAGTCTTCCCCGTGCCGCACCTGCATGATCAGCAGCGGACCGTCGAGCGGCGTGGCCGCGCGACGCGCCGGGTTGAGGTCCGCCATGGCCGGTTGGAACAGACGGCCCGGACCCTCCCGGCGTCCGGAATCCCCGGACCGACATCGGGCATATCGAGCGCGCGTGGCGAGCGGCGTGGATGCGAGGGATCGTGGCGCTATTGCCTGGGCCGCGCGTCGTAAGGC
>CAWISX010000016.1:0-116246 GCA_963838855.1 uncultured Gemmatimonadales bacterium | reverse complement strand
ACGCATTGTTTTAAATGGCAATGGCGGATTTGTTTTAACGGTGCTCGGTAAGAATGCCACAGAGAACGTGATATGGAGCAACCACCTGACCCGCGGCGGCCACGACGTTAGCCTGTGCAAAGCGGGATGCAGCCAAAACCGCTGGTTGAACAATATCATGGATGGCGGCTGGGGGATGGGATTCGAAGCCATATCCGGCGACGGCATGGGCGCTGAGCATAACCTGATCGAAGGCAACTTCATCAAGGATGTAGGCCGATTGGTGGCCTTCTACAAGCCCTCCATCGAGATCTCCAGTTCCGGCAATACGGTACGCCGCAACATCGTGCTCAAGGGTGCTCGCTGGGGGCTGGAAGAGAGCGCGCTCGAACTGCTCGCTGAGCCAATCTTCGCGTCCGATGCGTTCTCGGGGCTCGCGTCGGACTCCGAGCTCGAGGGACTACGACGTCCGTACGAGATCGTCATCGTCGGTCTGCGCGGGAAACGATTCGTCGCGAGCTCGGGTCTGACTATGCGGGCGGACGTCGACCGTGCCGACCACGACGCGTCTCGACACGCTCTTCGTTCCGGGAGGCGCCGGAATACGGCGGCCTGGCGTAGCCGAGCTGGCCGCGTCCTGGATCGCGAGTCGCGCCCCTACATCCGCCGAGTGGCGAGCGTGTGCACCGGCATCTACGCCTTAGCTCCCACCGGCCTGCTCGACGGTCGCCGAGTAACCACGCATTGGAGCGCAGCGTCCGACGTCGCGCGACGATTTCCCAAGCTCCAGCTGGACGTGGACGCCCTGTTCCTGAAGGACGGACACTTCTATACGTCCGCGGGAATCACTGCCGGCATCGACCTCGCGCTGGCGATGATTGAAGAGGATCACGGGCCGCGAGCCGCCCTCGCCGTCGCGCGCGAGATGGTCGTCTACTTCAAGCGCCCAGGTGGGCAACAACAGTTCTCCGAGCCGCTGCGATTCCAACTCGAGTCGGCGGACCGATTCGCCGATCTGGCCGCCTGGATACAGTCCCATCTTCGGGCCGACCTTTCAATCGACGTGCTCGCCGCTCGAACGTTCCTCAGTGTTCGCCAGTTCTCGCGTGCCTTCAAAGAACGCTTCGGGCTCACGCCCGCCACTTTCGTCGAGGAAGCCCGCCTTGGCGAGGCGACCCGTCGGCTGTCGTCTCGCGGTGCCAACATCGATGCGGTCGCGCGCTCGGTCGGCTACGCGAGCGAGGACGTGTTTCCGCCGCGCGTTCGAGCGGCGTTACGCGGTGTCGCCGAGTAGCTACCGGAGCCGCTTTGGGCATGCCTCGGGACCTTTTCCGCAATCAAGCCACCGGAAGAGCGGATCCGTCTCGCCGCAGAAGTCGGCATGAGTCCGCGTACCCTCTCGCGCCATGTCACAAGGAGATTTCTAATGAACCGGAGAGAAGTCGCTCAAGCAGTCCGCTGCGTTCGGCTTCATGGCCGCCATACCGTTCTCCCTTTCCGGTACCCCGCAGGGTGATGCAGATCCGGCCGACTCATTGAGTGGTGCCGCCAAGCCACGTGCCCTGCTGAACAGACTCAAGCCGCCCGAGCCATGGCCCCATACCGGTGGCCTGTCTGATTTCAGATGACGCCGTCCTCATCGACTTCGGCGGACCTTGGGAAGTTTTCGACAATGTCATGATAGGCGGCCGCATGGATTCATTCCGTCTTTACACGGTCGCGGAAACGACCAAGCCCATAAAGGCGAGCGGCGGAATGCAAATCGTACCTGACTACAGCATTGCAACGGCTACCGCCCCCAAGGTCATCGTCATCCCGGCGCAGGGTAAGCTCCAGCGAAGCCGTCCTGGAATGGATTCGCAAGTCGTCCAAGACGGCCGACATCACCATGTCGGTTTGCATTGGCGCGTACGTGCTTGCGCGGACCGGTTTGCTAGCCGGCAAGACCGCCACCACGCATCACGCCGCGTATGTGGATTTTGCCAGGAAGTTTCCGGATATCCACGTCAAGCGTGGCGTCAGGTACGTCGACGACGGCAATCTCGCCTCGGCTGGCGGACTTGCCTGCGGCATCGATCTCGCGCTACACGTGGTCGAGCGCTATCACGGTGAAGAGGTAGCCAGGCAGACCGCGTACGAACTGGAATACCAGGGTCAAGGCTGGCTGAAGCCGGATTCAAACACCGCCTATCTCAAAGTACAGACTTCGACAAACGATCACCCCCTTTGTCCCGTGTGTTCCATGGACATTGATCCGGCGATCGCTCCGTCCGTGTACCAAGGACACAGACCTACTACTTCTGTTCGCAGGACCACAAGTCGCAATTCGACTCGGCTCCGGCGCAGTTTGTTGCGGTGGTCGAACCGACATAGGACGCGAAAGAACCGCGTAGCTGCGACTCACGTGTGGGCCGCTACCGCTGGCTTGCCTTGTGGGTCAACACCCGCTGATTGAAGTCTGCCGATTTGCCGCGAGGCACGCTCAACGAGACCCAGTCGCTCTTTCGGCGCTGTTTCGCCGCGAAGACAATCTTGCCCACGTGATAGGCGTAGTGGCATAACTGCCGATTGATCGCCTGCATGACCGAGTGTGCTTCCCCACGAATCATGACGCGCTGGCTCAATTCCGAATCATTCAGCGTGCCGCGTCGTTCCCGAGAGCGCCAGTGACGCGCGGCACCGCAGCGGATAACTTACTCATCGTGTGCCGGGCATTGCCCAGCTGAAGCGCCAAGTGTCGGAGCCGTCAGCGTGACGACGACCGCGGTCGTGCGATGGTTCCTCGCGGCATTTCACCTCGTGGCGCTCGGAATCGGCCTTGGCGCGATATGGGCGCGAGCCCGTGCGCTCGGTGCGCCGCTCGATGCTGCCGGTCTGCGCCGAGTGTTCTACGCTGATAGCATGTGGGGAATCGCCGCCTTGCTGTGGGTGGCGACCGGACTGGCGAGGCTTTTAGGCGGTACGGAAAAGCGCACTGCGTTTTACGTCCACAACGACTTCTTCGTCGCGAAAATGGCGTTCTTCGTCGCCGTACTGGCGCTCGAGATCTGGCCGATGGTCACGCTGATCCAGTGGCGTATTCAAACAGCTCGGGGTGCCACCATCCGTACCGATCGTGCGCGTGCGATGGCGCGCGTCAGTGCGCTTCAGGCCGCGCTCGTCGTCGCGATGGTGTTCGCCGCTACGGCCATGGCGCGTGGCTACGGAAGCCACGGCGGTTAGCAGCAGGACGGGACTCGAGCCTGGACGTTTCTCCCATTGCCGTGCAGCTCTTAACGCCGCCGGTCCAACACGAGTTCAAGCCCGAAACCAATGAAGACCACGCCGGTGGCTCGGTCCAAAGTCTTAGCAACGCCGGGGCGCCGGAGCCAATTCGAAAGAGGCCGAGTCGCGAGAGTCAATGCCGCGAACCAAAGAACCCCTTCCGTCGCGTGAATGGTGGCAAGCAGCATGCTGAACAAGGTTACGTTAACGCCGCTCGGCACGAACTGCGGAAGGAACGTCACGTAAAAGACGCCAACCTTCGGGTTGAGGATGTTGGTCAGAAATCCTCGCGCAAACCAACGGAAGCTGCTGTCGTTCGAAGGCGCCTCGGCGGCTCGGGGCGAATCTGACAGGTCGAGCGCAGCGCCGAGAGGCCGCGCTCGGAAAAACAGGTTGGCGCCGAGGAACATCAAGTAGCACGCGCCCAGCAGACGAAGCGCGTTGTAGGCGAACCTTGAGACCGCGAGCAGCCCGCCGAGCCCCACTGCCACCGCTAGGCCCCACGTCAAACAACCTAGGCAGATACCCGCTCCCGCCAGCATTGCGCGTCGTGATCCTTCAATGGCCGCTGTGCGCAGAACGAGCGCGGTATCCAGCCCCGGAGTGATGGTCAACAGCCCCGCCGCAGCGGTAAACGCAATGAGCGCTTGCGCGACGGTCATCAACGCGTGACGGCTGGCTACGCAGACGCTGGATCGCTGTTCGGCCCCTTGGTCGGGTGCGGCGGTTCGACTCCGGCGCGGCGGAGGAAATGTCGGATCTCCATGATCTGGCTTTCGGTCAGATCTTTGTGCTTTGGCCGGTGCAATACGACAGTCTCATTGTTTACGGTAACGTGTACCGTATCGTGGTTGCCCTCGACGGCAGTGCCAAGCGACTCCAGCAAGTGGACGACCTGGCGCCACTCGATGTTGTGAGGCATTGGATGCTCGAACAACATCCCGAGCGTGCGCTGATGAGACGCTGCGCGATGCGTGGGAGGCGACTCAGCCATGTTTTTTGTGCTCCGGCTGATTGAGCGTAGCCTCACGCGGGCTCTCCGCCTGACCCTTGCGGCTGTGCTGTCGGTGCGGCTCGGGGTCGGACACGTACTCCTCCTCGACAGGGCCCGGCAGAGGCGCCGCGTCGTCGCGCACTAATCCTTCCATCGAGCTGGATCTGCGCTCCACCGAGTCGCGCTCGAGATCGGCGGTGAATTCATCAGCGGGCAGCTTCGGGTCGTGCTTGTTGTCGTGCGGCATTGACACTCCAGGAGAAGCCATCCTGTAGTGTAAGTCGTTTCCGAGCTCACGCCTAGCGCATCATCACGCGATTGACCTTCGCCGACGAATGCGGACCTGGTCGCTCATTGCGGCGCTTGCCTCGTGAGCGCCGTGTCCCGCCATCCACGTGCCATACCAGCGGGGCGCGGCGTTGCTCGCTATCCTAGTCGCGCCGCAAACGCAGTCACCACCAGTCCAACGAGGAACAGCGGCACCCGGCTTGGGTGAGCAGGACTGGTCGCGACAATCACCCGCGCGAGATAGAGAAACGTGCCTGCCGCGACAGGGAGCGCGGCGACGGCAAGACCTTCGACGCGAGCGCCCAACACGACCATGAGGCCTGCTCCGGCGAACGCGGCCACGCCGGTGATGGCATTGAGCGCGACTGCCCGGTGACGGGAGACTCCGCCGTGAAGGAAGATGGCGAGACTCCCGAGCTCACGTGGGACTTCATGGAGCGCGATGGCCAGCGTGGCGATCGTACCGGTGGCTGGACTGGACAGGAAGCTCGCCGCGACGATGGCGCCATCCACGAAGTTGTGGAGGAGGTCACCGACGAGATTGAGCAACACCAACGACCGGCCAACGGTGGAGGCGGACGTGACATGCAGAAGCCGATCGAGCGCCGCAAACCCAACGTAGCCGGCGACCAGACCGACGCAGATGGCGACGCCGCTCGCGTGGCGGCTTACCGCATTGGGGATGAGATCGAAACACGCTCCTCCCACGAGCGTCCCGACCGCGAGATCGACCACGACCGGCACGAAACGGTGCAGCGTAGTCTCATCGAGGAGGAGTGTGCCAGCGCCGAGGAGTGACAGCGCGCTCACTGCCCCCACGGCGTAGAATGCGAGGTGGGTGGGAGTCACGGCCGCACGACTCGTGGCCCTCGACCCAATGGCCTAGGGCGCTGCGCGGCGCGGGAAGGCCTCGCGGGCCCAAAGCGCTGCGCCGAGCGCGATCATCGCAAGGCACAGTAGCTGTCCCATGCTGAGCGGACCCAGCACGAAACCAAGCTGCGAATCCGGCTCTCGGGTGAACTCCAGACAGAAGCGCATCGCGCCGTAGGCCAAGAGGAACGCCGCGGTCAGCGTACCAGGACGATACCACCCACGCGCGTGACTGCGACGGTCGATCCACCACACGATTGCGGCCACGACGATCCCCTCGCCGACCGCCTCATACAGCTGCGATGGATGACGAGGCAGCTGTGTTGGATCGGTTGGGAAGATCATCGCCCACGGCACTGTGCTCACGCGTCCGTAGAGCTCCGCGTTGATGAAATTCCCGATCCGCCCGAAGAACAATCCCGGCGCGCCGCAGACGGCGATCGTATCAGTTACGGCGAGCCACGGTACCCCCACGCGGCGTGCGAACAGCGCGCTCGCGGTCGCCATACCGAGTATCGCGCCGTGAAACGAGAGCCCGCCGTGCCAGACGCGAAACAGCTCGAGCGGGTCATGCGCGAGATCGGCGCGACCGTACACGGAGACGTACACCAGGCGCGCACCGACGAGCATGCCCACCACGGCGTAGCCGACGAGCGCGTCGATCTGCGGCTTCGTCAATAGCGAGCGGCCACGATCGACTCGTCGGCCCGCCAACCCGATGCCGACCATGTAACCGATGACGTACATGACGCCGTACCACCGGAGGCGGAACGGCCCGATATGAACGATGTCGGGCGGGATGTGCGGGTATGGGATGAGCGCATATCGCCGGCACGACGTGACGAAATGACCGACCGGTGACAGTGCATTCACCGGGTCGTCTCGCCCTGGACGGTCATTCACGACGGGGAGACTCATGCGCCTGCGGCAGTGGACGGTCATTGTTGTCGGCGAGGACACCAACGCGCCGCGCACGCTGCGCATCTCGTCCCGCGCCGTGCAGGCCGCGATTTGGCTCGCCGGCGCAGGGCTCGCCGGAGTCGTGGCCTTCTCGATTGGGATCGGCGTTGGCTACGGACGTCGGCATGCACAAGGCGCCCGGAAGGACGGGACGCCAACCGACCCCGCGACGGCGGTCGCGCTCCTTCGCGACTCGATTTTTTCGCTCGATAGCCAAACGACTGCGCTGCGCGTCGTTGCGGGCCTTGGCTCGGCCGTGCCGACGGCCGCCGGCCGCGACTCGCTGCCATTGCCGGAAGCTGGGGCATCCATCGACTTCCTGATTCATCGCGCCGACCAGCTGTCGGTCGACCTCGACCAGGTCGCCGCTAGATTGCACAGCGATGCCGAGCGGGTGGCGCGAACCCCGTCAATCATGCCGACCGCTGGGTGGCTGACCAGCCAGTTCTCGCTCAGTCGATTCCATCCGATCCTCCACAGGTACCTGCCGCATCTCGGGATCGATGTCGCGGCCCCGTACGGCACAACCGTGGTTGCGCCGGCTACCGGTACGGTGGTTCGCGTCGGATCGGCGAGCGGCTACGGTCTCGTCCTGGAGATCGATCACGGAAATGGCATCGTAACGAAGTACGCACACCTCTCACGTTTCCTGGTGCGCGAGCACGAGCGGGTGATCCGCGGGCAACCGATCGCGGAAGTCGGGAACAGTGGGCTCGCGACCGGACCGCACCTGCACTACGAGGTACACGTGAACGGCGTGATCGTCGACCCACTGACATATGTGCTACCCTCGAGCATTCCTGATCCCACGCACGAGACCGGCCATCCGGCCGGTGTCCCCGAGGACTGAATAGCGAGGCACCCGGCTGGCGTCGTGGCCGGAGTGGCCGAGGTGGCCAGCGCCTCGGCTCGCTCCCATGCGGGCCTCACGCCGCACAGCGGCGGCAGCGCCCGTAGAGCACGAGCTCGTGCGCGTCCACGCGGAACCCGCTGGGCGCAAGTCGTGCGAGGTTCCCTGGACACGCAGCCACCTCGAAGACGCGCCGACATCGGCGGCACTGGAAGTGATGATGGTGGCTCGACGGCGTTGGCTCGTATCGCGGGGGCTCGCCAGGCATTGCGACGGTAACGATCTCGCCGTCGGCAACGAGTGCCTTCAAGGCACGGTATACCGTGGCTAGACCCAGAGTGGGCACGGCACGCTTCGCCTGCCCGAGCACCTCAAGTGGCAAGAGCGGCCGACCGGCGTTCTGGATCGCAGTGCGGATCGCGCCGCGTTGCCGCGTGCGACGCGTATCGATGGGAGGTCGCATGATAATGCAATATCATTAGCAATAGCCACCGCGGCAATGTGTCTCAACCGGGTGACTACCCAGCGCCCTCATTTCGTTCGCGTATCCGCGCCGCGTGCTTAAGGCGTGGCCGCGTTGGGCGCGTCGGTCACCATCCTCCCCGCCTGGCGACCAGCCGAGTTGACACGGGCCCACTGGGGCGCGGATCATCCTAGACACCGCCGCTTTCGACCGTCCAAGTGCCAACCAATAGGAGGGAGCCCGATGGGCAAAAAGATCTTGATGCTGGTTGGGGATTTCGCCGAGGATTACGAGGTGATGGTGCCCTTTCAGGCGCTCCTCGCCGTGGGGCACACCGTTCACGCAGTCTGCCCAGGCAAAAAGGCTGGCGACAAGGTGCGCACCGCCATCCATGACTTCGAGGGCGACCAGACGTACACCGAGAAGCGGGGGCATGATTTCACTCTGAATGCGACGTTTGCCGACGTGCGGCCAGAGCGGTACGACGCCTTAGTGATCGCCGGGGGCCGCGCGCCGGAATACCTGCGGCTCGACCGAACGCTTCTCGAGGTCGTGCCGACATTTCTTCGCTGAGGACAAGCCGGTCGCGGCAATCTGTCACGGGCCGCAGATCCTCACGGCCGCCGGCGTAGTGAAAGGGCGCACCGTATCCGCATATCCCGCCGTCGCCCCAGAGATCCGGCTCGCGGGCGCCACGTACGCCGACATTGACATTGACAAAGCGGTGACGGACGGAAATCTCGTCACGGCACCGGCCTGGCCGGCGCATCCCGACTGGCTCGCGAAGTTCCTCGAGGTGCTGGGGACACGCGTCATTCACGAGGAGCTGGCAGGCGTCGCGCGCTGATCGAGCTCGAGGCCCAAGTGAAAGGATTGGCGGTCACGACGCGGCTTCATTGAATTGGAATGTGGCGTGATGTCCCCACGATTTTTCGACGAAGATGACGTGCGCGCGCGACTGCGCATGGCGGATCTGATCGAGGCCATGGAACGGGCATTGGTCGAATTCTCCGCAGGGAGGGTCCAGCAGCCGGTGCGCGCAGTCTTCGCATTCGGCGAGGAGCGCTCGCTTTTCGGGTTGATGCCCTCATACGTGCCGTCGCTACCGGCGCTCGGCGCGAAACTGGTGACCGTTTGCGCCGAGAATACCAAGCGCGGCCTAGGGACCCACCAGGCGACGATCGTAATGCTCGACCCGTTGACCGGCGTCGTCGATGCGATCATGGATGGACGCTATATCACCGAGGCTCGTACCGCCGCTGTTTCAGCGGTGTCGGCCCGGCGCTTGGCGCGCAAGGATGCGCAGGTGCTAGGCATTCTGGGCTCGGGCGTGCAAGCCCGCAGCCACTTCGAAGCGTTAGGATTGGTGCGGGAATTTCGAGAGGTGCGAGTCTGGAGCCCGACCGCGGACCGCCTGCGGCGATTTGCCGCTGAAACTGGGGCGCGCGCCATGGAAAACGCCGAAGCGGTGGTACGCGGCGCCGACGTCGTGGTCACAGTGACGGCGTCGCCGACGCCGGTAGTCCAGAGCGACTGGGTCGAGGACGGAGTCCACATCATTGCGGTCGGCTCATGCGTACCGTCGCACCGCGAGCTCGATCCGGCACTGGTTGCGCGCGCGCGATTGGTAGTCGACTCGCGGGCAGCCGCGCTTCAAGAAGCCGGCGATGTCGTGATGGGAATCGCCGAAGGGCGTTGGACAGCGGAGCACATTGCCGCCGAACTCGGCGAGCTGCCGATCAGGCGCAATGATCGCGAAATCACGGTGTTCAAGGCGCTGGGGCTCGCGGTTGAAGATCTTTTCGCGGCGCACATGGTTTTGAGCCACGCTGACCGATCGCCGCAGCGTCGTTTCGATTCCTAAATCGAAGGAGGATTACGTGCGCTCAATAGGATTCTCGACGGTCGGCTCTCGTCTCATTGTCGCGATGGCGGTGGCCGCGCAGCTCTAGTCGGGGGGGGGGGATGCATCGCCGTGCGACCGCCCCTTAGGTGCGTTTCAGCAGCTGTTCGATCTCCACCGTCATCCCGCCCGGTCCCTTAAGGTAGGCGGAGCGTGCGCCCCAAGGCCGATCTTCCGGCGCCTCGATCGTTTCCGCGCCGCGGCCCGTGACCGTGCGATAATCTGAGTCGCAATCCTCACTATCGAAGCCGAGTGTAACCGCGCTATCAGTAGACGCGGCGTCCAGAATCACGCCAAACTCGCCGAAGCCCAGCCAGGCCATCCGCTCGTTGTGGACCACGGGGACGACCTGCCACACCTGCTCGAACCACCGGGCCGCGGCTGGCAAGTCCCGCACTCGGCAGTGCACATGTGACACCTTCATCGAACCTCCTCTGAGCATGGACACCAATGCGAAGCCTGGCGCTGCCTCGACTGGGCTGTGCGTATGGTGCGAGCGGCAACGCCCCCGACCAGCTCGGATACCGCACGCGTACGCTGTTGAGGGCTGGCAGACGGTCTGCCATGAGCGTGGAACGAATCCGGGTTCAAGGCACCGAGTTCATATCGGCGGATTCGTAACGAATCGGATGGGTGTCGTTTAATCGAACGCTAATGAGCGTTGGCGAAGTTTTGGCCATTGGACTCGGTCGCCAAGGCTGGCGAATTTCAGCATGCTAAGCGCGGAGCGTCCGGGGCACTCGTGGGCGTTCTATCAATCGCGCTCGTCTGCTGTCATCGATGACGGTAGGCACTGTGACGTTGTGCAAGCACGCCCCGGCCGCGGGCGGAGGCTAGTCCTTCCCTGCTTTGTCGAGAAGATCATACCGGTCGAGGAACCTCTTCACGACAACCCAAGATGGCGGGCAGTCGTTGTGCCCGCAGGGCAGAGAATGGAACTCGGCATGTCCGTGCGCTTCCGCCAGCGCGCGGCCATGCGCCGGCGGGATGAGGTCGTCCCGCTCGCCATGCAGGATCAGGAGCGGACCGCGGTAGCGTCGCACAGACGCGAGCACATTGAATCGATCGCGTACTAGCAGCGCGGGCGCAGCGAAACGAGAGGCGAAGGCCCGAACACTAGTAAAGGTGGACTCTAGAATGAGGCCAGCAACGGGGCGTTCCCCAATGAACGCCGCTACCGCGGCACCGCCCAGCGAACGCCCGTATCCAACAATGCGAGCAGGATCGATGTCAGGCTGCGCCACGCCCCAATCGAATGCGGCGAAGATCGCCGCCCCGACGCTTTTCTCCGAAGGCCTACCGCCCGAGCGGCCGTAGCCTGGATACTCAAGGAGGAGGATTCCCATGCCCCATGTTCTCGGCTGGTCGAACTCCGTAGCCCAATAGTCGATCAGCTCACCATTGCCGTGCGCGAAGATGAGTAGAGGTGCTCGTCTCGGGCTCGGCTCAAACGGAGCGAGATACCAGGCCTCGACGCGTGCGCTGGGAATGGAGAGCCAGATCTGGCGTGCGTCCGGCGGCCGCGGCGGCGCACCTGCGATCGAAGGCGCGGGGAAGAGCATCCAACGCTGGACCCAGAAGAGCACTGCCCAGTAGCCGAAGAGGCCGAGCACGAGTACCGCGACGGGGGTGACCAGCATCGAGGGATCAGCGATTCGCATGGGAAGGGCCGCTAACTAAACGACATCTCCCGTCAACGGGCAATCGCATTGACACTGGGGTAGGAATGTAGTTATACTCTGGTATGAAAACAGGTATCTCACTCCCTGATCCCTTGTTCGCCGAGGCCGAATCGGCCGCCAAGGCCCTCGGCGTGTCTCGGAGCGCGCTCTACGCCAGGGCTCTGCGACGTTACCTCACGCGGTTTCGGCGGCACGAGGTCACCGAGCGACTCAACGCTGTTTACGCCGCTCACCAGTCCGGCGCTGACCGCGCCTTTCTCGACGCGCAACACGAGAGGCTTGTCCGCGACGCCGGGCCGGGCGGATGGTAGCGCGCTCGTCAGGGGACGCCATCCGTCGCGGAACGATTTATTGGGTCGACCTTGCTGAGCCGACAGGATCCGAACCCGGATTCCGCCGGCCAGCCGTCATCGTTCAAGCCGACGACTTCAACCGGAGCCTTATCGGCACAACCGTCGTCGCATTGTTAACCCCCAACCTGGCGCTGGCTGACGCACCGGGCAACGTCACGGTCCGCGCCAGAGAGTCACGGCTCCCGCGAGATTCAGTGATCAACGTCTCCCAGCTATATACCGTCGACAAGACAATGCTTGGCGAATTGTGTGCGCGGCTGAGCGACCGAAGAATGCGTGCGGTGGACGCTGGCCTCCGTCTCGCGCTTGGTTTGTCACCCTAAGCGAGAAGCAGCATTGGGGGAGCGACAGATGGTCGCGGACTGCGCGACGTTACGATCCCGATTCAACTCTGCCGCGCATTGGGCCGGACGAAAGAGCCATGAACAGAGCTCGCTTCGAGGTGTTCTAGGTTGTACCCTCGAGCCATGGCTACCGGTACGCAACATCGCGACGAGCTCTCGATCGGCGAGGTTGCCCGACACGCTGGCGTACGCGCCTCGGCGCTTCGCTATTACGAGCGTGCTGGACTCATCCGGGCGCCACGACGTACGGGCGGACGTCGCGTGTATGATGCGTCTGTCTTCGAGACGCTCGCGCTGATTGGCCTTGCGCAGGACGCCGGGTTCACCATTGGTGAGATCAAGCTGCTGCTCAACGGGTTCGACCGGGCCACGCCGGCCTCGGCCCGCTGGCAGTCACTAGCCCGCCGAAAACGCGAGGAGATGATCGCACGAATTGATCGCGCGCAGCGAATGGTGGACCTACTCGAGCGCTTGATGCGCTGCGAGTGCGAGACGCTCGGCCAATGTGTTTGGAGACGCGTCGTCGCGCTAGCGCGCGCTAGTTCAACGTAGCATTCTTGACTTAAACCGCGGTTTAAGCGGTAGGATGCGCCCGTCTTCCAACCCTAATGACGGAGCGCCTGATGAGAACGCGAACTCGGTTCGGTGTCGTGCTGTCCCTCTTAACCATGCTGACGGTTGCACCTTGCGTCCACGCGCAGCGCGCGATGCCGGGCGACGCGAGCGTCGACTCGGCGACGGCTCAGGAGCGGGCGAACTTTCGCCTCCTGTTGAACAGCGCCGTCCGGCGCGCCATTGTCCCCGCGGCAGAAGCAATGCCGGCGGACAAGTACGGCTTCGCACCCACGGTTGGCGAATTCAAGAACGTTCTTACCTTCAGCCGAGAGGTGAGGCATTCGGCGGCGACCAACTATATCCTCGCCGCGGCGGCGCTCGGACAGGCGCCACCGGATGACGCTGGCGACGAGGAGGGACCAGACAGCGTCGTCACGAAGCAGCAGCACATCGCCTACCTCAAGGGCTCGTTCGACGCGCTCGAGAAGGCAATCGACGTGATCGGTGATCGGCGCGTTCCGGTTAGATCCTCACCCATTTCGCCCTTTCAGGGCGGGACTGCAACGCGACTCTCACTCATCACCGAGTCGCTCATGCATTCGTACGACCACTACGGCCAGATGGTCGAGTATCTCCGGATGAATGGCGTGGTGCCGCCCGCCAGCCGACAGTGAATGCTTCGCCACCTGCCCCGCATCGTGGCGATACTTCTACGTTGGCGCCGACGGAATGCAAGCCGTCGGTGCGAACGATTGGGACTCGCCAGCGGCTCAAGGCAAGCGCAGGCATCCTGCACGGTTCTCCTCTGATGTCACGCCGATCCGCCCGGATTCGACCATCAGGATGTCCGTCTTTGCACGCTCCAAGGGCGTCGTCACCCTAAATTCAGAGTTGCGATGGCCACTTATTACTGTCACAAATGCCTTGTTTGGCTGACATATGAGCCAGAGTTGCGCGCTACGCGCCGCGCGGTCGGGACGCCGTTCGGCAACACGAATGTCCGGCACCCTGATCTCGAAGAGCGCATCGTCGATCGTGCACCGTGGGGTGTGGTGCTGCCATCGCGGCCAGTAATGGGGCGGCTTCTTGGCCGCTATCGCCTGCCCTCGCCAGGCGGGTTCCGCATGGCCCGTATCGAGGGGGCACTCAGCGTGTACCCGCTACCGTGTGTAACCGTGTCGAATGAGGTCGTCAGCATGGCGGCATTGGCTGCCGGGTTAGCCAGTAAGGCCTTGACAGCTCAAAGTCCCTTAGCAAATAGGGGGCGGTTTTTTTGCCGTAAATACGAGAGTAAGCTGCTGCGGAGTGATCCCCTTTGACCAATACAGGTGGCGCCCTTTGCAATGACAGCCTACTTACACCACGATCGGTAGGGAGACGACGATGAAGAAAGTACGCTCAGAAAAGACCAATCAACCGACGGGTGTAAGCAACCGCACGATGGGGAGACGTGAATTCGTCGTCGGCGCGGCCGCCATCCTCGCTGGCGCAGCAACCTACCGGACTGGCGTCGCTCGCGCCGATCCCGCGACAACGAGACTGAAGACATTGGACGGCAGCACCATCGTCGTTGACAACTCGGCCGTCACTGAATTGAAAAAGGGTCTCAAAGGCGACTTCCTGGTCGACGGCCTACCGGACTATGACGCGGCTCGGCACATCTGGAATGCCGCAATCGATCGGCGGCCGGCCATTATCATTCGCTGCGCCGACGCCGATGACATCGTACGCTCCGTGCGCTTTGCACGACGGCACAATGCGCTGGTCTCCGTACGCGCCGGCGGGCATAACGCCGTCGGTTTTGCAATAAACGACGGCGGCTTGACCATCGATTTGACTCGGCTCAGGGACGTTCAGGTCGATCAGAGCGCCAGAACAGCCCGGGTCGGTGGCGGCGCAACCTTCGCCGACTTTGACGGCGCGACCCACAAATTCGGGCTTGCTTCGACCGGCCCCATCATTTCCATGGTTGGCGTGGGAGGCTACACACTGGGTGGGGGCATGGGTTGGTTGCACCGCAAGCTGGGTCTGGGGTGTGACAATCTTATCTCGGCCAAAGCGGTGACAGCCGATGGTCGGATTGTCGAAGCGTCTAAAACGAGTCACTCAGACTTGTACTGGGCCATTCGCGGTGGTGGTGGCAATTTCGGGATCATATCCAATTTTGAGTTTCGCCTCGCGCCCGTGTCAGATGTGCTTGCCGGCTTAGTTTTCCACCCGCTCGAAGATCTTCCCAAGGTGGCCGGGTTCGTTCGCGATTTCAATGATCACGCACCAGACGATGTTTGCGTCTGGCTGATGATGCGCAAGGCGCCAGCCTCTCCGTTACTTCCGACCGAGATGCACGGTCGACTGGTGGCAACGATCGCTGCTTGCTATGCCAGCGCGGACGAGGATGGCGACAAGGCGTTGGCACCGCTTCGTCAGTTTGGACGACCACTCATCGATCTGGTGAAGCGCCGTGCCTACTCGGACTGGCAGAAAGCCCTCGACCCGAGTTGGGGCAATGGTTTTCACAACCAATGGATAGGGCACTACTTGCCGGAACTCACCGATGGCGCAGCACAGACAATGCTTGAATACGTCTCCAAGGTGACCTCACCCGCGACGGATGTGAAGCTTATAAACCTGGGCGGCGCCGTTGCACGCGTCGATGAGGACGCGACTGCGTTCGGCTATAGGAAGTCGAGATATGCGCTTGTGATTCAGACACGGTGGGCCAAAGCGGATGAGACGGCGCAGCATCTCGCGTGGAGCCAGGAGTTTTTCGACGCGATGAAGGTCCACAGCACCGGCAAGGTCTACGTGAATTTTATTGCCGACGAGGGCGCAAAGCGTGTCATGGACGCGTACAACCCCGAAGCGTTCAAGCGTTTGCAAGCAATCAAGGCAAAATATGACCCTCGGAACCAATTTCGAATGAATCAGAACATCCCACCGTCTCGTCGGGCCTAGCAACTTGTCGGACCTAATAATCAATGCAGCGACATTGGATGCAAGACAATCACCCACTGTGGGGTCGACGCAGTTTGGAGTCTGGTCCAAGAAGCGGCTGCAGCTTCTTGTAACCGGCAGGGGCGAATCGGACACCACTCTCAACGGCGCTATCACCCGTGATCGGCGACATTTTGGAGGCTTACCCTCGACGGCATTTAGATCTTGACAACGCTGATCATCGGGCGGCCGTCTTCGCCAGCCTGCAACTGAACTCGGCGACTACCGGGTCACGTGTCCGATCGGGAATCGGCCGCCCGACATAGTCAGGTCGCGCATTGCCTCGCGAGCCGCTCAAGGCAAACGCAGGCATCCAGCACGGTTTTCACTCTGATCTCACGCCGAGCCGCCCGGATTCGCCCGTCAGGATGCCCGACTCTGCACGCTCAACCCAAACGCGCGCCACGGGCCGACCGCCTCGCGGTACTGCTTCGCCATCACGCGGGCCGTCTGTGCCACGTGCCCCAGGTCGTGCGCGACCCAAGTGGCCAGCAGTTGACGTAGCGTGACCGGCCCGAACTCGGGATGCTCCCCCTCCAGGGCGAGCTGGGCATCAGTCAGGCGCCATCCGGCCAGCGTGGCCAGGTTCTCAGCCCGAAGGCGCGCAAACTCATCGAGTAGGTCGGCGAGTGACTTGCCCTGGCTCTCGCGGAACTGAGCGAAGCGGTCGAAGGGCGTGAAGCGGCGCTGTGGGCCTTGGGCGAGGATGAGCTGCGCACGCGGGATCCAGTCGGTGCGCTCGCCGTGGATCAGATGGCCCACTATGACGTAGGGGCTCCACGTCTCCGGACCCTCGGTCGCGTCAGTCCACGCGGGGGGGAGCCCGGCCAGCACGGAAGGTGTGCGGTGTGCGTTCGAGGACCGCGATGCCGGCCGTTAGGTCGAAGTCCATGGTGCTCCGAGTGGGCCGGGGTTCAACGTTGCCCCCGACCAGTTAGTCCCTGTCATCGTTAAGCGAGCCGCAGATTGAGCTCCGTTCCGGCGTCGGGCTGGTCTGTGAGCAGCGACACGTCTGGCACCATGTGATACAGTAATCACACGCCGATGCGCGAGCGAACAGGGCTACAACCGGAAACGCAAAGGGCAGGACCGCTAGGCCCGTGGGTAGTGGCTCTGGCCGACGGTTGGCCCATACAGAAGCATCCTCTTGCTTTCAAGGCGATGCACGACGAGGAAATGCTACTCAATCAGTGGTCAGACTGCGGCAATTGGAGCGGCGGACGATTGCATTTCGCGCGGAGCCAATTGATCGGCCTGAGAACCGGTCGCTTGCGGATGATCCAGATCTCAATCGCGCGTTTACCGGGAAACTCGGTGAGGGAAACGCCAATCAGAACGGCGAGCAGGCCGGGACCGGGAACGAGCGGCAACGACATGAGAAGGCCTGTCATGACCAGCACGATACCCGCAACGTTCTTGACTGCCCGGCGAATCCATTGGGCGAGAGGATGTCCGCCGCCGGCAACCCGTGGGGCCTGGCCGAAGTGATCTGCGGGCATTCGGATGATAAAGACCGCCACTGCAAGAATGCCCACGACGAAAAAGACCAGCGATAGCCCGGACAACCACCAGCGGTTCTGCTTGAGCCAAACCAGCAATCCTCACTCCTTCGCTCGCGCCGCCCACTGCCACATTGCCGCCATGGTCTCGACGCTCACTGGGTGACCGAGGAGCCGCGCGAGCAGCAGGATCTGCCCTCGATGATGGCCGTCGTGCACCATGTAATAGGCAAGAAATGTCGCAGCGTCGTGGGGGGAGCCCCCGATCCGCCCGCCTCGCTCGAGCGCGGGCCCCACGATTGCGAGCACGGCCCGCCGTTTGGCGTCGAGAGCGCGCGCGGCAAGAGCGGGAGTCACGCGGAATCGATCCAGGTCGTCAGGGACGGCGACATCTGGTCCCGCTCGCCTGAGGTATACCAGCCCGCAGTTATGGACGTGAGCCACGAGCGCCGCGATCGTGCGCACGCGAGGCGCTGGCGGCTTTGCGCGCCACACGCTGGGATGCAACCGCTCGACGAGATATTGATTCGCACGCGCGCTGGCCGTGTACGCCCGCAGGAGGGCAGCGCCGACGTCAACGGGTCGCGATTGCTTGGGCCGAGTCATGGGGTACACTACGCAGCCGGCGACCATCAGGCTGTGGCGTCCAGGGCTGGCGGCGTGGCGCCCTTGATGACGAGCCAGAGCATGAGCGCTATCTCCCCGAAGAAGGCGGGCTGGGAGTATGTGTACACCCTACCCTGGTATTGCGGCAACAGTACGCCTGTAAGGCTTAGGATTACCCAAGCGACGCCGGCGATGGCGAGCCAGACGCCCAGGAACCGCGGCAGGAATCGCGACCTGTACACAAGCAGCCCGAGGGGAAAGAGCCACAGACCCCAAAATATTTCGGCAACGCCAAAGCCGTGATTGTGCAAGTTGATGAACAGCATGGCCAGAGCATCCCGCTGAGCCTTGTCGAATACGGATAGGAAATCAGCTCCGCGCACGAGGACGAGGGCAGCAATTGAGTTCAACTCGTTCACAAAGGCTATCGGGATCGAGACCACGATCAATGTCACCATGAGGAAGGCGTGCCGCCGGTTGACCCCCTTGAGCAGATCGTACAAAGCCAGCGCCACGAAGATAAAACCGGCCATGCCGATGAGTTCGCCCGCGATGCCGAGGCGAAAGAGCGTCTGGGAGGCCGAGATGTTGTTGGCCGTCGCCGCTGCGTTTCCGTTCACGATCAGGTGATCGGGGACATAGCCCATGGCGAAGAAACCAACCATTGACGTGAGTAGATACAGCAAGCCTGCGAATCTGCCTGGGTTCCTGGTGGAACTCATGGGTCCTCGCTTGCGACGGTTTAGCGTGAGATACGGCGAAACTCGTCAAAGTGTTTCGCCACACGAGTAAATGCGCCCCGTGTGCGAGGCGAGGTCCAGATGGCATTCAGCGTCGCGGCCTCACAGGTTTTCGGAATGCTCGGTGAGAGCGCCTAGAAACGACACGAGCCAACAACCCGTAAGTCGTTGGCCCGCAGGTAGCAGGGGCGGGACTCGAACCCGCGACCCCGGCATTATGAGTGGCCTGGTTGAGCGCCTATCAAGGCACTTGCGCGCGACACTCCGTTGAGCGTCCGTTAGGCTCGACGCTAGGCGCAGCAACATGGGATGACCTCAAGGAGGGCTGACTTGTCGATTTCTGGAACTTCTAGGATGAGAACATGAAGAAGTCGGGCGCGAGCCAAGGCCAGTCGGCATCGGAGCTCATCTCGAAAAGAATCGCGGAACTCGGCGACTGGCGCGGGAAAACCCTCAGCAGAATGCGCAAGCTCATCAAGGAAGCAGACCCGGACGTCGTCGAGGAGTGGAAGTGGATGGGCACTCCGGTTTGGTCGCACGACGGCATCATCTGCACTGGCGAATCCTACAAGAATGTCGTGAAGCTCACCTTCGCCAAGGGCGCGTCTCTAAAGGATCCGGCCCGTCTCTTCAACTCGAGTCTCGAGGGAAACGCGCGCCGCGCGATCGACATCCACGAAGGAGGAGAAGTTGACGAGTCCGCCTTCAAGGCGCTCGTTCGCCAAGCGGTCGCCCTCAACAGTTCTGGCAAGTCGAAACCTTCGAAGAAAGCGAAGTCCTAAGGGGCCACTGCACAATGCGGCTGGGCGCGTCGTACATCCGCTAGCCACGCACCCTTTTCCCCGCAGCCCCAGAGGCCGACGCCAGAAATCTCGGTCAACGGTCCCTCCTTCTCACCGCTTCCGCACTGCGGAGGGAGACGACCAGAACTTTCAATACTTGCCTTGCTTTTTCTCTAGTTCGTGCAGCGCGCTCGGCGTTTAGCGTTGTTCACTGCGCTCCCGCTCGCGCGTCGCAACGCCTTTGGCAGCAGCCTCTTTCCGGTTGCGTTGCGGATGAACGCCGAGATCGTGCCATGACGTCTCTGAGAGGTTAACGTCATAGTACTTTGCAGCCTTCTCGATGTTCGCGAAGGCCAAAGCACGATCGGCATCGGAGACGCCGATGACTTGATCGAACCGCGCCACGGCGTTCCGCACGTGCTTCGCATTGGTAAGCGGCTCTTTGCGCTCCTTCGGAAAGGCGAAGACGGTGTCGGGCAGGTCGCTTTGCGTGGTCAGCTCACCGTGCCTTTCGTGGGGTTTCCACGTCGCTTCCATTGAGGACTCCTTGCCGGTTTTGAGAATACTCGTGCTGCACAGCTTCGGCGGCCCAGCGTACTGCAATAGGCATTCCGCGGTCGAGAGTCTGTCCAGTACGATGTGGCAGCACCGACGCTCAGCTCGCCTGCTGGTTTTTGCTTTAGTTAGAAGGAGCACTCGCCGAGCTACGTAGCAGCCGGTTGCGTCTCGTCCGCATCAACTTCGGCACCTTCGATCACAGGTTCACCAGCGTCGACGGTAATCGCGCTCGCTTCCGATAAGGGCCGCCCCCTCGTCGCCGGCGGCACGCGCGGAGCTCGCGAAGAAAATGGGTGCACTGGCGGGTGCAGCACCTAGAAACGACACGAGCCAACAACCCGTAAGTGGTTGGCCCGCAAGTAGCAGGGGCGGGACTCGAACCCGCGACCCCGGCATTATGAGTGCCGTGCTCTAACCAGCTGAGCTACCCTGCCCCGATTTCATCCCACGACAACTTAGCCGCGTTTAGCCGCGACTGGTAGCAGAGCAGCCGCCGAGCGTCACAAGGCGCGGATAGTACGGGATTGTCTTGTCAAACCAATCGGCCGCTAGTTATGTTGATGTGTACGTGTACTTGTACATGTCCATAATAGGGTCGGAGTCTGTACAATGACTAGGCGAGCGCGACGGCCGCTACGGCGGCCCCGGGAGGCAATTCCGGTCAGCCGGGCTCGGACCCGGCTCTTCGAGCTGGTCGAAGGTGTGATCAGCGGGGTCACGCCCCGCGTGACCCTGTCACACCGGGGATCAACAAACCGAGTGGTGCTCGTCCGCGCGGATGAGCTTGCGGGGCTCGAGGCAGATCTGGCGAGGCTGCGCGTACAGGTCGAACCACCAGTTCGACCGCTGCGCGGACTGATTACGCTGCATGGTGATATCGAGCGCATTCTCGGTCGGCTCCGCGACGACCAGAAAAAGCGCGGCCGCGCGAAGCTGGCGTCGGTACTCGCCGACGACTGACGCTCCTCCCACCTGACACACGCGTGGCCCCTGTACCAGCGATTGCCGTGACCGACACGCACGCGCTTGTCTGGTGGGCGGCCGGCCGCACTCGCCGCTTGGGACGCCGGGCCCGTGCATTCTTCGAACGAGTGGACACCGGGCGCGCTGTGCTATGCGTCCCGGTGATGGTGCTCGTGGAGTTGAGTGAGGCGGTGCAGACCGGCGGCGTAAATATCGGCGAGCCGTTCGACGATTTCGTGCTGCGCCTGTCAGGCACGCCGTCGCGTTATCAAGTGGTCCCGCTGACCGCCGACGTCGTCCTACGTTCGCACAACCTATTTGCGATCCCAGAAAGAGGCGATCGCCTAGTGGCGGCGACAGCGGCAGCGTTGGACTACCCGCTAGTGACGCGCGATCCCGCAATCGCCGCAGCGGGCGGCGTCGACCTTCTCTGGTGACGCCGCCATCGCTACCGAGACAACTCGCAAATCCAGTTCACTTCCCAGGATTTTCCGCCGTCCGGCGAGAACGACTGCTCCATTCGAGCCGATTTCGGCGAGATGTCGGTCCAAACGTAGCGCACCAAGATCGCCCGCCCCTTGTATTCCTCCTGATCGTAGAACTCGCTGCGACGACCTGTGAATTGGCCCACCACTGGCGGAAGACCCAGCGTGCCTTTGTCGACGTCCACCAAGTAAGTACTGCACTGGTGGGAATCAGGCCTTTCGTGACGCCCTCTCCGCCAAGCTGCCGCGACTCTGCGATGGGGGTGTCAGGTTAGTGTCGGCCCCAGGCCCGCAACAAAAAGACACGAGGCCAACTCGATCGACCCGGTCCCGTCGATCTGTGGCATGTTGCGTTATTCAGGCGTGACCTCAAAGCGACGGTGCTGCGCCGTGTCTCCAAACGAGGTCGAATTCAACCTGGCCTGCTTGTTCCACCCGTGGAAACGCGAAAAGTCACCCGCATCCCATGCCGAGCGCAGTCCAGGGGTACTCAGGTCCCAGTCCGGTCGGATTTCGCGCGTCACGGCGCGCAGGTCTTGCCAAAGATCGACGACCGACGGGCGTCCCCAGAACCAATAGCCGTTGTAGATGCTGTAGATCACCAGACCTGGCTTGAGCACAAGCGTGTGCGGAATCATTGGGTTGTGGTCGGGGTCGGTGTACTCTTGGATGTCGAGATCCTCCTGAATGGTCCGCTCGAGGTCGGAAAGGAAGCTCCATTGGGCGCCGACTGACGCGCGGAATTCCTGGAGCGTATGGTGGTCGTCGGTGGTGATCGTCACAATCTGAGTGTACGCCACGGCGATCTTCGGATAGAACGCGGCGAGTTCCAGATGCTGCTGGTGCTCCTTTGGGCAGTAGTGGCCGCGCGCGAGCGTGAGGATCAGCGGATCGTCGCCCTGTAGCTCGCTGAGCTTGCGCAGGTTGCCCGTGTGATCGGGCAGTTGGTAGTCGGGAAAAGCGCCTCCCGGCACGATGTCAGAGCGCATGGCTGAACTCCTCTGATTGACCTCGTTGTCTGCGAGCCCATCGACCGTGAGGTTCTCTCCGAACTGACCGGGTACGAAATCCGATCGCCGCAGCTGCTCCTGCCAATAGCGATACGAATCGAGTTGGTACACCATCACGGCACGGTGTACGCCACCCCCCCCCCCCCCGCGGCAGCCGAGCCGTCCCACTAGCTATAAAGATCGAGCGGCGAGGCGGTGAAGGTCGTCTGGCCGACTTCAATGAGATATCCGTCCGGATCTCGGATATAACACCGGATTTCCGAGACGTGCACCTTCGGTGCGGTAATGAACGTTGCACCGCGAGAACGCCACAGCTCGTAGAATCGCGCGATATCCGTGACCCTCAGGTTCATGAAGCCGCTCAGCTCGTTGGGATGTTGCGGCGGCGTCGCGATGACCTCGGGCTTGTCGTCGGTGGGGCCGCCGCCGACATTGATGCTGAGCCAAATGTTGCCGAGTCGCAGATACGCCGGCTCCCCCAGGGATGCATTGCTCTCGCGTAATACCGTGGCGCCGAGCACGTCGCGGTAAAACGCCTGCGAGCGGGCGACGTCGGCGACGATGAGCGTCATGGTGACCACAAACGAGGGCGCGTCGACGTTCGTTCGTGGTGATGGCATATCGCCTCCTGATGTGAGGTTCGGACGGGAGCGGCACTCACGGCCGTAGCAAAAAGCAAGAAACGCGGCCAACCTTTGCAAGTTGGCCGCGTCGATTCCAGCCTAAGTCAGTAGCGGGGGCGGGATTTGAACCCGCGACCTTCGGGTTATGAGCCCGACGAGCTACCAGGCTGCTCCACCCCGCGTCAGTAAGCGTAACGTATCCACGCCACCAGCGAAGTCAAGCAACCTGCGACCCTGCGCTAGGCAGCTGCCTTGCGCTGGGGAACGGGCTGAGAATCGCGATCCACCAGCACAACCTTGGGAGCCGACGACCGCCGCGCCGGCGCCGTCGCGTCCGCGCTCACCACTACGCCGCGTAACTCCTCCGCCATGCTGGACACATCGTGGATCTCGCTCGTGATCTCGCTCAACGTCGCACTCTGCTCCTGAGCCAACGCCGATACCTCCTCGCTCGTCGCCGCACTCTCCTGCGCGATCGACGCCACCGCAGCAATCGCCGAGTCCAGCTGCGCCACCGCCACCGCTACCGCGTCCGCTGCGCCCTTGATCGAATTCACCTGACCGCTCAACCGGGTCACGCCAGACCCGATGCTCCGGAATGCCTCGTCGCTCGCGCGCGCTGCCTGTGCGCCCGCCTCGGTCTCAGTATCTACTTCGCCCATCAGGACGACAGCACTGGCCGTCCGCTGGCGAGTCTCTTCCACGATCGCGCCAATACCCTCCGAAGACTTGCGCACCTCATCGGCCAACGCGCGGATCTCGCCCGCTACTACCGCGAACCCCTTGCCCTGCTCACCCGCACGCGCCGCCTCGATCGCCGCGTTCAAGGCCAATAGGTTGGTCTGCGATGCGATGCGCTTGATGATCTGCACGATCGACTGGATTCGCTCAGCCTGCCCTTCCAGCTCGTGCATCACCTCCCGCGCTCGCCCAACCGTGGCCCGCACTCCCTCGCTCACCGTAAGACTACGCGCCACCTGCGCGTGTCCCTCGGATGCCAGCTCGTCCGTCACTGCCGGCCTCTTTGAGCGCTCGCTCCACTTCATCGTGAATCGCTCGCACGTGCCCCAGCGCCTGGTGGGCTTGCTTGGTGGCCTCCTCCACTCGGCCGGCCGATTCGGCCGCGCCGTGTGACACTTCGCCGATCGAGGTCGCTACCTGCTGCGTGGCGACCGCCGCCGCCGTGACCGCGGCATCCACCTGACGCGCCGAAGCCGTGAGCTGCTCCGTCGCCACCACAATGCGATCGTTCAATGCCTGTAGACGAGACGCCATGCCGTCGAATGTCTTGCCCAGCTCCGCAACCTCGTCCGATCCGGCGAGCGACGCCCGAGCGCTCAGATCGCCGGCCGCGATCTTCTGAGCCGCTTCTCGAATCGCCAGCAGCGGACGCACCAGCCGCTTGGTGAGCCGGAACAGCAGCACGCTCAACACGAACGCGATCAGAACTCCCGACAGCATGCACGTGAAAGGCCAAGTCGTTCGACGCCCGCGTAGCCGCAGCTTCGAACGGGGCAAACGGCAGCCCGCCGTAAAAGATGCCAATCACCGATCCATCGCCAGCAACCAGCGGCTCGTAGCGCGTCCAGCGGTCCTCTCCCGCCGAGCGAGCTCGCCCGGAGTACGTGGCGCCCGTGGCGAACACGGTACCGGCTGCGATCGTGGCTCCCGATGACACGTCGTGCGTGGGCATCACCGTTCGGACAGCGCGGACAGGAACTCCCTGCGAGTCGAGGCGCGTGACCGTCGTCACGAGACGCAGCGCGCGCCCTTCGGGCGCGACACCCACAGTCGGGTCGCGGGACGGCGCAGGCGGTAGCCGCTGAGCAATGGTCAGCTCCGTGCCCGTCAGGTTGTCGATCTGCTGGACCGTGCGCTCGACGTCGGGATTGTCGAGGATCGGTGTGGGGCCTTTGTACAAATGCTCCTGAACCGAGACGATGGACCGGTACGTGTCTTCGCGACCGTTGCCGTTGAAGATCTCGATTGGTGGCTCATTTGCCGGCGCTGCGACAAGCCGCCAAGGCCCGGGAAAACGGACGTCGAACATCGCGCGCGCGATCGCAACGTTACCAACGAGACGCGCGTTCGCGGCATCGAGCTGCATCCGCAACAGCCGCTGCTCCGTCTCGTGCCAGCCGAGCAGGCTAGCGACCAGCAACCCCGACACGACGAACGCCATGATCGCGGCGGCGAGCTTGGTCGCGATTCCCCAATTGCGCCCCATGTGACCGAGAGACGAGGGGCCGTGTGGGGTGTAACGATCGTACGGCTCCACGGGCCACCGCATCCGACGTGGGGGCGGCATTAAATGCCGGCCTTACGCCGCCCAAAAAATAGGGGCCGTCCGAAGACGGCCCCTATGGGGATGGAGGCGCGGGGTACTGCCCCCCGGTCCATGCCGATGTTCAGCTGGCATGCCTACGTGCGTAGCCCACCTGTTGAGGTCTCCGGCCGCTGGCCAGCGGGCAACCCACGACCGGACAAGTCTCCTAAGCTTTCATCGACCGCCGGAAGACGCGACGGCCAACTAGCCCAGATTTGCGATACCTCAGAGAGCGCCCCGGGCGGGCTTCCTCAGAGGCAAGGCGCGCAACCTTAGTTACGCAGCCAGAGCCAGGTTGTTGTTGGCTTGTGTGATTTTTTCCCGAGTGTTTAACCAGGATCCCGAGTACCTGGGCACGCCACACCAACGTCACAACACATGTCGAGCCTAGTTCGCCCCCTACACGTTCAAGCTACCTGCCCGAGCCGCAAAGTCAACCCCAGGGGTGTTGAGATCCAGCGCGAGGTGAGCCCTGTGAAGTTTCAGCCAATTCATCTGTTGCGCCATTTGACTTCACGCAGTTTCTACCGCCGGACTTGGCCGCGTACAGCGCGCGGTCCGCCGCCGGGAAAAGCGCGCCGTGCGACGACACGCTGTCGGGGTACGACGAGACTCCGAGCGACGCGGTCACCGAGATCCGCGCTCCGTTGTGGACAACTGGCTTCGCTGCCAGGTTGCGCCGCAAACGCTCGGCGATCTCGAGCCCTTCGATCAAGGGCGTGTTGGGCAGCAGAACCGCCATCTCCTCGCCGCCGTACCTGGCGCAGACGTCGTGCGGGCGAGCAGCACGCCGTACCGTCGCTGCGACCGACACGAGCACGGCGTCACCCGCATCGTGCCCGAAAGTGTCGTTGACGCGCTTGAAGTGGTCGGCGTCCGCAATGATGAGGGACACCGGCTGGCCGGATCGATCAGCTTCGGCCAGCAAGCGCAGCAGCTGATGATCGAAGTGGCGGCGATTGTAGAGCCCGGTTAGCTGGTCTGTGATCGAGGCGCGATGCACCTCCTCCATACGCCAGAGCTGCTGCAACGAGGCAGAGGCGATCGCCGCGAGCGTCCTCACGGGCCCGACATCGCGGGCAAGCAGACTCAACGGGGCATCACCCTCAACGACGATCGCGCCTACGACGCGCTGCTCTTGCTTGAGGGTCACGACCATGAGCGACGCGAGCAATGTTGCGGCGCCCTCTGGACCATAAATCGGGGTCGCATCGTTCAGGCGGCGGGCGTCCTCCCAGGTTTGCGACTGATCCTCCGCGCAGCATTCTCCCACGATCGATTGTGCGAAAACGCGCTGGCCGGGCTCCATCGAGTGGCCAGGCGACACGCTCTGAACGAGTCCCGCGCGCGCATCGCCGTCCCACTTGACCAGTGCCGCCGTCGTGCCTGCGGTAAGCTGCAGCGCATCGCGAACTACGGTCTGCCCGAATCCATCGACCGATCGCTTTGATTGAAACATCTTGGCCGAGTTGACGAGGACGTTGGCCTGCCTCACCTGTCGCTCGTACAGGCGAAGGGTGTGCACGAGGTCAGCGAGCGACGCGGCGTGCGCTCCGGCGCGTGGCAGCCACGACTTGAGCTCGGCTGCCGTAGCGCGAAGTGCCGTCGTCGACGAAACGCTGAGTGCGCAGTAGCCGCGGGCGGCGTCGACGACCGGCGTCACGGCGAATGTCACGTTTTCCCCGTCGTCGCGCTCGCAATGCAGCAGTCGCTGCTTCGCCGACCACTCCACCAGCGGCAGCCAGAGGGCTCGGTTGAAGCCAGGCGGCGCATCCGGTGCTTCGCGTGCTTCCCCGCCGGACGGCTGGTGCGACGCGCCGTGGCCGGGCTGTCGTCCATTGCCGGCGGCCACCGCGCTCGACCACGTGACGGCCGCGACTGCTCCGTCCGGATTCGCGCGCCACAGCACGACTTCATCCGCGCCAATGCGATCCCGCAGCTCATGCAAATAGTCGGCGACTGCTGAGCCTCGGGTCTCGTCGCGACGGAGCGCGAGCGACGAGCTCTCGACCGGCGGCCGTTTACCCCGAAATGCCGGCAACGCGACGGGCGTAAGCGAACGCGCCGGCGTGCGCCGCCGGTCGGTTACGAACGCTGTAAGCTGCTCGGACTTTCGCTCGACTTGGTCGAGTCGATTCTGCAATCGTCGCGCGCGGTCTGCGAGCCAGACGGCCGCACCCCCCGCGCCGATCGCGGCAGCACTGGTTAGGGCAACGAGGACGATGATAACGAGGCGGCAGCTGAGGGTCTATTCGCGGGCTGGAGCAACCACTCGGTCGCTGGCAGCCCATCGACGGTGTTGACGACCCCGGCGCCGACCTCGCAACCCTCACTTTCGACCTGTACTCCATGCCGTCCCCCGCCCTGCCCCCGCCCTGCCCCCCGCCCTGCCCCCCGTCCTGCCGCCCCTCCTGCTCCAGCAACGAGATATCCCCGCACACCGTGTCCTCTGCCACGGCTAGATACTGCTCGAACAGCTGCGCGATCTCGTCGAACTCGTTAACGGCGTGCAGTCGCTTTCGGAGCTCCGCCGATCCCGGCAAGCCCTTCACGTACCAACCAAGGTGCTTGCGAAACTCGATCGCCGCGCCGCGCGGATCCGGCTCGAAGTCGGCCGCCATTCTCGCGTGCCGCAACGCAACCGCCAATCGCTCGGCGACAGGCGGGGCCGGCTCCGCCGCACGCCCTTCGAGCAGCGCACGCGCTTGCGTGAAAATCCAGGGCTGGCCAAACGACCCGCGGGCAATCATCACCGCCGCGCATCCAGTCTCGCGGTGCAGGCGCGCCGCGTCCTCGGCGGTCTTGATGTCGCCGTTGCCAATCACCGGGATTTCGACTGCTTCCACCACGGCCGCTATCTCGTCCCACCGCGCGGCGCCAGAGTACATCTGCGCTCGCGTCCGCGGGTGCAGAGTCACCGCCCGTGCGCCCGCCTCCTGGCACTCCAGCGCGATCGTCACGGGATCGCGAGTCTCCTCGCTCCAGCCGCTGCGGATCTTCACGGTCACGGGCAGGTGCGTAGACTCGGCGACCGCGCGAATGACGTTCTTCACGAGCGCCAAGTCCTTGAGGCACCCGGAGCCACCATTTCGCTTGACGACCTTCTTGACCGGGCAGCCAAAGTTGATGTCGATGAACTCGGGCGCGAAAACATCGGTCACGAGCGCAGCCGCTTCGCCCATTGCGCGAGCGTCCGCTCCAAAGATCTGGACGCCAATGGGGCGCTCCTCGGCTCCGAACCGGAGCTTCGCCATGATGGCGTCGCTCGCTCGGCGGATTCCGTCCGCGGATAGAAATTCGGTCACGACCACATCGGCGCCGAATGACCTGCATAGCCGCCGAAACGGCGACTCCGAGACTCCGGCCATCGGCGCTAGATACAGCGGTACGGTGTTCGCCACCCGGAACGGGAAACGTCATTCAGGGCAACCTAACGGACGCCGAAAAATCGTGCAACATCAAGAATTGACACAACTTGCAGGCCCGCATAGCTTTGCGCGCCGGCACAATCTCCACCCATGAGGAACATGGAGCTCCGCGAGTTCTTCTCCGAAGATGCCATCAAGCTGGACTTGCAAGGGACGACCAAAGACGAAATCCTGCGCGAGCTAATCTCGCTCCTCAAATTGGACGACAAGTCGGACGGCATGCTGTTCAAGATGCTGAAGCGGCGCGAGAATCTGGGCTCCACCGGAATCGGCCGCGGCATTGCCATCCCGCACTGCCGGTCTCTGGTGGTCAACAAGCTGCGCGTGGCGTTCGGGCGAAAGCCGGAAGGAATCGACTTTCGGGCCATCGACGAACGGCCCGTCTACTTCTTCTTTCTGATCGTCGCCCCTCCACTGGAAGTCTCCAACCAATACCTCCCGGTGCTGGGCAAGATCGCCCAGTTCAGCAAAGAGCCCGACGTCCCTCAGCGACTGTTAGGCCTCCAGTCGCCCGGTGAGTTCATGGCTCTCCTTGCGGAAAAAGGCGTATAGCTGAGCCTTTGCATTATCTTTCCCCGCGCATGTCCTGGTGGCGGAAGGACAAGAAGCCGCGTCGGCCGAGGCGTGACAGCGGCGAGCGACTGGAAATTCCTCCCAATGTCTGGGAGAAGTGCGAGGCGTGCGGACATACCGATCTTCGGGACAAGTTCACACGCAACCTCAACGTCTGCCCGGCCTGCGACTACCATAGACGGGTAAGAGCCCGCGATTACGCGGGGATCCTTCTCGACGAAGGAAGCATGACGGAGATCAATGCAGACCTTCGGTCAACGGATCCACTGGGCTTTCCCGAATATCCGGCGCGCATCAAAAAGGCCGCCGCCAGCTCTGGCGAGCCCGACGCCATGGTCGCGTCGAGTGGCACTCTTGGCGAGATGCCGATCAATCTCGGTGTCATGGACTTTGCCTTCATGGGTGGCTCCATGGGATCGGTGGTGGGTGAGAAGATCGCGCGGCTGGGACTCCGCTCGCTCGAGCGCAAGTATCCTCTGGTGATTGTGTCTTCGTCGGGCGGCGCGCGAATGCAAGAGGGGGTGCTCTCGCTCATGCAGATGGCAAAGGCGTCCGCCGTCTTGGCCCAACTGGCCGAGCGGCGAATACCTTACGTATCCATCCTCACGAACCCAACCACCGGGGGCGTGAGCGCGAGCTTTGCCATGCTCGGCGACGCGATCATCGCCGAGCCCGGGGCAGTCATCGGATTCGCGGGACCGCGCGTGATCAAGCAGACCATGGGGCAGGACCTGCCGGACGGATTCCAGACTGCTGAGTTCCTTCTCGAGCACGGCATGCTGGACAATGTCGTCCACCGACGGGACCTCAAGAAGACCGTGGGCCAGCTGCTGCGGCACATGAGCGGCAAGCCTGCGCAGACGGGGTGGACCGCGCCCTGAGCGCGGCTGCCTGTCCCCGCCCCACGCCGCCGCCGCCGCCGCCGCCGCCAATGCCGCCCACGCCGCTCGCGCATTCCGCGCAAACCACGATCGGTCCGCGCCAATACCGGGAGGCGCTGGACTACCTCTTCGCGCGCACGACCGGGAAGTGGAAGCTCGGGCTCGAGCGCATGGATGCGCTCTTGGCACGAATCGGCCGGCCACACGAGCAACTCCGCGCATTTCACGTCGGCGGCACCAACGGCAAGGGCAGCGTGTGCGCAACTCTCGAATGCCCTACTCCAGGCGAAAGGTCTCAAGGTCGGTCTGTACACGTCGCCCCACCTCGTGGATTTCCGCGAACGCTTCGTGATCAACGGCGTCCCGATCACCGAAGATGACGTCACCAATTGGATCGCGCGCCGCACGCGGGTCGTCGAGCGTCTCCGCGCAACGTTCTTCGAGGCGACAACGGCCATGGCGTTCGAGCTGTTCGCGCGCGCCGAAGTTGAAGTCGCGGTGATAGAGGTCGGACTCGGTGGCCGGCTCGACGCGACGAACGTCGTGTCCCCACTTGCGGCCGGCGTCGCGTCAATCGGCATCGATCACGTCGAATTCCTCGGAGACACGCGCGAGCAAATCGCCTGGGAGAAAGCGGGAATTTTCAAGCCCGGCCGCCCAGCCGTGATCGGCGAGTCCGACCCGGCGATTCGCGAGCTCCTGGCTCGACACGCCCGCGAGGCCGGCGCCGATCCGGTGCGTGTGGTCGCTGATGAGGTGACGCTGGGCAATGTGCGACTCGAGCCAGAAGGCGGCACGTCGTTTACGCTGCGCACCGCCGGCAAATCGGGACGAGGGGTGCGACTGTGCACTCCACTCTCGGGCGTCCACCAGGCTGCGAACACCGCGCTCGCGCTGGCGATGCTCGATGCAGCGGGTAAACCCTACGCAGTGACCCCACGTGACGCCGCGTCCGCGCTCGAGCGCGTGTCGCTGCCGGGTCGCTTCCAGCGCGTTGGCAACTTCCTGTTCGACGTGGCGCACAACCCCGACGGTGCGCTCGGGCTCGTGAACACGCTCCGGGCAGTCAGGCCGACTGCGCCGGTGGTCGCCCTGTTATCCGTCCTCGCCGACAAGGACTGGCGCGGCGTGATGGATCAACTGGGTACGGTGGTCGATCATTTCGTTCTCACGTCGGCTCCCTCCGCACCCGCGTCGCGTGCGTGGAACCCGCACGATGCACTCGCCTACGCGACGTCGCGTGGATGGTCAGCCGAGTGCGAGACAGACTTCGAGCAAGCGATCGCGCTGGCCGAGTCGGCTGGACGAACGACACTCGTGACCGGATCCTTTCACACCGTGGGTGATGCCATGGCGCGGGTAGCCGGCCGCGCCGCCGCTAGCTTGCCGGTCGCTCCGCTGGTCGGATAAGTTCTCCCCATGCCGGCCGGACCACTGCCGGGGTTCCGCGATTTCTACCCCACGGAGCTCGCGGAACGTGCTTTCATATTCTCCAGGTGGCGCGATGTCGCTCGTCGCTACGCACTCGTGGAGATTGACGGCCCTCCGCTCGAGGCACTCGAGCTGTACACCAAAAAGAGTGGCGAGGAAATAGTCGGGCAGCTTTACGAGTTCGAAGACAAGGGCAGGCGCAGAGTTGCGCTTCGCCCCGAGATGACACCCACGGTCGCGCGCATGGTGGCCGCACGCGCGCAGACGCTGCGCAAGCCGGTGCGCTGGTTCTCTATCCCTCAACTGTTCCGCTACGAGCGGCAGCAGCGCGGACGGCTGCGAGAGCACTACCAGCTCAACGTCGATATAATTGGCGAATCCGACGTTTCGGCCGACGCGGAGCTGCTCGCCTGCGCGATCGACATGCTGCGAGCGTGCGGCCTTACCAAGGATGATATCGTCGTGCGATTCTCGGACCGCCGCGTGCTCAACGCTGTTCTCCTCGCGCGCGAGGTGCCGGAGTCTGCAAACGCGGCCGTGTACGCAGTGCTTGACAAGTTCGAGCGACAACCCGAAAGCGTGTCCGTCGAGAAGCTCGTTGCGGCCGGACTGACCGCCACTCAAGCGTTGCTGCTCCTGGCGGACGTGCGAGACAGCCGAGGGCGTGGTCAGGTGGCCGGCCTGACATCGGTCGAAGACGCCGAGGGTCAGTTCATGCAGGCTTGGAACACGGTGCAGACGTTCCAGATGTACGTCGGGAGCCTGCTGGGCGACCCGCCGGAAGACTGGCTGACGTTCGATCTTTCAATCGTCCGCGGGCTCGCATATTACACGGGACTCGTATTTGAGATCTATGATCGGCGGGGCGAGCTGCGCGCTATTTGCGGCGGCGGCCGTTATGACTCTCTGCTCAGCGCGCTAGGAGGAGTAGACCTGCCGGCGCTTGGCTTTGGCATGGGCGATGTGGTTCTCACTGAGCTGCTTCGGAATAAAGGCCTCCTCCCCCCCCACCAGAATCAACTCGACTATTGGATCGCGCCTGGCACAGACGACCCGGAGACCCGGGAGGCAGCGCTGTCGCTGACCGGGCGGCTTCGCCAATGTGGCTGCGCGGTCGAGTACCCTTTGCATCCCCAGACGCTGAGCCGACAACTCAAGACGGCGGTCAACGCAGGCGCGCGGTATGTCGCAATCGTTCATGCTCCGGGCGAGAAGCCGGATGTCACTCTGCGAGAGCTTGGCGAGCGCTCGATGAGCTCTGGCGAGCGCGACACCCCTCTTAGCTTCGCCGAAATGGTCGACCACGGCCGGCAGCACTGCCGAGCCGCCTCCGCAGATTGATGGCCGACGAAAAGAAGCTCACCACCCGGGCCGCCGACTTCAGCGCGTGGTACAACGAGGTCGTGCTCCGCGCCGAGTTGGCCGACTACAGTCCGGTGCGTGGCTGCATGGTCATTCGGCCGGCTGGATATGGCATCTGGGAGCGGATGCAGCGCGCGCTGGACGACATGTTCAAGGCCACGGGCCACCAGAACGCCTATTTCCCGCTGTTCATCCCGGAAAGCTTTCTGCGCAAGGAGGCCGAGCACGTAGAGGGATTCGCGCCAGAGACCGCGGTCGTCACCATTGGCGGCGGCAAGGTGCTGGACGAGCCGCTCGTCGTGCGGCCAACCTCGGAAACGATCATCTACGCCATGTTCGCGAAATGGGTGCAGAGCTACCGCGACCTGCCCCTACTGATCAACCAGTGGGCGAACGTCGTGCGCTGGGAGATGCGGACGCGCCTGTTTCTCCGCACGCTGGAGTTTCTCTGGCAGGAGGGGCACACCGCGCACGCCACGCACGATGAAGCACAGTCGGAGGCCCGCACCATGCTCGGCGTGTACCGCCGATTCATGGAAGAATGGATGGCGATGCCCGTCGTCACCGGGCAAAAAACCGAATCGGAGCGGTTCGCCGGCGCGCTGCGCACGTACTCGTGCGAGGCGATGATGCAGGACAACAAAGCCCTGCAGGCGGGCACTTCCCACAACCTCGGTCAGAACTTTTCACGCGCGTTCGACGTGAAGTATCAAACGGAGGCTGGCGGCACCGAGTACGCGTGGAGCACCAGCTGGGGGGTCTCGACTCGTCTCATCGGCGGGCTCATAATGACGCATGGCGACGACGTGGGACTTCGTGTGCCGCCGCTGCTTGCGCCGATCGAGCTGGTCATCGTGCCGATCTACAAGACGGACGAGGAACGGGTCAGAGTGCTCGACACGGCGAACCGTGTCCGCGAGTCGCTGGCCGCGAGCGCGAGCGGCGTCCGAACACATGTGGACACGAGGCAAAACCTCAAGCCCGGCGCCAAGTACTTCGATTGGGAAATGCGCGGCGTGCCCGCTCGGCTTGAGCTGGGCCCACGAGACCTGGAGCGGCAGCAAGGCGTTCTCGTGCGGCGGGACACCGGCGCCAAGCGCGCGGTCGCGTTCGACGGCCTACCGGACGCAGTCCGCGAGGTCTTGGGGCAGATACAGCACGACATGTTCACTGCTGCCCGAGACCGGCGCGAGGCTCACAGTCTTCGGGGGCCGATCACGTACGAGCGCTTCCGCGAGGTGATGGAGGGCGAGGGTGCATTCGTGTATGCAGGCTGGTGCGGCAGCGCTGAATGTGAAGCGACCGTGAAGGAGGAGACGAAGGCCACGATCCGTGTCCTGCCCGATCCGGAGTTCCGGTCCGCAGAGCCGCCGACGACGTGCCTGCGGTGCGGCGGCGGCGGCGGCGGCGGCAAGGCTGTCGAGGCTTTGTGGGCTCGGGCGTACTAGCCGCGGCCGTGCCACCCGTGGGCGGCCAAGCGTGGAGCGATACAGCGCCTCTGGCGCGGATCGCGGGTGCAGTCGGCACTCCGGTATACGTGTACGGAGCCGACCCGGTTCGCCGTCAGTATGAGGCGCTCGACGCGGCGCTGGCCAGCCTGCCGCACAGGATCCACTACAGCGTCAAAGCCAATGGGAGCCTGGCGCTGCTGCGGCTGTTGCGCGCGCTGGGTGCCGGCGCGGACGTAGTGTCCGGAGGCGAATTGTACCTCGCCATGCGAGCTGGTTTCGGCGCGGGCGACATCGTGTTTGGCGGAGTTGGCAAGACCGCTCGCGAAATCGAAGAAGCGCTCGACGCGAGCGTGCAACTGATAAACGCCGAGTCGGAAGGCGAGGTGAATCTCATCAACGATCTGGCTGCCGCTCGCGGCGAGGTCGCACGCGTTGGCCTGCGTGTCAATCCGGAAGTGACGGTCGACACTCCGCACGCATATACGCGCACTGGAGAGCGCGGCAGCAAGTTCGGCGTCTCCGTGGACGACTCCATCGCCGTCGCGCGAAGCATTCCGCGGACTCGCAAATGTGCGGCTCGCCTGCCTCGACATGCACATAGGCTCGCAGATCGCCGGCGTCGAACCTTACGAGCGCGCTCTCGCGCGACTACTCGACGTAGTACGTGCGCTTCGTGTCGACGGCTTGGACAGCGACCTCGAGTTCCTGGACATGGGCGGCGGACTCGCCGTATCGTACGACGGTGGCGCCGGAATCGACCTTTCCGCGTTCTCACGGGCGGTGACCGGCGCGGTGGGCCCGACCGGGCTGAAGCTGCTGGTCGAACCCGGCCGATTCCTGGTGGGAAATGCCGGGCTTTTGCTCACACGCGTGTTGTACCGTAAGAAGAGCGGCGGCAAGACGTACGTCGTGACCGACGCCGGCATGACCGAGCTGTTGCGGCCGTCGCACTATCAGGCATATCATCGCATCGACGTAGTCGCATCCGCGTCTGGCGGGCCGAAGGCACCGCGTACCACCGTGGATGTGGTCGGGCCGGTGTGCGAGAGCGGTGACTTCTTCGCGCAGGATCGCGAGCTCGATCGCGCTGATGCAGGGGATCTGCTCGCGATTCACTCAGCCGGCGCCTACGGATTCGCGATGGCATCCAACTACAACGCCCGGGTACGCCCGCCGGAGGTGCTAGTGGACGGCGATCGATATGCAGTGGTTCGTACGCGCGAGACGTATGGCGATCTCGTGCGCCACGAGGTGGACGCGCCGATCGACTGGGTGACGAACTGATGCGCATCGGAATAATGGCGGACACGCACGACCGGGTACCCGCGGTAGCGGAGCTACTTCGGCGCTTGAGCGCGGCCGGGGTGACGTTCGTGTTGCATGCGGGCGATTACTGTTCGCCTTTCTCTCTGGCGCCGTTCCGTGATCTCAACATTGCTCTTGCGGGCGTGTTCGGGCACAACGACGGTGATCGGGAAGGGCTCAAAGCTTTCGCGGCCGCGGGCGTGGGAGGCGAGCTTTATGAATCACCGCACAGCGTCGAGATCGACGGCAGTCGAGTGCTCATCGTGCACGAAGTGAGCGACGCCGCGGCGCGGTCGATCGAGTCGCACGCCGTGATCGTCCACGGCGGCACGCACCGCCGCGAGGCGAAGATTCAGGGCGATGCGCTGCTGGTCAATCCCGGCGAGGCGTGCGGCTGGCTCAACGGCGTCCCGTCGGCCGCGATCGTGGACCTCGAGACCAAAGCCGTCGAGTTCCTGGAGCTCACGGGTCCGCAATGGCGAGTTTGACCGCCGCGCCCGCCACCCCCGCGGCCGCCGCCCCTAAGCCCAACCCGAGCGCGGGTCAGGAAGATCTCCCGCGGCGCCCGCGAGCCGAATCTTGATCATCGATTTCGGTTCGCAGTTCACCCAGCTGATCGCGCGACGAGTGCGCGAGGCGCGCGTGTACTCCGAGATCCACCCGCCTACTCGGTCGATCGAATGGATACGCGCGTGGCAGCCTACGGGAATCATCCTGAGCGGCGGACCCAGCTCGGTGTACGGCGAAGACGTTCCGACGGCCGATCACGCCATTCTGGACGTTGCGCCGGTCCTTGGCATTTGCTACGGCATGAATCTCATCGCCCACCTCGAGGGCGGAGTCATCACGCCGGGCGAGCGCGCCGAATATGGGCGAGCAGAGCTGACGATCGACGAGAGCGCGGGGCTGTTCGCCGGGCTTCCCCGCGGCGAGAAGATCACGGTGTGGATGAGTCACGGCGATCAAGTGCGCAAGCTGCCCACCGGATACAAGGTCGTGGGAGAGAGCACCAACTCGCCGATCGCGGCGTTCCGCCACGAAGATCGGCCGATCTACGGCGTGCAGTTCCATCCCGAGGTCGCGCACACTCCTCGGGGCAGCGAGCTGATCGCCAACTTCTTGTTCGCCGTGTGCGGCGCGGAGCCCAGCTGGACGGCGGGTGCCTTCATAGACGACCACGTGTCGCGAGTACGTGACCAGGTGGGGGACGCGCGAGTGATAGCCGGTCTCTCGGGCGGCGTGGACTCGGCGGTAGCGGCCGCGTTGGTGCATCGAGCCGTAGGCGATCGCCTGACCTGCATCTTCGTGGACACAGGACTCCTGCGTCGCGGCGAGCGTGAGCAGGTAGAGCGCACGTTCCGCCGGAACCTGGCGATTCCGCTGGTGACGGTCGACGCCAGCGCACGCTTCCTCGGCGCGCTCACCGGCGTGGACGATCCGGAAGAGAAGCGAAGAATCATCGGCCACACGTTCATAGACGTGTTCGAGGCCGCCGCGGCCGACGTCGAGCGATTGCCCGGACCGCCGGCGACGTTCCTCGTGCAGGGGACTTTATACCCCGACGTGATCGAATCGGCTCTCACCGCGCGGCGGACCGTCCGTCACGATCAAGACTCATCACAATGTTGGGGGCCTCAAGCCCGGGATGGCGTTCAAGCTGATTGAGCCGCTGCGCGAGCTGTTCAAGGACGAAGTGCGCAACGTCGGCCGCGAGCTGGGACTGCCGGACGAGATGGTAGGCCGCCACCCGTTCCCGGGGCCTGGCCTCGCGATTCGCGTTGTCGGCCCGGTCACGCGCGCCGCGCTCGACACATTGCGACACGCGGACGCGATCTATCTAGACGAGATCCGCGAGGCAGGGCTGTACGCCGACATTTGGCAAGCCTTCGCCGTGTTCCTGCCGATCAGAAGCGTAGGCGTCATGGGCGACTACCGCACCTACGACAACGTGATAGCGCTGCGCGCGGTGACCAGCAGCGACGGCATGACCGCGGACTGGTTCCGCTTTCCCCCCGACGTGCTCGCGCGAATATCCAGTCGGATCATCAACGAAGTCGACGGAGTAAACCGCGTCGTGTACGACATTAGCTCCAAGCCGCCCGCAACGATCGAGTGGGAATGAGGGGTGTGGGATAGTCCGGTGGCGCGTGTGCTCGCGGCTGGAGATCAGCTTCAGCCAAGGCGCCGAATGGAAGGCGCTCATCAGCAAGTACATCGGGACCATTCCGCCGAGCGGTGACGGACCGTGCGCGGCGGAGCAGAGGGCATCCAGCGGGCCACCACCCAGAACGCCGGTCAGCAGCGCCATGATTGCGAAGGTCGGCGTAGCCGCGAGACGTAGCCATTTGGCGATGCCGAGCGCGGCCGCGGCGCCCTCGTCATCACAGCTCGCACCGCCGGTCGAGTTGGCGTGATAGGCCTCGGTCATGCCTTCGCGCCTGCGTCGAGGTTCCGGAAGGCGGCCTCTCCGGCGTCCGACACCTCGACCCACTTCGGGTCGGGCGAGGCCTCGGCGGCGTAATTGTCGTGCCAGTTCCACCATTTGTAGGGCACGCTCTGAGGGTAGCCCTCCGGCGAGTCTTCCCATGTCTCCTGGCGGCCGAGCGGCGTCGCGTCGAGATAGCTCCAGGTGCTCCCCATCGCCTCGTCGCCGCGGTTGTTGATGAAGTAGGTGCGAAACACGCGCTCGCCGTCGCGGAAGAACACATTATGGCCGTGCCACTCATCCACGCCGAAGTCGGCGTCGAAGCTGTCGGTGATGGTGTACCAGGGCATCTCCCAGCCCATCCGCGCCTTCAGGCGCGCGATGTCCGCCTGCGGTGCGCGCGAGGCGTACGCGAGTGTGGTGTCGCGGACGTTCAGATGGGCGAGGTGGGCGACCTGGATCGGCCCCAAGGGAGCAGCCGCGGCAGGCATGTTCGGGCCAGCCGAACACCCCGGGTTCGAAGAAGGCGCGGTAGATGATCAGTTGACGCCGGCCTTCGAACAGGTCGAGCAGGCTCGCCGTGCCCGTCGGCCCCTCGAACGCGTACGCCTGCTCCACGGCCATCCACGGCATCCGCCGGCGTTCGGCGGCCAGCGCGTCATGGGCCCGCATCTGGGCCTTCTCCTTCACGAGCAGCTGCTGGCGCGCAGCCTCCCACGCTTGCGGCGAAACGATCGGTGGCGTGTGCATGGCGAGCTGTCCGCCTTTCCGGTCGTTCTCAGATGATTTAGTCATGGTCGTTGCAACCTCCGAATTGGACGAGCTCCTGGGCCTTCGGGCTGAAGCGCGACTCCATCGCTGCCGATCGCTCGTTGTTGGTCATGAGCTAACTTGGCACCGGGGTATCGGACGGTGGGAGTTACAAGTGTGACGGGATTCCGATGGACTCGCTGATCACGGCTGCGGCGCGCGCACTCGCGACAGGTGATCCAATCGGTGCATTGAAGCGGGTCGCCCTGCGTGACGACGCGCCTGCGCTGGCGCTGCGAGGCATCGCGATGGCGCAGCTCGGCGATCTCCCCCGAGCAAAGGCGCTGCTGCGAAGTGCTGCGCGCGCGTTCAGTCCGAAAGAGGCGGTGGCCCGCGCGAGGTGTGTCGTCGCCGAGGCCGAGATCGCACTGGTCTCGCGCGACCTGGGCTGGCCTGCGAAGGCGCTCGACGCAGCGCGGGCGACGCTCGAAGCGCACGGCGACCGGGTGAATGCCGCGCATGCGCGGACTCTCGAGGTTCGGCGCCTGCTCCTGATCGGGCGCCTCGACGAGGCCGAGCATGCGCTCGCCGCGCTCGACCCCGCACCCTTCCCGGCAGCGTCGAGGGCCGCCCATGAGCTGGTCGTCGCGGGAGTCGCAATTCGGCGCCTGCAAACGCAGGCGGCGCGCGCGGCCCTCACGCGGGCCCGGCACGCCGCCAGTGCGGCGGGCATCCCCGCGCTGACGGCGGAGGTCGAAAGCGCGTCCCTCGTGATGAGCACGCCCGCGGCGCGCCTGATTGCGAATGGCGAGGAACGTCCGCTCCTGCTCGAGGAGGTCGAAGCGCTGCTGGCGTCTGGGACGCTCGTCGTGGACGCGTGCCGCCATGTCGTGCGGGACGCAGGCATGGTGGTCTCGCTCAAGACGCGGCCGGTGTTGTTCGCGCTTGCACGCGCGCTGGGCGAAGCCTGGCCCGGAGACGTCCCAAGGAGCACGCTCCTCGCGCGCGCCTTCCGGGCAAAGCACGCCGATGAATCGCATCGTGCACGGTTGCGAGTCGAAGTCGGGCGGCTTCGCGTGAAGCTTCGGATGCTGGCAGGCGTGAGCGCGACGAAGCGAGGCTTTGCGCTGGCGCCGCGCCGCGCACGCGAGGTCGTCGTGCTGGCACCGCCCGTCGAAGAGCAGCATGCGGCGGTGCTCGCCTTCCTCGCCGACGGCGAATCGTGGTCGAGCTCGGCCCTGGCGATTGCGCTCGGCACCAGCCCGCGCACCGTGCAGCGGTCGCTCGATTCGCTTGCGGCGGCAGGCAAGGTGCAGTGGTTCGGTCGCGGGCGAGCGCGTCGTTGGATGACCCCGCCCGTGCCGGGTTTCCCGACAGCCTTGTTACTCCCCGGTCCGCTGCCGAGCGACTAGGATGGACGCATGAAACGATCTGCAGCCGAAATCATCCGCGAATACGGCCCCTTTCCGGGTGTCGACCAGGTGCATGGGGTGACGTTCGACGGTCGGCACGCCTGGTTTGCGTCTGGAGACAAGCTGAACGCCTTCGATCCGGCGAGCGGGAAGACGGTGCGCTCGATCGATGTTGCCGCGCATGCGGGAACGGCCTTCGACGGCCAGCACCTGTTTCAGCTCGCCGACGACCGCATCCAGAAGATCGATCCGAAGACCGGCCGTGTGCTCGCCACGATCCCGGCTCCCGGCGGCGGCTCGGGGCTCGCGTGGGCCGAAGGGTCGCTCTGGTTGGGGCAGTATCGGGACCGGAAGATCCTTCAAATCGATCCCCAGACCGGGGCGACTCTTCGCACCATCGAGTCCAAGCGCTTCGTCACCGGGGTCACCTGGGTCGAGGGCGAGCTCTGGCACGGCACCTGGGAAGGCGACGAGAGCGATGTGAGGCGAATCGATCCGCGAACGGGAGAGGTCCTGGAGAGGCTCGAGATGCCGCCTGGAGTGGGCGTGTCGGGGCTCGAATCCGACGGCGGCGATCGGTTCTTCTGCGGAGGCGGAAGGAGCGGGAAGGTGAGATCCATCCGCCGGCCCAAGCGAGTCTCCGCAGCCGGCAGCGGCTCCAAAATCTCCGTCGACTCCACGCGCAAGTAGTCGAAGCGGCCTTCGTGGGCGAGGTTCGCCAAAGCCTTGCGCGAGCACTACGACCTGCCGAATACGACTCTCGAAGGTGATCTGCACGTTTCCGGCAAGCGAAAAGTGGCATGGTTCAAAGACCCGGACGGCAACATCCTCGCCCTAGTCAATTAGCAGATTGACCCGGGACCTGTCACGACGTGTGTCAGACTGCGACGAACCCGGCTAGCTTCGATGCCCTGGTATCGAATGTCGCGGTCGCCCGGCATCCGAGCGAGCGGTGACGAGCGTTGATCAGACAATCTGCAAACTCCGCGGCCGAATCCTTCCAGGTGAACACCGCCTCCTCGATCGACGGCTCGTCCTCGAACTGCAGTTCGACTGTGTCCAGCAGAGCGGAAAGTGTCGTCACAATTTCTGTCTTTGCCAAGCCGTAGCGGCTGCGCAGTACCCATTCAGTTTCCAACAGGACGACGAGACTGATCAACACAGTCTCCCCACTACCCACTTCGCGTTTGATCAGTCGTCGCGCTCGCTCGAATTGCTGCTGGTCGTCCCGAACCAGAAAACGAACGAGCACGTTGGTATCGATGCCGATCATTAACGCGAGAGCTGTTCGATCGGCACGGGTTTTCTTCCTTTCTTGTGCAGACTGCCAGCAAGGTTCATCACGCTCTTATTCTTGACTCGCATCACTACAACGCCGTCCGACATCAGCGTGAACGTCATTCGGTCCCCAGCCTTTATGCCGAGGCGGTCCCGGATCTGCTTAGGGATAGTGGTCTGGCCCTTACTGGTCAGCGTCGCGTCGGTCTCCATGCCCGGTCTCCGGTTTCCTTACGATTGTAACTATAGTAAGGAGACGCGCCCGGCGCAACGCGCTGTCGCGCCGCGACCAGTTCCAGCGCGCATTGCTGTGGCGAGGTGATCTCAGAGGCCGTTCAGATTGCCAGCGAGTCGGCCTTCCCGCGCCCGTCGCCCGAGATGCGAAGGAGAATCCCGATCGCGAGCCAGCTCGAGAGCATGAACGACCCGCCGTAGCTGAAGAATGGGAGCGGGATGCCCGTGACCGGCACGAGGTTCAGGGTCATCCCGACGTTCTCGCCCACGTGCACGAACCAGCTTGCCGCGAGGCCGAACGCCACTAGGCTGCTGAAGGTGTCGTTGGCGCGCGTCGCGATCCGCACGGTACGAAGAAACAGCACCAGAAACAGCGAGAGCGCGACCGCCACGCCAACGAAGCCGAGCTCTTCTCCGAGCACGGCGAAGATGAAGTCCGTGTGCTGCGCCGGCAGGAACGCGAGGCGCTTTTGTGTCCCCATCGTGAAGCCTTTGCCCAGCCATCCGCCCGATCCAATCGCCACCTCAGACTGGATGACGTGGTAGCCGGACGCGCGGGGGTCGCTCGAAGGATCGAGAAATACCAGTAGCCGCTGGCGCTGGTACGGCTTCATCCGATCCCACAGGATCGGGGCGATGATGCCCATGAAGACGTTGGCCAGAACCACCGCGATCCCTTCCAGTAAGTAAGGCTTGTAGAAGTAAATCAGCAGTCCGATGAGCCCCACGAACCACAATCCCCAAAGACGAGTGCTGAAGGCCAGAATGAGACTCACGACCGGGCTCGCCAGAAGCACGAGGGTCTGCCACGGGACGCCGAACCAGAAAAGCATCGCGAAGAAGATCCCGACGAAGACGATCGCGCTCCCCAGGTCGGGCTCCAGCATGATCATGAGAGTGGGGACCGCAGCGAGAAGCGCGGGCTGCCAGAGATCCAAGAGCGTGGTTGGCGCTTCGCGACGGTTGGCCAGCACGCGCGCAAGCATCAGCACTACCGTGATCTTGGCGAGCTCCGACGGTTGACCGATACGGTGCCCGGCGATCGTGAACCACGCGGTCGAGCTGGCCGCCGTGCCGGCACCGCTGCCAAATACAAAGAGCGATGCCAGAACTACCAGCGTGACGATATACGCCGGCAGTGCTACCCACTCCAGGAAGCGAACCGACAGCTGACTCACCCCGTAGGCGGCCGCCATCGACACGACGAGCCACGCGATCTGCGCGCGATACAGGTTGGCGACTGCGGTCGGCTGGTCCGTCTGACCCGCCGAGTAGACCATCAGTATGCCGTAGATCGAAAGCGCCAGCGCCAGAAAGACGAGCGTCCAATCGGAGATCGCCTTGCGCTGCATTTCAGCCTTCCGTCTGAACGTTCACCGTAGGCGGGGCCTTGAGGTAGTGCTCGACGATCTTCGAGGCAACGCGCGCCGCGCGTGCCCCGTGTCCGCCAAGCTCGAGCAGCACGGCCACGACTATCTTAGGGTCCTCCGCGGGGGCGAACCCGACGAACCAGGCGTGCGTCCGATTGGGATCCTCTGAGTTTTGCGCGCTGCCAGTCTTCCCGGCCAGCGTGAGCCCTTGGATCTGCGAGGCGCCGGCCGTACCGCGCGACGACACTACGCCCGCTAGCGCCGCGCGCAGCCCTGACATCTGAGCGTCGGTGAGCGTGAAGATCCGCGTGCGCGCCACGTCAGGGTGCCGCACGATCGAAGGGAGCGCCTCTTGCCCATCGGTTGCCAACGCCGTGTAGAACCGCGCCATGCTGGCGACCGTCTGGGCATTTTCCCCCTGCCCGATCGCCAGGTTGAGGGCGACCGAATTGTTCCACTTCCCGGGCCCGAAGGTCTTGTTGTAGTAGTCGACGGAATACGGGAAGAACGGCGCTGACTCGCCCGGCAGGTCGATCCCGGAGCGGTCGCGAAAATTCAGCGTCACACCACCCGCCACGAGGCGCGAAATCCCGATCTTCAGGCCGAGCTGGTAGAAATACACGTCGCAGGACTTCTCTATCGCGCCGGCCAGCGTGAGCGTTCCGTGCCCTCTCTTCTCCCAGCAATGGAAGTAGCGATTCCCGTACTGAAACCCGCCGGTGCACGGCACAGGCATCGTCTCGTCGAGGGTCACAATGCCGTTCTCGAGTGCCCACGTGGCGGTGGCGAGCTTCCACGTCGAGCCGGGCGGGTACCGCCCCTGAATGACCTTGTTGTACAGCGGCCGACGAGGATCGGCATTCAGGTCGCGCCAGTAATCAGGCGGGATGCCACCAATGAAACGATTCGGGTCATAGCTCGGAGCGCTGTACAGCGCGAGCACTGCACCCGTCGATGGCTCGAGCGCGATCGCGCCACCTTGAAGCGAGTCGCCGAACAGCTGGACGATGTAGCGCTGCAGGTCCAGATCGATGTTCGTGTAAAGAGGCGGTGCGCCCTCGGGCAGAAGGTCCTCCCTCGCGCCTGCCTCGCGCACCACACGTCCGCGCGCGTCCACCTCGACGAACCGAGTTCCCTCGCGCCCGCGCAAGCGATCTTCGTACTCGCGCTCAAGGCCGCCCTTTCCGACTTGCTGGCCGGCCTTGTATCCGCGAGATGAGCTGAACACCTTGGACTCCAGCTCGGCCTCGGTGATCTCGCCAGTGTACCCGACGAACGCTGCGACCGCGGCCCCATCTGGATAGTGCCGCTTCGGCGCAGACTGGATTATCAGGCCCGGAAACTGGACGCGGTGCTCTTCCAGGACTGACACGACATCGAACGACGCATCCGATAGGACCGCCGTCGGCCGATTGGGCGCACGCCGATAGCGGCGCACCGCGATCTCGATCTGGTCGGGCGTGAGCGGAATTGTCTCGCTCAGCCGCCGCAACACTGCACGCAATGAGTCAGCTGTGGGGCTGAGCATCGAAACCGAGTACCCAGGCACACTCTCGGCGATGACGCGCCCTGCACGGTCGTAGATCGTACCGCGGGGCGCCGGGAGCGGTACCTCTCGCAAGCGGTTGGTCTCGCTCTGGAGGACGTACTGAGCGTTCTGCAGCACCTGCGTGCGGAAAAACGCCCCGAGCAGCACTGCGCACCCGATCATCAGCGCCACCGACGCGACACGCGCCCGACGAGCGACGTCGTTGGGGTGGAAGCTCACCGCGCTATTCCCTGCGGGTATGTCACGTTGTCACCGGCTCGAGCAATGGCCGCATGAGAACCAGGAACACCACTCCCGCGACGGCCGTGGCCGCCGCCGAGAGTGGCGCCCACACAAATAGCTCCTGCAGCATCTCCACACCGTGCGACTGCCGCTCAGCGAGGGTATAGATCACTGCGAACATCCAGCGGCCAGCGAAGAAAAAAAACCCGTTCAGAGCCAGATTGTCCGCGAAGAATACTGCTTTGAGCCACGAGGCGGCGAACCCCACGAGGCTCATCGCGAGCGCGCCTGCGCCGAACGATCCGGGGGTCATGGAGTCGGAAAGCAGGCCCAGCGCGCAGCCGATCAGTGCCGCGGTCCCTGGGCGGACGCGCACAGCTGCGAGCAGCAATGCGATCGTGAGAAAGTCGATCTCGGCCCGCCAACCAAGTAGCGGACGCACGGTGTAGTGGAGCACCACCAGCACGAGAAACGCGACGACGGCGCGAACCGTCCCGGCGAGAGTCACGGTGCCGAGGCGGTATCGGCGGCACGGGCAGCCCGGGTGGAATGCGTCGTGTCTCGGCCGGTGGCCTTTCCGCCCGAGTCGGCGCCCTGCGAGCCAGCCCATACTGACTGCACTCCCGCCATGCCACGGCGAGGCTCTAGGATCAACACGGACTCCGCGTCGGCTGGCTTGACCGCAGGGCGCAGCAGGTACGTGCGTGCCCAGCCTTCCGACGTCCGCAGTTCTCCGATCACAGTCCCCACCGGGATGCCACGCGGGTACACGCCACCCACCCCCGAGCTGATGATCGACGTCCCCGGCTTCAGCGCACTGCTGAGCTGCACTCCGCTCAACTCCAGTAGATACCGGTCGGAACCGGTCCCCAGATGCGCTTTCACGATTCCGAATGCGCTGCCATCACTCGACATCGCACTGACGCGGAAGTCCGGGTGCGCCCACATGATGGCGAGAGACATCGTGGGGTCCACCGTCTGAACCATACCGACCAGTCCCTCGGGCGCAACGACGGGGCTGAACGGGCGCACGCCCGCGCGCGAGCCCGCCGTTAGCGTCATCGTGTATTCCTCGCCCAGCGCATGACTGTGCAACGCTTCCGCGGGCACGAATCCCCACGCGAGCTGGCGGCCCAACCCCAACGCCCGTCGGAGCCGGTCGTTCTCGGCCTGGAGCCCGGGAACCATCAGCGCCTGGAGGGCCAAGCTGTCGTGAGCCGCAGTCTGCGCATCGTGCCGCACCAGCGCATCGCGCCCGAGCTCGGCTGCCTTCTCCAGCGAGATGAACGGCGCGACGAATTTCTCGCGGAGAACCGCGGCAAACGGGTCGCGCATGCGTGCTGGTAGTGCGATCGCGATCAGCGCGAATGCGACGCCCGTCGCCAATAGCGCGGCGTCCGCGCGCGTTCCGCTCGCTACGGCCCGGGCCACGCGTTACCTCGCGCGATCGGGCGACGGCGGGGTCAGCTGCTCAACACCGACCAATACTTCTCTTCGTCGTCGAGTATCCGGCCGCACCCGCGAACAACGCACGTGAGTGGGTCCTCGTCCACATGGATCGGCAGGCTCGTCTCCTGGCTGAGCAGGAAATCCAATCCGCGAATGAGCGCTCCGCCGCCCGTCATGACGATCCCGCGATCGACGATGTCACTGGCCAGTTCCGGGGGCGTTATCTCGAGCGCACGCCGCACGGCGTCGACAATCTGTTGGATAGGCTCCTGAATAGCCTCCCGGATCTCCGCGGAATGCACCCGAACGGTCTTGGGAATCCCAGAGACGAGGTCGCGGCCCTTGACCTCCATCTCGCGCTCTTCGCCAACAGGAGCCGCCGATCCGATCTGGATCTTGATCAGCTCAGCCGTAGGCTCGCCGATCAGCAGGTTGTAGTTCTTGCGCATGAATTGCACGATCGAGATGTCCAGTTCGTCGCCGCCAGTGCGAATTGATGTGTCGCTCACGATGCCTGAGAGCGCGATCACCGCGATCTCGGTGGTGCCGCCGCCGATGTCGATCACCATGTTGCCAGTAGGCGTCTCGACCGGTAGGCCGACGCCGATGGCGGCTGCCATGGGTTCGGCTACCATGAATACTTCTTTGGCGCCCGCGCCGAGCGCCGAGTCGCGCACGGCGCGACGTTCGACCTCGGTGATTCCCGACGGCACGCACACGATGACGCGTGGCTTCACCTTGAACACGTGGTTCTCGATGATGAGCGTCAGGAAATACCGCAGCATCTTTTCCGTGATATCGAAGTCGGCGATCACGCCGTCCTTCATGGGGCGGACAGCCAGGATGCCGTCTGGCGTGCGACCGAGCATCCGTTTGGCCTCGAGCCCGACGCCCTTGATCTTTTTGGTCTCGCGATCAATGGCAACGACGGAGGGCTCGTTGAGCACGATCCCTTCGCCTTTGACGTAAATGAGCGTGTTCGCGGTGCCGAGGTCAACGGCGATCGCGTTCGCGGGAAATAGGGACCGCGATCCCGTCTTGAAGAGGGGCCAGCGCATTCGGTCGGGGTTAAGCTAGCTTCTGCCAGGCGCTCACTGCAATGGACAGTCGACCCATCATTCTCGCAACGAGTCCACTGCTGGGCATGCGTGACGACCAGGGATACACGGGGATACGAGGGACCGCCATCATGTCCCCGCGCCACTCGCTCGTCGTGGTGAACGCGATCGTGTATCCGGTCTCTCGGGCTATTCTGCGCTCGCGCTCGCCGGCCGCCCCGAACGGGTAGCACAGAGCCCGTGGCGGCGCGCCCAGCACGGCCCCGATGGCGTCTCGCGACCGCCTGCACTCTTCCCGCGCCTGCCATGCCGGAAGCCACGTGAGCCGCGGGTGCGTCGCCGTGTGGGAAACGAACCCCACGCCGCGCGTGGCCCAGCGCTCCACGTCGCGCCACGCAAGATGGGCGAACCGCCGGCCGCCGACGGCCAGGTCCCACCTGTTGAGGCGCCCGGCGTAGTCGGTCACCACGGCGCAAATAGCTGCGAAGCCCGCGTCTGCAAGCACCGGAAATGCATGGTCGCGCAGCCCCCGGTATGCATCGTCGAACATGAAGGCGCATTCCCGCTGGCCGACTGCTCGCTCGCCCGATGCGCAGCGCTCGACCTCCGACAGACCAAGCGCGCGCCAGCCATCCCGCGCAAGCGCATGGACGCGCCGCTCAAATGCGTCTGGCGAGATGCGTGTAACGCCGAGCTCTCGCCTACGCTCGATCTTGTGAAAGCACAGAATCGGCGGGAGGCCGCCTACGACAAGAACTTTGCCGGTTCCTCGTAGGGCAGCCCGAAGGCCTCGGCCACGCCTGGATAGGTGACGTGACCACTCGCGATGTTGAGACCTTTGAGTAGCGCGTCGTTGGAGGCAAGCGCCTGCTTCCAACCCTTGTTGGCAAGCTGGAGCGCATACGGGAATGTCGCGTTCGTGAGCGCGAGCGTGGATGTACGCGGCACTCCTCCAGGCATGTTCGCGACGCCGTAATGGATCACGCCATCCACGACGTACGTCGGCTCCTCGTGTGTCGTCGGGTGTATCGTCTCCACGCACCCACCCTGATCGACTGCCACGTCGACGATCACGGATCCCGGCCGCATGAGCGACAGGTCAGCGCGGCGCACGAGCCGCGGAGCCTTGGCGCCCGTGACTAGCACAGCGCCAACCACGAGATCGGCCGATGTGATCTGCTCCAGAATGTTGTGTCTGTTGGAGTGAATCAAGAGCACGTTTGGCGGCATCACGTCCGACAGATATCGCAGGCGATCGAGCGAGATGTCGAGCACGGTCACGGCCGCGCCCATACCCGCGGCGATCTTGGCGGCGTTGATTCCTACGATTCCGCCGCCGAGAATCACCACCCTCGCCGGCGCCACACCCGGCACGCCGCCCAGGAGCACCCCGCGACCGCCGTACAGCTTCTCGAGGTATTTGGCTCCTTCCTGCACCGCCATGCGGCCAGCCACCTCCGACATGGGCGTGAGCAGCGGCAACTCGCCGCTGGGTAGTTGCACCGTTTCGTACGCAATGCATGCGGCGCCCGATGCGAGCAGCGCACGAGTGAGCCGCTCGTCGGCCGCGAAATGGAAATAAGTGAACACGATGTGGCCGCGGCGGATGCAGCCCCATTCTGCCTGGGTCGGCTCTTTGACTTTGAGAATGAGCTCGGCCGATTTCCAAACCGCGGCAGCATCCGGCGCGATCTCGGCGCCTGCCGCCGTATACGCAGAGTCGGGGAATCCACTCCCTTCTCCAGCCCCCTGCTCGATTCGCACCGTATGGCCAGCGCTCACGAGCGCTTCGGCACCGACCGGGACGAGTGCCACCCGGTTCTCGTTTGTCTTGATCTCTTTTGGTACGCCTATCTGCATAAGGTGTCGGATGGCGTGTCGATGTCAGGGCCCGAGGGTCACTACAGTTTGCCGCTCCGGCGCAAAGAACTCTCGCGAGACTGCCCGAACGTCGGACTCCTCGATCCGCTCAATCTCACTCAGCACGACGTCGATGGGCTTGAATTCCTCTCCGTACAGCTCAACGCTCGCAGCGCGATACATACGCGCGCTAACGCTTTCGAGCGCGAGTACCACTTGTCCTTTCAGCTGATTCTTGCCCGACTGGATCTCGTCCTCGGACAAGCCTTCGGCCGAAAGCCGCGCTAGCTCGTCGCGGATCGCGGCCGTCGCTCGAGTCGCGGTCTCCGGCGCCGTACCCGCATAGACGCCATGCGTGCCGCAATCGCCATGAAACGACTGAAACGCGTACACGGCGTAGGCGAGGCCGAGCTCTTCGCGTACGCGCTGAAACAGCCGAGAGCTCATTCCGCCGCCCAAGACGCTCCCGATCAGGGCGACGGTGTAGCGACGCGGATCCCTGTGCGGAACGGTCGTGGATCCGAATACGATATGCGTCTGCGCACCCTCGCGCTGGACGTGCCGTTCGCTTGGCGGCGCGGGCCGAGGGGGGGGTGCGACGAGACGGTCTGCGCTTCCCGGCGGAAGCGCCATCCAACCAGTCTCTTCGAGCACCTCGACAAGACGATCGTGCTCGACGTTTCCCGCGGCCGCCACCACCGTCAATGGCGGGTGGTACGCCCGCGCGTGGAGCTCCCGCAAATCATCCACGCCCAGTCGGCTGATTGTCGCGCGAGTGCCAAGTATCGAGTACCCATACGGGTGGCCGCCCCAAAGGGTCGCGTTATGGAGCTCGAAGACCAGGTCGTCCGGAGTATCCTCTACCGTACTGATCTCTTCAAGCACGACGTTTCGCTCGAGGCGCAGGTCATGCTCCCGAAGGGCGGGCCGGTAGACCAGGTCGGCCAGCACGTCGGCTGCCTCACGGAGATGCTCGTCCAGCACGCGGGCCTGATAGGTAGTGTGCTCGCGGGCGGTATACGCATCGAGCGACCCGCCCAGGGCTTCCAGCGAGATGGCGAGATCCTTGGCACTCCTGGTCTCCGTGCCCTTGAAAACCATATGCTCGAGCATGTGCGACACGCCCATGACCTCGGGCGCTTCGTGCAACGATGCGGCGCGAATCCACGCGCCGAGAGCTACCGAGCGGACACCGGGCATGTGCTCGGAAAGCACGGCGAGTCCGTTCGGTAGTATCGTTTGCCGAATCCCTTCCGTGCTGTGAGTCGCGAACGCAGGCGCGAGGGACGCTGGCGCGCTCACGCGCGGCGCCGCGACGAGGCGCGCGCTCCGCCACGCCCGCGAGGCCGATCATCGTCGCCCCGACCCCGGTCCTTGCGCTCCGGCCGGTCGCTTCGGCTGCCGTTGCCAGCGCCACTTCCTGCGCCCGGGCCGCTTGGCTCTTCGTAGCCCTCGGGCTTCGGCTGCAGTGCCCGCATGGACAGTCGGAGCCGTCCCCGTTCGTCGCGATCGATGAGCTTGACGCGGACACGATCGCCGCGCTTGACCACGTCCTCCGTACGGTCGGTGCGACCCCAGCGCATTTCCGAGATGTGCAGCAGTGCCTCGGTTCCCGGCATTATCTCGATGAACGCGCCGAACGCGGTCGTGCTCTTGACGGTGCCTTCATACGTCTCGCCCACGACCGGCTCGGCGGTCAATGCCTGTACCATTTCGCGCGCACGCTGCATTGCGTCGCCACCAACCGCGGCGATCGTCACGAGTCCAGTGTCATCCACGGTCAGCTCGGCGCCAGTCTCGTCCTGGATGCCGCGAATTGTCTTGCCCTTTGGTCCGATCAAATCCCCAATCTTCTCAGGGCTGATGGTCATCGTGACGATCCGCGGCGCGTAGGGCGAGAGATCGGGCCGCGGCGCGGGCAGCGCCTTTGCCATCTCGCCGAGGATGTGCAGACGCGCCTCGCGCGCCTGTGCCAAGGCCTCACGTAGTGTGGAGACGGCGAGCCCCTGTACCTTGATGTCCATCTGGATCGACGTGATCCCGTCCGCAGTCCCCGCGACCTTGAAATCCATGTCTCCCAAGTGATCCTCGGTGCCGAGGATGTCGGTCAGCACAACGTGGCGACCGCCTTCTTGGATGAGACCCATGGCGACGCCCGCGACGGCCGCTCGCATGGGGACGCCCGCGTCGAATAGAGCCAGCGAACCGCCGCACACCGACGCCATCGACGACGATCCGTTGGACTCGAGCACGTCCGAGACGATGCGAATCGTGTAGGGAAAATCCTCGAAGGCGGGCAGCACGCCTTGCAACGCACGCTCGGCAAGGTGGCCGTGTCCAATCTCCCGCCGGCTGGTGCCGCGGACCGGTCGCACTTCACCGGTCGAGAACGGGGGGAAATTGTAATGGAGCATGAACGATTTGGTCGTCTCGCCTGCTTCGTCGATTGTGTCCACGCGCTGGACATTGTTGGCCGTACCCAGCGTGACCGCGGCTAGCGCCTGCGTTTGTCCCCGCGTGAACAGAGCCGATCCGTGGGCCCGCGGCAGCACGGAGGTCTCGATCGAAATGGGGCGCACCTGCTTTGCGGAGCGGCCATCTACCCTGTGGCCGGTGTCGAGCGCCTGTGCACGCAACGCGTGGTATTCCATGTCGCCCACGAGATTGGCGATGTCGCGCGAGTTGTCCGGGAATTCCGTCAGCAAAGCGTCGATGGCTTCTTTCTTCACTGCGGCGACCGATGCCGACCGTGCCTGCTTATCCTCGGCGTTGATAGCTTCGGCAATACGGCCTTTCGCGAGCTCTTCCAGCCGCGCTCCGAGCCGTGCGGGAAGTACCGGCGGCGTCCAGGTCATCTTCACCACCGGGACGCGCTGTAACAGCTCCTGCTGCAACGCCACCAGCTCTGAGATTCCGCCTTGTGCGACCTGCAGTGCCTCGACGACCGAGTCCTCGCTTACCTCGAGCGCGCCGCCTTCGACCATTACGATCGAGTCCGCGCTGCCTGCCACGACAAAATCCAGGTCGCTGTACTCGAGCTGCTGAAATGTCGGGTTGAGCACCCACTTGTCCTGGACGCGTCCGACTCGAACGCCCGCGATTGGGCCGGCGAATGGAATCTTTGATGCATTGATCGCGAATGAAGCGGCGAGCAAGGCGAGAACGTCGGCATCGTTCTCCTGATCAGCCGAGATTACATAGATGAACACCTGGACTTCGTTCTTGAACCCTTCCGGAAACAGCGGCCGGATCGAGCGGTCGATGATCCGCGCGGAGAGAATTTCTGCGTCCTGCGGGCGTCCTTCGCGCTTGATGAATCCGCCGGGGATCTTGCCAGCAGCGTAGGTTTTCTCTTTGTACTCGACCGTCAGGGGGAAAAACGGCAAGTTGCTCAACGTGTCGCTGACCGTGACGGCAGCGAGTACCATAGTGTCGCCAAAGGTGACGACAGCGGACCCAGCCGCCTGCTTCGCCATGCGGCCGGTTTCGATCGCGAGCCGCCGCCCGGCGAAAGTCTTTTCTACGCGTTCCATGGGACTCCGAAAAAAGGGCGGGGCGCCAGATTCAGCGCCCCGAAGCGGCCTAGTACCGCAGGCCGAGCGTGTCGATCAGACTCCGATAGCCGTCAACGTCCGTCCGCTTGAGGTAGCTAAGCAGCCGCCGGCGTTGGCCGACCATTTTGAGGAGTCCTTGACGACTGTGATGATCCTTGCGGTGTACGCGGAAGTGGTCCGTCAGATAATTAATCCGCTCGGTCAGCACCGCGACCTGTACGCGCGTCGATCCAGTGTCCGTGTCATGCGCACGGTACTTCTGGATCGTCGCTGCTTTTTCAAACGCCATGTGATATATTCCCCGCGCTTTATCGCGCGATCGACTCCGAAGTGTATTAAGCGCAGAAGTTTACTGGACTTGGCGACCTCTGTAAAGCCTCCGTGCCCGAGCGCTACCTAGGCCGCTTCCTCGGGAAGTTCCGCGTAGACGCGGTGATCGGGTCGGGCGGCTTCGCCTGGGTCTATAAGGCGTACGACCCGGAGCTCGAGATCCCGGTTGCCCTGAAGGTGCTCAAGCCTCACTACGCGGGCGACGAGCAGTTCGAGCAGCGCTTCCGTCGCGAGGCTTCCACCGCGGCGCGCCTGCGACACCCGAACATCGTGAAGATTTTTGCGGTCGGGAAGGACGGTGACGCGGTGTATTTCGCGATGGACTACCTCCCCCAGGGGCTCTCGGAGCGGCTGGAGGTCGTACCCGCCCTGCCCGAGCCAGTGCTCATCCGAATGGGGATCGACGTCGCCAGCGCCATCGGGTTCGCCCATCGGGAGGGCGTCGTCCACCGCGACATCAAGATCGACAACATCCTGTTCGACGAGCACGGTAACGCCATCGTCGCGGACTTTGGGATCGCGCGCGCGGTGACGAACTATGCGAAGCAAACCGGCACGAATATGGTGGTTGGCACGCCGCAGTATTTCTCGCCCGAACAGGCGCGGGGACAGCCACTCGACGGCCGCGCGGACATCTACTCCCTCGGCGTGACGCTTTTCCGCGCCGCAACCGGGCTGCTGCCGTTCAACGGCGAGGACTGGTACGAGATCGCTCGGCAGCATGTCGAAGACCGGCCTGCCCGTCTTCGCATGCACAATCCGTCATTGTCGCGCGATTTCGAGCGCGTGGTACTGCGGTGCCTGGAGAAAGCGCCAGCCGATCGCTACGAGTCTGGCGAGGCCTTGGCCCAGGCCCTGTCGGCGCTCACGCCAGACCGCAGCGAGACAATCGCGATGCGCAGTACGCCCGGCCGCACGTCCGAAACGCCAACCGCGCCGATTCGTGTTCCCGGCTCCCCGCAGCCCAGCTGGCGCCGCTGGGCGGTGTGGTCGGGCGCGGTAGGGGCAGCGCTTATCGTCGCCGCGTACGCGTTCTCTGCCCCCCGCCGGCCGGGCTCTCAGCCCGGAACGCTCGCTGCCGGTACCGCTGCGCCACTGGTCGCGCCGCCGCCCGCGTCTACCAAGCCGGCTGACTCAGTTGTCGCACCCGAGTCGTCCGCTGTGGCCTCTCGCCGGCCAGCGCGTGGCTCAGGCGCCGACGGGTACGCACGCTTCGCCACGACCCGCACCTCATCCTCCTAACGGCGCTGCGCACCGGCCCAGCGACAGCGCGACGCCGGCGGTCCCCGAGCCAAAAGTCAGCTCGTACGGCGCGCTCAGTATCGATGCCAAGCCCACGGGTGCAACATATACACTGCGAGCGCTCGATGATGGCCATGTCCTGCGCGGACAAACGCCTCTGGATCACCCACTCACTCTGCCGACGGGCGATTACGCGCTCACGATCTCCAATCGGTATTGTGCGTCGTATCAGGACACCGTGCACGTGACGACTGGCGGGGCAACGCCCGAGATCAAAGTGCGCCTAGTGTGCGGATTATGAACACCCCTCCCCTAGCCCCTCCCCTAGGGGAGGGGGTTAGGGGGTGGGGTGGCTAGTGACTGTGCAGGATGAAGCCCACGACCCCTCCCGCCAGAGCACCGACCCAGAATAGCGGCTCGCGATAAAACGCCGGTCGTGGCTCCTTCAGGATGGCGACGTGTGTTGTGGTCAGTCGAGCTGTTTGGCCGGTGACGAGCGCTGTGGCTACGCCTCGGGTGACCTCAATTACGCGAAACTGGGCGATCAACTCGTCGCCGTGGGCAGGATCGACGGCTAGCCCCGATTGACCCTTGGAAACCCACAGAGTGCCGCGGATGCTGAACGTGAACGTCGAATCCCCAACGCTCACGATGTCGAACCGTGCCCGCCCGGTCTGTGCGTGAGCCACGGCCGGCATTACGCCGAGCGCCGCGGCAACGGCCGTCAGCAGAACGCGGACGAAACGACGCACCGATCGTTGTACATCACCAGGGCGAACAGGAGCGCAATCGCAAGCAACCCGGCACGCAATACGTACTCTCGTGTTTGCATGCTGAACGGCCGTCCCTTTATTGACTCCAACACGGTGAGCACGATCTGACCGCCGTCCAGGATGGGTATTGGCAGCAGGTTGAAAACGGCGACGTTGATGCTGAGAAGCGCAACGAGCAGCAGCAATTGCTCGAATCCCGAGCGCGCTGCGGCGACCGAGAACTGCGCGATGCGGACTGGCCCTTGCAGGGTGCGCAAGGACGCCCGCCCGGTCGCAAGATCGCGCAATGCCGCAAAAATCAGCCCCGACATCTCTCGGGTTTCGGTCCAACCGGTTGATATCGCCTCGCCCAACGGCACGGGCTCCCGCTGTGGGCGAAAGGCCGCCCCTATGCGACCTATCTGCGTGACGACGTGCGTATCGGGATTCGTGTCCGGGATTGCCAGCGGCGTAACCGAGACGTCGCGTAAGCTCCCGGAATGCGCGACCCGCAACGTGAGCGTCTGCCCGGCAGATGGGTGAATCCGCGCTACAACGTCGGACCACATCTTGACCGGCGCGCCGTTGATCGCTACGACGCTGTCGCCGGGCGCGAGCCCCGCTTGAGCGGCGGGAGAACCAGGTGCGACAGAATCCACTACGGGTGGTGAGTACAGAGACGGCCGGCCGTAGTAGGCGAGCACACCCGTTATGATCACGAGCGTAAGCACGGCGTTCATGGTGACGCCGGCCAACATGATCGCGAGACGTGCGGGTAGTGGCTTGGACTCGAACCATCGGTCTGGTGGAATCGGCTTGGGGCCGAATGGCATCATTGCGTTCGGATCATCGGCCCGCGCGCTCGATGCGCCCGCCTCCTCGGAGCCACCTTCGATGAAAGCCGTGGCCTCGTCGTCGCGTGACGCCATTCGCACGTAGCCGCCCAGCGGCAGCGCGCCAATGCGGTATTCCGTCTCACCCCACCTGCGACGCAGCAACGCTGGCCCAAACCCGATCGAGAAGCGCGGCGCGTACACGCCCACCGCCTTTGCGGCGAGGAAGTGCCCTAGCTCGTGCACGAAGACGACGAGACCGAACACGAGAACTGGCGCGAGCCATGGTACGTGCTCGCGGAGCTGATCTAGCATGGAGCGGCGCCGGTCACCGCGTCCGCCCGCGGCATGACAGTCACAGCGTCGACCAGAGCCTGCACGTGCGCCCGCGCGGCCGCGTCGGCCGCGATCAGCTCGTCACGGCTGGCCCACGCATGCTCGCGCAACGCATCGAGCGCCGACCGAATAGAAGGCGCAATGTCCGCGAACGGCATTCTGCCTTCCAGAAAGAGCGCGACCGCGGCCTCGTTTGCGGCGTTGAAGACGGCGGGCGCCGCGCGGCCCGCGCGCCCAGATGCTATCCCCAAGGCCAGAGCCGGAAAGTCGTCGTCTCTCACGCGCTCGAATGTCAGCGGTGAGACGGCGACCGGATCGAAGGCCGCGATTCCATCATCGGGTACTCGCTCTGGATGCGTCAGGGCGTACAAGACCGGGAGTTCCATGCTCGGGATGCCTACCTGCGCCAGCACACTCCCATCCACGAACTCGACGAATGAATGGACCACGCTCTGCGGATGGACGACCACGTCGATTCGATCGTACGGGACGCCGAAAAGAAAATGTGCTTCGATGACCTCCAGCGCCTTGTTGGCGAGAGTAGCACTATCGACCGTGATCTTGCGGCCCATGCGCCAGGTGGGGTGCTGCAACGCATCGGCGACTGTGGCTTGCTCGAGTCGCTCTCGCGTCCACCCGCGGAACGGTCCACCCGAAGCCGTGAGAATCAGCCGCCGGATCTCGCTTCGGGGCCGCCGTCCAATGCATTGCAAAATGGCCGAGTGTTCGCTGTCTACCGGAACGATCTCGCCGCCGCCCGCCGCGGCCGCGGCGGCAACTAGCGCTCCCGCTACGACGAGCGTCTCCTTGTTGGCCAAAGCGACCCGCTTCCCTGCCCGCAGCGCCGCGATCGTCGCGTCCAGGCCGGCCGAGCCAACTATCGCATTGATGACGATGTCGACATCGGGAAGAGTTGCCGCCTCCAACAGGCACTCTGGCCCTGAATGCCAATCGTGTGGATGGCCCACCCCGTCCTGGACGAGCCCCACGAATGGCGCTGGGCTGAGTCTGCGCGCCTGCTGCTCGAGCAGTGGGGCGTTGGCGAAGGCAGTGAGTGCCGCAACGCGAAATCGCGGCTGCTGGCGCTCGAGCACCCGGAGCGCCGTCGTGCCGATCGATCCCGTCGATCCGAGTATCGCTATGCCGCGCACGGCACCGGAAGCAGCACGCACGGCCACTGTCAGGCGGGCGCGGGCAGCAACAGACCCGGCACATCGAACAGCAAGTATGCCGTTGGCAGAACGAACAATAGGCTGTCGATACGATCCAATACGCCGCCGTGGCCAGGAATGATCCGTGACGTGTCCTTGACCCCTGCCTCCCGCTTGAGCAACGACTCTGCCAAGTCGCCGATCTGCGCGGCCATGCTTATCACCAGAGCGAAAACCACGATCCCCCATGGCGCGAGCCCGAGCTCGGCGGAAGGGCGCAGGATCCAGCGAACGTACGCCCAGCACACGACCACGGTGAGCACCACGCCGCCTACAGCGCCAGCGACGGTTTTCCCCGGGCTCACCGCCGGCAAGAGCTTCCGGCGTCCGAGTATGCGTCCCACAGCGTAGCTCGCGATGTCATTGGTCCACGTGAGCAACACCGGAAGCATGACGAGCGCGGTACCGGCCAAGTCTCCAACCGCGTATCAATGGTACCGGATCGCGTATCCGAAGCTCAGCATCCCGCCGGTGTACATGACACCGAACATTGTGACTGCCACCGACGCGAGTGGGCGGCCGCGGGCGCCGCGGACCCAAATCGCAGCGGCGAGGACGAGCAGGACTGCCACGGCTGCCCATTCGGGGGCAAGCACATACACCCCAGGCGGCGCCGCGGACGCAGCGATGGGAACTGCCGCGGCAAGCGGCACGCCGAGGACGCTGATCGGGTCTACGCCGCCCGATCGGGCAACTCGATACAGCTCCCAGGCGCCGACCGCAGCCAGCAGGGCGAGCATCGCACCCAGATACAGCCCGCCGAGGTACGTGAGCACGAGCACTGCGGGCACTGCAACCACGGCGAAGGCAATGCGAAGTGCGAGCTCGGAGGCGGTTCCCCGTCTCGGTGCGGAGGCGGGCGGTTGGGCCGAGGCGGCCGTGGCGGAACTGTCGGCGGGGCCGGACGCACTGGCGGATGCTGCGCTGGCCAGCGCATTGGGGGCGGCGCCCGCGGTGACAGCGGCTTCGACGGGCGGCGGCGGGGCGACGGCCGATGCGGCAACGGAGTGTGGGGCCACCGAAGAGTCTAGACCACCAGCACAGCTAGGCGGTCACGCGGCCGAAGCGCCGGTCTCGATTCTGGTAATCGATGATCGCTTCGTATAGGTCCCGGCGACTGAAATCCGGCCACAGCACGGGAGAGATGAAAAGCTCTGTATATGCCATTTGCCAAAGCAGAAAATTGGAAATGCGCTGCTCGCCGGATGTGCGGATCAGCAAGTCGGGATCCGGACAGCCCACGGTGTACAGACGAGCGCCAAACGCTTCCTCATCAATGTCCTCCGGCGTCAGGTGCCCGGCACACGCGGCGCGAGCAAGGGATTGCGCGGCACGAACCAGCTCGGCGCGGCCGCCATACGGAGATGAACAGGTTGAGAGTAAGCCGATCATTCGATTGGGTTTTCCTGGTCACGCGTTCCACCGCGTCGCGAGCCGCGCGCGTCAGGCGCTCCACTTCCCCCAACACCTGGACGCGCACTCCGCGATCGTGCAGTGCGCCCACCTCACGCGTAATGTATTCCTCCAGCAGCGTCATGAGCGCGGTGATCTCACTGGCCGGGCGATGCCAGTTCTCCTGCGAGAACGCAAACAGCGATAGCACCTCTAGGCCGACATTAATTGCGCCCTCGATGACTTCGCGTACAGCGCGCATGCCAGAGCGGTGTCCCAGAGCGCGCGGGAGCAATCGCTCGCGCGCCCAACGGCCGTTGCCGTCCATGATAATTGCGACGTGCCGCGGGACGCCGCCCTGTTCGCGAACGCGTGCGAGGAGATCGTCAAAAGCGACGGCCGTCCCCATCACACTTCCAGGATCTCGGCCTCTTTCCCCTTCAGCGTCTCGTCAATCTTGGCTACTGCGTCGTCGTGAGCCTTCTGGAGATCCTTTTCGCCGTGCTTCACGTCGTCCTCGGAAACCTTCTCCATCTTCTTCATCCGCTCACGCCCATCGGTTCGCGCATGACGGATGGCAATGCGCCCCTCCTCCGCCAGTTTATGCACGACCTTCACAAGGTCGCGACGGCGCTGCTCGTTGAGCGACGGGAGTGGAACTCGGATCACTCCACCCTGAGTCGAGGGATTGAGGCCCAGCTCGGAATCGCGAATCGCTTTCTCGATCGCCTGAATCTGTCCTTTGTCCCACGGAGTAACGACAAGCAGCCGTGGCTCGGGCGCGTTGATGCTGGCTAGCTGATTCACCGGCATCGACTGACCATAAGCTTCGACGCGGACGGTATCCAGCAGATTCGCTGTCGCCTTTCCTGTGCGGATAGAGCTGAATTCGCGGCGCGTGTTCTCGATCGCCTTGTCCATCGCCGTGCGCGCGTCCTTGAGGATCTGCGGTATGCCACTCGTGGCAGCGGAAACGGTCATGGGGAGAATGAGGGAAAGGGGGACCGGCGCGTCAGCTGACGAACGTGCCCACGCGCTCGCCGAGAATTGCGCGCGAGACGGCGCCGGGTTTATGAATGTCCAACACGATCAATGGAATGCGGTTTTCCTTGCACAAGCTGATCGCCGTCTGGTCCATCACGCGGAGGTCCTGTAGCATGACGTCGCGATAGGTCACCTGCTCGTAGTGCGTGGCGTTCGGGTCAGTTTTTGGATCAGCCGAGTACACTCCGTCTACGCTCGTCGCCTTGATGAGCACGTCGGCCTGCATCTGGATTGCGCGCAGCGCTGCCGCCGTGTCCGTCGAAAAGTAGGGGTTGCCCGTGCCGGCGGCAAAGATGACCGTGCGCTTTTTTTCGAGATGCCGGAGGGCGCGGCGCCGAATGTAAGGTTCGGCGAGTTCTTCCATGCGAATTGCGGTCATGACACGCGTATCGGTACCGCGCCGCTCCAGCACGTCCTGCAGCGCGAGCGCGTTGATCACAGTGCCCAGCATTCCCATATAGTCAGCGCCGACCCGATCGACTCCCTGCTCCGAGAGCTGGTGTCCGCGCACGATGTTGCCGCCTCCGATCACGAGACCCACCTCGGCTCCTATGTCAACGGCATGCTTGATCTCATCCGCGAACCGCTCGATGGTGTCGAAGTCGAACCCGAAGCCTTTGGGGCCCGCCAGCGCCTCCCCCGACAATTTCAGCAGAACGCGGCGATAGGCCAGCCTCGGTGCGGTCGCGGCGTCGGGCACGCGCCCGCTCACTCCTCGCCGAGCTGGTAGCGAGTGAAGCGACGGATCACAATGCGCTCGCCTACCTTGGCCGAGAGCTCTTGAACCAGGTCGCCGACTGTCTTCTTGGGCTCGCGCACCCATGCTTGGTGCAGCAATGCCACGTCGCGATAGAAGGCCTCGAGCTTTCCGCTAACGATTTTCTCGATCATCTGGGCGGGCTTCCCGCTGCTTCGCACCTGCTCCTCGAAGATACGCCGCTCGCGCTCCACCCGATCAGCCGGAACGAGATCCTTGTCGACCGCGATAGGGGCAGCGGCCGCGATATGCTCCGCAACATGCCTCACGAGCGTGTGGAACTCCGGATTACGAGCGACGAAGTCGGTCTCGCAATTCACTTCCACGAGCACACCCACCTTACCGTTGTGATGGATGTAGCTGCCGATTAGTCCTTCGCGGGCAACCTTCCCGGCCCGCTTCTCGGCCTTCGCGGCGCCGCGGGCCCGCAGCAGCTCGGCCGCCTTGTCCATGTCGCCGTGGGCTTGCTCCAGAGCTTTCTTGCAATCCATCATGCCGGCGCCCGTGCGGGCGCGCAGTTCCTGGACGCTCTGCGCCGTCACAGGCGTCACAGCGTCACTCGGTGTCGCTGGTGGCGTCGCCCCCCTCACCCGCATCGCCGACTTCGACCTCATCGGTCATAACTTCGTCGCCAGCCTCTGCAACTCCCTCACCGCCCGTCTTAAGACGTGCAGCGATCGCCTCGGGCTTGGCGCGACGGCGGCGCGGCCGGCGCCGGCGACGACGCTCATCTTCACCCGCGCCGCCTCCTCCCGCGGCTGTCTCCATGCCGCGGTCGGAGCTGTACGTGCTCGACTCTGCCTCTTCTGCCTCCTGACGCACCGGCGCCTCGCGCCGGGCCTCGATGATGGCATCGGCGACGGCCTTGGCGATGAGCTCCACCGATCGAATCGCGTCGTCATTGCCGGCAATGGGAACCGTGATGAGATCCGGGTCGGCATTAGTGTCGACGATCGCGATCACCGGGATGCCAAGCTTGTTGGCCTCGCTTACGGCAATCCGCTCTTTCTTGGAATCAATGACGAACAGAAGGCCCGGTAGGCGCGTCATGTTCTTGATGCCGGCCAGATAGCGCGACAGCTTGTCGCGCTGCCGGGTCATCAGCAACTGCTCCTTTTTCGTGTAGTTCTCGAATTCGCCACCCATCTCGCTGCCGGCTTCCAATTCCTTCAGGCGACGAATCTGCTTTTTTACGGTCTGGAAATTCGTCAGCAGCCCGCCGAGCCACCGCTCCGTCACGTACAGCGCGCCCGCCCTTTCGGCCTCTTCGCGCACGATTGTGGCCAACTGCCGCTTCGTACAGACGAACAGGACGTTGTCGCCTCGCAGTACTACGTCACGCGCGAGCTTTTGCGCCAGCTCGATCTGCCGCAGCGTCTTTTGTAGGTCAATGATGTGGATCCCATTTCGTTCGGCGAAAATGAACCGCCGCATCTTGGGGTTCCAACGGCGCGTTTGGTGTCCGAAGTGGACGCCGGCCTTGAGGAGCTCGTCGAGACTAGGATGTGCCATTCGTAAGGGAGAGGGGACGCAAGCGGATCGGGAAGCGTTGTCTGTCTGAGACGTGTCTTGATCGGCGCGGCGTGACTAGCGCTTGCTGAATTGGAAGCGCTTCCGGGCTTTGGGCCGACCTGGCTTCTTTCGTTCGACGGAGCGGGCATCGCGCGTTAGCAGGCCGAGATCGCGAAGCTTCCGCCGGTAGCCTTCATCGACTTGGACCAGGGCGCGAGAAGCGGCCAGACGCAACGCCCCGGCCTGGCCCGAGAGGCCGCCGCCTTCGACCTTGGCACGCACATCGTAACGGCCCAGTGTGTCCGTGACCGTGAACGGCTGCTGGATCGCGGATACGAGGGTGGCGCGAGGGAAATAGTCGCCGAGCGTACGTCCGTTTACGTGCCACTTTCCGGACCCCGGACTCAGATACAACCGGCAGACCGCCTCTTTGCGCCGGCCGACCGTGTGCTTGCGTTCAGGGTCAGCTGGCACGGGCTACCTCGCCCTTCATCGGGAACGGCGTTGGCCGCTGCGCGGCGTGGGGGTGATCCGCTCCCGCGAACACTCTGAGCTTGCGGCGCAGCTCCTGCCGCCCGAGAGCAGTTTTCGGCAGCATGCCGAAAACCGCGCGCTCAATCACGCGCTCGGGGTGCTTCACCCGCAGCGTCTCCAGCGGAATGAAGCGCTCGTGGCCCATGTAGCCAGTGTGTCTGAAGTACTCCTTCTGCTCGCCCTTGCGACCCGTGACTCGGATCTTGGCGGCATTGATCACGATGACGTAGTCGCCACCGTCCATATGCGGCGTGAATGTCGGCTTGTGCTTCCCACGGATGACCTTCGCGATCTCCGAGGCAAGCCGGCCCAGCACGAGGCCGTCGGCGTCGACGATGTACCAGTTATGCTCAATGTCCGCGGGCGTCGCGGTGTACGTCTTCATGTAGTGCGCGCGATTTTTGTGGTTGTGTGACGGGTTTTACAACAGATTTGCAAGCTATCCAACGACTTAGCGAGAGTCAACCTCGCGGTGCGACGCGGTAGTGGGCCAAGGTTTCTGGTCAGCCGAGGGTCCGGCCGGTACATTGACGGGTCGCGGTCGCGCCGAGATCGGGGCGATGGCGCGACGGGTCGTTCTGGACCGTTGAGAGAGGTGTGGTGCAAGGCTCCGTTGAGCGACTAAGCCAGGTCGTCAAGGAGCGGTACGTCATCGAACGCGAGGTCGGGCGCGGCGGCATGGCCACCGTGTACCTGGCGCGCGACCTTCGGGACGACCGCCTCGTCGCAATAAAGGTCCTACTACCCGATCTCGGTCTCGCGGTCGGGCCGGACCGCTTTCGCCGCGAAATCGATCTCGCATCGCGATTCAGCCATCCAAACATTCTCCCATTGTACGATTCGGGAGAAGCGGATGGGCTACTGTATTACGTCATGCCGTACGTCGAGGGGGAGTCAGTTCGGGCCCGCCTCGACCGAGAGGGTCCCCTTCCGATCGACGATGCAGTCGCCATCGCCATCGAAGTCGCCGTCGCACTCGACTACGCCTGTGACAAGGGCGTTGTCCACCGGGACATCAAACCGGAAAACATTCTGCTGGACGAGGGCCACGCCCTCGTAGCCGATTTCGGAATCGCGCGGGCAGTCGCATCCGCGACGGATGAAAAGCTTACGCAGACGGGCGTGGCGCTGGGCACACCGCGGTACATGAGCCCCGAGCAGGCAACCGGCGAGCGTCAGATCGACGGCCGCAGCGACATTTACAGTCTCGGCTGCGTGTTGTACGAGATGCTGGCCGGTCAGCCGCCATTTGGAGGCACGAGCGCGCAGGCCATCATCATGCGCCACGCACTGGACCAGGCGCCTCCCATCAGCACCGTTCGCTCAACCGTGTCTCCCGAGCTGGAGGCAGTGGTCATGCGCTCGCTCGCAAAGGTGCCGGCCGATCGCTTTCCCAACGCCGCCGCATTCGCAGCCGCCCTTCGTTCGCCCGCGGTGGCGACGGCGGGGTGGATGATTCCCGCACGCGCGTCCTCCGCCACCCCCACCCCTGCCCCCCCCCCTATACCGGCCCCTGTTTCTCGCGCGCCGAGCGCGCGGCAGGCAGCCTTTATCGCCGTCGCGGCAGTCGCACTCGCCGTGGGAGGATGGGCGGCGTGGCATCGGTGGCACGGCCCCGCTCGCGGCACCCTTGCGACCGGAGGGCTCGACCCCAAGCGCGTTGCCGTGCTGTACTTCGACGACGCCAGCCCTTCGCACGATTTAGGCTATGTCGCCGATGGACTGACCGATGCTCTCATCGGTCAATTGACCGATGTCCGCACGCTGAATGTGATCTCGAGCGGCGGCGTCGCCCCCTACCGGGCCGGAGGCGTTGCGCCGGATAGCATTGCCCGCGCCCTTCAGGTGGGCACACTCGTGCGCGGAAGCGTCGAGCATGACGGAAATCGCTTGCGAGTCGCAGTGCGCCTGGTGGATGGCAACAGCGGGGTTGATTACGAGCGCGCGAGCTTCGAGCAACCGGCCGGAAAGGTTCTCGCGCTGCGAGATACGCTCGCCGCACAGGTGAGCAGAATGATCCGCAGTCGTTTGGGCGAAGAGATCAAGCTTCAGGAGCAGCGCGAGGGCACGAGCAACGCCAATGCGTGGGCGCTTTTGCAGCGCGGGCAACAGCGACGCCGGCGCGCCGAGTCGCTGATGACCGGCACGGACACCGCGGCCATTTTCCGGGACGTACGTGTCGCGGACTCCTTGTTGGCGTCCGCTCAAGAGCTCGAGCCCAACTGGGCGGACCCGGCCATCCTGCGGGGACAGGTCGCCTACAAGGTTTCCCGATTCTATCGCGCAGACCCAACGCGCGCCGCGCCATGGATCGACAGCGCGCTGGGCCACGCAGAACATGCGCTCGCGATCGCGCCCAAGAGCGCCGACGCCCTCGAGCTTCGCGGGACGCTCGAGTACTGGCGATGGCTGCTGGGACTGGAACCCGACGCCGGTAAGGCCAAGGCTCTCTTCGCTTCAGCCCAACAGGATCTCGAGGCCGCAACGAGGATCAACCCCGGACAGGCGAGCGCGTGGGCCGTTCTCGGGAGCCTGTACGACAACGCGGGCGATACCGAAGGGGCCAAGCTTGCGGCGCGTCGCGCCTATGAGGAGGACGCCTACTTGACCAACGCCGACGTAGTCGTCTGGCGCCTCTTTACGTCGTCCTATGACCTGCAGCAGTTCGTCGAAGCCATATCCTGGTGTGACGTGCTCGGGCGACGCTTCCCAAGCGAGCCACACGCCCCGGAATGCAGGCTGCACACCATGGAAACCAAGGCGGTCGCGCCAGACGTGCCACTGGCCTGGCGCCTGGCTGATTCGTTGACCACATTATCGGCCGAGGCTGCTCGGCCATTCGCGGCGCTGAATGGCCGACTGATGGTCGCGGCGATAATTGCCCGGGCGGGACTCACTGACAGCGCGCGGCATGTATTGTCGCACGTCAACGCACCACCAGAATGTAGACCCAACGCGCGACCTTGCGGAATCCGAGGGGTTCGCGTGGATTCTGATCGGCGACAAGAACCAGGCGTTGCGATACCTGAAGATGTATCTCGCCGCAAATCCCAGCCGCGCAGCCGACCTCGGCTCCGACCCGGGATGGCGGTGGCGCAGTCTGCAAGACGATCCACGCTTTCAAGCCTTGGTCGCGCATACGGCCAGCGGCCGGTAAGCCGCGATCGACACAGCTCGACAACCACGATCCACACCCTCTCAGTCGGAGAACTCACGTGCGACGTTCGCTCGTAAGCGTCTGTATTCTGGCGTGCCTAGGCGTTGCGGCCGCCTGCTCGGATAAGCAGTCCGCGCCCACCGGACCTTCCATGCCGCTCGGTCCAGACGCAACGGCGAACGCCGCGTCTGCTCTCTCTTGTCCGTCGCCGGGGAGCACGATTCAGCAGATTTTCCAGTTGTTTCCCAAGCCGCCGCAGCAGGTTCTGGTTTCGCTCGATTTTGCCCTGATCGTCGACCTCGAGCGGGTCGGTAAGGTGAGCCAGGCGCAAACGGCCATGTTCAAGCTGTGGAGCTACACTCTCCAGCAGTTCTACGCCGGGGATCTGAGCGTCAGTCCGACATCGGCAGGCGGGCCTGCCCTGGTGCTGGCGTTCGGGCGTGCGCTGTATTGCGACGTGGGCCTCGACGGGTCTCACCTGGCCCTCGGGTCCGGGCCAAATGATGTCTCCACTGTCGTATTCCCCTCCACCAGCACGCAGGTGGTCACGACCACGGACAATTCCGGCGGCGTCCAGGTGCCAGGCGGAGCGCTGAAGACTCCGGTAACGATCACCATCGCCGCGCTTCCCGCCAGCCCGCCGCCCCTCAAGACGAACCTCGATCAGTTCCCGCCGTTCTTTTCCGTCACGGTCGTGCCGGCAGGCACGCAGGTGCTCGCCAGCGCGCTCAACGTGGAGTTCTGCGTCTCTGTCGATCCGAGCATCGCTCCCGCGCTACACTTGGCTCACAACGTTCCCGGTCCTGCGATTCCGGCCGACTCGATCATCGAGATTCTGCCGCTACTGCCGACCGCGCAGAACTTCCTACAAAACTGCGGCACACCGACACCACAGAGCGCGAGCCCGGTCAGGTTGGCCCGAGATGGACATTTCGCTCGCGCTGCCGAGCGTTTGGCCCAGCTTGCGAGCGACTTGGTCACACCGGAGGACGCCGAGGCGGCTACGGGTGTCCCAGTAAAGATTGGCATCGGCGGCAAGACCTCATCATTCAGCCCGTTCGGCGCAGTGGACACCGCGCTCACCATAAGCACGGTGCCTTCGCCGTTCCCCGCGCAGTCGGTGCCCGTTGGATCTTCGGTGACAACGCTGCCGGCCGTGCAGGTGGTCACTCGGACAGCTGGTACGGTGATCGATAGCGCTCAGGTAACCTTTACCGCACAATCGCCTGGCGATCTGGTCGCCATCGGCAGCAACACGCAAACCCAAGTGGTGGTAGTACCGCGCACGCTATCCACGACCAGCCCCGCGGGCGTTGCGACGGTGGCCGCGTGGATACTCGGACCCGGCACCAACACCGTTAACGCTTCAGCGGTCTATCCCTCTCCGGGGCTTGGGCAGCCTCCGATCCTCAGCACGGGCGTCGGAGTCACCGTCTTGCCCGCGCCCGTTCCGCTTTTCTCCGCAACCGGGACTTCCACAGTATCGGCTTACGGCTCGGGGGGGTACGACTACGTGTTGGATAATCCGGTCCCCTCTGGGCAGTATCCGTTCGCCGCAAGCGACTCGCTCGACGGCAGCAGCCACTACTTTGCGAGCCCGTCGTACACGCTCGGACCCGACTGGGTCACGGGGACAAACAACGCTGGCGTGCTTGCGCCATTCGCCAGCCCGAACGGCGCCTCCCAACCCAGCTGCGCGCTGGAAAACGCGCCGAACATCGACCCTGTGTGGAACAACAACCCGAGCGGCGTGTCCCTGTTCCTGCTACGTAAATCGTTCGTGTTACCGAATGCGCTACAGGGAAACGTTCAAGTAGGTGTCGCGATCGACAACGACATTCGCGTGTTCATCGACGGAACTGAGATCACGAGCTCCGGTTCAACCGGCGCGCTCGGAGGTGGGGGCTCTCCTGCGCCGTTCTCAGCACCGTTCGTCACGCACGGCGGCTGCCCACAGCTGGACACGTACTTTTTCTCCATAGCGGCGAGCTCACTTGCTCCGACGGCGAGCGGAACGCACGTGCTGGCCGTCGAGGCGCGGGATGACGGTTCCACAGCCTACGTGGACGCGCGCGTGTTCGCGACTGGCCAGTAGGACGCGCACGGTCTTAGGGGTCGAGGTCGATACCGGCCCCTAAGATCTGCACGCTCGATCGGACGTCCCGATCATTCCAGCTCGGCGAGTAGAGCCCCTTTCTCTACTGCGCTCCCGACGGACACTGGCACCGACTTGACGGTGGCGGCCGCCGGGGCGCGGAGCTCGTTCTCCATTTTCATTGCTTCCATGGCCACCAGCGGCTGGCCGGCCTGCACGCGCTCACCGGGGACGACGTAAACGCGAACGACTAGCCCCGGCATCGGCGCACGCAGAGGCGCGGGGCCCAATGCCGCTCTGCGGGCTACCGTGAGCGACCGAACGGCGCGGGCGCGCTCGTCCAGAGCTTCGACGGCAAAGCGGTCGTGGCCGATGATTACGGTGAGGCGTCCGGGCTCCGCGCATTGCCGCAGCAGTATCTCATAGACCGCGGCGCCCACGCGTAATCGCGCAAGCGGAGAGCCCGTGGATGCCAAGAGCTCGGCATCCAGAGCGGCGCCGTCAACGCGCACCGCATCCGGCGATACGTCTACGGCAATGACTTGGCCGTTAACGTCTACGCTATACCTCACGAGATCGCCGCCACGGGAACGAGCTCGCAAACGGTCTCCACATGCGCCGTCTGGGGAAACATGTCGAAAGGCCGCAAAGAGACGATTTCGTAGCGAGGGAGTCGTGTCAGGTCGCGCGCCAGCGTGGCCGCGTCGCAGCTCACGTACAGCAGCACTCGCGGAGGCGGCTCTACGCTCGCGATCACTGACGCTACGCGGCCGGACAGGCCGCTCCTTGGCGGATTCACAATGAGCGCATCGGCCGGCAACACTGACTGAAGCACGTCCTCGACGCGCGCAGACAGCGACCGTGATCCCGCCGGCAACGAGCGGGCTGAAGTCGCAGCCGCGCGGCGGTCTGCCTCGATCGCAGTCACGCGGACGCCGAGAGCAGCGAGCGCCGTTGCAGTCGTTCCGCTGCCCGCATAGGCGTCGACCGCACTCTCCGGAGCGTACGACATCGCGCGCTCGACGACGTGCCTGCGAAGCGACGCCGCCACGTCTTCGTTGACTTGAGAAAACGACGCGCCGGCCACAACGGGCGTGCGCTGCCTGCTTTCAACGAGGTGGCGGCTTCCGCCCTCGGGCCGCCACCACACCTCGGTCAGCAAGGGCACCGCGGCCCGAAAGGCAGCGGTCCGTGTCCAAGTCGTCCCTCCATCGAGCACGAACACGAAATCGTCCCCCTCCCCCTGCCCCTCCCCCTCCCCTTCCCCGGTCACGCGTACGGATCCACGCAGTCGGTCTGCGGCCGGCAGATCGCTCGCGGCGCGGAGTATGTCGCGCCAACACGCTACGACGCGCTCGTCCGTGATCGGACAATCGTCGAGCGAGAAGACTTCATCTGGTTCGTCGAAGCAATGCAGCCCCGCAATCCAGGCACCGCGTCCTTGTCGGCGAATCTCGAGCGTGAGCTTGCTTCGGTATCTCCACTGCCGAGGGCTCGGTTCGACTTGCGCGTCCTCGACCACGCGTCTGGCGATGCGCGCAATCGCATCTCGCACGATTTTACTCTTGGCCGCTAGCTGCGCTTCGTAGCTCAAATGCTGGAGCTGGCAGCCTCCGCACCGATCGCCATCATAGTGCGGGCACCGTGGATCGACGCGATTCGGGCCCGCTCGACGCACGGCCAGCAGCTTTCCCCGGGCGAACCGTCCGCCGGCGCGCTCGGATAGCCGCGCGCTCACCAGGTCGCCGGGTGCGGTCCGTGGCACGAACGCGACCAGACCGCCCACGCGTCCTACGCCGTCCCCTCCAGCGGCGATGGACTCAATCTCGACGTCCGTGGCTTCGCCGTCTTCTGCCTGCTGGCCTGCGTCAGCGCGGTGTGGCCGGCGTGGTCGCACCGCTCCTGCCGCGTACGGCCGTTGGTTGGTCACTGTCGCAGCGCCTCGCGCCGGGCTGCGATGGTCCACGCCTGCGCCGGTGCATACGAATCGCTCGCAACAGCCGCCGCTTCCGGTGCGGCCTGCGGGTGCGGCGTCCAGTTCCCGCCGTGACCCGCCGCCACCAAAGCGCCGGCGATCGCCGCGACGACGATGGAATTGCGATCAGAGCTCGGCGCTATGAGAGACGGAAGTCGGCGCTCCAGCCACCCGATGTCAACGGACCCCCGTTTGAATTCGGGATCGTCGAGGATGCGGCCGTGGAGCTCGCGCGGGGTCTCGACCCCCTCGACCACCAGCTCTCGAAGCGCACCGGCCATCCGTGCGATCGCCGCGTCTCTTGTGGGGGCCCAGGCAATGAGCTTGGCAAGCAGCGAATCGTAGAAAAGAGTGACGTCCGTCCCCAGCTCCACGCCGGCGTCCCAGCGAACACCGGGACCACTCGGCACTCGCAGATAGGAAATGCGACCCGTTGATGGAAGAAACCCGTTGGCGATGTCCTCGCTCGTGATCCGGCACTCGATCGCCGATCCGCGAGGCCTTATTGCCTCCTGACGCCAGGGCAGCCGCTCGCCCGCGGCGACCCGCAGTTGCCACTCGACGAGATCGATTCCTGTCACTAGCTCGGTCACCGGATGCTCGACCTGGATCCGCGTGTTCATTTCGAGGAAGTAGAACTTCCCATCGCCGTCGAGCAGAAACTCGCACGTTCCGGCGTTGACGTATCCGGCTGCACGCGCGAGCGCGGACAGACGCTTCTCCCATGCGTGTTCGGAGGTCCTGGTCAACGGCTGAACTCGGGGCTTCTTCGAGCATCTTCTGGTGCCGTCTCTGCACGGAGCATTCACGTTCGCCGAGCGAGAGCATTGTGCCGTGCGTGTCACCAAGCACCTGGATTTCTATGTGGCGCGGCCGGTCGAGGTATTTCTCGACGTAGATCGCATCGTCGCCGAATGATTTCCGAGCTTCGCTGCGCGCGGCATCGAGCGCTGTCGGCACGTCTCCCGGCCCCCGCGCTACGCGCATCCCTTTGCCGCCCCCGCCGGCAGCCGCCTTGAGCAGCACTGGGTAGCCCAATTTTGCCGCTGCCTCCTGGGCCTCGGACGAGTCTCGCAGCGGCTGAGTGGTGCCCGGGACTACAGGCACCCCAGCATGCCGCGCGAGATTGCGCGCCGCGGTCTTGCTCCCGACAGCTTCAATCGCTTCTGCTGGCGGCCCTATGAACGTGAGCCCCGCGTCTCGGACAGCTCGCGCGAACGGTGCGCGCTCGGCGAGGAACCCGTATCCGGGGTGCACAGCCGAGGCCCCCGTGCGGTGCGCAGCTTCGACTAGATGATCTATACGCAGGTAGCTCTCTGAGGCCGGTGCCGGCCCGATGCGAACCGCCTCATCGGCGGCTCGTACATGCGGTGCGGCCGCATCGGCATCGCTGTATACGGCTACCGTGCGAACACCCAGCTCACGACACGCCCGGATCACCCGCAGCGCGATCTCGCCGCGGTTGGCGATCAACACTTTAGAGAACACGCTACCCCCTCCTATGGGAGCGGAAATTTCCGTCGGCGACTAAGCGGGCCCTACCCCTAAAGGGGAGCAGGAAATGTTTTTCTTTCAAGCTTCGCTTGGATGACAAACGGCCCCATCCCTTAAAGGGGAGGAGAAATGTTTTTCTTCTCAAGCTTCGCTTGGATGACAAACGGCCCTACCCCCTTACCCCCTCCCCTGAAGGGGAGGGGGAATTTCGTATTTTCAAGCTTCGCTTGAATGACAAGGGGGCTTCGCCCCCTTGACCCCCGTGCTGCCGAGGTGCCACGGGGACCAATCAATGCGCGGCGAAGCTGTCGGCGACTATGGGGCAAAACCACTCTAGGATTACTGGTCCCAAGCCGCGTAGTCCCGCTAGATGTCCTCGGGTGTGGGGCGAAACCCCGGACCTGACAAAAAGCATTCCCCTTCCCTCCCCGAGAATTGCGCAGCGCGCACTAGTCAACGAGCAGCGCTGTTATGGGGGCCGTGGGGGCGAAGCCCCCACAAAAAAGATTCCCCCTTCCCTCCCGGAGGGAGGGGAGGGGGTTGGGAGGTGAGGAGGCAGCAAAATCACAAGGGAATATTGCCGTGTTTCTTGCGGGGATTGCGGTCCCGCTTCGAAGCGAGAGTGCGCAGCGCCTCGATGAGCCGCCAGCGCGTGTCGCGCGGATCGATGATGTCATCCAGGTAGCCTCGACCAGCCGCAATGTACGGATGCGCGAACTTCTCGCGATACTCCGCGATCTTGATGTCGGTCGCTTGTGTAGGGTTGGCCGCCTCTGCGATCTCCTTCCGAAACAGGATCTCGACCGCCCCTTTTGGCCCCATGACGGCCAGCTCCGCCGTGGGCCACGCAACGTTGAAGTCACCGCGAATGTGCTTCGACGACATCACGTCATACGCACCGCCATACGCCTTGCGCGTGATGACCGTGAGCTTGGGCACAGTCGCCTCGCAATAGGCATACAAAAGCTTCGCACCTTCTTTGATGATGCCGCCGTGCTCCTGGCCGACGCCGGGCAGAAAGCCGGGAACGTCCTCGAACGTCACGAGCGGAATGTTGAACGCGTCGCAGAAGCGAATGAACCTTGCCGCTTTGCGCGACGCGTGGATGTCGAGCACGCCGGCTAACACCGCCGGCTGATTGGCGACAATGCCGACACTGAATGCGCCCAGGTGCGCGAAGCCTACGACAATGTTTGGCGCGTAGTCCCGCTGCACTTCGTAAAAAGCCCCATCATCGACGACTAGGCGGATGACCTGATGCATGTCGTAAGGCTTGGTTTCGGCGTCCGGTACGATGTCGAGAAGCGCATCGTCACGCCGATCGCTCGGGTCCTGGCTCGATCCGCGCGGCGGGTCGTCGAGATTGTTCGACGGAATGAATCTGAACAGCTCGCGGATCGCGCCAAGGCACGCGACCTCGTCATCGAACGCGAAGTGCGACACGCCCGATGTCGCCGCATGCGTGTCGGCGCCACCTAGCTCCTCCATCGTGACATCCTCGTGCGTCACTGTCTTCACGACGTTGGGCCCGGTGACGAACATGTACGACGTTCCGCGCACCATGTAGATGAAATCGGTAATGGCGGGCGAGTAGACCGCGCCGCCAGCACACGGGCCCAGCACGGCAGAGATCTGGGGAACGACGCCGGACGCGAGTGTGTTGCGCAGAAAGATCTCTGCGTAGCCACCGAGCGATACGACGCCTTCTTGAATGCGGGCGCCTCCGGAGTCGTTGAGGCCAATGATCGGAGCGCCGTTGCGCATGGCGAGGTCCATCACCTTGCAGATCTTCTCGGCGAACGACTCTGACAGCGAGCCACCGAACACCGTGAAGTCCTGCGAGAAGACGTAGACGACGCGGCCGTCTATTCGACCATGGCCAGTGACAACGCCGTCTCCGTAAATGCGCTGACTGTCCAGCCCGAAGTCAGTCGCGCGGTGCACCACGAACCGGTCAAGCTCGAAGAAGCTTCCCGGATCCAGGAGCACATCGATGCGCTCGCGTGCGGACAGCTTACCCTTGGCATGCTGAGCCTCGAGCCGCTCGGCGCCGCCTCCCTGCTCAGCCTCTGCCGCCCGCTGTTCCAGTAGCGCGAGTTTTTCTCGCATCGCCATGATGTGGGGCCTCCCCACCCCCTGGCCCCCTCGCCAAAGGGGAGGGGGAATGTTTTGCTTTCAAGCTTCGCTTGGATGACGAGGGGGCTTCGCCCCCTCGACCCCCCATCAACCGAGCCACTGGGATCGAAGAAGGAATTCTACGCAAAGGTGTCGGCATCTGGGGCGTGGGGCGAAGCCCCATGAGAAAAAGAATCCCCGTCCCTGAGGGGGGTATGGGAGCGGAGCCCCCATGAGAAAAAATCCCCCTCCCTAAGAGGGGAGGGGGCTAGGGGGAGGGGTCACCAGACTCTAGAGTCAGGATTCTTCGCCGCCATCGGCCGGTATGAGCCCGATGTCGTTCTCCGATTCCATCGGAATGATCTTGGGTGGTGTCTCCGGGCGCGGAGGCTGGTCGGCCGGTATGTCGATGACAGCCAGAACGATCCGGCGGTGGATCGGATCAACCTCGAGCACGCGCAATTCGAGATTCATGGTCTCGTACACAATATCGGCCGGGCTCGCCACCGGGCGTCCGTTGGCCAGCTGGCTGACTGGAACGAACCCTTCGATGTCGTTCCCGATGTCTACGACCACTCCCTTGTCCATCAGCCGCACAACCTTGCCCTGGAGGTCCATCCCAACAGGATACGTCTCGCCGATACGCAGCCACGGATCTTCGACGGCCTGCTTGAGACCTAACGAGATCCGCTTGTTATCGGAATCGATGTTCAGGATCACGACGTCGACCGTGTCCCCTTTCTTAACGACCTCTGACGGGTGCTGCACCCTCTTCGTCCAGGACATGTCGGAGATGTGAATCAGCCCGTCAATGCCTGGCTCGATCTCAACGAAAGCACCGAAGCTGGTCAGGTTCCGAACCTTTCCGGTGATGCGAGTGCCGACCGGGTACTTGAGAGGCAGCACGACCCAGGGATCCTGCTCGGTTTGCTTCATCCCGAGCGAGATCTTCTCTTCGGTCGGATCCACCTTGAGCACGACCGCCTCTATCGCCTCGCCAATGGACACCAGCTTGGATGGATGCCGCACGTTGCGCGTCCAGCTCATCTCGCTGATGTGCACGAGCCCCTCGATGCCAGGCTCGAGCTCTATGAACGCGCCGTAGTTTGTGATGGACACGACCTTGCCGTGCACGCGTGTGCCGACAGGGTACTTGGCCGCGACATCCTTCCATGGATAGCTCTGCAGCTGCTTGAGGCCGAGCGAGATGCGCTCCCGCTCCCAGTCGATGTCGAGCACCTTGACCTCGAGCTCCTGGCCAATGTGCACCATCTCTGACGGATGCGCGATGCGGCCCCACGACATGTCCGTGATGTGAAGCAGACCGTCCACACCACCGAGGTCGATGAACGCGCCGAAGTCGGTGATGTTCTTCACGACACCCTTTCGCACCTGATCCTTCTGCAGCTCTTTCATCAAGCGCTCGCGCTTGCCCGCACGCTCGGCCTCGAGGATCACTCGGCGCGAGACGACGATGTTACGGCGGCGCTTGTTCAGCTTGATGATCTTGAACTCGTATTTCTGCCCCAGCAGCTCGTCGATGTTCGGCACTCGTCGCAGCGCGATTTGCGAGCCTGGCAGGAACGCGTCAACCCCCATGAGGTCGACCACCACACCGCCCTTGATCTTCTTGACTAGCGTACCCTCGACGGGTTGATCACTCTCGTAGGCGACGCGAATGCGTTCCCAAACGCGCATGAAGTCGGCTTTCTTCTTCGAAAGCACGACCGACCCTTCCTGATCCTCGAGGTGCTCGAGCAGAACTTCGACCTGGTCGCCGGCTTTGAGCTCGGGGATGTCCTTGAACTCTTCCAGCGGGATGGTCCCCTCGGACTTGAAGCCGATGTCGAGCACGACCACGTTGTCCCGGATGTCCTGCACGGTGGCCTTGACGATCTCGCCTTCCTCGATCGACGCCATCGTGCCCTGGTACATCTCGAGCATCCGGTCGTACTCTTCTGACGGCGCGACCTCGTCTTCGTCGTAAAGCTCGGGACGCCTGTTCGCGAGCAAACGCAATTGCCCGCGCTGCAAGTCGCGCTTTTCGCGCGCCGTCATGGTGGGCGCGCCAGGTGCGCTGTCGGACGACTGCGTCTCGAGCTCAGACATCACTAGGATCAATTCTCCTCATCGCGCGGGTGTACGACGTGCCGCGCCACGGCTGAACGTGACGGTCCGATCAAACGCCAACAGGCCGCCCAGAGGCGGCCCGCGCCCTTCGGACCATTTTCGGGAAACAAAAAATTTAGCTGCGACGCCCGTGCCGGTCAATCATGTTGAGGGGCATGCGCGCGTTGGCCCTCGCCCGGGGAGGGCCCCGGAATCATGCCGCCTTGGCGACCGATCCTACGGGCTGGTCCTCGTCAACATGGCCGGTCTCGCGCTCGTGGCGACGAAGCAGAGACGCGAAGGCCTCGGCGATCGCCGGGTCGAACTCCTTGCCAGAGCGCCGCTCAATGTACGCGAGCGCCTCGGCTGACGGCCACGCCCCCCTGTATGGCCGTTCGGTGCGTAACGCGTCGTACACGTCGCACACATGAATGAGAGTGCTGGCGTAATGGCAGTCACGGGCAAAGTGTCGCCGCGGATACCCGCCACCGTCAAGCATAATGTGGTGCTCATAGGCGACTGCGGCTTGTAGCGTAAGGCGCCTGTCGCTGTTCAGGATGATGCGTGCACCGTCCGCGGGGTGGAGCTCGAGCAGCTCTCGCTCCTCCGGCGAAAGGGAGCCAGCCTTCGTCAGAATCTGCTGTGGCACACGCACCTTCCCTAAGTCGTGCAGCAGGCCAGCGCTCCCGATCGCGCGCACGTCGCGGGGGACGTGTCCCAGGGATTCCGCCAGCGCCATGGCCAGGATCGACACATTGAGCGAGTGGGTCGTCGTGTACTGATCAAAGGCCTTGATGCGAAGTAGCGGGATGAGCATTGGCCCATCAGCGTGCATCGCGACGACGAGCGACCGCACAACGGCTTCGGCTTCGACGAGCGGCAGCGCCCCGCGCTCGGTCACCTCGGCGTGGACCCAGCGCACGGTCTCGGCTTCATCGCGCAGCGTGAATCCTTTGGCGACCGACGCGGGGCCGCCACCGCTCGCGGTGCCGTCCTGCTCCGATCCGCCGGACTGCTGCTGTATCGTGATGGCGCCAAACCGGATCGCGGTCTGACGCGGAGCCCACGCGTCCCCCCCCAACCCCGCCAACCCCCCCGCCCCGCCGCCCGCCAATTCGGGTCTCACGCCGGCCGATGCGGTCTCGGTCAGTCGCGCATGGACTTCGTCGACAAACGCCTCGAATTCCTCGGCGGTCGGGTCAGCCAGCACCTCGATCCGCTGTACGCCCGCAGCGGCACACTTCTCGGCCCACTCCCAGTCGCGAAGCTCGCGAAGCGGCTCGTCACCGTAGATCACGTCGCGGCCTAGAAAGCTGAAATAGGGCTGCCCGTCGACCGCCTGGAGCACCCGCAGCCGTTCATAGGCGACGTGGACGGCCCGGCGGCGTGCCGGGTGCGTCGGTACGTAGAGCATGCTCGCCGACATCGCCTGCGCGAGCGCTTGCAGAAACGCGACGGCTGCGTTCACGACGGCGCTCCGGCTGCTTCGAGAGGTAATGAGACTCTCGCGCCCTGCGGGGAGGTCCCGGCGGGCTGGCGCGGGGCCGCGGCGGCTCGAATGGCGGGATCGGACGCCCGCCGCGCGTTTGCCAGGAGCTTCGCCACCCTCGGGTGCTCCGGCCAAATGGCGGCAAGTCCAGTTAGCGCGGCGAGCGCCGCCGGAGACCGTAGTGCCACAGTCTCGCGCTTGAGGAAGCGACTGCGCCGCGTCGCAAGCCCGTACAGACATGGTATGGCGGTCGGTGCCCGCGAAGCCGCGAGCACCTGAATGGCGAGCGTAACGAGGTCTTGGTGGAACGATTCCTCACCGATGCGCTGGACTAGGCGCTGGACCACGGCGGGCGGGCACTCATTAAGCGCGGCGTCGAGGCCGAGTCGTGCAAGCTGGGGATCGCTGTCCCCGATCGCCGCAGTGATGCCGGCTACCCGCGTCTCGGCACGCTTGAACATGACTCGCAGCGCCTCTCGTCGCACGCGTGCATCGGTGTGCGACACGTAGGGCAGCGGCGAGAAACCCTCAGGCCATGTGGGCAACGCCCTGACGAGCACCAGCAGGTTTCGCTGAACGTACCACGGCGCCGTTGCCAGTCGCGCCACGAGCGCGGGCCCGATAGTGTCGCCAAGCCGGCTCAACACGTCGAGTAGCCGGCGGCGCGCGGTGCGCGTCTTGGCCTCGGTCAAGGCATCAAGGAGCGCGTCGGTGGCGCTCGCGCCGACTCTCCGGGAGAAGTCCTCGATGCGCTGGCCATCGACGGCGGGACTGTCGAGGAGCCGCCGCAAATTCTCTGGTGTGGCGATTCGGGTGCGGATCACCCCAGGCAGCGGGTTGTCCGCCGGCGTCCGATCGACAGTGTCGAGAACGGCGACAATGTTGCCGCGCGCGATGAGCGCACCGACGGCGTCCCACAGCGGCGGCGATGCGTTGCGCAAGTCGATGCACATTTCGAGCAGCCGCTCGGGCTCACAAAACTGGGTGACCCCGGAGGTAATCGAGCCGGCGTCGTCAGGGGATGGGGGCCGGGTAAGCGTATCGAGCACATCCCCGTAACCGGAGGCGGTGAGGTCCGGAGCCGTCCACCCGTCCACCAACTCGCGTACGTGGTCGCGGAACGCGAGATCGGCGGCAACGCGAATGTGCGGCGTCCCGCGCTGTGCGTGACCGGCCAGCTTCGTGAGCACGCGGACGAGCGGCTGCGAAATGGGGCGCTTCGCGACACTTGCCGTGGCGGCCGTGAGCGCGAGCACAGCGTCCACACCCATGCCCGCCGTCGCATCGGATAGGAACGTCCGCCGCTGCGTCAGGTTGCCGCCCATGGTGATCAGCCCCTCGATCGCGCGCGGACTGAGCGCAGTGACGAGCGTCGAGACCCGATCGCGCAGCGTGGCGGTGTCGGCGCCCTGCGTCGAGCGCAGCTCGCCGGCGATCTGCATGAGGTGGCCGGCGACAACTTGGTTGTACACTTGGGCGTCTGTGCCTCCGGCGGCAGCGGGCCCCCGCCCGTCGGGCTGCGCCTCGGTCGCCCGCCCTTCGATCGCCCGCGCTTCGATCGCGCGAGCCATGATGGTCGGGTCGATGTCCGCCGACACGGGTGTGTCCTGGGCGCTCATCGCAGCCAGCGCGAGCTCAAGCCAGAGTTGCGTGCCGCGGGCGACAGCCGGCGCCGCAATCGGCATTGAGCCGTCGTCCTCGGCTAATGCGAGCCGTTCGTACGCCTGTCGGTATAGTTGTACGTGGTTGCTCGCCGACGACGACACCCCGAGAGGGGCTCTCGACGATCCTCAGCGCTGCGGGGGTCCGGCCCAACGCGAACCAGCAGTTCCTCGATCTCGCTCTTCGTGACCCCAGCGAGAAACTTGATCCCAGCTATCTGGTGCGCGTGCAGCCTTTCGGCGAGTGCGCGCAGCAACTGATGCCGACCTTCGGTTGCGACCCCATCAATCACCAGCTGGTCGCGAGCCACCCCCATCGCAAGGACCTGTCGTTGAGCGAGCAGCGTCGTGAGACGCTCGAACAGTCGCTGCTCCGTCAGGGCGAGCGACGGATGCCCGCCAGGGTACATTGCGCGTCGCTGAACCGCGACCGACAGGTCGATTAGCAGCGCGGTCAGGTCCGGACCGACGCTAGCTGCGGTGGCGGGGACCGCGTATGGCGTTTGGTGAGGCACGGGTTCACATCAGACGAGCGGGGACGAAGCCGCGCCACCGCCGCCTGGACCGCGACCGCGCCGTCGTACGGTCGCAGACAGGCGTGCGGCCAGCCGTTCGACCCATTCTGGCGTTGACCCCGTATTTGGGCGGCTCAACACCAGAACGCAGCGCCGGCAGGTAGAGCAGTGGCACAATCCAGGGTTCCCCAAACTCGACGCACGCCGGCTTATGCGTGCACGACATCCAAGTGATGGCCCAGGCCACCCAGCTGGCGGCGGCGAGGACCAACAACTGCCGTCCTGTCCGCGCGACCATGGCGAGAGGGAGTTGATCATAGAAGTAGAACACCTGTGGTACGACGGCCATGACAGTGAGCAGTCGCCCTTCGGGCGTTCGCCAGCGCAGAAGCGCCAGCAGGATGATGAATCCGAACGGTCGCAGCAGCGGAGGTCTGTGGTGCGGTGTGTGCGCTAACGCGCGCAGCCAGTCGAGGGGCCAGTGCGGTAGCACGATCAAGCTGACGACAACGAGCAGTAGCGCAAGCGCGGCGCCGCGCAATGACGGCCGCGCCGCGAACAATGCCGCGCCGATCGTCGGCTTGGCCGCGTAGGCCCATTGAAATGCCGGGAGAAACGTCGCCGCGAAGATTAGCGGCGTAGGCTGCCCCAACACGGCCGCCGACAGATACGGCACACCCGCGAAAACGAGAAGCCCCCGAAACCCGTCGCGCGTCACGGCGTATGCGAGGATGGCCGACGTGACGCCAACGAACAGCGCGGCGCTCGGCACGGGCCGAAGGCCCGCGAACGGCAACGTCAGCAGCGCCGCCGGAAGCGGATAGAAGTAATACTCCTCGAACGGATACGGGCCGGCAGGTCGGATTACGTCGTATGGATTTTGACCTGACAGCAGCGCGTGCGCGGCCCGCCACTGGTACGTGTAGTCGCGTGCGGCGAATTGCGGGTACATCGTCAATGTGATGAATGACAACGTGGCGGCCGCCGTCCCGATCAGGATCGCGATACCGATGCGCTCAGCGCGGGGCAGCGAGGTGTCTTCAAACATTCACTTCGACCCTCTTTCGTAGGGTTGGCCAGCGCCGCAGTCTCCCGTCACAGCTGACGCCTCGTGCTGATGTGATCGCCCGCCGCTATATTCGCCGCGCATGCGAGACAGCGATAGGCGCCTGATCGCGAACGTGGCGATTGACGAGCTGACTCCCGCCGGCGCCCGAGGGTTACTGGGTCGCGTGCACAAGATCGCACGCCACGAATGAGCGCCCCGCTTGGGAAAGGCTGGGTGGTATTCCGCCGCGAGTATACGGAGCGCGTGCGTGCGCGCTGGTTTGTGCTCTCGACCGTGTTCGGGCCGCTTGTCTTCGGCGGATTGATGTTCCTGCCGCCTTGGCTCGCTAAACGCGAGCATGTCTCGAACGACGTTTCGCGTATCATCATCCTCGACGCGACCGGCACCGACCTTGGCAGGCGGATTGCATTTGGGTTGAACGGCGGCCTGACCGGGGATACGTCGCTCACGATCGTGCGGAACGTTGCGCCGGGCGCGCTTCCCGCCGCGGAGTCGACGGCGACGACCGCCGTTGTGCGTCGGGTCAGCCGTGGCTACCTCGTGCTTGGCGACAGTACTCTGGCGGGCCTGTCGGCTCGTTACGCGGGAACGAACGCATCCGCGGCACTCGACGTGGCCCGTCTCGGACGGGTCGTTCGCGAGCAGGTCACCCTGAAACGCCTGGAGCGGCTGGGCGTCAGCCCATCCAATGCCACGCCCATTATCCGTGCCAATCTCAAGCTCGAGTTGGAGCGGATCACCGGATCGGGACACGCGGAGAGAAATCGAGTCAATCTCTTGTTCGCCTTCGGCATCGCCATTCTGCTTTATGTATCCATTCTGATGTATGGGCAGAATGTTCTGCGCGGCGTGCTGGAAGAGAAACAGAGCACATGTCGCCGAAGTCGTCATTTCAAGCGTGAGCCCGGAACAGCTCCTGAGTGGAAAGGTGCTGGGAGTGGGGGCGGTCGGTCTCACGCAGCTCCTCATCTGGGGCGCGGCGTCGTTCGCCATGTTCCACGCGCGCGATGCCGTGCTGTCGCGGCTCGGCGCTCCGCACTTGCCGCTCGACATCCCTGCGATTTCGGTATCAATGGCGATACTGCTCGTCGCGTTCTTCGTGCTGGGCTACACCTTTTACGCGGCACTGTTCGCCACCGTCGGCGCGCTCGTGAACAACGAGTATGACGCGCAACAGGCGCAACTTCCGATCGTGCTCATGCTGGTTACCAGTATGCTGTTCGTCCCGCCGATTCTTTCCTCGCCCGAAGGCATTTTCGCGCGGGTGCTGTCCGCGCTCCCTTTCTCCGCGCCTATCGTGACGCCGCTCAGGCTCAGCCTCGTTCCGCCGACGCCACTGGAGACGGCGATGTCGCTGCTATGTCTCGTGGCCAGCAGCTACATCGCGATCTTCGTCGCGGCCCGCATATACCGAGTCGGGCTGCTGATGTACGGCAAGCGTCCATCGCCCCGGGAGTTGTGGCGCTGGTTGCACCACGAACGCTGAGGTGCGTCAGGGAGTCGCGGCCGGCGCGGGCCGCGATTCGCTGAGGAGCTCAACGAACGCGGGCGTATCTCGCAGCCGATCGAAGCCAGGGTCGTGAAGCGCCCACCACAAGCTCGCCCCGCGCGGCCGCGCTCGGCCAAGGATCGCTAGGACCTTAGCGTCCTCGCCGAGGGCGGAATAGCCTTCAGCCAAATAGTGACTTTCCCACACAGTTGGGCGCTCGATATTCTCGCGCATCGTAGCCACGAGGGCTGCGATTGTCTGGTGTGCGGTCGCCGTATCTCGGGCGTCCGCATCGGCCAGCGCGGCGGCCACGCCACCGCTGAGCCATGCGCCGAGTCGGGCGCCATTTTCGGCATCCGTCCACGCATCCCGAATATTCCTGAGATGCAAGCGAACGAATGCCCGGAGTACATATGCGTCGGCATCGCGCGGATCACTCCCCAATGCGGCGTCCAGCGTGCCGCATGCGTCGTGATAGGCGTTCTCGAAGAACTGCATGTTGGCCAGTTCCACGAGCGCTTCGGGATCGCCGGGCGCCTCTTGTAGCGCGCGGTGCAGCTGCTCTGCCCCCTGGCTCACAGCCCCTAGCTCGATCAGGGCCTGACCGTAGCGACGATGGGCCTCTGCATTCCAGGGTTCGAGATCGACCGCGCGGTGATACGCCTTTAGGGCGTTGCCGAAGTCCCGGGGCTCCTGCAGCTCGGCGATCGCGCCACGAGCGACCCATGCATCCGCGGAGTGGGGAGCAATGCGAGTCGCGCGTTCGCTCGCCTCGAGACCTCGCCGCAGAATTCCGGCGTTCGCGGTTGGTGAGCGACCGCCTTCGCGCTCCAATCGCGCAATTGCGCTGCGAGCGAGACCGGTCCACGCTGCTACAAAGGTGGAATCGATGTCTACTACGCTCGAGAACTCGCCCATTGCCTTCTCTGCGGACCCGCGCTGTCGATCGGTCAGATCAGCCGCTGCGCGCAAGTACAGGAGATATGCACCCGGACTCACGGTCGGGTTTGCGCTCAACACGTCGTGCGGCGATGTCGCACCGGCGTCGTGCGCGTGTGCCGCAACTGCACGGGCGATGTCGCCCTCCATCGAGAGCAATTCCAGGAGCGATCCCGTGAAAGTGTGTTCCCAAGTGAGGGTGCCACCCTTTGTCTCGAACAGGCGGACCATGAGTGTGATCCCCTGTGGCGCGGGCGCGGCCCATCCAAACAGGACGTGGCGAACACCATCCACCTGGCCAAGCGCGACGATGCGCGATGCCGCCGATGAGTCTGATGGGGGATCTGACGCCCATAGCTGGATGGCGTGGAGGCCGCCTAGGCGCGCGACGATCCGGCGTGAAAAGGCCGCGACGAATTCGGCGTCGGCAGTATCCGGCGCGATTAGGCTGCTGCGAAAGGGTACGACGCCGAGTGGGTGATATCGGGAATCGGCCGTTGTCGCGAGATGGGATCTATTCCCATTTGCGCCTGCCGGCTCGCATGGCGCGGGCGGAGAGACGCTCGGATACTGGCATCGGATCGTCCTGACCGCTCCAGTGGCCACGGCAAACGCGAGCGCACGCAAAACGAAGCGGACCGCGCGCCAGCGCGGTCTGTTCTCGCGAATCCTCACCTTTCATCCAACGTCGGTCGAACGTCGTCCTCAATTAACGAGGACGACGCGTTGGATCGTGCCTGCCGGATTGGTGCCGACCGTGTCGCCGTCGACTGCGATGGTAGGGTACACAGCGATCGCTGGGTTGCCGCTTGCCGTCGCTTCGTTGACGCCCGTGATGACGAAAGAGACGATCGCTCGCACACGCAAGCAGGAGTTCGGGGCGCACGTCGTACCGTCAGAGGCCGTGGGCGCGCCCGTCGCGAGACTGTCCCACGCGGGCAATTTCATCGTGCACGGGTTCGGGTCGTATAGCGTGCACCAGGCATCCTGGCCGGTTTGCGTGTCGCCGGGCTTGACCACGGCGTTGGTATCCAGTGCCTCCAGTGGCCCGATCGAGGTCGTGTTGGCACAGGCGTCCTCGATCTCTGTGAGATAGGGGTCCGGCCCCTCGGTCGCCGCGGAGTACAGCTGCACGGGCTGATACAATCCGACCTGCGTGGGCGGCGCTCCCCCACAATTGTCACCCGCCGTGACAATGAGACACATGGTCAAGGTCGATCCATCGTTGCGGATCCACGAGAGGTCGGTGGAATCAATGTCCCGATCCAGTCCCGCACGTCCCTCCGCGGTATTGAGCATCTGCATGAGCGAATCGTATTGCAGGGCGAACGGTTTGTTGCAGTCGTGCTCCGGTACGGTCGGCGCCACCCATGCCACGGCGGACACGTGAATCGTGAATCCCATTTGGCCTATGACCTGCGCGAGGATCGACGATGCGGCCCCGCCGCTCAGCGCAACGCGAATTGCGTTCGCAGCGGCGGATGTCGACGCCGCACAAGGCGCGTCGCACAGCGTCGTGAACGCCCCTGCGTCGGGATCCCACGTTCCGTACTGGATCGAATCGACCGTCGGATCCTGTCCTGCGACCGGATTTGAGTTGGCGTAGGTGGTAGCGACGGCGTCGGCACTGTTGTATGCGGCCTTCGTGAGCTCGACCGCGCCCGCGTGTGCAGCCGCGTCGGCCGAGCGCTGCAGCTCGCTCTGATAGGCGTACATGTTGCTCAAATCGACGGCGAACGCAGCGAATCCCATGATCACTACCGTCATGACCATCATGAGCAACATGGTCATTCCGCGGCGAGACTGACGGTCGCGCATACGCTCCCCCTCTATTGATCGCCAACAGGCACGTGCCACATGCGCCAGACCTTCCCTACCGGCCAGGATGAAACAGCTTCCCGATCTGCACGACTGCGGGTCCCAGGATGACGATGAACAATGCAGGCATGATCAAGAACGCCATCGGAATGGTCATTTTGAGCGGCGCAGTCGCCGCCTTGCGCTCGGCGAGCTGCTTGCGCGTGCGGCGAAGCGTTTGTCCGTACGCCCGAAGCACCTGACCGACACTCGTCCCGAGCCGCTCGCTTTGGATCATGTGCTGAACGAAAATGCGCAACTCCTCAACGCCGGTGCGTGTGTAAGCCATCCGGAGCGCCTCCGCGCGCGTCACGCCGGCGTTCACTTTACGATTGACCGCGAGCAACTCGCCGGCAATGTCAGGGTGTGAGTTCTGCATCTCCCTCGCGACGCGAAGCACGGCCGCATCGAACCCCAATCCGGCCTCGACGCACAGCACGAGCAGGTCCATCGCGTCGGGCAGTGACCGAGTGATGCGCTGTTGCCGTAGCCGCACCGCACGTGCCAGGAAGTACATTGGAAGCGCCATGCCGACCAGCCCGGATGCGCCGACGGCCATGACGAACAGGGTGAAGTCCAACCCTGGGAAGAACGAAATCACACCGAGTGTGAGCAGCGGCACGCCCAACACCAGCGCGACGCGAATCGCTCCATATGCAACGGGGGCGTAAGCGCCATCATACCCGGCCTGAACCAGCTTGCTCGTCGTCGCTTCGTCGGTCTTCCACGCTTCTCCCAGCGCCGTAACGAGGTGCTCGAGCGATAACTCCTGTCCCGACTCGTCGGCCCCGATCAGGACACTGGGCCGACTGTCCTCAGATGTCCCGGCAACGCCCGAGGCGCGGCCCAATGCCTCGCGGCGACCTAGCTCGCCCACCACGGCCACAGCTGCCGTGGCCGCCGCGCAGACCGCCAAGATGATTAGCAGGACGACGGATATCGGCATAATCGTCCTCGCGTCAGAAATCCACCTTCGCGATCTTCATCATGACGAAGTACCCTATGGCGACCGAGATAGCCGCCCACAACAGCATGAGTCTGCCGACCTGTATCGCGGTGAAGTTCTGCATGAACTGAGGCGCAATCCACGACAGTCCAAAGAATGTGACTACAGGCAGCAACGCGAGCAGTCGCCCCGACCATTTGGCCTCGGCGGTCAATGTGTCGAGCTGGCGCCGCACGTCCGCTCGCTCGCGCATGACGTCGGCCGTATTCGTCAGCACCTCGCTCAGGTTTCCGCCGGTCTTGCGTTGGATCAGGAGCGCGGTGACGAACATCTTGATTTCCACGCTGCCGATTCGCTCCTGCATCCCGAGAAGGGCTGTCGCCGGGTCGATACCCAGCCGCTGCTCATCGTATATGCGCGCAAATTCGGGCCCGAGCGGAGGAGCCAATTCGTGGCCGAGGAAGTCGGAGGCGACGTGGAAGGAGTATCCTGTCTTGAGCGCACTGACGAGCATGTCGATCGCAGTCGGGAGCTGATTGTCGAAGTCGTCGAGTCGCTTGCGTTCCCGCCACTGGAGAAAGGCGCGTGGCAGAGCCGCACCTGCGATGCCACCGATAAGCTCCCCTATGATCCCCATACGGCTTCCCGCGTACCCGCCGATCACCACGGATACGGCGACGATCAACAAAAAAGTCCCCGGCGTAATCTTGAGCCCCGCCCGGCGCAGGTGGGTGGCAAGCTTGGGCGTAATGGTCTGGCCGGACAGAATCCGGTTCAGAAACGGTAGATCGCTGGCCTGTTCCTCGTCTTTCACGAGCACCGCGGCCGATGGCCCGTCCGTCTCCGTCGATAGTCGCGAACGTGCAGCGCTCTCGATCGTCAGCCGGCGGCGATTGAGGAAGTGGTAACCGCCCACCACGACGGCGAGCACCGCGACGAAGACAAGGCCGAGAATCAGTGCTGCCGTCATCTACCAGTTCCCGGTGAAGGCTTGCTCTGGCAGCTGGATGCCGGCAACGGTCAGGCGTTGGAGGAACTTGGGCCGAATGCCCGTCGTCTCGAACTGACCCACGACCTGGCCATCGGCCGAGATACCACGCCGCGCAAAGCGATAGATCTCCTGTGTCGTGATAACGTCACCTTCCATCCCGGTGACTTCGACGACGCTGGTGATTCGGCGCGTGCCATCGCTTAGGCGGGCGACTTGGATGACCAAGTGCAGCGCCGACGAGATCTGATCGCGCATGGCCCGGTTGGGCAAATTCGCGTTCGCCATGAGGATCATCGTTTCCAGCCGGGCGAGCGCGTCGCGCGGCGAGTTCGCGTGGATTGTCGTCAGCGATCCTTCGTGACCGGTGTTCATGGCCTGCAGCATGTCCAATGCCTCGCCCGAGCGCACCTCGCCGATGATGATGCGATCCGGCCGCATACGGAGCGCGTTCTTGACGAGATCGCGCGCGACGACTTCGCCGCGCCCTTCGGCGTTGGGGGGCCGCGTCTCGAGACGCACAACGTGCTCCTGCTGAAGCTGCAGCTCAGCCGCGTCCTCGATCGTGATGATTCGCTCGGTCGACGGCACGAAGCTACTGAGGGCGTTCATGAACGTCGTCTTTCCGGCGCCCGTCCCTCCCGAGATCATTATGTTGAGTCGCGCCTTCACGCAGGCCGCGAAGATTTGCATCATCTCCTCGGTCAGTGTGCCGTTCTGGACCAGTTGGGTGGCCGCGACGTCGGCACTGAACCTCCGGATCGAGAGTATCGGGCCGTCCAGAGCGAGCGGTGGGATGATGGCGTTGACGCGGGAACCGTCCGGAAGCCTGGCATCGACCATCGGTGAGGCTTCGTCGACGCGCCGGCCGACGCGACTCACGATACGATCAATGACGGCCAGGAGATGGGCGTCGTTGCGAAAGGACGCGGCGACACGGGAGAGGCGACCTGCCCGTTCGACGTAGATTTGCCGGGCTCCGTTGACCAGGATATCGCTGATCGTCTTGTCGCGAAAGAGCGGCTCGATGGGCCCGAGGCCGGTGATCTCATAAATGACCTGCTCGACGATCTCCTCGCGCTCCCGCTGGCTGAGGGGGGCGGCTTCTTCTCGGATGAACTCGAGCACAGCCTGGCGAATCTGCGCCGTCAGTTCCGCTTCGCTCTTGATCTGCTCCAGCGCATCCATGTCGAGCCGGCTGATGAGTCGCCGGTGGACATCTACCTTTAGCTGGTCAAGAGGGCTGAGTGGCGCCTCCGCGCTCTGCGCCGGCGCATATAGGGTCGCGGCAGGCGGGCCACCGCCCGACGCCGGAGGGCCCGCAGCCGGCATCCGGATTCCGTGGCGCGCGCCGTCTGCCGCCGTCTCGACTGAGGCGGGGATCGGTTTGCGAGGTTGCAGTCGGTCACGCAGCGACATAGTCAGCTCCTGTTGCGGGTGCGCCCGAACAGTCGAGCGATTCCCGGCCGACCGCCGGGGCGAGCTCCATTGCGCGAGCTGGCGCCACGTTCGCCACGGAGCTCGCCGGCAAGTTGGCGGAAACTGGCGGCCAGCTTCGATCCTGAGCCGTATCGGGCTATCGGCACACCCTTGGTCAGCGCCGCTGCCGCGGTGCGGTAGTCGTTCGGAATTTTCCAAAAAATCTCGCGCTTGAGCGCATCCTGCGCGTCAGCGGGCGACAACGCTTCGCCGGACTGGTAGCGATTGACGACGACTTTGATCTTGTCGTCAGGGTAGCCAGTTCGCCGGGCGACTGCCAGCGTCCGCTGAGTGCTGCGCAGCGCCGCTACCGACAGCTCGGTGACCAAGAGGATACGGTCGGCCACCTCCAGCGCCGCGAGCGTGCCCGCGGAAAGCTGGTGCTCGCAGTCCAGCACCGCGAAGGGGAAATCCTGTTTGAGCTGGTCGATGATGACGTTGGCTGCCGAGGCCTCGAGCGGGCTCTCGAGCTCACCCGCCTCCGTTCCGGGAAGCACCCACAGGCCGCCTTCGCATTCTGTGAGCACAGATCGCAGGAGCTGCGTGTCAATGCGGTCGAGCTTCCGCACCAGGTCACTGCGGTCGTACGCGGGATTGAGGTTCAGGTGTATGCGGACGTCGCCGCTTGCCGCGACCATGTCCACCAGCGCGACGCCACCTTCCGGCTTCGCGCTCGCCAGGGCATGAGCTAGGTTGACGGCGATCGTCGTGCAGCCAAGCCCGCCCTTGCCGCTGTACACGGCGATGACCTTGCCCTCCCGAGTATCTGCCTGGTTGCGTCGCATGAGGCGATCGACCGCCGCCGTCAGCTCGGTTGAATCGAGCGGCAAGAGCAGAAATTCGTGAATCCCCGAGCGAAGTGCTCGAAGCATCAGCTCAGGATCGGCCTTCGTCGCCGTTCCGATGATGAAGGTCCCATCGGCGCGCCGAACGGCCCGGTCGAGCATCATGAGTTGCGGGCCTTGCATCTCTGACATCGGCACGATGAGCAGGTCGAATCGATCGTGCTGCACGTGCGGCAGCGCCTCATCAACGCTGGCCGCGTGCACGGTGCCCGCGAAGCCCATTTGCGCGAGAACCCCAGCCGCGGTCGCGTCGGATCCTGCGGCCCCCGCAACGATCAAAGCTCGGCGTGCCATGTCTTTAAGCGCTTCTCGCCGGGCATGGGGCGGGCTACCGCGGGGGCCCGGTGCCCGGCATTTGGCCGGGCCGAGCGAGGCGAGGCTCGATCGCGTCCCGCGCGGGCAACGTTGTGTCTGGGACGATTGGGAGCACGTCCTGTGCACGTGGAGCACGTGGGTCGACCACGACGGGCGTGACCACAATGAGAAGCTCGGTCTCGTTGTGCTGCCACTGGGTGCTCGAGAACAGCAGACCCAGAATCGGGATGTTCTGAAGGAGCGGAACGCCAGTCCTGTTGCGCTGCCAGACATCGTCGAACATGCCCGACAGGATGAGGCTCTCACCCCTGCGAACGTCCACAGTGCTCTCCACGCGACGGGTCGTCAGTGCCGGAATGCGGAACCCGGAGAGCGTGATGGCGTTGGAAAAGTCGAGGTTGGAGACCTCCGGTCGCAGGTGGAGGCGGATCAGCGTATCGCTCAGAATCTCCGCAACAAAATGCAGCCGGATCCCGAATTCCTTGTACTGGATGGTGACCGGGGCGCCGCCGGCGACGTTGGTCTGGGCAGTTTGGACGACAGGCACCGGCACCTCTCCGCCCGCCAGAAAGTCCGCCGTCTCGTTGTTGCCGGCCATGACGGTTGGTTCGGCAAGCGTTCGCGCCTTTCCCCTCTGTTCCTGCGCCTGCAGTAGCCCAAGGAGATTCTTAGTGTCGAAATCCGTGAGGACCGAAATGAATTGCCCGGCGGGGACGGGTACCGTGCTGAGACCCGGGGCGGTGGCGCCGCTGCCTTGGCTGAAGGCATTCGATCCGGCGATAACGTGCGTCCGGTTGTAGATGCCGGAAAAGCCAAGCTGCGACAGCAGTGTCCGGTCCACCTCGGCGAACTTGATCGCGACCACGATCTGCTGTCTCTCGGCCGACGATTTCACGACCAGGCGGTAGTGTGTCCGGATGCCATTCTCCTGCCATACGATGGCGTCGGTTTCACCGACGGCCCGGGCGTTCACCACGAGCTCGACCGTACTTATCACAACGACGTCGGCCACGGCGGGATCGGCGACTGACACTTTCGTTATTCCTGCAGCCAAGTCAAGTGGCACGGACCGTCCCACGGCCATGTCGATCACCGTGACCTGATCCTGTTGGGCTCCGACGGCGGTGGCGACGGTGAGAGCTACGGCCATACCGGCTAGCCACGGGCGGTGCGTCCAAGCTTTAAGGCTCACGCGTCTGCTCCAGTAGAGTGTCAGCGCGAACGGAGCTGGCGGCGCGCGAACGGTGGACGTTCACTGGGCGGCGGAGTCGGGAACAGCAGTCGTGTCGCCCAGCTGGAAATGCTGCTGCGTTACCTTCCCGGCACGGTAGACTTGGACCGTGGCGGAATCGGGGGCCCTCTTGACGGGTGCCACGACGACCGCGATCCGCGGCGGTGGCGGGGGAGCTCAGGTCGTCGCGGGGGCGGCATGTCGCCTTACGGCGGGCGGATCCGGGTCAGTCGGCGCGTTTGGGGCCGTCCGCAACTGAGCGAGCACGTCCGTCGACGTTGCCCCGCGGGTTCTAACGCTATCGGGGTCGCCATAGCCACGAAGCGCGAGTTGAATGCTCCCGGTCCCGCTCGCAATCGCCAAACGCTCGGCTTCCTCGGGGCTGACCTCCAGCGTCGCGCTCGCTGCGCGAATGGGCTTGCCGTCTGGCCCGCGAAACACCTGGGTGCCAACGGAAAGCACACGCATGTTTTCCATGAACAGCTTCGACACGCGCTTGCCCGCCGCGAAGTTCGGGTCGTTCATCGTGACCAGGAGATCGACGCGGGCGTTGGGTTGAATGAGACCGCTCAGCCCCGCGACCTCGTCAATCCGAATTGCCATCGCCCGCTTGCCTGGCGTGATCTTTATCTCGATCCCGGCCCCCGTCCCAACCGGTGCGAGCCGGCCCGGGACGATCGGCTCACCCGCGAAAACGGTGAAGCGCGTGACGCGCCCGATTACGGAGTCGCTCGACGAGAATGCGCCCACCGGCACCGACGAGGCGGGCCACTTACTCGCGCCGAGGTCGTTGTGGTTGATGAAATGGCCTTCGGGAATGTCCCGGGCCGCCACGACCACATTTGACGTAACGACGCGGCTGCTCTGTCGAATTGACCAGAGATTGTGGGCAACACCGTACGTCGCCAGTATTGCGATGACGATCGCCCCAAGGAATACCAGAGTGTATCGTTTTTCGGCCATATCAACTCTCCGTTACCGACCGGAGACGGGCTCCGACCTGGGGAAATGCTTTGCCTGCCCGGCCACCGCAGGTGCGGGGTCGCAGCGAGACTCGCCGTCTTGACGAGCCAGCGACGGAGTCGCTACGCGGTCCGCCCGGTCGGCGGAGCACTATGCCAGTCACGTTATCTCGCTAAGGGGCTGTGGACTGTTCCCACCGAAACACCGCCGTGCGGGAGATCGTGAACGCCCACAGCAGCGGAGTTAGGGCCTGGAACGGATAGTTGGCGGTTACCGTGACTTCGGAGCCATCCCACGCCACTGACACCTCCGAGGGATCGAGCGGTGCGCCGATGGGCGTGAAATCCCTCACCACGACGGCTTTGATGCTGTCAGCGGTAGCCCCTGTGTCGGGGCGGCTCGAATGTCACCGCCCCGGCACGCGCGCCCTCGCGCACCGCCGATGTCAGCGAATCCACGGTTTGGAACGCGCGGCTGATATCCACAATCCCCCAGACGATCAGCAACAGGATCGGTAGGATGAGGGCGAATTCCACCATCGCCGTGCCCTCGTTGCGCATGATCGCGTGTCGCACGCTCAGTTCGCGGGTCAGAAGATGACGTGGGGGAACCAAGCAGCCATGGCGGCCCCAGCAGCAAGTGCCACAGTATAGGGCAGCGCGTGCGCTGAGGACAGTCCGGTTTTCGACTGGATCGGCTGGACGAGGGATTTGGGGTGGACGCCCGCCGCCCAAAGCGTGAGTGCGGCCCCGCGCATGCCCCGGAAGCGAAGCATCCAGATGAGGGCGAGGACGCCGCCCGCCAGCGCCGCGAACACCGACCCCTCGAGCGCGCCGCGCACCCCCAGCCAGGCACCAGCGGCGGCGAACACCTTTACGTCACCGGCGCCAAGCAGCCGAAAAAGCCACGAAGGGAGCCACACGGCAAGGCCCACGATGAGGCCGCCCAAGCCTGCGGCCAGGCCACGCGTGACAGGGGCCGTCGCGATGGAAAAAACGAGCCCACATACGGCGAGCGCCGCGACCAGCTCATTCGGAATGCGCCGCGTGCGAATGTCGTACAGGCAACAAGCGGAAAGCAGGACGAAAAAGACCGTCCCACCAATGATTTTCGTGAGAGACCCCGCGAAGACAGGCGGCAGGTGGACGTGGGTCACTTACGCCCCAAATCGCCGGGTTCGTGCGCGGGCCAAATTCGGCCGTGCGCGCACTGCCCTATCCATCGAAAAAAGCGCGGCACGTCGATTGACTGCCGCGACCGACCGACATTCAACCATCATGAGCCTCCAGCGGCTCTCACGAAAAACCCCATCGCGGAAGATCCGCAAATTCCCATAACGCACTGCGTCCCTACGTCGCCCTCATGTCACATCGATCGTCGCCGCTGCCTTCGTCCCCGTGGCGGCCGCCGTGCGAGCGACTGCGCGCCAGCGAGGGCCCCGATTCCTGCCCTTCATGCCGGCTGTCGCACCAGCCTAGTCGGCACACGATCGCCGCGGGTCCGCATCTCCGGGACCCGCAGCGATCGCGCAAGGCAACAGAACATTATAAAAGCTCCGGTCCGCCTAAACTGTGTCTGAGGCGCGCTTCCATGAATACTGAGCTTTCAGCCGCGGCCGCTCATCAGGCCGTGTTGGTGCCGGTGACATTGTTACCGTTGTCGTTGGTCTGGGTGTCGTTGGTGCCGTTGTCGTTGGTCTGGGTGTCGGCGGTGCCGTTATTGCCAGTGCCGGTGTCGTTGGTGCCGACATCGTTGGTGCCGTTGTCATTGGTAGCCGTGTCGCTGCTGCCGTTGGTGGTGACGTTGGTGCCGTTGGTGTTGGTTTCGGTGTCGTTGGTGCCGTGGTCGTTGGTGCCGGTGTCGTTAGTACCGTTGTTGATCGAGCCGATGTCGTTGGTCTGGGTGTCGTTGGTGCCGTTGTCGTTGGTTTGGCTGTCGACGGTGCCGTTGTCGTTGGTGGCGTTGTCGTTGGTGCCGACGTCGCCGGTGGCGTTGTCGTTGGTGCCGACGTCGCCGATGGCGTTGTCGTTGTTGGCGGTGTTGGTGCCGATGGTGCCAGTTGCGGTGGTGGTGCCGGTGGTGCCCGTGCCCGTAGCCTGGCGATTGGCAATTCGTCGTATTCGGCGTGGACACGCAATTGGCCACGTTGCCGAACCGGGTCGAAACCGAACGGCCCAGCGTGATCGCGGCGGCCGCAATCACCATCGCGACGAGAACAGTGAGGAGGGCGTACTCGATCATCGTGCCGCCTTCCTCGTCACGGCGGAAGCCACGACGGAGCGCGCTGACGAGCTTCACAGTGAGAGCCTTGATGTGCCTCATGCCGACTCCTTTGTTTCCAGCGCCAGGATCACTGCGGTGGACTCAACGCGCGCAATGCCCGTGGAATCCGACATTTCGGATTCCACGGACGCACCACGCCAGGACAAGATCACGCAGCCCAACAGTTGGCGTTTGCGAACAGCCAAATGCGTTCTTTCATCAATCCGCCCGACCCGAACGAGCGTGCGCCGAGGAACCCCGGATTGGGTCCCTCGAACGCAGCACGCCGAGACAGGATTACGCAGGCGAACAGTTAGCGTTACTTGGGGTGGCGACGCAGTTCGCCACGTTGTTGAACTGAGTGGAGATCGCCCGGCCGAGCGTGATCGCAGCTATGGCCACGACCATCGCGATGAGAACGGCCAGCAACGCGTACTCGACCATTGTGGCGCCGTCCTCTTCACGAATGAACGCGCCAACGATGTTCCTGAGGTGCTTCATGATCTCTCCTTACGAAAAAAGGGCCAGACGATCCGCTCGAGGCGGAGCGCACCGCGGTGTGCGGTACGCGCGGGTGCTGCAACGAACACTAGGTAGACCGGGGTGACGAGGCCGTGAACATTGAATGACATTTTTGTCATGATGGCCCCGGCACGTCGGACCGGCGATTGCCGTTACGGATCGGCCTATCGCGGCCACCAGCCGTGGGACCGCCCAGTTCACGATCCGCCCGCCGCGGCGGCGATGCGATACAGCGAGCGATTATCGCCAGCAGCTTTTCCTCATCGACGATCGGCTTGGTCACGTACGCATCGAACCCGACGGCCAGCAGCCGCTCTCGGTCGCCCCGCATCGCATGGGCTGTGAGCGCGATGGCCGGGATGCGTGCCAGCGTTCGGTCGGCGCGTAACCGGGACAGCACTTCGGTGCCATCCATCCCGGGGAGCGAAATGTCGAGGAGAATGACGTCCGGGGGATTGCGGCGAATTCCCTCGAGCGCTGCAGTGCCGGTGGCATATTCCACCAGCGCATATCGGTCCTCAATGATGGCGCGGATGAGGAGCCGATTGTCGCGATTGTCCTCGACGAGGGCGATCGTTTTCATCTTGATCGCGGGCTGGGTTGCATCAGTGCCGTGAGGCGATCCCGCGCATCCGAGAGACTGGACTCCCAGTCACTCATCAGCGCGGCGACGGTAGCCGCTTTGCGCGCCGACGCCAATTGCTCAATCCGTCCGGACATGGCCTGCAACTGCGTCGCGCCCAACGTTGCAGCGGTGGACTTGAGCGAGTGCGCAGCGCGACGCGTCGCATCGAGATCGCCCGCCTCCGCGCCGGCCCGGGCCGCGCGGAATCGCGCCGGAGCGTCTTGGAGAAAGATCGCAATCATCTCTCGCACTAGATCCGGCCCCCCCTGCCGTCGGAGTCGGTCGAGCGCACGTTTATCGATGCGCATGAATTCTCAAGCATTCCTCGCCGCTCCGATCGCTCTCGGTTGGCAGCCTGTTTACGGGCTCAAAGGCCTACAGCGTCCCCACAGCCTAGTCTCCTAATGGCACGAGGCTGAGTTCGCTATTGGGGTAGTGCACGGCATATGCCCCAGCTTGCTGACGAGGCAGCCCGCGAACTACCGAGGAAAGGCCACCTGGCAGGGGGCACGGCGAGGGCGGTTGTTGCGCCCCCGCGACAGATCGTAGCGAGTGTGTTCCCGCCGACGGCCCGCGCGCCGCGGGGCGGTACCTTCTCGCGGTCTGTTAGGGAGCGAGCCCCGCGGTCGCCAGGATTTGCTGGCCGGGCGGCGCGGAAGAATCGCGCAGGAGCTCGACACTGAATGTCGATCCCTTGCCGACTTCACTGACGACGGACAACCGATAGCCCATCAGGTGGCAAAACGCCTGCGCGATCGAAAGTCCGAGCCCAGTCCCTCCGTAGCGCCGAGCGGCGCTACGATCGGCCTGCTCGAACGCCTCAAAGATCGTGGCCTGGCGCGCGCTTGGGATTCCAATCCCGGTGTCTCTGACATCGATCCGCACAGGCGCACATGTCGCCGGATCAGTCTCAACCTGAATGGTCACACTTCCCACCTCGGTGAACTTCACGGCATTTCCAATGAGATTGATGAGCACCTGCTTGAGCTTCCGTTCATCCGTCGTCAGGGGAGCGATCACCGGGGGAATTTGAGTCTCCAGCACGACCTCCTTGCCTACCAGTCGGCCCTCGAGCTGGGCGACGGTCTCACCTATGAGCTGCGCGAGCGACACGGCTCCCAACTCCAGTCCGACCTTCCCGGCTTCGATCTTGGCGAGATCGAGGAGGTCGTCAATGAGGTTGAGTAGATGTGTGCCGTTGTCTCTGATTCGCTCCAAGTAGACAATCTCTTGAGCACTCGTTTGAGCGCTCGTTTGAGCACTCGACGAGCGCCCGATTTTCGGAGCAGCACATTCGAAAAGCCGATCACGGAATTGAGCGGCGTGCGGAGCTCGTGGCTCACGTGAGCGAGAAACTCGCTCTTGGCGCGTGACATCCGCTGCGCCTCATCCCGGGCTTCGATCGCGCCCCGCTCGGCATCGCGTCGGCGGCCGACCTCGCGTTCGAGCCTGAGTATGGCGCGACCAGCGATCGCGAACGCGAGGACGAACGCGAGGCCGGTCGCAGCGACAGTAACGCTAACCTCCGAGCTGGCCTGCACGCGCTCCGCGTCCAGCGCGGCGCGCTCGGATGCGTCAATGGCTGCCGCCGACGGCGCCGATCTGATCCATTTTGGCGCTCGACTTCGCACGGTCGGCTGCGGAAACCGTGTCACCAAGCGTTCTTGTGGCAATCGCCTGCCGCATGGACGCAAACGCATCGGCAGCGAGCGCGGTAAGAGCACGCACGCGGCGAAGTTGTGGCGCGTCCTCCCTTGCCAGCCTCTGGGCGAGGGCCAATTGGTCGTCGACGCGAACGCGCGCATCCGGGAATGGGAGCAGGCGCGACCCGTCGCCCGTGATCGTGAACTCGCGCTCCGCGGTCTCCGCATCCTTGAGCGAACCCAATGCCGCATTCACGGTCACAATCAGGCGGCTCTTCGTGTCGACCCGCTGGAGAGCGGAGACCAGCCGCGTGATGTTGCGGTACCAGAGCAGCTCCACTCCTGCCAGGAGGCACAGAGCGGCGAAGCACGCGAACATCAGCTGCAGGCGAAAGGACGCCTGGCCCGAGAGCGGGGATTTCATCTTGCCACCGTGCGGTCAGTGATCGGTGTCCGGGTCCAGCGTCAGGCGATAGCCCACGGCGCGAATGGTGGCAACGCGCGGCTTGGCGCCCAAGCGCCGGAGCTTCCTGCGCAGCCGTGCCATGTGGACGTCGACCACGTTGGACCCGGGATCGAAGTGGAGGTCCCACACCTTTTCGAGAAGCGTCGTACGAGTAACGATCTGGTCGGCGTGCAAGAGCAGGTACTCCAGCAGGCTGAATTCCTTCGGCGTAAGCGATATTGGCTTGTTGCTTACGCGTGCCTCGTGCGCCAGCCGGTCGATGACCACGTCGCCGAACTTCAGCGTTTCGGTCCGGCTGGATCCTCCGCGCCGGACTAGTGCGCGCACGCGTGCCTTTAGGACGTCCATGTCGAACGGTTTCGTCAGATAGTCATCGGCGCCGGCGTCGAGCCCCCGCACAATGTCTTCTCGCGACGTGTTGCCGGTGAGCATCAGTATCGGCGTCGCGCGCCCTTCGGCCCGCAGCTCCCGCGCGATCTGGAGACCGGTCACATCCGGAAGAGCTACATCGAGGATGATGCCATCGTAGCTGTTGACGTGCGCTAGCATGCGCCCGTCACCGCCCGTGGGCGCGACATCGACGGCGTAGCCCTCCTCGCGCAGTCCGCGTTGGACGAGCGTGGCGAAGAGACGGTCGTCATCGACAACAAGCAGCTTCATGGCCCCCTGCCCTGCTCACCGGCAGTGGGGCAAGATGCGGCGACGGCGGAGGCCGCCGCAAGGCAGCGAGCTGCGAGCCGCCTGGCACGGCGGGACCCGGCACCGTGACCTAGCCGGCCAATATACTGTCTCAAACATGACGAATTTGTGAAAGACGCATTACAAGTGCGTCATTGGCGCACGCCATTGCGATGCACGAAACAGCAACCCTAATAGTGATCACCGTGATGAGTCTGGGCACCACAGCTCTATCGTCAAGTGCGGTGGTCAAGCGGCAATACCATGAGTCGATTCCCACACGGCGCGCCCGGGCTGCGCTTGCTGTCGGTCTGGGCATCGCCGTCGGCGCGTACGTCATCGCGCGAGCGCACGTCTATTCCGCATGGGGCGCCGACATCGACCAATCGTGGGCGGGCGCCTTGGCTCTCCGAGACGGCGCGAATCCGTACGTGGCAATCGGCCCAACCGGCACGTTCTTGCGATGGCCCTGGCCGCTCTTCTATCCACTCCCCGCTCTGCTCCTCGCGCTCCCACTCAGCGCCTTGCCTATGGGCATTGCGCGAGCAGCCTTTCTCAGTGTGTCGACCGCCTGGCTGGCATACGCGGTGACGCAACGCGGATACTGGCGCCTCGCAATCTTCGCGAGCGCCGCGTTCCTTGGCGCGATCGCGTCTGGCGCCTGGGAGCCGCTGCTGATGGCTGCGGCTCTTACTCCGGCCGCCGCCGCCATTCTCATCGCCAAGCCCAACGTGGGAGCGGCACTTGCTTGTGCGCTTCCCTTTCGGCGCACGACGGTCATCGGGCTGTGTGGTGCAGCCGTGCTGTTCGCCGTGAGCCTTGCCGTGCGCCCAGGATGGGTTCCCGAATGGCGAAGCGCGCTCCGGTCTGGAACGCATCTCGCCGGTCCCATCACTCGGCCAGGTGGCTTCCTGGTGCTTGCTGCCCTGGCCAAATGGCGACGCGCCGACGCGCGTCTACTCGTGGCGATGGCGAGCGTGCCGCAATCGATGATCCTGCAGGCGGCCCTCCCGCTCTTTTTTGTCACCCGACATCGCGTGGAGATCATGCTGCTCGCCCTGTTGTCGTACATCCCGTTCGCAGTGCAGTTGCACTATGCCGCAGCAAACGCCCCGTTCCCCGTCTTGACAGCGCACACGGGCAACGCGATGGCGCTATGTCTGTACCTGCCCTGTCTGGTTATGGTGTTACTGCGGCCGAATCAGTGGTGCGGTCTCGATGACCCGCCACTCACATCGCGGCGTACCAAGTGACAGGCGTCCCCCAGGCGATCGCATCACCTGAGGCCGGCGCGACGAGTAGCGCGGTGCAGCAGGTCTACTCCGACCGACAAACGACGCCGCCCCGTACGCGGACCGCGACCTTTGCGGCTACGCCCATGCACGCCGTTATTAGCGGGTTCATCCTCTTTCATCTGGTCGCCATCCTCGCGTGGTCGTTCCCGCCCAACTCCCTGCTCGTTTCACGGCTCTCCGCCGCGCTCTCACCGTACATGCACGGCGTCGGGCTCTCGCAGGGCTGGAACATGTTTGCGCCGAACCCACTGGCTCGCAACATCTATATCGAAGCCAATATCACCTACCGGGACGGCCACTCCCGCGTGTGGCGATTCCCTCTGATGCAGGACTATGGCTACTACCGGCGGTACTTCAAGGAGCGCTATCGCAAATGGGAATGCGATTACCTGGCCCACAACTACCCCGAGATATTCCCTGACGCCGCCCGCTACGCTGCGCGGCTGAACAACCTGCCCGGCGACCCGCCCGTGGTCGTGCAGCTCGTCCGCTCCTGGTCGCAGATCGCTCCACCGCCCGCGCGCGGCAGGCCGCGTCGGCCCGAACCCTGGCACCACGAAATGTTCTTCACGTACTTCGTCCAGCCGAGGGATCTGCGTTGACCGTAGCATCCCTGGCGCGGCGCTGGAACGAGTTCTTCTTCAAGCCGCAACCACCCACGCCGGTAGCCCTGTTCCGTATCCTCTACGGCGCGGTGAACATCGCCAATCTGGCTCTGCTACGTCCAGACTGGCTGACGTTCTTCGGCCCGCATGCCATCGTCAGCCTTGATACTGTGCGCAAGGTTACGCACACGCCTCGCCTCGAAGGGCTCGCATTGCTTCCTCAATCCGACGCTGCCATCAACGCGTTTTTCTGGGTCTTTCTGGCTTTGGCACTGTGCCTGACCGTCGGCTTCATGACGCGCTTCAGCAGCGTTGCTCTCTACCTGTGCCTTTCGTCGCTGCATGAGCGCAATCACTACATCCTGAGCAGTGCGGATACGGTGATGCGAGTGACCGGGTTCTTTCTGATGTTCGCACCGGCCGGCGCGGCGCTGTCGGTCGACAGGCTAATCCGCATCTGGCGCGGCACTGAGGGGGTTGCGGTCCCCAATCACAGCCCTTGGGCACAGCGCATGATCCAGATCCAGATATCCGTCGTCTATCTGGTCGCTTGCTGGTGGAAAACCCTCGGCAAGACATGGATGGACGGCACCGCCGTGTACTACGTGCTGCGACTCACGGAGTTTCGCCGATTTCCGCTGCCGGCGCTCGAGAATCCGTTCGTCATCCGGTTCCTAACGTGGTCGACAGTCGCGATCGAATTCGCTGCGGGTGTGTTGGTGTGGTTCCGGGATCTGCGCTATCTAGTACTCCTCGCCGCCTTGGGGCTGCATCTCGGCATCGAGTACTCAATGAACATCCCCCTTTTCCAGTGGATGATGATGATCACTTACGTGACCTTCATTTATCCAGAGGATCTGACGCGGGCCTGGGCATGGGTACGCCAGCGCGTTGGGCCTTGGCTGGGGACTCCTGTCAATGTCGTGTACGATGGCGCGGTTCCGCGTGCCGTCCGCATCGTCAGTGTCCTCCAGGCGATGGATGTGTTCGGGCGGCTGCGGGTGATCGATCGCCACGCGCCCGAGCTCTCCCTTGCCCATCCAGACTTGACCGCGTCGGCATCAGGGCCGGAGGTGCGGTTCGTGACGCCCCGCGGCGTGTACGAGGGGCTTTCTGGTCTCAGCGCGATCGCTCCGCTCATTCCCGCGCTGTGGCCGCTGGCCCCCCTGGCGCTGCTGGACCGACACGCCCGGGACGTGTTCGGCGCGGCCGCTACCGCGAGATAGCGGCGCATGCCGCCCACGGCCACACCCACGGGAGGGCGCGGCCGGCGGTCTCGGAAACAGGCCGTGACGGACGTCGCACGCGCCCGCAGCGATGAGCGGTCGCGCGCGCGACCCTGGGTCCGCACTCTTACCCTTCACTGGCCGAGTGGATTGCTGTCGTACTGACCGTCGCGATACCGCTGGTGTACGGCCATGCGTGGCTGTCAGCCGACGGTGACCCGGGGCGCCATATCCGGGTCGGCGAGACGATCCTCAGGTCGGGACTTTTTTACCGCGACCCATTTTCGTTTACAAAGGCCGGCGCGCACTTCGTCCCGTACGAGTGGCTGAGCGAAGTGCTCGCTGCGCTCAGCGTTCGCGCGGCCGGGCTCCCCGGACTCGTCGTGCTCACCGGATCCGTGTACGGCCTCACGTACGCGGTCGTTGCGCGTACACTCGTGCGGCGCGGTGTCGGGGCCGCAGGAACGCTCGTCACTCTGCTTTTCGTCATGGCGGTCAGCAGCGTCCACTGGCACGCGCGGCCGCACATGTTCACGTTCCTGGGCGCAGCCGTGCTGATGGCGCTTGTCGACCGCGCTGCCGAGCAGCACGGTCCTGTTTCACGTCGCGCAGTCGTGGTCAGCTGCTTGGCCAATGATTCCGCTCTTCGCGCTCTGGGCGAACCTCCACGGCGGCTTCCTCTATGGACTCTCGGTCCTCGCCGCGGTAGTGGTCGGAGACCGCCTCGAGATGCTCGCCGCATCCGGGCCCGATCGCGATATCTGGAAAGGAGCACTGATTCGGCACGCGGCGATGCTCGGCGTTGCTGTTCTGGCCTCGATGCTCACGCCGAGTGGCCCTGGGCTCTACGCCCACACCGTGGCCTATCTCAGAGACACTTATCTGGTCGACATCACACAGGAATACTGGTCACCCAATTTCCACCAAATTCCCTTCGCGCTCGTCGTGATCGACCTCGTTGTAATCGCGATCGCGCTGCTGCCGCGACGGCCCCGGTTTCCGACGGTTACGCTGATCGCGCTCAACCTCGGTTTCTCGCTGATGGCGGGGCGCAACCTGCCGCTCTTCGCCATCGTCGTGCTTCCTCTGGTCGCGGCCGAGGTCCAGCGCGCATTCGCGGATCGCGTACCGGCGTGGGCGAGTCGATGGGTGCGCCCGGCGGCGGGGCGGTCGGGACGACTCTTGCTCGCGTGGCCGCTCGCGGCGGTAGTGGCCATGTTCTATCTGGCACGTTCGGTTGATCGCGCCGCAGCCAAGCGAGGCGACCTCCCCGCACCGAAGCACGAGCTCTTTCCGACGACGTTCGACACGAAAGTATTCCCCGTTCGCGCCGTGCGCGCGGCGCGCGCCGCGGGCCTCGCCGGGCGCCTGTTCAGCGAGTTCACGTGGGGAGGATACATCCTGTACGCGTGGCCGGAGCAACGCGTCTTCATCGACGGCCAGACCGATTTCTACGGCGACTCGCTCACCAAGGAATTCATGGCGATGCGCGACTTGAAGCCGGGGTGGCGGGCAAAGCTCGCGGCGTGGAAGATCGACCTCGCCCTTCTTCCGACGCCCTTTCAGCTGGCTGACGCCCTGGCCCATGAGCCGGGTTGGCGCCCAGTGTACTGCGACTCGACCGCGGTGCTCTTCGTGCGAGACTCGTCGCGTGGGCCGGCGCTGGGACCCATGTCAACACTCCCGGATGCCTGCGCCTCGCTCTCGACAGGTCCAATTCCGGTGGCGGCCACAGGCGGGACGGGCGCGCGCCGCGACCGATGACGGCGATTGATCGCGTCTTTCTGCCGGCGGCGGCTGCTTCGGAAAGTGGTTCGACCGACGAAGCGCCCGCGCCATCGCGCCGTGCGCGCGTAGCGATCGCCTTGGCGCTCGGTCTCGTGGTGGCGTGTTACGTCATTGCGCGGGAGCATTTCCACGCTGGGTGGGGGGCAGACATTGATCAATCATGGGCTGGCGCGCGAGCGTTGCTGAGCGGGCAAGACCCCTACAGGGTCGTCGGGCCCGGTGGATCCGCAATGCATTCGCGCTATCCGCTCTTTTACCCTTTGACGGCGCTGCTTCTCGCCATGCCCCTAGCCGCAATTCCACTCAACGCTGCACGAGTAGTCTTCGAGAGCGGATCCGCTGCGGCGCTGGCCTACGCGATCACCCGGCATGGCTACGCTAGACTGTCTGTTTTTGCCAGCGCTGCATTTCTAACCGCGATAGCCGCCGCCAACTGGGAGCCGCTGCTTGTGGCCGCGGCCTTGACCCCGGGTGCCGCTCTCATCTACCTCGCCAAGCCGAACGAGGGGCTCGCGCTCGCCTGTGCCCTGACTCGCTCGGCGCGCCGCGCTCGTGGGCGTTGGAATCGCATTCGCCGTTCTCGTCTTGAGCATCGCCGTCTGGCCAGGCTGGGTCGGCGAATGGCGTCTGGCGCTTCGCGGCGGCACCCATTTCGACGCCCCGATCCTCCGCCCTGGCGGGTTCCTCGTGCTGGCCGCGCTCGCCAAGTGGCGTCGGGCCGAGGCTCGGCTCCTGGTCGCGTTGGCGAGCGTACCCCAGACGCTCCTGCTGTACGCCGCGCTCCCGCTCTTTCTCGTCGCGCGCAGTCGGATGGAGACCCTGCTTCTCGCGTTCCTGTCCTACATTCCGCTCGCGGTGCAGCTACACGCCGTCGGAAGAACGCCGTTTGCGGTCCAGACTCAGCGCACTGGCGACACGATTGCGCTGTGCCTCTACCTGCCCTGCCTCATCATGGTGTTGCGGCGACCCAATGCATGGGCCGCCCTCGACGACGCGCTACAATCCGAAACAGCCAAAGTCGCTCCCTCGCATTGACCTGTGCACTGACACGGCGACGGGCCGCGCGCGGACGCGCGCGACTGCGCCACGATCACGCAGGCGAACAGTTAGCGTTACTCGGGGTGGACACGCAGTTCGTCACATTTCTGAACTGCGTCGAGATCGAACGTCCGAGTGTGATCGCGGCAATGGCCACGACCATCGCGATGAGGACGGCGAGTAGGCCGTACTCAACCATTGTGGCGCCATCTTGCTCACGGATAAATGCGTTAGCGAGGGTGCTGATGTAGTTCATGCCGACTCCTTGCCCGTCATGGTTGGTCGAAAGACGATCGCATGCCTAAGGATTTCGCGTCCCCTAATGTCGTGGTCGGTTGACTTAGCAGCAACGCGACCTGGCCCACAGAATGCCGGCTTCGTCCCATCGACCCCAGCGCACGTCCCGCGCACGCGATATCAGGGCTCCCGCCGCGGCCGGCAGGGGCAACTTCCTGAACCCCGTGCCCGGGAGCGCCTACCGCGCACGCCCTTTGAAGTAGACCATGTTCCACAGCGTCATTCCGACCGCCCCGAGCGGGTACGGTATGACGGTTACCGGCTCCAGGAACTCGCTGAAGAGCTCCCGCCATTCCCGCGAGTGGACGGGCATACCTGCCGCGGTCCCACCGCGCGACAAGCCGACCGATCGACGGACGGTCGGGCAACACGAGGTCGAGGATGTGCACGTGCCCGCCTTCCGTGAGCAGCGTCGCGAGGTGCGCTAAAATCCGACGTACGGCGGGGGTCTCGATGTGGTGAAACAGGCTGTTGGCAATGATGAAGTCGAATCGACGGCCCGGGTCGACGGTGTAGGTCGTCACGTCCGCGACCACATACTCCCGCTCGTAGCGACGCCGCGCGTCGGCAACGTACTCCGGGTTGATGTCGATGCCAAGATAGTCACAGCCGGCGAAGTGATGCGTGTTGGTCCCGGGACCACACCCCACGTCGAGCACCCGTCGGACCGAGCGCAGGTCGTTGTGGGCGAGCACCGGCGCAAACTTTCGCTCAGCGAAAGGCGCCTGCCACGCGCGGTAGACAAGGGGCTGCTCGAGGAGCCGACGCAATACCATGACCGGCTAAGGCCGCCACCGCACAATGAAATTGTCAATGACGGCGGAGTCGGGAAATCTGGTGCGGAGCGCCAGGGCCAGCGCGGAGTCGATTCCGTTCGAGAACGAGGGCACGGTGTTGATCACGACGGCAGTGACGCCGACGGAATCGATAGCGTGCACGACGCGCGCATCGTGGCCGGCGGAGTCATCGAGGAAGTCGAACAGCGTGCGCGTCGGGTTGCGCAATTGCGAGAGAAAATACAGTTCCGGACAATCCGGAGCAGCGTAGGTGAACCCGCCTGGCCGACTGTGGGCGCGTAGCAATTTGACTACACGCTCGTACCGGTTCGCCTTGACGGGAGCAGCCCGGAGTCCAGTTCGCGGGATCGCCAGCGCAACCGCCGGCGCCGTCCCCATAATCATTATGCGGCCCGGATTGAGAGCCGCCACGCCGTACGCCAAGAAAAACGCGCCCACGATAGCCGGCCGCGGCTCCAGGACCGGACGGCTGCGCCATGACGATCGCCAGCAAGGTGAGAATGGCGATGGGGGCAAAGTACAGGATGTAGAGCCAGCTGGCGTAGGGCACTTGCACCAAGCTGCACATCGCGGTCATGCAGAGCAGGAGCCAGAGCTGTTCGCGACGCAGGTCGGGAATTCGCGCGTGTTGGGCACTGACGTGCGAGCAACACACATCCGGCCACTACGGTGCACGGTGCCACGATAGCTAACGGTCATGCCACGTCCCGATGTACGATCGTCCCGCCTGCGTGGAGCCGATGGCGAGCGCGGCGAGGATGGTTGCCAGGATCGCAAGCCCTATCCGGTCCCTAACTGGTCTCGCGTCGCCAGTACTGCGCCTCGGCACAAGCACGAGCAGCCACGGCAGCGCCGCGGGTAAGGTGAGCAGCGGCGCCGGAGGCAGCACGGCAAAGCTGACCGCTTGGCTGGCTCGATCAAGGCGCCCCGAACAAAGAGCTCCGCTGATCCGGAAGTCACGTACGGGTAGAGGAACACGGCTATCGGGAGGGCCAGCCCAACGGCAAAGGGCCCGACAAGCGCCGAGAGCCGGCGCACCCGACGCGTCCACGGCTCCCTAGCCGGCTCTCGCCATTCACGTGCGGTGAGGAGCGCGACGAGCAACGCGCCCGGCAGGACGAAGTGGAGCAACCGGGATTCACCCGGCACGGCGCGCACGAGGTAGAGCAACCCCAGGACAAAGACGACAGAGGCCAGGGTCACCAGGACGGCGTACCCTCGATCGTGCTGCGCCACGTCGGGCCGCGGCTGCGCGACTGCTGTCAAATGCTCGTCGAACGCGAAGAAGAGGAGCGCCGCGGCGATGTAGTAGAGCCCCACGATCTTGACGAGGACGGACAGCCCACCCGCAAGGCCGGCCGCGACCAGCCACCGCTTGTGCCGCGTCTCGGTGAACCGGATGAGCGCGGCTGTGCCGAATGTCGCCAGAAATAGGTTGTACCAGGATGGCATCGCCGCCGGGATACGTGGGGATGCTCCACACGACGCAGAGGAGCGTGACCGCAGCCGGCCGTGACCGGCCTAGCGAAGCGCTCGCGATGTAGTAGACCGCCGGGATCCAGAGCAGGAAGACCGCGAACATTGCGATCCGAAGCGAGATGAGCCGTGTTCCGAGAACCCGGAAAACGACCGCGTCGAAGCGGGCCAGGCCACCGGTGTACGCATCATCGAAATCCCGGTGTGGCAGCTCACCCTGCAGCACGCGCTCAGCCGCGTGGCCGAGCGTGCCCTCGTCCATGGGAATCCACCCGCGGTCGAGGCGCTGGCCCACATACACCGCGCTCACCAGCCACACGGCAACGAGCGGGAGCCAGCGCCGTATCCGCCCTATGCGTGCCTGCCCCGCCCATGCGCCTCGATAAGTTGACACGGGCGCGTGGGCTGCGACGCCGACGCTCACGACGCGATCACCTGGAGCCCGTCACCGGCCCCGACGCCACCGCACGACGAACCAGTTGTCCACCACAGCCGAATCGGGGAATCGGGCGCGCAGCGCCGAGCTGAGTGCAGCATTCGATCGGCCGCGAGAACTGGGGTCGCTCGTTGACAGCAACGGCCGTGACGTGCAGCGAGTCAATGGCCCGCACCACACGCGCATCGTGGCCAGCCGAGTCATCGAGGAAGTCGAACAGCGTGCGCGTCGGATTCCGACGTTGCGAGAGAAAGTACAGTTCAGGACAGTCTGGCCCCGCGTAAATGAAGCCGCCTGGAGTGCTGTGGGCGCGCAACAGCGTGACCACGCGCTCGTATCCGTCTGCTGTGATGGCGCCCGATCTTAGCCCAGTGTGTGGGATAGCCAAGCGCACCCGCGGCCACGCTTCTGGTGGCAAGAAAGCGCCATCCCAAAGAGTAACGCGACCCGGGTTGACACACGCCACCCCAAACACGAAAAAGAAAGCGCCCACAATCGCCGGTCTCGGTCCCGCGCCAGCTGGTCGCGTCCCAACGATGGCCGAGAGGGCAAGAATTGCAATCGGGGCAAAATAGAGAATGTAGTCCGGGCCGGCGTATGGGACCTGAACCAGACTGCACATCGCCGTCATGCAGAGCAGAAGCCAGAGCTGCTCCCGACGCACGTCGGGGATTTGCGCGTGTTGGGCACGACGTGTGAGCAATAGACATCCCGCAAACACGGTGCAGGGCGCGACGTAATACACGGTCAGCCACACGCCGACATAGGGGCGCCCGCCATGCGCTGCGGCGAGAATGAGAATGGCGAGGATGAGGACATATCCAACCAGAACGAGTCGGTCCCCCCGCCGTGCCGGCATATCGGCGGTCCCTGCGTCAGCGATGGACGGGGGCACCAGCACGAGCAACCACAGGGTCGCCGCTAGCAGGGTGCGAAGCGATGGTGGTGCGAGGACTGCAAAGTGGAGGCGTTTTGCTGGTTCGATCAACACGCCATGCACGAGCGCGCTGACGGAGCCGGAGACAACGTACGGGTAGAGGAACACCGCGATCGGGACGGCCAGCCCGAGCGCAAACGGCCCGACAAGCGCCGAGAGCCGGCGCACCCGACGCGTCCACGGCTCCGCGGGCGCGTCTCGCCATTCACGTGCGGTGAGGAGCGCGACAAGCAGTGCCCCAGGCAGGACGAAATGGAGGAACCGGGATTCACCCGGCACGGCGCGCACGAGGTAGAGCAAGCCCAGGACGAAGACGACAGAGGCCAGGGTCACCAGGACGGCGTACCCTCGATCGCGATGCGCCACGTCGGGCCGCGGCTGCGCGACTGCTGTCAAATGCTCGTCGAAGACGAAGAAGAGCAGCGCGGCCGCGATGTAGTAGAGTCCCACGATCTTGACCGCGACCGACAACCCTCCGGCCATGCCGGCCGCAACTAACCACCGCTTCTTTCGCGTTTCGGTGAACCGGATGCAGCGCCGCCGTGCCAAAGGTGGCCAGAAAGAGGTTGTACCAGGATGGCATTGCCGCGGGATACGTGGGGATGCTCCACACGACGCAGAGGAGCGTGACCGCAGCAGCCGTGACCGGCCCAGCAAAGCGGGTCGCGATGTAGTAGACCGCCGGGATCCAGAGCAGGAAGACCGCAAACATCGCGATCCGCAGCGCGATGAGCCGTGTTCCGAGAACCCGGAAAACGACCGCGTCGAAGCGGGCCAGGCCACCCGTGTAGACATCGTCGAAATCCCGGTGCGGCAGCTCGCCCGCGAGCACGCGCTCGGCCGCGTGCGCCGAGCGTGCCCTCGTCGATCGGCTTCCACCCGCGGTCGAGGCGTGGCCCACGTACACCGCGCTCACCAGCCAGACGACAACGAGCGGGAGCCAGCCCCACATGCGCCCTGCGGCGGCGTGCCGTGCCCCACTTGCGGCCATAAGTCGACACCGGCGTGTGTGCCGCCACCGCCGCTCTCGTGACGCGATCACGTGACCGCGTCACCGGTCCGGTCGCCACCGCACGACGAACCAGTCGTCCACCACAGCCGAATCGGGAATCGGGCGCGCAGCGCCGCGCTAAGTGCGGCATCGATCAGCCGCGAGAATCCGCGTCTCGTGTTGATCGCAACGGCCGCGACGTGCAGCGAGTCAATGCCCGCAGTACGCGCGCATCGTGGCCAGCGGAGTCATCGATGAAATCGAACAGCGTGCGCGTCGGATTCCGACGCTCCGAGAGAAAGTACAGCTCCGGAACGTCCGGCGCCGCGTAAATGAACTCGCCTGGCTTGGAATGGGCGCGCAGGAGCGCGACCGTACGCTCGTATCGCGCTGCGCCGCGGACAGTCGCCTTGACACCCGTGCGCGGAATGGCCAGTGGCACCCCGGCTCGGGCTTCCGGCGTCCAGTACTGGTTCACCATTGCGGCTTGGTTCGGATTGACGACCGCTAGGCCGTACATCAGAAAGAAACCAGCAGCGACGGCGCATCGCATCCCTGGTCCTGCGGGCCGCGTCATGACGATCGCCAGCAGGGCAAGAATCGGGATTGGCGCGAAGTAGAGAATGTACCCCCAAGTGGCATATGGCACTTGAACGAGACTGCACATTGCAGTCATGCAGAGCAGCAGCCAGAGCTGCTCCCGACGCACCACGCCCATTTGTGACGGGCTCGCTCGAGCGATGACCAGCAGGCACCCGCCCAGTACGGTGCATGGCGCCACATAGGAGATGGTCGTCCACAACCCGAGATAGGGTCGGCCGTCATGGAACGCGTCGGCAGCGATTACAGCAAGGACAATGACATACGCCACCAGGAGCAGCCGCTCCAGTCGCACTCGGCGGACCGTTCGAGTAACAGTGACGCGCGGCGGCCGGCGGTATGAGCACAAGTAACCACGGGACAGCCGCAGGCAGAGTCAGGAGCGAGAGGGGCGGCACGAGCGCAAAGCGGTAGCGCTTTGCAGGGCTCGATGAACACGCCGTGTACGAGAGCGCCTACGCGAGTCCGAGATAACGTAGGCGTATAGGAACGCCAGGACCGGGAGCGCCACCCCAATGGCAAACGGCCCGACGAGCCCGAAGAGCCGCCGCACCCGATGCGTCCACGGCTCCGCGGCCGGCTCTCGCCAATTCCGCCGCGCTTAGCAGCGCAACGAGCAGTGCTCCGGGCAGTACGAAATGGACGAGCGACGATGGGCCCGGCACAGCGCGCACGAGGTAGACCAGGCAAAGGATGAACAGGAGCGAGGCGTCAGTCATGAGAAGCGCGTATACACGATCCCGGCGCGCGAAATCAGTTCGCGCCTGCGCCGTGGCTGTCTCGTGCTCGTCGAACGCGAAAAAGAGCAACGCCGCCGCGATGTAGTAGAGTCCGACAATCTTGACCAGGACAGACAGCCCACCCGCGACGCCGGCCGCGACGACCCACCACCGCTGCCGCGTTTCCGTAAAGCGAATCAGCGCGGCCGTGCCGAAGGTCGCTAGAAAGAGGTTGTACCAGGATGGCATCGCCGCGGGATACGTGGGGATGCTCCACACGACGCAAAGGAGCGTGACCGCAGCAGCCGTGACCGGCCCAGCAAAGCGGGTCGCGATGTAGTACACAGCCGGGATCCAGAGCAGGAAGACCGCAAACATCGCGATCCGGAGCGCAATGAGCCGTGTTCCCAGAACCCGGAAAACGACCGCGTCGAAGCGGGCCAGGCCACCGGTGTACACATCGTCGAAATCCCGGTGGGGCAACTCCCCCGCAGCACGCGCTCCGCCGGGTGGCCAATGGTGCCCTCATCGACCGGCAACCAGCCGCCGGTGAAGCGGGGCCCGACATACACCGCGCTCGCGAGCCACACGGCGAGGAGCGCCAACCAGCTCTGCGCGCGCCGACCACGCGCGCGGCCGATGCTGCGGACCGCGAGCTGGGACGCTGTTGAATGGGCTCGTAGGTAGAAATGATGTCGACGCGCCCCGCGCTCACGGCCTAGCCCGGAAGCGCGATCAAGTCGGGCTAGGATCTCGCGCCAAGTGTTCCACGTGCCCGCCTCGGGCGAGCGGCGGAGCCCGTCCTGCAAGAGACACACGAGCGCGCGCGGTGTCGCCACGCTTGATGAGAAGCCGGGCAAGAGCCGTGCGCGTAACCGACCGTGCCGAGTCCAGCCTTAGCGCCTGGTCTAACCAGACCAGCGCATACGCAGTGTCGTGCGCAGCAAGCGCGTTGTCGGCAGCCCTCTGCAACAAGTCGGGGTCGAGTCCGAAGAGAGCTATCGACCGAATGTAGTACGCGTGAGCAGTAGCGTAGTCCCCAGCTCCATCGCGCTCCGATGCAGAAATGGAAAAGCTCCTGTAGCTCGTCGGCGCGCGCTCCCGCATAGCGGCTATGACGGTCAAGGAGTCGTGCCAAATCGGGACCGCCCTGACCGTGAGGATGATCGCAACCAACGTGATCGCCGCGGCGGCGCCGAGCACCAAGCGGGCCCGTGCCCGCCACGCCGCAGCCAGCGCGCCGCCATATACCAAGGCCGCGCCCACGCTCGGCGAGTACAGCGTTCGGTCGGCAAGGACGACTCCCGACCTGATTACGAGATTGGACGCCGGGGCGAACGTGGCTACCGCAAACACAAGCGCAAGCGTCCACGCAGTCGGTCGACGCGCGTGGGCGAGCACCGCGACGAGCGCAGCGACGACCAGGAGAGCGCCGACGACGACGAGCGCCCCGTTCGGGTGGACGAGCGCCGCCTCCGTCGGTGAATAATCCGGACGCGGCGGCTGCGGCACGAGAATGAGGCTAAGAGCCCGCGGGAGCGTGCCGAGTGCCAACGCCGTAGCCTCCCACGGGGTACTTGCGCGGAAGATGGCATGTGGGCGGTCACCGCCCAAACCGCCGAGCGCGTGCACTCGCGCGGCCAACTCAAACGCGACACCCACGCACGCGGCCATCGTCATGCGGATCGTGGCCCGCCGCGCCGTGTCACGCGATGGATGTGCCATCCCGTTCGCAACGCCTAGCCAGGCGGACGCCCATGCAATGGCGGGCGCCGCAATGCCCGTCTCCTTGCTCGCCATCGCGACGGCGGCCAGTACGCCGACGGCAACCCATTTGCGTGCGCCGGCGCCGTCGCACCCGGGGGGAGCGGCCGGCTTGCGACAAGCGCGAGCGCCAGCAACGCAACCGCGGACAGCAATTCCGATCGGCCCACAATGTTGGCAACTACTTCTACGTGCACAGGATGCACGGCGAAGATGCACCCCGCGGCGGTGGCTGCAATGGGCGACCACCATCGCAGCGCGAGCCGCGCCACGAGGGCAGCAGCGACCGCGTGCCAGACGATATTGACCGCGTGGAAGACGACTGGCGCGCCGCCCGACACGATCCAGTCGATTGCAAACGACAACGTCGTGAGAGGGCGGTAGAGATAGCCGGTGGTATACCAGTAGGGGAGGTGAAGTGCGGCCGGAATGGTGGCCCAGGAATGAATCGCGCTGTTGTTGAGTACGATGAACACATTGTCGTATGCGAACCCGTTTCGAAGCGCGCCGAGATAGCACACGAGTGCGAGCGCAGCCGGGACCACTTGGGCACGGGTTGCGGGCGTCAAGCGGACCGAATGCATTGTCAGTTTGACGTGACGGCGGACTCCCGCGCGCTGGCATCATCAGGGTGCGCGGCTCGCCGCACTACTGAGCCGACGACGTACAGCGGCCGGGCTTTGACCTCCTCGTATACGCGCCCGACATATTCGCCGATTATGCCGAGAAAGCAGAGATTGACGCCCGACAGCGACGACATCTCCGAATCGAAGCCCATTCTCGACTCGCGATTGCCCGATGGCAGCCGCGTCGCAGCGATCATCCCGCCGTGCAGTCTTGGCGGCGTGACGCTCACGATCCGCAAGTTCAACACCCGCCACTTCGAGATGGAGGATCTGATTCGGGCTGGCACTCTCGACCGTGCCCTCGCGAACCACCTCGAAGACTACGTCCTCGCACGCAAGAACATCCTCATCAGCGGTGGAACCGGGCACTGGTAAAACCACACTTTTATCGATCCTCGGAAAATTCATTCCCCAGGACGAGCGGGTGCTCGTGATCGAGGACACTGCCGAGATTCACCTCGCGCAGGAAAACCTCGTTCGATTCGAGGCTCGCCGCGAACAGAACGGCCTTCCCGCTGTCGCTATCCGAGACCTGTTGAAGGCAGCCCTCCGCCACCGCCCGGACCGCATCGTTCTCGGAGAGATTCGCGGTGGCGAAGCCTTCGATCTGTTGCAACTCCTGACCCGCGGTCGGACAGCGGCGGGACGCGCCACGCGCCCACCGCGGGTAGTGCGGCCGGCAGCGACGGCACCGATGGCAGATCCCGAGCCACTCGCTCCGCGAACACCAGGCCCTCGAGCAGAGAGTTCGAGGCCAGTCGGTTCGCTCCGTGCACGCCGGTGCGTGACACCTCGCCGCAGGCGAAGAGCCGGGGGAGACTCGACCGCCCCACGAGATCGGTGACCACCCCGCCCATCGAGTGTAGTGCGCGGCCGGCGTCACCGGGATCAGGTCCGTGCGGGGGTCGATGCCCCGCGCCCGGCACAGCGCAAAGATCCCCGGGAATCGCTGCTCGAACGACGCCTCCAGACGTCGCGCGTCCAGATACACGGCGTGCCCCTCCCGCTGCTCCCGAAAGATTTCCCGCGCCACGATGTCCCGCGGCGCCAGCTCGGCGAGGCGGTGACGTTCCGGCATGAATCGGATTCCGGCCGCCGTGACCAGCACGGCGCCCTCCCCCCGGACGGCCTCCGAAATGAGCGCCAACGGGTTCTCCGGAGTGTCCAACGCGGTCGGATGGAATTGGACGAACTCCATGTCGGCGAGCCGCACCCCCGCCCGATAGGCGATGGCGTAGCCGTCGCCGGTCGCGACCTGAGGGTTGGTCGTGTACCGGTAGACTTGGCCGCACCCGCCCGTCGCCAGTACCGTCGCGTCGGCGAGAATCTCGACCGCCTGACCGGACACGCTCGCCCGGACGCCGACGCACTCGCCCTGGTCGCCGCGAATCTGGTTGTCCAACTCTCGCTCGATGCCGCTCAACCCTTTTTCATCGACGTCCACAAAACCCAGCACGTGCGCCGCGAGATCGCGTTTCGGATAAAACCGTTGGTTTTCTTTTTGGAGGTAAATGCCCTTCAGATTCAACTTACTAATCGCGTCGGCTTTTTCGGGAGGAAGCTTTCGCGCAATCCAGGCAAACGACCGGGAGGATTCGAGCCGAGCTTCAATCTCTTCCTGGGGCTTATTGATCACTCCCGAGAGCAGCCGCGCCGCGAGATTCTCGTCCGCAATCTCCGAAGGCACGGCAAACGCCGAATCCACAGGAATGCTCATCGCCAGCGGCCGTCCGTTGCGATCGTAAATCGCGCCGCGTTCGGGAGTTATTTCGAAGGTGCGTTGCTGCTGGCGCAGAGCGCGCGAAAGATATTCGCTATGGCGGAAAAGTTGCAGGTAAGTCAGCCGCCCGAAAACCGCGCCCATCCACAAGGACGCCACGCCGGCGATGATGAGCAAACGGACGTGGACGCGGTCTTGTCGCATGGCGAATTCAGGTCGGCAAACACTCCTGTTTGAAGTTCAAGCGAACGGGAAATTTTTCGTATTGGAAAGCAATGCCGATCGCGGGAATCACGGCGCCCGGTTCGGTCTCACGTACCGCGCGGCGGCGACTTCCGCGCCGTCGGGCGCTTCGTACTCTTGCACATTCGTCGGCAAAGGTTCGGTCAGGCCAAGCCGGCGGCGCGCAATCACATCAATGCGCATGGGATTGCGCAAACCGGCAATTTCCAGTTTCAGTTCCGAATTCAAAGCCGCGGCTTTCATCTGCTGCCCTCGCAGATCTTCGAGTTGGAAGCTCAAGTCAATGCAGCGAAAATGCTGGAAGATGTAGAGCATGAAAAACGCTGCTACTACGCCTCCCAGAGCGACAGTCCGACACAAATTCCGCATCTTCGCGGGCTCGACGTTGCGCACCAGCCGCGAATTATCAATATGCTTGACGGTGTGAAACTCCGCCGTTACCGCTTTCTTTCTCTTGCGCACCATAACTACACTCTTTCTGCACACCGCAGTTTCGCGCTTCGCGAACGCGGGTTTCTCGCCTTCTCTTCTTCGGTCGGCTGGATAACGTGCCGGGTGAGCACCTGGAGCGTCTTCTGACGCTCTTCCTCTTGAAACGCGTGCTTCACGATGCGGTCTTCGCGCGAGTGGTAGCTAAGCACCACCAGGCGGCCGCCGGAATTTAATGCAGCAGGGGTCCGTGAAAGAAACTGCCCGAGTTCCTCCATCTCTCGATTCACCGCGATCCGCAGCGCCAGAAACGTTTTTGTTGCGGGATGCAGTCTCTGCCTTCCCCATTGCTTACGGGCCCCTGCTACAGTCGTTGCCAAGTGCGCGGTATCGCGTACGGGCCGTGCCCGCACGATCGCCTTGGCGATCCTTCTGGAATCGTTCTCATCCGCTTCGCGGTAGAGCAGGTCGGCTATTTCTTTTTCCGACCATTGATTCACAATTTCGTCTGCCGTCAACTCATCGGCGCTATTCATACGCATATCAAGGGCGGCCGCTTCGCGGAACGAAAATCCCCGCGCTCCTTGATCAAGCTGCATGCTCGAAACTCCCAAGTCGGCCAAGACCCCGTCCACCTTCTGAATCCCCAACTCTTGTGCGACCTCCACAATCTTCGAGAAGGGCGACTGCACGACCGTCACTTTCGCTCCAAAGCTCTTCAGCCGCTCCCGCGCCAACTCTAACGCCTGTGCGTCCCGGTCCAGGCTGATCAATTTCCCTGAGGTTAGCCGCGCGGCGATCGCTTCCGAATGCCCGCCGGCTCCCAGCGTGGCGTCTACGTACGTTCCTTCCGGCCTGATGCCCAGCCATTCCAGCACCTCTTGCAACATCACCGGCGTATGCGCCGCACTCAATCTGTTTAGCCCTTCGCCCTGCAGCCCCACCGAAATTCTTCACTTCATTATTTCTCTATTTCTTTACTTCTTAAATCCCCAGCGCCGTATCATCGGCAGCTGTGTATGGCTCATTCTTCAGCTTATCCAGCACCCTGGTGTGGTTCATCACTTCCAGATAATTCAGTGCCCCAAAAACGTCTACTTCGCCCATCGTTTGCGCGGCGTCGCGTAGCACCGACGGCAAAAGCACTCTTCCCTGCCCATCCAATTCCGCCTGTTGGCCGAAATAGCTCGTACGCAAAAGGAACTTTTGCTTCGCCACATGCGTGCTCGGCAGCTGCGCCAGCCTGTCCTCGATTTCTGACCAAACCTTCATGGGATAAATTCTTGCCGTTTCGCCCGTCGTACTTGTGATATAAAATTGGTTGCCGTATTCCTTGAGCTCGTCCAGAAACACCGAGGGTATTTTGAGACGCCCCTTCTCGTCGACTTTCGCCGGACAGTTTCCCCGCAGCTTCATAGTTCCTATTCAATGGCTGGTTTTGGACGCCCAATACGCCTACGTTCACGATTGCCCTCGAGAACGTCTGGATGGCCCCGGGAGAAACTCTACTTTGTCCTACTACTGACCACTCTCTCCCACTTCTGGCCACATAATAGGCTGGTTTCTGGCGTTGTCAAGAAAAAACGTGCGTTCTTTTGAAGAATTTGTGTTTTCTTACGATCGCGGAAATTTGAAATTTTCCCTACTACAGGTTGTGGTTTTTTATGTGGGACATCTCTACCCTTCGTAGGTCTACTCGCACGGCC
>CAWISX010000015.1:0-182290 GCA_963838855.1 uncultured Gemmatimonadales bacterium | reverse complement strand
TCCGATAGCACGACGGCCCCCGCGCTGCGTTCGGCGCGGCATTCTTGCGTGCGGACAGCGTAACAGGATCCGGTTCAGTGTCGTTCAGTCGCTTGAGGTCTATGCGGACCACGCCGGCCTCGGTAGGCGACAGGAAGATGTTCGTGAACCGCGCGCCCCAGAGAACCTCGTTGCACGTGTAAGACGACCGCGTATGCACGGTCTGCGAGAAGATGTCGTCCGTCCCGCTTAGCAGGACGAGAAACTCGGCTTCTGTTTCGCACAACTCCGTGGCCGTGACTCCGTACAGCGGGCTCGCCTCGTCGATGGGGTGTACGATCGTCCAGGAAAGGGAGAAGAAAATGACCCGTTGTCGCTCCAGCGGCAACTGATCGAACACTCGCGTACGGACGCCATTGACCGTCGCGAACCGGGCGTAGACCACGGTCGCCTCGACGCCGACGATCTCATTGGATCGTGCGTTGGCGATGCGGAACATGAAGCCGGCGATTCCGCGGTAGGATGTGACGACCGCATGCCGGCTGAACAGGATTCGTGGGAGCGGCCGCGAGAACCGGGCGAAAATGAGGCCCGTGGCGATTCCGAAAGCGACTAGGCTCACGAACGATTCGAGAACCACGACAAAGTTCGCGGACGTCGATGCCGGATACAGATCCCCGAATCCGATCGTTCCAAACGTCTGAACGCTGAGAAAGAACGATTCGAGAAACTTGCTGCCGATGGCGTGGCCGTCGGCCTCCTTGACGCCCTGCGCCCCGCACAGCAGGAACAGCAGCGCGAAGAGCAGGTTCAGGGCAACGTATTGCAGGGTGAGCACGACGAGAAAACGGCCCCACGACATTGTCAACAGCGACTGGTAGGGGCTCTAATAGCGCTGTTAGCGCCTTTCCACCACGCTGCACGTTGAAGGTGCCGTCGCGGTTCATTAACCGTACTCGGCTCTGCTGCGCGAGAACGGATCCGAAGCCGAGATCTTTCTGTTCCTGGAGAGAGGCCATTACCGTATCTTGCATTGGGATGCCCCCTCTCGTCCACGTCGTGGGTGGCGGGCTGGCCGGGTGCGAGGCGGCGTGGCAGCTGGCCGAGCGCGGGATCGAGGTCGTTCTCCGCGAAATGCGGCCAGCACGCATGACCGCCGCGCACACCAGCGACCGGCTTGCGGAGCTCGTGTGCTCGAACACGTTCAAGAGCACGGAGCTGACGAACGCGCATGGCGTGCTGAAAGCCGAGCTTCGCGTTCTTGGATCGCTCATCGACGGCGCGGATTGCGCAAGAGTTCCGGCGGGAACGGCGCTGGCCGTTGACCGGGGGCAATTTGCGGAGTTGGTCACTGCGCGCGTGCGCGCTCATTCCGGAGGATTCGGATCGAGGTTGGAGAGGTGACCGAGCTGCCGTCTCCGGCCGTGATCGCGACTGGACCACTTACCTCGGATACGCTGGCGAGCGCGATTCGGCAGCGCTTGGGGGTCGAGTCGCTGGCCTTCTATGACGCCATAGCGCCGATCGTGGACTTCGAGTCCATTGACCAATCCGTGGTGTTTCGGGCTTCGCGTTACGGGAAAGACGTACCCCTCCCCCCTACCCCCCTCCCCTCGCTGCGCGAAGGGAGGGGGAAGAGTTTTTTTGTCCCCCTTTGGGGGACGCTTCTGACGGACCCTCTGGGGGGCGCTTCTGACGGCCGCTCTGGGGGCGATTCTCACGGCCCCTCTGGGAAGGACTCTTACGGAGCCTCGGGAAAGGACTGCTATGGACCTTCCGGGAAGGACTCTCACGGACCTTCTGGGGATGAATCCCGAACCGGGAAGCATTCTTACGGCTCTTCGGGCGACGGGGGCCCTTCCGGGTGGGGGCACCCCCCCATCCGTTTCAAACACCCCCCTCCCTTCAGGGGAGGGGGGCCCGGGGGGTGGGCGCGGGTGCGTACCTCAATTGCCCAATGACCCGCGAGCAGTACGAGGCGTTTGTCGACGCGCTCATTCATGCGGACCGGTATCAGGGACACACCTTCGATGAGGCGCCGTACTTTGCGGGATGTTTGCCCGTGGAGGAGATGGCCACTCGCGGACGCGATGCGCTGCGATTTGGGCCGCTCAAGCCCGTGGGCCTCACGGATCCGCGAACCGGCCGGCGGGCGCACGCCGTGGTTCAGCTGCGCGCTGAAGACCGGGCCGGGCGGATGTGGAATCTGGTTGGCTTCAGACTCGCCTTCGCATACCTGACCAGAGGCGTGTATTCACGCTCATCCCGGGACTGGGCGAGGCGGATTTTCTGCGCTACGGCTCCATTCACCGGAATTCGTACGTCAACGCGCCCGCGGCGCTCTCGCCGCACCTCTCGCTGCGCGACAATCCCGCGATCCTTTTCGCGGGTCAGATCACCGGCGTCGAAGGCTATACGGAGAGCACGGCAACGGGTCTGATGGCGGGCGTCAACCTGGCCCGAATGCTGAGCGGCCTCGAACCGGTGCTTCCCCCACCCACAACCATGATCGGCGCGCTGTATCGCTACCTTCGCGAAGCCGACTCGTCCAACTTCCAGCCGATGAACGCCAATTTCGGGCTCGTGGACGCGCTTGCCGCCGAGGTGCGTGACAAGCACAGAAAGCGGGAGCTGATCGCGGAGCGTGCGCTGCGCGATCTTTCTGTGTGGGTCCAAGACGTGGCATGGGTCGCACGAGCCGCGTGAACGGCGAACGTACGGACCGTCCCGAAGCCAGGACGGATCGCAGCGAGATCCGGGGCTTTCTCGACCACCTGGAGAAAGAGCGCGACGTCTCGCCGCACACGATCAAGGCGTACGCGCGAGATTTGCACGAGTTCTCGACCTTTCTCGCCACCTACTACGGCGGTGAGGGCGACGCCTGGTCGTGGCAAGGTGTGGACCGACTCGCAGTGCGCGCGTTCCTGGGGCACCTCACTCGCCGTGGGCTCAGCAAACGTTCCATGGCCCGCTCGCTCGCTGCGGTGCGGACGTTCTACAAGTACCTGCACTTGACGGAGGCCGTCGATTACAATCCCGCCCGCGCCGTCGGCACGCCGCGCCTGGAGAAGTATCTCCCCGGCTACCTCTCGCGCGCCCAGGCCGACGAGCTCTTTCGCTCCGCCGAAATGCGCGCCGCTGCCGGGCGGTTCGCCGACGTTCGGACTCTCGCGATCCTCGAGCTGTTCTATTCGACGGGCATGCGGCTCTCGGAGCTGCGAGGACTAAACCGTGCGCACCTCGACCTCCTCTCCCAACAGGTCAAGGTGCGCGGCAAGGGGCGCAAGGAGCGCATAGTTCCTGTGGGCGACCACGCCGTGCGCGCTCTCAGGCAGTACGACGCGCGCCGAGAGGCTCTCGTGCGCGCAGTCGGCCCCGCAGCAGACCGTGCGGCCCTGTTTGTCAATCAGCACGGCCGACGCATCAGCGTACGCGGGGTGCAAGCTGCGATCACCGGGATCCTGCGCGTGGTCGAGGGCGACCACACGGGACTGAGCGTTCACTCTCTGCGGCACACGTTTGCGACGCACCTTCTGGACGCAGGAGCCGATCTGCGCGCGGTGCAGGAACTGCTTGGGCATGCGTCGGTTTCGACCACGCAGATCTATACCCACACGAGCGTCGAGCGATTGAAGCAGGTATATGCGAAGGCCCACCCGCGGGCGATGTAGCTTGACGTGGCACGCAACACCGCTCGGAAACGAGTTCGGCGCAAGCGCCTCGACCGACGCATTCGCAATGCGTTGATTCGTCTTCTCCGCGGCATTGTCCGGCGCTCTCCTGAGCCTCAGGCGCCCCAGTGGGGCGCTCGACCCCACCGCGTGCTGTATCTACGGTACGACAAGATCGGCGACATGATCCTTGCGACCGGAGTGATCCGTGCGATTGCCCGATCGCATCCGACGATCACGGTCGACGTCCTCGCCTCGCGCGCGAACGCGGTCGTGCTGGAGAAAAATCCCTACGTTGGGCGAGTCATCCTGTTCGAGAAGAAGCGCCCGTGGACGTACCTTCGCACGTACTCCACGGTGCGCAAGGCGCGCTACGACGCGGTAGTTGACACCAAAGTGCAAGCGGCGTCGTTCACCGACGCCGTGCTGATGCTGCTTAGCAGGGCTCGCCACCGCATTGGCGTGGCTGGTCGCGACACGGAGTTCGCGCTGACCGTGGCCGTGCCACCGGTGGAGAGCGCTGTGCACTACGTGGATCATTCCTCGGCACTGCTTGCCGCGTTTGGGGCTCCAACAAGGGATGGAGGGGCGGACGTCCGGCCGGAGCTCTTTCTCAGCGCGGCGGAACGCGAACGCGCAGCGGCAGAGTGGGCGCCCATCGCCGCGGGCCCGCGACTTCTGGTCAACGTGTCGGCGGGCGACAGCTCGCGCTACTGGCCGGAAGAGAAATTCGTGGCCACGCTCGTCGCCGCGGGCCGGCACGTGCCCGGCCTACGCGTACTAATCCTTCGGTCGCCGGTGGACCGCGACCGCGCCAAGCGAATCGCCTCCGCGATCGGCGGCGCGGTTGCGGATACGCCCCGCGTGCGCGATGCGTTCGCGCTCGCGGCCGAGGCGGATGTCGTCTTTACGGCGGACACCTCCATCGCTCACGCCGCCTCGGCGTTCTCAAAGCCAGCCGTCGTGCTGTTTCCTCGCGGGCGAGGCGCGCTGTACGGCCCGTACGAGACGGCGGGCCGCGTCGTGGCCACGCCTGCGTCGTCGATCCGCTTTCTCGAAACAGAGCCCGTAATCGATGCCCTCTTAGCAGTCCTCGATGTTGCGGCGACGCGTAGATTTGAGACATGGCCAGTTACGCCAGGCGCGCCAGACTTCCCGTCCGCGCCACGACCATTCTCGCCGTCCGCCGGGACGGCCGCGTCGCGCTCGGCGGTGACGGACAGGTCACCGTCGGCGAGACCGTGATGAAGTCCAACGCCATGAAGGTCCGCGCGCTGAAAGGCGGCAAGATCGTCGCTGGCTTTGCGGGTGCGGCGGCGGATGGACTGACGTTGTTCGAGAAGTTCGAGGAGAAGATGGAACGTTTCCCTGGCAACATGCCGCGCGCTGCCGTCGAGCTCGCGAAGGACTGGCGGAGTGATCGCGTGCTCAGGCGTCTCGACGCGCTACTGGCGGTGGCAGACGTCGAGCACGGGCTGGTTCTGTCGGGGACGGGCGACATCATCGAACCGGACGATGGCATTCTTGGCGATCGGATCGGGCGGGAGCTACGCCTTGGCCGCGGCGCGTGCCCTCAAAGACAACACCAGCATGAGCGCGTCGGAGATCGTGCGGAGGGCGCTCGCGATCGCCGGCGAGATCTGCATCTATACGAACAACAACATTACGGTGATCGAGCCGACGTCCTGATGTCGTCGAAGCACACGGAACAGGCGCTGGCGCGACTCGCCGACCTCACGCCGCGCCAGATTGTCGCGGAGCTCAACCGCTACATCGTCGGTCAGGATGATGCGAAGAAGTCGGTCGCAATAGCCCTGCGCAACCGGTGGCGCCGACAGCGTGCTCCGGATTCCATCCGCGATGAGATATCGCCGAATAACATCGTGCTGATCGGGCCCACCGGGGTGGGAAAGACAGAAATCGCCCGCCGCCTGGCGAAGCTGTCCGGCGCTCCGTTCGTCAAGGTCGAGGCATTGAAGTTCACCGAAGTGGGGTACGTCGGCCGAGATGTCGAGGGAATGGTACGCGATCTGGTCGAAAGCGCGATCGACATGGTGCGGACCGAGCGCGAGGCAGAGGTAGAGGATCTCGCAAACGAGCGAGTGGATGGCCGGTTGCTCGACCTTCTTCTTCCGCTGCCACAGGAGGTGAAGCCCGAGTCTGGCGGAGTGACCGGTCGCGTGGCCGTCACCGCGGGCGGGGGCGCGCCAGTCGCAGCCGCCCCCCCGCCGGACGCACATTGCGGCAACGGCGAGGAAGGGGCCGACGCCGTCAAAGCGCGGTATGAGCGCACGCGAGCGAAGTTGCGCCAGCTATTGCTCGACGGACAGCTGGAGAATCGCGAGGTCGAGGTCGAAGTCACGCACGGCAGCCCGCAGCTTTTTGAGATGCTCGTGCCGCAGGGAGCGCCCGAAGGCATGGAAAATTTTCTGGAGATGCTCCAGGAGATGAGCCCCAAGCGCAAAAAGCGCCGGACGGTCAAAGTCTCCGAAGCTCGACGCATTCTCACGGAGCAGGAGCTCGACAAGCTGATCGACCACGAAGACGTCACGAGCGACGCGATCGAGCGGGTCGAGAAGCTGGGGATAATCTTCCTCGACGAGATAGACAAGATCGCCGGCGAGCGGGGCCATCCGGGCGCTGGCCCCGACGTCTCGCGCGAGGGCGTGCAGCGTGACCTGCTGCCTATAGTCGAGGGATCCAACGTACAAACGAAGTACGGCATGGTGAAGACAGACCACGTGTTGTTCATTGCGGCAGGCGCTTTCCACGTGTCGAAGCCGAGCGATCTGATCCCGGAGCTGCAGGGACGCTTTCCGATCCGGGTCGAGCTCAAGCCGCTTACCGAAGCCGACTTCGTTCGAATCATGACGGAACCCGAGAACGCGCTCACCAAGCAGTACACGGCGCTGGTCGAGTCCGAAGGGGCCGCGCTGAAGTTCACCGACGATGGAGTCGCCGAGGTGGCGCGACTCGCCGCGCAAGTCAACGACCGCATGGAGAACATCGGCGCTCGTAGGTTGCACACGGTGATGACGACCCTCCTCGAGGAGCTGCTGTATGAGTTGCCGGACCGGGGTAAGGACCTCGTCACGGTAGACGCGGCGATGGTGCGCGAGCGGCTGCGGTCAGTAGTGGAGGACGAGGATTTGCGGCGGTACATTCTCTAGCGTGCCGCGCACCGAGGCTCCGCCCGGGTCCACGCACCGTGACTTTCTGGCGATTCCGGATTTCTCCCGGAGCGAGCTGACCGCCCTGTTCGACTTGGCAGACCGGATGCGCGCAGGCGGGTACGCCAAGAAGCCGCTGGCCGGTAAATCGCTGGCCATGATATTCATGAAGTCGTCGACCCGCACGCGGGTGTCATTCGAGGTGGGCGTGTGGCAGCTAGGCGGGCACGCCCTGTTCCTGTCGCCGCGCGACGTGCAATTGGGGCGAGGCGAGCCGATTGCGGATACCGCGCGCGTGCTATCCCGTTACGTAGACGGAATAATGATCCGCACCTTTGCCCACGCCGATGCCGAGGAGCTGGCTCGGGCCGCCACTGTGCCCGTGATCAATGGGCTCACCGATTACCTGCATCCTTGCCAGGTGTTGGCCGATGTGCTGACCGTGCGGCAGCATTCGGGATCGTACGAGGGCAAGAAGGTCGCGTGGATCGGCGATGGGAACAACATGGCCAACTCGTGGATCAACGCGGCTTATCGCCTCGGGTTCGAGTTGGCGCTTGCCTGTCCCGCGGCGTACGAGCCTGATCATTCGCTCATAGCGCGCGCCCGCCAGTCGGCGACCGTCACTCTCGTTCGGGATCCGTGCGAGGCGGCATTGGGGCGCACGTGGTCACAACTGACGTGTGGGCTTCGATGGGTCAGGAGGAGGAGCGGGCACAGCGTGAGCAGGCGTTCGCCGGGTACACGGTCGACGCCGCGCTCATGCGTCGAGCGTCCCGCGACGCAATCTTCCTGCATTGCCTTCCCGCCCACCGTGGCGAAGAGGTGACCGCCGACGTCATTGACGGTCCGCAGAGTCGAGTGTGGGATCAAGCCGAGAACCGCCTGCACATCCAGAAAGCGATCATGGCAGTGCTGATGGGCGGTGAGCCGTTGGGCACCCCACCGTAAGCACTGGGAGCCGCGCGCACCACCTTGATCATCGACCGGCGGGGATTGCTGGCCAAGGTGTTCCACAAGGTGAAGGCTGAGGGTCACGCGGCCGAGGTCACTGAGGCCCTGCAAGCCGTGAATTGAGGCTCACCGGCTGATAGGTCACTTTGACCGACGGGCCGCGCATCACACGCGCGGCCCGTATTCGTTTCGTGTGACATCCCTGACGCGTCCCGTGATAGGCGTAAGCCCACCGCATGCCTAGCGTTATGGCCCAAGCCCAATACCACTGCCAATACACTGGAAGGGGCGGCGGCGTCCGTAGTACCCGGGGGTGCGTTGATGTCTCAGTCCCACGCGCGTCGAGCGTATACGCTGGTCGAGATGCTGATCGTGATCGTGATGGTCGCGATCATGACGGCGCTTGCGCTGCCCAAGGTGAACTACCTGGGCTTTCGCATCGACGCTGGCGCGCGTTCGATTCGCACGGCATTGCAGCGGGCGCAGGCGAGCGCGGTGGCGGGACAGCACAACATGATCGTGACAGTCGATGCGGCGCACAACCGGATCGCCGTGATCTCGGACAACAACAACAACCTCCAAGCTGACCCGGGTGACCAGATCACCTACGCGTCTCTACAGGATGGCGTGATTCTGGGCGTGCCGAGTAGTACCTGGCCCGGCGCGCCTGCGCCGACAGCCGTTCTCACCGGCGCCCAGATACAGACCATCAACTCTCTGCCGGCTTTCGTGTTTCGTGCTGACGGCGCGGCGAGCAGCGACGCAGAGATTTATCTCACTTCGGTACGAGGCCTCGCAACTGACCAGCGCGGCATCAACGTCACACAGGCGACCGGCCACGTGGACGAGTACAAGAATACGGGGACCGTATGGACGCGCGTCGGTTTCTAAGGCTCGGGGCGCGTTGCGCCAGCGCGCGGCTAGGCATGACTCTGATCGAGGTCATGATCTCGATCGTGATCCTTGGCAGCGCGCTCATCTCCATGGGCGCGTTCATCGCTCGCTTTTCGCACACCACCAAGCAGGTGGCGTTTCAGCAGCGAGCGATCGACCTCGCGACGGACCGCATTGACTCAGTCAAGCACGTGGCGACCTATACGCCGGGGATCGACACGATGGGCGCAACCGAATCGATCGCGATCGACTCGACGACATACACCCGGACGACGACGATCAAGCACATGGGTGGCGGAGCCGCTGACACCGTGGACTACAAGATCGTGACGGTGCAGGTGAGCCAGCCAGCGCTGCCGACTGCGGTGCGTAAGACCACCTACATCACCGCCTTCTGAGCCTACCGATGAGGCTCGCAATGCGCCGTGCCGGGTTTACCCTGGTCGAAGTCACGATGGTCATCACGCTGCTCGGGATCGTGGAGCGCTCGTAATGCCATTTTTCCTAAAGCAGTCGCGTAGCGTGACCAACACCGCGGGCAACCTCGACGCGCAGCAGAGCGTGTCGTTCGCGCTGAACATGATCGACCACGACCTGCGGGTCGCCGGCGTCGGCACCGGCGTGAATCAGCCGACGATCATCGAGGCCAACGGGCTGGCGCTGACGTTCAACGCCCAGCTCGTGACCAACGACACGAACAGCATCACGACGGCGGCCTACTACGACCCGAACATCCCGGATTCGATGACCGTCGCGCTGGCGCCGAGCAAGATGACCCTGCCGCTGTCCGCCGTGCTGTACCCGGATAGCAGCTACTGGCAGACGCCCGGGCTCGTGAGCAACGCGCAGACGATCTCCTACTACCTGTCGCAGGACTCGTCGGTCGTGACGACGCCGCAGACCTATATCCTCTGGCGCAGGTGAACGATCACATCCCCATCATGCTCGCACGCGGTTTCACGCTGCCGGCGTCGGGGGCGGCGTTCCAGTACTCCATCCCGGGCGACAACGCACTCGCTGCAGCAACTGACCGCGGCCCAGCTGCCGCTCTACTTCAAGGAGCCGCAGAAATCCGCGCCGCAGCTGGGACCCGACACCCTGCTCGCGAAGATCAGCGAGGTGCGCGTCCAGCTCACCGCGATGTACCAGGACCAGTTCGGCAAGCAGACATTCCGGTCGATCAACCACGTCGTGCCCGTGCTGAACGCGGGCCTCGCACACGTCGCGGCCTGTGGGGCGGCACCCGGGCCGGCGGCGTCGTTCAACGCCTCACCGACGGGTGCGGGCGACACGGTCAAGCTCCAGTGGGGGGCCTCGCCGGACGAGACGGGCGGCGCCCAGATGTCCAGAGCTACGTCGTGTACCGGCGCACGGAGCCGTCCACCGTCTGGAATGTCCTGTTCACCGAGCAGGCGGACGATTCGACGACGTATCACCAGCGTGACGCCGGCCTGATCGGCGGCGGCACGAAGTACGACTACGCGATCGCGGCGCAGGACTGCACGCCCGCACTCTCGACGCTGGTGCAGCAGACTGGCGTGCAGCCGCACCCGTGATGCCTACAGGAGCTCGTATGCGGTCTATGACTGGGCGCGCCGTAGCGCGCGGGACGGCCGGCCTTCGCAACCGACAGGGATCGGCGATCTTCATGGTGCTGGTCCTGACGATGGCGCTCGCGGCGCTCGCGACCTCCGCCGTGCTGCTCACCTCCGGAGCGAATCTCGTCACGCAGTACCACGACAAACAGCGGACCTTGCGCTATGCCGCGCAGGCCGCGCTGCAGGCCGGGATCAGCGATTTGAGCAACAATCCCTTCGTCTTGCCCGACAGCGGCTACGTGCAGGTGGCGAGCAACGCGCAGCTCCTGGCCGCCGACTCGACGACGGTGCCCGGCATCGTGTATGACCTCTACGCAGGGCCCTCGGGCTCGGCGAGCAAGCAGAGCGGCCGGTTCGCCACGCTCGTGGCCATCGCGAAGGACACGGCGCGGAAGCAGGAGTTCATCCGCCGCGTGGAGCTCAATCAGGAGACCTTTGCGCGGTTTGCCTACTTCTCGGAGAACGAGGCCGGCATCTGCTTCGGCTCGAACGACCGCATTATGGGGCCGCTCTACACCGACGACAATTTGGCGGTGTGCGGCTCGCCGCAGAAGGCGGATTTCATGGATTCGGTGTGGACGGGCGGCACGGTCAGCCCGCAGCCGGTTCCGGCTCAGGACACCTTTTACAAAGGGTACCAGCAGAACCAGCCGAACATCAGTCTCCCGAGCACGGCCAAGCTCAACACGCTGTTCACCCTGGCTGCGGCAGGCGGCACCGAGTTCTTCACGCCGAACGTGGCGGCGGACTCCACGTCGCAGATCCTCTCGCGCCTCGAGTACGCGGCGTACGATCTCAACGGCGACGGGGATTCGACGGACGCCAACGAGGGCTACGTTCGCTTTTACGTGGCGCAGCCGACGGTCAAGTCCATGGGGAAGCCCGGCTACACTCTCGCGAAGAAGGACTCCATTGCGATTGGCTACACGGGCGGGCATCACACGGGTCCCCGACGGGAACAACTGCGGCGACTGGCACTGGGTGCGGAACGACGCGGGCGTGGGCGAATGGGAGTTTTTCCCGTATGCGGCGCATTTCCGGCCGTGGTACCGGGCGCTCATGGACACGAACGTGGCCCACGGGTTCGGCGATAACCGCTACACCACGGCGCTGCTCGGGGAAAAGGCGAACGGGGCCGGCAGCGCCGCGTTCGTCAGCGGCAACTGGATCACGTTCATCAACACCCTTCCCGGGCGACGGCGCCGGGCGCTCCGGCCCCGCGGTGCTACGCCGGGGGCGATCCGCATCTCGCGCCTGTCGAACGCGATTCGATCAACTACACCACCCTGCACCGCGCGGGCTCCAACTCGTTTTTTCTGTTCAACCAGCGCGGCGGCTTCGACACGACGTGGACAGACAGCCTCCACAGCATGATGGGGTACTGGCAGACCTACCCCGGGGCCGCGAATCCGCTCTTCACCGCGGCGTTGAAGAACACGCATCGCGATTGGCCGTATCTCTACCCGATCAGCAAGGCCGTGAACTCGAACTTCAAGGGCGTGGTCGCGGTGCACGGGACGGTCGGCGTCAGCGGGAACGTGCAGGGCCACATCACGATGTACGACGACGGCAGCGTGGCGATTCTCGACAACCTCCGGCTCACGAATCCCGCCGACACAAACTGCCAGCACCTCATGGGGATCGTGGCGGGTCAAGACATCCTCGCCGGCGGACAACGGCGTCAACGTGCCGGCGGGCGACTGGAACGTCCGCCACCAGATGCGGAACGGCTCCAGCGATCTGTATGTGCAGTCCACGGTGATGGCGCTGACGTCCTGGGGTGTGGAGGGGCTGGTCAATGACCCGACACCGCCGCCGACGAGCGTTGGTCCGCCGTATTTCCTCCCGCTGCAGCAGGTGTGTAACGGGCAGGCGTATGCCCGCGGCTGCCTCTGGGTGCAGGGCAGCATCATCCGAGACCCCCGTGTGACCGTGAACGGCGGAAACGGGACCACGACGGGCTTTGGGTACGCGAAGCGGTATCAGTACGACGAGTGCGAGGTCCAGAACCCGCTGCCGTATTTCCCGACGACGGGTCGCTTCACGATCAACAACTACTACGAGAGCGATCCCGCGAACTTCAACGTCGCCGCCCTCTTCGCAGCGCTCGCGCCGTAGCGGCGCGTCGCGGCTGTCTCATCGGTTGGTGCAGGCCCGGGGGGGTGTTTCGCTCACACCCCCCCGCGTCATATTCCGCCATGCGCATCGCGGTCCTCACGGTCTCGGACGCGGCCGTGGGGGCGAGCGTCGGACGATCCGTCGGGTGATGCGGTGGTGGCCTGGGCGGGGGCCCGGGGCGAGGTGGCCGCTCGGGCGCTCGTGCCGGACGAGTCGGCGGCGATCGCGGCGCAGCTGGTCGCGTGGTGCGACGCGGACGCGGCCGACCTGGTGCTCACGACCGGGGGCACGGGTCTCGCGCCGCGGGACATCACGCCCGAGGCCACGCGCGCGGTGCTCGAGCGCGACGCCCCCGGGATCGCGGAGCGGATCCGGGTGCTGTCGCTCGCGAGCTTTCCTCGGGCGGCGCCTTGCGCGCGGGTTGGCGGGCGTCCGGCACCGCACGCTCATCGTCAACCTTCCCGGCTCACCGAGCGGCGTGCGCGACGCGCTCGCGGCGTTGGAGCCGATCGTGGATCACGCGATCGAGATTGTGCGGGGCGAGCCAACGGATCATCGCCGCGCACATGATCGTCGCCCTGATGCTCACCGACGTCGAGCCCGCGGTGCGGCTCAACGGTGCGCTCGAGCGGACCGGCGTGCACACGGAGCTCATCTCACCGCTCGACGATGTCCGCGGGATTCTGGAGCGAACCAAGCCCGACGTATTCGTGCTGACCGGGGCGCTCCTCGATCCGCAAAACCTGGCGCTCGTCCGCGAGCAGCTTGTGGGCCGGGGTCGCCGTCGTGGGGCTGTCGGATGTCGCCGAGCACGGATTGGACGAGCGACTCCGCGCGCTGTGGGTTCAGCGAGGTGTACTCCAAGCCGATCGTGGTCGACGACGTAGCGGCCGCGATGCGTCGACTGGCCGACCGGCGCGAGCTCGCGCGCGAGACCGGGCTGTACGGCGACTCGGAGGCGATCCGCGAAGTGCTGGTCAAGGTCGAGCAGATGGCGCCCGTGTCGAGCACGGTGCTGATCGAGGGAGAGAGCGGCACGGGGAAGGAGCTGGTGGCTCGGGCGATGCACCGACTGAGCCGCGCGTCGCAACAAGCCCTTCATCGCGGTCAACGTCGGGGCGCTTCCGGAAAGCCTGCTGGAGAGCGAGCTGTTCGGTCACGAGAAGGGCGCGTTCACAGGAGCGGCCGAGCGGCGTATCGGCCGATTCGAGCTGGCCGACACGGGGACGCTGTTCCTGGACGAGATTGGCGACACCCCGCCGTCCACGCAGGTAAAGCTCTTGCGCGTGCTGGAAGAGCTGGAGGTCACGCGCGTCGGCGGCACGCAGCCGATTCACGTCGACGTGCGCGTGATTGCGGCGACGAACCGTCCGCTCCGTGAAGCGGTTGAGGCCGGGGCGTTCCGGTCAGACCTGTACTATCGGCTGAATGTTCTCAGCATCTATCTCCCGCCGCTGCGCGAGCGGAAGGAAGACATCCCCCTGCTCGTGCGGCGATTCATCCAGGAATTCTCGGCGCAGCACGACCGTGAATTTCGCGGGATCTCCTCCGACGCAATGCAGTTGTTGATCGACTATCCGTGGCCCGGCAACGTACGCGAGCTGCGCAATCTCGTGGAGAGCATGGTGGTGCTCTCGCCGGGTCACGAGATTGGCCCGGCCGACATCCCGCGCCAGATTCGCGACGCGGGCGCGCGCTTTCTTCCGGTGCCGATCGGCCCGATCCTTCGCGGGCGCGACGGCGCGGACGGGCGAGAGATGGAGTTCATCGTGCGGAGTCTCGTGGAGCTCAAGCTCCAGGTGGAGGAGCTTCGGCGACGCACAGATCACATCGTGTCGGCCGCGATCGCGCCACAGCGAATTCCCGCGGACTGGGTAGGCGAAGTGCATCCCGGGTTAGTGAGCGGCCAACCGCACCTTCCCGTTGCCGCGATCGAGCCGCCGGGTGCGGCGCCGCCGCCGAACACATTGACAGTGCATCCAGGAATGACGATGGCGGAGATCGAGCGGTCTGCCATAGAGGCGGCATTGCGCGAGACCAGGGGCAACCGGCGCAAAGCGGCCGACATGTTGGGAATCGGAGAGCGGACGCTGTATCGCAAGCTGCGCGAGTATCAACTTCCCACTTGAAGGCTCGCGTCTGGGCGGGGGAAGTTCGCGCTTGATTAAAGCCCCGGTCGGGCCCATATTCGTCGCCGCTCATTCTGGGACCCCTATACCTGCCCGCTCCGACTAGCTCTGCCCCTTTACAGTCGAGCTCGCCGTCGTTCGTCGCGGGGAGCGTGCTACCGATCCGACGTGCCGAGGAATTGTTAGGGACGCTTCCCGGCGTCCTGTCGGCGAAAATCGTTGCGTCGGACACAGGTGCGGTGGACGAGATCCACCTGCTGACGACATCCGAATACACGCCGAAGCAGACCGTCCGGAACGTCGAGAGCGCCTTGATAGCGCATCTGGGGATGCGCGTGGACCACCGCAAGATCTCGGTGGCCATGTCGAGCGAGGCTCACAAGCCGGAAGCGCACGTTGAGGCCCGTGGACACGGCGTTGCTGCAGGCGGTAATGCCGGAGAACGCGACGCGGCGGCGCATCTATTTCGAGGACGTGGAGGTGCGCCGCTCGCGCGCGCGGGGGGTGACTTGTCGAGTGACGTTGCGGAAAGGCGAGGAGTCTTTCGTTGGGGAAGCAGACGGCGTCGAGAGCGAGCGCGCGCGAGTGGAATTGGCGGCGCGCGCCGCGCTGAAAGCGATTGGTCAGGCAGAGCGTGGCAGCGAGCGTACGCTGGCCTTGGATGGCGTGCGGGTGATCGACGCGTTCGACCGCGAGTTTGTGTTTGTAGGCGTGTCGGCGCGAGTGCGTCGTGAGAGTGCGCTGTTGACTGGCAGTTGCGAGATTCGCGAAAACCCAGAGACGGCCAGCGTGCTGGCTGCTTTGGACGCGACTAATCGGTGGATCGCGTACGGGAAATAAGGACGGACCCTACCAGCAACCTAGAGCCACACAAAAAACGAACCCCCGCCTTGGCTGAGAAGAGCGGAGCGGGCAGGCAACTGTAGCACGAGCGGAGCCAACTTTTCGCGGCACACGAGGGCGAGCGCCCAAATGTGACCCCTAAAGGAGGTGACGCCAGTTGATCCATATCGAGGCCACGCACGTTACGGTCTTGCACAATCTGAGCCTGCTCGTGAGCAAAGTTATGCAAGCGGCAGTAGCGGTCGTGCGTTCCGAAGGTTTGGCTGGGCGTAATGCCGGGGCGGGGGTTTTTCGGTCTATGAGTAACAAAGGTCCGCCTCTACGTCGCGCTTACCGTCACCTCAGCATTGCTGGGGTTTTTTGCACTTCTGGTCAGCGGCGGCCAGCCCGCGAATTTGGAGCTCAAAGCCGCAGTGTGCTTTGGGCTGTTGGCGATCCTCGCTGACGCTCTGCAGTACAAGCTAGAGTCGTCAACGATCGGATCGATTGCGTTCATTCCGATTCTGACCGTTATTTGCCTGACTCCGACTTGGCTGGCGACTGCGATTGCCGCGGCAGCGTTTCTGAGTGGCGGCGTCCTCGCGCGACAGCAGCCACTCAAGCTCGCATTCAACGTCTCGCAATACTCAATCTCAGCAACTGTCGCACTTCTGTGTTATCGCGTTCTAGGCGGCGCACAGTTTGCTCCAATCCCAAGTGAAATGGCCGGCGTACTGCTTCATGTTCGCGGTCGTTCATGTTGGTCAACGGCGCCCTGGTGTGCGGCGTCATAGCTCTTAATCAGAAACAAAAATTCTCTTCAGTTTGGCGTAGCGAAGCAGGCCAGGCCCTCATTTACGATCTGATGGCCTTACCGCTGCCGTTCATTTTCGCAATCGTCTACATCCACTTCGGTCCGATCGGCGTTGTTGCACTCGCTATGCCGCTCCTCGGCGCCCGGCAACTGTACATGGCGAACCGGCAACTTGAGAAAACCAACCAAGAGCTACTACAGCTGATGGTAGCGGCCATGGAGGCTCGCGATCCGTACACATCCGGTCACTCTACTCGGGTTTCTCACAACGCGAAGATCATTGCGAGAGCTCTCGGGACTAGGCTATCGGGACGTAGAGCGAGTTGGCACTGCAGCTCTGCTTCATGATGTAGGCAAGATTCATGAAGTATTCGCCCCAATACTGCGCAAACCAGGAAAGCTGACACCTGACGAGCGGCTCATAATGCAAACGCATCCAATCAAGAGCGCCGAACTCGTGCAGAACGTGTCGCAGTTGCGAGATCTCGTAGTGCCCATTCGAAACCACCACGAGAACTGGGACGGGACGGGCTACCCAGATGGTCTTTGCGCTGAAGGGATCCCGCTGTGGTCGCGCATCATAATGTTTGCCGACACGATCGACGCAATGACGACCGATCGGCCCTACCGTGCAGCCATGAGTGAAGCTGACGTTCGATCCGAATTCTTGAGAATGCGCGGGCGCCAGTTCGACCCCAACATTTGCGACGTCCTTCTCGAAAGCCCGCTCTATCCTCTCTTGTTCGACAGAACTACGCAACGTCGTATCGACGAGTTCGGCGCGCTGGCGTCGGCGGGCGACGATATACGGCTGGCAGCGGGGGCGTAGGTTCTTCAGGTCTGCCGTCAATGCGGCGCGAGATAGAAGGGCAGAGGCGATCGCTCGCGTCGATCGTCATTTACATAATGGGCCAATTCCCTGAGTGCGCGGGGTTCGTCGCCTTGAGCGATTAGTAACTGATAGTAAACGAAGGCGGAGAAGTCCTGGCAGCACGTTTGCCTGAGTTTGGAAAAGCCCTTTCAAAATCGGTCGCCAAGGTGGGCTCGACGTATCCGTCGCGCAGGAGTCTCATGGCGACATCGATTGCCCACGTGCTGCAGTTAATGCGCAGCGATGATTGAGGCTGGCAATCCGCTGAGCAAGTCAACAGCGCGTCGAGCTTCCTCTGCGTCGTGCTCCAATACGCGCAATCTGCCCGGCAAGCTGAAAACTGTTGATGAGGACAGCGTAAGTACTCTGGCGGAGGCGAAGACATATGCGTGCCGGAGCCAATGTTTGGCCTCTGGCATTCGCCCTTGAGCGAGGTTGACGTTCGGCTAGCAGAATTGCGCTCGTACGCGCGCTACAGTCGAGGTTGCAATCGCTGGGAAATGGTGTACGAATCGATCAGTAGCGCCTCGGCCTCGTCAAAATGCCGTGATACCGCAGTGGTGACGATGCATATGCGTAGAGCGCGAGTCAGTCAGGGGAGTCTTCGTCCGGATCGCAACAGCGCCACTAGTCGTCGTCCCGCGTCGATCGCGAGTTGGGTGTCTCCGTAGGATGTGTGGTAGATAACGTCAACAGTTGTGCGCTCTAGTGGCGTGACGCGGGCGCCGCGGAGAGTGCGGTCCAACACGCGATAAGCGGAATGCGCGGCCTCCGCGTCGCCAAGATTGTGGGCCTGAATCAGTGCGCGATGTCCGGCGCAAAAGCGGTGGTGTAGACTTGCGCGCGCGTCATGAAGGCAAGCCGCCGAACGGTCGAGCAATGACCGCATGTCATATCCCAACAATGCCTCCGCGTCCCACTGCGCGACCTCCAGGTCATCATGAATGTCTCACCAGGGACTACCGCGTCGCGCAGGACCCGTACTTCCGCCGCTGTCTCGATCACGGCTGAGTACTGCTCGGCCGCAGCGAGCGACAGAGCCAGGTGCTCCTTCGCGTGCAGTCGCTGCGCGTCGGTCTCGCACATGGACAATGCCCGTTGCCAGATCTCGACCGATTCCTGCGCCAGCCCGACGCCAAGCAACTGGTCGGCACACCGGGTGATCACCTTGATGGCGCGATCCACTTCGCCGGCCAGCTGCAAGTGGCGGGCACAGTCCCAGAGAAGCGAGCCATGCTGGTCGAGTCCCAGCTCGGCCTCCAGAGTCAGCCCGACCTGCCGGTGAAGAAATCGGGCTGCAGTGGGCGATAGACGGGCTACCGCGCCCTCGGCCAACAAGTCGTGCTTGGCCAGCGCCTGCGCACCGCGTGAGTCCAACAAGCCGGCTCGGTCGAGAGTCTCGAGACTATCGACCAGATCGAGCCGACCATAGCCCGAGACACGCTCCAGCCGCTCGAATGTCGAATTCTTTCCCAACAACGCACACGACTGCAGCACGCGAAGCGTCGGGCCGTCCAACCGTCCCAATCTTTCCTCTATCGCCGCCGTGAGACTGGACGGAAGCTCGCCAGCGCCGCCGCGTTCCAGCCAGTATGTGGCCAGCTCACGCAAGAAAAACGGATTGCCCTCCGCAAGCGTGGTATTGCGACGTACAGCCCGCCTCATCGATCTCGCCCGGCGCGCTCACCCAGAAGCGTAAGAAACAGCCGCTCCGACGCGCTCTGGGTCAAAGGAAGCACCTGTCGAGTGGCGAGACCTCTCACCAAACCGAATAGAGGCGACTCCACCGTTGGCTGGACGCGGGATGTCAGCACGAGAAGAAGCGGGCGACTCTCGCTTCGCTCAATCAGCTCCCGCAACACATCGGCCGACACCCGGTCCAGCCAGTGCACATCCTCGACGATCATGAACAGCGTACGCTCTTCTGATACGGCGTCGATGAGATCGAACAGACTCCGCCGCAGGCTGGCGTACAGGAATTCGGCCTCGCGATCGCCGTCCGCGATCGACGGAGCCTCCGGTCGCGATTGCGTCAGGCGCTCGAGAAACTGGCGCGACGTCGGTGAACATCCCAAAGCCCCCGGCAGCTCCTGCAGCGCCGGCACGAGGTCGACGAAACGCGCTCAACGGCCGTCGCACATCACTCGGCTGACAGGTGACCCTCACGGGACGCAATCCCTGCAGAGCCGCGACGCGCATGAGCTCCAGCACTGCTCGGCTCTTGCCTATGCCCGCGCTTCCCCACACGTAACAGCCAGCACCAAGGCCCGCTCGCGCGCGATTCAGATGCATCGTGAGCTCGGCCATGATGTCCTCTCGTCCTACGAAGCACGAATCGGCCGCGGCGTTGTATGGTGCGGGAAGACGCTCGGCGATCCGCGTACGTAGCACACTCGCTGGCAACTTGAGCTCGCGGGGCGTCGCGCCAAGTTCTGTCAGATAGCGGTCCAAAATCGCCACCGCTGCCGCCTTGCCACCGCTCAAGGCCGTGGCTTCCGCAAAAGCGAGCGTCGCTTCCTCGTTGAGTGGATCAAAGCGCAAGCATTGGCGCGCCAGCTGTTCGACATTGGTCCACTGTCCGTGACCCTTTGCCTCGGCAAGAGCACGCAGGATCGCGGTACGGAAGCGGCCATTGACCCGCGCGCGCAGCTGTTCGAGCCAATCCGCAAAGCCCTGGGACCAGCTCGGCGAATAGCCCGGTAAGAAGTCTCCGATCTCCTGCGCCGCGGTCACCGGCTCTCGCAGCACCATCTCGTAATCGATCGCGACACGATCGGCCACCAGCTCGACGTCGTGGGGGCCATCGGCGAATTCCACACCCATGCCTCGCAGCATGTAGAGCATGTGGCGCAGCGAATGCCGGCCGCCGGCCTCCGCCACCGCCGGCCACAACATTCCCGTTAGCGATTGGCGGGAAATCCGCTTCCCCCGCTCGACCACGAAATACAAGAGAGCGGCGAAGCGCAGCGGCGCACCCGGCGTGATAGTTGAGTCGCCGACCTCGAACACCGCCTCGCCCAACGACCGCAGTCGTATCACCGCCGACCTCTGTTCACGGGGCTCTACTCAGACGTCTTTTACACCGTGTCAATGTGCTCGTTTGGCGTCATTGTATCGTCAAGCTAGGCACAGGACAAGGAACACGCGGCCGTCACCCCACCCCTGACCCCTCCCCTAAAGGGGAGGGGAAATGCTTTTTTCAAGCTTCGCTTGGACGACGAGGGGGCTTCGCCCCCTCGACCCCCCAACGGGCTGCCCGGGGGGATCGCTTTTTCGAGCTTCGCTTGAATGCGGCAGGGGCTTTGCCGCCTCGACCCCGGTTGGCTGCTCCGACTAGCGCTCCCTTTTTGGGGGCGTGGGGCGAAGCCCCACTTAGAAAAAAAAGGTTCCCCTCCCCGCTTGCGGGGAGGGGGTGGGGGGTAGGGGGTGGGGCGGCATTCACGGAGCCATGCGAGAGGCCGGCCCGCGCGGGGGATGCTCATTCCGCTGTTTGGCCACGTGGTGGATTGCGACGCGGGCTGCCGCTACACTGCGGAAATGGTCGTTCAGCCGCAGATCTTCCGGGAGTACGACATTCGTGGCGTCGTCGGCTCCGAGCTGACGCCCGAGACCGGTCGAGCAGTCGGGCTGGCCTTCGCTGTCTACCTTGCCGACGCAGGAATACACGGGCCCGTCGCCGTTGGGCGAGATAACCGGCCAAGTGGAGTGGAGCTCCACGATGCACTGGTTGGTGCGCTCGTGGAGTCGGGTATTGATGTGCTGGACATTGGCGTCGTTCCGACCCCCACACTGTACTGGGCGCTCGAAAAGCTCGGGCCGGCTGGCGGGATCCAGATCACCGCGTCCCACAACCCCGCGGAGTACAACGGGTTCAAAGTGTGTGTCGGCACTCGGGCCCTATACGGTGATGATATCCAGCGCCTGCTCACGCTTGCTCGACAAGGTCGCCACGTAACCAACGTTCCTCATGGCACCGTGCGCGAGGAGCCCGTGCTGGACCGCTACACCGATGATATCGTCACTCGCATTGGGACGCTGCCGCGCCCACTGTCGGTCGTCCTGGACTGCGCCAACGGCGTTGGATCACTCGTGGGACCGACATTGCTGCGCCGGCTTGGAGTGCCGGCTAAGTGTTTACTGTGTGAGAGCGACGGAACGTTTCCCAAACGCCAGCCCGATCCAAGCCAGGCGAAGAATCTCGTTGATTTGCAGGCCGCTGTGCGCCAGGCCGCAGTGGCGGGGCGTGCGGTGGATGCCGGTATCGCGCTTGATGGCGATGCCGACAGGATCGGCATCGTCGATGCAACCGGCGAGATCGTTTCGGGCGATCGGGTACTCGCCATTTACGCGCGTGACGTGCTGGGCAAGCCTGGGCGCAAAGGCGCCCCGATCATTTTCGACGTCCAATCATCACAGGCACTGGCCGACGCCGTGATCGCGGCAGGTGGTAAGCCAGTGATGTGGAAGACCGGGCATTCGCTCATCGAAGCCAAGATGCGCGAGCTCGGATCGCCCTTGGCGGGGGAGTTGTCCGGACACATGTACATTGCCGACGGCTACTATGGGTACGACGACGCACTGTACGCGGCGGCGCGACTGCTTTCGATCATGGCTTCAACCGGTCGCGGCGTTCGAGAGCTGCTCGCTGGTGTCCCGGAGTACCCGGTGTCCCCGGAGTTCCGAGTGGACTGCCCGGACGACGTGAAATTTGGAATCGTCGAACGCGCGGTCGCGCACTGGTCTGCCGATCACACCGTCACAACCGTAGATGGCGCGCGGGTGCAATTCGGCGACGGCTGGGGCCTGATTAGGGCATCCAATACGCAGCCGGCCTTGGTGCTGCGCTTCGAGGCCCGGACGCCGGAGCGGCTGGCCGCCATCCAAACCGAAATGGAAAGCTGGCTGCGAGAGCAGGGTGTGAACATGGCCGCCGCTTAGGCAGCGGTCGGGCGCTCCCGCACAGGCCGCGCTAGAGGCGCGACCCGATGGTCATTAGGCCGCGGGTCGCTCTTCCAGGTGAATCAGGCGTTGCACGCTAATCCCTTCCGCCTCGGCCTGGAAATTCACGACGATGCGGTGCCGCAGCACCGAGAGCGCAACAGACTGCACATCCTCTATGTCGGGAATCGGGCGACCATCCATGGCGGCGCGCGCCTTGGCGCCAAGTACGAGGTATTGGGAAGCGCGTGGCCCGGCGCCGTAGCTGACGTAGCGCTTCACGTCCGCGGTGGCCTCGGCCGCGGCGGGCCGAGTCGATCGGGCAAGCCGCACGGCATAGGAGACCACGCTGGGCGGCGCGGGAAGACGACGTACGAGATGCTGCAACTCCTGCAGCTGCGATGCGCGCAACACCGGAGTGATATCGGCGGAAGTGTCTCCGGTCGTCGCCGCGACGATTGCCTCTTCCTCTTCCCGCGATGGATAGTCCACACGAAGCTCGAACATGAATCGGTCCAGCTGCGCTTCTGGCAGCGGGTACGTGCCCTCCTGCTCGATGGGGTTCTGAGTAGCCAGAACGAAAAACGGGGCGGGCAGCGGGTGGGTTGTCCCGGCCACCGTGACGGCGTGTTCCTGCATTGCCTGCAGCAGCGCTGCCTGCGTCTTGGGCGGTGCGCGATTGATTTCGTCGGACAGGACGACGTTGGCGAAGATCGGGCCGTTCACGAATCGAAACGCTCGACGCCCTGTTGCCTGATCCTCCTCCAACAGCTCGGTTCCGGTGATATCGCTCGGCATGAGGTCGGGCGTGAACTGCACGCGCGAAAACGTCAGCTCAAGGGCCTGGGCGACCGTCTGGACGAGCAGTGTCTTGGCCAGACCCGGAACGCCGACCAGAAGCGCGTGCCCGCCCGCCAGCAGCGCGGCTACGAGGTTGTCGACGACCTCCCGCTGTCCGACAATGCGCCGACCTATCTGCGCTACAAGCGCGGTCCGGGCACGGGCCAGCTCGTCGAGTAGCTGAACGTCGCGCTCGTCCGGAGCCGTGGACGGCGGACCCGGGGCGACGCGTCGTGCCGATACAGATGCTGCTGGGGGTGCGTTCACCCCCCCAAATCTAGGGGAGAGTAAACGTCGTGCGCGACAGAAGCGGGTAGTTCTGGCTCGTTAGCGTGGCGGTGGCGAGCAACGGCCCGCGGCCTGCACCGGTTGGACGGCGCCAGCGCACCGTGTACGAGAGCGTCTCGTGCGGGCTGAGTGGCTGATTGCGCAACGACTGCGTGAACATTTGCCCGGCACTCCACCGCCAGACTTCGCGACCGTTCGCGTCGGTGACAACCACGTCGTGGGTTTGTCCGCTCGGGAAATTCAGCTCGAGCTTTTTCGACGAAGCGTTGGTCACGTGAAAGTCGAACCGAACGTCGGCCCCGGTCGACACGTCGATTGAGGAACGCAACACCGGCTGCCGCACTGTCGCGTTTTCAGACACCTTGTGGGCAGGCTTCCCGCTGGGCGTTCCGTCAACCCAAAGGCCGGCAATGTCTGCCTTGCTGGGAGCCGCGGCCGCAAGTGAGAAGGAGTGCGGACCATATCCCCACGAGTACGCGAGGGCGCCCCCTGCCACCACCACGTAGGCTAAAAAGCGCGGAGGCACGCTCCCGCGGGCGCCGCGCGGGCCACGGTGGGCACGGGGGCGCTGTCGGGGTCTCGGACGGTTGGGACGGGGCGTGTCGATCACGTGTCTCGCGGGGCGACTAAGCTAGCAAAATGCGTGTGTTCGGTCAAGAATTCCGGGCAGCGTTCATGCGCCGGCCTCTCAACTGTTAGACGAAGCAGAGCAGTGCATGTTGCTTGTGATGCAAACAGCCTGCCCGTACATTCTGACGGCTGATGACGGAGCGGGACGATAAGCCTCAGGACGGCGGGACAGAAGCTGGAGCGCGCGCCGAGCCAGGTTCGAGCGGAGGGGGAGGGGGGGCAAAGAGGACCTGCACTGACTCCGTCGGTCGCGCAGTACGCAATGGCGGGCATGCAATTCGCGGCGGGCGTGCTGATTTGCCTGTACGCCGGAGAATGGCTCGACCGGCGGTTGGGTACGACGCCCTGGTTGGTGATCGTGGGGGCATTTCTCGGGGCCGCGGCAGGGTTTCTCGCTCTCTACAGGAAGCTGAACAATGATCGAAAGCGGGTCGCCGCAGGGCGACTTCATAACTCCGCACATTGTTGATTCGCACACACTCGACTACCCATGCCTCCGGCCGGGGTTCGTGTGCGAGTGGCGGCTCCCGCAATGGCCGCCTTTGCACATTGGCGGGCTCACAATCGACGTGTCTCCGACGCGGCACGTCATCATGCTGCTCGCCGCCGCCGTTCTCTGCTGCGCCACGCTGATTCCCGCCGCCGCCTTTCACCGCCGCCACGAGCAGGACCCGACGGCGCCGCGCGGATTCGGTGCCGGCCTCGAGGCTGTCGTGCTGTATCTCCGCAACGAGATGATCCTGCCCAACATTGGGCCGCACGGCGACGCCTATGTGCCGTTCATCTCTGACCCTCTTTTTCTTCATTCTCTTCGCGAATTTCCTGGGACTCATTCCCTACCTGGCGACGCCAACGGCCAACGTATCGGTTACGGGCGCGCTCGCCTTGGTGAGCTTCGTCGTGATCGAAGTGTCGGGCATCGTGGCGCTCGGCCGCGGTTACTGGAAGACCATCGTCTACTGGAATCACGACCTCCCGATCGTCGTGCGGGTATTGATGGCGCTTCTCATGACGCCAATCGAGATCATTTCCAAACTGACCAAGCCCTTCGCACTCACGATCCGTCTCTTTGCGAACATGACCGCTGGCCACGTCGTGTTGCTGGCTCTCATCAGCCTAATTTTCGTCTTCCACAACTGGTTCATCGTGCCCGCGCCGTTCGCAATGGCGCTTGGCATCTCACTGCTCGAGATATTCGTCGGTCTCTTGCAGGCGTTCATATTTGCGTTGCTCACGACCGTCTTCATTGGACAGATTCGCGAGGCGGCGCACTAGCGGCGGCTCGGGGAGCCGTCTGTTCGCGTACCCGATCAGGGGATCGGGGAAGCCTGTTGAGGCCCGGGGTCTCGGTGACAGGCGGCGACGCAGTGGAGGGACTAAGGGCTGCGGCGCGTAGTACTTGGAACTTCGACTGGAGAATGGCATGCACGTCGTGTTAGCGCTGTTGCAGGCTGCGGCAAGCGGAGGATTCGGCCGGGAGTATACCGGTGCGTGGGCGATGCAGGGGGCCGGCATCGGCGCGGGATTGGCCGTGGTCGGCGCCGGCATCGGCATCGGGCTGATCGGTGGCCGCGCGGTCGAGGGAATGGCACGCCAGCCAGAGGCGGCGGGGATGATCCAGACTGGTGCGCTGATTTTCGCGGCGCTGGTCGAAGGCGTCGCGCTCTTTGCCGTCGTCGTAGCGTTCGTGATCCAAAACAAATTCTAGCCCGGCGAGACCGGCGGCTCTCGCGCGCCCCGGGCGCGCGGGGGCGCGTCCGGAACCGCCGATTGACTATATGCACATCATCGGATATCTGACGCTGCTGCAAGCTGCCGAAGGAGCGAACGGCCCAGGTCCAAAAGTGCTCACGTTGAATGGTGGGCTCATGATCTGGACCTTGCTCATTTTCCTCGCCCTGCTATTCGTGCTGTCGCGGTATGCGTTCAAGCCGATCACGGCCGCCGTGGAGCGACGGGAGCGGGCGCTCGAAGAGGCCCTCGAGCAGGCGCGTCGTGACCGCGAGGAGGCCGCGAGGCAGCTCGCCGACCAGCGTGCGGCGATGGACAAGGCGCACGCCGAGGCGATGCACGTCGTGGCCGAAGCGCGCGAGGCGGCAGAGCGTGTCCGGCGTGACATGCTGGAACAGTCGAAAGCGCAGGTACGCGAGTTGCTCGATCGCGCGCGCCACGAGATTGACGGCGAGCGGCGCCAGGCAATCGCTGACCTCCGGCGCGAGGCGATTGATCTTGCAATAGTGGGTGCGGAAAAGGTGATCGAGAAGAATCTCGACGAGCCGTCCAATCGCGCCCTGGTCGAGCAATTCCTCGCGACGCTCGATAGCAACTAGTCACGACGGTGAGACCCGCTTCTCATGCGTGACGCGACAATCGCCCGCAACTACGCAGAGGTGTTGCTGGCGCTGGCGCAGCGTGCGGGCGACCCCCCAGCTTGGGGCGCCATGGTACGAGACATGGCAGAAGCCGTGCGTCAGGATGAGCGCCTGAGGCTTTTTCTGAATACGCCCCAGGTGCCAGCAGAGAAGAAGAGCGAGATCATCGCGACCGCCTTTCGCGATCGGTATCCGCAGACCTTCGTGCGCTTTTTGCAGTCACTCATCTCGCATCGACGTCAAGCCCTGATTCCCGAGATCGCCACTGAGTATATGAGTCTGCTCGACACAGTCGAAGGTCGCGTGCAGGCTGAGGTCACCGTAGCGCGGCCGCTTGATGGCCCGACCCGTAAGAGGCTGGCAGATGAGCTGACTCGAGCAATGGGGCACGGGCGGAGGGTCGTGCCGAATGTCCGCGTCAATCCGGCTATTTTGGGCGGCGTCATCGTGCGAATCGGTGACACCGTCGCCGATGGCTCGGTGCGAGCTCGGTTGGCGCTGCTCAGAAGACGGCTGGTGGCGAGTGCCGAGCGATAAGGCGGGCGGCGGGGCCAAGCCATCTGGGCCGAGCACTGCGGCCGGGCGCGTAGGAGTCACGTTCGTGCCCAAGCCGTGGGGCCACGAGTTGATCTGGGCGCACACGGAGCGCTATGTCGGCAAGGTGCTGCACATCAAGGCGGGCCATTCCCTGTCCGTGCAGTACCACAATCGGAAGGACGAAACCATCCATCTGCTTGCGGGCGAAATGATCTACCGGGTACGCGAGAGTCCCGACGGCGAGCTCAAGGATGTCCGGCTGAAAGCGGGCGAGTCGTACCACAATACGCCCGGCGTTGTGCACCAGATGGAGGCCGTCACTGACTGCGACGTGCTGGAAGCCTCGACGCCGGATCTGGACGATGTCGTAAGACTGACGGATCGCTATGGGCGCGCCGGTACATCCGCTCCCTAAGCACGAGTGACGGCAATCCCGTGAAGGTGATCATTCCGCTCGCGGGTAAGGGCACGCGACTAAGACCGCTCACGCACGTTACTCCCAAGCCGTTGCTTCGCGTAGCCGGCCGTCCGGTGATGTCTTACATACTCGACGATCTCAAGAAGCTTGGCGGAATCGATGAGGTCATCTACATCACGGGGCATTTGAAGGAACGCGTCGAGGCCTATGCCCGGCAGGCCCTCCCCGTACGATCGATTTTCATAGAGCAGAGAGTTCAGGACGGAACGGCCGGTGCCGTGGCGCTGGCGCGGCCGCACGTGGATCGACCGGTGCTCATCATCTTCGTCGACACGATTTTCGATGCGGACTTATCGGAGCTGAATCGCACTGAGGCCGACGGAATCATCTGGACCAAGGAGGTCGACGACTATCAGCGATTCGGCGTCGTCGTCACGGACGAGCGGGGCTACATGACGCGAATCGTGGAAAAGCCGTCAACGCCCATATCCAGGCGCGCGAACATTGGCCTGTACTACATTCGAAATTGGCAGTTGTTGTTCGAGGGGATCGACCACGTGCTGCGCTCGCCGCCGAACCAGGGCGAGTACTATCTGACCGATGCGTTTCAGTACATGATCGATCACGGCGCGCGGATCAGAGTTCTCGAAGTGGGCGGGTGGTACGACGCGGGCAAGCTCGACACGTTTCTCGAAACGAATCGGGCAATGCTGGACCGCGGGTACGCGCGCCGCCCCATCGGCGCCGAGCGATCCACGATCGTGGATCCGGTGTACGTGGAAGATGATGTGAAGATCGTGGACTCCCGTGTGGGCCCAAACGTTTCGATTGGTCGCGGGTCAGCCGTGGAAGCCTCGAGCCTGGCGGATTCAGTCGTTGGGCTCAACGCGAAGATCCGCCGATCGGCCCTCACCAATTCCCTCGTTGGAGACGACGTGGTGCTAGAGGGCGTTCGCGGCCAGGTGACGATCGGCGACCATTCAGAGGTGCGTATCTCGCTTTAGAGGGCCGCTGGCTTGACAAGCATCTGCCGCCCCCCCTACGATACGACCGTGATGAAGACCTGCATGCTGGCCATGTGTTGCGCGATCGCCTGTGCCGCCTTCGGGCGGCCGGACAAAGGTACGCGCACGGGGTGACGGCGTAGCAGGTAGCAGGGCAGTCACACGATCGCGAAACTCGCCGGCCGCTCGCATCAGGAGCGGCCGTTTTGCTTTCGCAGAAAGGCGCATGACTTCAACTGGAGGATCAGCATGGCAACCGGAACTGCAACACCCCCGTCATCCACCGCGGTAAACACGGCGCCCGACCCGGCCATCGAAGGGAAGGGCTACGCGCACCCCGAGGTCCTGGTCACCACGACCTGGTTAGCCGAACATCTGAACGATCCCAAGGTGCGCGTGCTCGAGAGCAATGAGGACGTTCTTCTGTACGACACTGGGCACATTCCCGGCGCGCAGAAGATCGACTGGCATGAGGACCTGAACGATGCCGTCGTGCGCGACTACGTGTCGCGCGAGCAATTCCAGGCGCTGCTTCGCCGCCTAGGTATCGATGATTCAACGACGGTCATCTTCTACGGCGACAAGAACAACTGGTGGGCAGCGTACGCGCTCTGGGTGTTCCACCTGTTCGGCTTCACCAAGACCAAGATTCTCGACGGCGGTCGGCTCAAGTGGGAAGCCGAGTCGCGACCGACGACGACCGATAAGCCGCGGTATCCGGCGACGCAGTACGTGGCGAAAGAGCGCTCGGACAGCGAGATTCGCGCCTTCTTCCAGGACGTGAAGGCGCACCTGGCGAAGCGCGGCAAGCTCGTCGACGTGCGGTCGCCGCAGGAGTACACCGGGGAAAGAACCCACATGCCCGAGTATCCACAGGAGGGAACTCTCCGCGGCGGCCATATCCCGACCGCCAAGAGCATTCCGTGGGCGCGCGCGGCAAATCGCGGATGGGACGTTCAAGTCGGCGAGCGACCTGCGCGCGATATACGAGCAGGAGCAGGGGCTAAAGCCTGCGGACGACGTGATTGCGTATTGCCGTATCGGGGAACGCTCATCGCACACCTGGTTCGTATTGACCTACCTTCTAGGCTACAAGAACGTGCGCAATTACGATGGTAGCTGGACTGAGTGGGGCAACGCTGTGCGCACGCCGATCGAGAAGGGGCCAGGAACCGCCGAATCCGGAGGGACTGGGGCAAAAACGTGACCGACGGCGGCAGCTGTACCGGCGGCCACGATAGCGGCGGAAGCTGTACCAACGCTGCCCACCCCCACCCCCACCCCCAGATGCGCCTCGCAAGGCGCGGAGTGTCGCTGGGGGTGGAGGCAGCGTTCGAAGTCATGGCTCGGGCGCATCAGCTCGAGCGCGATGGGCGAAGCATTCTGTATCTCGAGGCTGGTGAACCTGACTGGCCCACGCCTTCTCACATCGTCGAGGCCGGGATCAAGGCCCTGCGCGATGGCCTCACCCGGTACTCCGCGTCGCCAGGGAATCCGGAGCTGCGGAGCGCGATAGCGGAGCATGCAGCGGCGCGCGGGCTACGCGCCACGCGCGCAAACGTGATTGTATCGCCTGGAAGCAAGCTCGCGATCTTTCACGCGCTCCTGGCGCTGCTCGAACCGGGCGACGAAGTGCTGCTGCCCGATCCAGGCTACCCCGCGTACGAGTCGGTTACGACGTTCGGCGGAGGCCGAGCAGTGACGTATGGAGTGCATGCCGACCGACCGGACGGGATCGACGTCGCCGAGATCGCCCGCAAGATCACGACGCGCACCAGGGTGCTGATCATCAACAGCCCTCACAATCCCACGGGGTCTGCGATCGGCGCACGAGCAATCGAGGCATTGGCCGAGCTCGCGTGCCGGCACGACCTGACGGTGATATCGGACGAGATCTACGGTCGCTTGACGTTCGCAGGCGGCGGAACGCCAACGCGCAGCATTGGCGCGCTGCCAGACATGGCCAACCGCACAGTAGTCGTGGACGGGTTTTCCAAGGCATACGCAATGACCGGGTGGCGTCTGGGCTACGGCATCATGCCCGTGCCCTTGGCGGCGGTCGTTTCCAAGCTTCTCAACAACAGCGTGGCGTGCACGCCGGAGTTCGTGCAGATGGCTGGCATTGCGGCTCTCACGGGCCCACAGCAATGCGTGACGGCAATGGTCGAGGAGCTGCGCACGCGCCGCGATCTCCTGGTCGGCGGACTCAACGCAATCGATGGCCTAGTCTGTCCGACGCCCGAAGGGGCGTTCTATGTGTGGCCGGACGCTTCGAAGCTGCTGGCCGATGGCGGAATTACCGCTGAGATGCTGGCCGACCGGTTGTTAGAGGAGTACGGAGTAGCCTGTCTCGCGGGCTCGGCGTTCGGGCACTGCGGGGGCCCGCACTTGCGCTTCTCGTACACCACGTCGCGTCAGGCCATCACGACTGCGCTCGAGAGGCTACGGAAGGCGCTCGCGCCGGTCCACTGAGGCACTCACAATTTCCACGAAACGCGGCCACTTCATCTACTCGGCCAATCCCGCTGCTGCGACCACGATCGCAAGCGCGCGAGCCAGGCCTTGTGGGCCGTCCGTGTTTTCGTACCACTCGCCGGCCGTGTGAGCGTCGCCGCCTCGGCCGCCTGCGCCCACGGCAATCGCGGGCACGCCTAGGCTGATGGGAACATTGGCATCGGTAGACGCCGCCGCGAGATCGGGCTCGCGGCCGATGAGGCGAGTAGCCTCTATTGCCGCCGTCACCAAAGGATGATCAACAGGGATGTCGCCGCAGGGACGGTCGCCGATCAACGCCATTGTGAATGTCAGCGGCGTCGCGCCCGTGATGCGGCGGTCGTTCTCCGTTTTCTCGGCTGCCTGCACAACGCGCCGCATCTCGCGATCGATCCGTTGAAGTACGGCAGCCGAGGTTGAGCGAACATCGACCTCGAACCATCCGTCCTGCGGGATGGCGTTAATCGCCATTCCACCGCCCATCCGCGCGACCGTGAGAGTCGTTCGCGGGTCATGGGGAAGGGGAATGCTCGTAAGCTTGGCGACCGCCGCGGCCGCGGCGTGCACCGGATTTGGCTGTCCATAAGCCGCCCAGCTATGTCCTCCATGCGCACGAAACGTTACGCGGTACCTGCGGGATCCGAGTGCCCGATGCACGACTCGCTCATCGCCCGGTCCGTCGATCGCGATGGCTCTCGCAATTGGCTCCGAGGCCGCCGCGAAAAATGCCTTGGCCCCTCGAAGGTCGCCGAGCCCTTCCTCGCCAGTGGTGGCCACGAAGTCGACTGGCGCCCGCGTCCTCAGCGTGACGCCATCGATCTCTTGGGCGATGGCGAGCATGGCGGCGAGTCCGCGGCCATTGTCGCCGATCCCGGGGCCCACCAACCGGTCGCCGTCCCGATGTACCTTGAGGTCGGTGGACTGCGGGAAGACGGTGTCGAGATGCGCGCACACCGCGACCGAAGGCGCATCGGCCGCGCCGGGCCGGCGCGCAATCACGTTGCCAGCCGCGTCGGTGCGGACGCCACTCAGGCGCAGGGCCCTGAACCGCTCGGCGATCCAAGCAGCCCGCTGCTGCTCTTGCCCTGTTGGGGCCGGGATCTCTGAGACCGCGATCTGCGCGCCGATGATCGCGGAGTCCCTCGCGGCGAGCCGGGCGCGCGGCGCATCCAACGCGGCATACACGTCACTCAGTGCGGACCCCACGATTTCAATACTAACGCGGCGAGCTCCGCCTGGGCTTCGAGCACTTAGGCCCAGCATCTCGCCGCGGCGGCCATCGCCCGCGAGGGCTAGAAATTGCCGATTACGCCGCCGATCGGGTTGGCCGAAGCGTTGGTGTACGTAATGTCTGGCGTCGGGCTGCCGCTTTGGGTCAATTGGCCCGGGCGGTAGACCGACAGCCCCTGACCCGTCGCCACTAGCAAAGCTCCGTCGACGCCGAAGCTGACATCGACCAAGCCACCATTGCTCGCCCAGTTGCCGGTGAGCGTGACCGCCGGCGCCGGATTTGCCCCGGGCACTAGCAATGCCGCCGTGAACTCGCTGACGTTGGCTACCGCCGTGTTCGCCGTCCAGAGATTGCCAGCCGAGTCGAGCGCCAACCCCACGCCGTAGCCCGGGCCGAACGTATTCAGCCCCGCACCTCTCGGCCGGAGCATGATTGACGGCGATGGCGTGCCACTCGTCGTGATCGCGCTCGCCGCATACTGCGCGACCATCTCATTTGGGATGCTGTCGACCGAGACGGGTGGGCGAGTCGCGAACGAGACAATGAAGGAGATCCACGCATTACCCGATTTGTCGAATGCGAGCGCGCGCGGGAAGTACGTGGCCCCGCTCACGGTCATGCCCGCCAGCGAGACCGTGGTCGCGGGAGGTGGCGGACTCCCGTGAGGGACTTCTACTACATGGCCGACGTCGGGGCATGCCGCCAATGTCATTACGGCCGCGAGCGTCCCCCCGCTCAGCAACGCTCGCACGCGATACGAACGTTTCCGCATGGTCTCGCGCACCCCTGATGCGCCTCGCGACCGACGTTCAGCGAGAACCCACTTGCTCAGATCGATAATCGTGTGTGAATTGACTGATGCGGGCAAGCGGCCAAGTGTACCAGTGGTTGGCTGATCTCGTGGTCGTACTCCACGCAGCATTCGTCGCTTTCGTCGTGCTCGGTGGTCTCGCCGTCATGCGCTGGCCGCGGCTAGCGTGGGCGCACATACCGGCAGCGGCCTGGGGAGTCGTGATCGAGTTCATGGGGTGGACCTGTCCGCTCACGCCACTCGAGAATGCGTGGCGCGCGCGCGCCGCTGGGGCGGGGTATCAGGGCGGGTTCGTCGAGCACTACCTGCTCGGTGCGCTGTATCCGGCGGGCCTCACGCGTAGCGTTCAGTGGGGGCTTGGGGCCATCGTGCTGGTGTTGAATGCCGGCGCGTACGGCGTGCTTCTGGTGCGTCGGCGCCATCGCGGCCCACCAGTCTAAGGCGCCCACTTCCATGGCTCTTGCGTCCCTTCACTCTGGCGGCCAGACCGGCGTCGATCGCGCCGCGCTCGACGTTGCGATCGAGCTCGGCATTCCGTACGGCGGGTGGATTCCCCAGGGACGTCTCGCGGAGGATGGAGTGATCCCTCGCCGATACGAATTGCTCCGGGAAACGGAGTCACCAGACTACAATGTCCGCACGGAGCGGAACGTCCGCGACACGGATGCAACGCTCCTACTGACGTTCGGGCCAGCCACCGGCGGGACAAGCTTTACGAAGGAGGTGGTTACATGTCTTGCGCGGCCGCTGCTGGAGATCGACCTCGCGACGGCCAACTTTCCCGCGGCCACCACGACAGTCCGCGCCTGGCTAGCGAGCCTCGGCCAGTCGGTGCGGCTCAACGTCGCCGGCCCGCGCGCAAGCCACGCCCCGGAGGCGTACGCTCGTGCACGGGACTTGCTTCTCGCGGTGCTGCGTGGCTGACTGCGGCCGCCGATGGTTATCAGCGTCGGCGCGCTACCGACAGCGCATAAACGGCCGAGCGGAGAGGTATTAACGGATCGTCGGAGAGCTGGATCCCATCGGTCAGAAAGATCGGATTGAACGCCAACTTGCGCTGCAGCGCCGCGTTGTCAGGCGCCACAGTGGTAAGTGTGACGACGCCGAGCTCCACCAGTTTGCGATCGTCTGGCCAGGGCGCCGACCCATCTGATGGTCTGATCGCCCGGATTTGCAAGTTGCACGAGGGCGCGGAGCTTCACCGGCTGCTTGGTCAGGCGAGCCGACAGTTCGTCAAACAGGTAATTGGGCGCTGTCTTGGCTGCTGCTGCGGAATCGAGATATTTCGGACCTGCGACCGGCACGATTTTGTAGCGACCTGCCTGCTTCACACCCTTGGCATTGACGAAGACCAGCGCGTTGTTCCCATACCACGTCTCGGTGGCAAAGCTGGCCGGCATCGGTTTGGGATCAGTGACGAACTTGTAAGCGTGCGGATGGCCCTGTAAGAATGTCTCGATTGGCGTCGGGTGAGCACTCGTGGGCTTCGTCGCCGCCACCGCTTCGAGGAATAGGGCGAAGTCCTCGCCCGTACCGACCACGAAGCCGTTGTGCGAGTTGGCGACGATGTCGGTATAGGCACCGCCCGGCAGGGAAAACCGGATGGCAATCCCGCGAGGCGGGGCGTTGGGGCTATTGTCAGGGATCGCGGGGAGCCCCGTCCCGTCCGAGAAACGCACGATGACTGGTGTGGCTGCCGCCAGATGGGGCGCGCGACTCAACTCCGAGGCGCCCGGCGATGGCGTGAACGTGCCAGTGACGATGATTCCTTTTGCGTGGGTGATCCGGTATCCGGGGTGGCTGCCGAAAAGTGTCAAGAAATCGTCGGCGATCCGCTGAGGAAGGCTCTTAGCGGGCGTCTGGGCAGAGAGCGACGGTGCGGCGAGTAGCAAAGCCGTAGCGAGCGCGCGAAGAGTCTGGGCCATTGCATTCTCCATCGACAGTTGAATCCCCCGCAGGGAATCGGTTGTGGAGCGCCCCTCGGGGCAACTTGCGACCCGATTGTCACGAATCCGCGACAAGTTTCCATCCATACACGTTGGCGTTGATCCCAACCTAGCCATTCACCACCATAAAAGGCTCAGCGGCATCCGCCAACGGCGCTTCACATCGCGATGCGCACCTTTTGCCGGCATTATGAGTTAGAATCGTGGGCATGACGCCATCTGATCTGGTCTACGAGTGGAACGGCGAGTCGTCGAGTGTCTCGGTCTCGGTCCAGGATGAGACTCTGAGAGACGGCGTGCAGGCCGCCGGCGTCCGGGACCCCCGCACCGAAGACAAGCGGGACTTGCTGCATCACATGGCCGCGGTGGGCATCGAATCGGCTGACATTGGACTGCCAAGCGCGGGCCCGCGAGCGTACGAAGACACGCTTGCCCTCGCACGCGAGATCGCGGCCTCTGGATTGCCACTGACGGCGACCTGTGTGGCACGGACGGTAGCAGCAGACATCGAACCGATACTCGACATCGCCCAAGCGTCCGGCATCGCCGTCGAGGTGGGGGCGTTCATAGGCGCTTCGCGCTTGCGCCAAGTCGTCGAAGGATGGACGATCGACGAAATGGTGCGGGCCACCGCGACAGCGGTCTCACTGGCGCGCCGCGCGGGCCAGCCGGTCATGTTCGTGACCGAGGATACGACGCGGGCGCACCCGGATGCACTGCGCGCGCTGTACGGCGAGGCCATCCGGTGCGGCGCGCGGCGGCTGTGCGTGTGCGACACGGTGGGGCATGCGACGCCCGCCGGCGTTGCTCGGCTCATTCAATTCATTCGCGATGAGATCGTGACCCCAAGCGGCGAGTCTGTCTTGATCGACTGGCACGGGCACCGCGACCGCGGCTTAGGGCTGGCCAACGCCATGGCCGCGATCGAGGCCGGCGCGAATCGCGTGCACGCTACGGCGCTTGGCATGGGAGAGCGGGCCGGCAATGTGGAGATGGAGCTCATCCTCGTGAATCGCGCCTTGCTTGGCCGCGCGCGAGGCGATCTGACGCGCCTACCTGCGTACGCGGCCGCGGCGTCGCGCGCGTTTGGCATACCAGTTCCGGCGAACTATCCCGCCGTCGGCGCGAATGCGTTCCGCACGGGCACCGGCGTACATGCAGCTGCCATCAGAAAGGCGCGCGCAAAAGGCGACGCTTGGCTTGCCGACCGCGTTTACTCCGGTGTCCCTGCATCGCTGGTCGGGCGCGCGCAGGAGGTTCAGGTGTCAGCGTTCTCCGGACTCGCCAACGTGCGCTGGTGGCTCGAGACCCACGGGTACGATTCGACTGACGATGCTCGAGCGCAGCGCATCCTGGCCAGCGCAAAACGGTCCTCGACTCCGCTCAGCGACGCCGAACTCGAGGGTCTAGCAGCAGCGCGTACCTGGCCGGGCGAACCGATCTCGCTGCGCGGCTTCGACGAACTCGGCCTCGCTCATCGGGCGGACGTCGGGGTGGTGCCTGCGGATGTGCGTGAGATACCGCCCGTAGTCAGGGGCTCCGACCACGGCGCGCATGAGCGCCGCGGTGCGAGCGACCCACGCGCGGAGGGCGGGCACTAGTCGGCTGCCACGGCGCCGCGCGCCGTGTATGGAACCTCTGCCGACAGTATTCGGCTGCTGCCGTCGAGCGAACGCGCCCATTCGCGTGCCGACTCCGCGACTATCACGAGCACGGCTACGAGGAAAAACGCGGCGACTGCCGCGTCCAGGCGATCATTGAAGACGAGTCGCGCCGCGTCAGAGGTCGTTTTTGCGCCCGGAGGCAGCTTGCCGGCGGCGATCGCGTCCCCCACCGCGCGTGCGTGCGCGAGGAAGCCGAGCTTCGGATCCGGCGAGAAAATCTTGAGCAAGCCCGCTGTTCCCGTGACCGTAACGAGCCAGGCGAGCGGCGCCAACGTGATCATCGCGTAGCGCGCCTTGCCCATTCTTGATGATCACTGTGGTGCCGACGCAGAGAGCCACGGCCGCCAACAGCTGATTGGCGATGCCAAACAGCGGCCAGAGAGAATTGATGCCCCCGAGCGGATCTGCCACTCCCTGCAGAAGAAACAAGCCCCACATGCCGACGAAGAGCGCGCTCGTGAGCACCACGGCCGGATACCACGACAAGCGGCCCACTGGCGCCCAAACGTGCTTGAGCGTGTCCTGGAGCATGAAGCGGCCGACCCGGGTGCCCGCGTCCAGCGTCGTAAGGATGAACAGCGCCTCGAACATTATCGCGAAGTGGTACCACAGCGCCGGCGCTCGGCCGCCTCCGCCGCCCAGCATGTGCGAGAAGATCTGCGCCATCCCGACCGCCAAACTTGGAGCCCCGCCCGTTCTGGAGAGCAGCAATGTCTCGCCCACCTGGCGAGCGAGCGCCGCGAGCTCGCCTGGCTGCACCGCGAAACCCCAGCCGCGCACAGCATGGGCGGCGCTCTCCACCGTGGTGCCCAGCAGACTGGCCGGAGCGTTGATGGAGAAGTACACGCCGGGCGTGAGCGCGCACGCGGCGATGAGCGCGAGAATCGCCACCAGCGACTCTATGAGCATGCCTCCGTAGGCAATCGGCCGTGCGTCGGGCTCGCGCTCGAGCATCTTGGGCGTCGTGCCAGACGCCACCAGGGCGTGAAATCCGGATATGGCGCCGCACGCGATCGTGATGAACACGAACGGGAACAACTTGCCGGCGAACACCGGTCCCGTGCCGTCCACGAAGCGCGTGAGCGCGGGCATCTGAAGCGGCGGCAGCACGATGAGGACCCCGAGCGCGAGGGCCACGACGACGCCGATCTTGACGAACGCGGACAGGTAGTCGCGCGGCGCCAGGAGGAGCCAGACGGGTAGCACCGAGGCCGCGAAGCCATAGCCGATGATCCACCACGCGAGCGCCTTGGCGCTCAGCGTGAACATTGGCGCGAGCGCCGGCTGCTCGGCGACCCACTGGCCAGCGAGAAGCGCGAGCGCCAGCAGCACGATTCCGATCGCGGACGCCTCCAGCACGCGGTTGGGCCGGAAATAGCGGAGGTACACACCCAGCAGCAACGCTATCGGAATCGTCAGTGCAATCGTGACGGTGCCCCAGGGACTGGTCTTGAGGGCATTCACCACGACCAGCCCGAGAACGGCGACGAGAATGACCATTATGCCCAGCACGGCAACGAGCGCCGTGTAGCCGGCGACCGGTCCGATCTCATCCTTGGCCATCTGGCCCAGAGATTTGCCGTCGCGGCGAACCGACGCGCAGAGAATCACAAAGTCCTGGACGGCCCCGCCCAGAGCGACGCCGGCGAGGATCCAGATTGCGCCGGGAAGGAACCCGAACTGTGCGGCAAGCGTAGGGCCCACGAGCGGCCCGGGTCCGGCGATCGCGGCGAAGTGATGCCCGAACACGATGTAACGGTTTGTCGGCACGTAATCGCGGCCATCGGCGAGTCGCTCGGCGGGTGTCAGCCGGTTGGCATCGAGCGCGAAGACACGGCGGCCAATGAATCGGCTGTAGAAGCGATACGAAATCAGGTAGGTGCACAGCGCCGCCGTGAGCAGCCACGCAGCGCTCACCGGCTCGCCTCGTGCGAGCGCCAGGACACCGAATGCGCACGCGCCGAGGATCGCAACCGCGACCCACGCAAGCCTCACCATCGATTGAGAATCTCGGTTAGTTTATCCCTGCCCGCCACCCATCACCGACAAGACCGCACGCGAATGCCGCGACCAGTCACGCTGATTCCGGGGGATGGGATTGGGCCATCCATCACCGACGCTACCGTACGCATCCTCGAGGCCGCGGGGGCGGACATTGCGTGGGAGGTGCACCTCGCCGGCCTCGCGGCGTTGATGCAGCACCACGATCCAATGCCAGAGACCACGCTCGATTCCATCAGGCGTACCGGCCTAGCGCTCAAAGGGCCGCTCGAAACGCCGATTGGCGAAGGGTTTCGGTCCGTCAACGTAGCGTTGCGCAAGACATTTGACCTGTACGCAAATGTGCGTCCGGCGCACGCGATCCGCGCGGCTGGCCGCTTCGAGAAGGTCGACATCGTCCTAGTGCGCGAGAACACCGAGGGGTTGTACGTCGGTGTGGAGCACTACATCAAGATCGGCAACGACCCTCACGCGGCAGCCGAGTCGGTGGCGATCATCACGCGAGCCGGTGCGGAACGGGTCATTCGCTACGCGTTCGACTATGCGCTGCAACATCGTCGTCAGCGCGTCACACTCGTGCACAAGGCGAACATTCTAAAGTTCTCGCAGGGATTGTTTCTCGAAACGGGACGGAAGATCGCGGCCGAGTACGCCCCGAAGGGGATCGCGTTCGACACGATGATCGTGGACGCGACGGCCATGAATCTCGTCTTGAAGCCGGAGCAGTTCGACGTGATCGTCACGACAAACCTGTTCGGTGACATCCTTTCCGACGAGATCTCGGGCCTCGTCGGCGGGCTGGGGATGGCGCCCGGCGCAAACATTGGCGAGACTGCGGCGATCTTCGAGGCCGTGCACGGCACAGCGCCGGACCTTGCGGGCAAGGGTGTCGCGAACCCCAGCGCGCTGGTGTTCGCCGGGTGCATGATGCTCGATCATTTGCACGACGGGGAGCGCGCGGACCGCATCCGCATGGCGCTGGAGCAGACGATTCGCGAGGGCCGTTGCGTCACACGCGATTTAGGCGGGACGGCGAGCACGGATGAATTCACCGCGGCCGTGATTGCGAGGCTGTGACGGACGCCTCGGGTCGGTGATTCGAATCCTGCACGTGTCCGACCTGCACTTCGGGTGGCCCGCGGTGCCGGAGCAGATCGAGGCGCTCGAGACGCTGATAGCCCGCGAACGATACGACGTTGTAGCTGTGACGGGCGACATAGCGCAGCGCGCGCGGGCGGGCGAACTGTTGCGTGGGGCCGCATTCCTCCGCGACGCCGCCAAGGTGAGCCGCACGATAACCGTCCCCGGTAACCATGACGCGGCGTGGTGGTTCGCGCCCCTGGGACTGGGCACCCGGACATCCATCTTCGCCAAGTATCGGCGGTACATCTCCCCGACCCTCGAGCCGACGCTACATCTGCCCGGCGCGACGTTTGTCGGACTGAACACTGCGCACGGAGTGACGTGGCGCACGCTAACGTGGCATCCGCGTGACATAGGGATCATTGGCGATGTGCGGCCGAGACAGCTCGTGCGTGCAGCCGAGCAGTTTCATCGAGCGCCGGCGGGCGACGCGCGCGTGCTAGTAATGCATCACAACCCGTTGCGTGGCCAGCTCTCTCGCCGCAGCGGGCTGTCGAGGCCGAAGCCGGTACTGGCCGCACTGGCGGCGATGCGCGTCGACCTCTTGCTGTGCGGACATGATCATCAGGAGTCGGTCGAGAGCGTCGAGCGCGCCGCGCACGGCATAGTCGTATCGACCGCGGGCACGATTTCCAGTCGTTCACGCGGCGGACGACCATCGTCCGTAAACTCCATCACGCTGACCAATGCAGCGATCGACGTCGATGTGCTGATGTGGTCGCCTTCGGCGCGTGCTTTTGACCAGGGGATGCGGCGGTGCTTCGCGCGCTCCAACTGATATTGGACCTGGGTGGGTTCGGAGCGCCTGCGGCCGCTCCGAGAGCGCTCGAGCCGGGCGCGCGGCGACGGGGGCGACGGGGGCGACGGGGGCGACGGGGGCGCCGGGGGCGGCGCACGGACGACGTGAACCTGCGCCGGCTATCGGAGCGCTACGCTTACTACAACCTTCGTCACTTCGACGGCGGGCTGCACCCGATCCCGGTGCGATTCTCGCGGCGCCTCCGCAGGCGGCTTGGCTACTATCGACTCGCCGGATCGAAAGGTGGCACTCGCGAGATCGTGATCAGCTGTCGTCACCTGCGGCGTCATGGCTGGCGCGAAGTGTTCGAGACTCTGCTACACGAAATGATTCATCAGTGGCAAGACCAGGCCGGGCTGACGGTTGACCACGGCCGGCAATTCCGCGCCAAGGCGCGCGAAGTCGGAGTACTCCCGCGCGCGCGGCGTCCGGTCTAGCACGCTACGGTGTAACTTTCCCTCCGCGATGAGCGACGACTTTTATCAGATCGACACTGCCCTGTCCGAAGACGAACGAGCGGTTCGTGACAGCATCAGGCGGTTCGTAGACGAGCGAGTATTGCCGATCATCGGCGATTGCTATGTAGAGGGCACGTTCCCGACTGACCTCGTTCGCCCGCTGGCCGAGCTGGGGGTGTTCGGCGCGAATTTGCCAGAGGAGTATGGCTGCGCGGGACTGAACAACGTGGCGTACGGTCTCATCATGCAGGAGTTGGAGCGCGGCGACTCCGGCGTGCGATCGTTCGCGTCGGTACAGGGCGCGCTCGTGATGTATCCCATCTTCGCGTTCGGCAGCGAGGAGCAGAAACGGCAATATCTGCCGAAGATGGCCGCGGGCGAGATCATCGGCTGCTTCGGGCTCACGGAGCCCGACTACGGTTCCAACCCGGGCGGGATGATCACGAGCGCCCGCGAAGCGACCGATGGGTCGTATGTGATCAACGGGGCGAAGATGTGGATCACGAACGGCTCGACCGCGCAGGTGGCCATCGTGTGGGCGAAGACGGACAGCGACGAAGCATCAATCCGTGGATTCGTCGTGCCGACAGAGCTGCCCGGGTTTACGGCCAAGAATCAGAAGGGCAAGCTCTCGCTTCGCGCTTCGGACACGAGTGAGCTGGTTCTGCAAGACGTGCGCGTGCCAGCAACCGCCCTACTCCCCAAGTCTGGTGGCCTGAAGAGTCCACTCATGTGTCTGACGCAAGCGCGCTATGGGATCGCCTGGGGTGCCATGGGCGCCGCATTGGCGTGCTACGAGGAAGCGCTTTCCTATGCCAAGAATCGGGTGATGTTCGATAGACCCATCGGCGGCTTCCAACTTCAGCAGGCCCGCCTCGCGGATATGCTCACGGAGATCGTCAAGGGGCAATTGCTCGCGCTGCATCTCGGCCGCCTGAAGGACGCCGGCACGTTCACGCCTCAGCAGGTCTCGCTGGCCAAACGGAACAACGTCAATGTGGCCACCAATATCGCGCGAGAGGCGCGGCGGCTATTGGGCGGGAATGGCATTCTCGCGGAATACGCGTCCATGCGACACATGGCGAACCTGGAAAGCGTGTACACCTACGAGGGTACGCACGACATCCACACGCTCATACTCGGCCAGGCCGTCACGGGACTGAACGCTTTCACTTGAGCGTCTTTGAAAACGCCCCACCGCCTGACCCCCTCCCCCTCCCCTAAAGGGGAGGGGGAATGCTTTTATTCAAGCTTGGCTTGGATGACGAGGGTGCGTTCCATCCCCCGCGTCGCCGCCTGCCGTGCGGGGTCGAGGGGGCGAAGCCCCCTCGTCATCGAAGCGAAGCTTGAAAACACAGACTTCCCCCTCCCCGCTTGCGGGGAGGGGGTTAGGGGGTGGGGAGGGGAAACGCTATGTGCTCGCGATAATCACGGCGGGCACGCTCTTGCGCCTTGTGGCCGCGGCGACGGTCGGGCTCGGAGTGGATGAGACTTACATGGTGGTCGCAAGCCGGCAGGTGAGCGCCGGGTATTTCGACCACCCTCCACTGGCATTCTGGATCGCTCGAGCCGCCGCGGCTCTTGGCGGAGAGCACCGCGTGATCGTACGGCTGCCGTTCATCGCGCTGTTCATCGGTACGACGTGGCTGATGTACCGACTCGCGGCACGACTGTACGGGGACCGCGCAGGCGTGTGGGCCGCACTGGCCCTAAACGTCTCGGCTGTATTCGCCGTGAGCACCGGAGGATGGGTGCTTCCGGACGGCCCGTTGGATTTTGGGCTGGTCGCGGCTGCCTACTGCCTCGCACGCGCGACGCTCGAAGAACACGGTCGCCACCCAACTGCGTGGTGGATTGCGGCTGGCGCCTGCACCGGGCTAGCGCTGCTATCGAAGTACCACGCGGCGCTATTCATGCTGGGCGTGATGGCTTTTCTCGTGATCCAACCGGCGCAACGCCGATGGCTTCGGCGTCCCGAGCCTTACCTCGCCGCATCAATCGCACTCGTAATGTTCTTGCCTGACGTGCTGTGGAACGCCCGCCATGGCTGGGCGTCCTTCGCTTTTCAGCTTGGTCGCAGCGGGTTCTCAACTGCCATTCCGCTCGGAACGCGTCTCACGGCGCTCGGGCAGACGATCGCAGGGCAGGCGGCGTTGGTGCTGCCATGGATCTGGGTGCCACTCGTCGTCGTACTCGCGCGAGCGATTGCCAACCGGCCTAGAGATGATCGCGATTGGCTGCTCCTTTGCCTTGCGGCAGGGCCCATCATCCTCTTCACCGTCGTCGGGCTTGGCGGAATCCCAGCGCTGCCCCACTGGGCAGCGCCCGGATACCTAATGGCATTTCCGCTCCTTGGCGCCGCAGCTGCCGCGGCGAACGCGCATACGCTGCGGCGATGGCTGGCGGGGTCTGCGGTCGCGTTCGTAGGGCTTTTTGCCATACTAGTAAGCGCAGCGGCAACTGGGTGGCCCGCGCGAATCGCGCCGGCATTAGTCGGACGTCACGACCCGACCGTCGAATTGCTGGATTGGTCGGAGCTGCCTCGGGGGCTCGATTCATTGCACGTGCTGCACCGGCCTAACACGTTCGTAGCTGGGACGAGCTGGATTCAGGCGGCAAAGGTGGCCTACGCCTTGGGGCCGCGCATCGAAGTGCTCTGCCTTACGGCCGATCCCCGGCATTTCGGATTCCTCGAAGACGAGCGCCGATACATCGGCCGCGACGCGGTCATCGTCACGCGATTACCCGATAGCCGCGGCGTCGTGACGCGCTACGGACCATATTTCGATCGCGTGGATGACGTCGGGCGTATCCCGATCTACCGATTCGGGCACCGCGAATTTGACGTCGGCGTCTACCTCGCGCACGACTTTCGTACACTCATACCACAGCCGGCATTGCCCAGCGCCGTGCGAGTCGCCGTCGCGCCGCGGGCGTTTGATGCTGGTTATCTTCTGTTCGACACGAACCCGGGGAATTTGACGCCGTGAAAATTGCGGTGTGCATAAAGCGCGTTCCCGTGATGGACGTGCGATTTACGATTGCGCCCGACGGCACGACGATCAACGAGGTCGGTCTCAAGTTCGACGTAAACGACTTCGACTTATGGGCCGTCGAAGCGGCTCTGCAACTCAAGGAGAAGGCGGGGCAGGGCGAGGTCGTCGTCGTCGCGTTGGGACCGCCAGCCGCGGAGGAGCAGATTCGCAAGGCGCTTAGCATGGGTGCTGACCGCGCGATCCGGCTCGACGCCGCGCGCGTGCCGCCTGACGGCGTCGCGATCGCGCATGCGTTGGCGGACGAGCTGCGCGGCGGCGGCTACGATCTGATTCTTTTCGGCCGAGTTGCGGTCGACTCTTCGAATGGCGTTGTCGGCCCCGTCGTCGCGGGATTACTCGACCTACCCTGTGTCACTGCCGTATCGAAGCTGGATATCAAGGGCGATCGCGGAACCGCGCAGCGGGAGCTCGAAGGCGCGCAGGAAGTCGTGCAGTTTCCCATTCCTGCAGTGCTGACGATCGACGAGGGGCTCAACAAAGAGCGGCTTCCCACTCTCAAAGGAATCATGGCGGCGAAGAAGAAGCCGCTGGTTGTCAAGCCGGCGTCGTTGGGCAAGTTGTTGGTGAGCGTTCGACGCCTCGAGCTGCCGCCGGACCGTGCGGGCGGGCGAATTGTTGGTGAAGGCGTGGCGGCCGTGCCGGAGCTGGTTCGGCTGTTGCAAACCGAGGCGAAGGTGCTCTGATGCCCAACGCACTCGTGGTCTGCGAAACTCGCGAAGGGGCTCTCCGCAAAGTGGCCCTCGAGGCTTTGACCGCAGCGCGCAAACTGGTGGACTCTGGTGGCGGCGGTGGAAGCGTCGGTGGCGATGTGCACGCGTTGCTCGTAGGGTCGCCGGGGATCGCTTCGCACGCGCCTCGCTTGGCTGGCCACGGTGCTGACGTTGTGCTCGTCGCCGAGCACGCAGCTTTCGCGCAGTACAATCCCGAAGCAACGGCAGCGCTCGTCGCGGATCGTATGCTGGCGGGTGGCTACCGCATTCTGCTCGTGAGCTCCAGCGCGGAAGGGCGCGATCTGGCGCCGCGCGTTGCCGCAAAGCTTGCCTGTGCGATTGCTACGGACGCCACGAGTGTCATGCTGGATGGCGACACAATCGTCGTGTCACATCCGATCAACACGGGGAAGATCGTTGCGACCCTGGCTCTCGAAGGCACGCCTGCCATCGTCGCGCTGCGTCCGGGCGCGGTTCCCCCGCGCGAGCAGTCAAGGCCTGTCCAGATGCAGCACATCGAGCCCGTCGGGGACCCCAGCGCGGCACGCGTGGTCGTCACGGAGCTCAAGCAAGGAAGCAGAACTCAGCTCGACCTCGGTGACGCGCCGGTCATCGTGAGTGGTGGGCGCGGACTCAAGGCCGCAGAGAATTTCCGCCTCGTGGAGGAGCTCGCGTCGGCATTCGGCAACGCCGCAGTTGGCGCGACGCGAGCGGTGACCGACGATGGCTGGCGTCCGCACAGCGACCAGATTGGCCAAACCGGACGCGTCGTGAGTCCCGACCTGTACATTGCGGTGGGCATCTCCGGCGCCGTCCAACATCTCGCCGGAATGCGCACGTCGAAGACGATCGTTGCAATCAACAGAGACAGAGACGCGCCCATCTTCAAGGTTGCCGACTACGGCATCGTCGGTGACGCGCTGGAGATCGTACCGGTTCTGAGCGCCGCGGTTCGGGCTGCCCGCGATTCTCACTAGGCATGCCACCCACCGCTGCCGCCGCGTCTCCGCTACCTCCGGTCGGCGGTCTGGCGTTTGTGCTAGTCGCGATGTTGGCCGTCGGATTCTTCTATCTACAACGCTCGCCGTCTAGTCAGCTATCTCCAGCTGGGACGCGCAGAGAACCGGACTGACCATCCCAGCGTCCGCTTGCGCAATCTCCTGACGATAGGCATTGGCCAATCCAAGATTTTGCGGGATCCGGTAGCGGGTGCCATGCACGCGACCGTGTTCTGGGGGTTCCTGGTCCTCACTGCCGGCACGATCGAGATCGCGATGCAGGGCGTCTACCCAGCGTTCTCGTACGCGTTTCTGCCGTCGCCCTTGCGTACGCTGTATCTGCTTTCGCAGGAATTGTTCGGCCTCGCCGTGCTGGGCGCGGTGGCTTGGTTGATGTATCGACGCCTAGTCGTCAAACCGGCGCGACTTCAGGGCGACAACCTGGAGCAGCTCGACGCGATCATCATCCTGTCGCTGATCGCCGGGCTCATGCTGACGCTGTTTCTCCTGAACGGATTCGCCATCCTGTCGCGGCCGTTGAATCCAGTCGATCCGGCACGGGTCGTTTCGCGCGGACTGGCAGCCATGCTCGCGGGTATGTCGCAGCAGCGCGCGGAGAGCGGGTACGCGGCGACGTGGTGGGCGCACGTGCTGTTGGTACTGGGATTCTTGAATTATCTGCCGTACTCCAAGCACCTCCACGTGATCACGTCACTCCCCAACACGTATCTGTCGAACACCAGCGGGCCGGGCCAGCGCGGCGTCATGCGGGCAATGGACCTCGAGGCCGAGGGCGCCGAGCAGTTCGGCGCGGCCGACGTCGAGGATCTGTCTTGGAAGAACCTTCTCGATGGATATTCGTGTACCGAATGCGGGCGGTGCACGGCCGCTTGCCCCGCGAATATCACCGGCAAGGCGCTGAGCCCGCGCAAGATCGTGATCGACGTTCGTCGCCGCCTGATGGAGAAGGCGCCGCTGGTGGCCGGCGATACAAACGGAACACAGCACCCGGCGCTCGTGCACGGGGAAGGCAGTCTACCAGCGACGGAAGCTGGCACTGATGTCCTCGAGCGCCGCCTGCTCGACAACTACATAACCGAAGAAGAGCTCTGGGCGTGCACGTCCTGCGGAGCGTGCGTGCAGGAGTGCCCCGTCTCAATAGACCAGCTGGACGTGATCATGGAGCTTCGTCGCGATCTCGTCCTCATGGAGTCGCGGTTCCCTCCCGAAGTCCAGCCCGTTTTTCAATCGCTTGAACGGAATGGCAGTCCTTGGGCCTTCAGCGCGGCGGATCGCGGTGAGTGGGCGCGGGGCCTAGACGTTCCGACCATGGCGGAATGCGTCTCGGCTGGCCGGCAGCCGGAAGTTCTGTTCTGGGTGGGCTGCATGGGATCATTCGACGACCGCGCGAAGAAGATCACAGCCGCGTTCGCGAGGATCATGCGTGCTGCCCAGATCGACTTCGCCATTCTTGGTCAGGAAGAGACATGCAACGGTGATCCGGCACGCAGGCTCGGTAATGAATACCTGTACCAGATGCTCGCGAAAGGGGTCGTCGAGCGACTAAACGGCTACAACGTGACGACCATCGTCACAATCTGCCCGCATTGTTTTCACCAGTTGGGCAATGAATACCCGGAGCTCGGCGGGACATACGAGGTAATTCATCATTCGCAGTACATTCGAGCGGCTTTTGGCTGAAGGACGGGTTCCGCTGGCGGACACTCCCGCACGGCCCAGTACGGTGGCATACCACGATAGCTGCTACCTCGGCCGGTACAACGGCGTTTACGATCAGCCGCGCGAGGCGATGCGGCGCGCCCTCCCGATGCTCAGTCTCATCGAGCCTCCGCGCTCTCGAGACCGTGGCCTCTGCTGTGGGGCAGGCGGCGGGCGCATGTGGATGGAGGAACGAGAGGGTAAGCGCATCAACATTGAGCGCACCGAGGAGCTGCTTCGTACTGGAGCCAATGTGATTGCGTCAGCGTGCCCGTTCTGCATGACCATGCTGACGGACGGCGTCGCCGCTCAGAACGCAGCCACGCCTGTGTACGACATTGCCGAAGTAGTGGCCTCGCGGCTCGCGGGGGCGGCCACCGTCTAGTGCCAGCGCTGCAACGCCGCTCGGCGGGGCAGCGCCAACGTGCTACGGGACGACGATCAGAGCGTTCATGCCTCCAAAGTCGTCTGCCGCGGTCGTAATGCCTCCCGGCGTTATCCAAGCGCCGCCATCCATACGAACGTTGAAGCGGTGAGTTCCGCGGGGTAGGGCGACCGTCAGGAGCCACGTGCCGTCACCTGTCGCGTGCGCCACAACTGGGCGCCACCCGGTGAAGTCACCCATTACTTCCACCGCGAATGCTCGCGGCGCGCGAATGCGGAGTGTGTACAGGCGCCCATTTTGGCGCACTGAAGTGACAACCGGTGCGCCGGTAACTTCAGGTGGCGGATCGCCAGGGGCTGCGCTGGGCAGAATATCGCGGGCGATCGGTGCCGTCGGCGCGCCTAGCATGGTAACGCGCAGCGCGAGCCCGGCGTAGTGCACGGCCGGGATGTGCCGTACGTAATCCGTTGGGGACGAACCCACGTCCGCCACCACGGCCAGCCAGGGCGCTACTCGTACCGCCGCTTCGAACTGGCCCCAGGTGGCCCCTGCGACGCGGCTACCTAGCCCGGCCTCGCTGGGACTTCCAGCGCCGACGGGGCGCGTACCACCGGTGGCGGAGAACGTGAGCTCGTTGAGCACCAGCTGTGCCGTCGCCTGCGCGTCAACGTACGACACTGGTCCCACGCGCGTAGGGACGAGCGAGGCTGACAGCCGAGTGGAGGGCCAGGCGATCCACGCTCCGCCTTCTCCTTGCTGCACCGCGATCGTATTGCCGAGATCACGCGAGAAGCCGGCGTTGGCGCCAACCCATCCACCCACGTCGCCGCGTCCGACGTAGGCGCGTGCGCCCGCGCGGCCGTTCTCGGCCGACGGCATTGTGCGATACTGCGTTGCTCCGACCGTAGTGTACAGCTCGCCCAAGAGGTTCTGCATGAGCGACGTGAAGGCCGATGCGCGCACTTGGCCGTCAGCGCTCAGGTCTCCAGTCTGGTATAGGGAGACGAGCCCTCGCGCATCGACGGAAGCGTGGCGCGTGAGATAGCCGATGCTCGGGGCGAGCGTCGTTACGGCCGCGCGCAGGTATCCCTGATATGACACTTCGGCCGCTCCGCCATCGACCGAGGCGGACACCTGAGATTGGACGACGCGCGCGACCGGTACTAACGCGCCGAGCGCGTAGGACAGTTGCCGCAGTACGGTGCACGCCGGCCAGCGCCGTAGTAAACGGCGCACCCGGCTGGCGGGGCAGGTCGAGACTCCGCTACGGGCGCTGCGGCGGCTTCGGAGGAGGCGCGCCAGGCGGGGCGGGAGGGGGGTGGCGCGTGAGCGACGAGGTCGATGCTGCCTCGTCAGCGAGGATGTCGGCCGCCCCGACCGACGCCGCGACTACGGGGAATACACCGGCGGCGACGTCACGCTCGACGCCTTGCCGGAAGGCTATCAGCTCGCCGTCCGCTGCACCGCGCTTTGCCAGCGCGAGCACAGTGGAGGCCGCGGTGTCAGCGGGGACGCCGCGAGCGACGAGCTCGGACAACACGGCCAGCGGCACAACGAGCGACCGGCCGCGGTCACCGCGGATCGCGTGCGCGATCTCGGCGAGTGCCGTAGGCTGCACGCCGGCCTTGAGCGCGCTCGCGCCGGCGACCAACTCCGGCGTCGACGCGTCGCCACCGAGAGCCGTCTGAGCGCTCCCGAGATCGGCTGCGAGCGAACGCACAACCGAAACAATTCGCGAAATGTCGGCGTGCTTGCTTACTCCCTCCAGGGCCTTGTCGACCAATGGGTCCGTCGGAAGACCACTGACCCGTGCCGAATCGAATACCGGCGTGAGGGCCTCGCGCAAAGAGGGGTCGAGCCGTGCGTTAAGCAGCTCCTGTTGCGACGCGCCCTGCGATTGCTCCTGCGCGCGAGCCATGGGGGGGCGGAGGGCGAGCAACATGCCTAGCAATGTGGCGCCCCGAGTGACGCGCCAACACCCCCTGCGCAGCTGCTGCCGCATAAGTCGCCGCGCGATCATGATCGGCCCGCCGCCGTCAACTCGTTTCCGCCGCCAGTGGCCACCGTGATCGTCAATGTCGGTGTCCCAAAGTCATCGTCCAACGAACGCGGGGCCGCTGGATCCGCCACCCAGCGCGATCCATCCACGACGAAGCCATAGGCGTGCCGGCCAGGCGGCAAACGCACGGTTGCCACCCACACCCCGGTTGACGACCCGCCCGCGGGCGACAGGAGCGTGGCGTTTGGATCCCAGTGATTGAAATCGCCCAGCAAGGCGACCTGATGTGCCTTGGGCGCCACCAGGATAAAGCGAACGAGAGAGCTCGCAGGTTGCGACGCCATCGGTGCCGGCTGCGCTGCGGTCGTTACTGGCACCGAGTTCTGCGGCGTCCGGCGCTCCGACCGCACCCCCACAAAGAGGGCACCCGCGAAGGCCGCTGCCGCGGCGGCGCCCACCGCAATCGCCGTGATCGGACGGACGCGCACCGTGCGTGGCCGCGTGAGCCATGCCCCCACGCGCATGCGTCTAGTCCTGTCACGGAACTCCTCGGGCGTATGTGGCCCAATGGCCCGCACCGCGGCCATCACGCGCGCGTCAAAGCCCGGAGCCAGTGCAACTGGCTCGCGCAGCTCACGCGCGACGCGGTCGATCAGCTCGTCCACCCCGTCCACCCCGTCCACCCCGTCCACCCCGTCCACCCCGTCCACCCCGTTCCCCTACGCGACCCTGGGTCAAGTCTCATGGACTATACGCTGCCTCCAGCAGGACACGCATTTGGTCGCACGCGCGCTTCACTCTCATCTTGAGCGCAGAAACGCCGACCCCGGTCATGGTTGACATTTCTTCGTAACTCAACTCCTCAACATGTTTCAGCAGAAATGCCTCGCGGTAGACGGCATCGAGCTGCGCCAGTGCGCGCGCGATCTCGTCTCGCCATGCCACTCTCTCGCCCACGTCCAGCCCGCCTGCCTTTCCGCCAAATCCACCTCCGGCTGTCCCTACAGCCCCGTTTCCTGCGCCGTCGAGCAGGGCTGCCTCGTCCCGGACGAACGTCCGCTCGCGTCGCCCGGTTCTCGCGCCGATCGTTCGGCACCGGTTGATCACGATGCTAAGCAGCCAGGCGCCGAACCGCTCCCGGTCTTCACAACGCGCCAGCGACCGGTACGCCCGTACGAATGCGTCCTGCAGCGCCTCGTCGGCGTCATCGGGGTCGCCGAGCATGCGCATGGCGTATCGCGCCGCCCGGTCCCGGTATCGCGCCACCAACCCGGTAAACGCTTCGACGTCCCCGGCGATCACGCGACCGACCAACGCCGAGTCGGTCAGTTCCACTTCACCGAAGACCCCGGTACTGCCGGCTGGCGTCACAGGCATGGAACGCAGGTATCGTTGCGGCGCATTAAAGGATGATATCCGGTGCCCACGCGGCCCTCTAACCCCCCTTTGGTATATTCAACCCTATGCCTCCCAGGGTGTCATCGGCCCTCACCGGCGTAATCCTGGCTGGCGGCCGGGCGTCGCGGTACGGGGAACAGGCGAAAGGGCTCCTAAGGGTCGGGGGCGAGCGCATTATCGACCGCGTGGCGGCCTCGCTCAGGGGGGTCACGGCCGAGCTCCTGCTCATCGCCAACGATCCGGCTGCTCGATCCTGGCTGCCCGGAGTGCCCACGGCGCCGGACATTCGCCCGGGGCTCGGCAGCCTTGGCGGCATATACTCGGCCTTGGTGCAAGCCCGCGGGCCCGCGCTCGTTGTTGCCTGGGACATGCCGTTTGTCTCGAGGGAACTGCTGCTCGAGCTGGCGCGGCTGGGCGCGTCTGGGCAACCACCGCCGGACGTCGTAGTTCCGGAAAGCGATTCCCACCGCGGAGTAGAGCCGCTATGCGGCTACTACGGCCCCGCGTGCGTCGGTCCGATCGCGCGGCAATTGGACGCCGGAGACCTGCGAGTGATAGGCTTCTATGACGCCGTGCGGGTCGTACGTGTCCCTTTGGACACGATACGGCGCATTGGCGACCCGGACATACTGTTTCACAACGTCAACACGCCGGACGATCTCGTAGTCGCGGAGCGAAGTGATGCCTCATCGCGCGATGCCCCCACTGGTCACCGTCGTCGGCAAGAAGCATAGCGGCAAGACAACCACGGTCGTCCAGCTCACGGCTGAGCTGCACCGGCGCGGCCGGCGCGTGATGACCATCAAGCATGGATCACATACCTTCAATATCGATCCTTCAACCACCGACACCTATCGCCACTATCATGAAGGCCAAGCCGAGCGCGTGGCAATGGTAAGTCCCGACAAGTTCGCACTCGTGATGCGGTGGGAAGGCCAGACGGAGCTCGGGCCCGAAGCCATCGCGGAGCGGTATCTGAGCGACGCGGACGTGGTAGTGTGCGAGGGGTTCAAGGCATATGCGCTGCCGCGGGTGGAGGTGTTTCGTCGCGCGGCACACGACAGGCCGTTGTACGACCCGGCAAGCCCTCAGGCGGGTCAGTACATCGCCGTGGTCACCGATGACCCGGAGTTCACGGCAGCTCAGCCAACCCGGGTGCTCCGGTTCGACGATCCCGACTGGCTTACGCAGCTGGCGGACATTGTCGAGCAGCAGGTCATGGGTATCCGCTCCGCAACGCGGGGGCAGCCAGCATGATACGTCCGGCGTGGCGCATGGTCCTGTGCGGGATCTGGGTTTGTGGCGCGACTGCTTGCGCGCACGCGCATGGGTCGCTCGCATCGCCCGAGATCGCTCCGGAGTCGCCCGCGATCATTACGCCGGAGGATCAACACGCGGTACTGCGTGCCGCTATCGACTCGCAAGTCAATGATCCGCACTTTCGGAACGCGATCTGGGGCGTATTCGTCGTCGATCCAGTTCGGCACGACACGCTGTACGCGCTCAACGAACATCGACTGTTCCTGCCGGCCTCGAACATGAAGATCGTGACCGGTGCGGTCGCGCTTGCGCAGTTAGGCCCGGACTTCCGCTTTCGCACGTTGTTCGCAGCGCGCGGCGTCGTTCGAGGAGGCGTGCTGCACGGCGATCTCATTGTCATTGGCCGGGGTGATCCCACCGTCAGCGACCACATGATGCAGGATGCGACGCTGCCACTTCGAGCGGCAGCGGAGTCGCTCGCGGCTCGGGGCATCCGAAGAATCACGGGTCAGATCGTTAGCGCGGGCGACGCGTTCCCTGACGCCAACTGGGGAGTGGGATGGGAATGGGATGATCTGATCGAGCCGTACGCAGCCGGCGTCGACGAGTTGATGTTCAATGAGGGAATGACGACAGTCGTTGTGCGTGGAGCGGCGCGTCCCGGGATGCCGGCCCGCGTCATCACGACGCCGCTGGGCGACTACCCGCCGGTTCGCGCCCACGTCACGACGTCCGAGGCAACCGGCGGGGCGATCCCGCAACCGCTCACCGCCACCTATGACGCGGCCAGCGGCGACCTTGTGGTTTCTGGCGCGATCGCGCCGGCGGACAGCACTACACTGATCGTGTCGTACCGTGACCCCGCGAGCGCGTATCTGCACGGACTTGCGGACGCGCTCGCGGCCCGGGGCATCCGGCTGCGGCATGACGCGGTCCCGGGCGAGCTCGCCGGATCGTCGACTTCCGATCTACCGCCGCGCGCGGGCGCAGCGGCGGTTACCCCGAGGCTTGACACGCTCTTCGCCCAGGAGTCTCCCCCGCTGCGCGAGATTCTGCCGGCGCTCGAGAAGCCGTCGCAAAACCAGATCGCAGAGGTGCTGCTCAAGACCCTCGGCCTCGAGAAGACGGGCGTGGGGTCCGCAGACAGCGGGCGGCGCGTCATCGAGTCGCAACTTTCGGCGTGGGGCGCGGACCCGGACGGATACGTGATCCGGGATGGCAGCGGCCTTTCGCGTCACGACTACCTGTCACCCGCGACTCTCGTACGAGTGCTTACCGCGATCGAGCGCGACACGGCCTACGCCGCGTTCTACAATGCGCTCCCAGTGGCGGGCGTGGACGGCACGCTGGGCGACCGCATGCGAGGGACGCCGGCGGCTGGAAACGCGCGGGCCAAGACAGGCTACGTCGATCGCGCCCGGTCTCTTTCGGGCTACGTCAGCACGGCCGATGGCGTGGGGCTCGTCTTCAGCCTGTTGTGCAACAACTGGACGGTGCCGGTGCACGAGGTCGAGCGTGCACAAGACGAGATCGTGATACGCCTGGCGGGCATTTCGCTGGGAGGCGGCGCACGCTGAGCGTCGCACAGGCGAGCGCGCAGATTCTCGCCGACATTCGTCCGCTACCCATCGAGCGCGTCCCGCTCCTCGACTCGCTCAACCGAGTGCTCGCGAGCCCAGTCGTGTCGCCAATCTCGATTCCGCCTTGGGACAATTCCGCAATGGATGGCTACGCCGTGCGCGCGGCAGACGTGGCGAACGCTTCGGCAGATCGCCCGGTCGCATTGCGGGTGCTCGAAACCGTGGCGGCCGGGGGTTTCGCCGCGCGCGGCGTCGGCGATGGAGAGGCAATCCGAATCATGACTGGCGCGCCCATCCCCCGCGGCGCCGACACAGTGGTGCGAGTCGAAGACACCGACGGCGGCGTGGCACGGGTGGAGATTCGCGACAAGCGCGACGCGCATCGCAACGTGCGTGCGCGCGGCGAAGACATACGAGCTGGCGACACAGTCCTCCCCGCGGAGACGCCGATCGGCGCCGCCCAGATCGGCGTGCTGGCGTCGGTCGGCGCGGCAGTCGTCGACGTGCATCGGCGTCCACGAGTGGCGATCGTCGCCGCAGGCGATGAGCTGGTCGATCTGGATCGATTCACTGAAGCGCTCGCGGGGCATAGGATCGTGTCGTCTAACACATACACTCTGCACGCGCTGGTGCGGGCAGCGGGCGGGGAGCCGGTCAACGCGGGGTTGGCGGCGGACACTCGCACTGACATTGAGGAACTGCTGCGTCGCGCGGCCGGCTGCGATCTGATCGTGACTGCCGGTGGAATCTCGGTTGGGGAGTTTGACTACACCCGGGAAGCGCTCGCGGCGCTCGGCGCCGACATGAAATTCTGGCGCGTGAGCATGCGTCCCGGCGCGCCGCTCGGTTACGGTACGCTCGGGGGTACCCCGTGGATCGGCTTACCGGGTAATCCGGTGTCGGCCATGGTGACGTTCGAGCTGTTCGTCCGCCCGGCGTTGCGGCGCATGCTCGGCCACCGCCGCCCTTTCCGGCGCCCGGTTCCAGTGGTGCTGGAAGAGCAAATCGTAATCACGGCGAAGCTCACGCATTTTCTTCGGGCAATCATCACGCCGCAGACAGATGGGACACTGTCGGCCCGGCTCACGGGGCCCCAAGGCTCTGGTATTCTCACGTCCATGTCACATGCCAATGCGTTGCTCGTCGTTCCCGATGACCGCCCACGATCGGAGCCAGGCGATGTGCTCAACGCGCTGTTGCTGACGGCTGACGCGATGACGAGCTCGAATTTCGCGCTGTAATGATGATTGCGATGCCGTCGGAGATGTTGATTGACGTCGCCGCCTTGTCCGTGATCCTAGGCGGCGGCGCATTGATTCGTCGTGCCGGCCGCCAACTGCGCACGCAGCTGTCCCCGCGAGCTGTGGGCAAGGGACCGACGGGTGCCAGCCATCCCACGTCTCCCGTGGCTCGCACGGTCGTCCAGAAAGGACTCGTCTCCGCTGCGCAGCTTGCGGCGATGACCTCCGCCGAGCGCGAATTCTTTCTGGCGGCCGCCGCGGCTCGGCTGGGCGAAGGCACGGGCCCGCGACTCGTGCGAGCGCGTGACGGATCGGCCGAGCCGGCAGCGCCGCTGCTGGTGACGTCCGCGGTGCTCGTGACCGCGACGATTCATTGCCCGGTGTGCCGTACCCCTATCGGAAGGCGCACTGAGGCGCCAATCCAGCTTGCGCGCTGCCCGGGATGCACGCGCCGAGTGGCGGCGAGAGTGGATGAGGAGCGCCTAGTCGTGACCGTGGACTACGCGTTCCGCACACCGCACGGCGGCGTGCCGGTCATTTCCACGTAGGGGCGGCATGAATGCCGCCCCTACGGTTACGGGCGGTACGTGGCGGACAGCGTTGGGTCTTCGGCGACCCGCACCTCGATCACTCTGACGTCGGTGCGTCCTCCGCGCTCGCGTACCAAGGCCGCCTGGACGTGCTGGGCGACGTAGCGCGCCAGATTCTCGCCCGTCGGAATGAGTTTGCCGTCGCCGAACTCGGGGACATTGAGGTTGATGTTTCGGTGATCGAAGCGATCGCGCACTTCGGCGGCGAGAATGCGATCGAGCACTCCGAGATCGACGATCATCCCGGTGGCCTCATCGATCGGGCCGCTCACGGTTACATTGCACGTGTAGGTATGGCCGTGGTAATTCGGTCGTGCGCACGAGCCGAACGTTGCAGCGTTGCGTGCGTCATCCCATTCGGGCCTCAGATACCTGTGCGCCGCGGCGAACGTGACTCGACGAGTAAGGGACGCGGCTGGCATTGACCGTTATCGGAACAAGGCGTACCATGCGCCGAAGGTGAACGCACCGTTGTTGCGCCAGGCCACGAGCGAGTGGGATGGCGGGATCACCGATGTGCCATCGCCAGTGATCGTCTTGTATGTCGACGGATACCGGTGCGGGTACAGGTAGACACTCGCGTCGGCGCGCAATGTTAGTCGCCTACCGGGTACCCACCGCAGGCCGCCTCCCCAGGTCGCGGCGGGCTGCGTGCCTAGATGATAGTGCCCGGGGCCGCCGCTGCCGCCCAAGTCGGACACGGCGCCGGCGCCGATGTCGATTACCGGGATGAACCCGTGGAAACTCTTCTGCCCGGTGAGCTGTGCTCCCAGACTGACGTCCGCGATGTTCAGCGAGGCGGGGACTGGGTTAGAAGGAAAGGATGTAGTCCGCTCAGCCGTCGGCAGGAACGGGTTGAGGAGAGTGCGGTCCGTGAAGACATGCGTCAGGCGAGCGGCGAAAAAGAGTGGCGTGTTGGCGAGAAGCACGTCGTACCGCAGGCCAACCAAAGGCCCGCTGTGCGGCCCAACGCCCGCGTAATCCCGCGCAGAGGACCAGTAGCCGGTCAGCAGGTAGATGTCCGAGCGGCCCTCAACGTCGCGGTACGGACTCTTGTCGGGTGGATTGCCGACCTGCGTCTGGGCGAGCAACGGTGTCGCGCCAAGAGCGAGCGCAAGGACCGCGAGGACACGGCGCACGTCCTAGTCGACCTGCCGCAGATCGACGCCGGTCATCTCCTCCGGCACTTCGACACCGAGCATGGAAAGCACGGTCGGCCCCACGTCACAAAGCGCGCCGCCGGAACGTAGCGGATGCTGCTGATCGCCATCGATCATGACGAATGGTACGGGGTTGGTAGTGTGCGCCGTATGCGGGCCGCCGGTGGCCGGGTCAATCATGAGCTCGCAGTTGCCATGATCGGCCGTGATGAGAATGCGGGCATTCGCGCGGGAGACGGACGCAAGGACGCGCGTGAGACACGCGTCCACGGTCTCGACGGCGCGGATGGTCGCTGGCAGCGACCCGCTGTGTCCGACCATGTCGCCATTCGCATAGTTGCACAAGATGAAATCGTGGTTGCGCGCTTCGATTGCGCGGCTCAGGACCTCGGTCACGCCGGGCGCGCTCATCTCCGGCATTAGGTCGTAGGTCGCGACCTTCTGGCTCGGCACGAGAATCCGCTCTTCGCCCGGATACGGCGTCTCCTCACCGCCGTTGAAAAAATACGTCACGTGCGGGTACTTCTCCGTTTCCGCGGTTCGAAACGTCGTCATGCCCTGCTCGAAAAGCGCTTCGGCGACGATACGGGCCATGGAGAGCGGCGGGAAAGCGACGCTGAGCGCGAACTGCTGCCCGTAGGATGTCATGGTGACGACGTGCACGGCGGGACGATTGGAGACGTCGAAGTGGTGGAAGCCGGGCTCCGTGAGCGCGCGCGTGAGCTGGCGCATCCGGTCGGATCGGAAGTTGAAGCAGATGACCGCGTCGCCATCGTGCATCGCGCCGATCGGCTTGCCGTCCTCGACGATCACTGCCGGCGTGATGAACTCATCACTCTGGCCTCGGTCGTACGCCGAACGAATTACCGCGAGTGGGTTGGTGCCAGCTGGACCGGACCCATCCACGGCTACGCGGTAGTACTGTTCCGTGCGCGCCCAACGCCTGTCGCGATCCATTCCATAGTACCGACCGCCCACACTAGCGACGCGCGCCCGGCCGTCCACATGCCGCATGAGCTGCTCCATGAATTCCAGACCGGAGTGGGGAAGCGTGTCGCGGCCGTCGAGCATTGCGTGAATCGTGATGCGCGGAACGCGCTGCTCGGAAGCGAGGTCCACGAGGGCGAGCAGGTGGCGATCGAAGGCGTGGACGCCACCATTGCCGATGAGGCCCACGAGATGAAGTGTGCCACCGGAGTGTCTTACCCTGCGGCATGCGCTCGCTAGAGCCGCATTGCGCGCGAACGAGCCGTCCTCGATCGCAATATCAATGCGAACCAGGTCCTGTGCGACCACGCGTCCAGCGCCGAGGTTGAGGTGGCCGACCTCGCTGTTGCCCATTTGGCCTTCAGGCAGTCCGACCCGGAGACCGGACGCGGCGAGAAGAGTACGAGAAGGTCGTGACCAAACAGCGTTCCATGTCGGTGTGTTAGCGAGTGCGATGGCGTTTCCTTCGCGCTCGGGCCGGTACCCCCAGCCGTCGAGGACGACCAGGACTACCGGTCGCTGTGCCAATGCGGCCATCTTTGCAAATGTACGGCTCGACGCACCCCCCATCCAGAATTCATCGAGCTCCTTGGATCCGCACGCGCAATGACATTTCCCGCGAAATTGGCAGTCGCTCTGGCAACCATGGTGACGAGCGGTGTGTTGATCTCAATGCCCGCGCGGGCGCAGCACGTTGTATCGAAAAAGCGCGTCGTTCACAAGCAGACAGCTCACGGGGCGCTCGCTCCGACGCAAGCAAATCCTCCGGTCTGCGTTACCCCGGCGGCACTAGCGAGCGCGACCCCATCACCCACCGTCGCCACGCCTCTCACGGCTGCTGCTCTTCGCGCAGATCCAACAGGCACGCAGGGCAAGACCGTTCAGTGGGATGTGCGCGTATTCGCTCTGCAAACGGCAGATCCTTTGCGTAAAGGATTGGCGCCAGAGGAGCCGTATCTCTTGGCAACTGGGCCCGGCTCCGAGAATGCGGTGCTGTACGTGGCGATTCCGCCCTCGCTGCTGGAGACTGCACGCACCGCGGCGGCGGTAGCGCCCGTGCCGGTTGTCCTCGTCGCGACCGTGCGCACGGGACGGAGCGAACCGGTCGGAGTCCCGATACTCGATGCCGTGAGTCTCGCGCGACGGTGATGTGGCGCACCTGGCTCGATCGTCTCGCTGGCGGTGGTGTTGGCGGGACTGTTGGCGACCGATGGCTGGCTCTTCGCCAAGCGCGTTGGCTACGAGCGGGAGATAAGCCGATTGCGAGGCGGTATGACCTCGGTGGAACAGCGTAAGGCAGATCTGGAGTTCGCGGCCAACAAGGATCGACTCAAGGTCATGGTTGCGCTCATTCGCCGGCAGGAACAGGGAGACCAGGCCCTCCACCTGGCAGTCGCGGTCGACAGCGGCGTCATGTACTTGTCGCAGGAGCGCGCCCTACTGCGGTCGATGCCGGTGCGCGTAGGCCCGGATCGCCTAGTCGGCAAGCCTCCAGACACCGTGCTGGTGGCGGCGCCTCGGGGTACGCGCACCATCGCGGCCATCGCCGGTGACACTATCATGCTCAGCGGCGGTACCGAGATCTATGCCGACACCCACGGCGACTGGCTCAATGATCGGGCGGGTGTGAGCCCTGGCAACGTCCGGGCGCGAGCGGCGGACCTGAAGGCCATTCTTCCCGTGCTGACACCGGGAATGAACGTGTACCTGTATTGAGCAGCGGCGTGATGCACAAGCGCATTGCCTGGGCGCTGGCCGCGGCCGTGCTACTCGCGGTGGCGGGGACGGCTCGGTTGTTCGCGGACACCATGCGGGAGCGCTTTCGTCGAGACGTCATGCGCATGGGATTCAACGGCAACCTGGAAGTGCTGCACGATGTCGAGCGCGGTGTGGGCGCAGAACGCGACACCCTTGCTCGGAGGCTCGCTGCCGACACGGTGGTCCCCGGGACAAAGCCGTACGTCGTGGTCAGCATCAACGACAACCGGCTGTGGTACAGACGGGGAGACCAAACGCTGTACACGACTCGAGTGGCGACCGGCAGTGGCAAGGAGCTCGTGCAAGAGGACAGCGGACAGGATCACTGGAAGTTCGAGACTCCACGGGGACGTCTCGTGGTCGAGAGCAAAGAGACCGACCCGATATGGGCACCGCCCGACTGGCACTACGTCGAGATCGCGCAGAAAGAGAAGCTTGGCATCATCCGCCTGGCGCGAAATCAGTCAATCATGCTGCCGGGTGGCTCCAAGATTCTCGTGGACGGCAGCAACGTGGTGACGAGATATCTCGATGGGCGAGAAGAGCCGTTCGAGGTCAAAGAGGGACATGAAATCGTAGCCAACGGCAACCTCATCGTTCCGCCCTTCGGCACGAACCAGCGAAAGTATGTCGGGACGTTGGGCGTGAACCGACTGTACCTAGGGGACGGCTACGGCCTTCACGGGACTGACGAGCCGTGGTCGATCGGACACTCGGCGAGCCACGGCTGCGTACGGCTGCGCAACGAGGACATCGAGACCCTTTATCGAATGGTCCCGATTGGCACGACCGTGTACATATACTGATACAGCCGAGCGTGGGCGTGCGCAGCAATCGTCGAACGGCTATATCTCCAATCAGGGGGCGGTCGTCCGATAGGCAGGAGCCGAGGGGGATGCACTAATGGCCGTTCACGCAATACTCGTCGCCCAATTGGCGGCGGTGTTGACGGTAGATACGGGAGGCGCGGGACGGGTATCGGCGCCCCCCCTCCCCCCGAGAGGCGACTCGGACGCCGCGACGACCCGATCGGTGGCGCCAGCGCTCCCCACTTATCGACCCGAGTGGTTGCTCGGCGCCAGCGGCAAGCTGCGTGCATGCTTTGTCAGCGAACAGCGCAACGTGCTGGCGATCCCGCTCCTCAGCCGATATTTCGGTGACTCCGCCATTCGCAGCCCGGGGGTATACGCCCTCGGCGACACGGCGCTGGGCGCGCCGTTTTCGGTAATCACGCTTCTGCCGTTCAAGAGCAAGGTGCGTGGTCGAGTCGGAGACTATCGACTAGGCTGGTGGCCTGGCGAGCGACGCGGACTACGCTCCGAGGCGTACGAGAACCCCGACGGATTTATCGTCGTTACACCTGAGAACCAGGACACGCCCGTGTCAGAGCATTTCACGCTCCGGGACTTCCTCACGCACGACCAGGAAGGCGTCTGGCCAAAATACATGGTGTTGAGTGAAGCGCTCGTGGACAAGCTCGAGCTCATCATCGACGACTTGGCTTCGCACGGTCATCCGAACGCACATCTGGCCATCATGTCCGGGTTCCGAACGCCAGAGTACAATTCGCTCGCAGTCGGGCGCCACGGGGGCCGTGCACGCGACAGCCGGCATCAGTTCGGCGATGCGGCTGACATCTACGTCGACAACGACGGGGACGGCGTAATGGATGACCTGAATGGTGACGGCCGTATCGACTCGCGCGACGCACGTGTGCTCCTCGCCTCGGTTGAGCGCGTGGAGGCGTCCCATCCAGAGCTGGTCGGCGGCGCCGGTGTGTATCGCGGGACGCGGATGCACGGCCCCTTTCTTCACGTGGACGTACGTGGCGATCCGGCCCGCTGGGCCGTCGAAGAGCCGGCGAGACGGCGGCGCGGGCACGCGATTGCGACGCCTGCTCGCAAGAAGCTGTCATGAGTCCACGGGCTCCCGACCGTGCGTCCTCGCGCTCTTCCTCGCGTCCATCGGCGCGCAGCACCGGCCCGCGTCCATTGGCGCGCGCCAGCGGGGCGAGGGGGCGCGATGCCGGCCGCGTAGGGCCGCGACGCAAACGGTCGGGCATGGACATCGCCGGCGATGTGCTGCATCAACTTCGCCTAGTACCGAGCTATGTACGTCTCCTGGTAGGTCTGCTACTCGATCAGCGCGTCTCGGCAACGGACAAGCTCATTGTCGCCGCAGCGATCGCTTATGTCGTGTCGCCGTTTGGCATCATTCCCGATTTCATCCCGATCATCGGTGAGATCGACGATCTCTTCATCGTGACGCTCGCCTTGCAGAGACTGATTGCCAACACGCCAGAGGGTGTGATCGAGGAGCACTGGCCAGGCGATCCAAACGAGATCTCGGAGCTCAACGTCGGGCAGGCACTCGCGGCCGCGGCATTGTTTCTTCCAGGGAGAATTCGGCGGCGGCTGCGTCGCATTAGTCGACTGTAGTCGCGGGACCGGCGAGGCCGCTCGGCCGCTGAGGCGCTCAGCGGTTGCCTCGCGTACAGAGTGGCCATACGTTATACCATGGCGCCCACATTCTCGAAGCATTCGATCCTCGCGCCGGTCCTCCAGAAGGCGCGATGCCGAGTCGCGCAACGGCACTGGGCCAAGTGAAGACCGGATCGGTTCCGTCGTCGCACTTACGTTCGACGACGTTTTGCTCGTCCCGCGCCACTCGCTCGTGCATCCCCGCGACGTGGACACGTCTACCCAATTCACGCGTCAGCTCGCGCTCAACATTCCGCTAGTGTCGGCGGCGATGGACACGGTGACGGAGAGCGGCATGGCGATAGCCATGGCGCGTGCGGGTGGGATCGGCGTGCTGCACAAGAACATGTCAATCGAGCGGCAGGCCACAGAGGTGGACCAGGTCAAGCGCTCCGAGAGCGGCATGATCCTGAATCCGATCACGCTTACCGCCGAGGCGAGGCTCCGGGAAGCCGTCGGGCTCATGAAGCGGTTCAAGATCTCGGGCGTGCCCATTGTCGACTCTGAGGGTACGCTCGTCGGGATCATCACGAATCGCGATCTCCAATTCGAGCGCAATCTCGAGCGTCCTGTGCGCGAAGTCATGACGGCTCGCGGTCTGGTCACGGCGCCAGCTGGCACGACCTTGGACGAGGCGGAGCGCATTCTCGGCGAACGGCGCATCGAGAAGCTCCCGGTGGTCGACGCGGAAGGGAGACTCCAGGGGTTGATCACCGTAAAGGACATTCACAAACGGCGACAGTTTCCCTTTGCGAACAAGGATCGGCATGGCCGCCTGCGCGTGGCGGCAGCCGTCGGCGCCGGTGGTGACTACATGGACCGGGCCCGCGCGCTGGTCGACGCGGGCGTGGATGTGTTGGTGGTGGACACCGCGCATGGGCACAGCGAGGGCGTGCTGAGCGTGGCGAGCGAGGTGCGTGAAGGGTTTCCGGACGTGCAACTCGTGGCTGGGAACATTGCCACGCGTTCCGGTGCGGCGGCGCTGGTCGAGCGCGGGGTGGACGCCGTCAAAGTTGGCGTGGGACCCGGGTCGATTTGCACGACGCGGGTGGTGACCGGGGTCGGCGTCCCACAGCTAACGGCGATCCTTGAGGCAGTAGCAGGCGCTGGAGATGTGCCAGTGATAGCGGACGGCGGCATTAAGTACTCGGGCGACGTGGTCAAGGCTCTGGCCGCGGGTGCGTCGAGCGTCATGATGGGCTCGATGCTGGCCGGTTCGGAAGAAAGCCCTGGGGAATCGCTCCTCCTTGAAGGGCGGCGGTTCAAAGTGATCCGTGGGATGGGCAGCATAGGCGCGATGCAGGACGGGAGCGCCGACCGCTACTTCCAGGAGGGAGAGATGTCGGCGCGCAAGTTTGTCCCCGAGGGGATCGAGGGCCGCGTTCCCTACAAGGGGCCGGTCGCCGACGTGCTTTACCAGATGGTCGGCGGGCTCCGCAGCGGGATGGGCTACGTTGGATGCGCCACCATCGAAGCGCTGCGCACGGATAGCCAGTTCATACGCATTACCTCGGCGGGGCTTCGGGAGTCTCATCCGCACGACGTCACGATCACGCGCGAAGCTCCCAACTATTCGGCTTGACAAGCAGTTACGGGGGCGGCACCTTCGCGGCGCCGATGACTCGAAGCCTTTTGGCGCGAGCCGCTGCAACGCCTTAATAATCCGCCGACCGGAGTGGCAGTCATGGGCCTAGGCTCCACCAAGAGTATTGCTGTTCTTCAGGCCGAGGCCGCCACGGAAGGGACGAGGAGCCTCAAGCGCGTGCTGACGGCGACCAATCTCGTGATGCTCGGGATTGGCGCGATCATTGGAGCGGGCATCTTCGTGCTGACAGGGCAGGCGGCGGCATCCAACGCCGGCAACGGCGTGGTGTTCTCGTTCTCCTTCGCGTTCGTGGGTTGCCTTTTGGCCGGGCTGTGCTACGCGGAGTTTGCGTCGATCGTGCCAATCGCCGGCAGCGCCTACACGTATGCGTACGCAACTCTCGGCGAGCTGGTTGCCTGGATCATCGGCTGGGATCTCATGCTCGAATACCTGTTCGGAGCATCGACAGTCGGAGTCGGATGGTCGGGCTACTTCAACGACCTGATGCGAGAGATGGGCGTGCACCTTCCAGCCGCGTTTACGCAGGCACCGCTGGCCTGGAACGAAACAACCGCACATTTCGAGCGAGTGGCAGGGGGAATTGTCAACCTGCCGGCGTTCCTGCTGGTCATGCTCGTCACGACGCTCCTGGTCATTGGAATCAAGGAGTCTGCGCGATTCAACAACGCGATCGTGTTCGTCAAGGTCGTGATCGTGCTCCTCGTGATTGGATTCGGCTTTATGTATGTCAATCCGGCGAACTGGCATCCGTTCATCGCGAAGAACACCGGGGAGTTCGGCCACTTCGGATGGAGCGGCGTGGCTCGCGGCGCAGCGGTCGTCTTCTTTGCCTATATCGGGTTCGACGCCGTATCCACCGCGGCGCAGGAGGCAAAGAACCCGCAGCGCGACCTGCCCATTGGGATGCTTGGCTCCCTCGTGATTTGTACCGTGCTCTACGTGCTCATGTCGCTCGTCCTCACCGGCCTAGCGCCGTACCGTCAGCTCGGCGTCCCGCACCCGGTGGCGTATGCGCTCGAGCAGATCCCTCAGCTGGCCTGGTTGCGGATGTTCACCAACATTGGCGCAATCGCGGGACTGGCGTCTGTCGTGCTCGTCATGCTTCTCGGCCAGTCACGTGTGTTCTACTCGATGGCGCGCGATGGGCTTCTCCCTGCGGCGTTCGGCCGGGTCCACCCGCGATTCCGAACACCGTACGTGACGACGATCGTCACCGGAACCGCCGCCGCCATGATTTCTGCCATCTTCCCGATCGGCATCTTGGGCGAGCTCGTGTCGATCGGCACTCTCCTGGCCTTCGTGCTCGTGTGCGCTGGCGTCATTGTTTTGCGCGTGCGTCGCCCCGATCTCCCGCGGCCTTTTCGCACGCCCTTCGTTCCTCTCGTTCCTATCCTTGGAATACTGATCTGTGTTGGCCTCATGGCGAGCCTGCCCGGCCGCACGTGGATCCGGCTGATTATCTGGATGGTGATCGGTTTGGTCGTGTATTTCCTGTATAGTCGATCCCACTCAAGATTGCAGAACGAGGTTCCGGCGATAGGGCTCGCTGCCGCAGACTGATCTGGTGCATGCGCGGGCCGCGGTAAGCAGCGCCATAGATCCCCTGGCGGTCCCGCCAGCGCGAGTCGAGGGAATAGACCGGATCGCGCAGGTTCTAGTACCAGGCCGCACAATTGCGCTCTCCACGCATATCAACGCCGACGGCGACGGCTGCGGCTCGGAGGCGGCGTTCTCGCGCCTCCTAACCGCGGCCGGTCTGCGTCCGCGCATCGTAAATCCGACGCCATGGCCTTCCGCGTTCGACTTCGTGCGCGGGCCCGAGATGGTTGACCGAAGTAGCGATGGCCCCTCAGCCCTGGCCGGGATCGATGTGCTAGCGGTCCTGGACATCAGCGACGTCAGGCGGCTCGGCGTACTCACCGACGCGGTCCGTGCTCTGGCCGTGCCCAAGCTCGTGATCGACCACCACATCGCAGGCGATGAGCCTCCCGGCCCGATTGTTCTGTCCGATACATCGGCATGCGCCACGGGTGAGCTCATCTTCGATATTGCGATGCGGTTGGGTTGGACCATTGACCTGCCAACCGCAACCGCGCTGTACACCGCCCTGCTGACGGACACGGGCAGCTTCCGGTACAGCAATACATCGCCGCGCTGCCACGCGATCGCCGCTTATTTGCTCAGTGTGGGAGTCGATCCCGAGTCGATGTATCGACGAGTGTACGCGTCGGTGCCGTTGGGCCGCCTGACATTGTTGCGCGACGCGCTGGACACACTGGAGGTCGATGCCGCGCATGGAATTGCCTGGATATCACTTCCAGCCGGATCGGTCGAGCGACACGGCCTCAAGTCTGAGGACCTGGACGGAATCGTCGAGCATCCGCGGTCGATCCTCGGTACCAAGCTGGCCATGTTCTTCCGGGACCTTGGACATGGCAAGGTCAAGGTGTCGTTTCGAAGCACCGGCGACGTGGACGTGAACCGGTTTGCCCGACAGTTTGGCGGCGGCGGGCACGCCAAGGCGGCTGGCGCGCTGATCGAAGGGACGCTTGACGAAGTGCGCGAGCGGCTGGTCGCAGCGGCGCGCGCTTTCGTGCCGGCCTATCCGCCACAGCCGTCGCCGGAACCGCAGACGGGGCCAACAGGGCCGACGGGGCCGCCGGGGCCGACGGGGCCGTGAGACAGGCCTAGATTTCGCTTGATGGCACAATCGAGAAAACTGGAAATCGAAAGCCGCATCCGCGAGGCAATTGTCGGCCTGCTGCCGCTCGTGCGTCTCGGAAGCTCGGACGTCGAGCTGATTGCGTTCGAGTTCGATAGCGGCCTCGTCACGCTGCGGCTGGCTGGCGACTGCCCGGACTGCGACATGTCTGCGATGTCGCTGTTGCGTGGGATTGAGGCCCACCTTAAGCAGCGGGTCCCCGAGATCCGTGCTGTGCAAGCGGAGACGACCGCGAGTGCCTGAGAACCCGCCTCGACGCCGCCTTCCCGTGATAGACTCGGGGCCCAAGTCCGCGTCGCGGCCTGTGCCGCCGGCGCCGACGCCGGTGGCTTACCCGGCGCTTGGACGAGTCGTCGCAGTGTCGAGCGGGAAGGGCGGAGTCGGAAAATCCACCGTCGCCGCCAATCTCGCGATCGCCCTGGCCGCAGCGGGGCGCCAGGGTCGGGCTCATGGACGCAGACATCTACGGGCCGAATCTGCCGCGGATGATGGGAGTAAACACGCCCCCGCCGGTTGCTGCCGGCAAGATCATTCCGCTCGAGGCGCATGGCGTGAAGGTCATCAGCCTTGGCTTCCTGATCGAGCGCGACCAGCCCGCCATTTGGCGCGGCCCGATCGTCATGAAGATCATCGTGCAGTTCTTGTCCGACGTCGCGTGGGGCCAGCTCGACTACCTGGTGGTCGACATGCCGCCAGGCACCGGAGACGCGCAGCTGTCACTCGTGCAAGCCACGCACGTCCACGGGGCGGTCATCGTGACCACGCCCCAGGACGTGGCAACAGGCGACGCGCTGCGTGGCGTAAAGATGTTCCAGCGCGTCAATGTCCCCGTGCTCGGGATCGTCGAGAACATGAGCCACTACGAGTGTCCGCACTGCGGCGACGGCATCACAGATTTTCGGGGAAGGTGGCGGGGACCGGCTCGCGAGCGAGGTCCGAAGCTGCCAGTGCTGGCGCATGTGCCACTCGATCCGCGAATCGTGCGCGGTGGGGACACGGGGCGGCCAATCGTGATCGCGCAGCCCGAGTCCCCGGCCGCGCGCGCGCTGTTCGAATTAGCGGACAAGGTCGCCGAGTCGGTGCGGGCGTACGTGCCCGCATAACGAGTCGGTGCGGGCGTACGCGCCCGCATAGCCAGCCAGCGCAGCGCGGGACGCCGCGCCCTGGGCGCGCGTGGTGACGCCGGTGTTCGTCACGTTGCTCACCGACTTTGGCACCGCCGACGCTTATGTCGGCGAGGTCAAAGGCGCGATTCTGACCGCGGCACCCGATGCCCGCATCGTCGACGTGACGCACGACATTCCTCCACAGGACGTGGAGAGCGGCCGCCTGGCTCTCGCCCGGTACTGGCGCCGGTTTCCCGAGCAAACGGTTCATCTCGCCGTCGTCGATCCAGGCGTGGGTGCCGCGCGCGCCGCCCTCGCGGTAGCGGCAGCTGGCCGCTACCTCGTGGGACCCGACAACGGCGTGCTCTCGCCGGCGCTTTTGGCGCCGGACGCGCGTGTAGTTGCGCTGCCGGTACCGCCGAACGCGGCGCCGACATTCCATGCAAGAGATGTATTCGCTCCGGCCGCTGCCGCACTTGCCCTCGGAGCCGACGTGGAAAGCTTGGGTGTGCCACACGCCGCGCCCATGATCCAGCGGACCCCTGAGCCCGAACGTTGGGGCGACGGCACACTGCGGGGCGAGGTCATCGCGGTCGATAGATTCGGAAACGCGATCACCAATTTTCTCGCGCTGCGTGATGGCACGGTCGAAGTGGGCGACGTGGTCCTTCCGCTGGTGCGCACATACGCCGATGCGCCCTCCGGGGGCGGTGGTCGCCCTTTGCGGTTCTTCGGGACTACTGGAAATCGCGCAGCGGGACGGTCACGCCGCGCGAACGCTAGGCATTCGAAGGGGCACGTCGGTGCTCTTTCGCCCGACAGCGGTGTGACAGCCTTGCGGCGATGAGTCGGCGCGCCTGCGCGCCGAGCTCGGCTCGGCGGCGCTAGCGCCTTGGGAGCGGGGACCTTCGCTCCCTTTTTCCGAGCTTCGGAAAGCCCAATCGCAATCGCCTGCTTGCGACTCTTCACGGTGCCGCCTTTACCGCCCCGCCCAGACTTCAGCGTCCCGCGCTTCTCGCGGTGTAGCGCGCTCTTCACGCTCCTGCTCGCGGCAGCGCCGTACTTGCGCGTGCCCTTCTTCCGTCCAGACCGCTTGGTTGCCATTGTGTACTCCGATGAAGTGGCCCGTCTGCTCACGCCAGCACGGGCAGCGCATTGCGGCCGCCGCACGCGTATCCGCAAATCAAGGACCACTTGGGACGCGGCTAGTCTGATCCGCCCGCGGCACGGTCGACTTCGATCGATCCCAGAGTTGCCTTTCCGTAGATTGTGAGATGATGCGCGGCGTTCGCGGGGTTGTGCGCGACGTCGGCTGTCGACGTCTCCCAGCACGGCCTTGACGTCGGATATCACGGCGACATTCGCGGGAACGTGGACGTGAATCGCGCCAATGGCAGCCGAGAGATCCAGCCTAATGTCATCGGTCCATCGGCCGCCGAAATCGAGGTCGGCCGAGCCCGCGCCAGCGTTGACCTCGATCTCCCGCGCGCGTGCGTTCGCGAGGCCGGTAGCGCGGAAACTCGCGGCGCCGAGGTGTAACGACAGATTCTGCATTGCCATTTGGTTAGGCGAATCGAAGCGGAGCATCGTACTGCTGGCGCCCGTTGCAACTTCCAGCTGGCGGATTGCGAGCCCTCCGAGTTGCAGCGTTGCCTCAGCCGCTCCGAATTCGAGCTTGAGATCGAGCGGTACATAGGGCGAAAGTTCAAGCCTCATATCGCCGTTATTGGCAGATCCCGAGAAACTGACGGTGCGTGATAGGCGGATCGATACGTTTCCATTACCACCCTCGCCGCCGATGTTGAGCCGATGTGCTCCCGGATCGAACGAGATCTTGGGTACATTGGAGTCATTGCCGTACACGCAGTGCGCCGCGAAGAGGAGACCAGCGGGCGCGGGCCCCATTGTCAGTTCGCCGCCGCCGTAACCGACATGAACGTTCAATGGCACCGAATCATGCTGTTGCCGCATCACGTCGAGCACTCGCTCGCCGCCGCCATCCCTGCTCGAATCGGCACCCTCATCCTGGGCGAGCGCGGGATGCGGGATGAGTGCAATGACCGCGGCACACATTCCCGCCGCGATTGCGAGCGGGCGGGTCATGTGATGCTCCCGGGTGGCCGCGGCGGCGTAGGTCTGCGCGCAGCGGCCACTCCGGAGACGGGTGTCGGTGTCTGCCAACTCGTGTCGTCGATTGATTGCGGGCTCGATGCGGGCAGAAGCCCTCGGGCAATCCGGCGAACTTCAAGACGCCACACGATGACCGCGCCCACACCCGCCGTGACGGCTACAATGGTGATCACCGCCACGATCCCGCGTATCGCGAGGCCGGCTCCGGAATTCGCCGATACGCACGCGGCGACGACCCACATTAGCCCAAAAGCGCCGACGCCAGTCACCAATGCCCGCAACTGGGCGCCACGGGGCGTCAACATTGCCTGGGTGCGCGAGCGCACGAGCGCTCGGCCAGTGGTCTCTGCCACGGCAATGAAGCCGAGTGCTATTGCGCCCACGGCAAGGACCACTGCGCCGAGGGCGGCGAATGGGGCAACCACGATGCCGATGACCGTGATGGCGAGCGCGACGACGACGGCTAGGAGCGCAGGGCCAAACGCCAGCTCGCCGAGCAGGCCGTACCAAAGCGAGCGACCAAAATGATCGGCGAGCGCTTGGGTGACGTTGCCTAGCGGCTCCTCGGCGAAGGTCAACACCCCGATGCCAATTATGAGGCACGACGCTGTCCAAGCGAGGGCAAGCTTGAACGCCCGCCAGGCCGAGTTTCCTGCGGCGCCCCCAACGGCGTAACGTCCGTGCGCTCCGTGCGGTCCGTGCGATGCGACGTGTCCCGCCGTCGGGCCGACGGTACCGGAGAGAGAGCGAATCTCACCGTCTACCGTTCCGCCTTCGAGGCGCACCTTACCATGGGCCGTGAATGCATCCCCACGGACGTGGCCGCCCGGATGCACGACGATGTCGCCATTGATCGCGTCTGCGTTCCCGTCGATCACGCCAAGGACGTCGATCGTGCCGTCCACTACGGCGACCGGCCCACGAACCGTGGCGCCGGCCGCGATAGTTCGCGAGCCAATGCCAAAGCTGTCGTCCGGCGGTAATTGCGGGGCAGCCGGGTCTTTACGCACGGTCTCAATCACGTCTTGCTGCGCACTGCTGCCGGTGCCGGATTGCGGGTGCGTTTGGGGGCCGGCGGGCGCCGCGGGCAACCCAGGCGACGACGGCGGTGCTGGTGGCACTGGTGCGCCCGGCGGCATTGGCGGCCGTGGTTGGCATCGCGGGCGTCGCCGCTCGCATGTGTAGCGAGTCCAGGTCGAGCGAATCGGGCGTTCGTTCCAGGGCGCGCGCCTTTCGGACCGCTGCGCTGGAAGCGGCCAACCGTTGCTTCGCGATCTTGAGCGCCGAGCGGGCGTGAGCGAGCCGGGCGGCGGCTGAAGAGTCCGGCGATTGTGCGTGCGCAGCGCCAGTGTACGCCGCGGTGCACAAAAAGAACGCGGAAACGATCCCGAATGCGACCCTCACGCCACGGGCCTTTGCCGGCGAGCGGCCGCGACGACCGATCGCAAGATCACGGTGGCCACGACAACGCCAACCAGAGCCACGAGCACGGCTTGCAGCCCTACTCCTCCGAGCAGCGTTGTGGCGACGCCATGACCGACCACAACCGCGCTGCTACGCAGCCGAGTGGCCACGAGCCGTGCGACGAACAATGCGGCGTTGAGGTGTGTGAGCAGCCACACACACCCGGCCGACAGGATGGAGGCGACAGCCAAGGCCCCCGCTCCAGCCAGCAGGCGCATTGGGCGCGACCGAGGAGTGAGTCGTTCCACCCAACGCTCGATCCCGTCGCGCACGCTCACCCGCCATGGCACTCTCACGTGAATCTGCGCCATCACATGTATGGCGAACAGCGGCGACGGATCGAGTGGCGAAGCGTGCTCCACGGCTTCGATTATGCGCCTCTCTTCGTCCAGCTCTGCCTGACAGCGGCTGCACCCGCGCACGTGGGCCTCGAGTGGCACGATCTCGGCGCCGGCGTCGCCGTCCACCAGCTGCTCGATCTCTTCGGGAAGGAGATGACGGTCCATGGGCTTATGGGTCTCTACGATGAAGAGCGCCAACGAGTTTCATGATTTCCGCCCGGGCTCCAGCAGCTTTCGCAGCTCATTCCTTGCGCGGTGGATGTAGGTCTTAACGGTTCCCATGGGAAGGTCTAGGGTGGCGGCAATCTCTTCGTACGACCTGCCCTCTACGTGGCGCATGAGGATGCATGCCCGATACTCCGGCCGAAGCGCCCCAATCGCACGCTCGATCGACGATCCGATCTCCCTCGCCTCGAGGGCGTCCAGGGCAGATGGCGCGCGGGCCGCAATGTCGAAGGATTTTCCCTCTTCGGGATTGCCCGACATGCTGACAGTCGGAAGCCGGCCCTTCCTGAGGTGATCAATAGCGACGTTGTTCGCGATCTTGAAGAGCCAGCTCGAGAGCTTGAACTCCGGCGAGTACTGGTCGATGTGGCTGAGGACCTTGACGAATGTATCCTGCGCCAGCTCTTCCGCGGTCTCCCGATCGCGAACCATGCGGTACACGAGCGAGAACACCGGCCGCTGATACCGTCGCAAGAGCTCTCGAAACGCCACTTCGCGCCCCTGCTGGGCCAGGGCCACGACGTCGGCGTCGGGTAGGTTGGTGAGCTCGAGCAAGCGGTACAATCTAGGTTTCGCGTTTGCCTGGCGCCCGCTCCAGGCTCAACTTTCCCCTCGTGCTTATCGTCGACGCCGAAACGGCGGCGGCCGAGTCGGCTGCGGCGGGCGGGGCGGAGAAGCAGCAATACGTTCGGCGTATTTTCTCCGAGATCGCTCCGCGCTACGACCTGCTCAATCATCTCCTCAGCTTCAACATCGACCGCTCGTGGCGACGGCGCGCGATCCGCGCGCTCGAGTGGCAGCGAAGACCCGCCGGCCTGTATGTCGACCTCTGCGCTGGGACGCTCGACGCGGGCGTGATGCTGGCCCGCCAACCAGGATTCGCCGGGCTCGTATTCGGCGCGGACTTCGCGGAGCCTATGCTTCAGGCCGGGGGCGGCAAGGCCGCTCGGGATGTGGTTGCGCCGGTCGCTGCAGACGCGATGGAATTACCGCTCGCCGACCGCGCGGCTGCCGGCGCCATCGTGGCCTTCGGCATCCGCAACGTCACCCGTCTGGATGCGGCGCTCGCTGAGGTTCATCGCGTCCTTGCGCCCGACTCCCGCTTCGTGGTGCTCGAGTTCTCGACGCCACCGTCGGCGATCGTGCGGGCCGCCTACCATGCATACTTCCACCACGCTCTTCCCGCTGTGGGCGGCGCCATAAGTGGCCAGCGAACGGCGTATAGATACTTGCCGCGATCTGTCGCGAATTTCCCAGAGCCCGCGGATTTCGCACATAGAGTTGCGCGGGCGGGCTTCGTAAACGTGCGTTGGGAACGACTCACGCTTGGCATCGCTACCATGCACGTCGCCGAGCGATAGCTCAGATGGCGTTCGACACGATCTCTGAGTTCGCGGCGGCGCTGGAGCAGGCGGGCGAGCTGGCGCGCATTACACAGCCGATAGCGGCCAAACTCGAGCTCTCCGAAATCGCCGACCGAGTCATGAAGCAGCCCGGGGGTGGTACTGCCTTGTTGTTCGAGCATGTCATTCTCGACGATGGCACGCGCTCCCCCTATCCGGTCGCGATAAACCTGTTCGGGTCGCTGCGCCGTATGGCAATGGCGCTAGGCGTTGACGATCTCGACGCAATCGGCGCCCGGATCACGCAACTGCTTGACGTGCAGGTGCCATCCGGAGTTCTGGCCAAGCTCGCGCTGCTTCCTCGCCTCTTCGAGATCGCCAAGTTTCCGCCGCGCCTTCGGGGCGGCAGTCCGCTGTGTCAGGCGCGGGTGTGGCGTGATAGCGAGGTCGACCTCGGGCGGCTGCCAATCATCACGTGTTGGCCGGGCGACGGGGGGCCGTACATCACGCTGCCAATGGTTATCTCGCGTGATCCGGTTCGCGGCATACGCAACGTCGGCATGTATCGCGTGCAGGTGATCGGGCCGCGCACGCTGGCCATGCATTGGCAGCGCCACAAGGTAGGCGCGGCACACTGGCGCGCCATGGCTCAGCGCGGAGAGCGCATGTCGGTGTGCATAGCGATCGGTGCCGATCCTGCGTCGGTATACTCCGCGTCCGCGCCGCTTCCACCAACGGTTGACGAGTTTCTTTTCGCCGGCTTTCTGCGCTCAGAGCCGGTGAGGCTCGCTCGCGCGCTCACTTGCGATCTCGAGGTGCCGGCCGACGCGGAGTTCGTGATCGAAGGCTACATCGACCCGAGCGAGCCGCTCGTCACCGAGGGGCCGTTCGGCGACCACACGGGATTCTACTCCGCGGCTGATCTCTATCCAGCCGTCCATGTCACCGCGGTAACCTCCCGTTCAGAGCCGCTGTACGCGACGACGATTGTCGGGCCGCCGCCGATGGAAGACTACTACCTCGGCCACGCTACGGAACGAATCTTCCTTCCGCTGCTCAAGCTCACGACTCCGGAAATCGTGGATTACCACATGCCCGCGGAGGGCATTCTTCACAACCTCGTGTTCGTTTCGATCGACAAGAGCTATCCAGGTCAGGCCGACAAGGTGATGCACGCGTTATGGGGCCAGGGACTCATGTCGCTGGCGAAAGTGCTCGTCGTGGTCGATAAGGATGTCAACGTCCGTGAACCGCGCGAGGCGTGGTGGGTGGCCCTCAACCACATCGATCCGCAACGTGACGTACGCTTCACCATGGGGCCGATCGACGTGCTCGATCACTCGAGTCGTGCGTTTACTTATGGATCGAAGATGGGCATCGATGCGACGCGGAAATGGCCCGAAGAGGGTTTTTCCCGCCCCTGGCCGGACGTAATCGCGATGGACTCCGCGACCAAGGCGCGAATCGATGCTTTGTGGCCGGCGCTCGGGCTCGGCCCGGCGAGAAGAGCGCCATGACTGTCAGGGAGGGGCAGACGCTCGCCGGAGAATCCCGGTGGATCACGTATGCAAACTTCGTCAAGCTGCCGCACACCGTGTTTCTGCTGCCATTCGCGCTCGTGGGGGCAACCTTCGCGACTTACGCGGCGCCAGTAACGGCCTGGAAGGTACTAGGCATCGTTGTGGCGTTTACTGCCGCCCGCTTCGCGGCCATGGGATTCAATCGCATCGTGGATCGCGACATAGATGCGCGCAATCCTCGCACGGCTCAGCGCGAGCTGCCCCGCGGCGCGATGACCCTGGCCGAGGCCAAGATCGCAGTCTCGCTCGCTTCTGTCGTATTCGTGATCGCGGCCGCATCGCTGAACCCGCTGTGTGGTTTTCTCTCGCCACTCGCGCTGGCGTGGGTGTTCTTCTACTCGTACACCAAGCGATTCACTCGGCTCTCGCACCTTGCGCTAGGGCTAGGCATGTCGATAGCGCCCGTTGGAGGATACCTAGCCATAGCTGGTCACTGGAGCCATCCGTGGTGGCTGCTCATTGCGCTTGCGCTCGCGGTCGCGACGTGGGGCGGTGGGTTCGACATATTGTATTCACTGCAGGACGTGGCCGTCGATCGCGCGCAGCGGCTGCATTCCGTGCCCGCCGCCATGGGAGAGCCAGGAGCCGTGTGGGTATCACGGGCGATGCACGTAGTCACTGTTCTCGGCCTAGTGCTCGTTGGCGTCGCCTCTTCTGCAGGCTGGGTCTACTGGGTAGGAGTCAGCACCGTTTCGGCGCTGTTGCTGTACGAGCATTCTCTTGTCAGCGCGGATGACCTATCCAGGCTTGACGCGGCGTTCTTCACCACCAACGGCATCATCAGCATCCTCTTTTTCAGCTTTGTCTTCGCCGAGCGGCTCAGCCGATGACGCCGCGCCGCGACGTGGCTTCGGAGCCTAGGCCATCCGATGTGCCGGCAGGCCCACCTGTTGTGGTGGCGATCACGGGAGCTTCCGGGGCGCCGTACGGAGTGCGTTTGCTGCAGTTGCTCGCGGCCGCTCGGACACCGATTGCGCTCATCGTGTCAGCGCCCGGCTTCCGGCTCTTGCATACGGAGGTTGGCATTGAGTCGCTGGCCGATCTTCGAGCGGCGGTCGGTGCGGCCGCATGGGACGCGTGCGTCACCAGCTACGACAACGCGGACAGCGGTGCGCCGCCCGCATCGGGATCGGCTGCCACTCGCGGGATGGTCATTTGTCCATGCTCGATGGGGACGCTTGCGGCGGTCGCCGCCGGCGCGTCGCGGTCGCTGATCGAGCGCGCAGCCGATGTCACGCTCAAAGAGCGGCGCCGCTTGATACTAGTGCCACGGGAAACACCGCTAAGCCTCATTCATCTGCAAAACATGATGCGACTGACGCGCGCTGGCGCGGTCATCCTGCCGGCCGCGCCTGGCTTCTATCACCGTCCAACCGCGGTCGCCCAGCTCGTGGACTTCGTCGTGGCGCGCGTGCTCGACCACCTAGCGGTAGCGCAATCGGTCGTCGCCCCGTGGGGTGGCTCTTGCGCATCATCGGATTGATCGCGGATACGCACGGCCTAGTTCGCGACGACGTGTACGCGGCTCTGGCGGGCGTGGATGTCATTCTGCACGCGGGCGACGTCGGCGGCCACGACGTGCTCGACGAGCTGGCGAGCATCGCCCCGGTGAGCGCAGTCTTCGGCAACACCGACCCGCCCGGCGACCCGCGGCTGATGGAGGAACTGGTGCGTGACTACGACGGTGTATCGATTCATGTAAGCCATGGGCACGAGCTGGGCAGCCCGACACCCGCAAAGCTATTCGCACGCTATCCGCAAATGGTGATCGTGTACGGTCACACGCACCGGCAGCTCGTGACTCGCCTGGACGACCGTTTGGCCATCAACCCCGGCGCTGCCGGGCCCCGTCGATTCGACCTATCGCCCGCCGTCGCGCGGCTGACCGTGCGCGCCGGCAACGCCGAGGTCGAGCTCGTCCAGCTTGCCGCGTGACGGCCGTCCGTTCCGCCGCTGACGGACCCGCTCTTGCACCGTTCTAGTCCAGTGCGGTATCGCGCGCTTGCGACAGACTACGATGGGACAATCGCGACGGACGGGTTGCTCACTCCCGACACCATAGCAGCCCTTGGCCGGCTCCGAGAATCGGGACGCAAGGCGATCATGGTTACGGGGCGTGAGCTAACCAAGCTCATGCGGGTTTGCCCTCGGACTGACTTGTTTGATTTGATCATTGCCGAAAACGGCGCCGTTCTTTACGACCCCGTGACTCGCGAAGAGCAGGTGCTTGGCGAGCCGCCACCGGCGTCGCTGGTCGCGGCGCTTCGCGCGCGGGGGGTCGCGCCTTTGGGCGTGGGCCGAGTGATCGTAGCGACGCTTACGACGCACGAGGCAACAGTGCGCTCAACCCTGGACCGACTTGCCCTCGACCGCGCGATGATTCTCAACAAGGGGTCTGTCATGGTGCTACCGCGCAACGTGGACAAGGCAACGGGCCTCGCCGCCGCGCTCGAGCGGCTAGGACTTCCGCCCGAATCCGTCGTGGGCGTCGGCGACGCCGAGAACGATCACGCCTTTCTCAAGGAATGCGGCTGCGCAGTCGCTGTCGCCAACGCCCTGCCCACCCTGCAGCGGCAGGTGGACTGGGTTACCAGCTACGATCATGGTGCTGGCGTCATCGAATTGATCGATCGGCTGATTGCCACGGACGAGTGCGGCGAGTCGCAATCAGACGAGTCACCAGCTCAGATCTCGCGGAAGTGACTTCGCGGGTACAGGAAGTCATCGTCCGAGTCGTCGAGGATTCTATAGAAGCCGCCGTTCCCCTCGACGCCGAGCACCTCGTATATCCGCCCTAGCGTCAGGTCGTCGCATCCGCCGGGCTCATCGCACGCTGGGTCCATGAGCCAAGGTGCCACACTGATACATTGCACCAGCGTCGTCGGCTGCCACGTCGTCGTCGGCATTGTCTTTTCCTCCGTTCGATGTGGGCCGCGTCAGTGATCACGCGGTAAGAGTCCCGGACTCGTGCAAGACGCCGGCCACCGGAGATGCTTTCGCTAACTCGTCCGGAAACCGTCTGAACCACGACGAGAGAAGTAACAGCTCATCCACATCATGCGCCGGCACCGCGGCACGAACCCTTTCGCCGCCGTCGCTACTCCCAAACACATCGTACACTAGCGCGCGCAATTGTTTCCGTTCGCGCAATGATCTTGGCGCCATTCCCTCGGCGCGAACAACGCCCCTGCGTATGAGATATACACGATCGTCGCCCGCAAGTCCCGGCACCGTATACACGAACGTCAGAGTCTCGACCGCGAACCGGAGCCGAGCAAACTGCTCGCGCAGCGCTTCGAGCCGGCGCATCTTGTCGCGCAGTGCACCGGCGCGCTCGAATTGGAGCTGCTCGCTCGCGTCCTCCATCTGACGACGCAGAGTGGTAATCGGTCCATCATCACCCCCCTCCAGAAAGGCGCGCGCCAGGCCAACCCGTTCCACGTACTGTGCAGCGGAACAGCCGCCCACGCACGGGCCGATGCATTTTCGCACCTCGTAGCGGATGCAGCCTGGCGTCCGCTCGCGGGGCGACCACTCGAACAGCTCCACCTGGTCGTTGAAGCGCATGGGCGTGTCCAGAGCGCAGTCGCGAAGCCCCAGTATGTCGGCCAGCTCTCTAATTGCCTCGCTGACGCGACGCGCGCCAAAAAATGGCCCGTAGTATATGCTGCCGTCGTCGGCGCCGGCGCCTCGCACGACCAGAAGCTTGGAAGCTGGCGGGCGCGTGACCTTTATGAACGCGTAGTGATTTCCGTCGCGCTTCATGGCGACGTTGAAGCGAGGGCGTAGTCGCTTGATCAGGCGCAGCTCGTGCAACAGCGCCGCGAACTCGCTGGGGCAGTACTCCCAGTCGATCGCGCGAGCTTCGCGCAACAGCCGAGCCCCCTTCTCGGCGGGATAGGCACAACGGAAGTAGCTGAGCAGCCGTGACCGCACGCGCTTCGATTTCCCCACATACAGCACCTCGCCGTCGGAGGACAGCATGCGATATACCCCGGGCCGGTCGATGGCAGTGCGCACGCGCTCGCGCATGCCCGCCAAGTCAGAACAGTCGGTCGCCCTCACCTCTGGCAGCGGGCGCAGAAAACGGTTGCGCGGCCGTCAATAGCGTGAGTGCCAATGAGTCGCGCGCCGCACCGACGGCACGGTTTTCCTTCACGGCCGTAGACGTCGAGCTTGACCTCGAACGAACCTTGCTCGCCATTCGCGTCGAGATAGTCGCGAAAGCTCGTGCCGCGCGCCGCGATGGCGTCGGTCAAGACATCCACGATCGCCGTCCGGAGCGCTACGACGCGATCAGGCTGGACGCGCTTCGCGCTACGCGAGGGATCGATCTGTGCGCGCCAGAGCGCTTCATTGGCGTAGATGTTTCCGACGCCGGCAAGCTGCCGTTGGTTCATGATCACCTTTTTCACGGCCTGGGTGGATCCTGAGAGCCGCGCGGAGAATTGCGCCACGGTAAATCCCGGGTCAAGAGGCTCCGGGCCAAGAGCACCGGTGTACTCATCAAAGCGCGCCGGGCTCATCAAGGCCACCGTGCCGAGCCGCCGCACGTCCCGATAGTGCAGCGCTCGACCGTCATCGAGCTCAAAGTGCAGCGTCGAGTATTGCCGCTCGCGCGCCGCCAGTTCACCGGCGTCTACCAGGAGCGCGCCGGTGAAGCGCGGCTGGACCACGAGGCGGTCGCCGGTCGAGAGGTCCATCACCGCGAGCTTCGCGCGTCGCCAGCACCGCGTGATGGTCGCGCCTGCAGTGCGCCTGCGCAGGGTCGCGGCGGACACCTCGCGCAAGACGTCGGGGCGCCTCACGCGCACGGTGACGATCGTCGCGCCCCGTACCGCGGCGTCCAGGCCGCGGGCGATCGTCTCGACCTCAGGCAGCTCCGGCATGCGTGGGCCCTCGTGATCCGCCAGACCGCGCGAGTTCGCGCCACCCGATGTCGGTTCGGTAGTGCTTGCCAGCAAATTCGATGCGTGCTGCGACTGACATACTCTGGCGCTGCGCGGCCGCGAGCGATGCCCCCACCGCGGTCACCACAAAAACCCGCCCGCCGGCCGTAATGAGATCGCCAGCAGGAGTCCGGCTCGTGGCGCCGTAGAACAGGTGGACATCGCGCGGGATGTCGGGCAGCGCGATCACATCGCCGGTGCGCGGACGGTCCGGATAGCCCGCCGACGCTATGACCGTCGCCAGCGAGTACCCTCGTGCCGGCGCGAGCGGAACGACATCTGGAAGTCGGTCGCCGACCGCCACCGTGTGCAGCAGGTCTCGCAGACCGCGGCCCATGAGCGGCAGTATGGCCTCGGTTTCGGGGTCGCCGAAACGAGAGTTGAACTCGACCACTTTGGGGCCATCGCGCGTATTCATCACGCCGGCGTACAGCAGCCCGGTGAATGGACGGCCACGCTCGCGGAGTGCCGCGAGCACCGGCCTCATGATGTGATCGACAATCTCGCCGACGCCGGCCTTAGCCGGTGCGTACGCACCCATGCCGCCGGTGTTCGGCCCCCGATCTCCATCTAACAGCCGTTTGTGGTCCTGCGCGGGAATGAGCGGCACAACGCGCTCTCCGTCCGTCACGCCGAACAGTGAAACCTCCTCGCCCTCCATGAATTCCTCGACGAGGATCTCCGACCCGGCCGCGCCGAACACACGGGTCGTGAGCATGTCATCGATGGCATCGTCTGCTTCACGTTCGGTTGCGGCGACGATCACGCCCTTGCCGGCGGCCAGGCCCGAAGCTTTGATCACGACCGGGTAGCCGAAATCCCGCGCTGCACGCTTGGCATTTGATGGCTGCGTGTGTCGTTCGGCTCGGGCCGTTGGTACGCGGGCGTCCACCATGAGCTGTTTGGCGAACGCCTTGGAAGTTTCGATTTCGGCTGCAGCCTGCGTGGGACCAAAAACCCGAAGCCCGCGCTGAGTGAACCGGTCGGCTATTCCGAGTGCCAGCGGCGCTTCAGGACCGACGATGGTGAAAGCGGGGCGCTCCGCCTCGGCGACAGCCACGAGCGCATCTACATCAGTCACGGCAGCCGGCACGCACCGCGCCAGCTCGGCAATGCCCGGGTTTCCCGGTGCCGCGACCACTTCGGTGTCGGGATCATCTCCGCAGCAGGGCCCAGGCCAGCGCATGCTCGCGCGCGCCCGAGCCGACGATAAATATCTTCAGGGCAGTGCCTGATCGATGTCGGCGAGAAGATCCTCAGCGTCCTCGACACCGCAGGACATTCTTACCAGCCCTTCCGTAATCCCGATAGCGGCGCGGCGGTCGGATGGGACGGAAGCGTGGGTCATGGAAGCGGGATGACTGATGAGGCTCTCCACACCGCCGAGGGATTCCGCGAGCGAGAACACCTTGACCCGGGTGAGAAGGTGTCTCGCGCGGTCGAGCGTTCCCAAGTCTGCGGTCACCATTCCTCCAAAGCCGCTCATTTGCCGCCGAGCCAAGTCGTGCTGCGGATGGCTCGGGAGCCCAGGGTAGTACACGCAACTCTCGCCCAAGCGTTCGGCGAGAAGCCCGGCGACGCGCCGGCCAGTGGCGTCGTGCTGGGGCATGCGCAAATGCAGCGTCTTGGTTCCACGCAGGACGAGCCATGCATCAAACGGCCCGGGGACGGCGCCAGCTGCGTTGACGATGAACTGCATGCGCTCGGCCAACGCGTCGTCGCGCAGGACAGCCAACCCGCCCACCATGTCGCTGTGCCCGTTCAGGTACTTGGTCGTCGAATGGAAGACGATGTCTGCCCCTCGGCCGAGCTCGAACGGGCGCTGGAAGTACGGCGTCGCAAACGTGTTGTCGACGATTAACAGCGCGCCCGCGCGCCCCGCGATATCGGCCACGGCCGCCAAGTCCGTGATACGCATGAGAGGGTTTGTCGGCGTCTCCACGAGAATAGCCACCGTACGATTGCGGCACGCGTCGGAGACTCGTTGCGGGTCGCGGGTGTCCACGTACGTGACGTCCAAACCTTGTGGCCGCAGAACGTATTCCAGCAGTCGAAATGTTCCCCCGTACACGTTCTCGGCGCAGACAACGTGGTCGCCGGCGCGGAAAAGCTTCATGATCCCATTGACGCATGCCATGCCGCTAGCGAAGGCAAAGCCGTGGCGACCGCCTTCCAGGTTGGCTATGTTCCGCTCGAGAGCCTCTCGGGTGGGGTTCTTACCCCTCGCGTACTCGTAGCCCTTGTTCACGCCCGGCGATTCCTGCACGTACGTGGACGTCAGATACACGGGCGTCATGATGGCGCCGGTCACGGGGTCTGGGCGCTGCCCCGCGTGGATCGCCCGGGTTCCGAACCCGCCGCTCAGGTCAGTATCGAACACCCTGGTCACACGCGCGCCACGCCGAGATGAGTGAGAGCGAGAAGTTAACCTGCCTCGTCGTCGACGACGAGCCAAGGCTGCGTCACGTGCTGCGCCGCCTGATGGAGAGCGACGGCTTCGCCTGCGCCGAAGCCGCATCAGGCCTCGAGGCACTTTCGGTATTGCGAGAACGTGCAGTGACGGTCGTACTCACTGACCTTCGCATGCCGCAGATGGATGGCATCGAGCTCCTGCGTCAGGTACGGGCGCGTTATCCCGACACGGCCGTCGTCATGATCACCGCCGTAGCGGACGTAGACGTGGCGGTGAGCTGTCTCGCGATCGGGGCGATGGACTACCTGATGAAGCCCTTCAACCTCGATGAAGTGCGGGCGCGCGTGCACCAAGCGCTGGAAAAGCGCCGGCTGGTGCTGGAGAACCGCGGCTATCAGGATCAGCTGGAAGACCGGGTGCAGGCCCAAGCGCGGAGGCTCGAGCACCTGTTTCTCGCCACCCTGCAGGCGTTTGCGGAGGCGCTGGAGGTCAAGGATCAGTACACACACGGTCACTCGATTCGAGTGAGCCACTATTCATCCGCTATCGCGCGCGAAATGGGCCTCGAGGCGGATGTCATTCGACAGATCGAGATTGGCGGTCGCCTGCACGACATCGGCAAGATTGGGGTTCGGGAGGCGGTGCTCAACAAGCCTGGTCCGCTTAGTGCGGAGGAATACGAGCACATCATGACGCACCCCGTTGTCGGCTGGCGCATTCTGGCGCCTATTCTCGGTGATGCACCACTGGCTCTCAACATCGTGCGCTCGCACCACGAGCGACAAGACGGGCGCGGCGTACCCGACGGGCTCACGGGCATCGCGATCCCGCTCGAAGCCCGAATCGCGGCGGTCGCCGACTCCTTCGACGCGATGACGAGCGGCCGCTCGTACCGGCGGGGCGGTCAGTTGTCGCTGGACGAAGCCATCGCTGAGCTTCGTCGCTGTACCAACACCCAATTTGACGCTTCTGTCGTGGACGCGTTCCTTTCTGCCGTGGCCAGCGGAGCAATTGCCCTGGGCCAGCCGGCGGGCAGCGGGGAGTACGCCACGGTCGGCGCCTAACCAGCGCCTCCGGCCTTGAACCAGTCGGCAGGGCTGATGATCAGCGTTTCCGGTATTCGGGGGCGCGTCGGCGACACTCTCACACCCGAGATCGTGGGTACATTCGCCGCGGGATTCGGCGCGTGGGCCGGCGAGCGGGCGACATCGGACGGCAAGGATCGAACGATCGTGGTAGGCCGAGACAGCCGAGTGTCGGGGCCGATGTTTCACCGAGCGGTCATCGCTGCCCTGCAATCAGTCGGATGCACGACCATCGACGTCGGACTCGTGCCAACGCCCACCATACAGTTGGCCGTCGAAGCCCACCATGCTGCCGGCGGCCTTGCGATCACGGCGAGCCACAACCCGATCGAATGGAACGCGCTCAAATTCATTGGGCCCAGTGGACTATTTCTTTCCGCGGAGGAAGGCGCCGAGATGCGCGCCGCGGCCCAGCGGGGCATTCCGAGGGCGACGTGGGACAGTCTGGGCAATGTGCGATCCGACGATGCCGCGGTCGCGCGCCATCTCGCGCGCATCTTTTCGCTGCCGTACTTGGACATTGACGCAACGCGCGCGCGGAGACTGCATGTGGCGTTGGATTGTGTGCGTGGTGCCGGCGGAGTGATCATGCCAGCATTGCTCGAGCAGCTTGGCTGCCGGGTGACCGCGATCAACCTCGAGCCTGACGGCCGCTTCCCGCGTCCGCCGGAGCCCATCCCTGCCAATCTCGGTGAGCTCGAAGCGCTCGTTCGGGAGTGCGGCGCCGACGTGGGCTTTGCCACTGACCCGGACGTAGACCGCCTTGCGCTCGTAGACGAGACTGGACGCGCCATTGGCGAGGACTACACGCTGGCGCTTGCGACGGCCCTGGTGCTGAGTCGCGACGCCGGCGCGCCGGGCCCAGTAGTTACCAACCTGTCGACAAGCCGGATAGTGGACGACGTCGCCGCCGAGCGTGGCGTTGCGGTGGTACGTGCACCGGTGGGAGAGGTCAACGTCGCCCTACGGATGCGTGATGAGAAAGCTCCGATCGGGGGAGAGGGAAACGGCGGGGTGATCCTGCCTGCTTTGCATCTCGGTCGGGACGCGCCCGCCGCGGCCGCGCTCATAGTGCAGCTTCTGGCCGACGCGCGGGGCGAAACGATTTCCCAGATCATCGGGCACTGGCCGCGTTATGTAAACCTGAAGGACAAGGTGGCCCGCCCGCCTGGTGGTCTGGATGGCGTATACGATGCCTTGCGCCGTGCCTTTCCAGACGCGACTCTGGACACGCAAGATGGCCTCCGGCTGGATTGGCCAGACGCCTGGCTGCACGTGCGCTCCAGCGGCACGGAGCCTATAGTACGTGTAATAGCCGAAGCGCCAACCAGCGCGCGTGCCCGGGCCCTGGTCACGCGGGCTCGGGCACTGTTTGCTATATAGGGGTACTCAATCCACCCCTGCGCGTTGATCCTTTACGAGTAATCCCAAATGTGTGGAATAATTGGCTACGTCGGTCCCAAGGCCGTCACGCCTGTCCTGCTCGAGGGGCTCAGGCGGATGGAGTATCGCGGCTACGATTCCGCGGGGCTGGCGATCATGAACGGCCGGGGCGTCGAGGTCCGTAGGACGGCCGGGAAGATCTCGCGACTGGAAGCCGCCGTCGCGGCGAACCCTCTTTCCGGCACACTTGGCATTGCCCACACACGCTGGGCTACGCACGGGGCGCCTAGCGAACGGAACGCGCATCCGCTCGTGGATGAGAAGCACGAAGTCGCCGTAGTGCACAACGGAATCATCGAAAACGCCACCGCCCTCCGCAAAATGCTCGAGGAGCGTGGTCACGTGTTCACGTCGGAGACGGACACGGAAGTGCTAGTGCACTTGATCGAGGCGGCGTTCGATGGCTCGCTGGAAGATGCGGTTATCGAAGCGTTGCAGCAGGTCGAGGGAGCCTACGGCATCGCAGTCGTGTCGAGTCGTGACCCGGAGAAAATCGTCGCCGGTCGCAAGGGGAGCCCTTTGCTGATAGGCCTTGGCGACGGCGAGTACTACGTGGCGAGCGATGCTTCGGCGATTCTCGCGCATACGCGCGAGGTGGTTTATCTGCAGGACGGCGACCTGGCGGTGCTCGACCGGAACGGCTACCGGATCATCGACCTGAATTCGGTGACGCTCACGCGAAAGGTCAGCAAGATCGATTGGGACCTCGCGCAGATAGAGCGCGGCGGCTTTGCGCACTTCATGCTCAAGGAAATATTCGAGCAGCCGCAGACGGTCGCGAGCACGCTTGCAGGCCGACTGCTTCTCGACGAGGCCACCGCAAAGCTGAGCGGGCTCAATCTGACGGACGAGGAGCTGCTGTCGGTCGACAACATAATCATCACCGCGTGTGGGACGAGCTGGCACTCGGCGCTGATCGGAGAGCATATGCTCGAGGAGCTGGCGCGCATTCCGGTGGAGGTCGAGTACGCGTCGGAATTTCGCTATCGGAATCCGATCCTGACGGAGCACACTCTTTGCATCGTCATTTCGCAATCGGGGGAGACCGCTGACACTCTAGCCGCGATGCGCGAGGCACAGCGGCGCGGCGTTCGGACGCTTGGCATCGTCAATGTCGTGGGGTCGACGATCGCGCGGGACGCGGCGGCCGGGATTTACCTGCACGCGGGACCGGAGATCGGCGTCGCGTCCACCAAAGCGTTCACCAGCCAGGTCGTCGCGCTGGCGCTGCTGACGCTCAAGATGGGGCGGCTGCGTCAACTTTCGCCGCTTCGGGGACGCGAGATCATCAATGCCTTGCAGGCCCTGCCTGCGCAAATCCAGACGATCCTTGACGGCGCCGCGGAGATAGAGAACCTGGCCGAAGAGTTCAAGCGGGCGCAAAACTTCTTGTACCTGGGGCGGGGGTACAACTTTCCAGTGGCGTTGGAGGGGGCGCTCAAGCTGAAAGAGATCAGCTACATCCACGCGGAGGGCTACCCGGCGGCGGAGATGAAGCACGGCCCCATCGCGCTGATCGATGAGATGATGCCCGTGGTTTTCGTCGCGCCGCACGACTCGGTGTTCGACAAGATTGCGTCGAACGTGCAGGAGGTGAAGGCGCGCCGCGGACGGGTCATAGCGATCACCACGCGGGACGAGCCGTCGCTACGTGGAAAGATCGATCACGAGATCCGGATTCCCGAGACGATCGAGATGCTCACGCCGGTCTTGGCGGCGGTTCCAATGCAACTGCTGGCCTACTACATCGCGGTAAAGCGTGGCTCGAACGTGGATCAGCCCAGGAACTTGGCGAAGTCGGTGACGGTCGAGTAGGGGCGGCATTCATGCCGCCCCGTACGGGGATTCGATTTGGGCCCCTCCCCCTGACCCCCTCCCCTAAAGGGGAGGGGGATCTTTTTCGCGTGGGAGCTTCGCCCCCGTACCCCTGAAGGGACTCCCGGGCGCGCGCCCAGGACATTGCCCTTCTGTAGCCAGTATTGTAGATTATGCGGTCTACATCAGGAGCTACAATGGGAGCTACAACAACGATCCGTGTTCCAGCCCACGTGCGCGACGTGGTCCAGGAGCTGGCCGCGGCGTTGGGGCGCACTCAGCAAGAGGTTGTGCGCGATGCGCTCGAGGAATACCGGCGTACGCAGCTGCTTCGTAGCATGAACGCCGCGTTTGCAAGCCTGCGGGCCGATCCGGATGCGTGGAGCGCTGTTCTCGCGGAGCGTGCCGATTGGGACGACGCCCTCGACGACGCAGGTGTCTAGCTCTCCGACAGATTAATGATTCCGCCGAAAGCGCACTCGGCTGTCGGGCAGGGCAGTCGCACGTTGCCGCGCCCATCGCGGGGCGAGATTTGGCAAGTCGATCTCAATCCGACTGTTGGCCGCGAGACGAACAAAGTGCGGCCCGCCCTTGTGGTCTCGGTCAACGCACTGAATCACGGACCAGCCGAACTCGTGATAGTCGTCCCCATTTCCACAGTCGACAAGCGCATCCCGACCCACGTGCGAATTCCAGTTGGCGAAGGCGGGCAAACAGGGGACGGCTACATCAAGTGCGAGGAGGTGAAGTCGATCTCCGTTCAACGTTTCCAGCGACGTCGTGGCACGGCGCATCCCGCGACTGTGGAACGGGTTCTGTCGATCCTGAAGGTGCTGCTGGCCATCCCGTAATCCTGGCCACGTGGCTGGCGAGTTCGGTGACGGTCGAGTAGGGGCGGCATTCATGCCGCCCCGTACGGGGATCGATTTGGGCCCCTCCCCCCGGCCCCCTCCCCTTTAGAGGAGGGGGATTTTTTTCCTCATAGGGGCTTTCGCCCCCATTGGCGCTGGGATTCCTTTTGGCACTAACATACTTGACGCACCCCAGCCGTGCGGGCTAGTTTCGGTCTCATGTTCTGGGAACGTGCTCGGGGCCTCACTCGTTCGGCGGTGGCGCACTTCCGCCGCCACGTCTTACGGGATTTGAGCGTGGGCGCGCTGCTGAGCATCGTCCTAGTTGCGCTACTCAGAGGCGAGGCAATTAACGTTGCGCTTGCCTACCTTGAGAAACAAGCGCTGCATGCTTGGCACTGGATTCAGCGGCCTATTGACGTCGCCTTGGCAGCTGGGCTTGCCTTTCTCGTCATCTGGTTCGCGGTTTGGATCACGGTGGCGATCATCGCGGCCTACGTAGAGGAGCGGCGGCTGCTGAAGCTAAAGCATTCAGCCATCGAGATCGACATCCCGCTGTCGGCCGAGGAACGCTACGCGATTCAGGACGCGCGCAGAATGTGGAAGGCTATCGGCAGAGAGGAAACGCATAACGCTGTCGAACTTCTAAACGCCATTTGCGAGAGCCTTAGTGATCACACTCCGGTGGCGCCCCTAATCGCCGAATATTCAGTCAAAGAACTACAGGAGGCCCGCGCTCTCGTGGAGGAGGCTGTTAAGAATGGCGCCGACGTGCATCTGGGAGCCGTTGTCGGCCGTCTTTTAGACCTGTGTTATACGTACCGCCGAATGACGCTGTTGATACGCCGGTGCAAGCAAGCACATCCCGACTGGCTAACGGGCAGGCCGTACGCCGACAAGCTGCAGGCATGGGAGTCGAAGGATCAGCCTTTTATAGAGGCGCTGCGCGACCTATCACGGAGCGATGACTACACGACACTGGCAATATGTCTGCCGGATCGCGGCGCGGTGTAGGTGTAGGCCATGGACCTATTCGTTCGCGCGGTCCCTGCCGCGCCCCGGTGCGCTTCTGCGGTAGCCGCCGTCTTGTCTTTTGGCCTCCCACAAAACAAACCGGGCCCCGCAACGAAGTGCGGAACCCGGCGTGCGTCAGCCTGTCAATCCATTTGAAATATACACCCTGCGCTTGTGGGGAGCGACGTTCATCCCGCCCCGTTGCGTGGCTTCGTGAGCCAGCGCACGAGCGAGATGACGACGCCAATTAGGCCGATTGCTACTAGCGCGCCCGTTTGCGCTTCCGGGTTACCTTCCGCTTCGTGGGCAGTTCCGACTTCGGCACCGCGACGATGCGCTTGGCCAGCTCGGTCAGGCGCTCCATCGGCGTCTTCTCGGACGCCTGGGGTCGTGGCGTATCTGTCATGGCATCACCGTCATGGTGTGGGCGATATTGGTGCAGACGTTAGTCAGAATCGGCGAACCGGCGGCCGTAAACGCCGAACGCTTGTCCGTTCTCAAGCCAAGTAAGGCGCTGGCTGAAATTCACGTACCGAGGATTCTTGAAAGCGTCTTCATAGCGAACGGTGCCCCAAGCCCACAACGCCTTGCCGTTGCCTTTCTTGATGTCAGTAATATCGGCGTCGTTCACATAGTCAGGAACGACACAGGAGAGAATTGTGTCCTCGCCGGGGCCGATGCTGGCTTGGCTTACTTCTGGCGTTGGCGCGATCTGAAAATTGTAATTGTCCGTAAGGGCATCGGGGATTATTTCGGCTCTTGTCCAGAGTATGACTTTGTAGGCCGGAGTGCGCCCGTTGTTCTTCAGGCTCGGATGTCCCGCGAACTTCAGGTTCCTGGATCTGTCCTGAAAGGTGGCGGCGCCTATGCGGACGGACAGATATGCCCTCAATTCACGCTGGCTCGACTGCTGGGCTTCGGTGATAGCGCGTACCGTCAGGCGTCCCTGCTCGCTAGTGGCACGCCACAAGGTCCAAGTGAACGCGGCAATAGAAACCGTAGCGACAGCGGTGATAGCGGCGCTCCAGTTGTTAAGCACTTTAGCCAAATGCCAGAGCGCGACCAAAACTATGTGATAAGCGGCGCAATCTTTGTGGCCGGTATACTGATTCTCGGTGCATATCTCGCCGTAAATTGGGAGGAGAAGCGACAACGCGGCGAGCAGCAATAGCGCGCCAACGATCGACAGCACGATCCGTGTGTGCCGCGGCAGGCCGCTCAGCACCCCATTATCGCCTCGCTTGCCATATGTGGGTGCACGTGCTACTCCGTCAGGACTTTGTTTTGCGTCGTCGCCGCCGTTGGTGTAGTCCGTTCATGGCGTCACGTCGTAGCCGGCGCAACATCCTTGCCCGTCAGCGCGCTATAAGTCAGCCGCCGGTCTACGACCTCTTGCGTCACCTTAACCAACCGCTCAAGGTCGGTGCCATCACGCTCGTTGAACCGAAAGCTCTGCTCGTCCAAGTAGCGGAACAGGTGGAAGGGCTCGACCGAGATGTAGGTGCCGTGGATCGACCGCTTGAGCAGGCTCCAGAAGTTCTCGAGCCCGTTGGTGTGGACGTTGTCCTTGGCGTACGCCTCAGCATGGTCGATGACCTTATGCACGTAGTCCGTACTCAGCCGGTCGTAGGATCGGTGTGCGTCGGTGTGGACTTCGGCACCGCGCTCGACATGCTCGTCGATATGGGGCCGAAGGTCTTCCGCTCGGTGTTCTTGACGACGATCGCGCGGGCCTTGCCGTGGCGCTCCAAGAGGCCCATCACGGCGATCTTCCCGACGATCCCCGAGCCCCGAATCTTCCGCTTGCCCGCGTGCATGTTGCGCGCCTTGCCGCCGATGAAGGTCTCATCGACCTCGACCGTGCCGCCAAGTTTCTTGAAGGTCTTGGTCTGCATCGCAAGCCGGATGCGCCCGAGCATGAACCACGCGGTCTTTTGGGTGACGTCGAGCGCGCGGCCCAGCTCGTAGGAGCTGATTCCGTTCTTGCAGTTGGCGAGCAGCCACAGTGCGGGCAGCCACTTGTCGAGCCCGAGCGGGCTGTCCTCGAAGATCGTCCCGACCTTGACCGAGAACTGCTTGCGGCACGCGCGGCACTTCCAGATGCGCCGGGTCTTGAGGAAAAGCGGATCGGCTGCGGCGCAATGCGGGCAAGTCACCCCATCAGGCCAGCGCAGTTTGGCGAGGAAGTCGAGGCTGACATCCTTGTCCGCGAAGTAGAGAATGGCGTCGCGGAGGTTGCTCGGAGACTCGCTTTCTTTCTTGATTTTCTTCTTCATGCTACGAAATCTAAGCCAAGAGCGTGGGTGTGTCAAGTATGTTATTGCCTTCCTTTTTGTCATGGGGCTTCGCGCCAATACCTAAAGAGGTGCGTTTTCGTGTGGCTTCGCCGCACACCCCGTAAGGGTCGAGTTCTCGCGGGGCGTCTCCTCCATACCGCCTGGGCGCGCGCTACTACCCAAATGACGAGGCAGACTACGAAGTTGCCGGCCGTCGCCGACACGTTTGCGTACAATGCGTCCCTCATCGGCGCCTACGCCTACACGTACGACTACACCAAATCGTTTCACGCACGGCGCTTGCTGCATTTCGCAATGTCGTCGTGTGCTACCACGTCGACGAAGAGGATTGCCCCGTCGGCCTCGCGGTAGATCATGCGGTCGCCGTCGTTGACCCGAGCTTCGGTGTAGTATTTCTCCGGCTCGATCGGCTTTGCGCGCATGCCGGGCGTTGGCTCTCTCTTGATGAGGGCCAGCATCACCTTATCGGCGCCTTTCTTTTCTGCCTGCTGTAGCGCGGCGTAGCTCTTCTTGAACTGGTCGGACCACTGGGCTTGAAGGAATGTTTGCTGCCTTGCCACGGTGTCGTATTTCCCACGGGTTCTGCCGGTAAGCCTGCATTCGAGCGGCTTTCGTTCTGACTACTTCAGCGAGTCGAGAAGAGCCTGCGCTTCTTCGGGAGTTGCTGTTTGCGTCGCGCGACCGCTCGCGAAATCGTCCTCGGCTCTTGCGACACGCGCCTGCATTTCTGGGTGGTGAAACCACAGTTGATCTTTGGGCACCAGTGCTGCGGGCACGAGCTCGATAGTTCCCTGAGCCGTGCGCTCAACGACTACGTATGTGCCTTCCTCGATCGCGAGTGCCTCCCGCATGCGCTCGGTGAACGTGGTTCGCCCTTTCTTGTCAAACGTTAGCACGCCCAGTGGCTGCGCCACGGCTCCTCCTAGTTCCGGTTCTCAGGGGGCCTAAATGGTACAAAGGGAAAATGGCATAATCCCTCATCGTAGTCAAGATACTCGCCATCTTAGTGGGGGTAGGGGAGTAAGCACCGCCTTAAGGCCGCCAATATTCTGTAGTACGACGCTCAGGCGACCTTTACCGTCTGCGTCCCCGTGTTGCCACCTTGCTTCGACTTACCGCTCATCCGAGCCAGGATACCTGCTATCCCATTAAGGGTTGACCCGATAATGCATATGCATTACCTTGAATGCAGACGCATTACCACCGAGGTCAACCAATGCCCATGCTCACCAGTAAAATCACCCAACGCTCGCAGACCACCCTTCCGCCGGGCGTTCGTAGGGTGCTCGGCCTCGAGCCAGGCGAGCAGATCGGATACGTCATTGAGGGCAACCAGGTCCGCCTGGTCAACGCCACGGCGTCCGAGCACGACGATCCAGTGCTGACCAAGTTCCTGGCGTTCCTTCAACGCGACCTGGCAAAGCATCCCGATCGGATGAGCGCATTTCCCGCGTCGCTTCTTGAGCGCGCCCGTCTGGCCGCCGTGGGTGTCGCAATTGATCACGACGCGCCGATTGACGGCGCGATTACGCTGTAGAGGCCTGTAGTGGCGCGACCGCCGCGCGCTCATGGGTGACCGCCGCAAACGCGATAATCGACGACCGCACAAGAGACGGACAGCGCGCCCCACGCGGACTGCGTCGTCTGCGTCTCAAGCCTCTGGTGGCGTCGAAGTGCTGGGCTGGACGATTCTCGCGCACCCGCTCTTTCTCGCGCAGATGGAGAAACTGCTCCTCGCGGCTGAGCATGAGGAACCGGATTCGGGTGGCGGACGCGGGCCGAATACGAAGCTCCTTGCACATCTCCTTGACCTAGCGTTCGACAAGATCCCGCGTGAACCAGGTAGCTCCGCCTTTCGGCACGGCGGCACACTCGGCGAGGGCCGAAAGAATTGGTTTCGCGCAAAAACCGGTAACGGTCGGTACCGCCTCTTCTATCGTTTCGATTCGTCAACGCGCCTAATCGTTTACGCATGGGTTAACGACGAGAACTCACTTCGCACCTACGGCAGTAAGACGGACGCGTATACTGTCTTCGCCACGATGCTCGAGGCTGGTAATCCGCCAAGCGATTGGGATGCCCTTGTCGCGGCGGCAAACGATAAGGCGTTGGTCAAGCGGCTTCGGGTTCTGGCGAGACGTCGAGGCTCGCGGGACAACGAGGGGCGGGCGCGGGGTTGAGGCGGGACGGCTGTGGGCCCCTATCGGCGTCACGCCGATCTCGCCTATGATCGGTGCCGGCGCCGTGGTGGCGGCCTAACGCGGCGTCAGGAAGGGCACTAGCGAGCTACGAGACCACACTCGCAATAACGGTGCGATGATTCTCTTCTGTCCTTGTGCTCATCAACGGCTGGCGTTTTTGCAAGAACGGTACGGCCGCTAGTCTTTGCGCCACCTATAAGACACGGTGCGCCGAATGCCAGTATCCGTTCTCCGCGGACCCCGTCCCCGCGCTCGCCAAGAAGCCGCACCCTTATGAGGTGATGGTGCCCTCTTACAGAACTCCCCAAAACTCTCGGGCGACGTCTATGTCGAACGTCCAGCGGCCACCGCGAAGCCCTCGGGCTATGTCTAGGCGAATCAGATCAAAGATGCCGCTAAGCCCCAATCCCAACGCCGGGTACCAGCCTTGGCGCGGCAGCGCAAAGGGGGCTGGCTGATCCAGGTAGGCGACGTGGGCAAAGGGTATCAGGGTCGCCGCGTGGGGCGTACTGCCGTAGCCGTCGAGACGTATAGCCGGCGCTGGCACGGGGATCTGCCACTCGATGTGCTCGCTGGCGCCCAGGCGTCCGACCAATTCGTGATAGCCGTATCCTGGGGCCGACGTCGGGCCGCCGAGAAAGACGAAGTCCTGGGGCGGGGTGGCGTTCGACCCCCCACGTGACGCGACGACCGCCATCGTGGTGCGCGCGACAATTCGACTGGGCTCCGTCGCGCGCACAACTTCAACGCTTCCCGAAAAGCGTCCTGTCAACGGTTGACGCTCGAACAGGACCGAGTCGCGGCGGTGAAACCAGATCCCTCGTACCTCCGTGCTCGCGCGCCACTCCGTGCCGAGGGGGCCCTGTACCAATGGCGCGTCGGCGCCGGCGGTCGCACGCGTGTCCCAGATTGCCCAAGCGGGCACAGTTGGACCGTAGTGCCCGAACGCAGGCTCTGCGTGTACCGAGAGTGCTCCCTCGGACGCCCGCTCGATGCCAGCGTGCCACCGCACGTCGTCGGCATCACCAAAGCCAACTGAGAGCGCGCCGCCGCGCACATCGTACGGGTCGGTGCGGTCGGCACCGGCAAGCTCCGACGCAAGGCTGTTTACCAGGGTCGAGGTCTCCTGCACGTCGCCAACGTCGCGGTAACTCCGGAAAGCGTGGGCGCTCACGCCTAGCTTCGGAATTGGATACCAGGTCACCGACGCGTCGCCCTTCAACGCCCGGTCGCTTATGCCGTATCGCGCGCGCAACGACGCATTCCAGGCGGGCGCGAGTGTTTCTTTGAGGCCGGCGCCAAGCGCAAGTCCCTCGACGCGGTTGATGCGCGCAAAGTCGGAAATGCCGCGTGCCGACAGCGCCGCGCCGCTCGCTCGCTCGACCGCAGCCGTGCGCACGAGCCGTTGGGCCGTCTCCTGCACGTTACGTACGTCCTCGCTGGTCGCCACACGAACGTCGGGCGGGATCGAGTCGAGCACGTGGCCATGCCAAGGGTACCGCGCGAGTGTGCGGCGGGGCACGCTCACGATGGGCGCTCCAATGAACGTCGTGGGCGGAATGCCCCGGTTGATCTCGTAGCAGCAGACATCCCAGTGCCCGCGAATGATGCCGCGCACTGGATAGTCGAGCCACGTCGTGCTGCGCACCACCTCGAGCTCTTGCCGCCGAGGCAGCCAGAACCGCCCTTCGATCAGCGCATTCTCGAGCGTGACTGACAGCCTCTCGATCCGCTTGTCGAGAATCGCCGAGCGCGTAAACGTGAATGCCAGGCGGACGAGCGCCCCGGTCGTCCGCTCGAGATAGACGCTCCCCACAACCCTCGGCGCGTTTTCGTCGCGCGGGCGTACATGAACCACGTAAACGTCGATCGAGCGATCTGGCGTGCGCAGGCGAAGCGAGTCGACGATCGCGAAGTCGTACAGCTCTCGACCGCGGAGGCTCAGCGGATGCGGCACTCCGCGCACGTCGTTCCCATCGCCCATACGGATCGAGTCGGGAAAGTTGCTCTGGATGATTCCGTATCGGTCGCTGTAGTACTCGATGTCGGCCGGGAAGAGAAGGGTGTCGCGATGCCCGACCACGATTTCCTTACTCAAGTTTGGAGCGTTCCAGTAGACCTCGACTGCCAGCTGATCCGACTTCAAGATTCGTGGCGCGTCCGGATATCCCGGTCCTACCTGGGCCAGAAAGGTCAGGTATCCACGTGCGGTCGCGTGATAATCCGTGAGACCGGAGTCCCCAAGCTGGTGGACACGGTACGCGATTGCTCGGGTCACGATCGCTTCGGCCGCCGAATCGTTCCATGCTTGCGCCCGAGCCCGCGAGCCGCCAAATACGACGAGTGACGCTATCCCAAACGCGACTGCCGCGGACCCCTGACGGTGCCGCTCGTGCCGGCGCGGTCGCATGAGCCGCAAATATAGGCCGTGAGCTTCGATCACTTTCGCGACCTGGCCGGCTCGGCGAGGACTGGGGACGCTCTTGTACCGGTCTGGCGTGAGTGTCTACTGGATACGGAGACGCCCGTGTCGGCGTTCGCCAAGCTGCGACGCGCCGGCGGCCCGTTTGCCTTTTTGTTGGAATCGGCGCCGGCGGGCGGCGAGACCTGGGCGCGCTACACGTTCATGGGGACTGCGCCGCGCGCCGCGTGGCGGCTACGCGACGGAACAGTGGATGTGTGGACCCCGGAGCGCGGGTGGCACGATGCAAGAACGGTGACCGATCCGTTCGCCGACCTGCGCGCGCGAGTGGCGCGAGCCATGCCAGTCGCGGCCCCGGAGCTCGGCGCGTTCTGGGCGGGCGCGGTCGGATATTTCGGCTACGACGTCGTGCGCTACATTCGAACATCTCCCGCATGCGCCTCCGCGCGGGCTCGACGTGCCCGACGCGCTATTCGTATTCACGAAGGCCGTTGTGATCGTGGACAATCTGCGCGCGCACGCGCGCGTCGTGGTGGGCGTAGTGGTCCCAGCTGGATCTGGCGAGCCGGAGCTGCGAAGGCTGTACGATGACGCCGTGCGCGAAATCGAGAGCACGATTGCCTGCCTCCGCGCGCCCGTCATACTCCCCCCTCTGGAGCTGTGCGCGTCCGCGCCGCCGGCAACTGGACACTCTACGTACGGCCGCGACAAGTTCCTCAGCGACGTCGAGCGCATTCGTGAATACATCCTCGCCGGGGACTGCTTTCAAGCGCTGCTCGCCCGTCGCATTACCGTGCCGCATGATTTTTCGTCGGACGCACTGTACCGTGCAATTCGGGCGATCAACCCGTCCCCCTACATGTACCATCTCGTGCTCGACGGCGTCGAGCTTGTGGGAAGCTCGCCCGAGCTGCTCGTGCGTGTGGCCGATGGTCGCGTGACGGTGCGCCCGATCGCCGGCACTCGGCCGCGTGGACGAACTCCCGCTGACGATGAAGCTCTACGCAGAGAGCTCCTGGCCGACGAGAAGGAGCGCGCAGAGCACGTAATGCTGGTGGACTTGGGTCGCAACGACGTAGGGCGTGTGGCAGACTTCGGAACCGTGGCAGTCACAGAGCTCATGGCCGTCGAGCGATACTCGCACGTGCTGCACATCGTCAGTCAGGTAGAGGGGACGGTGTCAGCCGGACAATCGGCGCTGGATGTCTTTCGCGCGACTTTTCCGGCGGGCACCATGACCGGAGCGCCCAAGGTGCGGGCGATGGAAATCATTGACGAGCTGGAGCCGGAGCGGCGCGGGCCGTACGCGGGGGCGGTCGGCTACATAGCTGCCGGCGACCAGCGAATGGATCTCGCGATCACAATTCGTACTTGCGTGATCGCCGATGGCGTGGCCTCCGTGCAAGCGGGCGCGGGCATCGTGGCCGACTCCGTGCCAGAGCGGGAATGGGACGAGACGGAAAACAAGGCGCGCGCGATGCTCACCGCGATCGGCCAAGTCCGCGGAGCGCCTGCCGGGGAGCCCCGGTAGTCACGATGTCGTACAAGCTCGTGAGCGGAGACACGACCGGGGCCGGCGGTGAAAGCAGCCAGTCGTTCGAGGTGCGAGACGGCGCCACTCTCGTGATCGGGCGCGCGCTCACGAGCGACGTGCCGGTCTTCGATCCCACGATCTCGCGGCGGCACGCCGAAGTCACCTGTGACCCGTCCGGCGACGGCGTCCAGGTGCGGGATTTGGGCTCCAGTAATGGGACGTTCGTGAATGGGGCACGCGTCGACACGGCGCGCTTGTGCCTAGGCGACGTCGTCGCGTTCGGTAAGGTGCAGTTCCGCCTAGCGGAGCTGACACCGACGCCAGTCCACGAGCCGTCCGCCGCCGTGCAATCAATGCCCCACCGAGCGGCTTCCGGATCGACTACTACCGCCGCTGGCGGGGCCGCCATCGTGCGCCAGATGTCGGTGCCGGCGAAGAATGCCGACGCACTGGAAATCGCTGCCCACCCCGACAAGAGCGAGCAGAAGCTTGCGGTGCTACTCGAGGTGTCGAAAGGACTCACGCGCGCTGTCGATGTGGATGCACTGCTCGACAAGATCGCGGGCTTCTGCCTGCAGATTTTCGACGTGGACTACGTGTCGGTGCTTCTCGCCGATGAGCAGGGCGAGCACCTCCCTAAGGTTGCCCGCGACCGGCACGGGCGAGCCGAGCAGCGGAGCGTGCCGCAATCGATCGTGCGAACCGCGGTGCAGGACAAGGTGGCAATTCTGTCCGACAATGCGCCCGAAGACGTGCGGTTTGGCGGCGACTCGATCTTCATGCAGCGGGTGCGGTCCACCATGTGCGCACCGCTCATCGCGAGCGAGGGTCGCGTGCTCGGCGTGCTCTACGTGGACAACGTGACATCAACGCACCGGGTGGACGAGGACGATCTGGACTTTCTCGCCGCTTTCGCCGGGATCGCGGCCGTTGCAATAGAAAACGGCCAGTTCTCGGAGCACATACGGCACGAGCTCGTCGTTCGGAGCAATTTCGAGCGGTACTTCGCTCCCAAGCTCGCGGCGCGGATCGCCGGCTCGCCCGGTGCCGTGCGGCTCGGTGGCGACAAGCGGCCAGTTGCGGTGTTGTTCAGCGACATCCGGGGATTTACGGAGTTGTCGGAATCCATGAAGCCGGATACCATGGCGAGCCTGCTCTCGGAGTACTTCACCGAGATGGTGGAATGCGTGTTCCGCAACGATGGCACGCTGGACAAGTTCATTGGCGACGCGGTCATGGCGCAGTGGGGCGCGCCCATTGGCGCGGCTGACGATGCCGACCGCGCAGTGCGCGCTGCGGTCGAGATGATGCAGGCGCTCGAAGGTCTGAACGCGAGGTGGCGGACGGCGGGACGGCCGGAAATCGAGATCGGCATCGGGCTCAATTTCGGCGAGGCTTTCGCCGGGAACATTGGATCCGACCGCCGCCTCGAGTTTACGGTCATCGGCGACACGGTGAACACGGCAAGCCGATTATGCGCCGCGGCCGATGCGGGTGAGATACTTCTCACCGAGTCCGTGCGCCAAGCACTCCGAGTGCAGCCCACGCTCGAAGAGCATCCGCCCGTGGAGCTGAGGGGCAAGGCCAACGCAGTGCCCATTTACCGTATCGTGTGGTAGTGAAGGAGTCTGACGGCCGGTACGTGAGTGTGACCGGCCGGTTCGGCACGGCGATGGTATTATCGGATTTTGCCGACGCCTCTCGCGATATCCTGGGCAAGGGCACCCTGTACGAGTACGCCGCCCAGCACGTCGATCGCCGAGAGTTCGCCGGGCGTGGCCCCACGTATTCAGTTCCACTGGGCGACGCGCGGGTCGTCGTGCGCCATGCGCGGCACGGCGGCGCGCTGGCCCGGCTGACCGGGGACTTGTTCCTGCCTCCGACGCGAGCGCCCTACGAGCTGTCCGTTGCGCTGCAGCTGCGCTCAGGCGGCGTTCGCACGCCAGAAGTCCTTGCTTATGCGACTTATCGCGCGGGGCCGCTGCTGCGTCGCGCGGACGTCGTCACAAGGGAGGTGGCCGACGCCGTGGACTTGGCTACGTTGCTGGCCGGCGCCAAGGGTAGCGACGCATGGGTTGCGACCACGGCGCTAGTTCATGATCTGGCGCGCGTGGGCGCGTACCACGCTGACCTCACGGTGAAGAACATCCTCCTCACGCCGGCTGCGGGGGGTGGCCTAGAAGCGTTCGTGCTCGACGTCGACCGTGTGGTGTGGCGTCGCCCGGGGGATCCGGCTGTCGCGCGTGCGAACATCCGCCGTCTCGATCGCTCGGCGCGCAAGTGGGGGCTCCGGTGATGGATGGCGCTGCTCTCGACCGAGTGATGATCGTGATGATGAGCGCCGTGGGTGACGCGGTTCACGTGCTTCCGGTCATCAACGCGCTCAAGCGCCACAAGCCGGGCACGCACATCACGTCGGGTCGTTCAGCCCGGGCCGGCGTCGCTGGTTCGAGGGCACCCCGCGGTCGACGAGCTCATCATCTTCGACCGTGCGCTCGGCGTGCGAGCATTTCTGGATATTCGTCGCCGACTGGCCGCAACACCCGTGGACATCGTTCTTGACCTGCAGGTCTATCTCAAAGCGGGGATCGTGACCTCGTTCGCGCGCGCGCCCATTAAGCTCGGATTCGATCGTGCCCGAGCGCGTGACCTCAATTGGCTATTCACGAACCGCAGGATCGCTCCGCACGCCCCGCAGCACGTGCAAGACCAGTATTTGGAGTTCCTGGCCGCCATGGGCGTGCCATCAGAGCCGGTCGTGTGGAACCTCGGCCCATGGACCGCTGAGCGCGACGCGCAACGGTCGTTCTTCGCGGCGATCGAGCGGCCTGTCGCAGCGATCGTCGTTGCTACGAGTAATCCGCACAAGGATTGGGTGCCTGAGCGGTGGGCCGAGGTCGCTGAGCTGCTGTACTCCGACTACGGCCTGCAGCCCGTGCTGGTAGGGGGGATGACACCGCGCGAGCGCGCAGCAGAACAGCGCATCCGGCTGCGTGCCCCGCACACTCGTAGCGCGCTCGGCTGCGGACTTCGCGCCCTCGTCGGCATCATCGACGGTGCCGCAGTCGTGCTGTCGCCCGACACCGGCCCGTTGCACATGGGCGTTGCGCTCAATCGGCCGGTCGTGAGCCTCATGGGATACACCAACCCAAAACGCACGGGACCCTATGGCCGCTTTCAGGATCTGATAGTGGACGCGTATGGCGACCCGGGCGAGGACTATCCGGTGTCGATGGAGGTGCGCCACGGCCGCATGTCGCGCATAACGGTGAGCGATGTCATGGAAAGGATTGAGGCGTGGCAGACGAGATATGCCCAAACTCATACACCACCCCCATCTGCCGCATGAGTCGCGTGAGCAGCACGAGTGGCAGTCCCATGACGGCAAAAAAATCGCCCTCGACCCTCTCGACGATCGTGGCGCCATACCCCTGAATTCCGTACGCGCCGGCCTTGTCCATGGGCTCGCCGGTTGCGATGTAGCTGTCGATCTCCGCTTCGCTCATGCTGCGAAATCGCACATTAACGGCCTCGACGCCAGAAGCGATGTCGGCACCGTGCGTGACGCATACAGCCGTAAGCACCTCGTGTACGCGCCCCTGCAGCGCGAGCAGCATGCGGTGCGCGTCGTTGCGGTCCTGGGGTTTCGTCAGGATTCGACCGTCGGCCACGACCACCGTGTCGGCCCCAATCACGAGGGCGTTGGGCTCGTCCGCCGCGACACGCTCGGCTTTGGTCCGCGCCAAGCGCTCCACGCAGGAAACGGGATCCTCGCCCGGTAGCGGCGACTCGTCTATGTCTGCCGGTCGGACGGAATGTCGGATGCCGATCAAATTGAGTAGATCTCGCCGCCGGGGCGATTGGGACGCGAGAACTACCCGCATTTCACGCGCGCGAGCGCGCTGTCGGGAGACAGATGTTGGTGAGGTCCGCCGGCGCGGTCGGCTTGATGCGCACGCTCTTCGCCGGTATGCCGACGTTCACGTGATATGGCCTCACGTCCTTGGTCGCGAGCGCCATGGCACCAACCATTGCGTTGCATCCCACTTCGACGCCCGCCAGAATCGTCGCGTGATAGGTAATGCGCACGTCGTCGCGTATCACCGTAGCCGCATCGGTGACGTCTTTCTGGTCTACGATGCTGTGCGTGTGGCTGTAGACGTTGACGTAGTCACTGATGGAGACGTTGTTGCCCAGTATGAGGCCGCCGCGATCGTCTAGCAGGACGTGCCGATGAACGACGACATTGTCGCCAACGTCCATGTTGTAACCGAAGGAAAACTCGACGTGCTGAAACGCCTTGAAGTTATCGCCGCAGCGCTTGAAGATGTACGGCGCCAGCAGGCGCCGGAGCCTCACGCCGAGGTCGACGTTCTGCCCGCCGAGTGGCGTGCGGTCGAAGGAATACCAAAGCCACAGTAGTGGCTTGACGGCCTGGAATCGCGCGTCGTCGCACTCTGCGTAGTACTCCGGCTCGAGCGTGATATTACGAGGGTCGAGAGACGCCAGGGCCAGTCGCAGACCAGCCGGAAGCGACCTGTCCGCCACCGCGGTCTCCCAGTTTGCTGCGTATCCCGGATAGCACAGATCGGCGAGGGTCTCGCGACATAAGTCCGCGCGGGTGCTTGGCACATTTGCCGTTGGTGTCGAAAGAGCATGGCCGAGCGTGTCGAGAAACGCGTCGGCGGCCGCGACGGCGCCGCGACTCGGAAGCTGCCGAAGTGGGCGATGGACCATACCGATAAGTCTAAACGGGGCTGGTCGGCGAGTGCTTCTACTTTGCCGAGTTAATGAGACTTGCGACGGCTGCCGCCAATTCGTCCCGACCCAGCCCTGTCTTGGCGCTGGTCGCGATGACCTGATCCTCGTCGAGACCGAGGTCTTCCCTAGCCTGGGCGATGCGGGCCATGCCGGCGGCGGGTGAGAGCTTGTCGAGCTTGGTGACGGCAACCAATGTGGGCAACTGCGAGGCGGCCAGCAAATCGAACATGGCGTAGTCGTCTGCGGTTGGCTCCCGTCGCACGTCGAGTAGGACGACAATGCCGCGGAGCTGGGGACTATGTGTCAGGTACGTCTCGACCAATGGTCGCCACGCCGCGTGGATCTCCTTGCCCACCCGCGCGTAACCGTAGCCAGGAAGATCCGCAAGCACGAAATCGTGGTTCACGCGAAAGAAGTTGATCGCCCGCGTTCGGCCTGGCGTACGGCTAACCCTGGCGGCGGAGGACCGATGCACTAGGCGATTGATCAGCGCGGACTTCCCCACGTTGGATCGTCCCACGAACGCCACTTCTGGGAGGGACGACTCCGGCCGCCAGCCCTCGGCCTCTGCCATGCCGCCGATGAATTCCACCGATCTAACCGGCAGAGGGTCGGCTGGCGGAGACTTTCCTGCTCCGCGCTCAGTGCGCGACCGGGCTTGGCGACGGGGAGGGGGAGGGGCGGGAGAGGGAGGGGGAGTCGAGGCGTGAGGCATGGTCGTGAATCAGGGGCCGCAGGGCGATCGCGAGCACTTCGTCCATTGTCTTGACCGGATGGAACGAGACCGTCTCGCGCACCTCGGACGGCACCTCGTCCAGCTCTCGCGCGTTCGCGGCGGGGATGATGACGTGCCGGATCTCATTGCGTCGCGCCGCAACGGATTTTTCTTTCAGCCCGCCGATCCCCAGAACGCGGCCCCGGAGCGTTACCTCGCCGGTCATGGCGACATTGCCGCGCACCGGCGTGTCGGTCAGGGCGCTCACGATGGCGGTCGCGATCGCGATCCCGGCACTGGGGCCGTCCTTTGGCGTGGCACCTGCCGGAATGTGCACGTGCACGTCCCGACTTCGGTAGAAATCCCGGTCGATGCCGAGCTCCTTGGCGCGGCGGCGAGCGTAGCTCAGTGCGGCCGTCGCCGATTCTTTCATCACGTCTCCAAGCGTGCCGGTGAGCTGCACCTTGCCGCGACCCCTGACGACGCTGACTTCGATCTCGAGGGTTTCGCCGCCGACCGCAGTGTAGGCGAGGCCTCGCGCGACGCCAACGGCGTCTTGCAGCGGAACATCGTCTGGGTCATACGGAGCGGTCCCTAGCAAGGCTTTGAGCCGGTCGGCCTTGACGGGCTGTGTTGGCCTCGCCGCGTCCGCGACGGGCATCTCCGCGCGCTCGCGCGCCAGCTTGCGGGCTACACGCGCGATACGACGCTCGAACTCGCGCACGCCGGCCTCGCGTGTGTAGCCCCGCAAGATCGCCGGAAGAGCGTCAGGCTCCCAGACGATTTCGGCGGGATCCAGCCCATTCTGCCGGAGCTGGCGCGGGACGAGGAACTGCCTGGCGATGGCCAGTTTCTCGTGATCCAGGTATCCGGTAAGACGCAGCACCTCTGCACGATCGCGCAGAGCGTCGGGCACCGTGTTGAGCGAGTTGGCGGTCGTGATGAACAGCACCTGCGAGAGATCGTAGTCCAGCTCGAGGTAGTGATCATTGAACGTGCTGTTCTGCTCCGGGTCGAGCACTTCCAGCAACGCCGCGGATGGGTCGCCGCGGTAGTCTTGTCCAAGCTTGTCGATCTCGTCGAGTAGAATCACGGGGTTGACGACCTCGGCGCGCTTCATGGCCTGGATGATCCGCCCAGGCATTGCGCCGATGTACGTACGCCGGTGTCCCCGGATCTCGGCCTCATCACGCACGCCGCCGAGCGCCATGCGAACGAAGCGCCGGCCCAGCGCACGCGCGATGGACCTGCCAAGCGACGTCTTTCCGACGCCTGGGGGGCCCACGAAGCAGAGGATCGGGCCGTCGAGCCGTCCGACGAGGCCGAGCACGGCGATGAAATCGAGAATTCGATCCTTCACCTCCTCGAGCCCGTAATGATCTTCGTCGAGGACGCGCCGAGCATGCTCGACATCCAGCACGTCATCCGTGCGCTCCGACCATGGCACCGAGAGAATCCAGTCGAGGTAGTTGCGGCCGACGGTCGTTTCCGGGGACATCGGCGCCGTACGGCGCAGCTTGCGCAGCTCGCGCTGAGCGCGGTTGCGCGCGTCCTCCGGCAAGCCGCGCTTGGCGATCTCGGTTTCCAACTCCGCCAGATCGTCGCCCTCATCCTGGCCAAGCTCTCGGTTGATGACGCGCAGCTGCTCTTGCAGGTAGAACTCTCGCTGGTTCTGGAACATCGAGCCGCGAACATCCTCATCGATCTTCTTCTCGAGGCGGAGGAGCTCGACCTCGGTTCCGACCACATGCGCGACGGCGGCCCACAGCGCCGGAAGCGACGGCGTCTCCAGCATGCGCTGCCGGACGTCGTGTTTGACCGTGAGGTGCGCGGCGATGGCGATTGCGCGCCGTTCCTCGGAATCGATAGCCTGAACGAGACCCACGACCTCGTCGGGGATTCGACGGTGAAGCGAGACGTACTCTTCGAATCGCGCGACGACTTGACGAACGACCGCGGCGGCGGTGGAGGTGTCTGTGGTGCCGTCGGACGGGGCGAACGGGTGGGGCGCCACAGTGGCGCGCAGCACGGTCGCCGACGGTGTGTAGCGAGTCACTCGGGCGCGAGCGACTCCTTCCACGAGCACCTTGGCAGTTCCGTTGGGCAGCCGCGCGAGTTGTAGCACGCGCCCAATGACGCCGACGCGAAACAGGTCATGCGAAGTCGGGTCCTGAACTTCGCCGTTCTTCTGGGCGACCAGTAGAAGGAACTTGTCGCCCTGAGCTGCGGCCTCCACCGCGGCGAGAGAGGCCGCACGTCCCACGAGCAGTGGTATGACGACATAGGGGAACACCACGACATCGCGGAGCGGCAGAACAGGGAGTCGATTACCTGTCTCAAACCGCTCGGTGTCACGAGCAAATACTGGCATCGGAGGGAATGTAATTAGCGGGGCTTACCCCACCCCCTAACCCCCTCCCCTATAGGGGAGGGGGAATTGTCTTTTTCAAGCTTCGCTTGGATAACGAGTGGGCTCCGCCCCCTCGACTCGCAGCGGCCGTGTCATAGCTCTCACCGCGCGCCATAGTTATGTTCGCTGATTCGCTCAGCGGAGTTTCCGTATGCCGGGGCCCGATCTCCTTTCCGAGCTGCAGGGCGCCGTTGGTGATGCCTACCTGATCGATCGGGAGCTTCCGGCCGGCGGGATGAGCCGGTTGTTCCTCGCCACCGAGCGCTCGCTCGATCGCCAGGTCGTCATCAAGCTGCTGCCGCCCGAGATCGCCAACGAGGTCACCGCGCAACGCTTCCAGCGCGAGATGCTCGTCACGGCGAAGCTCCAGCACGCCCACATTCTCCCCGTGCTCGCGGCCGGCGCCCACGGGGGCCTGCTGTACTATGTCACCCCGTTCGTCGTCGGCGACTCGCTGCGACACCGGCTGGCCCTTCACGGCGCCCTGCCGATCGGGGAGGCGGTGCGCCTCCTGCGCGAGGTCGCCGACGGGCTCGCCTTTGCCCACGACCACGGCGTCGTCCACCGCGACCTCAAGCCTGAGAACATCCTGCTCCAACACGGGCACGCCATCCTCGCCGACTTCGGCATCGCCCGCGCCGTGGCGGAGGCGACCCGCGGCGAGTCGCGTCTCACTGCAACCGGCCTGGGGCTCGGCACGCCGGGCTACATGGCGCCCGAGCAGCTTGCCGCCGATCCGGCCGTGGACGCGCGGGCCGACATCTACGCGATGGGTGTGATCGCCTACGAGATGCTGGCCGGACACCCGCCCTTCCCGGGACTCTCGCCCTCGTTGCTCCTCGTCGCGCACATGACCAAGGCGCCGGAGCCCATCGCCGGGCGCCGCGCCGACGTCCCAGCGCCCCTCGCGCAGCTCGTGATGCGCTGCCTGGAGAAGGAGCCTGCCGACCGGTGGCAAACCGCCGCCGAGCTGGCCGCTGAGCTCGAGGCAAGCGTCGTCCCCGCGACCGCACGAGCCGCGCCGGACGCGGCGACCGCGAGCGACACGCTGCGAGCGGGGCTCCGGGCCTTCGAGCGCTGGGAGTGGAACGAGGCCTACGCCGCGCTCACTGCCGCCGACGTCGGCGGCGACCTCTCGCCACCGCATCTCGAGCGCCTGGCCGAGGCGGCGTGGTGGGTGGGCCGGGGCGATGAGTGCATCAGGGCACGGGAGCGCGCCTACGCGCGATATATCGAGTTGGGAGACCTCGGCCGTGCGGCGGCCGTGGCCGTGGCCGTCGCCGAGGATCACTTCCATAAGCTGGCCCACTCGGTCGGCCACGGATGGCTCCAGCGCGCCGAGCGCCATTTGCGCGGACTGCCGGAGTCGATCGCCCACGGGTGGCTGGCGCGCATGCACGCCATGCTCGCCTTCGAGGAGGACCGGGACCTCGACCGTGCCGCCGCCCTGTCGGAACACGCCTTCGAGATCGCCCAGCGGCTGGGAGATCTCGACCTCCAGACCGTGGCGCTGCAGGACCGCGGTCGCATCCTCGTGTCCCGGGGCCGGGTGACCGACGGCATGGCGCTGATCGACGAGGCGATGGCTGCCGCGACGAGCGGCCAGCTCGGCCCGCGGAGCACGGGCCGCACGTACTGCAACATGATGAGCACCTGCACGAAGCTGGCCGACTACCGGCGGGCGGGCGAGTGGAACGAGGAGGCGCGCCACTGGTGTACGCGGCACGCCGAGTCGGGGTTCCCAGGCATCTGCCGCGTACATCGGGCCGAGCTCCTGCGATTGCGCGGGGCTTGGCCCGAAGCCGAAGCGGAGGCGCGCCGTGCCTCGGCTGAGCTGGAAGACTTTATCTCCGAATGTCGCCGCCGAGGCGTACTACGAACTCGGCGAGATCCGCCTGCGCATGGGCGATCTGGAGGCCGCCGACGAGCTTTTTCGGCACGCGCACGAGCTCGGACGTGACCCTGTGCCGGGGCTTGCCCTACTCCGTCTCGCTCAGTGTCGTCCCGATAGCGCCCGCGCGCTGCTCGATCGCGCGCTCTCCAACACGCTGATGTCACCGCTCGACCGCGTGCGCCTCCTCCCAGCCCAGGCGGAAGTCGCCCTAGCCACCGGCGCCTTGGAGACAGCGCGCCTGACGGCGGCAGAGCTCTCGTCCATCGCCGACGTGTACACGTCACCAACCCTCGCCGCCAGAGCGGCATTCGCGCACGGGCTCCTGGAGCTCGGGGAAGGCGCCCCCGCCAAGGCGGCGGTCAGTCTGCGCCAGGCGTGGAAGCTATGGAAGGAAAGCGATCTGCCCTACGAGGCCGCGCGCGCGCGATTGTTTCTCGCACAGGCATACCGGGCCTGCGGCAATCAGGACGATGCGGAGCTCGAGCTCCAGTCCGCCGCGACGAGCTTCGCCCGCCTCGGAGCAGCGATAGACGCGCGCCAAACCGCCGCTTTGTTGGAAGGCTAGATCTAATAGAAGATCAGCTATCGGTCGGCCATCTCTTTGGCCCGCGAGCAGCCGCTCGAAGCGCGGATTGCCTCACTTGCGTTTCAGTCCATCTCGCCAGGCAATCACCTCGAGTTCGCCGCGGACGGCTTCCTCGACCGTAATGACGGGTCGCGCCTCGAATACGAAGGCAGGTAGCATCGAACAAAATTTGTGAATGGTCAGCGGATCGTCGCAATCTACCAGCATGTGCCCACCCCACTCGCCGACTCGAACCACGAAGAATTCGACCTTGAAATTGGCGGGCGCCTTCCATTGACCGAACACCTCAAGGATTCGCTTCTGGGCGTTCTCGTACTCTATGGGCGAACCCTGCGCGCGTTCGAACCAGCTGATCACGTACTTCATTGGCATCTCTCCATACGGGTTGAAATGCTCCGAACGACTGCCGTTTGGACGAGAAACCCCCTCCCATATGGGAGGGGGTTAGGGGGTGGGGACTCCTAAGCCTCTTTCTTCTGCCGCTTTGGTGAGATCTCGAGCAGCGGGGGCGCGGCCATCGTGACTGTGCTCTCTATCACCTTGACCTCGGTCACGTCTTCGCGCGTTGGCAGCTCGAACATCACTTCCGTCAGGATTTCCTCGAGGATAGCTCGCAACCCACGCGCACCGGTGCCGCGTTTGAGGGCTTTCGCCGCCACGGCGCGGAGGGCGGTCTCCTCGAACGACAGCTTGACCTCTTCCAGGTCGAAGAGCCGAGCATACTGCTTCGTGAGCGCGTTCTTGGGCTCTTTGAGAATCCTCACGAGCGCGTCCTCGTCGAGTGCCTCGAGAGGCACCGCAACCGGCAGCCGGCCCACCAGCTCCGGAATGAGCCCGTAACGCAGCAGGTCGTCCGGCTCGACCTCGGCGAACGGGTTCTTCACCGGCTTCTTCGACAACGCGAGCGCAACATTCGACACCGCGTTCGCCGCGGCCTTGGAATCTTCCTTCGTGAAGCCGATCTGCTTCCGGCCCGTCCGCGCCTCGATGATCTTCTCGAGTCCGTCGAACGCGCCGCCGCAAATGAACAGAATGTCTTTCGTGTTGATTTGGATGTATTCCTGCTGCGGGTGCTTGCGTCCGCCCTGAGGCGGCACCGAAGCTATCGTGCCTTCAAGGATCTTGAGCAGCGCCTGCTGGACGCCTTCGCCCGATACATCTCGCGTGATGCTCGGGTTCTCGGACTTGCGCGCGATCTTGTCGATCTCGTCGATGTACACTATTCCGCGCTCGCATTCGGCAACATTGAAGTCGCCGGCCTGCAGCAGCCGCACGAGGATGTTCTCGACGTCCTCGCCGACATATCCGGCCTCGGTGAGCGTCGTCGCATCGGCGATAGTGAACGGGACGTCCAGGATGCGCGCGAGCGTCTGAGCCAACAGCGTCTTGCCGACGCCGGTCGGGCCGATGAGGAGGATATTTGATTTGTCGAGCTCGACCTCATCGTCGCGCAGCGATGAGGAGTTGATGCGCTTGTAGTGATTGTAGACCGCGACCGACAAAGCTTTCTTCGCGCGCTCCTGTCCGATCACATACTGGTCGAGGACGTCCTTGATCTCTTGCGGCGTCGGGACCTGCGTGATCGCTTCCGCAACTTCCCGCTCCTCGTCCTCGGCCAGGATCTCGTTGCAGAGGGCGATGCACTCGTTGCAGATGTAAACCGAAGGCCCGGAGATGAACTTCCTGACCGAGTCCTTCGACTTGCCGCAGAACGAGCAGCGCAAGTGCTTATCGTGAGACATTAGTCGGGTCAGAGGTCACGTCCGTGAACCGATTCTGAAACGAATTAGAGGGCCGCCGGAAGTCAACCCTTGAGAACCTCGACCGTCTCGCTACGCGCGTGCGCGAGCACCGGATCCTGTGTAACGACGGTGTCGATGATGCCATATGCCTTGGCCTCTTCCGCGGACATGTAATAGTCCCGGTCGAAATCCCGCTCGATCTGCTCGATCGGACGGCCCGTGTGCTTCGACATGAGCTCGTGCATTTTCGACCGTAAGTACAGTATCTCCTTTGCCTGGATCTGTATGTCCGAAGCCGTGCCCTGAGTGCCGCCCGATGGCTGGTGCATCATCACGCGAGCATGTGGAAGCGCCGAGCGACGTCCCTTGCGCCCGCCAGCCAGGAGAAAGCACCCCATGCTGGCGGCCATGCCCATGCAGGTGGTATTCACGGGTGCGCGCAAGAACTGCATGGTGTCGTAAATCGCCAGTCCAGCCGACACGCTTCCACCGGGCGAATTGACGTACAAGTGTATGTCGCGCTCCGGGTTGTCTGCGTCGAGGAACAGCAGCTGTGCTATCACAATGTTAGCGACATCGTCTGTCACCGGAGTGCCAAGAAACACGATCCGGTCCATTAGCAGCCGCGAGAAAATGTCATACGTCCGCTCGCCGCGGCTCGACCGCTCAATGACGTACGGAGGATAGATAGTCGACATCTGTGCCATGGTGCCCTCGTCGAAACGCTCGTCAGTGCGCCGCATCAGTCCGCCTCAGCTCTCTTCCACAGTGTTGTTTGCCATGAGCCACTTGAACACTTTCTCCTCTGTGATTCCACGCTCCATCTCCTTGAGCCGTCCCGCTTTCTGTAATGAGGCATACAATGCCGAGGGAGTCGTCTTGCGCTCCCGAGCGGCCTCAGCGATGCGCTCATCCAGATCGGCCTCGGTGGCGGTCAAGGTCTCGCGCCGAGCGATTGTCTCGATGATGAGATCGCGTCGTACCTGCCGCTCGGCCATCGCCCGGAACTCGGTCTCGAAACGCGAGCGATCTGCCTCGGGCAGCTGATATGCCTCCCCATAAGCGCCGACGAGCTGAGTGACCCAGCTTGGCGGAACATCGAATGGGTTGGCGCTCGCCAGCTCGTCAAGCAGTCGTTGCCGCACCTCGGCGTCGGCCTCGCGAACGGCATGCCGATCGAGATCCTCGCGGACCGTTTGCGTGAGCGCCGCGACCGAGTCGAAATCGCCGATCTCCCGCGCGAATGCGTCATCAAGCGGGGGAAGCACTCGGCGTTTCACGTCGTTCAGGGTGACGCGCACCGGCTTGGTCTTGCCACGCTGCGTCTCATCGGGGAAGTCGTCAGGCCAGCGGACGGCTCGCTCCACCGTGTTACCTGGCTTTGCCTCCATGATGAGCTCTTCAATGCCCGGGATGGCCTGGCCACCTCCTAAGACGAGCCTGAACTCCTTTCCGTCAGCCAGAGCGCCCGTTTCATCGGCCGTGGACAGCATAACTGTCACCATGTCGCCCGGGGCGGCCTTGTCCGTGATCGGCGACCACGTGGCGCGCTGCTCGCGCATGGCCTCGAGCTGGTCCCGAACTTGTGTGTCGGTCACCGGGCGCGCCGTCCGCTTGACCCGAAAGCCCGAGAGACGTGGCAGGGCCACGTCCGGCTTCACTTCCAGATGCAGCTCGAATGTGAGTGGCTTCCCGTCCTCGAACTTGACGTCGTGCACGTGCGGCTGAGAGGCTAGCGTGAGATGCTCGCGTTCTACGGCCTCCTGGTACGCCTCCTGCACGAGCGCTTCCAGTGCCTGTTGGCGAATCGCCTGGCCGAACCGCTTGCGCACCACGGCTGCGGGCGCTTTCCCAGGACGAAATCCCGGCAGGCGAACGGTGGATGCATAGCGCCGCGCGGCGCTCTCCTCCGCGTCACGGACCGTGTCAGCTGGAACCGAAACTTCGAGGAACCGCTCGACCCCGCTGGACTTTTTCGGCGTAATTTGAATGCCCACGCTGACAAAGCTAACCTGCTCGACTCACCCCGTCTCGGAGAGACCCTGATGCACTCGCTGATGCATTCGCCGATGCACCGCGCCTCGATGAATCGATTCATGCTTACTGTTTTCGCAGTCATAGCCGGGCTAATTGCGTGGGCGGCGCCCGCGAGCGCGCAGAGGCGCACGAGCAGCGCACTCGACACGCCCACGTGGGCTGTCGATGGGTCCATCGGACTCGCTGCGCCCGTCGGCGATTTCGGCACGGGGTTGAGCGCGGGCGCTGACCTCATGGGTGCTGTCGAGGCTTGGTTCCCTCGCACTGCGCCGATCGGCTTCCGCGCCGAAATCGGGTACAGTCATTTCGGTGCGAGCAACAGCGTGAATGCCAGCGCCAACATCGTGCGCTTTCTCGTAGACGCGTTGTATGACTTTCACCTGAGTGGCACCGCGTTCGAGCCGTACATCCTAGGCGGGCTCGGCATCTACCACGTGTCTTTCTCGGTTGACGAGTGTGCGATCCTGGCGGTGCCGGGCTGCGTTAGCGGCGACGCGAGTACGGGACTCGGAATCAACTTTGGAGGGGGAGTCCGGTACCCGTTTGGGCCGGTGCAAGGTTTCGCTGAGGTACGCTACCAGCTGCCATTTACGGCGCCAGGTGGGCTGAGCGATGCGCCGTACTTCCCGTTGCAGCTGGGCGTTCGCTACGTGCTTCCCAAGTAGCGATATCGACCAAATAGCGACCGAGCAGTGCCCGGGGCGGGACTCGAACCCGCACGTCTTTCGACAAGGGCTTCTAAGGCCCTCGCGGCTACCAGTTACGCCACCCGAGCGTCTTAGCGTCGTATAAACTTAGCGGCTCACGCCCCACCCCCTAACCCCCTCCCCCAAAAGGGAGGGGGAATTGTTTTGTTTCAAGCTTCGCTTGAATGACGAGGGGGCTTCGCCCCCTCGACCCCCTCGGCTAAACGGTGATGGGGATGCCGGGATCACGGTCTCGCGCGACCGGGTCGAGGGCGGAGCCCTCGTCATCCAAACGAGTTTGAAAAAGGACAATTCCCCTCCCCTTCAGGGGAGGGGCTAGGGGTGGGGCCGCTTGCGCAACGCCGATCCAAGCGACGCCCAAAAAAGAAAAAACCCCCTCCCCAAAGGGGAGGGGGCGGGGGAGGGGGAATCCTTATCTACGCCCCAACGTGCAAACTCACTACACGAGTAGTGCCGGCTTGCGGTTGGCCCCCGGCGTTGTTGAACACCAGGAGACTCACGTAGTCGCCGTTCCGGACCTTCGTCAGCACTTCCTGCAAGTCTGCCACCGAGTGCACGTCCTTGCGTGGCTCGGGATACAGCACCGCGACGATCACGTCGTTCGGAAAGAGCTTGTTGTAAGCCGGGCCCTGAGCGTTGACGTCGGTCACGTGCAAGCCCCTGTCGTTATCGGGAATGCCGTTGTCCCGCGCCACCTCTGCCGTTACTGGCTCGACGGATACACCCAGCTTGTCCGAGCTCACGCCGCCACTCGGCTTGTCACCTTGGTCATCGTTCGACGCCACCTGCTCGTCGGTCGGAGCCTCGGCGAGCTTGACCGGGAACGTCTTTCTGCTGCCGAAGCGCACGACATCCAGCGATACCGACTGTCCCGGCTGGTGCTGCCGGACAATCCGCTGCAATGCGCTCACGCGGTCCACGCTCTGACCATCCGCCGCGACGATGATGTCACCCACCTCGAGGCCGGCCTTCTGCGCCGGGCTAGAACCATCGGACGGCGTAAAACCACCGACCATGACGCCTGAGATGGTCTTGAGTCCCGCTGCTCCGGCGTCGTCCGGCGTGACCGGGCCAATCGCAATTCCCAGCACCGCACGCCGCACCTTGCCGTACTTTATCAAGTCGTCCATCACGCTCTTGGCGAGCGAGATCGGTACGGCGAAGCCGTAACCGGAGTAGTAGCCGGTCGGGCTGGCGATCGCGCTGTTGATGCCAATGACCTCGCCGCGGATGTTGACCAGCGGGCCGCCGGAGTTGCCCGGATTGATCGCCGCGTCTGTTTGAATGAAATCCGAGATCGCGTACTGGCTGCGCATGAGCCCGGCCAGGTCGCGGCTGTCACGACCCTTTGCGCTCACGATTCCCGCCGTCACGGTGTGGTCGAGTCCCAGCGGATTGCCAATGGCCAGTACCCACTCACCTACCCGGGCCTTGCCGTCGTCGCCGAGCGTAACGGTCGGAAGATTCGATTCGTCGATCTTGACGACCGCGACATCTGTCGTCGGATCACGGCCCACAACTTTGGCCTTGAACACTCGACGGTCGTTCAGCGTCACAGTTACGCGGTCCGCATCCGCCACCACGTGGTTGTTGGTCAGGATGTAGCCGTCGCTGGTCACGATGAAGCCCGAGCCGCTGGCTTCCTGCGGCTCCTGGCGCTGCGGGCCGAATTGGTTGAAGAAGTCCTCAAGGCCCGGCGGCACGCGTCCGCGCGTCCGGGGGTTGGCGACCATGCGCGGGTCGCGCGCTGTCTGTACCGACACGACGGCCGGAGTCACGTGCTCGGCTACCGACACGAACGCGTTGCTGATGTCGGCAAGCGGCTTGACGTCCTGGGCCGCCGGTTTCGTGGAGGTCGTGCTGGACGCGACCTGCGCAAATCCCGCTCGAGTAAAGTCGAACGAGGATGCGACGGCGAGTCCGCCAGCAAATGCGGCCACCACGGCTGTCAGTAGTGTGGCTTTTGTCAAAGTCTTGGGCATGGCTTCTGTCCGGTATCGATGGAGTTATGCCAGATATACTGATAAATACGTATACTGACTCGAAAGTCTACGTCAGATATACACAGGAGCGCGGATTTTGGATCCGCGCTCCTGCATTGACTGGTGGCTTACCGGCCAATGGCAACCCGGGTTACTTCTTGTCGTCAACGATCTCGTAGTCGGCCTCGACCACATCGTTAGGCTTACCCCCCGCCCCAGCAGCCGCCCCCGCCGGCTCCTGCGGCCCGCCTGACGGGGCTGGCCCGGCGCCCCCACCCTGACCTGGCGCGCCCTGCTGCTGGTAGAGCGATTGACCCGCCTCGCTGTACGCGCGTGTCAGTTCCTCCTGCGCCGCCCTGATCTCGCCCTGATCGTCGCCGCGGAGCGCTTTGCGCGCCCTCTCGACGGCTGCATCGAGTCGAGACTTGAGTTCCGGTGACAGCCGATCGGACCACTCCTTCGCGTTCTTCTCCACCTCATAGGTCATGCTGTCGAGGCGGTTCCGGGTGTCGATCGTCCTCACGGCGCTTCTTGTCCTCGGCCGCGTTCTTCTCCGCATCCTTGACCATCCGATCAACCTCGGCGTCGGACAGCCCGCTGGACGCCTCGATGCGAATCTTCTGCTCCTTGCCCGTGGCTTTGTCCTTCGCCGTCACGTGCAGGATCCCGTTGGCGTCGATGTCGAAAGTCACCTCGATCTGCGGCAAGCCACGAGGTGCCGGTGGAATCCCCGTGAGCTGGAACTTGCCGATAGTCTTGTTGTACGTAGCAAGCTCGCGTTCGCCCTGCAGCACGTGAATCTCGACCGTCGTCTGGTTGTCGTCGGCCGTCGAGAACGTCTCCGTCTTCTTGGTCGGAATCGTCGTGTTGCGGGGAATGAGCACGGTGGTCACGCCGCCCAGCGTTTCAATCCCCAACGACAGCGGCGTCACGTCGAGCAGCAGGACGTCCTTCTGCTCGCCAGTGAGCACGGCACCTTGCACAGCCGCGCCGATCGCAACCACCTCGTCCGGGTTCACGCTCTTGTTCGGCTCCTTCCCGAAGAACTTGCGGACGATTTCCTGTACCTTCGGCATGCGTGTCGCGCCACCAACGAGCAATACCTCGTCAATGTCGGACGGCTTGATCCCCGCGTCCTTGAGCGCCTGTTCCATCGGAGGAATCGTGCGCTGGATCAGATCGTCCACGAGCTGCTCGAGCTTCGCCCGGGTCAGGGTGTAATTCAGGTGCTTGGGTCCACTTTGGTCGGCCGTGATGAACGGCAGATTGATGTCCGTGGACAGGGTCGACGACAGCTCGATCTTTGCCTTCTCGGCGGCCTCTTTGAGCCGCTGGAGCGCCATCGGGTCCTTTGACAGATCGATCCCTTGATCGCGCTTGAACTCGGCGACGAGCCAATCGATAACACGCTGGTCCATGTCATCACCGCCGAGGTGCGTGTCGCCGTTGGTCGACTTCACCTCGAACTGGCGTGAGCCCTCGACGTCATACAGCTCCAGTACCGAGAATGTCGTATGTGCCGCCCCCGAGGTCGAACACCGCGACCTTCTCGTCCTTCTTCTTGTCGAGCCCGTACGCCAGCGCAGCCGCGGTCGGCTCGTTGATGATGCGCAGGACATCCAGTCCCGCGATCTTTCCAGCGTCCTTGGTCGCCTGGCGCTGGGAGTCGTTGAAGTACGCCGGGACGGTCACAACTGCCTTCTCGACCTTGTGCCCTAGGTAGTCCTCGGCCGTCTGCTTCATTTTTTGCAGGATCATGGCCGAGATCTCGGGCGGCGTGTATCGCTTCCCCTGAACTTCCACTACCGCCATGTCGTTCGGCCCGGCAAGCACCTTGTACGGAACCCGTTTCACCTCGTTCTGCACTTCGGACATCTTCCGCCCCATGAAGCGCTTGATCGAGAAGATCGTGTTCTGCGGGTTCGTTACAGCCTGCCGCTTGGCGATCTGGCCCACGAGCCGTTCGCCATCCTTGGTGAAGGCGACGACGGACGGCGTCGTCCGTCCGCCCTCTGAGTTGGGGATGACAACCGGGTCCCCCCCCTCCATGACGGCGACCACGGAATTCGTCGTTCCGAGATCAATGCCGATTACCTTGTCTGCCATCACAGCCTCGCCTTTGATGTGCCGAGTTCCCGGTCGATTCGCGCCGTCTTGCGCGTATCGCCGGACACACGGGCCGGATAAGCCTCAATCCATCCGCGTTGCAGCAATAGCAATGCTAATACCGGCCAAAAGAGCCAAATTGGCAGCATGATCCCCCTAGGCGACGACAATCCGACGCTTCGCCCGGCAGTGATGACGTACCTGCTGGTCGCGGCGAACGTGGCCGTGTGGCTTTTTGTGGAACATGGCGGGCTCGACCCTTTGGCCTTGGGGAAAAGCGTTTGCGACCTCGGGATGGTGCCCGGCGAGCTCACGCACTTGGCGCCTCTGGGGGAATCTGTTCCAATCGGACCGGGATTGGTCTGCGTCGTCGATAACGACTCGATCAACAAGTTCACGCCGCTGATCTCGATGTTCCTCCACGGCGGTTGGCTCCACCTAATCGGGAACATGATCTACCTCGGCGTTTTCGGTCGCAACGTCGAGGACAGCATGGGCCGGGTCCGGTTCCTGGGGTTCTACCTGCTCTGCGGCCTAATCGCCGCGGCAGCGCACATAATTTCACAGCCAGCCTCGCCCGTACCCACCGTAGGGGCCTCCGGCGCCATCTCGGGTGTGCTTGGTGCGTACTTGGTACTATATCCGTCAGTGTATGTTCGGATGTTTGTCTTCATCTTTGTGGTGCGAATACGTGCATGGGTAGTGCTGCTCTACTGGTTCTTCTTGCAAGCGCTGAGCGGCCTGTCGCAATCGAATGCACTCAATCCCGATGTCACGGGGGGCGTGGCTGTCTGGGCACATGTAGGCGGTTTCATTGCCGGAGTAATTCTGGTCAAGTTTTTCGTGAACTCCGATCTCGTGCGGCAACGCTCCAAAGCAATGCGCGCGTGGGCGGCCTGATCAGACTGAGCTGTGGCGCTGGACTAGGTATACGGGCATGGATCAATCGCAATATCTGAATCGTGAACTGAGTTGGCTCGAGTTCAACGCCCGCGTACTGCACGAGGCGTTCGACACGCGCAACCCGCTACTCGAGCGCGCCAAGTTTCTCGCGATCCACAGCACGAACCTCGACGAGTTTTACATGGTGCGCGTGGCCGGACTTCGCCGGCAGGTGCGCGCGGGCGTCACACAGCCATCGCCGGACGGGATGTCTCCTTCGGAGCAGCTGGCGGCGATCGCCAAGCGCGTGGATGCACAGCTGGCCGACGTGCGCACATGCCTGCAGGACTACGTTCTGCCGAAACTCGCCGAGCGCGGCGTGCGACTGGTTTCGATGTCGGATCTCACGCCCGCGGAGTGGCTCGCGGTGGACGGGTTCTTCGAGTCGCAGGTCTTTCCGGTGCTCACCCCCCTCGCGGTCGATCCGGCACACCCGTTCCCGTACATCTCCAACCTTTCGCTGTCACTGGCTGTCGAGATCCGCGACCCGGTCAAAGGCGTGGACCACTTTGCCCGGGTCAAGGTGCCCAAGAGCCTGCCGCGCTGGGTGCCGTTCGGTCGTCCCTACCATTTCGTCCCATTAGAGCAGGTCATAGGCGCCAATCTGGGGGCGCTCTTCCCGGGGATGGAGGTCTTGGGGTGGTATGCGTTCCGAGTGACGCGCTTCTCGGACCTGGACCTTGCCACCACGGACGACTCCGAGGATCTGCTGGAAGCGATCGAGCAGCAGGTGTCGGAACGGCGGTTCAGCGAGGTCGTGCGCCTCGAAGTGCAGGACACGATGCCGGCGCACCTGAGAAGCCTTCTCCTCGAAGAACTGCGCGAGGATCAATCGCCCGAGCTGCCCGCGCTCACTCCCGGTGACGTGCAGCAGGCGGGATCGCTGCTCGACCTGGGCGATCTGATGTCGATCGCCACATTGGACATTCCCGACCTCCGCGACCCGCCATTCTCGCCAGTGGTCCCGCCGGAGTTTCGCGACCCTGGCCGGTCGGTGTTCGACGCGATCCGCGAACGCGACGTGCTGGTGCACCACCCGTACGACTCGTTTGTGGGTTCGGTCGAGCATTTCCTGAGCGCAACCGCCAGCGACCCGAACGTGCTGGCGGTCAAGACCACGCTGTACCGCACGTCCGGCGACACGGCAATCGTGAGATCGCTCATCGAAGCCGCCGAAGCGGGCAAGCAGGTCGCGGTCCTCGTGGAACTGCAAGCACGCGGCGACGAAACGAACAACATCACCTGGGCGCGCACGCTGGAGGATGCGGGCGTGCACGTAGCCTACGGGCTGCCCGGCCTCAAGACGCACGCCAAGACGGTCCTCGTCGTTCGCCGGGAGGCGGACGGCATTCGGCGCTACGTCCATTTGGGGACTGGGAATTACAACAGCAAGACGGCGCGCACGTACGACGACATAGGGTTATTCACCGTGAGCCCGTCGATCGGCGCGGACGTGAGCGACCTGTTCAACTCGCTGACGGGATACTCGCGGCAGCGCCTGTACCGCAAACTTCTCGTGGCACCAGCCAACATGCGCGGTCGTTTCATGGAGTTCATCGAACGCGAGGCGAATTTCGCGCGCGCTGGCTCGCCCGGTGGCGGGCGAATCATCGCGAAGCTGAATGCGCTGGTGGACACCGAAGCGATCTCTGCTCTGTACCGAGCGTCACAGGCCGGAGTGGAGATCGACCTCATCGTGCGGGGGATCTGCTGTCTGCGCCCGGGAGTGCCAGGACTCAGCGACCGGATCCGAGTGATGAGCATTGTCGGGCGATTCCTGGAGCACTCGCGCGTCTGGTGCTTCGGCAACGGCGGCTCGCCGGAGTATTACATCGGCTCCGCAGACTGGATGCCCCGCAACCTTGACCGGCGCGTTGAAGCGGTCGCGCCCGTGGATGATCTGACATTGCATCCCCGGTTGGCGTCGCTGCTGCAGGCCTGCCTTGCGGACAATCGCGGTGCGTGGGACCTGGCCGCCGATGGCTCGTACCAGCAGCGAATTCCCAACGGCGAGCCCGAGCGGTCGATCCACCAGATCCTACAACGGGACTCCTGGGGGCGGCTCCCCGTGGAGTCCCGCGAGGTGCGTCACTCTATATCTCCCACCTCGGCTACGTCCGGAGTCACGACGTGACCGTCCGGCGCAACGATCTCGATCTTCACGCCGGCCATTTCTTCGAGTAACCCGACCTTATGGGCCGCTCCCCACAGCTCTAGCCGCACCGAGGCGTCCGCGGCGGCCGGGACCGCTGTCAGGCGCATGGCGCGGCCGAGCCAACGCACCTTTACCCGCTCTACGGCGCCCGCGTGGCCGCGATCGAAACCATCGGCCACGCGCAGTATTGCGGCAAGTCGCTTGATCCGCTTCCGCAAAGCCTTGTCCAGCGATTTGTAATTCTCGTGAGACTTCTTGGGAGCCGGGCCGCGATGGTAACGCGCAACGTTGGCCACGGCCACCTGCTCCTCGGGTGACATCCCGAGCAGGTCGGCGTGCAGGATGAGGTGGTAGGAGTGCTTGTGGTGCTTGTGGTAATTGATGTGGTAGCCGATGTCGTGTAGGAGCGCCGCGTCAGACAGGATCTCCCGATCACCAGGGCCGCATCCGAGCCTGTCGCCCACAGCGTCGTACAGCTGCATGGCGAGTCGCTGCACGTGGTGAGCGTGCGGCGCGTCATAATGCGAACGCTCGGCAAACTCGCGCACCGAACGCGCACGCGCCTCGCCTGGATCGGCAACGGTCGGAGTCACGCGCGCGGCCTCGAGCAGCACGCCCTCACGAATACCGTACGCGGAGACGAGTACGTCGCGCGCGTCCACTCGGCCCATCACTTCCGCAACCACGGCCAGCCCGGCCACGATGATGTCCGCTCGCTGTGGGTTGAGTCCGGGAACCGATTGCCGCTCGTTCAGCGCCAAGTCTTGAAGGGCCAGCAGAATGTGCTCGACCTCATCTCGCGGCACGTGGGTGGCGTGCACGGTCCGCGCGGTGCCCACTCGCTGCCGCGCGAGGTACATGCCTGCGAGATTCGTGAAAGTCCCGCCCGCCCCGATCACGTGCGCGCCACGCCAGTCTCGCACGGGCAAGTACTTCCGCAGCTCGGCGCGCACGTCACGTCGTAGCCGATTGACCCCGAGTCGCACGCGGTGCGAGTCGTCAGCGTCGGGACCCAGATACTCCTCGGTCATGCGGATCGCACCGAACGGCAGCGAGATCAACCGATCCAGCAGCCCGTCGGCGCTCAGCGCCAGCTCTATCGACCCGCCGCCGATGTCCATCACGATCCAGCGCCCAACGCCCAGGTCGAAATGCGCGAGCGCGCTGCGGAACGTCAGTCGAGCTTCGTCCTCCCCGTCGAGCGCGCGAACTCGCAGCCCGGTCTCCGCGCCTACTCGCTCGAGAAACTCGCTGCCGTTGGCGGCCTCGCGTACCGCGCTTGTGGCGACCGCCTCGATGCGCTGCGCGCCCAGCTGTCGGGCGAGCGTTGCCATCCGGCTGAGCGCGTCCAGAGCGCTCTGCATGCTCTCGGGTCGCATTTGTCCCGTTGCCGCCGCTCCGGCGCCCAGCCGCGGCTGCGCCTTGAGCTCATCCACGATGCGGATCGATCCGTTGCCTGACACGTCCGCCACGATCTGCCTGATCGAGTTCGACCCGATGTCGATCGCGGCGACGCGAATGCTCTGGCCTGGCGCGCCGTTTCCGCCTGAGCCGTTCCCTCCGACCGTCACCCCATTTCCTGGCGGGCCAGTCCGCTCAGCTGGTGCCCCCGCCATGCCTTAGCGCTCCACCCGGTGTCAGCCGCCTCGCGTTGATTCGAATTGCCCCAGCTTCTCGCGGTCTTCGAAATGATGCTTGATTTGCTTGCCCTCGGCTAGGAACACCGCGTCCTCGGCGATGTTGGTCGCGAGGTCGGCCACGCGCTCGAGGTTGCGGCCCACGAGAATGAGCTCGAGCGACGGGGTGATTGCCCGAGGGTCCGCCATCATGTGCGTGAGCAGGATCCGGAACACGGAGTTGAGAAGCGCGTCCACGTGGTCGTCGGCCTTGCATACCTCTCGGCCCAGCGCCCCGTCCGCGCGAATGAACGCATCGAGTGCATCACTCAGCATTTGGCGCGATCGGCGAGCCATGTCCTCGATCTCGGGATCGGGTGTGATCGTGGATCGCACTGCGACCAGCCTGAGCGCGCACTGCGCAATGTTCACCCCGTGGTCGCCGACCCGTTCCAGATCGCTCGCGATCTTGATGGCGCTCACGATGAAGCGTAGGTCTCGCGCCATTGGTTGCTGCAGGGCGAGCAGCTCCACCGCGAGCCCTTCGATCTCCACTTCAAGCGAGTCGATCTCCCGGTCTCCGGCAATGACGGCGTCGGCGCGGTCAGAATCGCGACGGAGAAGAGCCTCGACCGCGAGGTCGATAAGTCCCTCAGCGCGGTCCGACATCGTGAGCAGCCGCTCTTTCAGCCTGCCGAGCTGCTCGTGAAAGTGACGGTAGCCCATCGGCGAGTCGGCGGTCAGGGTGCCGCCGGTCGGGGCTGCGGTAGGCGATGTATTAGGCATTGTCATTTAGGCCGAGTTCATCCAAACCGTCCGGTGATGTATGAGTTCGTACGCTCCTCGCGCGGGGCGGTGAATATTCGGTCGGTTGGTCCAACCTCTATCAGACGACCCAGGTAGAAGAATGCGGTCACGTCGCTCACTCGCGCCGCTTGCTGCAGGTTGTGTGTGACGATCACGATCGTGAGCTCTCGCTTCAATTCGTAAAGAAGCTCTTCGATCTTCTGCGTGGCAATAGGGTCCAGCGCGCTCGCGGGCTCGTCGAGCAGCAGAACTTCCGGCTCATTGGCCAAAGTACGTGCGATACAGAGCCGCTGCTGCTGGCCGCCAGACAGGCTAAACGCGCTATCGCGCAGCCGGTCCTTCACCTCGTCCCAGAGCGCCGCGCGCCGCAGCGACGCCTCGACGATTCTGTCCATTTCGTCGGTCGGGAGCGACGCATTGATGCGGGGGCCATAGGCGACGTTGTCATAAATCGATTTTGGAAACGGGTTCCACCGCTGGAACACCATCCCCACGCGCCGCCTGAGCATCGTCGCGTCCACTTCTGGCTCGTACACGTCCACGCCGTCCAGCTGGATGACTCCTTCGTGGCGGGTGCCGGGCAGCTCGTCGTGCATGCGGTTGATGGCGCGGAGAAACGTGGATTTCCCGCACCCCGACGGCCCAATGAGCGCCGTGATGGCTCGCGGGCGCATCTCGAGCGTGATCTGCGACAGAGCTTGCGTATCCCCGTACCAGAACGAGAACTGGGACGCCGAAAGCGAGCCCCGCTCGATCCCCGCTGACGTATAGCGCGGGGCCGAGGCCGGAAGCGGCAGCGGTGACTTGGCCATCGCGGGCGGGGCGCGATCGGGGCTGGCCGGGTCAGCACCCGGCGGCGTGACTCCCGACGTGGCGGGCGCGGTCATCCGAAGCGGCCGGTGATGTACGCCTCTGTGCGCGAATCCTTGGGAGTCGTAAAAAGGGCGTTCGTGGGCGCGATCTCCACCAGCTCACCGTCGAGCATGAACGCCGTGCGATCCGAGACGCGCGCCGCCTGCTGCATATTGTGCGTCACGATGACGACAGTCATGTCCTGACGAAGCTCGTACACGAGCTCCTCAACTTTTTGCGTGCTGATCGGGTCCAGCGCGCTGGTGGGCTCGTCGAGCAGAAGGACCTGAGGCTCGACGGCAATCGCGCGAGCGATGCACAGGCGCTGCTGTTGGCCGCCCGAGAGCCCAGTCGCGCTGTCGTGCAGCCGATCCTTTACCTCTTCCCACAATGCAGCGCGGCGGAGGGCCTTCTCAACAATCGTGCTGATCTCGTGATTCGAAGAGATGCTTGCGGCTGGCGACACGCAGTCCGGCTGCAATGTTCTCCCGGATAGACATGGTTGGAAATGGCGTCGGACGCTGGAAGACCATCCCTATGTGCCGCCGCACGGCGATGGGGTTCACGTCGCGGGCATAAATGTCTCGTCCGTCGAGCTGCACCTGGCCAGACACTCGCGCAGTGGGCACGGTCTCGTGCATGCGGTTGAGACAGCGCAAGAGCGTCGATTTCCCTGATCCAGAAGCACCGATGATCGCGGTCACGCACCGCTCGGGCATGTCGAGCGACACTTCGCGCACCGCCTGGCTAGTCCCGAAGAACGCGTTGAGCGTTTTCACGTCGATGCGTCCCTCCGCGGGCCCATTGGCAGCCAGGGCGCCGCCAGCCGAGCGGGCTGGCCCAGCGCGCACGGCCGCGGGGCGGGCGGTGGGCACGGTCACGGGCGGTGCCGTTACCATCGGCTTACTCGCTGGTACCGGCGAATCGGCCGCGGGTGGCGATGCGGGCGAAGAGAGAGATGACAAGGACGAGAAGGATGAGGACGAGGGCGCCGGCCCAGGCTTGGGCGTGCCAGTCGTCGTAGGGACTGATAGCATAGGTGTATATCTGGAGAGGGAGTGCCGCTATCGGCTGCGCGAGCGACGTTGACCAGAACTGATTGCCGAAGGCTGTGAACAGCAGCGGCGCCGTCTCGCCCGCGATGCGGGCGATCGACACGAGCGCGCCAGTTACGATTCCTGCGCTCGCCGTTCGCAGCACGATCGTGAGCGATGTGCGCCAACGCGCGTACCCAAGGGCGAGCGCGGCTTCCCGAAGGGAAATCGGGACCGTGAGCACGATCTCTTCGGTGGTGCGTGCCACCATGGGGATCATCATCGCGCCGAGCGCAACCCCTCCGGCAAGCGCCGAAAAGTGTCCGATCGGACGCACGAGAAACTGCCACGCAAAGATTCCCATGACGATCGACGGCAGGCCGTTGAGCACGTCCGACAAGAAACGCACGACGTTGGCGAGGCGTGCCCCGCGATGCTCGGCCAGGTACAGTCCCGCGCCGATTCCGACGGGGAGCCCGAACATGCTTCCGAGCGCGATGAGGATGAGCGTTCCGACTATCGCGTTGGCCATGCCGCCACCTGACTCACCCACAGGCTTCGGCATGTTGGTGAAGAAGTGCCACCGCACAGACCCGCCACCTTCCGCGATCAGGTGACCCAAGATGAACAGCAGTGGCAGCGTGGCGATCACCGCCGAGAGCACCACGAGGCCCACCATGATCGAATTGACCACGTGCCGCCGCCGGAGCTTGGCCTGGACGGCCGCCGGGTTCCAGGTGGCTGGCGCGGGCGTCAGCATCGCGCGACGCGGCGCGGGCGGTGGGAGGGGCGGCGCGGCCACGGGAGACGTCATGCCGGGGTGCCAGCTCCACGCGAGACCTGCCACACGAGCCAGCGGGCGATGCCGTTCACGATCACCGTTATCACGAACAGAGTGAAGCCGACGGCCATGAGGGCGGACAGGTGAATGTCGCTCGAGGCCTCCGAAAATTCGTTTGCAATCAACGACGCCATCGTATACCCGGGAGCGAAGAGCGATGCGGAAATCTCCGGGCGATTCCCGATGAGCATCGTCACGGCCATAGTCTCGCCGAGCGCTCGGCCAAGCCCGAGGATCACGCCGCCGATAATGCCCGATTTCGCAAAAGGCAGGACCGCGCCCCAAATCGTCTCCCACTTCGTGGCGCCTAGCGCCAGCGCTGCCTCGCGCTGGGAACGGGGAACCGCCATTAGCACCTCGCGCGAGACCGACGACACGTATGGGAGGACCATGATGGCGAGAATCAGCCCCGCGGCCAACATGCTCGGGCCATAGGCCGGCCCGGAGAATAACGGGAGCACGCCCAGGTGTAGTGTGTCACGCAAGAACGGCATGATGTAAACCCTGAGCACGGGGAGGAGCACGAAGATCCCCCACAACCCATACACGACGCTCGGTATCGCAGCCAGAAGATCAACCAGGAAGGCGACCGGTCGACGCAACAGCCGCGGCGCGAATTCGGAAAGGAAAATCGAGACGCCCACGGCGAGTGGGGTCGCGATGATCAGCGCGATCGCCGATGAGACCAGAGTGCCGAAGATCGCTGGGGCGGCACCGAAGACTCCATTGACCGGATCCCATCTGCTCGACGTGAGGAAGGACAGGCCGAATTTCTGGAACGCGGGCATGCCTGCCGCAGCGATCTCAATCGCGATGAGTCCCAGTAGCAGCGGGACGCATATCGCGAAGAACGTGATCGCACCGCTGTATACCCGGTCACCGATGGCGGCGCCGCCGATCCGGGCCCTGCCACTTTGCCGAACCGACGTGGTCACAGGTTATTCACGTCGGCATCGAGATCACGCCGCGGGGCCTACCCTGATCGAATCCACGCGAGCGGTCAACGGCGCCACAATTGCGTCTGGCAGCGGGGCGTAGTCGAGCGCAGAGACTTCCTTTTGCCCGTCATGTAGCGCCCAATTGATGAAGTCAACGAGCTTCTTTCCCTTCGTCGCATCACGCTGATTCTGGTACACCAGCAGCCACGTGAACGAAGAGATCGGATAGCCGTCTGCTCCCGGCCCGTTGACTATCGAGACTCTATAGTCGGTGTTTGGTGGCAGCTTCTGTGCAACACCGGCGGCGGCTGCGGTCACCGACTCGATCGTCGGCTCGATGAACTTGCCGGCTGAGTTGCGCACCAGCGCATACGGCAGCTTGTTCTGTCTCGCGTACGCAAGCTCGATGTAGCCAATCGAATACGGAGTCTGCTTGACTTGGCCGGCAACGCCCTCGTTGCCTTTGCCTCCGATTCCGGCGGGCCACTGCACATCCTTGCCCCGCCCTGGTCCTTTCGCCCACTCGGGGCTGACGCTGGATAGATAGTCCGTCCAGATATACGTGGTGCCGCTGCCGTCCGACCGGTGCACGACCAAGAATGCTCTGATCGGGGAATTTCACGCCAGGGTTGGCGGCGGCAATTTTCGGGTCGTTCCACTTAACGATCTTTCCGAGGAAAATCGCCGCGATAACGTCAGGCGTGAACTTCAGCGCCTGGGTTACGCTCGGAAGATTGTAGGTGACCACATCGGCACCGAGCACTGTCGGAATGTGCAGAATCGGGCCGCCTTTCGCCCCTGCGATCTCTTGGTCGCTCATAGGGCCATCCGAAGCGCCAAAATCCACGGTCATTTCCGAGATCTGCCGGACGCCGCCGCCCGATCCAATCGACTGGTAGTTGATCTTGACCCCGGTCTTGGCAGCGTAGTCAGCAAACCATTTCGAGTAAATCGGGTACGGGAATGTCGCGCCTGCGCCAGTGAGGTCCGCACCACTGGTCGAGCTCGCTATGCTGCCATTCGCAGTGCCGGCGGCCGGGGCTGCTTGCCGCTGGTCGCCGCTCCCGCAGGCAGCTAGCGAGGCAGCGCACAGGACCGTTGCAACCACCCCTATGCGCTGCATACCCTGAAGGTAGGCGCTACGGCGGCGGGCGTCTTTGGGCATTTGTAAAGAGAGTGTCACGGGATGTAGTATCGGAAAGACATGAAGCCCATGTTGTCGATGGCGTTGGGCGCGCCGCCCACCCCGGACCAGGTGTTGCGGCTGGTGTAGGAGTACTGGACCCCCCAGGCGACAGTGCCGGCTGAGCCTTTGTAGAAGCGGTACCAGAAACCCAGGTTGCCCTGGTACAGCACGCGGGTGTCCGCGTTGCAGGTAGCGCCCGGTGCGCCAGGCGCGTACGGCCCGGTTGGTGCGAGCTCGAGAGTGCAGCCGGTGTTGACGAAGAGGGGCGAGCCGTAACCGGTGGCCTTGGTGCCGGCGGCGTTGAGGAACGCAGTCCGATATGCGTACTCTGCTCCCCCGTACCCATATACATCGAGCTTCCGCGAGGGGTGGGCTTCGATGGTCAGCAGTCCGTGCGCTGCGCGTATCGGCACGATGGAGCCATCGGCGCGCACGGTAGCGTCGGGTAGCTGGGATGCACCGTAACGCCCGATGCCGTTGCCCCAGAGTCCCGTCACGCCGATGTCGAGAACGTCGAACTTATCAACGTAGAACGGCCATACCGCCCCTGCGCCGACACCGCCAGCCTCACGCACGACGGTGTGGCTGAGCGAAGCGGTGGCGCCCGTGTCCACGATGCGGTCGCGGAACAGCCGCCCCAGGACCTTGATCTCGTAATGGCCGAAGCCGGGCTCAATCGCGAGCTTGCCTATGACGTCGGGCGCCACATCGGTGGAATAGTTGGCGGTGGAGTTGAGCAGTCCGCCACCCGTATTGCCAATCAATACAGACGCCGGCGCGCCGTGCGCCGAGAACGTCATCTGCGCACCTTCCGCCGCCGCCGACAACCACGCCACGTGGCTGATGTCCTTAGTAACGCGCACCGCGAACTGGCGTGCCCAGTCGAACCCGGCCGAGTACTGGGCGTCGATCAGGAGGGGGACGAATTCCTGACGTGGAGCAATGCCTTTCTTATCCATCGTAATGAGGCTCCACATCTGGCCGAAGGCGAACGACCAACCGTTCGTCAAAGCGGCCTGTCCCCAAAATTGCCGAATTCGGAGAGCGTAGCTGTTGCTCTCATTGGAATTCGATGTGACACCCGCGCCGAGGAAGTCGCCCTCGAAGAATCCGCTCAGCTTTGCGCCCGGGATATTCCCTTCGCCGAGCAGCGCTAGGCGCGATTGCCGCGCCGATCCACGGAACTCCGTCAGCTTGCTGTTAGACGTGCCCGTGAACGGTATGGCGTTGAAGACCGATCCTATGTCGGCGGTCTCGTTTCGCGTGCGAAACACCGCCTCCGCCGCGAAATATCCGACGGGCGTCAGGGTAAGGCCTTTGTAGTGCAGAGACGCCATGGTGTCCGTCGTGGCGTCCGAGCCAGCCGCCTGTGCGTCAGCGCGGCGCGCAATTCCCGGCGCCGCGAGAAGCGCGCACGCCACTGTGAGAACCCATCGCGCAGACTTCGGTCCCGCAGACACGCGAAAAGACATGCAGTGCTCCGGAGTGGGGAGTCGGCATACTCAATTGCCGGAACGTTCCCCCATCCGTGTAACCCTCCGCCCGGCATCGCGTATCGGAAGTGTCACGACCGTCCGCTGAGTGCCTTGCCTCCGTTACGGGCGGCTCGGGCCTTCGTCCGGCCGCCCGGTGTCACCCGCGACGGCGCCGCAATCATTGACTCGAAAGCCGCGGCGACCGCGCTGATCCCGACTCCGGCCAGCGCCAAGCGCGTGAATGGGCGTCGGATAGCCAGGCCTGGTATCTCCAGGATCACAAGACGTCCGAGCGCCAGCGAATCAGCCGCGGCGCAGCGCGAGACCATTGCGGTCCCGAGTCCGGCCGCAACGATTTGTGTAATCGCTTCCGTGCTGTCCACCTCTAGGCGGCGCTGCGGTACGACGCCATGTGCTCGCAGCGCCCGCAGCACGAGTCGTTGCGTCCCCGACCCAGGCTCCCGCAGGACGAATAGGTCCTGCGCTAGCGCGGCGGGCGTGAGATCGGATCTGCCAGCCAATGGGTGGGTCGGCGCGGCCACTACGACGAGCACGTCCTCAGCCCAGACGCGGGCATTGAGACGCGCGTCATCAACCGGGGTCTCCACCAGCGTGACATCAACCTCTCGTTCGAGAAGCAACCGGGCAACCGAGCGAGAAGGCCCCGTCACGAGCCGCAGCTCGACACCGGGATAGCGCGTATGGTACGCGTGGAGCATCGGCGGCACTACGTAGGTCGCGATCGTCGGGCTCGCGCCGATACGGAGAGTCCCCTGTGCCAGTCCGGCGAGCGCGTCCAGATCCTCCTCCGCGGCCCGCGTCTCGGCGAAAATGACGCGAGCGTGCGCCAGGAGTGCCGAGCCGGCTTCGGTAAGCCGCACGCCAGCGGGGGTGCGATCGAGCAATGTGGCACGGGTTTGGCTCTCGAGCTCACGCACGGCGCGAGAGACAGCAGGCTGCGTGAGCCCCAGCTCACCAGCGGCGCGTGTGAAGCTCTAATGCCGCGCAACGGCGAGAAAGACGCGCAGAAGGCGGAGACTAAATGGCATACCGATTTGGTTATGGGAAAATGCCAATAACGGCAATTGTTGGACTTCGCCTGCGGATATAAGATAAACGTATCATGTGGCTAGTCCGACTCGCGCTGCGGCAGCCGTACACGGTCGCCATCCTTTCGTTTGTCCTGTTGTTCATGGGTGGGCTGTCCATCGAGCGCATGGCCGTGGACATCTTCCCCGTCATAAACATCCCGGTTGTGGCCGTGGTGTGGACTTACCCAGGGCTTCCCGCGCAGGACATGGAGAGCCGAGTCGTGCTCCTGAGCGAGCGCAACCTCTCGTCCACGGTGGATGGTGTCCAGCGCATCGAATCGGAGTCGATTCCGGGCATCGGGCTGCTCAAGATCTACTTCCAGCCGGGCGTCGTCGATCAGCACTGCCATCGCCCAGATCGTCTCGTCGTCGCAGACGGTTCTCAAGGCGATGCCGCCAGGAATCACGCCGCCATATGTGATTCAGTCCAATGCGGCCGATGTCCCGGTCGCCCAGGTCACGTTGACTTCGCAGACAATGCCCGAGCAGGACATCGCCGACTATGGGCAGAACTTTCTCCGGCTTCGGCTCTTCACCATTCCCGGACTCGCGACGCCGCAGCCCTATGGCGGGAAGATCCGCGAGATCACCATCGACGTGTATCCCGACGCGCTCACGGCCAAGGGGCTATCTGCCGAGGATGTGGTCAACGCGCTGCAGACGTCGAACATCATTCTTCCGGCTGGCACTGCGCGCATCGGCGATCGGGAATACATCGTCGCCATGAATTCCAGCCCGTCGGCGGTAAGCGCGTTTCGCGACATCCCAATCAAAGTCGTGAACAACGCCGTGGTGACCATCGGCGACGTTGCCCAGGTGCGCGATGGGTTTGCCGAGCAGGAGAACATCGTGCGGGTAGATGGGCGGCGGGCCGCCTACCTGACGATTCTCAAGAAGGCGGACGCTTCCACACTCGCCGTCGTCGAGGGCACGAAGTCCATGCTGCCACAGATTCGCGCGGTGGCGCCCAAGGGGCTGGACGTGCGCCTCGACTTCGATCAGTCGCGATTTGTGAGGGCGGCGATTACGGGTGTGGTGCGCGAAGCCATCATCGCAACCATGCTGGTCGGGGCGATGATCCTGGTATTCCTCGGGAGTTGGCGCAGCGTGCTGGTGGCGTGCGCGTCGATACCGTTGGCGCTCGCGACCGCGATCATCGGGCTGAACGCAACTGGCAACACGTTCAACATCATGACGCTCGGCGGCATGTCACTGGCGATAGGCCTCCTCGTCGACAACGCGATCGTAATGATCGAGAACATCCACCGCAACCGAGCGATGGGGAAGCCGCTCACGGTGGCCATCCTCGACGCCGCGGAGCAAATCGCAGTACCGGTGATTGTGGCCACTCTGGCCATATGTATCGTGTTCTTCCCGGTCGTGCTGCTCGAGGGGCCGGCGCGATTCCTGTTCACGCCGATCGCGCTGGCGGTCGTGATCGCGATGCTGTCGTCCTACGTGCTGTCGCGCACGCTCGTGCCGTCGATGTCGCGCATGCTTCTCGCCGGTGAGCCCGTGCACGGATTTGAGCACGGCGCCGAAGCTGTCGCGATCGACAGCAAGCATCCTGCGCCGCCCAGTGCCGGGATCCTGGCCCGGGCCTCGCAATCGTTCAACGAGACGCGAGACCGTTGGTTCCTGTACTTCCAGGAGCGCGTATACGGACGCTTCCTAGAGAGGTTGTTGGCGCACCAACGCTTCACCCTGGCCGTGTTCGGCGCCCTCGTGGTGGCGAGTTGCTTCCTGCCGTTCGTGATTGGCACCGACTTTTTCCCGGCGACAGACGCCGGCATCATGAAGCTGCATTTCCGCGCGCCGGCGGGTACGAGAATCGAGCGCACGGAGCAGCTCGTCGCACAAGTCGAGGATCGAATACGACACATCATCCCGCCGGGCGAGCTTCAGACGATCAACTCCACGATCGGCGTTCCGGGATCGCTCAACCTGGCATTCGTGAGCACCGACAACACGAGTGGCATGGACGCAGAGATACTCGTGGCACTGAGAGAAGGGCACAAACCAACCCCGGGCTACGTCCGCCAGATCCGCGCGGCGCTTCGCGCTCAGTTTCCGGGGTGCACCGTGTATTTCCAGACGGCGGACATCGTCGGGCAGGTGCTCAACTTCGGCCTCTCGGCGCCGATCGACGTGCAGATACAGTACCCCGACCTCGACCGGGCATACACGGTTGCGCGGACGCTGCGCGACCGAATGCAACAGGTGCCGGGCGCCGCGGACGTAAACATCAAACAGGTGCTGGATTACCCGGCGCTTCACCTGGAAGTGGATCGCCAGCGCGCCGCTCAGCTGGGGCTGACTCAGCGCGATGTCGCGAACAGCATGCTAGTGTCGCTGGCGTCGAGCGGGTTGGTCGCGCCTTCATACTACGTGAACCCGGCGAACCACGTGAATTACCTGGTCGCGGTGGAAGTGCCCCTTCCACGAATGACCAACACTCAGGACCTGTTGAACACGCCGGTCACGCCGTCCACGCGACTGGAGCAGCGCGTCGCGCCGGTAAACACGAATCCGGTTCCGCACGCTCCCACCGAAACGTTGGACAACATTGCCGACCTCACACCGATCACGCAGGCGACCGAGATCAATCACTACACGGTCGCACGGGTGCTCAATGTCACGGCCAACGTGGAAGGCAGGGACCTCGGAACCGTTGTCAGCGGCATCCAGCATCAGGTTGCGTCGCTCGGGAAACTACCGCCCGGCATGACAATCACGGTTCGCGGCCAGGGCGAGGTCATGAACCAGGCGTTCGCGAACCTCTCCCTGGGGTTCATCGTCGCCGTGATTCTCGTGTACGCGCTCCTCGTCGTGCTCTTCCAGTCGTGGACTGATCCCTTGATAATCATGGGAGCCGTACCGGGTGCGCTTGTCGGTATCCTATGGATTCTGACTGCGACCCATAGCACGATCAACGTGGAGTCGCTCATGGGCTCGATCATGGCGGTGGGCATCGCAGTAGCGAACTCCATCCTGGTCGTTTCGTTCGCCCACGACCAGCGCATCGAACTTCGTATCTCGGCGGTCGAGGCAGCCATCCAAGCTGGGAAGACGCGTCTCCGACCGGTCCTCATGACCGCCCTGGCCATGATCCTCGGAATGCTCCCAACGGCGATCGGGATGGGTGAGGGAGGGGAACAGAACGCGCCGCTAGGACGTGCTGTAATCGGCGGGCTCGTGGTGGCTACGGTCGTAACTCTCTGTATTGTGCCGGTGCTCTACTCGTTGACGCGTCGCCCACTCCCGGGCAAGTACACGGTGGCCCAACGGTTTGAGGCCGAGGCGCAAGGGCGGGAGTATGATGAACACGGATGACGGTCGAGGCGGTTCAGAACACGCATCGCTCGCCACCGGGTCTCGCGCCTTTTATGCCGCCGGCATCGCTCTGGTCCTGGCAACTGTGGTCCTGGTGCTGGCGCTCGCGGCGTTCAGGCGGGCGTCACTTGCGCGGGAGCGGCGTAGCCGGGTGGCAGCGGTCGATGCAGGCCCTCGCGTGCGAACGATGCCGGTGCTGCGCTCTGCCGGCGCCCACACGATATCACTCACCGGCGAGGCACGCCCGTTTTTGTCGACGGTCGTCTACTCGAAGGTCAGCGGCTACCTCAAGGAAGTGCCTGTGGACAAAGGCGACCTCGTGCAACGTGGTGCCGTCCTGGCCGTCGTTCAATCTCCCGAGACCGACCAGGAGTACGAGGCAGCGGTCGCCAATGCGCGGAACAAGCGGCAAATAGCGAACGCCGACCAGCAGCTGGTCGGGCGCAAACTGATCGCGCCGGAGGAGGCCGCGACAGCCGAGACGGACGCACGCGTCGCCGAAGCCCGTGCCGAGCGCGCTTCGACGTTGAAGGGGTACGAAGTTCTCCGCGCGCCGTTCTCTGGGACCGTTACGGCGCGGTACGCCGACCCGGGCGCGCTCGTGCAGAATGCGGAGAACTCGCAAACGAGCGCTCTACCGGTAGTGGCAGTGGGGACGACGGACAGCCTGCGGGTGTACGTGTACATCGACCAGCGGGACGCCGCGTCGGTGAGACGGGGCACACCCGTGCGAATCGTCGATCCCGCACGTCCGGGTCAAACGGTGAGAGCCGCGGTCGCCCGGTACACGGGGGAGCTCGATCCCAGCACGCGCACATTGCTCGCGGAGATCGACGTCAGCAACCGGCGCCACCTGATCGAACCGGGAAGCTTCGTGCAGGTGACTCTCAATGTGCCAGGATCGCCTTACTACGAGGTACCGGCCGAGGCGCTCGTCACGCGCGGCGACAAGCAGTTTGTGGCTGTTGTGTCTCCAGAGAATCGGGTCACGTACCGGCAAGTGCACGTGGCCGACACGGACGGCGAGAATGTCCTTCTCGTAGACGGCGTACGCGATGGTGAGCGCGTCGCAGTCGACCTGGGCGACAGTGTGGCCGAAGGCCAGCACGTGCGGACCGTCGATGATGCGCCGGCCGCAGTCCAGCCGTGAGTGCGCCCAAGCTACGGATGCGCTGCGCTCGCTTGCGCGTTCGCGCTGGCTGCCGGTCCGCTGCTTGCCCAGGCCGACACTACGCACCTGACGTTGACGCTGGACAGCGCCGTCAGCCGCGCGCTCGCCGTTGCACCACCCGTCTCGCGTGCCCAGTTGAGCAGCCGCTTGGCGGGCGCCGAATTGCTGCGAAGCTACGCTGGGCTCCTCCCGGCGGCGGGCGCTTCCACGGGATTGGGCGTGACGACCGGCACAATGCTTCTCGGCCAGACAGCCACAGTTGCCTCGGATACGCGCTTTCAGACCGCGGGATACCAGATCGGAACGTCGCTCAATGTGCTGAGCCCGATAGGCGGGTACCCTGCCGTACGGGCATCGCGCGACGTTAGCGCGGCGGCCGGGTTCTCGCTCGAGCGGGTTCGCCAAACGGTCACGCTCGACGTCACCCAAGCCTACTTGCAGGCCGTGTTGGACAGTCAGCTTACGGGCATCGCACGCGACAACGCCAGCGTGTCAGAGCAGCGGGTGCAGCAAGTCAGCGAGTTGGTACGGATCGGAAAACGCCCACCTGCAGATCAGTTCCAGGCCCAAGCTCAAGCCAGCGCCTATGAGGCACAACTGATCGACGCCGAGAACCGGCAGCGGATCGACCAGACGTTGTTGCTCGAACGGATCCGCTTGCAGCCGCGCGAATCACTAACGCTCGCCACGCCGCCGGTGGACACGGTGTTGCTCCGGCCACTGTACGACTCGCTGCCCGCTATCGCCAATGATGCCTTGAGGCGCCGCATCGACCTGGAGGCCGCGCGCACACAGGTGAACGCAGCGCGCTGGAACATTCGCCGCACCGACGCAGAGGATCTCCCGAGTCTCAACGTAGGCGCTCTCCTGTTTTCCAACGACCGATACTATGACAAACGCATTCAAGGCGGCGTGAACGAGCTGCCGCTCCCGCAGCGTCCACTTGCTGATCAGTATTTCTCGCAGACTTCCACGCTTTTCACGGTGGGTGTGGGATACGACCTGGGATCGCTCTTTCGCGCGCGGGTGGACCAACAAGAGGCCCGTGTGCAGTTCGACGCCGCGCAATTGACCGAGGATACCGTGCGGCTTCAGGTCGTGGGTGATGTCACGCGCGCCCAGGGGGAGTACCGGAATGCTGTGCAAAGCCTCGCGGTGTCAGCCACCGGCCTAGTGGCCGCACAGGGCGCATATGACCTCGTGTCAGGGCGATACGACGTCGGATTTGCGACGATCGTCGACCTGCTGACGGCCCAGGCGGCGTTGGCCCAGGCGCGGGTGACGCGGGTGCAGGCCATCGTGCAGTTGGAGTTGTCGAAGCGGGCGCTATCCTATGCCCTCGGCTTCGATCCGCGCGGTCCGCCACCGTGAGCCTTCCCGCGCGCACGGAGCATCCAGGCTACTGAGCGGCCGCCGAGTCAAGGCTGGCGAGGCGTTTGTCGAGCATCGCAACGACCTTGGTCGGGAGTGGTGCATAGTCGAGGTCGGGGGCTTCTTTCTCGCCGGTGTGAATCGCCCACTTGAGGAAGTCCGTGAGCGCTTTCTGCTTCTTGGCGCTCGACATGCTCTTCGGCACGAGCAGATAGGTGAACGACGAGATTGGGTAGGCAGCTTTGCCCGGTGCGTTCACTATCGATACACGGAAGTCGGTAGTCGGCGGCAGCTCGACGGCCGCCGCCGCAGCCGTTACAGACTCGATCGACGGCGTCACGAACGTGCCCGCCGCGTTTTTGATCGATGCGAACGGCAGATCGTTTTGACGGGCGTATGCGAGCTCCACGTATCCGATGGCGTATGGCGTCTGCTTGACCTGGCCGGCGACGCCCTCATTTCCCTTCCCACCAAGGCCGACCGCCCACTGTAGGTCCTTGCCTCTACCCGGACCGGACCGCCAGGAATTGCTCACAGCCGACAGATAGTCGGAGAAGATGTACGTCGTCCCACTGCCGTCCGATCGGTGGACGACGAGAATGTCCTTCGACGGAAGTGCCACGCCGGGATTGAGCTGCGCGATCTCCGGCGCATTCCACTTGACGATGGTGCCGAGAAATATCTCTGCGATCACCTCGCCAGTGAGCTTGAGAGGCTTGGTGACTTCGGGGAGGTCGTATGTAATCACGACGGCGCCCAAGACCGTGGGTATGTGAAGCACCGGTGTCTTGAGCCTCGTCATTTCCTGGTCCGTCATCGGCGCGTCTGAGGCGCCGAAATCGACAGTGCCCTCCGTGAGCTGCCGTATGCCACCGCTCGAGCCGATCGATTGATAGTTTATCTTGACGCCTGCCACGGTCGCGTAGTCGGCGAACCACTTTGCGTAAATAGGATAGGGAAACGTGGCGCCGGCACCGGTGAGATCGGCTGCCTGGGGAGTCACGGATCGTGGCGCGCCAACGGCTACGACGGCCGCAACCGCGAAAAACAACCAAGTGGGCTGGGGGGCGGTAATGCGGCGACTCGGAGTCACGCAGCTGTCCTCGTAGGCAAAGTGGGCCCAATCATGTCGCAAATCTGCATTGGCCGCACTCGCGTCCGCGTTCCAGGAGCGTCGCGACGAGTCTCCCGTAGGCGTCAGGTAGCAGCCACCGGAGCGTCCGGAAAGAACGTCGCGACCCTCGTGCCACGGCCGATCTGACTGTCGGCCTGCACGCGACCGCCGTGAGCCTCGACGAGATGCCGCACTATCGCAAGCCCTAGGCCCGTGCCGCCGGCGTCGCGCGACCTCGCGCGGTCCACCCGGTAGAACCGCTCGAAGATGCGAGGCGAGATGCTCGGCTGAGATGCCGATGCCGCTGTCCGAAACGATTACCCAGACGCCGCTTCCCTCACGGTCGGTCGACACCGTGACACAGCCCGACGTCGTGTGGCGCACCGCATTCTCCACAAGGTTCGCCAACACCTGGCGCAGCGCGGTTGGATCCACGAACACCATTCGCATGTCGTCGGCAACACAGACCTGGATGTCGATTCCTTTCCCCGCGGCAACCGCGCGTGACGGTGCGACGGCCTCCTGCGCGGCCAGACGAGCGTCCACTAGGCTCGGCTTTGGCACCCAACCACCCGACTCGATGCGAGAGAGATCCAGCAGGTCGTCGACGATGCGCTGCATGCGCTGAGTGTTGACCAGAATCGTCTCTGCGAACTGTCGCCGTCGCTCAGCTGGCAGGTCGTCGTCGGTGAGCGTCTCGGCGAACCCGCCGACCACGGTAAGAGGGGTGCGCAACTCGTGGGATACGTTGGCCACGAAGTCTCGTCGCACGGTCTCTAGTCGGCGGGTCGAGGTAAGGTCGAGTAAGGCCAACACAGCCCCACCCGATGGGAGCGGTCGCGCCGTGACAGCGAGCGTGCGGCCTTCTATGTCGGTCTCCACGCTCTCGGTCACGCGACCCGCCAGTGCGCCCGCCAGAGCCTCGCGGAGGGCGCGGTCACGCGGCAGGTGGTCGAGCTCGAACGGGGAGGGCGTACGCACGCGCAGCAAGCGACGGCCTGTCGCGTTGATGCGCACTACGCGTTGCCGGCCGTCAACCGCCAGTACGCCTTCGTTCAGCGAATCGAATAGCGCCGTGAGCAGCGACTCTTCGGCCTCGAGCGCGGTGAGACGAGACCCGAGCTGTTCGGCGAGGCGATGTAGCGCGATTGCCAGATCGCCTACCTCTCCGGGCGCGTTGAGTGACGGCCGCCGCGTAAGGTCGCCCGCTGCCAGCCCGCGTGCGACGTCTCGGAGCTCCACGATGGGCTGCGAGACCGCGCGGGCGAACAGCAGCGCGACCCCCGCCGCGAGCCCCAGCGCGAGCACGCCCACGATGTACACGTCCTGGCGGGCCTGCCGGACGAGCTCCTGCATGTTGGCGTCGGCGACCGCCGTGTTGAGATGGCTGTTGATGATCGCCACCACGCAGGCGACGAGGAGGCTCACGACGATGAGCGAGCCAAGCAAGAGTCGCTGACTGAGCCTCATGCTGCGCACCTCGCCGCGGTCGGGGGGGCGTCACGGCGCCACTGCAACAGAGCGCCCGCGACTACGTCGCGGCGTCGGGCGGCTAGGCGGTGCGGGCCTGCCCGGCGCGCAATCGATACCCGAAGCCGCGGACGGTTTCGATCAGCTCTCCGGCGGCCCCGAGCTTCGTGCGCAGGCGCTGGATATGCATGTCTACCGTGCGCGTCTGGATGTCGGGCGCGGCTTCCCACACAGTCTCCAGCAAGTGCCCGCGCGCTTGCACGCGCCCGCGCCGCTCGGCTAGCATGAGCAGCAGCTTGAACTCCGTGGGCGTGAGCTCGATCTCGCTGCCGTCCACGCTGACTCGGTGCGCCTCGCGGTCGATCTGGACGGCCCCGATAGTCAACATGTCCGAAGCCGCCACGCCGGCAGCCCCTACTCGCCGGAGAATTGCGCCAACCCGCAGCACCAGCTCCTGCGGACTGAAGGGCTTCGTGAGGTAGTCGTCCGCACCGAGTGACAAACCGCGAATGCGATCCGCCTCTTCCTTGCGCGCGGTGAGCATCAAGACCGCGACGTCGCGAGTCGCGTCGTCGTTGCGAAGCTGCTCGAGCACATCCCAGCCGGAGAGGCCGGGGAGCATCAGGTCCAGCACTACCATCGCGGGCCGCTCGCGCCTGGCTAGGCCTAGGGCGTCCTGACCATTGGCCGCCGTAGCCACTCGGTAGCCGGCCTTCGCGAGGTGGTAGGCCACGAGCGCGACGATGTCTGGCTCGTCGTCGACCACTAGGACCCGCTCCGTGGACAACTGCGTTGCCATGGTCCGAACGGGCGAAGGTTGCTCGGCGTACTCCGTCCGCATCTTCGGTAGAAGATACGCGACGGCGGCTGGATCGCGAGGAAGCGGGCGACGGGTGGTGCGTCACGGTTATGTCACGCCCAGTGATTCAGCGGGCGCGCGCCGCTGCCAAGCGCCGGCGCAGCGCGAATTGCGCGTGCGACGTACGATATGGCTCGTCGCACCGCGTCACGGGGCTGATCGCCCAAGGCCAAGCGGGCCGTGATCGCGGCGGAAAGCGTGCACCCGGTGCCGTGCATGGCGTGTCCTTCCATCCGCCGGTGCCGAAACGTGTAGGGCTCTGCGGTGCCGTCAAACCATACATCCAATACCATGTTGCCGGATCGTGCCACGTCGAGGTGCCCGCCGGTGACGAGAGCCGCTTTCGCGCCGTGCCGCTCCACGAGCGATCGGGCGGCTTGTCGCATGCCGTCCACGTCGCGGACGGGCTCGCCCACCAAAGCTTCGGCTTCGTCGAGGTTGGGCGTGACGATGTCGGCCAGTGGAAGCAGCTCGCGCCGTATCACGTCCAGAGTGCCCGGCGTGCTCAACGTGTTACCCGAGGTCGCCATAACGACCGGGTCCATGACGTACGGCCGTAGCTCGTGCTCCCTCAGTCCGCACGCGACGGCCTGCGCGACCGATGGCTCGCCGAGCATGCCGGTCTTCAGCGCGCGCGGGCGCAGGTCGGATGCGAGCGCGTCTATCTGAGCTCTGACTAGGCTCGCATCGACACTGCTCCACTGCACCACGCCGAGCGAGTTCTGGGCCGTGACAGCCGTCACGACTGACGTGCCGAACACCCGAAAACAATGGAACGTCTTCAGGTCGGCCTGTATGCCGGCCCCGCCGCCGGAATCGGATCCGGCAATCGTCAGCGCGACGGGCGGGCTCAGAGAGGGCAGGGCGTTGCGCCTACGTGCGGGGGGGCGGGGGCGGGGACGGTGGGAGACTCTGTACCCGATCTTTGAACGAGTGGAAGTTTGGGGTGTCGGTGGTTAGCGCCGCGAGGGCTCCTGGGTCGAGCGTATTGATCTGCGACTGGATGTCAGCGATGCGGCTTTCTTCCGTGGGGTGCGACGCGAACCAGGCGCTGACGCCGTCCGGCCTAGTCTTCCGTTCTTCTAGCAGCTTCTGGAACATTGACACCATGCCCTCGGGACTCACGCCCGCCTCGACGACGTTCTTGAAGCCCTCATCGTCAGCTTGCTTCTCGTCATCTCGGCTGAACTTGGAGAAAAGCGCTCCTCCGCCGACATTGATCGCGGCTTGCGATGCCGGGTTGTTGCACACGCGCGTAAGAACGCACGCCAGCAGCACGCCAATGTTGGCGCCCTGCGCTGTCTGCATTTGTTTGACCGAGTGGCGGCGAACGACGTGCCCGATTTCGTGACCCAACACGCCTGCGAGCTCGTCCATTTTGTCGGCGCGTTCGATGAGTCCGCGATTGACGTACACGAACCCGCCGGGCAGGGCGAACGCATTGACCTCGTGGCTGTCGACCACATAGAAATGCCACTCCAAATCGCTGCGAGCCGTGAGCTTGGCGATCGAGTCGCCAAGCACGTTGACGTACCGATTGATCTCCGGATCGGCGATGATGGGAAGCTGCGCGTTGACTTGCTGCGCGTACTGCTGTCCCATGTTGATCTCCTGTTGCTGCGACACGGGACAACCCAGAAGCACGCAGACTGCGAGCGCCACCGCTCCGGCGGACCTGTTCACGTCGGTTTCCGATTGAGACTCACTGCTTGCGAATCCTAACCCTAGCCCGTGACCTCCGCCGCCGAAAGGCGCGCGAGCGCTCCGACTTGTTTGTCGCCGAAGGAGTGCGCGCTCTGGAGGAGCTGCTGGCGTCGCGGCTGGCCATCCGGGGCGCGCTCGTGGGGCCTCAGCTCGCACAGACGCCGCGCGGGGCATCGCTGCGCGCAGCGCTCGACGCGCGCGGTGTAGAAGTGGCGGAGATCAGCGAGCGAGAATTCGCCAGCGCAGCCGACACGGAGTCGCCGCAAGGCGTCCTGGCAATCGCGGAGATCCCTGACCGAGGAGTGGGGCGATGTCTCGTCAGGACCGGATGGGCGGCTAAGCGTGGTCGTGCTCGATGGCGTGCAGGATCCCGGGAACGTGGGGACGATGCTGCGCACTGCGGCGGCGCTTGGCGCGTCGGCGACGGCCGCGATGCCGGGCACGGTTGACGTATGGAATGCGAAAGTCGTCCGCAGTGCAATGGGCGCGCATTTCTCCCACCCGGCGTTTGCCAGCAGCTGGGACGCATTCGATCGCTTTCGGGCCGAGCGTGGAGTGTCCGTCTGGGGCGCTGACGCGAAAGGCGAACCCTTGGGTCGGGGTCGAGGAGCAACGGCGAGTGACCGCCTGGCACTGGTAGTCGGGAACGAGGGCGCCGGTCTCTCGGCGAGCGCACGCGCGCGTGTGGACCGACTGGTGTCGCTGCCAATCGCGGGCGTTGAATCCCTAAATGCCGCCGTGGCAGTTGGTATCCTGCTGTACGAGCTCCGCCAGTCATGATCCCCGAGGCTCTGGGCGCGCCGGTCGCGTGGGCGCTCGTGTTCCTCATCGGCGCGGCGATCGGATCGTTTCTCAATGTCTGCATCGCGCGCTGGCCGATGGATCTGTCAGTAGTGACGCCGCGTTCTCGCTGTCCGCGATGCCAGCGCCCGATTGCATGGTATGAGAACATTCCGCTGGCAAGCTACGTGGTGCTCCGCGGCCGCTGCCGCGGCTGCCGCCAGCGCATATCGGCCCAATATCCCGCCGTCGAGCTGCTGGTCGCACTCGGCTGGACTATGGCGTTTGTCGCATTCCCCAATCCGTTCGTTGCGCTCAGGGTAGCGGTATTCGGAACCGTGCTCGCCGGCATCGCGGTGACCGACGTCAAGCACTACGTGATCCCCGACGGCTTCACGGTATTTGGACTCGCATGGGTGTTGGGCACGTCAGCAGCCACAGCGTTCCTGGACCGCGGCGGACCAGGCAGCATGTTGTTCGTAGGGCCATTCGACGCGTTGATCGGGGCGTGTGTAGGGGCGGGCGCCATTCCGATCATCGGATGGTTGGGCGAGGTAGCACTCAAGAAGGAAGCGATGGGATTTGGCGACGTAACGCTCATGGCTGTCGTAGGGGCCGCAGTGGGGCCGTCGCGAGCGCTGCTGACCGTGTTCGTTGGCGCGACGATTGGCGCGGTGGTCTTTCCTCTCGTGGTCATCCCGATTGCACGCGTCCGGAGCCGGCGCTCGGAGGGGGAGGGGGGGCGCCAATCTACGCTGCCGCTCGTGCCATTCGGCGTTTTTCTTGCGCCGGCTGCCATGGTCACGTTGCTTTGGGGTGACCGCATCATTGCGTGGTATTTCAAGCGAATGGGGCTCGTCTGACCGCCCCGAGTCTTTCCGACCGACCAAAGTGGGTGTCGTGGACTGCCGCCGGTGATGCGCGAGCTGTGGGCCGCGCTACGTGAAGCGATGATCCTTGCGCAACTCGCTGTGCTCGCAACGCTCGCCGCGTGTTCGCCTGACACGCCGCACGCAGCGCCTCCTGCCAAGGGGCCGTACGCCGCGCTGGTGGCGGACGCGATTCCGCGGGTGGAGGAGGCCGTGGGGCTCCGGTTCAAGCACCCCCCGAAGGTGGAGGCGCGGTCGCACGCCGAAGTGCGCCAATTTCTGCAGCAACAGCTCCGCGACAGCCTTGCGGCGCGTGATCTCGCGGGGAAAGAGATAGCGTACAAGCTGTTCGGCCTTCTTCCCGACACCCTCGACCTGCGGCGCGAGGTGGAAGATCTGCTCACGGAGCAGGTCGTCGGGTTTTACGATCCGGCCACGAAGGTTCTGTACATCGTGGACAGCGCGCCGCCAGCGCAGCTGCCGACCGTGATCACCCACGAGCTGGTGCACGCGCTGCAGGATCAATACGTCAACATCGACTCGCTCGAGAAAATCCAAGGTGAGAACGATCGAACCTCGGCGTTCGAGGCCGTCATCGAGGGACAGGCCGTGTACGGCCAGCTGGTGGTTGCGACCGGCAATCGCAATTTCATCACGATGATCCCAGGCGGGTGGGACCGCGTGCGCGAGGAGATTCGCGACAATCAGGCGTCGATGCCCGCGTTCGCGAATGCGCCCATGCTTCTTCAGGAGACGCTGCTGTTCCCTTACTTGAGCGGTGCAGAGTTCATGCGGCGCTTCGAGCAGCACGATCCCGGCAAGGAGCCGTACGGGCCGCTCATGCCGACGTCTACGAAGCAGATTCTGCATCCCGAGACTGCATACTTTCAGCATCGGGACATTCCGACGCACGTGACGTTGCCGCCGCCATCGGGCGCGGGCACGGTGAAATATCAGAACACGCTCGGCGAGTTTGAAACGCGCCTCTTCCTCTACCAATATCTCGACGATCAGCCAGCGGCTGTGCGTGGGGCTGCCGGGTGGGAAGGGGATCGCTACGAGATCATCCAAGGACCAACTGGAGCGCGCACTATGGCCTGGGTGACCGTGTGGGATTCGCCGGTTGATGCGGCGCAGTTTCGGGGGATGCTTCTCGAGATTGCGGCACGCCGGCAGAAGGAGGTCCCGTCTCGCGTGGTCACTGTAACGGCCCCGGAGATTCAGGGGCGGCCGGCGGTCATCTACGTGGACGCACCGCGCGGTGCGTCGTCGCACGTGGTGGATCCGACGAAGGTTGGGCTGGCGCTGCAACCGTAGTCTTAGTGCCCCCACCCCCTAACCCCCTCCCCGCAAGCGGGGAGGGGGAATTTTTTTCTTTCTAAGTGGGGGCTGCGCCCCCACACCCCCAGAGCCCCGAAGAGGGACTCGCCGCCGCCAAGGCCGCCCGTGCAGGGGGTCGAGGGGGCGAAGCCCCCTCGTCATCCAAGCGAAGCTTGAAACCAAAAAAATTCCCCCTCCCCTTCAGGGGAGGGGGTTAGGGGGTGGGGTAGCGGCGCGCTGGCGAAGCCCCCACTAGGGCGGGCCGCCGGCCCTAGCTACGGAACGGCTGTCAGTACGTCGTTGGGGACTGGCGGCGCTCGGAGGGGAGCTTCGCCGTTGCCGGCTTCTGCGCTGGGCGAGTGGTCGGCTAGGCCCTCCGGGGGCGCTGCGGGGAGGAGAGCGGCGCGGAAGACGTCGTCCATGGTGGACGCGAACGTGAAGGACATATTGGCGCGCACCTCGTCCGGCACGTCACGGAGATCCTTCTCGTTCGACTTGGGCAGGATCACTTCGCGAAGCCCGGCGCGATACGCGGCCAACACCTTCTCCTTTACGCCGCCAATCTCGAGCGCCTTGCCGCGCAGCGTAACCTCTCCTGTCATGGCCACGTCGCGGCGCACGGCGCGGCGGCTCAACACGCTGGCGATGGCGAGCGTCACGGCGATACCTGCGCTTGGGCCATCCTTGGGGATCGACCCCGCCGGAAAGTGAATGTGGAGATCGGCCTCCTTGAATTCCTTTTCGTCGATCACCAGGAGCTGAGGCGCGCGACCTGACGTACGACAGCGCCGCGTCAACCGACTCGCGCATGACGTCGCCCAACTGGCCTGTCACCATCAGTCGCCCAGTTCCGGGCATGCGCAGCGCTTCAATTACCATGAGGTCGCCGCCCGTAGCCGTCCACGCGAGCCCGGTGACCGCGCCCACTTCCGGCACCGTCTCCGCCTCCTCCATTGTGTAGCGCGGCGCGCCGAGAATCTCTTCCACGCGGGCCAGGTCGATAATCCACGCGCCTTCCTCGCCGTCGGCCTTCTTGCGCGCCCGCTTCCGCATGATGGCCGCGAGGTTGCGCTCGAAGTTTCTGAGTCCGGCTTCGCGCGAATAACGGCTGGAGACGAATCCGAGCACTTCGTCAGTGAATTGCAGATCCTTGTCGGTAATCCCGTGTTCCTCGAAAAGGCGAGGCAGTATGTAGCGCCACGCGATCTCGACTTTCTCCTCGATCGTGTAGCCCGCGATCCGGATGACTTCCATTCGGTCGCGCAGCGGAGCGGGAATGTCGAAAAGGTTGTTCGCGGTGCATATGAACAGCACCGGCGTCAGATCGTACGGCAAATTCAGGTAGTGGTCCACGAAGGTGTTGTTCTGCGACGGGTCGAGCACTTCCAGCATGGCCGCTGTGGGATCACCCGATGGCCCGCCGCTGGTCATCTTGTCGATCTCATCGATCATCAGCACCGGGTCCCTCACTTGCACGCGCCGCAGCGCCTGCAGGATCAGTCCTGGCATCGACCCCACATATGTCCGCCGGTGCCCGCGGATCTCGGCCTCGTCGCGTACTCCGCCCACCGAGATACGGTAGAACTCACGCCCAATCGCGGACGCGATTGCCTCGCCGAGCGATGTCTTGCCGGTTCCCGGCGGTCCCACGAAGCAGAGAATCGGGCCGTGCGGATCGCCGCCACGCAGCTTCCGCACTGCCAGAAATTCGAGAATGCGCTCCTTCGCCTCGCGCAGCCCGTAGTGCCGGCCGTCCAGCAGCGCCTCCACCTTCGACAGCGCGATCTCCTCGTCGCCGGACCGCTTGTGCCACGGCAATGAAAGGATCCAGTCGAGGTACGTCCGAATTACCTGATACTCGCTGGACGCAGGTGACAGCATGCGCATGCGCTCCGTCTCGCGCCGCGCTTCCTGTCCCACTTTCTCGGGGAGATTGGCTTCGTCGATTTTCTTGATCGTGTCGATCGATTCCTTCTCGCCCGGGTCCGTCTCACCGAGCTCGCTCTGAATGGCCCGGAGTTGCTGGCGCAGGTAGAACTCGCGCTGGTGCTGCTCGATCTTGATCTCCGTCTGGCGCTTGACGTCCTCCATCACACGGGCGCGCGCCACTTCGCGCTCGAGCCGCGTGAGGATGAAACGCAGGCGCTGCACGACGTCGAGCCGCTGCAGGACCTCGTCCTTGTCGGAGATCCGGAAGTTCATGTTGGTGGAGGCCAGGTCGGCGAACCGGCCCGGATCCGACACGTTCATTTTGAGAATCGCGGGGACTTCGTCCGGGATTCGGTCGATCAAGTCCGCCAAGGTCTCAGCAGCCGACGCTATCCGCGTGACGAGATCCTCGATCTCCTTTGCGTCGCCAATGGTTTCCTTGGCTGGCTTGATCGCTACGACGACGAAAGGCTCCGTCTGGGTGACCTGGTCCACGACTATCCGGCGGAGCCCTTGCAGCGTTATCTGGACTGTGTCGCCCGGAAGATTGATTCGCTCGTGCACGCGGGCCGCGACGCCGACGCGCCCGACGAATTCCGAGGAGTCAATTGGCGCGTCGTGCTCGCCGGTCGCGACGACGAGGGCAACGATCAGCCCCGGCTCTTCGTTCGCGCGAAGGAGCGCGAGGTTTTCAGGGGCGCCCATCTGTACGGCGATCGTGCCGAGCGGGTACACGATCGTGGAACGCAGAGCCATGAGCGGCAGCGTGGGCGGCAGCTCTGACTTGAGGATCTCATCTTTGCGCTGCGGTCTCGCCATTGTCGTCAATGTTAATGAGACCTACGTTTCGGGGCTATGTTCGACGAGCTGAGCGAAAAACTCGAGGCCACGTTTGCGCGGCTGCGCGGACGGGGCGTGCTCACCGAGTCGGACATTAAGGAAGGATTGCGTGAAGTGCGTCGTGTGCTCCTCGAGGCCGACGTCAATTTTCAGCTCACACGCGAGTTTCTCGAACGGGTCGATAAAGCTGCCGCCGGCGTCACCGCGCTCCGTACGGTCTCGCCCGCCCAACAACTCGTCAAGATCGTACACGACGAGCTCACGGCAATGCTCGGCGAGCGACGCGAGGGCCTCCGGCTCAGCTCCGTACCTCCGACGATCGTGATGCTAGTTGGGCTACAAGGTTCGGGGAAAACGACCACAGCCGCAAAGCTCGCGCGCAAGCTAAAGGCCGAAGGCCGGCCTACTCGTCTCGTGGCGGCCGACGTGTACCGACCAGCCGCGATAGACCAGCTGGAGACGCTTGGCCAGGAGCTGGACGTGCCGGTGTATGCGGAGCGGGGCACGACGGACGTCGTTCGCATCGCAAGGCACGGGATCGAGGAAGGACGCAAAGCGCGCGACCGGGTGGTGATCATCGACACGGCGGGGCGGCTGCAGATCGATGAAGAGATGATGGACGAGCTGCGCAACCTGAAGGCCGCGATCCATCCGGACGAGATCCTGCTGGTCGCAGACGGAATGACGGGGCAGGACGCCGTGCGCATCGCGCAAGGGTTCGATTCGGCGCTCAGTGTGACCGGCGTGATTCTCACGAAGATGGACGGCGACGCGCGCGGCGGAGCGGCGCTCTCGATCTATGGGGTCACCAAGCGGCCAATCAAGTTCATCGGGGTCGGCGAGAAGACCGATGCGCTCGAAGACTTTCACCCGGACCGCATGGCGAGCCGCATCCTGCAGCAGGGTGACGTGCTCACGCTCGTGGAGAAGGCGCAGTCAGCATTCGACGAGGCGGAATCCAAGCGGCTCGAGAAGAAAGTGCGAAAGGAGGGGATGGATCTCGAAGACTTCCTGACGGCAATGCGCCAGCTTCAGAAGCTGGGACCGCTCGAAGGGATCCTGAAGATGCTCCCGGGCGTTAACGCCAAGATGCTCAAGCAGGCCAAGGTTGATCCGCAGCGCATGAAGCACATCGAGGCTATTGTGCTATCGATGACGCCCGCCGAGCGACGCAATCCGTCGCTGCTGAACGGATCGCGGCGTGCCCGCGTGGCCAAAGGCGCCGGCCGGCCCACCAACGAGGTCAATCGCCTGTTAGACCAATTCCGCGGAATGCAGAAGATGATGAAGCAAGCCGGAAAAGGTGGAGGCGGTGGCGGGGGTGGGGGCGGCATGCGCGGAATGCCGGCGGGCATGTTTGGAATGCGCTAGACTCAGCCAGGCAAAGTAGGCCCGCACGACCCGGGTGCGGCTCGGAGATACCGAGCTCGCGAGGAGCCCGAGGTGAATCACACGAAAACAAGGATGGGATGAGAGCATGGTTCGCATTCGCTTGCGTCGAGTAGGCCGGAAGAACGCACCGGTGTACCGAATAGTCGTCGCGGATTCCACGGCGCCGCGCGACGGGCGCTTCATTGAGATCATTGGACAATACGCGCCGCGGGAAGCCGGGCCGGATGGGAAGGGGCGGTTCAGCGTGGTGGCGGAGCGGGCGAACTATTGGCTTGGCGTCGGCGCGCAGCCGAGCGACACCGTGCGCTCGCTGCTCCGAAGAGCCGGGTTGTTGCACGAGCGACACGAGTCCAGAGTCGCGGAGGCCCGAAAGGAGCGAGCGGTCCCGCTAGGGGATTCCTCAGTCGGCAAACGGCCGAGCGTGACGTGCCTGCGCCCGAGCACGTAATCGTCGGGCGCATTCGACGGGCGCACGGCATTCGCGGTGAGGTGGTGGTCGAGGCGATCACCGACGACGCGACCGACATCTTCGTAGACGGACGAGTGATCGTGGCGGGGACCGTCGACGGGTCGGTGTCGCCTAGTGCGCAAGTGCTGACGATTCGCCGGGCCACGCCATTCAAGCGTGGCTGGATCGTACGCTTCGCGGAGATCGCCGACCGGAACGCCGCGGCGCTATGGCAGAATCGGTATTTGCTGATGCCTTCGGAGGAGTTGCGGCCGCCGGCGGCGGACGAGGTGTATTACCACGACCTCGTCGGGCTAAAGGTGCAAGACTCCGACGGCTCCGCCCTGGGAAGCGTGGCGGCGTTGTTCGAGGTCCCGCAAGGACTGCTGCTCGAAGTGAAAACCGAACGAGGGACCGTGATGGTGCCGTATAGGCCCGAGGTCGTCACATCGGTCGACGTGGGACGAGGCACGGTCGTGGTCGACCCGCCTGAGGGGCTGTTCGACTGAATCCATAGGTTCATGCTACGCGTCTCGATCATTACGATCTTCCCCGAATTCTTTCGGGAGCCGCTCGCCTTGAGCATACCCGCCCGGGCGGCGGCGGCCGGCAGTGTCTACTATCGCGTAGTGGACCTTCGCGACTACACGCACGACCGGCACAGAAGCGTCGATGACTACGCGTATGGTGGTGGCGCCGGCATGGTGATGATGGCGCCGCCATTCTTCGAGGCGGTAGATGCGCTGGGGGTGGGGGTGGGAGCGCCGATCGTTCTGTTGTCGGCACGCGGCCGGCAGTTCACGCAAGCCGACGCAGAGCGGTACGCGGCGGGTGACGAGTTGACACTGCTGTGCGGGCATTACAAGGACGTGGATCAACGAGTAGCGGACTACCTCGCCACCGAGGAGCGCTCTGTCGGAGCCTTCGTGTTGAGCGGGGGCGAGCCGGCTGCTCTCGCCGTCGTGGACGCGACCGTTCGGCTGCTCCCTGGTGCAATGTCGGATCCTGAGAGCGCGCGCAGCGACTCGTTCTCCATTGGTGGGCTGAGCGCGCCGAGCTACACTCGACCACCGGAGTACCGTGGATACGGCGTGCCCGACGTTTTGCTGTCTGGCGACCATGCCAAGATCGCCGCCTGGCGTCAGGCAGAAGGCGAGCGGCTGACTCGCGCGCACAAATAGTGCAGGTTGCTCCTTCTCGTATTACTATTGGGGTTTCCCAGGGCCGACCATGCACGAATTCAGTGAGACGGAAAAAGAGTGGCTGCGCACCGACCTCCCGCCTTTTCGCGCGGGAGATACGCTGCGCGTGAACGTTCGCGTGCGCGAGGGTGAGAAGGAGCGGCTGCAGGCGTTCGAGGGCGTTTGCATCGCTCGGCGCGGTGCCGGCGTGAGTGCGACGTTCACGGTGCGGAAGATCTCGAGTGGCGTCGGCGTTGAGCGCATCTTTCCCCTGCACAGTCCCATGATCGGCGACATCGCGGTGCTGCGTCGCGGTCGGGTGCGGCGCGCCAAGCTGTACTATCTGCGGCGTCTGACGGGTAAGGCCACCCGGATACGCGAGAAGAAAGTTCGGACGGTCGTCCCCGTGACCGGCAGCGCAGAGTAGCGCGGACACACTGAAGGGCGGAGAGCGACGACGAAGTGGGCGAGCGGAAACGCACGCGCCGTCGCTGGAGTGCGCTGGAGCGTGAGCTCCGCAATCAATACGGCCCGCTGGTCGCGGGGATCGATGAAGTCGGCAGAGGCCCGCTGGCCGGACCCGTCGTGGCGTGTGCTGTCATCATGCCGCCCGACGCTCGCGCGATTCCCGGAGTCAACGACTCCAAGCAGCTCACGCCTGACGAACGCGAGCGTCTTGCCATCCTGATCCGCGCGCGCTGCCTCGCGTACGCGCTGGGCGCTGCGTCATCGCGCGAGATCGACCGGCTCAACATTTACCACGCAACGGTGCTCGCCATGCGCCGAGCACTCGCGCGGCTCAGCATAGCGCCCGACCACGTCCTGGTTGATGGCAACCCCGTGCGATCGCTGGGCTGCGCGCACCGCGCCGTCGTGGGGGGTGACGCGCGCTGCTACACCGTCGCGTGCGCCTCCATCGTCGCCAAAGGTCACGCGCGACCGCGTGATGCGCGCGTTGGGCCTTCGGCATCCCGGGTACGAATGGACCAGAAACGTCGGATACGCGACCGACGATCATGTCGCGGGGCTCGCGTCGCACGGCGTTTCTGCGCACCACCGCCGCACGTTTTGGCGCGTAGCGGCAGCGCTCGCCGGCGTGCCGGTGGTCATCCCGCCGAGCTCGCAGATCGACCCGAGCTCATCCGATGACGGTCTTGTGACTCACGTCACAACGTGATTTGCATCACACACTTACGCGCTTGACTGGCCGAAAAAATAAGCGCATATGTTCTTCATTCGCGGGGGATGACGTTTTTGTCTGGTCTCGTAACGGTCAGGGGGCTCGCATGCGCAGGTGCGTGACTGCTTTCATGGCGTTGGGTGGGCTGGCGCCGCTGTTGGTAGCCTGCGTCCATCCGGGGCAATATCAGAAGGACTTGGCGGAAACGCGGTCAGAGATCTCGCAAGAGAAGCAAGACCGCATCGCGGGCGACAGTTCGCTACGCGGCGACATCAATTCTGTGAAGAGCGACGTGCAGTCGCTGCGGTCCGATTTGCAAGGTCTCCGGACAGAGTTCGGCGCCAAGATCGCGGCGGTTGAGCAAGGGATTCAGTTCGACTTCCCGGTCAACTTCGCTTACAACGACGCATCGGTGCGCGACGATGATCACGCCGTGCTCGATCGGTTCGCCGATGTGGTGAAGAAGTACTACGGTGGGTCCAAGGTGACGATCGAGGGATTTGCGGACCCCAAGGGCTCGCAGAAATTCAACGTAGGGCTGTCGCAGCGTCGGGCAGATGCGGTGCGCGACTATCTGAGCGGCAAAGGACTGGACGCCGCCGAGCTCAAGACGGTTGGCTACGGCAAGACCCGTCTCGTGAATCCGGGCGCAAGCAAGGATGACCCGGGCGCCGACCAGAACCGCCGCGTCGTGTTCGTAATCGAGACCCGTCCCGAGAACTCTCCGCAGCCAGCTACGAAGACCACCGCAAGCCCGGGAGACGTTTCGAGCTAAGGTTAGGGGCGGCATTCATGCCGCCCTTGCCAGGGGGCGGCGCATTAATGCCGCCCCTACGTGCAGGTGGTGAGCGCCCGCCGGCCTGCGCGCCGACGGGCGCTTTCTTTCGGGTTGATGGCTAGGGGGGCGGCATGAATGCCGCCCTTACTGCGGGATCGCGGCCGCGGTCACGCCGCGGCGAGCAGCCACAGAGTGAACGTCGAGCCCAGTCCCTGCTCGCTCTTAACGGTGATATCACCGCCCATTAGGAGGGCGAGCAGGCGGCTGACCGAGAGTCCCAGCCCGGTGCCGCCGTAAGGGCGCGCGAACCCGTTCTCACTCCTGGCGAATGGCTGGAAGACGGTCTGGATCTGGGCGTCGGGAATGCCCGAGCCGCTGTCGGTCACGGAAACGTTCACGCGTCCGTTCCCGCCATTGCAGGCGAGGCATACGTGCCCGCCGGATGGCGTGGACTTGATCGCGTTGGATAAGAGGTTGGCAATAATTTGGCGGACGCGGCCGGCGTCTCCTATGTAGCGCAGCCGGCCCGCCGTGTCATCAGACTCGTTGACCAGGACAATGTCGTGAACTGTGGCCTGCGGTTTTGCACTGGCGAGCACGGCCGAAATGCCATCGCCGATCTCGTGCTCTGATTGCTCAACCTCCAAACGTCCGGCTTCGAGTCTCGCTAGATCCGCCACCTCACTCACGATGGTGGCAAGGTGATCCGCGCACTCGCGCAGGCGGGAGACGTACCGGCGCTGCAAGTCGGTGAGCGGTCCAGCCGTACAAAGCTCGAGCAGCTCGGCGTAACCGAGCACCGCGCCGATGGGCGTTCGCAGCTCGTGGCTCATCGTGGACAGGTAGCGGAACCGCGAGGGGTCCGACCCCAGGGAACCCCCGCCACCCTGCGGCTCCTTCTGGTCGGCCACGGTCGGCGCACGCTGCTGCACCCGCTTTGCGGGCCTTGCGTGCTCTTTCAGGACATCGCCGTGCGCCATACCGCTCACCTCGCGCCCGGGAGTGAGCTTTCACTGTGAGACCACCCGGGGGGCCTCTCGTGCAAGGCGCGTGCTACAACGTCGGGTCACTGACGAGCGACTCCAGCAGGCGACGGTTAACTTCTTACGCGCCGCGCCGGTAGCTCAACAGGTAGAGCAGCGGACTTTTAATCCGCAGGTAGTGGGTTCGAGTCCCACCCGGCGCATACACTTAGCTATTTCAACCTCCGGCCTATAGCGCCGATTATAGCAGTCCGTGGCTTTATTGCATTCGCGCGGAGATTTGTCCAGAATACCCTTAGCGACGCTTCGCGTTGAGCTTACCAACCGGAGATATTCCCGAACATTGGCCGTGGGTAGTGTACGATCCTATAACTGCGCCGTTTTGGTAGACAAGCACCGATACAGCTACAGTATCCGGGCAATTGTTGGTAAACAATAAGTTACCAGTAAGGGGCGCCTCGTGTGGATAGCCGGAAATGGCGCCTATAGCTCCTACTGTACCTGAAAAATCAGCGGCGTGTTTTGTGGAGGTTGTTAGGCTCCCGCTTACCTTTGAAGCGGTCTGTGTAAGCTGAAGGACGCCCCAAACAGTAGCTTGTGTTGAATCAGTAGAGTTGAATGAAACGTCGTACACGCCAACCACCTGAGGACTCGATGGCGCTGTGGGTCCACCACCGCACGCGACGAGTAGTGCCGCGAGCAATGGGACTACATAACACATACGCCTCACAGCGGCCGACATTTTCGTATCCTCTGGGTAGAAGTCGAGGTCAATCTGTGTACGATATGGCTGAACTCGTTTCAGCAAGTAGCAAACCAGAGTTAGTCGCATATTGAGCGGCTTAACCGGCCCCCTGGGAACTCCTGTCGTCTATTTGCGACAACGATCTAACGGCCAACGGGCGTTCATGGCTCAGCAAAACCGGCTGCGTGCGCCTGCCACAGCTGCTTATAGAATCCAATGACCGAACTGGCCATCTCCACGATGCGACGAAACCCACCACCATCGGACTTTTAATCCGCAGGTAGTGAGTTCGAGTCCCACCCGGCGCATTGCGGCCGCACTAGTCGCCCGGCCTGGCGAGTTTGCGGTCGCTAGCTGGCAGCCTTTGAAGCCGGTGCCATCGTGAGCACCGCTCGAAAACGGGCCGCGCCGCTCATCATGCGGTCGTAGGCCTCGGCGGCGCGCTCCAGCGGGAAGCGTTCGATCGTGGGCCGGACCCCGGTGAGTGAGCTAAATCGCAGTGTGTCTTCGGAATCGATCGACGACCCTGACGGCCAGCCGGCGATCGACCTGCGGCCCCCAAGAAGTGGCAGAACTGGCACCGACAGGGGCTCGTGCGGGGCGCCTAGGATGATCAGCTTGCCATTGATCCCGAGACCGCCGATGACGGATGCCATTGCGGGCGCGTCCGTCACCGTGGCGAGTATGACCTTTGCGCCTCCCATCTTCGCCAGCTCGGCGGCGACATCCTGCACTTTGCTGTCGATGTAATGTGCCGCGCCCAATTTGAGCGCGGGCGGGCCTTTGTCGGCGCCGCGCGCGATGGCGACGGTACGGAATCCCATCTTTGCGGCGAACTGAACACCAAGGTGGCCGAGCCCACCGATGCCCAGCACCGCGACCACGTCGCCGGGTAACGCCCCGCTGTGCCGGAGCGAATTGTAGGTAGTGATGCCGGCGCACATGAGCGGCGCTGCATCGACTGCCGACAAATCGTCGGGGATGTGCGCAAGTGCTCCGGCCGGCGCGACCATGTAATCGGCGTATCCGCCGTCGTACGTGATGCCGGGGATCTGGGGTGCGATCTGACAAGTCACGAAGTCACCGCGACGGCAGGAATCGCAGTAGCCGCAATGTCCTCCGTGCCAGCCGACGCCAACTCGTTGGCCAACAGTCCAACCTTGAACGCCGGCGCCCAATGCGTCGATGACGCCAGCGATCTCGTGGCCCGGCACCCTAGGGTAGCGAATGCCTGGGAATAAGCCTTCCTTAGTCAAGGAATCGCTGTGACAGATTCCGCACGCCTCGACGCGGATGCGGACCGATCCGGCCGGTGGCTCAGGGATGTCGCGCTCGACGAGCTCGAACGGTCCCTTCGCACGTGACACCTGCACTGCGCGCATCGTGGCCACGCGCCACGTATCCGGCATGCGCGCGGGCGGTTCGCGGGCAGGCTCTACAGCGCTGGTGAGTGCGGTGGCGGGGCGGTAACTTCGCTCCAATCAACGAGGGGGCCCACCGGGTGGCGCAGGCTGACCAGAAAGAGCAGCTGCAGGCAGAAATCGGCGCGAGCTATACGATCGATCGTGAGCTGGGGCGCGGGGGCATGGCGACCGTTTACGTCGCCGAGGACACGAAACATCATCGGTTCGTAGCGCTCAAGGTGCTCCACTCTGAGCTGGCCGCGAGCCTCGGCCCCGACCGGTTTCGCCGCGAGATCGGACTCGCCGCCCGGCTACAGCATCCGCACATCCTGTCTGTGCACGATTCCGGCGAGACCAGCACCGGGAAGCTGTGGTTCACGATGCCGTACATCGAAGGGGAATCGCTTCGCGATCGAATGAAGCGCCGCGGGCAGCTGCCACTGGAGGACGCCCTACGCATTGCCCGAGACGTGGGTAACGCCCTCGAGTACGCCCACGGCCACGGCGTGATTCACCGCAATGTGAAGCCCGAAAACATCCTGCTTACGACCCAGGGTGATGCGCTGCTCGCCGACTTTGGAATCGCGCGTGCGCTCATGCCGACCGGCGAGGCGGGGAAAGATGAGCGCGACTCTGGGCTCACGAAGAGCGGATTCGCCATCGGTACTCCGGCTTACATGTCCCCCGAGCAAGCCGCCGGGGAGCGGTCCGTCGATGCGCGGACGGACATATACTCGTTGGGCGCCGTCGTCTACGAAATGCTGGCTGGCGAGCCCCCGTTCATCGCGGCTACCCCGCAAGCCATGATCGCGAAGATGATGTCGAGCTCAGCTCCATCGGTGCGTGTCGTCCGGGCCGCCGCGCCCCTCCGAGTGGACGCGGCAATAAAAAAGGCGCTCGCCGCATCGCCGGCCGACCGCTTCGTGAGCGCCGGCGATTTTGTCAACGAATTGGGCTTTGCTCGAGAGGATCCGGTCCCGGCTTCGGCTCCGTCACGGCGTCGGATGCCGACCGGCGTCGCGCTACTAGGGCTGGGGTTTCTGGTGGGCGTCGGCGTCCTGTTCGCGTGGCGAAGTCGCGCGGGATCCGGCGGCTCCGAGGGCACGGGCGGTCCGGCACGGATTGCGGTGCTGCCTTTTGATAACCTAGGAGACACAGCGGACGGTTACTTCGCAGAGGGCCTGACGGACGCCGTGCGTGGGAAGCTGACCGTGGTGCCTGGCATGCAGGTGACCGCGAGCACGAGCTCCAGCCAATATCGTCATACCACGAAGACTCCCCAGCAGATCGGACAGGAGCTGGGTGTTCGATACTTGTTGGTCGGAAAGGTTCGGTGGGCACGTGGTGCGGGCGCCGGCGCAGGACGGGTGCAGGTTAGTCCTGAGCTGATCGACGTAACCACAGCATCGGACAAGTGGCAACAGCCCTTCGATGCGCAGCTGACCGACGTTTTTCAGGTGCAGGCCGACATCGCGGGCAAGGTGGCTCAAGCGCTCAAGGTGGCGCTGACGCCCACAACGGAGCAGGCGATCACCGCAAAGCCAACGGACAATCTCGCCGCGTACGATGAGTTCTTGAAAGGCGAAGCGGCGTCGCAACAAATGGGGGCCGTTTCGGCGGTTGCGCTCGCGCATGCTGTAGGTTTCTACGAGCGAGCGGTGTCGCTGGACTCGATGTTTGCGCCAGCGTGGGCCGAGTTGTCGCGCGCGCACTCTGAGTTGTACGCCAATGGCAGCGTTAGCGTAGACCATGCCGAGGCGGCGGAGCACGCCGCAGAGCGCGCTCGCGCCCTCGCTCCCACACGCGTGGAGACGGCACTAGCAGATGGTGACTACTATGGTAGCGTCCGCTCGGACAACAATAGGGCGCTTGCCGCCTATGCCGCCGGCCTGAAGGCGGCCCCGCAGAACGGAGATCTGTTGGCGGCCACGGCCCTGGCCGAGCGGTCCCTCGGACGGTGGGATTCGGCCGTCGTACACTATCGTAAGGCGGCAGCGCTGGATCCTCGGTCCGCGTCGATCGCGCGACGGATGGCGATCACCTATCTCTGGCTGCGCCGCTTTCCGGAGGCCTCGGCCGAATGCAAGCGCTTACTCAGCATCGCTCCCAGCAATTTCGACGGCTTCGAGCTTGGGGCGATGGCTTCTCTCGCTCAGGGCGACGTAGCGGCCGCGCGAACGACTTTTCAGTCGCTGCCGGCAAGCGTTGACGGGGACGCATTCTTGGCGTTCGTCGGGTCGTTCTGGGATCTCTACTGGGTACTCGACGATACTCAGCAGCGCCGGCTGGTAGCGCTTCCACTCGATGCCTTTGGCGGTGATCGCGCGCAGCGCGCGATCGTATTGGCTCAAACGTACGCATTGCGTGGCAACAAGCCGGAGACCCGCGTGTACGCCGACTCCGCCCGAGAGTTATATGGGGCGGCCATTCGCGAGGCGCCTGATAACGACGGCGCGCACCTTTTCCTCGGAATGGCGCTGGCGCTCATGGGACGCCGAGCCGATGCCGTGCGCGAGGGCGAGCGGGCGGTCGCGCTGAGGCCGATGAGTGCCGATGCGTGGGCGGCGCCCTACAATCAGCACCAGCTCGCGCGGATATATCTACTGGTGGGCGAGCCCGAGAAAGCGCTCGACGAGCTGGAGCCGTTGCTCAGGGAGCCCTACTATCTCACGCCCGCCTGGCTAAAGATCGACCCTAATTTCGCCCCGCTGCACGGCAATCCCCGGTTCGAGCGACTGATCGCGGGAACTTGAGAGGGCCCAACCTCTCAAAAACAAATCCCCCTCCCCTTCAGGGCGCCTTGCCCTCGCGTCATCCTGGGGGTCGAGGGGGCGAAGCCCCCTCGTAATACAAGCGAAGCTTGAGCCAAAAAAAATTCCCCCTCCCCTTTAGGGGAGGGGGCCAGGGGGTAGGGCAGTTGTCGCCGGTCTAGCAGACGTCTAGAAACTCGGCCAGCGCGCGGCGGATCTGTCGGCGCAGGGCGTCGGGCAGCTCGCCCAGGTCGTGCCGGAAGCTCCGATTGTCCAGCGCGGACACCTGATCGATCAGGACATCGCGGTCGCGCGGCAGCCCGCACACGCCCGCCGGAACTCGCACCCGTAGCGGGAAGGCGTTGCCTGCGGTGACTTTGGACGTGAGCGGGAGTACCACGGTGCTGGGCAAGCCAGCGGCACCGAACGCCGTCGGTTGGACCACGATGCACGCGCGGTGCTTGTGGGGCTTGGGATCCAGACGTGCAGCAAGCGCGACGGAGTACATGTGCCAGCGAACCGGCGCGTGCGCACCCGCCTTTACCTTAGCAGGACGTTCTCGGGCCACGGCGACGATCACGGAACGCGACGCAGAGCGGAAACCGGCTGTGTTTCGGTGTCCACGGGGCGGGCATCAGTCCCGGTCAGCCGCACCGCCCGTACCCAGCGTTTCTCGCGGTCGGCGCGCTCGACGCGCCGCTCGAGAAGCATGAGAGCTCTGCGCACGACGGCGATCTTCGTTTTCGCGCCTGTCTTGCGCTGCAGCTCGGTAATGCGTTCAGCGTCCGGCTCCTGCAACATCAAGGGCTTCCCCATATTGCTCACCTCAAATGTGTTCACGAGTATAGCGCTGACTATAGCCAGCACTATATCTATGAGTATAGCTCATTTGCAGCACGCGCGCAATGCCGGCGTCGGCTTACATTGGGAAATCGTGCCTCGATCCCGTTCGTGTCGTGTCGATCATGTCGCAGACTGAGCCCGCGGACCCCGCGGACGCCGCGGACCCCGCGCCTCGCGCAGAGCCCGCGGAGCCGCCCGAGACGCTGGAAGGCTGGTATGCGCTGCACCAGGCGTTCCGGGCGGACCGGCCGGCGCTCAGGAAATTGCCCGACGAGGTGCGCGCCGACATGGGGCGGGCGGCAGCGGATGTTCTCGGGGAGTTGGCTGCGCCGGCAGGCGGCGGATGGACGGGCGTCGTGGAGCTCGCTGGGTCGCGAGCGGATGTGATGCTCATGCATTTTCGTCCGACGTTGGATGAGATCCGAGCGGTTCAGCGGCGGCTTGCGTGCGTGCGGTTGTCTGACCACCTGCAACCCGTGTACACGTTCCTGAGTGTGACCGAGGCGGGATTGTACCATCTCACCGCCGCGGTGGCGCGCGAGCGACGGGCTGCTGGTGGCGTCGTGGGGGACGCCGAGTACCGCCGCACCATGGCCGAGCGCGCGGCTGTGGAGCGGGACAGCGAGCATGTGCGGCGCAGGCTGTTTCCCCCGCGACCCGCGGACATGCCGTACGTGTGCTTCTACCCGATGTCCAAGCGCCGCGCGGTCGGCCAGAACTGGTACGCGTTGTCGCTGGACGAGCGGAGCCGGTTGATGCAGGCCCACGGTGCGACTGGGCGGCGGTACGCGGGCCGCGTGCAGCAAGTGATCACGGGCGCGATCGGACTCGACGCATGGGAATGGGGCGTGACTTTATTCGCGCGCGATCCGCTGGACATCAAGAAATTGGTCACCGACATGCGCTTTGACGAAGTGAGCGCGCAGTACGCGGAGTTCGGCGACTTTTACGTGGGTCGGCTGGTCGGGCCGGCAGAGTGGGTGGCCGTGATCGCGTGAGGCAGGTGGTGGCGCACTCGCGAGCGCTCCAGCTGCAGCAGCTCCAGGTCGATCCATTCCAGCGTGCGGCGCATGACGGTGTTATCGATCTCGCCGCGGTCGTCCAGCTCGAGCAGTGCCTCGAGCTGAGCGGCCAGCAGGTCGCGAACAACGCGCTCGTACGCCTCGACCTCGCCGAGTCTCGTCTTTGCGCTCGTGTGCTCACCAGTGCGTGCGCGCTTCCACTCGGCGAGGGTGGCAACCCGCGCGCGTCGCTCATAGCGCCGGCGGAGAAGAGCGATCACGCGCCGAGGAATAGTCTCGTCGCGCTCGAGTGCGTCGAGCCGCTTGAGCGCGGCCTGCGCGATTGCTCGTCGCGCGATGGCTTCCTCGCGGGCTTCCGTTCCGTCATCCACTAGCCCCAGTCGCCGGATGAGCGGAGGAAGCGTGAGGCCTTGGCCGACGAGGGTGATCAGGATCACCGCGTACGCGAGAAATATGAACAGGTCGCGATAGGGGAATGGTGCGCCAGAGCGCGTCATTGTGGGAATCGCGAGCGCGGCGGCGAGTGAGATGCCACCACGGAGTCCGGTCCAGGCGGTGACCACGGCTGTACGCCAGTCCGTCGGCCGAGCGGTGGACTCCGACTCGTTTCGCGCGCGGTAACGGCGAATTTGTCGAATGAGCACTGTGGTCGCGAGCTGCCCGGCTACCCAGACCAGGCGAGTGCCAATGACGACCGCTGAAACGACCAGCGCGTCGCGGATGAGAATGCTGCGCGGCGACCGTTCGAGCACTCCCATGATCGTGCGCAGCTGCAGTCCGACCGCGAGAAAAATGACGACGGTGATGATGAAGATGACCGTCTCGTAGTAGCCGACGAGCTGGATGCGGGCTCGTGGCGTGAGGAATCGCGGTGTGCGGCGCCCGACGACCAGTCCGACGGTGACCGCCGTGAGGACCCCGGAGACGCCGATGCGATCGGCGGGTAGGTAGGCGAGGTAGGGAAGGGTCAGCGAGATGACTCCCTGGAGCTGCGGGTCCCGGACCTGCGCCCAGCCCGCGGCGGCGGCTCTGCCGATGATGACACCCAGGACGACGGCGCCCGCCGAGGCCCAAGCGAGCTTCCAGAGCGCGGGAAGCAGCGAAGGATGGGCGGACGAGACCGCGCCGACGGCGACAGAGAACAGCACGAGGGCGGTGGCGTCGTTGAGCAGGCTCTCGCCCTCGATTATCGCGACGGTGTGGCGAGGGATGTTTAGCCGGCTGACAAGCGGGAGGAACGCCGCTTCATCTGTGGGTGCGACTATGGCGCCCAGGACAAAAGCCGCGGCCCAGGAGAGTCCCGGGATGATGTATCGGGCGGTGGCGGCGGTGGCAGCCGCGGTAGCGATGACTAAGCCAACGGCGAGCGGAGTGATGCTCCAGATCGTTTGTCGGATCGTGTGTGTGGGTGCCGTGATTGCTTCCCAGTAGAGGAGCGGTGGAAGCAGGATGTACAGGACGACGGTGGGCGAGATCGTGAGCGCGGGCAGCCCGGGAATGAACGACAGAGCGATGCCGCCGAGCACTAAGACTATCGGGTAGGCGATATCGAGTCGTCGAGCGAGCGCGACGAGCGGCACGACAGCGATGAGGAGGCCGACGAGCAGCTCGAGGGCCGAGACGTCCATCACTGGGGCGGCGGTGCTTCGCCCTCGCAGGACTTGGCCACGATGAACAGTGGCCGCTGTTTCACTTCATCGTAAACGCGGCCGAGGTACTCGCCGAGTACGCCTATGACGAGCAGCTGAACGCCTCCGAGAAAGAGCAGCGACAAAGCGATTGTCGCGAGCCCCACGCCGCTTGGAAACGAGCGCTGTACGAACCGCCAGTATACGACCACGAGAAGCGCGATAGCAGAAAGCGCGGTAACCGAGAACCCCAGCGTCGTCGCGAGCCGGAGCGGTGCCTTGGAGAACGACATGACGCCATCCAGGGCGAGCGAAATCAAACGGGCCGGCGACTGCCCTGGCGTCCCGGCCCGCCTGGCTCGGCGTTCCACCGGTATCCCGACTTGCTCAAAGCCGACCCACGCGCGGAGCCCTGGCAGGTACCTATTCCGCTCGGGCAGCGCATTGATGTGATCGACGACTCTTCGGTCATACAGCGCGAAAGTGCCGGCATCGCGCGGGATCGGGATGTCGGCCAGCACCGACAACAGCGCGTGAAACCCCTTGAACATCGTCCGTTTGACTAGGCTCTCTTTGCGGTTCGTCCGGACCGCGTACGCGACATCGGCGCCGGCTTGCCAGCGCGCGATGAACTGCCGGAGCGCAGACGGGTCATCCTGGAGATCGGCGTCCATGATCACCACTGCACGCCCAGGCGCACGGGCCAATCCCGCCGCGAGGGCAGCCTGGAGGCCGAAATTGCGAGCGAGTCGCAGATAAGCGACTCGGGGGTCACTCGCTCTCAGCCGAGCGAGAATGTCCGGTGTGGCGTCACTGCTGCCATCGTCTACGAAGAGCATGGACCACGATAGCCCCGAGTCGCGCAGGACGTCGGACACCTCGCGGTGTAGTTCGTCGAGGTTCAGCGCCTCGTTGAATGCCGGGACCACGACGCACAGGTCGGGCTCGTGCGCGGGCCGGCGGCTCTCAGTCACGCGAGTGGGTGGTGCAGGTCGATGGGGACTGACGCTGCGCGGAGAAAACCGCGAAGTCATCGGGGACCTGCTCAACAAACCACCGATGGCGCTCCTCGATATCGGCGTGGAGCGCGAATAGCTCTGTTTTCATCGCCCCAATGTAGCAAACCATCGGTCGGGCGGCTTTTGGCGCCGACGCTAAGTTTGCCCATCCTGTGATTTCCATCCTTCTGTTCGTCGTCGTGTTCGCGTTGCTGTTGGGCGACCTGGCGCTCGTGCACTCAAAGACGTCAGCTCCAGCGTCGGCGTGGACGCGGCGCGGTTACGGAGGCCTCGTGCTCATCCTCATCGTGGTGAGCGGCGCGGTCGTTGGGCGGAAGGCATGGCATACCATGCGGGAGCCGCCGGCGTGGGATGTGAAGGCGTACTGGATATACGGACGCGCGGCTGTCCTCGGGTTGAACCCTTACTTGCCAGCGTCGATGCGGGCGATCCCCGTGCCCGGACCGCTGCCGCCAGATTTCCCGTCAGACGAGTTCGACGTGGGATTCATTTACCCTCCGCCGTCGCTGCTCCTGTTCGGGCCCATGGGGACGATGCCCTTGCGGACAGCGACGGCCGTGTGGGTCGGAGTCCAGCTCGCATGCCTCGCGGCGTGTGTACTGCTGCTCTGGAGGATGTTTTTGCGTGACCGCGGCCTCGAGGGGCTCGGGCTCGTGGCCGCGCTGACGCTGCTCTTGCCGGCGACCGGGGTGACGTTCGCTCTGGGTCAGAACAATTTTCTCGCCCTGCTGCTTGTTCTCGCCGTGTGGCGTTTGCGTGACCGGCAGGACAGCGCGCTCGCGATCATATGTGCGTCGGTGGTCAAGCCGTTGTACTACATCCTATGGCTATACCCGTTGCTCCGTGGCCGGTGGCGTACGCTGCTGCTCGGCGCGATCGGGACAGCCGTCTTGTGTGGCCTCGTCATTGCGATCTTCGGATTCGATACCTTTGCTACCTATTTCCGAGACAATCCGGTCAAGCGACTGCCGTATCATGTGCTGATCGAGCCGGCGAATACGTCGCTTCACGCGTCGATTCTGCGTCACGGTTCGCGATTGTCGGAGCTCCAGTTCTTTGCGGCGGCGGGCCTAGTGCTGCTAGTCAGTGTGTGGGCGTCGCTGCGTGCGGTCCGCACGCCAGAAGGCAGCGAGCTCGCGATGGCGCTGTTGCTGCCAACCGGGGTTCTTCTGTATCCCGGCGCGGAGACCCACTACACCGTCGTCTTGCTCGCGCCGCTGGTTTGGCTATGGAGCCGTCACGCTACGACCGCAGTTCGCGGAATCTGTATTGCTCTCATGATCGCGCTACTGTACGGCGTCACGCACTACGATGCTGGCCACGACGCCATCGTGGGGACGGCGGCGCTGTGGATCACACTCATCACTCTTGCAGTCCTGCCGGGCAACGCTCCGGCACCGGTTCCCGTCACGGAGCGCTACGGATCTGCAACGACCAGCGCGATAGCGAATCCGTCGTAGCCTTTGCTGCCGACCGTTTGCATGATCGTGGCGCTCACGCGCGGGTCGGAGGCGAGCGCCTCATTGAAATGGCGGGCACCGATAGTGCGCGCGTCCGTGCTCGTGGCGTCGATGACATCGCCATCGCGGACGACGTTGTCGGCGATTATCAGCGTCCCCCGACGTGATAATTTGAGCGACCACCCGAGGTATTGCGGGTAGCTCTCCTTGTCCGCGTCGATGAAGATCAAGTCGAACGGCTCGCGGTTTTGGGAGGCGAGCTGCGGCAGGGTTTCGAGGGCGGGGCCAACTCGGATCTCGACCAGGTGGGCCAGACCGGCCCGTTGGATGTTCCCCTGCGCCACCTCGGCGTGTTTTGGATCGGCCTCGAGCGTGACCAGCCGGCCGCCGGCCGGCAGGGCACGAGCGAGCCAGATCGTGCTGTAGCCGCCCAGTGTGCCGAGCTCCAGAATGTTTCGCGCTCTCATGAGGCGGGCGAGCAGCATCAGGAGCTTGCCTTGGGGTGGCGAGACCTGGATCGCGGGCAAGTCCGCGGCCGCGCTGGCCGAGAGCGCCGCGTCGAGCGCGGCATCCGGGGGGACGAAGAGGTCGGAGATGTAATGGTCGACGGCGGTCCAGAGCTCGTGGGTCATAAGTCCTCGGCTAGCAGCGGTCCAAGTCTATTGTGGTGATAATCTTGCAACGGATATTGTGGCCGCCGCATGGTGCGCCTCGGGTGTAGAGGGGGAGCCCTGTGTGGTGCGGCGGCTTCAACCCACCTGCTGGAGAATCGACCATGGCGCTACAACGGTTCGCCTTGCTCGCAGCGGTAGCGTGCGTCGCGTGTAGCGGCGGAAGCAGCGCTACGGGAACCAAGAACACGACCGGGGGGAACGGCAGCACCTCGGGCGACACCGTGACGGTTACGGTGGTACTTCATGGTGTCACGGCGACTGAGACTCTCGAGAACGTCGCCGTCGCGGTCGCGCCGAGCACCATCCAGCGGGCCAGCGCCACGAGGGGGCAGCTCACCTTCTACGAGAACGAAGGCGCGGCCGGGCAAGACGAGAACATCCCGATCTCGGTGCCCAAGGGACAGGCGATTTCTCTCTTCGCTAGCGAGGATCAGGATTACTATGACGACGTCAGCACGACGTACTACAGCCCGACGGTGATTGACACTGCGGTCGGGTCGTCGGCTATCGAGTTCGTGTCCTGGAGCGCGCCGTGCGGCAGTGCCTCGTTCGGCGATTGTCAGCTCAGCAATCTCCAAAGCAATGTCACGGTGACCGCCAATTTTCAGCGCCTGAAGGCCCTCAACGTCCAGGCCATAGGTGCCGGTGCACTCACCAGAACCATCTTGACTCGGCCGCCGCTGGCGATCGCCCCTGTCATAACCTCGAATCCCATCAATAACATCGCGGGCACGACGAGCATATTCACGGATTCTGCCTACGCCGAGCAGTACGAGGTCGCGCTCTTCAGTGGCAGCCAGATCACGCTCGTCGGAATAGAGGAGCCGGGGTCAGGCTTCACCGTGAGCTCTGACGGCTGGGCAGGTGGCTGCAGCAGCACGGTGGGCAGCACCTGCATCGTCAAGTGGCCCGCCAGCCCGGGCGGGAATTTCGTGTACCCGGTGGCAGGCGCTGTGCCCCCGCCTCAGGCGAAGTTCCAATGGTACAAATGCACGGACATGGGTGTCCCTCAGGTTGCCCAAGGGGCGAATGTGACCGCTCCCGGCTGGTCGTGCTCCTTGCAGTCGCCCTAGTGCGCGGCGATCGCCATCCAAGCCTCTTGAGTCTTGCGTCTCACCGGCTAGGGCTCCGCTGGCAGGTCGCGGAATAACTGGGGGATGTCTCTGCGCCCGTGGAGCACTCGAAGCACTTGCACCTGATCAGCCGCATGACGGTAGAAAATCACAAAGGATCCTATGGGCAGGCTGCGAACGCCAGGCGCAATTTCCTCCCGGCGGCGACCGGCTTCCGGCCACTCGCCGAGCACTTGGCAGGACTTCCGGATCTGAGCGAGTATGTCGATCGCGGCGCGTGGACGATCCGCCGCGATGTAGGCGGTGATCTCTTGCAGGTCGCTGACGGCCTGCCGGGTGAGGGCATAACCACTCAGCGCGCGGCCTTTCTCGGACCACGAGTCCGGTTTTTGGCTGCAGGGTCAGACCTGTGCTTCGATGGGCGCGCGCTCAGGAGTGCGTCGAACACTTCTTCACCGTCTACCAACTCGCCACGGTGGGCCTGCTCGATGCCGATCCGGACGTCGCGACGCAACGCTTCGAGACGCGCGGCGCGGTCTGCCTCCCATTGATGGAGTGCCCGAAGCGCGGCCCTGATGACCTCGCTGGATGAGCCGTACATGCCGCTCTTCACCTTCGCGGCCACCAGGCGTTCGAGCTCAGGTGTCAATGATACGTTCACGGCAAGCTCCCGGTTTGCGTGCGTGTACGACGATAGTTTGTATAACAATCTTTAGCAATGTCTGTTATGGCGGCCTTATTTGCGTCGCGGAGCGTTGACGCACGGAGTCGGGCGCCGGCCGCGCGGGCCCGTGGGATCGAGCGGCGGTCGGTTCGTAGAGTTCTGTCATGGCCGAGCCGGTTGCCGCGGGTCGACGCGCTGCGTTCGCGTTCATATTCGTCACCGTAGCGCTCGACATGTTGGCGTTGGGAGTGATGATACCGGTGTTGCCGAGGCTCGTCGTGGCGTTCCGGGGCGGAGACGTGGCGAGCGCGGCGTCGACGCGATGATTTGAGCGAGCACGCGAGGTATTGCGGATAGCTCTCCTTGTCCGCGTCGATGAAGATGAGGTGGAATGGCCCGCGGCCTTGGGCGGCGAGCTGGGGCAGCGTATCGAGGGCGGGACCCCGCGTCCAAGGCGGCGTCTGGGGGGACGAAGAGGCCGGTGATGTTCTGATCGACCGCAGTCCAAAGCTCGTTGGTCATGAGAGGTCCCTTATTCTAAGAAATTCCGCTGGTCGGGGGCTTTAATCGAGGATAATCCTGGCGAGGCCGCATTAACTGTCGGCTTATTCGACAGAATTCCGCTTCGGCCGCATATTATTTGCCAACTATCCGATAAATGGCCATATTAACTTAATAAAATCCGACACCTGCTTGCGGAAAATGGCCTTAATCGACAAAAATCCTTTCGGGGATCTTCCTCCAGTTTTCCTCAGCTCCACCGCCTCAACGATCGCGTCCGCGCCGGTGTGAGGCGCGGGCAGCTCCGCAAGATCGGCCCGCGCCTCTACACCGCAAATCTCCGCGATGCGCCGGCGGACATCATTCGCGCCAATTCGTGGCTTGTGGCTGGCTACCTCCATTCCGGCGCGGTCGTCTCCCATTGAACGGCGCTGGAAAGCAAGCCGACGCCCGACGGCACAATCTTCCTCAGTTCGCCACTGGCATCGCGCACGACGAAGCTGCCGGGACTCACGATTCGCCTTGTACACGGTCCAGGGCCGCTCCAAGGCGACTCACCATTCATTCAGAATCTCTGGATGGCGTCGCGCGCGCGAGCCTTTCTCGAAAACCTGCGCCCAACGCGCAACCGAAGCGGCGTGACGCGCGCCCTTTCACGCGGCGAGGTCGAGGATCGCCTCGAACGAATTCTCCGTGTCGATGGCGGCGATGCGCTGAACCGACTACGAGATCAAGCCCGGGAACTCGCGCCCGCGCTCACGGCGGAGCGTGAGCTTGCGATACTTGAAGACGTAGTCGGGTCGCTGCTTGGCACGCGCACCGTTGCTATTTCAGGACCCGCCGCGATCGCGCGCGTGGCTGGACGCCCATATGACACTGATCGCCTCAAGCTATTCGAGGCGCTTGCGGCCGCGCTCCGCGACAATCCCACGGCACGCCGTTCGGCGCCACCCGCGACAGACGCTGCTGTTCGCGCCAACCTCGCGTTCATCGACGCCTACTTCTCGAACTACATCGAGGGGACCGAGTTTGAAGTGGACGAGGCGATCGCGATCGTGTTCGAACAGAAAATCCCGGCTCGTCGCCCGCAAGACGCGCACGACGTGCTCGGGACGTATAGCATCCTGTCCGACCCCGTGGAGATGACCCAGAGTTCGCTTGCGCTTGCCGACCAACCAGACCGAGTCGTCGCGCTGATCCGACGTCGGCACGCGCGCATCATGGAGGGCCGACCCGAGATTGGGCCGGGTGAGATCAAGACGGAGGTGAATCGTGCTGGCGGTACGACATTCGTCGCTCCGGAGCTCGTACTTGGTACGCTCGAGCGCGGTATCGAATTCTTCCGCACGCTGGACAGTCCATTCGCCCGGGCGGCATTTCTCATGTTCTTGATCACGGAGGTCCACCCGTTTACCGACGGGAACGGCCGAGTTGCGCGGGTGATGATGAATGCGGAGCTTGCCGCCGCCGGCGAGATGCGGATTCTCATCCCCACAGTCTACCGTGACAATTACCTCTCCGCTTTGCGCGTCCTGTCTCGTGAGGCGCACCCGATTCCACTAATCCAGGTGCTGGATTTCGCGCAGCGCTTCTCGGCAGAATTGGACTTCCGATCGCTTCCTGATCTACTGGCGACGCTCAAGGCATGCAACGCATTCGAGAAGGCCAGCGACGCGCGACTACTTCTGCCAACATCTTCCACAGCGCGTGACCGCATGAATCGCTTGCATTCTGACTCCAAGGTCGGCATCCCGAGTGCGTAATCCCAGGGGCTCAGCGCGCCGCCTTTCTCGGACGGCGAGTCCGGTTTTTGGTGGCAGTCTCAGACCTGTGCTTCGATGGGCGCGCGTTCAGGAGAGCGCCGAACACTTTTTCACCGTCGATCAACTCACCGTGGTGGGCTTGCTCGACTGCCGATCCGGACGGCGCGACGCAACGCCTCGAGACGTGCGGCCTGGTCTGCCTCCAATTGATGGCAGCACCGCGAAGTGCGGCCCGAATAACCTCGCTGGCGAGCCATACATGCCGCGCTTGACCTTCGCGGCCACCAAGCGCTCGAGCTCAGGCGTCAACGACACGTTCATGGCAAGCTCCCTGTTTGCGTGCGTGTACGATGATAGGTTTTATAACAATCTTTAGCAATGCCTGTTATGACGCCCCCGACTTGCGCATCGGACCGCTGACGCACAGAAGCGTTCTTCTTCGACTCGCTAGGCCAGTCGCGCTGGCCGGGTAGTTCCCGCGGCGCTTCCGGAAGTGCAACGTCGCCTGTTTGCGTGAATCGCTGGGTGAATAGCGCAGCGTAGCCGGCCCGGTCAGCCCGCGCCGGCCGCGCGGGCCGTGGCATCGAGCAGCGGTCGGGTCGTAGAGTTCAGTCATGGCCGAGCCGATGGCGACGGGTCGACGCGCCGCGTTCGCGTTCATATTCGTGACCGTTGCGCTCGACATGTTGGCGTTGGGCGTGATGATACCCGGTGCTGCCGAGGCTCGTCGTGGCATTTCGGGGCGGGGACGTGGCGAGTGCGGCGTCGGTTGTGGGGTGGTTCGGGTTCGTGTGGGCGGGCGGCCAGTTTCTTTTTTCGCCGGTGGTCGGCGCGTTGTCGGACCGGTATGGACGCCGGCCGGTGGTGCTGCTGTCGAATTTCGGGTTGGGGCTCGACTATCTAGTGATGGCGTTGGCGCCATCGCTCGCGTGGTTGTTCGTTGGGCGCGTGATATCGGGGATCACGGCATCGAGTTTCTCGACCGCGGGTGCGTACGTGGCCGACGTGACGCCGCCGGAAGAGCGCGCGGCGAAGTTCGGGATGTTGGGCGCGGCGTTCGGGTTGGGGTTCATTGTCGGGCCGGCGGTGGGCGGGTTGTTGGGCGCGGTGAATCTGAGGCTGCCGTTCTGGGTGGCGGCGGGGTTGAGTCTCACGAACGCGGCGTACGGGTATTTCGTGTTGCCGGAGTCGCTGCCACCGGAGCGGCGTGTCAAGTCGTCGTGGCGGCTGGCGAATCCGGTGGGCTCGCTCGTGATGCTGCGTGCGCGGCCCGCGCTCGTTGGTCTCGTGGTGGCCGCCTTCCTTTATTATGTCGCGCACGAAGTGTGGCCCAGCCTGTTCGTGTTGTACTCGGGGTACCGGTATGCGTGGGGCGAGCGAGCGGTGGGCGTGGCGCTGGCTGCGGTAGGCGTATGCCAAATGCTAGTGTCCGTGTTTCTAGTGAAGGCTGCCGTCAGCCGGTTGGGAGAGTGGGGGACATTGCTCGCGGGGTTGGGGTCGGGAATGTTCGGGGCGCTGGCTGGGGGGCTGGCGACGAATGGGGCGTGGTTCGCGTTGAGCATCCCGTTTGGTGGACTCATGGGACTCACGATGCCGGCGTTGCAGTCACTCATGACTGCTCGCGTGGGGCCGACGGAGCAGGGGCGGTTGCAGGGAGTGGTGAGCAGCGTGCAGGGGATCGCGTTCATGCTTGGGCCGGTGTTGTTCACGCAGGTGTTCGGCAGAGTGATTGGTCCGCGAGCGGTGGTGCAGCTGCCTGGTGCGCCGTACTTCGTGGCGGCGGCGTTGTTGGTGGGTGCAATGGTGGCCGCACGCGTATCGGCGCGCGGGGGAGTGGTGGTGCCGAGCGAAGTTGTGGCGCAGCCGGCTGCGGGATCGGACTAGTGGTAGTGGCCGATTGTTCGGGAGTGCTGGCCGGCCGGTAGGTTTGTCGGTTCACCGGTAGACGGGACGTAGCGCAGCCCGGTAGCGCACCTGAATGGGGTTCAGGGGGTCGCGGGTTCAAATCCCGCCGTCCCGACTACGTAAAACCTTTATGGCACAATGTGTTAGCATAATGCGATTGGCACAGGATGGAGATTGAGCGGGTTTGTAGGAAGCCTATAGGAAGCCAAAGTCGATCCGTCAGTATTTTCACGCTCGACAGACTAGGCGTGCTAGAGACCGACCTCACGCGACTGGCTATCTCTATCGCTACTCGTCCAGCTCCGGTCGGTATACCGGTTTGGCATCGCAGTCTACGGCCGCCCATGTTTGCGGCCTCAAGGCTATAAGCGGCGGAAGCGCAAAGTCACGACTGCGGGGGCTCCGACCATCGGCCCGGTAGGGCTACCATGTCGCCAACCGGAAGCAAGAACGCGCCTGAAGCCAAGGCCCGCGAGAAGATCGATGCCTTGCTTGCGCAGTCCGGCTGGCTCGTTCAAGACCGCGAGGACATGAACCTCACTGCGAGCGACGGTATTGCCGTCCGCGAGTTCAAGCTGGAAAAAGGCCACGGATTTGTCGACTACCTGCTCTTCGTGGACGGCAATGCCCTTGGCGTGGTAGAGGCCAAGCCCGCTGGCTACTCGTTCACGAGCGTCGAGTTTCAGGCCAAGAAGTACGTGGAGGGCCTGCCAGCGTCGCTGACAGCTCCGCAGAAGCCTCTGCCGTTTGCCTATATCTCAACCGGCGAAGAAACCGTCTTCATCAATATGCTGGACCCCCAGCCGCGCTCGCGCCCGGTCTTCACGTTTCATCGACCCGAAACGCTGCGAGAGTGGTTGACCGCCGACACGCTCGACGGGTGGCTCAAACAGTCTGGTGGCTTCTACGCGAGGGCCGGCGACACCAAGCCCTCCACGCTGAGGGCACGATTGCGAGCCATGCCGCCGGTGGAGTTGCCTGGCCTTTGGCCGAACAAGGTGCGGGCCATCGTCAATCTGGAGAAGAGTCTGTTCGACGACCGGCCACGTGCCCTCATCCAGATGGCCACCGGGACCGGCAAGACTCTGCTCGCGGTAACGGAGATTTACCGCCTCATCAAGTTTGGCGGCGCTCGGCGCGTGCTGTTCCTGGTGGACAGGGCTAACCTCGGCGAGCAGGCCGAAAAGGAGTTCCAGGGCTTCCGCACGCCGGACGACAATCGGAAGTTCAACGAGCTGTATAACGTCCAACGGCTGACGTCGAACACGGTCGGGTCATCGAGTAAGGTCGTGATCTCGACCATCCAGCGGCTCTATTCGATTCTGAAGGGCGAGCCGGAGCTGGACCCCGAGGCGGAAGAGCACACACCAATGGACGACGACCCGACGCTGCTCAAGGAGCCGCTCCCGGTCGTCTATAACAAGGCCATCCCGCCCGAGTTCTTCGACATCATTTTCATCGACGAATGCCACCGCTCCATCTACTCGCTATGGCGTCAGGTGCTGGAGTATTTCGATGCCTACCTACTGGGCCTGACGGCGACTCCGGCCAAGCACACCTACGGCTTCTTCAACCAGAACGTGGTGATGGAATACCCGCACGAGCGGGCAGTTGCGGACGGCGTCAACTGCGATTACGAGGTCTACCGGATTCGCACCAGCATCACGGCGGCAGGCTCCACCATCGAGGCAGCGCCCGGCACGATGGTGGGCTACCGCGACCGCCAGACCCGCAAGATGCGGTGGGAGGCTCCTGACGAGGACGTGCAGTACACCGGGGCCGACCTCGACCGGAACGTCGTCGCCACCGACCAGATTCGGCTGATCGTCCAGACATTTCGCGACAAGGTGTTGAAGGAAACGTTTCCCGACCGCACCGATGTACCCAAGACGCTCATCTTCGCCGAAGGACGACTCGCACGCCGAGGACATCGTCAAGATCGTTCGTGAGGAGTTCGGCAAGGGAAACGACTTCTGCCAGAAGATCACCTACAAGGTGACAGGGGCAAAGCCCGCAGACCTCATTCAGTCCTTCCGCAACAGCTACAACCCACGCGATCGTCGTCACGGTGGACCTGATTGCCACGGGGACGGACATCAAACCGGTCGAGATCGTCATGTTCATGCGGAGCGTGCATTCCCGCGTGCTGTTCGAGCAGATGAAGGGGCGTGGCGTCCGCGTCATCAACCCGGATGAACTCCGGGCCGTCACCCCAGACGCCAAGGCCAAGACTCACTTTCTCATCGTCGACTGCGTGGGCGTGACGGAGAAGACGCTGTCCGACACCAAGGTATTGGAAAAGAACCCCAGCGTGTCGCTCAAGGTTCTGCTCGACCACGTCGCCGCAGGAGGCGTGAAAGACGACTACCTCTCATCGCTCGCCAGCCGCCTGGCCCGTATCGACAAGCAGTGCGGTCCCGATGACAGGAAGCTCATCGACGACGACATCCGGCGGCGTGTCGCTCGCGAGAATCTCCGATGCGCTCGTCGCCGCCCTCGATGCCGATCAGCAGGACGACGCGGCACGCCGGATGTTCAACCTCGGCGACGCGGACACGCCCACCGAGGAGCAGATCGCGAAGGCCGCGGTGCCGTTGAAGAAAGCGGCCATCCAGACGCTCATGGCCGCACCACCACTGCGAAAGCTCATCCTCGACCTCCGGCAGAAGTTCGAGCAGATCGTCGACGAGGTCAGCAAGGATGTCTTGATCCCCGAGCAGACCGGCTACAGTCCCGAGGCGCGGCAGAAGGCCGAGGCACTGGTGAAGTCTTTCGAGAGCTACCTTGCCGAGCACAAGGACGAGATCGACGCCCTTCAGTTCTTCTACTCGGTGCCGCACAAGAAGCGACTCCGGTTCAAGGACATTCAGGGCACTCGCCAATGCCATTTCATCGCCCCCGCGCTCATGGACGCCGGAGAAGCTGTGGCGTGCCTACGAAACCTTGGAAAAGTCCAAGGTGCGCGGTGCGTCAGCGCAGCGGCTCCTGACCGACATTGTGTCGCTCGTGCGATTCGCCCTCCATCAAGACGGCGAGCTTGTGCCGCACGCGGATCGCGTCCGCGAGCGATTTCAGCAACTGGTTGGCCCAGCAGGCGAACAAGGGCCGGAGGTTCTCGGACGAGCAGATTCAATGGCTCGGTATGATGCGCGACCACATCGCGACGAGTCTGGAGATCGACATGGACAGCTTCGACCTGACCCCGTTCACCAACGAAGGAGGCTTGGCGCGGGCGTCGAAGGTCTTCGGGAAGGATCTCAAGGTCATCGTGCAGGAACTGAATGAGGCGCTGGCGGCGTGAGCAATGACGGATCAATTCCGCCGGGTTGGGCGCGAGCGACCATGCAGGACATCGCCAACATAGTCGGTGGCGGCACACCGTCCACGGGCAATCTCGCCTTCTGGAATGACGGCGACATCCCGTGGATTACCCCAGCTGACCTGTCAGGGTATGGGCAGAAGACCATATCGCGCGGAGCAAGAAACATCACCCGTCTGGGGCTCGAACGCTCCGGAGCCACGCTGTTACCGCCCGGCGCCGTGCTCTTTAGCTCCAAAGCCCCGATCGGGTATCTGGCGATTGCATCTAATCCAGTGTCGACAAATCAGCTTTAAGAGCTTCGTGCTTGAGCCTGGAATCTCGCCAGACTACGTCTACTACTACCTTCAATTCGCAAAGCCCCTCGCTCTTGCCCTGGCGAGTGGAACAACATTCCAAGAAATTCGGGCAGAAGGCTCGGTTTATACCCGTAATTGTCGCCACTGCCGAAGAGCAGCACCGCATCGTCGAAGCGATCGACTCCTACCTCACCCGCCTCGACGACGCCGTCGCCAGCCTCGAACGAGTCCAAGCTAAGCTGAAGGCGTATCGCGCCTCGGTGCTCAAGGCGGCTGTCGAGGGGCGTCTGGTGCCGACCGAAGCGGCCCTCGCTCGCGCCGAGAAACGCGCCTACGAACCGGCGGAGGCGCTGCTAGCCCGCATCCTCAAGGAACGCCGCCGCCGCTGGGAAGAAGCCGAACTCGCCAAGCTCAAGGCCGCCGGAAGGACACCGAGGGACGACAAGTGGAAGGGCAAGTACGAGGAGCCCGTCGCGCTGGACACGAGCACAGCTTCCCGAGCTTCCCGAGGGTTGGTGCTGGGCGACCGTTCGGCCAGGTCGCTCACCGTCGCCTGTGCGGATGGCCACGAACCGGGGCAGTCGTTGCGCCCCTGACATACTGGAACGCCGACGTGACCGTGGTTCACGTCTGAGCTTGGCGAGGCTTGTCCGAGATGCGTGTCAGGACTCGGAACTGCGACGAGATCGCCATGACGATGGCCGGGCTCATGCCTCATCGACGAAGTGTGAACCGGCGAGGCTCGGTACCGGTGGCGATGATCGGCCGAGGGCAGGACGAGTGGGCCAAGCGGCCATCCTCGACGTCATGCCTCGGGAACCAAAGTGCCGCTGCTGACAGGGTGATCACAGGCTCAGGTCGTCTCGCCCGGTTCGTCTACCTACGTACCTCGCCGGCGAGTATGCAGACGACGCGGCCGACGTGGCTCAGAGGATTCACTCGAATCCGGCACTGAAGCAAGGCACGGGTCGAGGCTCTCCGACGGACGCTTACCGCTGCCCTCCTTGAACGAGCAGCAGCGGATCGTCGATGCGGCTGGAGGATGTGAGAGCACTTTCCGCTGCAATCGCAGCGGCGGTGGAGCTGTCAACATGCAAGCGTCGATGCTCCGCCTTCGACAGGCGATCCTCAAGTGGGCGTTTCGAGGGCAAGCTCGTCGATCAAGACCCGACTGACGAACCGGCCGAGAAGCTGCTCGCCCGCATCCGGGCCGAACGCGCCGCCGTTGCCCCAATCAAGAAGAGCCGTCGGCGTCGAGCGAGAGGAGCGGCATGACCGACCAGAGCGATCGCATTGTCAAGAAGCTGTGGAGCTACTGCCAGGTCCTCCGCGACGACGGCCTCAGCTATCAGGACTACCTGGAGCAACTGACGTTCCTGTTGTTCTTGAAGATGGCTGATGAACGTGCGGCCCTAACCGGCGAGCCGCAGGCCATCCCCGCTGGCTTTCGCTGGGTCGACCTCGCCAACCCGAAGATGGAAGGCGTCAAGCTGGAGCAGCACTATCGCGACACGCTGCGGAAGCTCGGCGAGCAAGGCGGGATGCTGGGACTCATCTTCAGCAAGGCCCAAAACAAGATTCAAGACCCCGCCAAGCTCCGCAAGCTCGTCGTCGACCTGATTGGCAATGAGTCGTGGCTGGAGATGTCGGCGGACGTCAAAGGCGACGCCTACGAGGGCTTGCTGGAACGGAACGCACAAGATACCAAGAGCGGCGCGGGGCAGTACTTCACGCCGAGGTCCCTGATCGACGCGCTCGTGGACTGCGTGCGGCCGATGCCGGGCGAGATCATCGCGCCATCCGGCATGTGGCACCGGCGGCTTTCTCTCTTCCGGCCTACACCGTACATCGCCACCCACTACAAGCTCGATAAGGACCAAAGCGTCACCTCCGCTACGACGCCCTGCGCGGGGTGGAACTAGTCGACGGCGTCGCTCGCCTGTGCGCGATGAACCTGTTCCTCCACGGCATGGCCCCGACGACGGGAAGAAGAAGCCGCCGATCAAGACCGACGATGCCTTGCGGAGCGAGCCGTCTGAACTCGTGGACGTGGTGCTGACCAACCCGACCCTTCGGGAAGAGGTCCTCCATCACCGTCATCAATGACGAGGGCGAAACCGACAAGGAGTCCATTACCTACAACCGGCCGGACTTCTGGACGACGACGTCCAACAAGCAACTCAACTTCGTCCAGCATGTGAAGTCGATGTTGAAGATCCCCGGCCGAGCAGCCGTGGTGGTGCCTGACAACGTCCTCTTCGAGGGCGGGGCTGGCGAGAAGGTTCGGCGCAAGCTGTTGCAGGAGTGCGAGGTCCACACGCTCCTGCGTCTGCCCACCGGCATCTTCTACGCACAAGGCGTGAAGGCGAACGTGATCTTCTTCGACCGGAAGCCGGGCGCGAAGGAGCCGTGGACCAAAAAGGTTTGGATCTACGACTGCCGCACCAACAAGGAGTTTACGCTGAAGGAGCGGCGCATGGTCCGTGCGGACCTCGACGAATTTGTCGAGTGTTACCACCCGGAGAATCGCCACCAGCGCAAGCCGACATGGGAGGAGAAGAAGAACCCTGAAGGCCGGTGGCGTGTGTTCACCTACGAGGAAATCGTCGCGCGGGACAAGTGCAGCCTCGACATCTTCTGGCTCAAGGACGAGTCCCTGGAGGATTCGTCCAAGCTACCGGACCCGCACGTGCTGGCGGCTGAGATCGCCGAAGACCTCCGCAGTGCCCTGGAGCAGATCGAGAGCGTCCTGGGAGATTTGCGGTCGCGGGCGGCAATTCTAGAAGCCCGATAGCAGATTCGGGTATGACTCAGTTTTCGCTTACGCTTCCTCATGGCTATCCCTGACTATCAATCGCTGATGACGCCGATCGTCCGTGCACTGTCGGACGGCAGAGAGCAGACGGCGCGCTCGCTGCGCGAGCGACTGGGGCAGGAACTGGGTTTGTCCGAAAGCGACCTTCGTGCGCTGGTTCCGAGCGGCCAGAAGCCGCTCTTTAGTGATCGAGTGAGCTGGGCGACGACCTACTTAGCCAAGGCGGGACTGATTGAGCGGCCTAGGAGGGGTGTGTGTCGAATCACCGACAGAGGCCGTGAGGCTCTCGCGTCCTCATCGGGCCGTATCGACAACGATGTGCTCGACTTGCGTCGCCGCGCCGACCAGCCGTACGAGTTGACGGTGGCGGGGAGGCGACAGCTCGCGCAGGTGCTATCAGCGGACTTCGGCTGACGGTTTTGCGTGACAGCCGAGGATCGGTGATGCGGCGGTCGATTCGTGTGGCCCCCGGGAATATTGCGGACCTGTTCCACGAGCTGCCCGCGCGGGTTTGGCCATGCGTGAGTTGCCGCCGGTAGAAAGTCGAGTTGTTCCGGCGTCACGCCACGCCGATCCTCTGCGGGTTCCGGAGGCCGGCGACCCGGGGAGTGCTTATTTCGCTCGTGCCGACCACTGGCACTTGCGAGTCTTTTGGTGAGCCGCGTAGCTTGGGGAACCCCGACAGCGAGCACGTGCCGCTCGATTCAGCGAGTTTCGCCACAATCTATCATCAGGCCTCAGCTTGGGTCCAAGACTACGACCCGAGCACGCGCGAATTACTGGATCTGACGGTCGGGCCATGGTCGCACCGATTCACAGGCGACCCGTTCATTCTGCCTCCAATTTTGCCGCTGCCGCCGGAAGTGCCGCGAATCACTCTTGCGTCGCGAGACGGACGCTGGCGGCTTCAGATCGCGCAACAGCGGATTGATGCGATCTGGGAGAGTAGAGCACCACAGGACGAATCAACCGGACCAGAGTTCGCTCAGGCCGCCTGGGAGGCACTCGAGCCCTACTTGCATATCAACCAGCGCGCAAGAGTTGCTCGCATTGGATACATCCGGCGTCGCTTCGCACCTGAAGAGCAAGCCGCGATGGAATTGGCAAGCATTTCTGCCGGGCGGAGATTCTTCACGGGCCGCTTAGGAGGACTGCGACCTTTCAGCTACAGGCCCATAAGGTATACACGCCGCATCAAATGCCGACCGTGAATTCCGTCGTGCGTTGGATGAACGCACAATTCATCCCCACGGCCATGCAAGGAATCGTAGTTGAACAAGACCTAAACACGCCGAGTGAATGCTTTCAACTGCTTCCTTTCCGGAGGACGACGTCCGTCAGTTTCTTAGCCCGAGCGTCCCAGGAAGCCGATCAAATTCTCGAGGGTATATCTGCTAGGCGTGATGCCCGGCGGAGGAATTGGCTAGTGGCCATTACCATCGATGCAAGGCCGCGATGGGCGATTGATGGCATGGACGATGATGTGGGTGACCGCCTACGGCAAGCGCGCGTGGCAGCGGGGGAGCTAATTCTCTGGCCAGAATACGGAGACTCCACCGGAAGAGTCTCGTCGCCCATATTCGGGCGCTTTTTACGAAGTGTGACGGTGCACGGCACCCCGTCCGCGGCTCAAAATGAGATGGTTTATGCCAAGTTCCTAGCTCTGCTGGGGATCCTTGAACCCCGCTTCACCGGCGACTCTTTGACATACGGGCCTCTATCGTTCGACGCCTTTTCCGAGTATTCGAGATTCTGGCGCGAACGGCTGGAGGCGCTGCGCGGATACCGCGGAGACATATCTTGCGGCGAGGCGTCGGAAATTTCCGCGGACGCGATAGTCCGCGCCGCATCCATTGGGCGTATCACAGAGTGGGTTCTAGGCCTCTGGGCTGAGAGGCTTAGGGTTATGATCGTGCCCATGTTTGACGGAGGACTGCAAGCGGAATGGACTCGCCAGGCCGGCGACGTCGAGCATTTGGAAATACGCATCGGTCCCCGGGAATCTGATAGCCTAGGTGTGCTCGCGACGACAGAAGCGCCAAATGGAATGATTGTCAAAGTGTGGTGTGAGTCCGACGCCGCAACCATCACCGAAGCGCCGGGCGCATCACCGACTTCGCAAGGCGTCTTTAGCAGCCGTTCGGGGCGGCGATGCCAGATGAACATCATCAGGTGCCGCCTGACGGCACTCCGGTGGCTGAGAGCGAGCATCTTCGGCGGGCGATAAACCCCCAGTACTATAATGGCACCGACATTCTCAGCGCAGCCTTCATTCCATTGAAACCACTATCAATGGATGTTGCTTCGTTATGTTCGCTCGACGAGTCGCGTCGCCGCAAGCGGACGTGGCTACTGTCGGTAATCCCGTGCACGTGCTTTTAAGTGGAGGGATGTCGTCCCGTTCATGCACCAATAAAGGATGACCCCGACGACCACGACAATCCGGCGCACGCGGAAGTGAGGAAGAGGCTGAAGCCGAACAAGTACGCGGTCTCGCTAACCAGGCACGCCAAGACCTGTACGATGCGATTATGCCCGGATGAGAACCGGCGTGGCAGTTCGGAGTCTGGGCGCTAAAGGTGGGAGTGACCCTGCGCGACTAGCGGGATAACGACCAATTTCGAATGGCAACCGTCGGCTTGCGAGTCGGAAAAAGTCTTCACCCAGCATAACGTATTGACGAGGCGCATCGATCGATCGTGCTACACGAGATTTCGAGGAGCCTCGGAGATGCGAAGACCATGGCAAGGCATCGCGCGCGTGAGATGGCCACGTTGAGTCGATTGCGCGAAAAGAGAAATTCGATGTTTCTCGGAGATCGTCCCCAGCGGACGTCGTCATTGAGATGAGAACGGCCGGTGCTTCCTGGCCCTGAAACTTGTCGACCGTACCAACTCGATGCCGGACGGCAAGACTGATTTCAGTAGATTGACCTGCATGTTGTATGGACTGACCACGAGAATGTCGTCAGCGCCGATAGGGTGCTCCTTCCCGTCACGATCGACCCACCGCTGCGCAAGAAGCGTCTCATATGTTTGCTTGATTCGCGAAGCTTCCTCTTCGCTCTGTTGCGCGCAGCCCTCGTGCTCCACTCCGACGAAGCGCAGACCTGACGGGGCTAGCTCTTCGATGCCGGCACCGGGAGCCAGGAGGAGCACTTGACGGTCGTTGCCCTCGGCCGGCTCCAGGCGACCGTCGTACACAGCGTCCGAGATGAAGAGGCAAGGTCGGGATGGAGCGGCGGGTGACGGCGAGAAAGATCCCGCGGTCGGGCGGCACCGTCGCGAGATCGCCTAGCAGGTAGTCGAGAGCCGACACGCCCGCCCCGCCGGGATGGACGCCTTGCTGAGGCTGCGAGAGCTGCATCTGGTCGCCGACGAGCACCAAGTTGCGAGCAAGGCTGAGTCCTGTCGCGACGACGTTTGCCAAACAGACCTGGCCGGCTTCATTGATGAAGAGATAGTCGAACGACTGATCAAGTTCAGGACGGGCGAATAGCCACGCCTGCCAGCTACGAGCTGATGCCGAGCGTCGGTCGCCACGCGGTTGTCCGTGGTGTCCGCAATTAATCCAGAGCCATTCAGGTACTGATCCACCGTATTCGATTTTTTTATTCCGCTGAACGCACACCGCGCTCGGTGGCCACTTGCTCGACCGAGTCCAGCAAATTGTTGATCGCCTTGTGAGAATTCGAGGACACGGCTACTCGCTTGCCGCGCGACAACAACTCGACGATCGCGTGGGAGGATGTGAATGTCTTTCCGGCGCCAGGCGGACCCTGAACAAGCATGTGGCGATTATCGAGCCGACAGATTGCGTCGACCGAGGCTGGGAGGAGATCGAGAGTGTTAGGTACAATTCGGTGGCCGGGTGCCAAGCCATCAACACAGGGAGCATTTTTTTGCAGCACACCTGTGACTGCCGCGTAACGATGCTCCTTTCCCGCCACAACTGCGCTCGCGTAGCGGTAGATCGCCTCGCGAAGCACCTGATCGCCAATCGGACGACTCGGAATAAGCGAAAAAGGCTCGGTGAAGGCTGATCGGCTCGGTCCGAGCTTAAGCGCGATCCGTCGGCCGTCCTCATCCAGCAGCCCCCCAACCTCTCCACCCGGCTCCAGTGTATCGGCGCGCAGTGGCTGATCGCCGATTCCCATCTTAAGTCCTGCGGTTCGAATTGAAACGTGTGCACCGTCGACCTTTTGAGGGCGTATGGTGGACACTCGGGATCGCGCGTCAAACCGCCGATACATTCGGCGTCGTCGATGAGTTCTTCGACGCTCATCCCTGGCGGTGGAACATGGCCCACCATTGCGGCTTTGCCTCGCGGCGGTGGTACTCCAAGAGGTAGCCGAGGAGTTCGCGCCATGGCCGCTCCTTCGCGTCCGCGCCAGCGAGGAGTGCCGCCTGGAGACCAGCGGTGAGCGCCTCAGCCTCTTGGCGATCCTGCTCCTTCTCGACGTCCCGCGCTTTGTCGGCCGCTTCGGCAGTGAACCATTCTGATCGTGCGGTCGCAGACCCAGGAGCCAATTGCGGCACATGTGGGTCGACCTGCAATCGGCTTCGTTATAATCGGAGATCTGCTGCAGCAGAGATGCGTCGCCAAGGAGCCGCCATTTCTCATAGATGACCATGCTGTCGCCGGCGGTCTTGACCTCTTCGACGCGCGCATTGGCGTAAAACACCTCCAGGTTCTTGAAGCGAATAGGACGGCTCTGAAACGCGAACCGCCTGGCGCACAACCTTGTACAAATCGACAAGCTTCCGCTGACGCAAAAGGGCGTCAATCTCTGGCTCTCGCGTGCCGTGGAGCATTGCGAGGCGCTTCAGCGCGCTCTCTTCGTAGCTCGCGTAGTGATAGACGTAGGCGGCCGGGTGCGCCTTTAGGCGCGCCATGATAAAATCCACCGCGTCTTGAAAGGCCTTTTTCTCTCCGGCGCGGTCGTGGGCCCAAAAGGCCGTGAAATGAGCCTCTTTATTGTCTACGTGATCGAAGCCGAAGAGGTACTCGAGGCCGTCCTCGTAAAGCGGATCGCCCTCCATATCGAAAAAGAGGTCTCCCGGGTCCGGAGGGGAAGACGCGCGAAGCCTTTCTGTGGGGCCAGCGGCAGTATCTCCACCTCATTGGGGCCCCCGTCTCGCTTTCCGACCTGCAAACGGGCCTGCGATTTGATCCGCTGAAGTGTCTCGTCCTTGATTCTGGGGACACGTTCGCCTTCGGGCAGAGCGGGCTCAGCCTCCCGAATGGTCGTGATCCCTTCCGCACGCAGCCTTTCCATCTGCGGGCGCGTGATGTTTGCGACGAGGCTCAAGTGATCGATTCTGTCCCACTCGTGTTCACAGCCGTCGCGCCAGCGGCAGAGACCGCAGTGAGCGCAAGGCTCCGCGATCGTCTCCTTCGCTGGCGGTGTCACGAATGTTTCGAAGCGACCGCGAGCGAGGTCGCAGTAATGAACGAAATCGGAGAGTCGAAGGGATGCGACCGTGCTGTCGCCGAGCACGATGTGGATGTTGCGCGGCCAACGTTCCTGTTCGAGTGCCACGAGCATGGCATAGACGCAAAGCTGAACCACGTGCTTCGGCTTCGCCGAACGCGAGAGCTTTGTGTCCGCCACTTCGTAGGCATAGTGACCTAGCTTCGAGTTGAGATCGTCGACGCGCAGAAGGAAATCTGAATAGCCATGCCATGGCGGCGCGAAGAGTATGCTCTGATAGATTACACGCGCGCCCTCGGCCATCGCTTTGCGAGTTTTTGCGACGCGCTGCTCTAGACTGCTCGAGGAGTCGATCTCCGCTATGGAGCGCCCGTCTGCCCGCAATGCTTCCAAGTAGGCCCGCTCGTGTGCAAAGCCCTTCTTCTGCAGAAGAGCGAGATATTCATCTCGGTACCGGGCCTGATGGGCTCTCGAAGACCTCGGAGGTCGAGCGCGGTGTTATGCGCGCAACCCAAAAAGTTCACAAGGTCGGACGCCGAGTAGAGTAGAGTACCCGACTCTTCGCGCACGGTCGTTATCCGTGAGGCTAGCTGAAGACGTGCTCTAGCGAAAAGACCCTTGAGCGCATTGAGAAGATACGATCCCTCGAAGTCGACCGCGGAACTCGTAGCCACGCAACAGCGTTCGGTGAGTGGCGTCGATCATTCGGCAACTTTCCCGGTTCACTGCGATTGACGTGGCCTAGGCTGACAGTGGCGGAGGAAGCTGTGGACCATCTCAGAGCGCGATCTCGGACCCCAAGTGCATTTAGTATGGGCGTCAGTGTCACGGACTCCGGAGAAGACCTCACGGACTTCGCTCGCCTCGCTACCGACCATTGCTCATAATTCACCAATGAATGAGCTTATCGGACTTGTCGCCCGGTGGCGCGATCGCGCGAAACTCCTTCAACAATACGGCGCTGTTGAGGCCGCGACCACTGTCGAAGTCCTCGCAGGCGAATTGGAGTCTGCTTTGCGTGAACGAGATCATGAAGTGCTCACCCTTGCGCAGGCATCGCCGAGAAGCGGGCTTTCGCCAGATCACTGGCCCGCCCAGCGCGGACGGCAAGCTCCGCAACGCCGGCCGTAGGAACGCGCCACGCGTGTACCGTGCTGATCTACTTCGCACGACGGGCGCCGCCGCGACGCACCGTGGTGCCCAATATGACCCAGTAGCTGACGCGCGTGATCGCTGATGGCACGTGGGCGAGCGGAAAGGCGCCGCGCGGCAATTAACAGCGGTGAAATCGCCAGTCGGCGGACGCTTCCTAAGTCAGATTAAGTGACGGATCTGCGCGCTCACCACCCGTGACGCGTCATGCCCCGATAGGCGCCATGCGCCTGACGATCGCTGCCGCCCAAACGGAGGCATCGAGCGCACCTAAGGGGCAGGCGGCGTCGTGCGTTCGCTCGTTTGAGCACGCGCTGATGCGTCACGTGGGCCGGTTGCGGCGCGCCGGCCCGATGGCCTTCGTCGTTGCTGCGTGGGAATCGAGCGCCGTCCAGCGCTTGTAATCCGGCCGCACGGCCGCGGCCGGTAGTTTGTCACCTCACCAGCTTGCCGGCTTTGCGATCGTCCTGCCTCCCGCAGTTGTGACGATTGCCGGGAATTGATGGGTCACGTAGAGCTGTGGGGTAATCTTGATGCTCTTTGTGGCGAGCTTTTGAAGTTCCTGGTTGTACGATCATAAGGGAACGCGACGGCGATTTGCGTCCCCGGATAAAGTAGCTTCGCGGTGCGTATCGCAGGAGCGATGTCAGTATCTCCGGTTACCAGCACCGCGGCGTCGCGGAGCGGTTTTGACGGAGCAACTCAAGAAGCTCGCACGCGATCGCAACGTCCGTCTAGCAATACGTGTCTAGTCGAGCACAGGCACA
>CAWISX010000014.1:0-38883 GCA_963838855.1 uncultured Gemmatimonadales bacterium | reverse complement strand
GGGTACAACGCTGACCGCGGACCGGTCTCGATATTCGCAGTGCGGCTCCATGTTGCATCCTGGCGCTGAGGCGTGCGCGAGGTGCGGGGCCGATCCGTCCCTCCACGATCCTGGCGCTCAAACTCGCTCCCGTGCTACGGGTCTCCGTCGAGCAACTCTTCTCGCTTCGCCGGTAAAAGGCTCGTCCTCGTCGAAGAAGAGGCCGGGCGGCGTCGTGTGGCGAGCCCCATCGCGTGGACGGTGAGCGTGAGCGTCGAAGCAAGCGCGCGAAGTTGCGAAGGGCTCAGCGTCTGTAATGCCTCGAACAGCCGCGTTTGCGCGAGCCGCGGCGAGCCGCGGAGAACCGCGCGCCCCGCTGGCGTTAGCGACAGCCTAAGGCGACGGCCATCAAGCTTCGAGCGCGAACAACCGACCGAGCCCACGCACGACCAAACGCGCCACCACGACCGACACGGTGCCTATGAGTCAACGTGTGCTCCGCGAGCGCATTGAGCGAGGCCACATCTGATTCGCCGAGGGTTTGAAGCACGAGCATTTGAGCGCCCGTTACACCACTAACGTGGACCGCAGTGCGGGCAGCTGCTCCTAGCGCGCGCACAATGCGGCGGAGGTTGTCGACGGCGTGCTCAGAAGGTCCTGCTGCTTTGTCTTGATCGCGCGCATGTCCCCGGACGAATACGGGTCTGGTGCCGCCCGCCACGCGCAAACATACCGACTCGGTGCCGCGGGCGCGGCGCCGACTTCGGAGCCGTGCCCTACCGCTTTTCCGCGCTCAGCGGCTTCCCGTCAGCTGTCGCGTGTGTGCTCCACCACGCCGGCGATCCCATCAACTTCGGGTCCTTTTGCTCGGCGAGCATTTCGGACGTGACTGCCCCGCCCGGTCCACCAACCCTTCGTTGGAGCTGGTTTGCGCAACCGTTGGTTTGACGCTGGACGCTTCTGGCGCTTTCGACTTGGTCGTGCTCGATTGGCCGAATGCTACGACCGGGCAGAGCGCAATGATCGCGCCAGCCACGAATGCTCCCTTCATCTGGTCCTCCCGTGTTCAGGATGCACATGGCAATCCTGCAATCACCGCGCCAAATAGATTGATACCAATACAATTGTCGGCGCTGATAGGGGGGGCTGACGGAAGGGCAGCTGCCTCAACAGCGTAAACTGTTGAAGAGCGTCGACTCTACCGGCTGGCCCCGCGAGAGGGGGCCATCGACGGCCTCGACGCTCGGCCGCCTGGCGCTGACATCAGCGCCACGCAGATCAACAACGGCACGCCCACACGCTCGACTTACGACTCGGTCAAGGAGCGCGCATTCCGGCGCATCGGTCTTAGCCGACGGCCGTCATTCGGGAGCGCCGACCCGTATCTCAAATAGCGTCGGCCAGAACTTCCCGGTCACGAATATCCGGTCGCTCGCCGAGTCGTACGCGATGCCGTTCGCGACATCGATCGTGTCCCGCGTCGGGGCGGCCGGAGCAGGCGGAACCAGCGGCGCGAGATCGATCCACCCGATGACGTGACCGGTCGCCGGATCGATCCTCGCGATCTGCGGCGCCTGCCACACGTTCGCCCAGATCTCGCCATGGATGCGTTCCAGCTCGTTGAGCCGGACGAGCGGCATGCCTTCGGCGGAAACCGAGAGCGCGCGCTGCACCTGCATCGTCTTCGGGTCGAGATAGCGCAGCACGTTCGTGCCGTCGCTGATGATCAGCGAGTGCTCGTCGTGCGTCATGCCCCAGCCCTCGCCCGTGTACGTGAACGAGCCGCGCTTCTCGAGCGAATGCGCGTCGTAGCGGAATCCGATCCCGCCTCTCCACGTCAGCTCGTACAACAGCCTCTGTAAACGGTGATCCCTTCGCCGAACTCCGTCCCAGGCATTGCACGCTGGACACCACCGTGCCGGTCGTGAGGTCCGTTCGCCGTACGCCCGACCGGCCCACGATGCCCGTGCTCTCGTACAGATGGCCATCATACCATTCCAGCCCTTCGGTGAATGCGGCCGGATCATGCGGATACTGGTGCACGATCTCTGCGCGGTAGGTCGCGACTCCCGTAGCAGCAGGTGCGCGCGCCGTGTCGGCCGCGCTTACATGGGCTGCCGATCGCTCACTGCGACAGCCTGTGGCTACGACTAATACCAGCCACGCCGCCAAAAAGCGCGTGCCGCAGTTTTGCCCCACAAATGACTATCGGCGCTTCCGCCCCGCCGTCTTGCGCACACGATCGTCGGGCGTCACGCCGAGTGCGGTCGCGAGGTCGATACCGATGATCCTGTTCTTGCTTCACGATGCCGCGCAGAATTTCGGAGAGGGCGACCTCCCCCAACGCGTCCGCCTGGCGGATGCGCTCCCGGTAGTTGTTGATGGTCTCATCTTCGGCGCGCAGATCGGCCCACAGCATTTTCTGGTTGTCTTCGGACACCTCTACGGGCTTCGGCTCGTGCACCGGATACACGCCCAGATAGTCCAGTTGTCGGGACACGGCAAGCGCGTGATCGAGCTCTTGGTGTGCGTGCTCCACCAGCTGGTCGGCAATGTTCATGTACTGAGCCCGATCCAGCTTCTGGCTGAAGATCACGTATTGGATGATGGCTTTGTACTCGCGGGCGAGATCGTCTTGTAGTCCCTGTACGAGCGTTGCGCGGGCGGCGGCGTCAAGCGAAGACTTGGCCATCGTCAGACTCCGAAGTGAAGGAGGATTAGGTAATCGCCCGCGAGGAGCGGTGTCTCGCATGGCGCTTCGGCCTAGTGGTTGATCAAGCGAAAGAGGTATCATACCCTCAGGCTCGGCACAGCGTACCGCAGAGCTGGTTACAAACACTCGCGGTCGTTGAATGTCCGGCTGCGAAGGCGGGGGAGCAAAGGGAGAGCACGGTGGAACGCGCTCTCCCCCTTCAGCCGCCCTCCGATCACTCGCGCGGACGCGCGCCTCTTGGCGGCCACGCGGGCCTGGGCTCGGCCGTCCGGGTGGGTCCTTCTTTGCGTGCCGCCGCTTGAGCCTCGATGAAGGCGAGCAGATCCTCGTTGACCTGGTCCTTGAGCGTCGTGCATAGACCGTGCGGAGCGCCCTTGTACACCTTGAGCTTCGCGCCTTTGACGAGTTTGGCCTGCAAGCGGGCCGGCGTCGGCGAACGGCACGATCTGGTCGTCGTCACCTTGAATGATCAGCGTCGGGACGTCCATGTTCTTCAGATCCTCGGTGTGGTCCGTCTCGGAGAACGCCTTGATGCAGAAGTACGCGGCCGGGAGCCCGCCATCATCCCTTGCAGCCAAAACGAGTCGCGCACTCCCTCCGAGATCTTGGCGCCCGGGCGGTTGTAGCCGTAGAACGGCAGCGCTCAAATCCTTGAAGAATTGCGAGCGGTCGGCCTGGACCGCGGCTCGGAGCTTGTCGAACACCTCCATCGGCAAGCCGCCGGGATTGGCGGCGTCTTCAGCATCAGCGGCGGGACGGCGCCGATCAGCACGGCCTTGGCGACGCGCTTCGTGCCGTGGCGGCCGATGTAGCGCGCGACTTCGCCGCCGCCGGTGGAGTGGCCGACGTGGACCGCATTCTTGAGGTCGAGCTTTCGGACAGTTCGGCGAGATCGTCGGCGTAGGTGTCCATATCGTTGCCGTTCCAGGGCTGACTCGGAGCGGCCGTGGCCGCGGCGGTCATGCGCGATACAGCGGTATCCGCGCGACGCCAGGAAGAACATTTGGTCTTCGAACGCGTCCGCGTTGAGCGGCCAGCCGTGGCTGAAGACCACCGGTTGTCCGGTGCCCCAATCCTTGTAGTAGATCTGCGTGCCGTCATGGGTCTTGATGGTGGCCATGGTGCACGCTCCCGCGTGTGATGTATTGAGCCTGCGCGGCGATTTCGCACGCGCCGACGACGCAGTCATAGCCCGCATAGGGCGGGCCGCAATTCTCCGCGAAGGAGTCACATCTTCGTGACAGGAGGGTAGTCGGACTCGACTGCATTAAGCAGACTCGTCTTGGATAGCACGCCCGATCGGCAACTCGCTGTCCGGGAACCGGCCGGGGCGTATCAGGTTACGTGGGGGAAATCAGTCCCCGGCGCGGGAGACTCTATGACAGCTACGAGAGAGGGTATCAATCCAACCGCACGACCGACGGGCACGGGCTGCCTCGAGTGTTTGGCGACTGACGGATGGTGGCTGCATCTCCGCCGATGCGCTGAGTGCGGCCACATCGGCTGCTGCGATAACTCGCCGAGTCAGCATGCCTCAAAGCACAGCGCGAGTACACATCACCCGGTCATCACCAGCTTCGAGCACGGCGAACATTGGTTCTATGACTACCGCACAGGGGAATTCTTTGCGGGCCCACAGCTGCCCGCTCCTCACTCGCACCCGTTGGATCAGCCCGTGCCGGGGCCTGCGGGGCGGGTGCCACCGGGGTGGCAAACGCTTCTCCACGACTAAGGGGCGAGCGAAGGCCAGCTTTGCACCTTTCGCTGGCGCTCTACAGAAAACCTTGTAAGCGCGTCGCATGCTCGGCTGGCAGGTGAATGGGGAGACGGGGAGACGACATGGCGCAGCATCTCGAACTCGGGCTGGATACATTCGGCGACGTCACCGCGGGCGCCGACGGCCAGCTGTTGTCGCACGCGCAGGTCATTCGGAATGTCGTCGACGAGGCGGTGCTTGCCGACGAGCTGGGCGTGGACTTCATCGGCGTCGGCGAGCATCACCGTGGTGACTTCGCGATCTCGTCGCCCGAGGTCGTCCTCGCGGGAATTGCGGGACGCACGCGCCGCATCCGTCTCGGCTCGGCCGTCACCGTGCTCAGCTCGGACGACCCGGTGCGCGTGTTCCAGCGGTTCGCCACGCTGGACGCCGTCTCGCACGGGCGAGCCGAGGTCATTCTCGGACGCGGGTCGTTTACGGAGTCCTTCCCGCTGTTCGGGTACGACCTGAGCCAATACGAGGAGCTCTTCGCGGAGAAGCTCGATCTCTTCGCCGCGTTGATCACCCAGGAGCCGGTGACCTGGCAGGGCAGCACGCGCGCGGCCCTGACCACTCAGCGCGTCTTTCCCACGATCGAGTCCGGATCGCTCAAGACCTGGATCGGTGTAGGGGGAAGTCCCGAGTCCGTTGTCCGCGCGGCTCGCTACGGCATGCCCATGATGCTCGCGATCATCGGCGGCGATCCCGACGCGATTCGCCCCCTACATTGAACTCTACCACCGTACCCTCGACCAACTCGGCATGCCCGTGTTGCCGATCGGCGTCCACTCGCCCGGCTACGTGGCCGACACCGATGCGCAGGCGAGAGACGAGCTCTGGCCGCCATTCAAGGTCATGCGCGATCGGATCGGCGCCGAGCGCGGGTGGGGTCCGATTAGCCGTGCGGAGTTCGATCGGGAAGCCGATCATGGATCGCTCTACTGCGGCTCGCCCGAGACGGTCGCCCGCAAGATCGCCGCGACCGCGAAGACCCTCGGCATCGCTCGCTTCGACATGAAGTACAGCGCGGGGACGTTGTCGCACGAGAAGCTCATGCGCAGCGTCGAGCTCTACGGCAGCAAAGTGATCCCGCTCGTGCGCGACATGCTCGCCTGAACCATTCTTCGGATAGGGAGGAGAGCGTCTGATGCCGCGTCCGCACGAAGACCTCGAGCGCCACACACCCACGGATCACCGTCCCGGCGGTGTGCCAATCGGATTTCCGGCTGGCGCTTGGGTGGCGATCGATGTCGCGCATGTGAGGGCCGAACGCGTGGGCGCCGGGATCTCGGCGTACGAAACGCTGATCGAAAAGGCTCGCAAGTCGTCGACGAAGGCGCGTGCGGCAGTCGTTCTCCGATCAGTGAATAAGCGGCGCGTGATCCCGCTCATTGAAATCGAAGGCCACGAAGCCTTTCGCATCTCCAAGTCCGCGTGGGACGATCGATCACCTGAAGGCGGAGCGTCACGCAGTTGCCGAATCGAGTTCGCTGGCGCTCTACCGGGTTGCCGCGAACGAGGGCGACATGTCGTTCATCTAGCATCCACAGATGCGTATGCGTTCGAGCACGTCGCACGCGGACCGGAGCGCGTGCGGGCGCTCAGCATCGCGATCGCGGCGGCGCAGGGTTTCAGAGGCGTGCTCGTCTTCGGGTCCGACGACGCAAGTGCGTCGGCGGTCGTCTACCGATTCGAGCACTCCTCGCAAGTTGATGCCTTCCGTGAGAGTGCGGTTGCGGTGCAAGTCCTCGGGCCTGTCGGTGCTAGTGGAGAGACGATCTCGGTTGTCGATCCGGTCAAGACGTTCGGCTAGCGGGCGTTCGAACTCGATTCGTTCAAATCGCCTGGCGGTGAGCCGAGATGACGACGCGCATGATCCACTGGATCCGGAGCCAGAACAACCCACCAACGATAAAGCACTCGGCCCGTACGGCTATCGCCGCGGTGCTTTCGCTGCTGGTGTCGCGCTTGCTCCGGATGCCGGAAGCGTATTGGGCACCGATATCGACTCTTATCGTCATGCAGTCGAACCTCGGAGCAGCGTTGCCTATCGCCGGGCAGTGCTTCGCGGGCACCGCGCTCGGAGCCAGCGTCGGAGGGCTCGTCGCCATGCGTTATCCGGGGAATGCCGCGGCGTTCGGAATCGCCCTGTTCGGCATTGGAGTCCTATGCGCCGGGGTCCGCGTCACAGAGTCGCGTATCGGTACGCCGGCACTACCCTGGCGATCGTGATGCTCGATCCCGCGCGGCGAAACTGCGTGGGCAGCTGCCGTTCACCGGTTTATCGAGGTATCGGTGGGTATTGCCGTTGGTCTCGTAGCAACTGCGGCGTGGCCCGTGGCCCCGTAATGCTGGGGGCTTCGTAGCGCGACTACTCGGCTGGCGCTCCGCCGCATTCGACGCGATATGGTGTGATTGCGGCACGATGTTGACGCATTCATGACATAACGGGGATCGATGCGTGAACATCGCGCCCGATCTTCACGCTCGCGGCGTCTCTGGCCCTTGTCGGGTCCGTAGAATTGCACAATACTGCGCGCTGTCGACCGGGATCAGTTGACATTGTCCTACACGACGATGGCACTTACGCGACGCGTTGTGATGATGGTGGCAGCACTCTTCTTCTTGGTGGCGCACGGATCCCGCACGGGCGCCGCATCCGAGAGCGGCCACGTCCAGCCATCCCGCTCCACACCTGCCCTTGATTCGACCACCAAGCTCGAACTGCGGAACGCGCGGATCCAGTGGGCAGACTACCGCGGCCGGCGTGCGCTCAAGCTTGCGCCGTTGCCGGGTCACGAGCACGCGGTGAATGAGGAAATGACCGCGATTCTCACGCAGTCGGACTTCAAGGACGGCACGATCGAGCTCGATGTAGCCGGCGCTCGACGCGCTGGGTACTCGAAGGCCGAGGACGAGAGCGGGTTCAAGGGAATGATTGGTGTGTCCTTTCGCGTGCAGGGCGAGCGCGCCGAGCGATTGTATGTTCGGCCGGAGAACGCCCGCCTCGACAATCAGCTCTTTCGGAACCGGACGACACAGTACGAGTCGGTGCCCGGATTCGCTTGGAACCAATTGCGCGAGGAGCACCCTGGCGTGTACGAGTCCTACGTGGACTTGGAGCCCGGCGCCTGGGCCAAGCTCAGGATCGAAGTGACCGGCACGAAGGCACGGTTGTATGTCAACGGCGCCACGCAGCCATCCTTGATCGTGAACGATCTCAAGCAGGGGTACGGGCACGGGAAGATCGCCCTGTGGTCACGCGTGAGCACCGACGCCTACTTCTCCAACTTGCGAGTGAGCGGCGCACGCGCCCACCACGAATCAAGGTTCACGGAATATCCCACTCCCGCACCACATACCGACGAGGACTCGACGCGCACCGTGGTGCCGCTGGAGGGGACGAGTGGCCTCACCCTTTTCGGGACCCATGCCCGCGCTGTGACCTACCGCGGGCTGAAGGCAGTCGAGCTCACGCAAAACGCGGCGGCGGCTGATTCAGGGTCACTCGAGGCGATGGCGCTCCTCGAACGACCCGAGCTCAAAATGGCACCGTGGAAGTTTGGGTCGCCGGTACGCGTGGACCGCGCGCGGGGGCTAGTGACCGCGGCTTCATCGGTCTGGTGTTCCGCGGCGCGCCCCATGGCTCTCGCTTCGAGAACATGTACCTTCGGCCGACGAACGGCCGTGCCGACGACCAGCTGCGCCGGAACCACTCCGTCCAATACGCCTCGCTCCCGGACTACCCATGGAATCGCTTGCGAGCGGAGTCACCGGGCAAGTATGAGTCGTACGTCGACCTAGTGCCCGGCGAGTGGACGCATATCCGGATCGTCGTGAGCGGCCAGCGCGCGACCCTCTTCGTGAACGACGCACGAGAGCCCTGCTTAGTCGTGACGGATCTCAAAATGGACGCATCGGAGGGGATGGTCGGCCTCTGGATCGGGCCCGGCACCCGGGGCTACTTCTCCCATATGGTTGTCACGCGCGCGGGGACAACGTGACGGAGGTGATCGTCAGCGCTGGCGCGCCCGACGCTACCGGCCGGCGATCAGCCGCTCGAAGCGCGGGTTGCCGTGGAGCGGAGCGAAGTCGGGATCGATCTTGATCCAGGCGGGGGACAGCCGGTCCTGCTCGCGCAGCAATGTCTCCAGTTGGTCGAGGCGCTCGCTCGCGGTCGCCGAGCGCCAAGTCGAGTCGCACCGCGACGTGCTCGTCGTACGGGATGTTGTTGTGGTCCCCTGTTGCGCGCGCGAGCGCGAGAGCTCGGCCGCCTTCGCGGAGTGCCGCCTCGCGCTGCCCCAAGTACGCCAGCGCAAGTCCGAGGAAGAGGTGACGTTGGTCATCGTCGGGTGCTGCGCGCAGTTGATCCGTGAAAGCAATTCGTGCCGAGTCGGCGTACGCGTGCGCGCGCGCCGCGTTGCCCATTAGCCAGTAGGTCTCCGCCCGCACGATGCCCCACGAGCCCCGATCATCGTCGAACGCCGAGGGCGGAAGCGTCAGCAGCAGCACACGGTCTGCATCGTTCAACACCCAGTAGAGATCGTAATAATTGGCGACATACGCGACGAGCGCCCCGCGATCGAGCGTGGGCGGTGTGGCGTTGAGCAGCGCCTGTGCGCCAGTCAAGTCTCCCTCCCCGAGCCTGGCCATCACAGCGCTTTCTATCAGATCGAGATTGGCTGGGTCCGACGCTAGGCCACGTGCGGCTTCGGCGCGCGCGGCATCATAACGGCGGAGCATGAGTAAAACCGTGGTCAGCTGCTGGGCCGATGCCAACGAGCGAGGGTCAAGTGTGGTGGCTTGTTGGACGTGCCCGAGGGCCGCGTCCCACCGGCCTGCCGAGACTTCCGCGGCGGACAGACGACGAACTGCGTTTGCGGAGGACGGTGCGAGCCGGACCGCTGTAGCGAAGGCCGCGAGCGCTCCCGGAATGTCGTGCGCGACGTTTAGCGCGTAGCTCGCTCGCGCCTCGTACCCTTCGGCTTCTTGCGGGCCGAGCGCGACCGCGCGGTCGGCTGCGTGCTCTGCGGCGGCCGCGTCTGCGGGGATTGGAGTGGTGCTTGAGTAGAGCGCTAGATGTACCAGCGCCACCCGTGCCCATGCAGCCGCGAATGTCGAGTCCAGCGCCACCGCTTGCTCGGCGTACGCGAGCGAGCGCCGAAGTGTTGCCGGGTCGCCGCTCGTCAGGGCGGTCGACCGCAGATAGGCGTCGTAGGCTGCGAGGTTCTGCGTTGGCCGCGCGGCGAGCGTCTGCTCCGCCGTCGGAGTCAGCGCGACCTTGAGCTTGCTGGGCCACCTTGCCCGCAATGTCGGCCTGCACTTGGAATACATCCGTGAGCGGTGCGTCGAACGGCTGCTCCCACTTATCCGACCCGCTGGTCGCATCGATGAGCGCCGGGCTGACCTCGACGCGACTCGCCGACCCCGCCGCCTTGGCCCACCGGACTTTGCCGACCAGCAGATAGCGTACGCCTAGCTCCTGGCCGATCTGCTGCGGGCGTCTTCGTCGTGTGGCGGTACTGACCCGAGCTGGCCGGAGCCGTGACTTCGAGACCCGGACAAGGTCGTGAGCTTTCCGCGCACGGCATCGGTGACCCCGTCGGCAAAGTAGGCGTCAGCGGAGTCGCCGAGGTTGTCGAACGGCAGCACGGCGAGTCGCACGGGGCCGCCTGGTGCCGCTGCCGCTCGCGCTGCGCGAGCGCCAGGCGAAGAGCACCCCGACACCCACGAGAAAGCCAAGGCCGAGAGCGCCGCGAAGCCGGGGAGATGCGCCTGCGGGGCGGCGACGACGGCGGCGGCGACGACAGGTGGGGCCGTCGTGCGGGCGGGCTCGCTCGGGATGCTCGCGGTCGTACGCTGGGCGATGTCGAGCGCCTTGGCGAACTCGCCCGCGGTGGTGAACCGGTCAGCCGGCACCGGGGCCAGCGCCTTCCGGATCGCGGCGTCCACGGCCTCGGGCACCGACGGTCGCGCTCGGCGCACCGAGGGCGCGTCGCTCGCCATCATCTTGGCGATCACGGCCTGCGCCGTTGGTCCCGTGAACGGCGGCTCGCCGGCCAGCATCTCGTACATCACCGCGCCCAGACGAGTACACATCGGTCGTGCCGTCGAGGGTGCGCTCACCGCTCGCCTGCTCGGGGCTCATGTAGGCGGGCGTCCCGACGGCCACGCCCGTCTCGAGTGAGCGTGCCGGTGCCGCCCGACTGCGGTGCCGCGCCAGAGGACACAGCGCCCGCGCGATGCCGAAGTCGGCGACCAGCGCCTGCCCATTGGTCGTGAGCAGGATGTTCTCCGGCTTGACATCGCGGTGGATCACGCCCTGGCCGTGGGCGTAGTCGAGCGCGCTCGCCACCTCGCGGGCGATCCGGAGCGCGTCGTCGAGCGGGAGCTGCCGCTGGCGGCGGAGCCGCTCGCGCAAGCGTCTCGCCTTCGACATACGGCATGGTGAACCAGAGCTGCCCGGTCGAGCGTCTCGCCCGAATCCAGGACGGTGAGGATGTGCGGGTGCTGGAGCTTGGCGGCGAAGGTGATCTCGCGGCGGAAGCGCTCGGGCCCCAAGCGACGCAGCGAGGTCCGGGTGCAGCACCTTGAGCGCGACCGGGCGACCGTGCTTGGCGTCGCGCGGCGAGGTACACGGTGGCCATGCCGCCACGGCCCAGCTCTCGCTCGAGCGTGTAAGTCGCTCCGAGCGCAGCTTGCAGCTGGTCCTTCAAGTCTGCGTTGGCCACTGAGTGCCGCCCTTCATTAGCGTCTGGCGCTTGCCAAGGTATGGTGAAGTTTATCCACTGGCCAGCGGCCGGGCCGCCTAAGACGAGGCCTTTCTTTGGAGGCAAGACATGAAGGCTTCTCTGTTTTATCGAATCGCAGCTGTTCTTCTGCTGCTTTTTGCTGTCGGACATACACTTGGTTTTCGCCAGTCCGATCCCACATGGGGAGTTGATACGCTTCTTGGCTCAATGCGGTCAATTCACTTTAACGTGCAGGGGTTCAGCCGGACGTATTGGGACCTCTTTGTCGCGGCCGGATTCTCGGTCGGCGTGTTTTATCTATTCGCGGCGGTATTGGCATGGCAGCTAGGTGGCCTTCCAGCACAGACTTTGGCGGCCATGCGCGTCACTGTGTGGGCTCTCGCTCTTTGCTTTGCCGCCATCACGCTTGTGAGCTGGAGATACCTCTTTATCCTCCCTATCGTTTTTTCAATCGTGATTACCGTGTGTTTGACTGCGGCGGCATGGCTTTCAGCGAAGCCAATCTGAAGCCGTGCCCTCGCGTCTGTTCCAGCCTGCCTGGTGAACCGTGCCGCTATCCGCCTGATTGCGCACCCAATGAAACAGCAAGATGCCAGGTCGAATTGTCCCCTGAATTGTCCCCTATCGATAGCTTCCGGGCCGGGCACTAGTTCGGTGGCGTCATCGTGGCTGCGAACTCGGCCGCGGCTGGATGAGTTCGAGCAGGTTGCCCTCCGGATCCTTCACGTACGCGAAGCGACCTCCAGGCTGCACTGCGGGAGCGGGTGGCCAGACTGCCTGAGCTCGCGTCCGGACTCAAACACCTCGCTGCCGAGCTGCAATTAGCCGACAGCAGCTTCCATTATCCTCCTCCCTGAAATGCTCTCTTCCCCAACTGCGTGGAGGCTAGCATGAGCGTCAACAGCCTAAGAGGCGGGGTAGCATCGGTCATTGTGTTCCTCGTATTCGGCAGGCTCGATGGCGTACGCCCAAGGCAATTCGGTCAGGAACATCGTCTTGGTGCACGGAGCCTGGGTGGATGGCTCGGGATGGAAGCCGGTCTACGACATACTGGTGAAGGACGGCTACAGGGTCACCCTCGTTCAAGAGTCGTTGACGTCGTTCGCCATGGATGTTGCTGCGACCAGACGCGTGCTTGCCCTGGAGCCCGGCCCCTGCATTCTGGTGGGGCATAGCTACGGCGGATCTGTGATTTCGGAGGCTGGAGGAGATCCACACGTCGTCGGACTAGTGTACATCGCCGCGCACATGCCGGACGCGGGCGAAAGCGAGGGTGTCGATGGGAATCGCTATCCCAGCGACGTCAGCAAAGCGAATGTCATCAGGAACACCTCGGACGGGTTCAACTATCTGGATCCAGCCGCTTTCCCAGAATATTTCGCCGCTGACCTGTCGCGCGACCAGGCCGAGTTCGAGGCTCACGGCCAGATCCTGACAGCAGCGACCGTGTTTACTTCGCCCATCACGACGCCCGCCTGGAGGAAGAAACCGAGCTGGATGTTGGTTGCTGGCGCCGACAGAATGATCAGCCCCGATCTCGAACGCTGGTATGCGAACCGTGCGCACAGTCACACGATCGAAGTGGCGGGAGCCAGCCACTCGGTGTACGAGTCGCATCCAAAGCAAGTAGCGGGATTGATCGAGGATGCTGCACAGCATGGCTCGAAGTGAAAGGAGACAGCTGAGCGCGCAGCGGCTCGCGCCAGCACGGCCCACCCTAGTCCCGCGATGGGCCAGCAACCGCCAACGCGCCCGTGCGGGAGGCCGCGTGACGGGGCGTTCTGGAGAAATCTGCTCATGACCACCGATCCGCTGCACGACGTTGCGCTCCAGTTGGTCTCCGGGGGACGCGGGCTGCTCGCCGCCGACGAAAGTGTCGGGACTGCCAATCGGCGCTTCGCACCGCTCGGAATTCCGCAGACCGAGGCAATGCGCCGTGCCTATCGAGAGGCCCTGTTCACCACGCCGAACCTGGGGCGCTACATCAGCGGCGTCATTCTCTTCGACGAAACCATCCGGCAGAATCGACGAGAATGGCGTGAGTTTCGTTCGGACGTTGCAAGACGGCGGGATGATACCGGGGATCAAACCGGATAAGGGCACAGTCGATCTGGCCTTGCATCCGGGCGAACAGGTGACGGAAGGACTCGACGGGCTGGCCGTCAGGGTCGCTGAGTATGTCCAGCTGGGGGCGAAGTTCGCCAAATGGCGCGCCGTCGTTTCGATCGGGCCTGGCACGCCTACGGATGGCGCACTACAAGCGAACGCGCACGCCCTCGCGCGGTATGCGGCCGTTTGCCAGGCGGGCGGCCTCGTTCCGATCGTGGAGTGTGAGGTTCTGATGGACGGGGGCCGTACGCATACCATCGAGCAGTCGTTCGTCGCACACGAGCGAGCGCCTCCGCTCCGTGTTCGACGCGTTGGCCGACCAGGGCGTCGGGCTCGAGCGCATTCTGCTCAAGCCGAGCATGGTGATACCGGGCGAGAAATCCGGCCAGGTGGTGAGCGCGAACGACGTTGCCACCGCCACGCTGCAATGTTTCAAACGTTGGGTGCCGGCGGCGGTGGTCGGCATCGCGTTTCTCTCCGGTGGTCAGGGCACCGAAGAAGCAACGGCAAACCTCAACGACGTCAATCGCATCGCGCAGAATGAACGCACGCCATGGCCACTGACCTTCTCATTCAGCCGAGCGCTGCAGCAGCCGGCGCTCGCCGCATGGAACGGAAATGACGCGAACACGGGGCGAGCGCAGCGAGAGTTGCTCAAGCGCGCCAGACTGAATTCGCTCGCGGCACAAGGGAAGTATGAGCCGAATATGGAGGCCGAGTCGAAGGCAATCGACTAAGGAGCGAATCGAGTGGTCGGCGGGCGCCGCATTGCGGAAGGCGCGTCGGCGAGATGGAGCAATTGGAGATGCGTGGGTCTTCCGTTCGCGAAAGAGCGATGCGAAGCACGAACGCCGGATGGCGTGTGAGATCACGACTTATGCAGTATGGGCCTGGGAGGAGTTGAACCTCCGACCTCACGCTTATTAGGCCGCAGTTCAGACGTACCGAACTCCGAGGCAGTGTCGCCTTTCAGAGCGCAGCACGCAATCTCCCGGAGTTCCGGGTCACACACGTGACTCCATGCCGGGGTTGAATCCACACCACCCTCGAACGGTACACTAGTCGCCGTCCCGGCCTCTACAACAGGTGCACAGCACAGTGAGGGGAAGGACACCCCCGTGCTAGCAGCACCGTTGACTCAGTGGGCACACTGCGCAAATTACCTCTCAGCATTGTTCGGGCTTTCTTCGGGGCGCCATATGGGCATAGCAACACGTATCGAGTGGACAGACGCAACGTGGAATCCAATGACCGGCTGCACGAAGATCTCCCGCGGCTGCGACCATTGCTACGCCGCCGTCGTTGCACACTCGAAGACGCGCGACACCTATCTCCGACATCTACCGGTCCGGGATACGCAAGCTGGACAGACCGATCCCTTCGCGCCACGGTTCTGGGAACAGCGGCTCGACCAGCCGCTTCGGTGGCGCACCCCAATGCGCATCTTCGTGAACAGCATGTCTGATGTGTTCCACGCGCATTTCACGTTGGACATGATTCGTCGTGTCTTCGATATCATGATGGACGCACACTGGCACCAGTTCCAGGTGCTCACCAAGCGTCCCGAGCGCGCGCTACGGCTCGCCGACAAACTGCCCTGGCCCTCCAACATCTGGCTCGGAACATCCATCGAAGACATGACAGTCGCGCATCGAGCGGACTCGCTGCGCCGCATTCCTGCTGCTGTTCGATTTATCAGCGCCGAGCCGTTACTTGGTCCGTTGGCTGAGCTCGAGCTACGTGACGTTCACTGGGTCATCGGCGGCGGCGAGAGTGGACGGGGCTTCCGGCCGTGTGATCCGGAATGGGCGCGTAGCCTGCGCGATCGATGCCGTCAAGCACGCGTGGCATTCTTTTGGAAACAGTGGGGCGGCATTACGCCCAAGTCAGGCGGACGGCTCCTCGACGGTCGTGAGTGGAACGAATACCCTGCCAAGCTCCCCCGCTATGCCAGAAAGCTTTCACAGATCACGTTGGCGTTGACGTGAATGGCCAAACACCTGCCCGTCGTCTGGGCGATTGATCCACACACTACCGCCAAGCACGCGATCCTGCGCCGCTACCTGCAAGCCTGGGTACGCATCCTTTCAAAGCGGCACAACCGGCTCGTCTACATTGACGGCTTCGCCGGTCCCGGCGAGTATCGAGGCGGTGAGCCCGGATCGCCCGTACTCGCCCTGACTGAAGCGGCGGCCGTAGCGGATCGGCGGCCTCTCAACATGACGTTCCTCTTTATCGAAGAACGTGCAAAACGCGCCGCCAATCTCGAAGCTGCGATATCGCGCAAGCATTTACCGCCAACATTTCAGGTCGAAGTGCGCCGCGGCCGGTGCGATGTCGAGATCAATGCGCTGCTCGACCGCGTACAAGCAAATGACCAATTACTCGCGCCCACGTTCGCGTTGCTCGACCCATTCGGCTGGGTGGGCACTCCCATGTTGCTGGTGCAGCGACTCATGTCGAACGAGCGATGTGAGGTTCTCATCACCTTCATGCTCGAAGAGATGAACCGCTTCTTGGAACACGATGACCAGCCGGGACATTTCGACGCGCTCTTCGGTACGCCTGAGTGGCGTTTGGCTCCGCCATCAGGTGATCCCGGACGCATCGACTTCCTCCGAACCCTGTATCAACAGCAGCTTGAGACCACCGCGCGCATACGGTATGTGCGCTGGTTCGAGATGAAGAACCGGAAAGGGGCGACTGACTACTTTCTCTTCTTCGGCACCAACAACCAACTGGGCCTTCGGAAGATGAAGGAAGCCATGTGGAGTGTGGATGCCATTGGTGGATGCAGGTTCTCCGACGCGACGGATCCGGACCAACTTACACTGCTTGCTGAACTCGATGTCCAAGACATTGTCCGCCGCATCCGCTCGCGGTTCCGCGGGCAGACGGTCAGAGTAGAGGACATTGAGATGTTCATCGTCGAAGACACACCGTATTGCGACTTTCATTACAAACGCGCCCTCAAGAACATGGAGGGAGCCAAGCCGCCGACGCTGCGCGTTGTCGACGCGAGAGCGGCTCGAAAGAAAGGGCAGTTTCCAAATGGCACCGCCGTCGCGTTCGCTGTGTGACCGCACCCGCGGGCAAAGGAGCGATTCCTGCCCGCAACATCGTTCTGATTGATGGGCTCTTCCTGACTCACTCGAGTTGGGACCGCTCGGTCAAGCGATACACGGCCCGCGCCAACCGACGGCGTGTACCGCTTCCACGGCGGTGGCTCACGCTCGTTCCGCTTCGGCGCGCGCGACGTCGAGACACCCGCCTCGAGTATCTCGGGCGTTCCTTATTCAACGCCGGGCTTACGGCATCTGAAACACGGTGCGCGGCATGCTGTTAGCCGCAGCCCAAACGTGTTCAACTTCGGAGAGCGGAAAGGTCTTGGTCACGATTTCGAAGCCGCCGGATACAGTTGCCTGCATCAATTCGCCGATTGATTTCACAATGCTGTCCATCGGGATGCTGCCGATGCCGCTTCCCATGAGCGTGATAGCCGAAGAACGGAGGGCCGCGCTAGGAAGTGTAATATTCGGTGCGCTCACCGAGCCGATATGTACGAACCGGATCGGTACGGCGTCTTTTCCCGCCTTTGCCCCGGCGATAATAATCCGTTCGGCGCTTTGCCCCCAGAGGTAATCCAAAACGACATCGATTCCATCGCCGCCGAATTGCTCCTTTAAGGCATCCTCAAACGCATCGCCCGCCGTCACCGAGCGGGATTGTCACATCAGCCCCCAAGACAGACAGTGCTTTCAGGGCTTCCGCATTTCTGCCTGTCGCCACAACCTTTCTTGCGCCCATATATTTGGCGATCTGAACGGCCAGACGGCCCGCGGTGCCTGTTGCTCCATTTACAAGGACGATTTCCCCTGCCGTGAGCTTGGCGCGTTCTTTGAACGCAGCCCATGCCGACATGCCGGGATTGGCTATGGCGGCGGCGGTCACATCATCCAGATCGTCCGGCAGCGAAACACATTGAGAAGGCCGAATTACCGTCTTCTCCGACATGCTTCCGAACGGCGCTTTCGGAAGCACAAAATACACACGGCGGCCATCGTCGAGGTGGCCCACCCCGTCAATCCCCACAACGAAAGGCAGCTGACCAGACGAGCTATAGTGCGTGCCGGATGCCCTGCTTTTGACCACGTTACTTAGCGCGGCGGCGCTGACTGTGACCTGAACCTCTCCATTTGCCGGGACCGGCTCTTTGAAATCTCCATAGATGGGCGTTTTGCCCGCTTCCACCACGATTGCGGCTTTCATATTTCGGCTCCTGCTCGTGTGATATGTGTATTATACACATATCACGTGCTATGCTGTCAAGGGAAGATGCGTCATGAATAAAGAAATTCGCCAGCTTCACCACACGCTTGTTGATCTGGTGGGTCTTATGAACAGGCCGCAGCGTGACAGTGCGCTACTTCAGGAAGCGGGGGTTTCACTCGACCGGGCCCTATTTCCGTTGCTGATCGTAATTGAGCGCAAAGGCCCTATTGGTGTGGTTGAATTGGGCGAGTTGGTTGGCAGGGATTACACGACCGTAAGCCGACAAATCACCAAACTCGATGGCCTCGGCCTAATCAACCGGCATCCCTCGAAAACTGATAACCGGGTACGCGAAGCCGTAATCACTGCCAAAGGCAAAGAAATGACAAGCGCCATTGATGCAGCCCGCGAACGAATGGCGACCGTACTGTTTGCGAAGTGGAGCAAACGCGACCTTCAAGACCTGGCGCGGCTGATGCGTCGGTTTGCAGATGATCTTCAGTCCCTGCCGACGCCCGAACAGTCGTAATTCGTTCGGCGACCGGTTGATAAAGGGTCGTTTCCTTGGCACCGACGTTTGCGCGGCTGCCACCACCATTACACCACGGGTCCCAGCTCGCGCAGATATCCGCCCATTGACAAAAACGCGCGCGGACGCGAGGGGAATCGTGACCTACGGGCGTACGCCACACATACCCTGGAGTAAGAGCGGCGCACCCGTTTAGCCACGCGGCTGCGTAGAACCCTTGGCAGTCAAGAGTTGCTAATATGGGCCTGGGAGGAGTTGAACCTCCGACCTCACGCTTATCAGGCGGCAATCCAGACGTACCGAACTCCGACGCAATGTCGCTTTTCATAGAGCGCAGCGCGCAATCTGCCGGAGTTCATGTCATCGGGATGTCGCGACTTGCCGGGCTTCGAATCCACACCATAATCCACACCATGGCCGTGCGCCTTGCCGCGCGCGCGGAGCTGCACCTGGTTCGCGGACTCGGGACAGTGAGAGCACCCGGCCTGCCGGCGGCTCACGTGGAAGGCACCGCCGTCGGTGAGGGTCCCGCAGACATTGAGTGGAGCAATTGTCGGCATCAAACCAAGCAAGTCGATATGCGCCTTTTCGTCGAAGTATTCCCGCAAGCGGGTGATGCTCTGTGCGTGGTCTGGGACGCAGGTGCAAACGGTTCGGGGATCGTCATGGTGCCTCCGTTTTTCTAATACGGAACGGCGTCGAGGGCTGAGTGTTGGACTGGGACAAGTTGCGGGAAGCCCGAATTGACCAAGAGCCACTCGACAGCCTCGCGAAGCCAGCCTTGGGCTTTGGGGGCCACCAAGACGTTCTCGATGAGCGTTTCTAGCCGCGCTGCGACGTATCGCCCGGGTTTATCATTTGGAGGATATTGATGCGTCTTGTGTATGCGGTCTATCATGGGCCAGTCGGACACCAACGCCCGAATCTCGTGCTCGTGTTCAAAGCTTAGTCGCTTCGTGAGCACGGGCTTGTTCACGCCGCTGAGATCACCTTCGTCGCGAGCGTAGTCGATATATCTCACGGCGCCGACGTAGTGTGGTTCGGCACCTGACAGTATTGAATCCGCGAGACGGCGAACTGTTGACGTGATCGCGACTCCGTGATCATCGCGCGCGTGCAGTGTCCACATGGCGGCTGATTCCTGCTCGTTCGCGTGCCAGCAGTTAGCGTAGGTATACGCGCGGAAACCGGCCCACGCTGTAAGGAATTGGTCCATTGATGGCATCAAAAACGTTGGGTTCTCCAAGCGCGTCTGAGCTGCGACTCTCTGCCATGACTCTATCGAGGCACGCGGCAGCGAGCCCTCGAACGGGTCGCTGAACCTAGCCACCTGCGTGAACCACAGCGCCCGCCTCTGTACCAGTGAGGCCAGTTGCGCGAACCGCATAAAGCGCCAGATCTTTGCTTCGGGGCTCTTCGGCCTGTAGACGCCGGGATGATCAACGTACACCGCTTACTCCGTCATTGGCCACCGCCGGTTTGGCGTCCGCAAGGCAATTACCGCGATTCGCGAGCAATACGAACGGGGCAGATCCCAGTCCGCGAGAGACCTTCACCGCACACGCTTTCCAGGCGTGTCGGCCCACCCGCGAACTCCGAAGCGATGTCGCTTTTCATAGAGCGCGGCGCGCAATCTGCCGGAGCTCAGGGCCTTCGACATCGCTCCATGCTGGGTCGAGTCCACACCATAATGCACACCGTGGGAGCCACACGACGCGGGACGCAGCAATCTGCCGTCGGCGCCAGCAATGCAGCCATTCTTGTCAGGAACGATAGCAGCCGACGGCGCGGCGATAGCGCCGGTGCGAAGGCGGCACCATCCGGCGTTAATTCGATAACCGTTGTATGAGCTGGATCCGTACTGACCATACCCTGCGCTTTCGCTGAACGGCCAAACGACGCCACGCATTCGCGGATCGAATCTGCGGTTGTCACTCGGTGGAGCGGAATGACATCGACCCTGCCACACGGTAGCCAAAGCGTCAAGTAGCCGACACTCAATTGGGATGCATACCCCAGTAGCACGTTTGCAACACCGGTCGAGTGCTGCTGCGTTTGAATCGCCTTTTCTTTGAGCACACCCCCCTCATAGCCGTACAGCAACAGCTCACCCTTGCGGTCGCAAGATTGGCCATTTAAGAGGCCAGCAAGGTCTTGCTGCAGTGCTGCCGCCACGGATTGTACCGTGCAGGCAGCGAGATGCGTGGACTCGGCCCAAGGACCAATCCATCCGGCGATGTTCTGGTCAGCATAGGCATTCGGGACTTTGAAGTCGCCGTGAATGGCGATAATGACCTAAGACGGCGCTATACCGACAATAAATAGCTTACTAACACCTTCGCTCGGAGGAACGCCAGGGTGCTGACTCGCGAGGCGGCAATCGGCCCCGAAGAGTATCCTATCCGGCGCGAGACGTGCCGCTATGATGAGTGTCAATGGTATTTGGCCCAGTCGAGACCAGCGGAGCGCCCCGACGCGTCCCCACAGTTGTTCCCGAGCTGCGCGAGCCCGTAGGCGCGGAAAACATTACTTCGCTGGCTCCGCGATACCCCGCTGCGCGGCGTGGAACCCAAAATCATTCCCCCGCCGCCGTTCCGGAGCGCCTGGGGGAACCCTGCTCAAACTCGACACACAATACACACGGCGCGTAAAGGCGCGTCCAAGCACCTCTCAACCCGCCGAGACGAGAGCTACCGGTGTCCCGTCGCGCGGAAACACAGTCGCTGACGCGGTCCATGTCCCGCGCGGGTCCCCGCCAACGATTAACAGTATCGGCTCTGGGCAGTTGTAGGAACTCGAGTTTGCGATCGCCTCCATGGAATTGTGGTCGACGCCGCTCGGCGTGGGCAGGGCATTGGGACGGAAATGCCACTCGCCGAGATAGAACCCCGTGCCGCGTCGCCAATGCAGGTTGAGGAGCCGCTGGAGCCCCTTGACGCCACGGTGAAACCAAGTCGAACCCAGCTGTGAGTCAGCTGTCGGACCGGTCACTCGCTTCACTACGGCACAATCGTGGGCACCGCTGTACAACCCAATGAGGATGCTCCCGTCTCGCGGGAGCACGCGCGGGCGCATTCATCGAGCAAGTAGTTGAGAGGCCCAGCACCAACATGCAACCCGAATCGCCGGTGTGTGGACCAGAGCTCCAGTTCAGACACCGGGGGCGCGAGTAGCCCTGCGAATGCGCGGGAGAAGATACCGTTCGTATCGACGCGTTCGAATACTGCTAACTCCGGCTTGTCGGACTTCCGATCCACGACTTCGACGAGGTGCTGCACGGCTGCGGCGGAGAGAAGCCAGAGTTCGATCACGCCAGCCGGGAACACTGGATGCCAGCAGCCTACTCCCTCGCGTGGCCACGCCGAGTCGCGGAAAGCCTCGGCCTGCCGATCGAGCCACGGGCGCAGGGTGCTGAGCAGCATCTCCACCGGGAACGACTCGCCGTAGGCGACAAACGAGAACCCGAGCCGGCGCGAAGAGACCGAGCGAAATCGAGACGAACAGCTTGTGACCGTTCCACGGGTACGTCGATAGAGCGTGCGCCACAGCGTCTCGCCCGTGCAGTCGATCACCGTGTCAGCCGTGCGGAGGATCGCCCGTGACGGCTCATCGTCCGGCGGGAACGCGTGTGTGATATCGCGAACTTCGGCGTTGGGAGAGATCGCGTTGAGCCGCTCCGCAAGCGCCTTCGCCTTAAAGCCGCCGACATCGGGAAGGGCAAGTGTGTGGCGCACAAGATTGCCGGCCACTACGAGGTCGTCGTCACATACGGTGAGGTGCCGCACCCCGCCGCGTACGAGCATCTCGCCCACCGCCGACCCGAGCGCGCCAGCGCCGATCAAGAGCACCTCGGCCTCGATCAGCGACTTGGGGAGCTGGCCCCGCGCTGCGATCGTGTCCGCGTGCCAGTTCTAGAGCGGAGCCAGTTGATCGGCGCCTCGTCGCGGAAACTCGCTAGCCGGGTCACGTCGGGCTTGGGCGCCTTTCCGGGCCGGAATCCTCTGCGCGGCGCCGCCCCCCACTCACCGGCACCGCCGGCAGGCGCATCGCTTGCCGAAGACGGTCTCCAACGGGCCGCCCACCGTTGCGGGAATCGGGAAGCCGAGGAGGAGGAGGGCCTCGCTGGCGTCGCGCATTCTCTCCAACAGCGAGCGCAACGCCCCGTTCAGATCGACGCCTTGGTCGGCCGCCGCCGCGCGAAGCTCGCCCCACGTCATGGGGGGCCTTCCACGGCGCAACGTATGGGGCCCTCTTGAGGCGAAGCCACAGTCCATTTGACCGATGACGCTCGGGCGCGTTGATATAGGTGCCCCAGCGCGGCGCATACACCTCTCGGCCCTGCATGTCACGGAAGCTCGTCGTCACGAAGACGAGCCGCTCTCGGAGGTGAACGAACGTCGCGACTCCATAGCGGGCATTCCTCGCCCGACCACGTAACCACTGAGGCGGCGTTTTCGCCGAACGCGACAAGCGGCTTGTGAGACGGGGTGAAGTCCGGTAGCTCAAACGCGTCACCAGGCTGACGGAGCTCCCCGCGTGTCGCGGCGTCGATCCAGCGCCGGGCTCGGTCGAGGCACCAGCGCAGGCGGCTCTCGGCCGAATAGGGCTCCCGGTCGACGCCCTGACGGCCCAGCGCGCGCACGCCCGTGTCAACGCGAACGCGCCCGGTGCGCCAAGGGCGCTCGGCGTTGGGCGCCAGATTGGGTGCAGCTCAATGCGGGAACGTTGCCTCAATCGCGTTCCGGAGCGCCGGCTGGATCTTAATGTAGCCCCATGGGTAATTGGCCTCAACCAGCACCACCCAGTCGGTTCGCCGCGGCACGCCGAATCCTTCCGCAGGAATGGTTATACGGCACGAGATGGTCCAGCAGCGCTCGGCCGCGTGCCACTGCCACTCTTCAAGCACATCGACGCCGTCGATGACTCCAGCGCCTTGCGCGCATCGGCGAGCGCGCGCGAGAGGACGGGTGCCGGCTCGTTTCGCGGCGGTCGCTTCACCCCCACCGTTCGCCAGAGGTCGGAATGGTTGTCGGACCGCTGCGAGGGGAGTAGCCGCCGCCGTCACCTCCTTCACTGGCTCCGCCCCCACCCCTCGGCGGGTCCGGGAACTTCGTGCCGAGTAGCTTTTGCCAGAGCTGTGTCGCCGTTTCACGCGAGTCAGAGTCGAACGCGCGCCGCGCGATCACGGCCGCCTCCTGCACCTTGTCGTAGAACGCCTTGAAATCCTCAGGCGCGAGCCGGTGCAACACGTTGTGTATCGGCACGCCATGGTCAGGGACGAACGGCGTGCGCTTGAGCGCGACATTGCTTGAGTAACGGCGCACCATCTCTTCCAGCGCGAGCGTCACGCCCTCAGCGACGCTCGAAATACCGTCCGGGCAGCAGACGCCCACTAAATGCTCGACCGGATACCCCTTTGGGTACTCCGGCTCGTGATGCACCCGCCGCCACCACTTCACAGCTTTCACGACGTTCACGTACCGCCCATTGCACCTGCGGTTCTTTTCCCACGTGAACCGGATTTGCTCGAGCGGGTGTGTGTCGTCCCACTCGTTGGCGTCGCGGTCCGGAATTCGCAGCGGCTCTAGTCGCCACTGCGGCGCCGCTCGCTGCAATCCGCCCACGCGCTTCTCCAGCGGCACCCAATCGAGCGACGGCTGCCAATCGTCGGCATCCAGTGCCGCGTCGGAGACGACGCTATCGGTACGGAGCGCCTTCGCGAGGGTCTGGGATGGGGCCGACGTAACAACGATGTCAAGGCTCACCTCGGACATTGTGATCCCGATCGAGCGGCCCTGGAAGTCCCACTTGCTCTCGTAATATTCGTTGAGGAATGGTACGAAGACGTTCATTGCCTGCTGCGGCGTGTACTCCTTCTCTGAGAGCGTCGTCACGACGACGATGTCCACGTCGGCGCGCTTCGCGTTCTTGGGGCGTGTCGCGGTGCTCCGCCGGTAGCTGCCCTGCAGAAAGTCGCTGACGACGATGCCCTTGATCGTTGCGTGGTTCTTAAGGCGCTCTCGAAGCCGCAGGTGAGCGTCCCGCAACTCGGTTTCCTGATTCGGTGTCAGGCGGATGTCGGCCAGGAACTTTTCGAACTGCGAATTCAGGTCCATGCGTACGCGACCTCGAAGGAGATAGGAGAGCGGTGTGGCCGCGCTAGGGCAGCGGCAAGGAGACTGAGGGCGTGTAAGGGACAGGCTGCGCACGGTCAAAATCGTGCTCGTAGAGGACACACCTGCCCCAAACTCGCGGCGCGGCCTGGCCCAAGAAGAACATCAGTCCATTCGGCCCCGCGGCGAAAACGCGCACAACCGAACTCCGGGGCCGCCCCTGCTGCGACTTGGCTACGATTGCGGCGGCATCGTCAGCGAGTCGGCGAGCGTGGGCGGCGTCGCGTACATCGACCCGCCACCCGTGCCGCCGCACAGCGTCCGCTCAATCGCCCTCCCGACGGAACGCAGGTGCTCGCGAAATCAAGAAGGGCTCGCCTCACCGAGCGCGGGTCGCGTGACGCTAAGGACGACGGCGACATCGGGGCAGCCCCGCGGCGAGCTCGATCCGGCGTTCGGCCCAGACGTGTTCGTCCCGGCAGGGAAATGCATCCGCCGGGCACCACGTGGCTCGTCCACCGAGGCCCCGTTGCACCGGGTTCGCCGCGACCCCGCTCTTGGGATCGAGAACCCAGCCTGCCGTGAACGCGACAGAAGAATGGGTGTCCAGGTGAATATCAACGACGTCCCGGCGCCGCGGACCGCGTCGACGAGGAAGTCGCGCACCGCTGGGCCTACGAAGTTGTTCCACAGCGAAGCATCACGAATGCCCCGGCCATCGAAGTGGTGGACCAAGCAGAGCATGTGTTCCGTCTCGTCCTCCATGTGCTCTGCCCAGTGCAGAAAGCTGCGGATACCGAGTTGGCGTCCCGGGACGCGCACCGTCACAGGCCGGTGCAGTGCTAGGTCCTCACGCTCTATGACTGCGGCGAGCTGGTCGCGTGTGAACGTGTGCTGCCCGGCTTGCATCAACTTCGCTGGCAGACCGTCGTAGGGGTTGGCCAGCTTTCCTTCGGGATAAGCTTCATCCCTGCGTTGATGAGCAGCGGGTTGAGGCTTCTGAGCAGGCCGTCCAGCGAGGGACAATCCGTCCGGAATGCGAAGCGTCCGGAGGACCGAAGAACAGCTCGTCATCGGTTGCAAGACCGAGATGCGAGCGCCACAACTCCCTTACCCGCCCCATCTTGCTCCTCGGCCCCCCTTTCGCCAGCCGGTCGAGGCGGAGGGAACCGTCCTTGTTGCCGTGCAGCTGGCCTAACGCATCGCTGGGGTCCATCGGCCACGGGGCGACGATGATGAACCTCGCCTCCACCCCCGTCGGAGCGTGCCGGCGCTGCGCGTCGAGGAGCCGCTGCAGGAGTGAGACCTTCTTGGCCCCGATGAGGCAGGGTCGCAATGAGCCTCGCGGCGGTGAACGCACCATCCTGCGCTACGTGAAACTTGACCTGGAAGTAGTCCGCGCGCACGTCAGGGTCGGTCGCGTCGTGGCGCTTTCCGCCATAGAACACCGCCAAGTCGTCGAAGCCACGCACCGAATCGATCTCAAAGGCCACGCCGGTGACAACCGAGTGCTCCGCGAACAGCCGCGTCGCCTCCTGCTGGTCCAGAAGACTCGGGCCTGGTAATCATCGCCCTGGATCCGGGCGACGATGGCGTTCGCCATGCCAATTGTGCTCGTTAGGGAGTTCGGTTCGGGCAGCGCTAGCCACGACCGAGCGCTAGCCACGACCGAGCGCTCGCCGTCGACCTGAAATATACTTTTGCCAAGGCCGAAAGCGGTCGCGTGACCTGATCCACGAGCGCACCAACGCCAGGCTGGTCGCGGCGCGGGTGCTCGGGGACGCAGCGGTGGCCGGCCGCGTCGCCTAACGGAGCGGCCTGGCGCGAGGGATGCTGCAAAATCGCGAGGCAACGGTGCTCGAAGTGTGCACCACTCTGAGCGTGTCCAGGACTACGCTCTACCGCTCGCTCCGCACCATCGGTGCTGCATCGGTGACGAGCGTAAACTCTGGTCAAAGTGTATAAGTGTGCGCGGTTTGTTTGGCCGGCGATAACCGGCGCGAGAACCTCATCAACCTGATCATTAGTCAGTCATGACTTCACGCGGCCCATCTCGTTCAAACAATTCGCACGGCGACGACATGGTTGCCAATCGGAGAGTTCGCGCGGCGTTGCGGCGTGAGTATACCGACGGCGCGCCGGTGGGCTGACAGCGGAGGCGTCGAGGTTCGCTACACGCTAGGTGGCCACCGGCGCTTTCCCTCGGTCGCTTCCGCGCTGGTGCGCACATTTGGGCATTCGCCGGTCCTCATGCACCAGCAACGGACATTAACTCTTCCTTCCTTTACGGATAGACAGCATGCGCAGCGTCAGGACACGATGGTCGCGCTCCGCGAGCAGGTCGCAGACCTTCGGCGATCCGGAATGCTGGTCCCTCTCCGCCGCAAGTTCGCAACAGAGTTGAAGGACACGCCGTTGATCGATCTCTGCCGTCTGGGCGGCTGGAAGAGACCGATGACACCGCTCATGTGCTATCAGAAGCCCGATGAAGAGACGATGCGTAAGGCGCTGAAGCGCCGTCGCGTCGTTCGCGCAGCCACGGGCTGACACTCGAATCCACACCATGAATCCACACCATCGGGCGATGGAAGCCTCCCGATGCACAACGCCCGGGCGACTAAGCCGAGGCGTCACAATCGAATATGAACTATGGGCCTGGGAGGAGTTGAACCTCCGACCTCACGCTTATCAGGCGTGCGCTCTAACCACCTGAGCTACAGGCCCCCGCTCCCACTCCACCGGCGAGGCTGAGCCGCGGAAGCTAGACCGCTTTGCCCTCTCGCCGCAACACGGCGGCGACAAACGTCCACGCGCTCTCAATGTCGGCCACGACATCATCAATGGCGCGTTCGCTCGGCAGCTTCGATCGCAACGGAGTCGATGCCGCACGCAACAACACGCTTGCGGCTTCGTCGGCTTGCAGCTGGCTTCCGCCCGCCTCTTCCACGCGCGTCATGTACGCGTGAATCACCTCGTACGCCTTCGGCGGCAGCCGCTGCATGAGGGCGTCGTTGGTCGTGTACGGGTGCCTAGGCGGGTTGTCGACGACAGGCGAGCGGCCATACCGAAGGGCGCTGGACGGATCATCCGGCGCGGCCGTGCCCCCATTGCCCTCACTCGGGAACAGGTACTCCATTGGCACGTTCAACACCTCGGCCAACCGCCGAATCACCTGGGGGTCCTTAGGCCTCACTCCGCTGTTCTCCCACCGGCTTACCGTGTTCCGCTCGACCCCCACCGCAGTCGCCAAATCACCTTGTGTCAGCCTGCCGCCGCTTGCCGTCCGAATCCGCTCGCGCGCCATGCGCAGACGATCGGCAAAGCTCGTCACGGGCTAGTCCAATGACATCGCACGCTACCAGCCGGAGAGGTCATGAGCCCTTGACGTGATACGGCACAGTATTATATAATGCGCTCATGCAACATGATACCGTTAAAAAACACACGGTGCAAGCGCGAAAATGGCCATGACGCCACTCCAGCGCAAGGCCGCATTTCGGTCGGCCGTGACGCTAAAGCGCATGACAATGAGCGCCGCGGCCGATAGCCTCGGCGTCTCCTATAACCACCTGATGCTCGTTCTTGCCGGCGAGCGCCTAGGCAGCGCTGCCCTGAAGGCGAGGATCGCTACGTTGATCGACGCCCAGGTCAGCGACGTGTTTGCGGACGAGCCCGCTGCTTAGCCGCCGCTAAACACCGCCCCGCGCGGGGCCGTCACTCGCGGTCCTCCGAAGGGTCGCGCGGACCATGACGATCCTCGTCCTCGACGTCGTATTCGTCGTCGAGATCTACGAGATCGTCGTCCAAATCATCAAAATCTTCGTCCTCTAACTCGTCGTCGTCCTCATCATCCTCGTCGTCGATGTCGTCTTCGTCATCGTCGTCATCTTCGTCATCATCGTCTTCCACGTCATCCTCGTCGTCATCGTCGTCATCATCGTCATCGTCGTCATCATCAAAGTCGAGATCGTCGTCTTCGTCGAGGTCATCGTCGTCGAAGTCCTCTTCCGCTTCGTCCTCCGGATCCTCGTCCGCCGGTCGCAGCGCGTCAATCGGCATGCTGCCAAACGAGGCACTCAAGGGCACGCCGGCGTCCGCCGGCCCGCACCGCTCCGACATACCAGGGGTCTCCGTCACACGTGGTCGGTTTGTGGGTATCGATCTGAGAAGGGGTACGAACGAGGGGCTGATATGTCCGTGATCGGCGCTGTTCGCGTTAGGTTGCCGCGCGCTCCCGCTTCGCTTCCCGCGACAGTTTCTTCCGGTCGTTGGCACTCAGAGACCGCTTGCGCAACCGGATAGCCTGAGGCGTGACCTCGATCAACTCGTCGTCTTCGATATACTCAAGCGCAGCCTCCAGAGTCAACTCCCGGGGCGGCTCCAGCTGAATATTGTCGTCGCTGGCCTTGGTGCGCATGTTCGTCAGCTTCTTTTCGCGAGTTGGGTTCACATCCATGTCACCGGGCCGAGCACTCTCGCCTACTATCATCCCCTCGTACACCGGCGCGCCCGGTCCAACGAAGAAGATGCCCCGCTCCGCCAGGTTGGCGAGAGCAAATGCGACGACCGTGCCACCCTCCATCGATACCATCGTTCCTCGAGAGCGCGACGCCAGCGGCCCCGCCCAGGGCCCATACTCGAGAAATCGATGATGCAAGATCCCCAATCCGCGTGTGTCCGTCAGAAACTCCGAGCGATACCCGAACAGCCCGCGCGCCGGAATTCGGTACAATAACCGAACCATGCCCTGTCCGGGATTCTTCATCTCCACCATCTCGCCTCTGCGCGGCCCCAGCGATTCGATTACCACCCCTACAAAATCGTCCGGTACGTCGATCGCAAGCTCCTCGTAAGGCTCCAGCCGCTCTCCTTTGGACCCCTCTTTCGTGATCACTCTTGGCCTAGATACCTGAAACTCATACCCCTCGCGCCGCATTGTTTCCATGAGAATTGACAAATGCAACTCTCCGCGGCCCGAGACGGTCCAGGTGTCCATGGCATCCGTGTCCTCGACACGGAGCGCGACGTTGCGCTCGAGCTCGTGATAGAGACGCTCTCGCAGCTGCCGGGACGTCACGAATTTCCCGTCACGCCCCGCGAAAGGAGAGTTGTTAACCAGGAAATCCACCGAGATCGTCGGCTCCTCCACCGCGATCCCGGCCAACCGATCGGCGTGCTCCACGTCGGTTACCGTCAACCCGATCTCGACTCCCTCCAACCCCGCAAGCGCCACGATCTCGCCAGCCGACGCCTCCGGGACCTCGGTTCGTTCCAGCCCTTCGAACGCGAAAAGCCTGGTCACACGTGCCCGCTCCGCGCGCGCCGTAGGATCCAATGGCAGCAAAGCCACGGTCTCACCAACACGGACAGTACCGCGTTCGACACGACCGATGCCCATGCGCCCCAGGTACGGCGAGTAATCGATCGTCGATATCAGCATTCGGAACGGCCCCAGCGCGTTACCCGGCGGCGCGGGCACGTGTGAGACGATGGTCTCGAACAGCGGCGTCAGGTCAACCGGGGTCACGTCGAGATCCGTCGTTGCCACGCCTTCGCGCGCGGACGCGTACACCACGGCGGCCTCCAGCTGTGCTTCGTCGGCCTCCAGCTCGATGAGAAGGTCCAGCACCTCGTCGTGCACTCGACGCGGGTCGGCGCCTGGGCGGTCGATCTTGTTGATCACGACGATCGGCGTACGCCCTAGCGCGAGCGCCTTGCGCAGCACGAACCGCGTCTGCGGCATGGGGCCATCGAATGCGTCCACGACCAGCAGCACGCCATCCACCATGCGCAGTATGCGCTCGACCTCACCACCGAAATCCGCGTGGCCAGGCGTGTCGACGATGTTGATCTTCGTTCCGCGCCACCGGACCGACGTGTTTTTCGCCAGAATGGTGATGCCCCGCTCTCGCTCCAGCGGGTTGGAATCCATCACGCGGTCCTCAACAACTTGGTTCTCGCGGAAGGCGCCGGCCTGACGAAGCATCTTGTCGACGAGCGTCGTCTTGCCATGGTCCACGTGTGCGATGATCGCGATGTTACGTATCTGCATCACGGGTCAATATACCGGGCGCCCGTTGCGCCGTTCAAGCGCGATCCAGTCGCTTCAAGTATCGGAACGACAACGCTTTCGCGAGCCCGATAAGGGTCGCTCCGTGCTACCTCTTCGCGGCCGGAGCCCGATGCGGCACGGGTCTCTGGGATGATCCCGGTTCCACCTTGGCTTGCGCCGCGACCGACCCCGAACTGCCAGCGTCATTCTCGACGAAGCTGGTATCGTGGCCACGCGCACGCAGCTGCGCCGCGAACCCGGTCTTGTCAATCGCCTTGATGTAGGCATCCCTCGACTCGACCTGCTTCCCATCGACGAGCTCCAGAAGCGCGTCGTTCAAGGATACCATGCCCAGCCGGCGCGACGTTTGGATCACCGACGGGATCTGGAACGTCTTGCCCTCGCGGATCAGGTTCGCAACCGCTGGCGTAGAGAGAAGGATCTCGCGCGCGGCCACACGCCCGCCGCCGATTTTCCTGCACAGTGTCTGCGAGATCACGCCTTTGAGCGACTCCGAGACCATCACCCTGATCTGTTCCTGTTCGCCCGCCGGGAATTGGTCGATCACGCGGTCGATCGTACTCGAAGCGGTGCTCGTATGCAGCGTTCCGAACACCAGGTGGCCAGTCTCGGCGGTCTCGATGGCGATCGACACCGTCTCGAGGTCCCGAAGCTCGCCAACCATTACGATGTCGGGGTCCTCGCGCAGAGCCGCGCGTAGCGCGCTCTTGAAAGACCCCGTGTGAACCCCGACCTGTCGCTGAGTGATGATGCACTTCTTGTTCTCGTGCACGAATTCGATAGGGTCTTCGATCGTGATCACGTGATCCGAGCGCTCGCGGTTCACTAGATCCAGGAGAGCGCAAAGCGTGGTCGTTTTCCCCGAGCCCGTCGGCCCAGTGACGAGCACCAACCCCTTGCTGAGGTAGCAGAGGTGCTGCACCTCAGGCGAGATGCCAAGTTCCTCGACGGTTAAGACGTCGGCGGGAATCACGCGAAAGACGGCGCCGGCACCCCGTCGGTCCCGCAATGAGTTGCACCGGAAACGCGCCAGCCCCGGGATCTCGTACGCGAAGTCGCTGTCGTTGCAATCGGCAAACTCCTGGCGGTTGCGCGCCGGCATTATGGCGCGCAGCATCGCTTCCACCGTGTCGTTCTCGATCAGGGGCAAGCCGTCCAAGCGAACCATTTCGCCCTGGTGTCGCAGAAGCGGTGGCTCTCCCACGCGAAGATGCAGATCCGAGCCCTGCCGCTCCACGAGAACGCGGAGCAGATGATTTATGTCGGCTAGTGCAGCGTCGCTGCGCTCTTCGTCTGTATTCGCGTTGGGCAGGCACGGCTCCCAGGTGGTGAGCGATGGCCGTTGGGCCGGGAACGTGGGGTCAGCTTGTACGCCTCCCGACGTTCGTCGGCCGGGAGCGCGTGCGCCCGAGGATGCCGCCTTTGCACGGCCGCCAGAGCTGCGCCGCGAGCCAGCCTGCGCCGCGTTGGCCGCGTTGGACGCCCCGGGTTGTCCTGTCTCCGCGCCGCCATTGTTCGTGGGTTGGGCGGCGGTCGAGGCGTCATGCGCGGTCGACGCGTCATGCGCGGTCGACGCGTCATGCTCGGAAGCGGCAATGGACGCATGCCACCGCCCGGCAGTGCGTGCTGTGCGCACGACAAATCTTCCAATCTCGTTGCCATAGGCGAACGACGCCGGCTTTCCGTCCTGCAGTTCGGCTGCCGCGTCTGCCGGGGCAATCTCGCACAGCGACATGAGCAGCTGCGCAGCGCTCAATGGGTGCTTAGTGATCGGCTGCGGCACTCCGTTCTTCTGGATCGTGGCTGGGTCGTTCTCGATGAGGAGAATCGAGTCGGCTCCGTTACTGACCATGAGCTGCAGAAAGCGGTCGAGTTGCGCCATGGCTCGACTGGGTTACTCGACCGGGCGCACGCGTTCGATCAGGCCGCAGTTCACTAGGCGCAGCCCGGCTGTCGCGTGAAGCACGACGAAGCGCCGATCGTATTGGTTCAGGAAGTCCAGGAGCCGTGGCCGCTCGGACGGCATCTCCAGATGGAGTTCACCCGTGCGAATCGTGCCATCGGTGAGCGTGAGCTCTACCGGCTCGACCCGCGTCCCCACCGAGTGAAGCTCGGCCAAATCGGGATCCCAGGTGACCTCGACTTCGCGTACCTGATTCTTTGCGATCAGCAGAGTGTCACCTGCCCGTACGAGTGGGAAGAAAGGCTCGTCTCCGTTCAACACGTCGGGGACTTCCTCGCGCCCAGTGTGAAACCGTGAGTACGCCTGAATGAACATGTCGCCGTTGAGACGCTCTCCACCTGACATGAGCAAGGAGACCGGTAGGCGAGCTTTTTCGATGCGGAGGTCGACGGTCATCAGGGCGCTAGTCTGCAAGAGAGACGCGCGGCCCCAGGGGCGGCAACGACACGAACGACGACGTCGCGGCTTTGGAGGTCCTCTACATGTGCAAATGGTGCTCGCGATCGAACATCTCGTCGCGCTCGAGCTGCACGGTTACGTGATCGATACCAAAGAGCCGCACCGCGTCGTGGATGTGTTCGAGCACGTGCTGGTGACGCTCGGGCTCGCGGACGATCGCGTGCACGCTCATGGCGATGACCCCGGAAGTCACCGTCCAAACGTGTAGGTCATGCACTGATTCGATGCCGGGAATCTCCGCGAGCTGTGCCCGGACAGCGCCGGCAGAAATGTGCGATGGGGTGGCCTCGAGCAGTATGTCGACCGACTCGCGCACCAGCCGCCAGGCACCCCGCCCGATGAGGACTGTCATGATGATCGACGCGATCGGGTCGGCCATGAGCCAACCCGTGTACCGAACTAGCAGCGCGGCGATGACCGTGCCGACGGAGCCCAGAAGATCGCCCAGCACGTGCATGTAGGCGCCGCGCAGGTTGAGGCTTGCGCGCGACCCTCCGTGCAGCAGCCACGCCGAGGCAACGTTCGTGACCACGCTCGCGGCCGCCACGCCAAGCATGAGGCCGCTCTCGACCGGCCGGGGATGTCGGAGCCGGACGACCGCTTCCCCAATGATCCATACTGAGATCGCAAGCAACGTCGCACCGTTGAGCAGCGCAGCAAGGATCTCCCATCTCAGGTACCCATACGTCTTCTCGGGCGTTTCCGGCTGCTGACTGAACCACGCCACGAATAGCGACAATCCCAGCGCGGCTACATCCGTCAGCATGTGACCGGCGTCCGCCAATAGCGCCAGCGAGTGGGATACCAGCCCGCCAATCACCTCTGCGACCAGGAACACGGCTGTCAACGCAAGCGCAAGTCGAAGCCCGCGCGAGTGATCGTTAGCCGGGCCCACCGCGGGACCGTGCGAATGGCTGTGATCCTGATCCGCGTGCCCGCCATGAGACTGCGCCCCATGCAGGCGCACCCCGTGCATATGCGCGCCCGGGCCGTGTGTGTGTGCCATGCCTAAAGGCTCACGATCGTGTAACTTGCAAATGTGCTCGCCCGGCTGTTGGCCATAGTCGCGCTGGTGCTCCTGAACGGTTACTTCGTCGGCGCCGAGTTCGCACTCGTCCGGTCGCGCCAGACCCGCTTCGAATCAATGGCGGCCGACGGCGACCGCCTGGCAGCCCTAGCGCTCCGCGCTACATCTAACATCCCGGCCCTTCTCTCAGCCAGCCAGCTGGGTGTTACGCTCGCCAGCCTCGGACTCGGCTGGGCGGCGCAGTCAACCCTGACACGCGGGCTGAGCGGCCTCGTGGGCGCCATTGCCCCCGGCGCGGAGCTGGGGGTTCGGCTAACGATCGCAACCGCCGTTGCGCTCGCGTTCGTGAGCTATCTGCACGTCGTCTTCGGAGAGCTCGCGCCCAAGGGTGCCGCGCTGCGACACCCCGAGCAGCTGGCTCGCTGGCTCGTGCCGCCACTCATGCTGTTCGCGTTTATCGCCACCCCGTTCACCTCACTGCTGGCCAAATCCGCCCAGCTCGTGCTGAGCGCCTTGGGCCAACGTGGAGACCTGACGTCAGAAGACCGCGTGCATTCGCCCGACGAGCTCCGACTGCTTGTCGAGCAGAGCCAGGAAGGCGGAGCGCTCGAGCAGCAGGACGCGGACCTGCTCGACGCGGTATTTGAATTTTCGGAAAAGAATGCTCGTGAGGTCATGACGCCTCGAACCGAAATCGTTGCGCTACCGAGTGATGCGACGTTGGACGCAACGCTGGCCGTGGTGGTCGATGGTGGCTTTTCCCGGTATCCGGTGTACACCGAGACCATCGACAACATCGTGGGCGTCGTGCTCGCGAAAGACCTACTTCCGGTAGCGCGCGCCAAACCGACGACCTTCACCCCGGCGTCTATCATGCGACCCGTGCACGTCGTCCCTGGCTCTCGCGAGGTCGAGGAGGTGCTGGCCGACTTCAAGCGACTAAAGGAGCACATGGCGATCGTCGTGGACGAATACGGCGGGACAGCCGGTATCGTCACGATGGAGGATCTGCTCGAGGAGATCGTCGGCGAGATCCTGGACGAATACGACGAGCCGGAAACGCCGCCTCCGCCCATGCGCGAGGGTGAGCAGTTGATCTCCGGCACGCTGAACATCGGCGAGCTCAATAGCCGCTACGAGCTGACCGTGCCCGAGGGCGACTACACCACCATTGGTGGATTCGTGTTCGGCGCCCTGGGTCGCCTTCCTGCCGGCGGTGACCGAGTGACGGCCGGCGGCGCGACTTTTACCGTGCGGGCAATGGACGGGAGGCGGGTAGATGCGCTCGCCATGGAAAAGGTCCATGTTCCAGAGCCGGAAGCCGCGGCGGAGCAGAGCGCTTAGTAGCGCGACGCCCTAAAGGTGAGGCGGCATTCTTTTTTCAAGCTTCGCTGCGACAAAGGCCCCACCCCTGACCCCTCCCCTAAAGGGGTAGGGGGGCCTCCTCTTATTTCGCCTGAACTTGCGTAGCAGCCGCAGCGCGAGGTAGCAGCTTAGGCAAGTCCGCCAGCTCGTAAGCCGTCACGGCCATCACGGTAGCGCACTGTTGCACGTCGCCGATGACCGCGTGCTCAAATGTGTCGGCTTGCGAGTGATGCGTGTGGTTGTAGCCCCGCGTCAGTTGATCGTAATTGAACGACGGCACGCCGAAGGGAATGAACGACAAGTGGTCGGTCCCTCCCTTGTCGCGCCCCTTAATCGCAAATGGCCCGAGGCTCGCAACTGGCGCGAAAAGAGACTGCCAGAGGTCGTGCATTTCATTGCGCCCCTGAAGTGACATGCCCGTCACTCGCCCGGTGCCGTTGTCCAGCACCAGCACCGCCTGGTATTTCGCCAGCTCCGCGGCGTGGCGCTCGGCGTACCGCTCAGACCCAAACAGCCCTTCCTCCTCCCCGGTAAACAACGCGAACCGGATAGTTCGCTGCGGCTTGACCGACGCAGCCGCAAGTATCCGCGCTGCCTCGAGCACGGCGATGGCGCCGGTACCATTGTCCGTCGTCCCGTCGGCCAGGTCCCACGAGTCGAGATGGGCGCCAAGAAGCACGACCTCGTCCGGGTGAGTTGTCCCGCGAATCTCGGCGACTGTGTTCGCCGCGTCGACATCTTGCTGGGTGATGGTGTTGGAAATGTCCGCGCGCAAGCGCACGGTGTCGCCCAGGGCGAGTAGCCGATGGAATTGCGCAAACGTCTCGTGCGGCACGACGACGTACGGCAGCGGTAGTGGTTGGCTCGGCGAGCCGCTCATCGTCAGCAGAGTGAACTCCTTGCCGCCATCGACCAGCACTCCCATCGCGCCATCATGCGCGAGCGCGGCAGGAAGCTGTTGGCGGTAGCGCTGAGCCACCGGGTCCCGGTATTGCGCGATCGCGATCTTGAGGGCCGAATCGGCCGACGCGCTGTCCGCCGCAGTCATCGCCGGACCATCGCTGTTCCATATGGGCGTGGGCAGTCGGGTCATGACCCACTTGCCGCGTACCGCGCCGGCAAAATTCTTCACGTACTCGTCCATCGTTTGCGCGTTCATGTAGATCACGTCGCCGGTCTCCGGGCCGTTCGTCCCGGGAGCCCAAGCCCATGACGCGCCGATGAGTTGTCGAGTGTGCGGCGACAATAACGTGAGCGTGATCGGCCCGCGCTCCCACCCCCGTCCAAAGTGCCAAGACTCTGTCCACGCGCTGTCGACTCTGTATTCCTTGAATTTCTCGAGGGCCCATTTCGTAGCGACGGTGGCTGCTTCCGACCCGGTAACGCGCGGGCCGATCACATCCGACAGATATTCCAAATCCGGCTCGACCCTCGAGTGCCGCATTCCCTGGCGAACCAGCGCTGCCACGGCCTCGGAGTCCGCCGAAACGGGCACGTCGAGTTGCCGAACGGAAGTGTCCTTGGTAGCGCCCGACGCGGTGGTGACGCGTGCGGTGGCGACCGGAGGCGGTCGCCGGATAGACGCGGAGCATCCCGCGGCGACTACGACAAGGCACAGCAGCGACGAACGACTCGATAGCCGAGCAGTCATGCGGCAGCTACTGGCGCGGGATGGGGAGCGGCTCGAGCGGCGATTCGTGCGCACTCTAGAATCGCGCTGATGAAGCTCGAAGGATCTGCAATGCCCCGACCTGCAATGTCGAACGCGGTCCCGTGGTCAGGCGACGTACGCGGAAACGGCAAGCCTAGAGTCACGTTCACCGCGGTACCGAAGGATGCCACTTTGATCGCCGTCATGCCGACATCGTGATAGGGTGCCAGCACGGCGTCGAACTCACCGCGAATTGCGCGCACGAATACCGTGTCGGCGGAGTACGGCCCTGCAATCCCGGAGGTTTTCGCGGCAGGCGCCAGAAGTATTCGGTCCTCGTCCCCGAATCGCCCGCCATCGCCCGCGTGTGGGTTGAGCGCACACAGCGCGATGCGTGGCTCGGCAATCCCGTACCAATCGCGCAGCCCTTGCTCGGTGATGCGCGCGCATTGCACAATGCCGCTCGCAGTGAGCTTGCGCGGCACATCCCGTAGCGGTAGGTGCGTCGTAATCAGTACCACCCGCAGTCGGTCCGACGCGAGCATCATGGCCACGTGCGATCGTGTCAGCGCGGCCAGCATCTCGGTGTGTCCGGCATAGTCGAATCCACCTTCGAAGAGCGCTCTCTTGTCGATAGGGGCCGTGACGATACCTTGCACCACGCCAGCCTGCGCCAGTGCGACCGCGCGCTCGATGGCGCGGCCCGCGAGGCCGCCCGCTATGTCTGCAGCTCGCTCCTCGCGCTGCCAGACCCCAACTGGCTCGTCGACGACAACTTCAGTCCCAGAAGGACCCACGAGCACCACTTCGGCTGCCCTACGCACTCGCGCGTCGGCGATAGCGGCCGCGACGACCTCGGGGCCAATCCCACGTGGATCGCCCAGCGTGATCGCCAGACGAGGCCGTGCGCGCACTACAGTCGCACCGACACGTACGTCTCCTTCCTCAGCCCGTCGAGCAGCCGTCGGATCGCGAACTCGTAGGAGAGCTGATCACGAATGCGGTCACGCAGGTCAGCGATCGTGAACTCCCCGCCTTCGGTCGCGCTCAGTATCTGCGCGATTACGTATTTCATGGTGTTGTTGGACCTGTCTTCGATCGGGAACGGTCCGGTGAAGTCGTTCGCGCCCTTGCTGGCGAACGCCTGTGCGTAGGAGGAAGGGAGAGAGTCGCGCGGGAAAGGCTGCAGCGCACCCTTCTCCTCGCGAGGATCGTGGTGCCGTGCCACGAGCGAATCGAATGACGCACCTGCCTTCCACGCAGTGAGGACGCTGTCGGCTTCGGTCCTTGCCGCCGCGACGCGCGACGAGTCGATCTTCCACTTGACGAGGATATGGCTTGCCTTCACTTCGGCGGGTTTCGACACGATCGACTCGGATGATGTGGTAGCCGAACACGGTCTCGATCACGGGGCTGAGCATGCCCGGGCGAAGCGCGAACATCCACTGCTCGAACTCCGGAACCATCACTCCACGTCGGTTCCAGCCAAGGTCGCCACCCACCTCGCGAGTGCCTTGGTCCATCGACTCGTGCTTTGCCACTTGTGCAAACAGGTCACCATTCGCGTCCGCGCCGATCTTCTTGAGCTCCACGAGAATTGAATCGGCTTTCGCCTTCGCGGTCGCCTTGTCAGCTGGCGTTGGGCGCGGCGGGATCACGATCTGTCGGAACGTGACCGTCGCCGGGCGCCGCGGAAACGAGGCCTTGTTGTGCGCATAAGCCGAGTCGATGTCCGCCTCAGTGACTCCGACGGGGACCAGTTTGCCATCGTGCTTCAGTGAATCGACGACCTTCTGCTGCAGCGCTGCGCGTTTCGCTTCGTCCAGCAGCGTGCGCCGGTACTCCTCGCTGGATCCGAACCCAGCTTTCTTGAGCTCGGCCCGAAAATCCGCCTCGGTGCTGAATTGCGCGCGGACGCGCTTGTACTTGCTGGTCGACCCCGGGCACCACATCATCGTCGGCACGTCGATCTTGAGCTGGCCCGCCTTTTCAACGAGAAGCTCGGCGTCCACCAGCTCGCTTAGCACGTCGCGGGCCAGATCAACCTGACCTGCTGAATCGGGTGGAACGTGCATACCCTGCGCGCGGCGCACGTTGATTCGCTCTAGCACACTGCTCCACA
>CAWISX010000013.1:0-10994 GCA_963838855.1 uncultured Gemmatimonadales bacterium | reverse complement strand
TTGCGGGTGGGGAAACGCGCGAATGCGCTTGCCACGTGGGCCGCGGACCAGGTCCCGCCGAGGACGGCAGCACTTGTTGTCGATCGCGCGCGCATTGTGGACAGCGACGCCGAAACGTTTTGTGCGCTCGAGGCGGCCGTACATGGCGACGACGGCTTGACGCACTCGCGTTGGCTCGACGTGCTGGGACGCGAGTCGCTCACTCGTCGCTTTTACTGTGCTCTCGAGCGCAACATTGCGGTCCTGAGCACGGCGGCCACAGGGTGCGACCGCGCGTCACTGGCCGACCGCCGCGCGCTGGCGCTGCTGTACGCGTCGCGCCTCCTCTTCCTGTCGTTCCTCGAGGCTAAAGGATGGCTCAACGGCGACCGCGCATTCATCGCGCGGTCGTTCTCGGAGTGCGTGGCTGGCGCGGGCCGGTACCACGACCGGGTGCTGCTGCCGCTTTTTTTCGGAACGCTGAACACGCCCTCGAGCAGGCGCGCCGGCACCGCACGGGCGTTCGGCCGCGTGCCATTTCTCAATGGCGGACTCTTTGCCCGCACGGCGCTCGAGCGACAGCATCGAGATGCTCGCTTTACCGACGAGCACTTGGGCGCTCTGGTAGGAGATGCTGCTGGGGCGCTACAGATTCACGGCGCGTGAGGACCGTAGCACCTGGTCGGAAGCGGCGATCGATCCCGAAATGCTGGGCAAGGCGTTCGAGTCGCTCATGCAGCCGCGCGAGCGGCACAGCAGCGGGGCGTATTACACACGCTCAGACCCTGGTCGACCACGTAACGCACGAGGCTTTGGCCGAGGCTCTCACGTCGCCTGCCGCTACGCGTCTGACGTGGCGGCGCTGTTGGGCGGCGAGTCACCGGCCGCGTGCGCCGTGCCCGCGTTGCGCGACCGTGTGCGGCAGCTGCGGATCCTTGATCCCGCGTGCGGATCGGGGGCGTTCCTGGTGTATGCGCTGGAGTCGCTCGCCACTCTGCTCGGTCGGCTCGGTGATTCACGTGGCATCGCCGAATGCCGCCGCGCAGTGCTCACGCGGTCGATCTTTGGCGTCGATGTGAATCCCACGGCAGTCTGGCTGTGCGAGCTGCGACTCTGGTTGTCCGTGGTGATCGAGAGCGGCGAGAGCGACGAGCCAGCCAGGGCACGCAGTGCGCACGCCCCCTGCCCAACCTCGATCGCCACGTGCACGTCGGCAATTCGCTCTCTGGCGGCGGGTTCGAACTCATTGGCCGGTGGGCGTGACGGCCGGCGTCTCGACCGGCCGACAAATCGCTGGGCTTCGTAGTCGATACGCGCGCTCCGTCGGGGCGCGCAAACGCTCTATAGCTCGCATACTGGATCGCGCCGAGCGCGCAGCTGCGGTCGCAGCCGTCGGGCGAGCGCTCGCGAGAGTGTCCGACGACCGAAGAGAGCTTCTGACTGCGTGTCGCGGCGCTGACCTGTTTGGATCGTGCGCTCGCCAAGCATGCGGACCCGACAGCATCTGGCTCAGCTTCGGCGCGCATCGCGAGAGCTTAGGGCCAGACAACATGCCATCCGCGCTGGCGCAGCGCTCCCTTTCACATTTGACGCCCATTTCGCGGACGTAGGCGCCGACGGCGGCTTTCACATCGTGATTGGCAATCCACCCTGGGTGCGAATGCGCGAGATCGCGGCGGCGACGCGCGCGCGATTGCACGACGCATTTAGGGTGTGTCGGGCGGCCGCATGGGTTTCGGTCGTGAGCCGCGCGCGTAAAGGTCGCGGCTTTGCCGGGCAGGTGGACCTCGCTGCGCTGTTTGTGGAGCGCGGCCTATCGCTTTGTCGCGACCGCGGTGTGCTGGCGTTAGATGCTGCCAGCAAAGTTGTGGCATTCGCTTGCCGGCGGCGGAGTGCGGTGCCTAGTGCGCGAGCGCGCGGAGCTCCTGGCGATCGAAGACTGGTCGGAAGGGCCGCGGCAATTCGACGCTTCCGTGTATCCGTCACTAATCCTCGCCCGCCGGCATGTAGCTGGCTGCGGCGGCGGCGCCGCCGCCAATGTGCCTGAGCATTTCCATCACAAAGAATCCTTGCTATGCCATCCGATCATTTGAACGTTCCATCGTCGTCATCCCAGCCGCCGCCCGAACCGGCGGCACCACCGATCCGCGTCGCTGTGCACCGCGGGGCCGCCGTGCACCGCTGGGAGTCCACGCCTGACGCGCTGCCGTTGGATGAATCCCGTGGCAGTCCATGGCTGTTCATTCCACCCTCCGCGCGCGCTGCGTTCGACGCGCTGTCTGCCGCGGGTATTCCTCTTGCGCAGACGGCATTTGGGCCGCCCCTGCTTGGCGTCAAATGCGGCTGCAATGATGCGTTCATCCTACTCGCGTCGGATCGCGACGGCGACTTCGTGGATGTCCGCGCGGGCGCAAAGGGCGTCCCGCTCAGGCACGGCACGGTGGAGCGGGCGCTCGTGCGCCCACTTGTGCGCGGAGAGACGCTCGGCCCGTGGCGGGTGGCAATGCGCGAATGGATTCTCTGGACGCACGGTGAACCCGCGGGCACCGCGGACGAGCCGTTGCGAGAGCTGCCGCCTCACGCCGCGCGATGGCTGGCACCCTGGCGCCATCGTCTCGCCGCGCGCAGCGACACGCGTGGGCGTGGGCCATGGTGGGCGCTGTTTCGCACGGAGAGCGCGCATGCGACGACCGCACGCGTGGTTTGGTCGGACTTTGGTCGTGCGCCTCGGGCCATTGTGCTAGACGTCGGAGACCCGATCGTGCCGCTGAACAGCTGCTATGTCGCGCGATGTCCCTCGCTGCTCGACGCGCACGCACTGGCCGCCCTCCTCAACGGGCCGCTGGCCGCTGCCTGGCTCAACGTCGTCGCGGAGCCGGCACGCGGAGGATATCGACGGTATCTGGGATGGACGGTGTCCTTGCTACCAATGCCGCGAGACTGGGCTAGTGCGCGCACGTCACTCGCTCTGCTGTCGGAGCGCGCTACGGGGGGAGCGAAGGTGTGTCGTGCGGAGTTGTGCGAAGCCGCGGCGGCCGCGTACGGCGTTTCGGCCATCACCGTCGCGCCGCTGCTCGCGTGGGCGGAGTCGTAAGGCAAGCCTAGACACGGCGACCGTCGTGGAGTCCTGCCTGCCCGCACGTCCGGATACACCGGCGATGGTGCGAGGCGTCATAGCCCATCTCGGACTAGACTACTCGGACCTACCACCCGACACTGCAGAGCAGCGCGCGTCTCGGCAGCGTAACGCTCCGGCCGCATCAAATGGAAGCAATCGCGCGACTGCGACCACTCCTCCGCGTGTGCGGCGGCGCCTTGCTCGCGGATGAGGTTGGCCTCGGCAAGACGTATGTGGCGCTTGCGCTTGCGCGCTCGGCAGTTCGCCCTCTCGTCGTGTCGCCGGCGGGGCTTCAAACAATGTGGGAACGGGCCTGCGACGACGCGGGGTGACGGTCGGATGGCGATCGATCGAGTCGTTCAGCAGAAAGGCGGGTGAATCGGCATCGTGGCAGGGCGGGAGGCCGGATCTTGTCATTGTCGATGAGGCTCATCACTTCCGAAACCCGGCCACGCATCGATACCACGCGCTTGCCGCGCAGACGGCTGGCATCCCACTGCTTCTGCTTTCGGCGACGCCAGTTCACAACAGCCCAGGGTGACTTGGCGGCACTCCTCGCGCTCTTCATTGGCGCCCGCGCATGGACTCTGAACGACGAGCAACGCGCGCGCTACGTGGTTCGGCGGAGCCACTCCATTGCCGGGACACTAGACGACGTGCCGGACGTGGGCATCCCGGAATGGCTTGAAGTGGGCGACGACGCGGCCACACTCGCGGAGATCATGGCGCTGCCTCCGCCGGTGCCGCCGAGCGATTCGGGCGACGGTGGTGCACTGCTGGCGCACGGACTGGTGCGCCAATGGGCATCGAGCTGCGGCGCGCTTCGCGCGGCACTACGCAGACAGCTCGAGCGAGGCGCCGCATTGGAGTCTGCGCTCGAGAGCGGGCAGCCGACCTACATATCGCGAGATCCGTGCTTGGTGCGTTGGCGACGGTGCCGTCCAGCTCGCGTTCCCCGAACTGGTCACGGGCGAGAAAACGGCAGCTCGAAAACCTTCTGCCCTCGGTGCGTGCTCATGCCGCCGCTCTGCGAGCCTTGATCAGCCGCATTGCCATGCGGCCCGACCCGGACAGGGAGCGGGCTGAGCGGATACGCGAGCTGCGCCGACGGCACCGCGGATGCAAGATCGTTGCGTTCTCGACATACGAGCAGACCGTCGAGACGCTTTACCGTCGCTTGCTGCGCGACGGCGGTGTATGCTCGCTCTCGCTCAGCCGGTGCCAAGGTCGCCGGCGGTCCGCTGTCGCGTGCAGAAGCCGTGTCGCGCTTCGCGCCCGAGGCGAACCGCGTGCCGCCGCCGCGCGAGGCCGAACGCATTGAACTTCTGCTCACGACCGATCTTCTGAGCGAAGGCGTGAACCTCCAGGATGCGTCAGTGGTGATTCATCTCGATCTACCTTGGACTCCCGCCCGACTCGAGCAGCGCGTTGGCCGAGTGGCTCGGATCGGATCGAGCCATCGCCGCGTCGCTGTATACGCCATCCGTCCCCCCGCCGCGGCGGACCGATTGTTCGGCGTCGAGCGGGCCTTGACCGAGAAACTGGCTGCCGCAGGGCGCACAGTGGGCATCGCAGGGTCAATCGTTCCTGGCCGCGTCGGGTGCGAGGTGCCGACTGGGGTCCCCGCACCACGCCGCTGTCGCGCGAGCGACAATCGCGAGCTGGCGGTGCGTGGACGCCACGGTATCGACGGCCCTGATCTTCGTGGGCGCGGATGGAGTCGTCCAACCGATGAGTGAACGCCCCCTGTGCGCCGCTGTATGGGCAGCCGTGGACGGCTTTCTGGCCGTGTGTCCGTGGCGCATGGCGGCCCCGCGGTCCTCGTGGCATCGATCGACGGAGCTGGCACTGTGACAGACGCAGCGGAGAGCATCGCGCGTGCCGCGGACTTGGCGAACGGTCGCGATGCGCCGGTCGAATGGGTCGCGTGCAATCGCGCTCTCGAGGCTCTTAGCGCATGGGCATTGGCCCGTCGCGCGGCAAGAGACGCTGGCATCGACCACGGTGCGGAGGGGCGGGTTCGACGGCGCATCATTTCGCGGATCGCCGGAATTGTCCGCGTCGCGCCGTACCATTGCAGGCCCCTGATCGCGGCACTCGCGACCGAGGCGCGCGACGCGGCGATCGCGCCGAGCGGCCTAGGCGTGGAACGTCTGCTGGAGTCGCTCGCTGATCTGGCGCTGCCAGACGAGCAGTGGCTGCGAGCAGTCGCCGAAGTGCGTAGCGGCACGGGCGGTAGCACCTCTAGCGGCGGCGAAGACTCCCGTCGGGTCGACCCCGCTGGCGCTGATACTCTTCCGTGTGTCGCCCGCCTCTTAACTGTCATGAGCTACCGGTTCCCGCGGCCGCCGCTGAACGGCGCGCCGCTGCCGTCCGGGGACTGTGTCGCCGAGATCGCCGCTGGCGCCGCTTGTACTGCGAGTGCCGCTCATGTCGTCCGGTGCGCCCGTGGTGCCGACATTGCCGGGCCCGCCTACGTCGATCACGCCCATCCCACCCCTCTCAGTGCCTGGGCCTTCGTCGAGATCGTTTGTGTCGAGGTCGCCGCCACGGGTAGTGCCAGTTCGCGGATTGCGCTGAGTCCCCGGGTGGATCGGCGGGTCGGGTATCGGAGCACGTCGTCTTGCCATGGGCTCTCCTTCTGATAGAAGCGACCTAGTCCCTGGCCGCACGACTCGATCCCGTAGCGAACCGTGTGTTTGTCTCGGATCCGTGGCTGGGTCTTAGAGGTGGCAATGGCTATGCCACCCGACGATCATTGGACTACGACCTGCTGGGCGCGAGCTAGACTGCACGACAGTGACTAGAGGATTGGCCATGGCAGCAGAATACCTGGCGCGAGATGGTTTCCGATGCCAAGAGCCGCGTTCGCGAAGCGTCGGTCGCCGACGTGCTGGCCATGCAGGCGCGTGGGACACCGGCTGTGTACCTGGATGTGAGGGAGCCCGAGGAGTGGAAGACCGGACACCTGCCGCATGCCGATGCTGATACCGCGCGGCGTACTCGAGTCAAACGTGGAGCGGAGCGTTCCCAAGGACGCGACTGTCGTGGTGTATTGCGCGCGCGGCAATCGATCGGCGTTGGCCGCCGATACGCTTCAGCAGATGGGATATAGCGACGTCGTTTCGATGGCTGGAGGCATTGGGGCGTGGGTGGAGTCGGGCGGAACAATCGAGCGTTGAGCGTGATGTTACGCATGGCGTGGTGAGGGCCGCCGTCGTCGCCGTCTTGCGAAAGCGCGAGCCTGTAGGTCTCGAGCTGCTGATGATCAAACGCGCTGAGCACGACGGTGACCCTTGGAGCGGGCACGTCGCATTGCCAGGCGGCCGAGAGGAGGCTGGCGACGTGTTCCTCGAGGCGACCGCTGTGCGCGAGACGCGCGAGGAGATCGGCCTGGATCTGGAGCGCGATGGCCGCATTCTTGGCGCGCTCGACGACCTGAGCCCGCGCGCCGCGCCAGTGCCGATCACTGTGCGACCTTACGTGGCTGTCGTGCATCGCGATGTGCGGTTCGTCCTGAGCGACGAGGTGGCTGCGGCGTTCTGGGTCCCAGTGGCTGCTCTGGCTGCCCCTGGCGCTCGCAAGGACTCCATCGTTACAGTTCGCGGTGTCGAGCGCCTCGTTCCGAGCTTTCGGCACGAGGAGTACGTCGTCTGGGGAATGACCGAGCACATTCTTCGCGAGCTGCTCGCCGAGCTTCCCCGGCTGCTTCCTTGCCGGAGGACGCCTGAGTGACACCGGGCGTTCTGTTGGCTGCGCTCGTGCTGCACACCCCCGCGCATGCGGCGATTCAGTCGCCGACAAAACATCCAACCGTGGCGGCGACGCGCCAAATCGCAATCGATGAGCGGCTCGCCGCCGACGCCAACTTGGTTGTCGGAGACACCGTCGTGCTCTCGGCACGCCCCGGCGGTGCGCCGGGAGACACAGTCGTCATTGCCGCGATCACCCAGCGCGGGACCGATCCGTCCGATGTCGCTCGTGACGAATACAAAGTTCGGCTGCATCTGTCAGAACTTCAGGAGCTCTCGGAAAGCGACGACCGCGTCGATCGATTTGCTGTGCTTACGTCGGGTGGCGCCGAGCGCGATACCGCGCTCGATCGCATAAACGCCGCCGCGTTCGGGTTTCGCGCGTACCGGTCAGCTGACGTTGCGGTTGCCACATCGAAAACCTTTCAGGTAGTCAGTCGGTTCCACCGTGCAATCGCGGGCATCACCGTTGTTGCGAGCGCCATTTTCTTGCTCTGTATCCTGCTGCTTCGCGTGGACCAGCGTCGGCACGACATTGCCGCCCTTCGGCTGATCGGCGTGTCTCGGCGCTCGGTAGTGTGGTCGGTCGTCGTGGAGGCGGCACTCATCTCCGTCATCGGGAGCGGGCTCGGCACGATTGTCGGATGGATCGCGTCTCTCCTGATCAACTGGCACTACCGTGGCGTATACCGCACGGCATTGACCTTCGCGCTCGTCACACCAGGCGTTGTGACATTTGCCGTGGCACTGGCGGTCGTATTGGGCGTTACTGCGGGATGCGTTGCCGCGCTCCGCCTAGTGACCACTCCGCCCCTCGCGCTGCTGGGACGATGATTTCGTTTCCATGACAAGCGCGCTGGCGCTTGCCTCACTTCGGCGGCACCCGGTACGCACTTTTCTCGCGACGCTCGGCGTCGCAATCGCCGCTGCGCTGCTACTCGACATGGTGATGCTCGCGACCGGCATGCAGTCGTCGTTTCGGCGATTTCTGCTGATGCAAGGGTTTCAGATTCGCATTTCCCCCAAGGGCACGCTGCCGTTCGATAGCGAGGCTACGATCGGCAACGCAAGCGCGATTACGCGCGCGCTGCGCACCAACCGCGACGTTGTCGCCGTGAGTCCGGTGCTCGGCGCCCAGGTCCACATCGTCCAGCATGGCCGCACCCGTGCGGCCACCGCTTTCGCCCTCGGTATCGACGGCTCGGTTGAAGGAGACTACGAGCTGACGGGCGGGGCGCACGTATCCGCGCCCGACCATGTCGTCGTGAATGACGTGATGCAGCGCGAGAGTGGCGCGCGCGTGGGCGACACGCTCGACGTCGCCGCAGGTTTGGATCCGCAGCTTCGCGAGTACACCGGGCTCCGGCGGCTGGTGGTCGCCGGCACGGGCCGCTTCTATTACACGGCGGTCAATCAGCCAGTGATGGCTGTGCCGCTCGCAACGCTCCAGGCGATGGGCGGACCGGACCGCGCCGACCGAGTGTCGCTGTTCATGGTCAAAGTACGCGACGGAGTCGATCCCGATGTGGTGACGCGCTGGGTTAACGAGACGCTACCGCGCGTGACAACGATATCGACGACAGCAGCTCTGCACGAAGTGGACAGTCGCCTTGGATACTTTCGTCAGCTCGCGCTCATCCTCGGCGCTGTCAGTCTGGTTGTCGGCTTTCTCCTCGTGACCACACTCGTAACCGTGTCCGTGCAAGACCGGGTGGGCGAGATCGCCGTGCTACGCGCTATCGGCGTAAGCCGACGCCACGTCGTCCAGCAGATCATCGCCGAGTCGCTAATGCTTACGGTGGCGGGCGCCGTCTCGGGCGTCGTGATGGGGCTGATCACAGCCCGCTACCTGGATGCCATTCTATCGACATTGCCGGGTTTGCCAGCCGCGTTTCACTTCTTCGTCTTTCGATCTTCGGCCGGCTGGGAAACCGTCGCGTTGCTCGTCGGATCCGGCCTTTTGGCGGCCGTCTATCCGTCGTGGCGCGCTTCGTCGCTACCGGTAGCGCCTACTCTGCGTAGCGAAGCGGTGGCGTGAAGAGCGAGTTGAGCGGTGGTGAGACCGCAGCCTGGACGGCTCGCGCCGATCACCGCGAGCCCGTGCTATCGGTGCGTGACGTTCACCGCGAGTACCAAATGGGCGGTGACGTCGTACGCGCGCTTCGGGGTGTGTCTCTCAATGTGGCCGCGGAGGACTATGTGGCCGTCGTGGGGCCATCGGGTTGCGGAAAGTCGACTTTGCTCAACCTGCTAGGGGCAATCGACCGGCCAACCGCGGGCATCGTACGGCTCCGTGGACGCGATGTGAGCACGATGAGCGACAGGGAGGCAACCCAGTTTCGCCTGCGAAACGTCGGACTGGTCTTTCAGCGCTTCTATCTGATGCCGATGCTGTCGGCGCGTGAGAACATCGAGCTGCCCATGGCCGAGGCCGGCGTGGGAAAGACTGAGCGAACCGCGCGCGCACGCGAGCTGCTGGCGTACGTCGGCCTCGCGGACCGAGAGCGTCACCGTCCGTCTCAGCTCTCGGGCGGCGAGCAGCAGCGGGTAGCCGTCGCGCGTGCTCTCGCCAATCGGCCGGCGCTGCTGCTTGCGGACGAACCGACGGGCGAGCTCGACGCGGCGACTGGCGCCGAGATTGTTGGCCTGTTTTCGCGGCTGAACGCCGACGGGACCACGATCGTCGTAGTGACCCACGACGAAGAGCTGGCGCGCAGTGCTCGGCGGGTGGTCCACATGCGGGATGGGAAGGTCGTCGCGTGATCGCACTGCTTGCGCTTCGGAATGTCTTGTACAAGCCCTGGCGTTCTGCCTTTCTCTTTCTCGGTTTCGGAATCGGCGTCTCAGTGATGATCGTCCTGCTATCCATCGGCGAGGCGCTCGTGACACAGGCGTCGGACGAGCGGCTCGTCGGCGGTGGCGACGTCACAGTGCTACCCGACGGCATCGACATCGAGGTGATGAAGACTGGAGGCCTCGGCGGTCTTTTCTTCTCCATCGCCAACGCTCGCTTTCTCTATCTCCAGCTCCTAGCGGCGCCTCGTCTGGCACGGCAGGCGCGCGCCGTCGCGCCGCAGATCGATGACAAGCTGCTGTATCTCACGAGTCGCGACGGGCGCGAGCGCCCCGTACGGGCGTCGGGCGAGATCCCGTCCGCGACCCGGGCGGTCGGTGCACTGCCCGGTCTCTCGGCGGGCACGTGGGTGGACGACAGCAGCGACCGTCGGTGGGCGCGTCCGACGACCCACGAACTGGAAAACGACATAGATCACTTCCACATCCCGCCACCCGGGATGGCGCACCGGAGCAGCTGGGCTGAGTGGCATTACTTCAACGTCTTGTCCGCGGACGGCCATCGTTGGGCATTCATCTCGTTCATCGTCGCGGGCGACGTGCCGCAGGGGAAATGGGGCGCGCGTGTTCTCGTCACTCTACACGGCGACGGCGTGCGCGAGCGTCGATTCGTCGGCGAAGCGCACCCATCGACGGTCGTGTTCTCGACGGCGCGGGCAGACCTCCAGATTGGAGAATCGACCGTCAGGCTACTGCCCGACGGCCAGTATGCGGTTCGCGCTCATGCCTTGGAGGTAGGCGGTTCCCGGGTGCTCGACCTGAATCTCGTCATCAGGCCAACTCCACGCGCGTATTTCCCCGGGGCGTCGATCGCGTCCGGCGACTTTGCGTCTGGTTATACCGTGCCAGCTCTCCGCGCGAACGCATGGGGACGCCTGTGCGTGGCTGGGCGCTGCGAGACGTTCGATGGAGCACAGTCATACCACGATCACAACTGGGGAGTCTGGCGCGGCGTTACTTGGGAATGGGGCGCGGCCCGTGTCGGGCGGTACAGCATATTGTACGGCCGAGTGCAGCCGCCTGACTCGCTGGGCGCGTCGGCACCGCTCTTCGTGTACTTGGTCGATACGCTCGGGATTCAGGGCCGTCTTCCGGCCAGAGCGAGTATTGTACGACGACAGCCGAGTAATTCATGTCGGCCAACGTGCTCTGCGTGTGCCGGCGCGCATGCTGCTCTCCGACGTCCGCGGGTCGGACACGCTACGCCTCGAAGTGACGGTCGACAATGCCGCGGCGACGGACATGCGACGTCCCAGCACCGAGCGCGGATCGCCGGATGAGTCTCGCGGTCT
>CAWISX010000012.1:0-21153 GCA_963838855.1 uncultured Gemmatimonadales bacterium | reverse complement strand
CGAAATGCAGCAGGATGGAAGCGACATAGTCCGCCATCGCACGATCCTCTTCCCCAACGGCCCGTAAGGCGTGTCGCACGACGACATAAGAAAACAGCGGATACGACGCGCGAGCCCCTTGCCTCGCTTCGCGCAGCGCATCGGGTAGGCGAGGATCGACCAACAGCTCGTCCAGCCCGCGATCCCGCAGCGCGGACTCCGCCTCCTCGTATTCGGATTGCGACCCTCGTGCCATGAGCCGCAGCGCGAGTTGCGCATCATCCCGCGAACCCGCCGCACGTTCGGCTACGATCATCGACACCTCGTCGTGCTCACCATTCGTTGCCGGACGCCGGTGTGCAAGCCCTCCGATAGGCTGCACCCGCGCACAGAACGGCCGCGGACACACATCCGAAGCGACGATTGGCTCGCGATCTGGATACCGCACTGCTAGCACTCGCCGAAGACGGGTGCTAAGAAGCACTGCTTAACGCGGCCGTGTGCGCGGTTGGCGATGGCCTAGCCCAAGCGAAACATCAGCTCATCGACGTGAGCGAGCTTGACGTAGTCAATCTTCCAGGCTTCGTCGGTCACGCGGTGATAGTCCTCGTGCAGCCCGGTCGTGAGGAAAAGGACCGGAATTCCTTTGGCGCGTAATTGTCAGTAATCCAGCGGTAATAGATCCGCTCGGGGTGCGTCGGCGAATCCCATGTGCGATTGAACGAGAATGGCTGCGGTAGCGTGGCATTGACGGAATCGAGGACGATGCCTATACGCGGCTCTGACCGTCGGGCGCGGCCATGGGGCCAACTACGTATAGCGAATCGCGCGCATTGCGTCCAATCATGTCGGCGTTGAGCTCTGCGACGATTGAATCGATCGGGACCGGCGGATGGTTCGTGAAGTAGTCGATCCGAGTAGTCCCTTCTCTTCGCCGACATGCCGCAGACGAACAACACTGATCGTCGCGGGCGCGGCGTCTGGGAGAAGGCGCGCGCAAGAGCCAGGAGCGCAACGCTGCCGGAGCCATCATCGTCGGCACCGTTCGCGATCGAGTCGCCATTCTGGGCGGGTTGAATTCCTATGTGGTCATAGTGTGCGCCGAACGCCACGTAGCTGTCCGCCAGGGCGGAGTTGCGCCCGCGAAGGACCGCCACCACGTTGTACGAAGTGACGGGCGAGAAGGACAGATCCACGCGCGCGTGGAATTGACGTCCCGCAATTAGGCGCGGTTGGCTGTTCGCCGGCCACCCGGCAGGCAGAAGCGGCGAGCCTGGCGTAGGTAGTCCCAAGAGGATCATTGGGCCTAGTTGCTGCGAGTCCGCCGATGCGGCTGCGTGCATGCCGTCAGCGCCCGTAAGCGAACGCGTGAGATCAGTCCGAAGCGTCGTGTATACCGCTGCCGACGCTCCGCCCAAAAGCACGACTATGGCGGCCGGACGCCTGGCCGCGAGGCGCTGCACTCGAGCTCCGATTGCGCTGGGCGACTCCAACTCGGCCCGCCGTGCCGCGTCGACTTCGGCAGGCGCCCCGTTGACCACTACGACGACATTGCCGGTCACGGGGAGCGCGTCAAGAGCATCTACCTTCCCGGCGGTCGGCATGCCGTAGCCCGCGAACACCAGTGCGCCGTCTGCGGCTCGCCGCGGCGATGGGGTCCCGGGGCCGAGCCGCGTGATGGGAAGCAGCGCATCTCCAAGGGGGAGCGGCACGGTGTGTCCGTGCATCGATACCGCGAACTGCGTTCCGGCCCCAAACGACTGCCGGAGGAGCGGCACGCGCTGATAGAACCCGCTGTCACCCGCTGGCACGAGCTCCAGCTCCGTGAGTCGCGCAACGAGAAAATGCGCTGCGCGGCGTTCGTCAGGCGTGCCCGTTTCGCGGCCGCGAAACGAGTCCGACGCGAACACGGTAAGATCACGGCGCAGCTCGTCGGGCGTTGGCAAGACGTCCTCCGGTTGCGGAGCTGCCCTGGGGCCCGGCAGCGGGCGCCCGGAGTAGGAGCAGCCGCCGAGGGCCAGTAGCAACGTCACCTCGGCCAGTGCCTGTCGTCTCATGTTGGTTGGCTATTATACCAGCGCATGACGCTTCGCGTCGTTCTCGTCGACGCCGGCCGAGACTGGCGCGGCGGGCAACGTCAGGTATTTCTGCTAGCGCAGGCGCTGCGCGCCACGGGAGCAGAGCCGCTCGTGATCGGCGCCGATCGCTCGCGGCTAGTTGCCAGGGTGCGTGACGCCGGTTTGGCCGCTTCCACGGTCACGATGCGCGGCGACTGGGACTTGGCGGCCGCACGTCGGGTGCGAACGATCGTGCGTGCATGGCGGACAGATCTGGTCCACGCGCACGACGCCCGCGGACACGCGATTGCTTTGACCGCGCTGGCGCTGCCGCGACTGCCGCGAGCTGGACGCCGGCCGAAGGTCCCGCTGGTCGTCACGCGACGGGTGGCCCGTCTGCTGCGCTACGCTCGGCTCAAGTACAGCAACAGAGTGGCGCGATTCATCGCGATTTCGGGCGCCGTTCGCGACGCGATGGTGGCGAGCGGCGTCCCTTCCGAGAGGATTGACGTCGTGTACTCCGGAGTCCCGAGTCCTGTAGTGACGAACCCTCGCGACTGGCGTGCCGAGTGCGGCTGGCCGCCGGATTGCGTGCTGTGCGGTGTCGTGGGCGCGATGACCGCGGAGAAGGGAGTCGCCGAGTTGGTGGCGATCGCCCAGCGCGTCCCCGCCGATATCCGCGCTCGCACTCGCCTAGTGCTGCTGGGCGGAACCGCGCCAGCGGGTCACGTCATCATCGGTGGAATCCACGCTTTCCGCGCGGGATTTGTTGACGATGTGCACCCGGCGGTAGCTGGATTGGATGTGCTGTGGCACCCAGCGCGGAGCGAAGGGCTTGGGACCGCGGTAATCGATGCGATGGCGCTCCGAGTTCCTCCGGTCGCATTCGCCGCGGGTGGACTTCCCGAGCTCATCGAGAGCGGTCGCAGCGGTATTCTGATCTCACCAGGCGACCTTGACACGTTCGCCGCAGCTGTCACGCGTCTAGTCGCGGAGCCAGACTACCGGCACACGCTGGCCGACGCGGGACCAGCGCGCGCTGCCATGTTCAGCGTAGAGCGAATGGTGGACGGGACCATGCGCGTGTACGACTCCGTGCTGAGGCACGGGCAGGCCATTTCGCCCGATTAGCTTCACTCGACACGTGCTGTACATCGGTATCCCTGTCTTCAACGAAGCTCCGACCATCGGCGTGCTGCTGTGGCAAGTCCGCAAGATATTTCGGGACTTTCCGCGCGAGTACGAGATTCTGGTGTACGATGATGCGAGCACCAATGCGACCACCGATGTGCTGCATCCATATGCGGAGGTGCTGCCGCTAACCGTGCTGCACGGCGGTTCGCACGTCGGCTACAGTGGCGCGCTCGACGCGCTTTGCCGCGCCGCGAACAGCCGTACGCGCTACGCTAGGCGGGATGCACTGATCACCATGCAAGGCGATTTCACCGATCAGCCGCAGGATATCCCGGAACTGGTCAAGCGATTCGAGAGTGGCGCTGACATCGTCGTGGCCGAGCGGCCATCTGCGGCGGCGGCGCCGGCGCCAAGGCCGGTACGACGGCTGCGTCGGCTCGCGCCCTGGCTTGTCCGCGCTCGCGTGCCTGGTGTGAGTGATCCATTCGGGTCGTTTCGTCTGTACAGGATCTCGGTCCTTCGTGAGATGCTCAAACGGGCGGCCGACCCGGGCACTCCTCTGATCGCAAGCTCGGGGTGGTCTGCAAACGTGGAGCTGCTGCAGAAGGCCGCGCCGCTTGCGCGCCGCATCGAAACCGTGACGTTGACGCAGCGCTACGATGTACGCGCACGCGATAGCCGCGTGCGACCACTCGCGGACGCCGTCGGCCTGTACCGATTCGGGCGCGGCGCGTGAGTCGGGTCGTATTGATGGCGTTTCTTACCTTTTGCGCCGCCCCGAGCTTATACGGTCAAGACTCCATCATTGCCCGTGGCGCGAATGCCCCTCCGGCGCCACTGCCGCAGCCGCCGGAAACCGTACCTTCCCCTTCCTCTACGGCCCCGGCTCCCCCGCCCCAAGCGTCTCCCCCTCCCCTACCTGGCTCACCCGAATCACCTACCGCGCAGGGATCGCCCGCATCGCCCGTGGCCCCTGCCGCGCCCACAGCTCGTGCGCCGGCCACTCGGCCAGCACAACGGGATTCGGGCCGCGCGGCCGCTCCGGCAAGCGCACACGGCGGCGCCCGGCCCGTATTCGGTATCGGGGAGCGAGCCGACTACGAGGTCAAGTTCGGCATCGTGCACGTCGGCAGCGGAGACATGGAAGTCGTCGATACAGAGACAGTGCGCGGGCAGACTGTCTGGCACACCGTATTCCACATTCACGGCGGCACTTTTTTTTATCACGTGAACGACGTGCTCGAGAGCTGGTTCACGACCGGGTCGCTCGCGTCGCTGCGCTTTGTGCAGCACTTGGACGAAGGCGGCGCGAAACGCGACCGCACGTACGAGATCTATCCAGACCGGCAGGTTTACGTACAGAACGCAAAGCCTGAACAGCCTTCGGTTTCCGCTCCGCTAGACGACGGGTCGTTTCTCTACTTCGTGCGCACGATCCCTCTCGAGGTCGGCCAAACGTACAACTTCGATCGTTATTTCAACCCCAAGGCGAACCCGGTGACGATCCGCGTTCTTCGCAAGGAGAAGGTGACCGTGCCCGCCGGGACTTTCAATGCGATCGTCGTGCAGCCGATCATCAAGACAGCGGGCATCTTCTCGCAGAAAGGAGAAGCCCAGATCTGGATCGCCGACGATTCTACACGCGCGATGCTGCAGATGAAATCGAAGCTGAGCTTCGGCTCGATCAACCTATATCTGCGTTCGTTTCACCCGGCAGATCGAGCAGGCGCCTCACCAACATCCCCCGTCTCCCCCTCCCCCTCCCCCTCCCCCTGAGAAGCGGCAGCGGAGGCGGCGGGCCGTAGACGGGCTCACGATGCACAGGATACCGTACACGATCGCCCCGATAATGAGGACTTTCACGGCGAAGAACAGCAAGGCGATCGCGACGCCCACTGCAAGGCCGAAAAACGCGACAGCTGCGCCGAGCAGCACGATGCCAACAACCGCGAAAAGACCTACCGAGAAGATTGTGCGCAGCATGCGAACGAGCTCCGAAGGCGTGACGAGGAACCTGCTGGCTATGACTACGCCCCAGCCATCCTGGATGTTTCACGCGTGACCGGCAGCGCCGCCGATGTCCTCGTGCTGGGCTGCGGGGCTGTCGGGCTCGCCTCGGCGGTCGCGCTCTCGCGTCTGGGAGCGCGCGTTTGCCTCATCGGCGAGCCTCGCCCCGGAGAGGCATCAGTCGCAGCCGCCGGCATGCTCGCGCCATCAGTCGAGTTCGCTGACGGCGCGGTGCCCGCGGCGGTTCACACATTTGCCTTGGCCGCTCGCGACCGCTATCCGGAGTACCTGAGCGAGCTCCGCGAGCGGTCTGGACGCGATGTGCCGCTCAACCGCCTAGGCATCCTGCACGTTGCCCTCGACCAGACCGCCGCGGACACCATGCGCTCTCAAGGCAACGGCAAGGGAAACGCTTCCTGGCTCGACGGTAGCACGCTTCGGGAGCTCGAGCCGAGCCTTTTGCAAGGCTTAGGCGCCGTTCTTTTTTTACGGGATGGCGCGGTGGATACCCTCGCTCTTCTTGCCGCCCTCCAAGCCGCCCTCACGTGCGACGCAAACGTCGTACAAGTCGCGGAGAGTGTGCGCGAGATCAGTTTCTCGTGCGGTGAGGTTACCTGTCGCACCGATCGCGGCGAACGCTTCGTAGCGTGTGAAATGGTACTCGCCGGCGGCGCGTGGTCTCCGCTGTTGACGGGGCTTCCGCGCCGGCTGCCCGTCGAACCGGTGCGCGGCCAAACGCTCGAATTCCAGGCCTCGCCGCTCCGCCACGTCGTTTATGGCCTTTCCGCCGGCGGCCGCGCCGGGTACCTCGTACCTCGGGCAGTAGCCGGCCGCACAATCGCAGGCTCGACGATGGAACGGGTAGGGTTCGATGCGTCTACCACCGAGTCGGCGCGCTCCGCGCTCCGCGCAATGGCGATTTCGCTCTGTCCCGCTCTAAGCTCGGCGGCCCTCGCGCACTCGGGAGCCGGGCTACGCCCGGTCACTCCAGACCTTTTACCCATCCTGGGACGAGATCCAGAACACCCTTCGCTGATCTACGCCTGTGGCCACTCGAGAAACGGGATCCTGCTCGCGCCTTTGACAGCCGATTGTGTTGCCGCGATCGCAACCGAGAGCGACATCCCATTCGATATCACACCGTTTCGGGTTGCTCGCTTCGACGCGGGCCCCTCCCCCTAACCCCCTCCCCTGAAGGGGAGGGGGAACGCTTTTTTCTGGTGGTGGCTTCGCCCCCACCACCCCCACTAGCTGGGATGCCGCCGTCGCGGAGGCGAAAGAAGTTTTTCTTGTGGGCGCTCGACCACCCGATCCGGCGAATTTACACTGTGCTTGGAGTAACCGTCGACATGCCGATAACAGGTTACTTACTTCCTCCGTTGCCGCTCACAAGCCGTATTTTTCCGCAGTGACCGATACGCCAGCGCTTTACCAGATCTTGGGACGACATCGCGCGGCTTTGTTGCCTGAGCGGAAACCCAGTTGGCTCAAAGTCAAGGCTCCGGGCGGTCCCAACTACCTCCGCTTGCAGTCGCTCATTCACGAGCGGGGGCTGCATACGGTGTGTGAAGAGGCCCATTGTCCCAACGTCGGCGAATGTTGGGAGCACGGCACTGCGACGTTCATGATCCTGGGCGACGTCTGCACCAGGAATTGCGCCTACTGCGCGGTCGTTCATGGCCGTCCCCCGATCTACGACGTGGACGAGCCGGCACGTGTGGCAGCCGTGGTAGCGGAGCTGGGGCTTCGGCACGCTGTCATCACATCCGTGGACCGCGACGATTTGCCAGATTTCGGTGCATCGATCTTCGCCGAGACAGTCCGGCTGATTCATCGCGACGTTCCGGAGTGCTCGGTAGAGGTGTTGGTCCCCGACTTCCAGGGCAGCGAGTCCTCAGTCAGCGCCGTTCTCCAAGCGCGACCGGAGATCTACAACCACAATACCGAGACCGTTCCGCGACTGTACCGCCGTGCTCGCCCCGGCGGCCGATACGCGCGCGTGCTGGAGATTTTCCGTCTCGCAAAGCGCCTAGCGCCCGCCATTCCCACTAAGTCCGGCCTCATCCTGGGCATGGGCGAAACGATCGAGGAGGTCGTTGCGGTCATGCGAGATCTCCGCGAAGTGGACGTGGACATCCTGACGGTCGGACAATATCTGAGGCCGTCAGCTGACCATATCCCGCTCGATCGCTACTACACACCCGATGAGTTTCGCCGGCTGTACGACACAGGCATGGCGATGGGATTCCGTCACGTCGAGAGTGGCCCGCTCGTGCGGTCGAGCTATCACGCTTGGGAGCAAGTGCAAGCGGCGGGAGTGTGAAAGCCGCCCAGCGCGCGACTCTGCTGTGAGCAGACTGTGATGGCACGCAAGAAGTCGGACGGTCGCGACGGGACCGGAGACGCCGCGCTTCATAGAGAGCTGCTTCGCACGATGCTGCTGCAGCGGCGCTTCGAGGAGCGCTGCGCCGAAGCGTATGCGCTTGGGAAGATCGGCGGCTTTTCCCATCTATACATTGGTCAGGAAGCCACCGGGGCAGGAGCGATTTCCGTTCTGCGCGATGATGACTACGTGATCGCGACTTACCGCGACCACGCCCAGGCGCTTGCCCGAGGGATTCCGCCGCGGGCCGTGATGGCCGAGCTTTTCGGCCGATCGGACGGGTGCTCAGGGGGTAAGGGAGGCTCAATGCACCTGTTCAGCCGCGATCGCCACTTTCTTGGCGGCCACGGCATCGTGGGTGGCAACATCCCGCTCGCGACAGGCGTTGCGTTCGCGATCAAGTACCGCGGGGGCGATCAGGTCTGTCTCTGCTTTTTCGGCGAGGCCGCGGTCAACATTGGGTCGTTCCACGAATCCCTCAACATGGCAGGTCTCTGGAAGCTCCCAGTGATCTACGTCATCGAAAACAATCGGTATGGCATGGGCACTGCGCTCGAGCGAGCCTCCGCCATAAACGACATCGCCGAACGCGCCCGCGCCTACGCGATGCCGCGGGCGGTCGTGGATGGCCAGGATGTCCTGGCCGTGCGCCAAGTGGTGGGCGAAGCCGTGCAGCGCGCGCGGACGGAACAGATTCCCACTCTCATCGAATCTCGCACGTACCGCTTCATGGGCCACTCGATGTCCGACGCCGTGAGTGGAACCTACAGGACGAAGGCCGAGCTCGAGGAGCATGTGAAGCGCGACCCGATAGGCCTTCTCCGGGCGCACATGCAGGCTGCAGGTCAAATCAACGACGAGGATGTCGCACGGCTGGACGCAGAAGTGAAGGCAGTATGCGAGGACGCATGGCAGTTCGCGGACCAGAGCCCTGAGCCACCGGCCGAGGCACTGTACGAGGACGTGGTCGTGGACACGATGAGCGATGCGGAGGTCGCGCTCACGTAAATGCCAGTCCTGACCTATCGCGATGCGCTCAATCAGGCTCTCCGTGAGGAAATGCAGCGCGACGATCGCGTCTTCCTAATGGGCGAGGAAGTCGGAGTCTACCAGGGTGCATACAAAGTCTCGAAGGGACTGCTGCAAGAGTTCGGCGAAATGCGCGTTGTGGACACGCCCATCACGGAACTGGGGTTCGCAGGCGTCGGCGTCGGGGCGGCAATGGTCGGCCTGCGTCCCGTTATCGAGTTCATGACGTGGAATTTTGCTTTGCTCGCGATGGACCAGGTGGTCAACTCCGCGGCCAAGATGCTTTACATGTCGGGCGGCCAATTCCCCATCCCCATGGTGTTTCGCGGGCCCAGCGGGGCGGCGTTGCAGCTCGCCGCGCAGCACTCCCAGGCGTGGGAATCGTGGCTCATGCACATCCCGGGTCTAAAGGTCGTGACGCCCGGGACGCCAGCCGACGCCAAGGGCTTGCTCAAGAGCGCAATCCGTGACGACAATCCGGTCATCGTGCTCGAAGGCGAGATGCTGTACAACACGAAGGGAGAGGTTCCCGAGGGAGAGCACGTCGTGCCGATCGGCGTCGCCGAGTTGAAGCGGCAGGGCGATCACTGCTCTGTGATCACCAATGGCAAGATGGTACTGGTCGCCATGCGGGTGGCCGATCAGCTCGCGAACGATGGCGTTCTGATCGATGTCGTGGACCTACGCACTGTGCGACCGCTCGATATCGATGCGATCACGACTTCCGTCCGGAAGACCAATCGCGCCGTCGTGCTCGAAGAGGGCTGGGAACAGTGCGGAATTGGAGCGCAGGTGGTTGACGTGATTCAGCGCGAATGCTTTGACGATCTCGATGCGCCTGTTCTCCGAGTTCACCAGGCGGATACGCCAATGCCGTACGCCAGGAACCTGGAACGCGCAGCCAAGCCAGACGCGGCCAAGCTCATCGCCGCAATCAAGCGTGTGATGTACGTCCCGACACTGAGCCCAAATGGCGACCAATGTGGTGATGGAGGCGCTTTCGCCGACGATGGAGGAAGGCCGCCTTGTCAAATGGCACAAGAACGAAGGCGAGCCCGTGAAGACCGGCGACGTGCTAGCCGAGATCGAGACCGACAAAGCCGTCATGGAGCTCATCGCGCGCGCGGATGGGGTGCTACGCCGCCGGGTGCTCGCCGCCGGAGATACGGTGCCCGTGGGCCAGGTCATTGGTGTGATTGCGGGCGCGGATGAGTCGATCGAAGGCATCGACAAAACGGTCGCACCCGTGCGCGGCCAGACCGACGTAGCACAGCGTTCCACGCTGCAGGAATCTCGCGCGGATCGACGGCCACCCCGCCAGAGACAGCCAACGGCGGTCGCGTGCGCTCGTCGCCGCTGGCGCGACGACTGGCGAGCGAGCGAGGTCTCGATCTCGACGCGCTGGCGGGCACTGGACCTGGTGGGCGCGTGACTAAACGGGACATTGAAGCCGCCGCCGCCTCTGCACCGAACGTTGCCGCTGGCACCCGATCGCCTGCGCCACCGCCGCCCAGTCCAGCCCACGCGGGCGCGGTCGACTTTCGGCGATGTTCCGCTCACGCAGATTCGCAAGACGATCGCCCGGCGGCTCGCCGAGTCGATCGGGCCCGTCCCGACATTCTATCTCACCGCGGAGTTCGACGTCGAACGGGTGACCGACCTACGAGCGGCTGCTGCTGCCATGGGGGACGTGTATCGCGTGTCGCTCAACGACGTCGTGCTCAAGGCCGTCGCCACGGCGCTCGCGCGGCACCCAGAGGTCAACTCCCACTGGCTCGGCGACCGTATCCGTGCGTTTAACCGGGTCCATCTCGGAATGGCGGTCGCGGTTGACGATGGGCTCATCACGCCGGTGATCGCTGACGCCGATCGCAAAGGGCTGCGTCAGCTCGCCGACGAGTCGCGGGACTTGGCGACGCGCGCGCGGGCGCGAAAGCTCACGCCGGCCGAGTATACGGGCGCCACCTTCTCGGTCTCCAACCTCGGCATGTTCGGCATTGATCAGTTCACCGCGATAATCAATCCGCCAGAAACGGCCATCCTCGCGATCGGAGCGGCGGAAGCGAAACCGGTCGCCGTCGATGGCCAGGTCACCGTCCGGCGCCGAATGCGCGTCACCATGAGCTGCGACCACCGCGCGATCGACGGCGCCACCGGGGCCAAGTTTCTTCAGACGGTCCGGCAGCTGATCGAGAATCCGCTGCTGCTAGTGTACTGAATTGGAATCTTGCTTCGAATCCCCTCCCCTCCCCCTTACCCCCTCCCCTCCCTGCGGGAGGGAAGGGGGAATCATATTTTTGTGGGGCTTCGCCCCACGCCCTCGTGCTTCCCCTGGCCCTCCCTCCGCTCGGTTGTCCTTGGCGGCGAAGGAGGAGCGGTGTGGAACCTAGGAGGTATGTTATTCCGCTGTACGCGACTGTCCTGTCGGGGATGTCGGGGCGAAGCCCCCACTTGGAAAAAAAGAATTCCCCCTCCCCTTTAGGGGAGGGGGTAAGGGGGGTAGGGCAGCAATGGCTTCCTATGATGTGATTTTTCTGGGCGGCGGGCCAGCCGGATACGTTGGCGCGATCCGCGCATCGCAACTTGGGCTCACCGTCGCCGTCGTCGAGCGCGAAGCGCTCGGCGGCACGTGCGTGCTATGGGGATGCATTCCGGCCAAATCGCTCCTCGAGAGCGCCTACCTCGCGACCAAGCTGCAGCACGCGGCCGAACATGGCATCACGATCGGCGACGCGAAGCTCGACTACGGCCCAGCGATGAAACGCTCGCGCGCCATCTCGCAGCAGAATTCCAAGGGAGTGGAGTTCCTTTTCAAGAAGCACAAGATCACGTGGATCAAGGGCTCCGGCACGCTGTCGAGCCCCCGGGCAGTCACGGTTTCAGCGAACGGCACGCAGGAGAAACACGAGGCAAAGCGAGGAGTGGTCATTTCCACCGGGTCGAGAGTGCGCGGACTGCCGAGCGCCGGGCTCGAGCTGGACAAGATCACCGTGCTGTCATCTGGACGACGCGCTCGTGCTGAGCCGAGCGCCCAAGCGGCTGGTCATCGTAGGCGCTGGAGCCGTGGGATGCGAGTTCGCCGACGTGTTCAGCGCGTACGGCTCCGCGGTCACGCTTCTGGACATCGCCCCCACGATTCTGCCGCTTGAAGACGGCGAGGTCGCGGCCGAGCTCACGCGCGCGTTCAAGAAAAGGAAGATCGACGTTCACGCGAACGCCGAGATTGGCGACGTCAAGCTGACTGAGGGCGCCCTGGCGATGCGCGTCGCGTCGGGTAAGGACCGCCGCGACAAAGCGACCGTGTCGGCCGACGCAGTTCTCGTTGCCGCGGGGCGAGCACCCAACGTAGATGGCATTGGACTCGAGACTGTCGGCGTCAAGCTCGACGACCGCGGGTTCGTGAAGGTGAACGAGAAGCTGGAGACCACGGTCGCGGGCGTGTACGCGATAGGCGATGTCGTGGGCCCACCAATGCTGGCCCACAAGGGTCAGCGCGAAGGGGTAGTGGTCGCCGAGCTGCTCGCAGGTCAGAAGCCTCACCCGGTCAACTACGGCAACATCCCCAACGCTACATACTGCCATCCAGAGGTTGGGTCGATTGGGCTCACCGAGGAGGCGTGCAAGGCGCAGCAGCTCGAGTACAAGGTCGGGAAGTTTCCTTTCTCGGCGAATGGCCGAGCACGCACGGCCGGGGAGACCGACGGCTTCGTCAAGATCATTAAGGAGGCCAAGTACGGTGAGATCCTGGGAGCGCACATCATCGGCTCGCACGCCACGGAGCTGATCCACGAGCTCGCCGTCGCCCGCGAGAACGAGCTCACCGTCGAGGAAATCGACCTCGCGATCCATGCGCACCCAACCCTTTCCGAAGCGATCGCCGAGGCGGCCCTGGACTCCATGGGCCGGGTGATTCATGCCTGCAGGTGCGGATTCAGTGGCATCTCGGCGCAATGCCCTACGCCGAAGCGCTCGAGGTACAGCGCGGCATCGCCCTTGACCGCATCGCCGGCTCCGGGCTGGACGACGTACTGCTGTTGGTCGAGCATCCGCCGGTCATCACCCTAGGGCCGCTCGTCCAAGCAGGGGCAGCATCTCACGGCCTCGCGTGAGCTCCTAGCGGCCCGCGGCGTCGAATTGTTCGACGTGGAGCGCGGTGGCGATGTGACGTTTCACGGGCCCGGACAGATCGTGGGCTACCCAATCCTCGACCTCAAGCGCGCGCCCCTCCGCCGAGACTTGCACTGGTATCTGCGCCAGCTTGAGGCTGTGCTCATCGACACCTTGGGCAGGCTCGGGATAGTCGCCGAGCGGCGCGACGGCCTAACCGGCGTCTGGACGAACGGTCGCAAGATCGCGTCGATCGGCGTTCACGCGCGAGACTGGGTCACTTGGCACGGATTCGCGCTCAATGTCACGACGGATCTCACTTTCTTCGATCTCATGGTGCCCTGCGGCATCACAGGAGTCGACATGACGTCAATCGCGCGAGAGTTGCGTAGCGGCGACATTGACGCTGGCCACGTGCGTAGCGTACCTCGTCGACGTGTTCGCCGCGACATTCGGACTGAGCGCCGCTCATGGAGAGATTCATGGCTCGCGCCTCGCCGCTTTGAGCCCATGATGAATCCGCTGGCATCATAAAGGCCGGCGTGACTCCGGTCTCGTCCGAAGGGTTACCTCCGCCGCTGCCGCCGCTCGCGCTCGCGGCCGTAGGCGCATTGGCGCTGTTCGATCTCGGCTTGCACTGGGCGACCAACGCGCTCACGGCGTTCGGAGTTCATCGCGACGAGTTCCTGTACTTGGCCGCCGGACGACACCTCCGTGTCTGGCTGATGGATTTCCCGCCCGGCATTGCCGTGCTCGCCAAACTGCAGCACGCCATGTTTGGCGACTCGTTGTTCGCGATCCGCGCCGACATCCGCCGTTGCTGGTGCCATCGTGGTGGTATTTGCCGCTTTGATCGCGCGCGAACTCGGAGGCGGTCGATTCGCGCAATGCTTTGCCGCCTTCGCGGTGGTCGCCAACCCGCTTTTTCTCAGAGCTGCGGGCCTGTTCCAGCCGGTCGTGTTCGATCAGCTGTGTTGGACTGTCGCTCTTTACTGCCTCGTACGCCTGGCGCGCGCCGATGCAATCGCGAACACGGCCGGTGGCAGTGCGGAGCAGGAGGCGCGCTCGGTGGGCGCGCAATGGTGGATCGTAATCGGGGTCGTTTGCGGCATTGGGCTGCTATGGAAATTCACCGAGCTGGCGTTGGTCTGGGGGATCGCGGCCGCTCTGCTGCTTACATCTCGTGGGGAGTGGCTTGCGACCAGATGGCCATGGTTGGCTCTGCTGCTTACGTGCGCGATCGGGTCGCCCAGCATCGTGGGACAAGTGCGGTTGCACTACCCGTTGATCGGACAATTTCATGAGCTCTCGCGCAGTCAGCTCGCGCATTCCAGTCCGATGACCTGGGTCGAAGACATGGTCGCGCTCGGGCCCACCATTCTCCTCGCCATTGCCGGCGCCGTCGCGCTCGTGGTCGGCCGCGCGTTCGCGCCATTCCGCGTCGTGGGAATGACGTGCATCATCGCTTTCGCGACGATCTTCGCGCTACATGGCAAGCATTACTACGCCGCTCCCGTGTACCCCACCTTGTTCGCGGCGGGCGCGGTGTGGATAGAGCAAGTCTCCGAGAGCCGGTACGGGTGGACGATTCGGGCAAGTGCCACTGCTGCGGTGCTGTTCTACATGATCGTTGCGCTTCCGCTCTCGATTCCGATACTCTCGCCCGCCAGCATGGTTCGCTACGCGGGGAGGGTCGGTTCGAGCGCCGCGCTGAGGACCAACGCGGGCACGGGTCTGTCGTTGCCGCAGGACTTTGCAGACATGCTGGGCTGGCCCCAGCAGGTCGCCGCCGTCGCGGCTGCGTACCAAGAGCTCCCCGCCGAGCAGCAATCGCAAGTGGTGATTGTTGGCGGGAATTATGGAGAGGCTGGCGCCCTCGACTTCTACGGACCACGCTACCACCTGCCCCCCGCCATCTGCACCCAAGGGAGCTACTATCTATTCGGTCCCGGCACGCGACCTGGCGCGATCACCATCGCCATCGGCCGCGATAGCGCCGCGTTGTCGCTGCTGTTCGACTCGGTGCGGCTGGTTGGCTACGTCGCCAATCCGCTCGGAGTGGCCGAAGAGCAGGACGTCCCGATTTGGATCGCGGAGTCGCCGCACCGGTCGTGGCAGGCCGAATGGCCCTCGCTCGCGGGGCGCTACTAGCCGAAGAGACGGCGCATGGCGGCGAGTACCGGGTCGACGGTCAGTCCCGCGATCGTGTCGCCGTCCCAGAACACCAGCTCGGACGGCGTATTCCAGGGCGCGTAGGGGTAGTGATCGCGCTTGAGCAGCACGACGACGGGCCGACGGAAGGCGGAAGCCGCGTGAGAGATGCTCGTGTCTGGAGTCAGCACGCAACTGCTCGTGCCCACCAACGCGATTGCGTCTCGCAGGCGGGGAGTGGGCTCGGCGCGCGCGCCCACCGCGGCAGCGACGCCGGAGACGCGATCCCATTCCGACGGCAATCCGATTACTACGATCGATGTGTCTGAACGGCGTGCGCGGAATTCACGCAGGACCGTGACGAAGTGCTCGTCCGCCCAGCGACGGCGTGGCTCTGAGGCGGATAGGTTGACGAGCATGCGACTCGCGCCTCCCCCATCGCCGCCCCCGCCGCCGCCCCCGCCCCCGCCCTCGCCCCCAGCCATACCAATTGCGCGCGCGCCCGTTCCGCATCAGTGAGGAACAACTCGGGCTGCCAGTCGACTGCGTTGGCATCGACCCCGAACGGCTGAGCGAGCGCTTTGGACCCTTCTACGTAATGAACGGAGCGATCGTAGGGACCGACGTTGACATTGTACACGCGATCCGCTCGGCCGCCTCCTGCGCCGATTCTATAACGTGCTCCTGATGCCAAGAGCAGTAGAGGCGTCGATGTGTACACGGCCGGGTGATTCAGCCGGCCGTCTACCACGGCGTCATACCTCGCCCGCCGAAGCGTGGACGCCACTCTCAGATAGCTCGACCACGAGCGCCGATCGAGCACGAGCACGCGTTGGACGTGCGGATTGCACTCCAGCACGGGCGCGGCAGCTGGCGACACTACGACGTCGAGCGCAATTGTATCATGCGAGCGAGCCAGCACGCGCATGAGCCCCGTCGCCATGACGAGGTCGCCAATCCGCTCATACCGAAGCAGCAGCACGCGGTACGGTCGTGCGGCCCAGTCCGGTGGCCTTACGACGCGCGGCCCAGGCAGCAGCGCCGCGATCCCTCGCATCCACGCCGCTCGCCACGCGCGCTCGACGTGCCGAATGTCGGTCCAGGGATTCCGGACGCCGGGAAGATTCACGGCAGTATATTCCAACCGGCCATGGCGGACCTCAACCCGGCGCAAGTCACCGCCGCCACGCATGCTGACGGTCCGCTACTGATCATAGCAGGTGCCGGCACGGGGAAGACTCGTGCGCTCGTGCACCGAGTGGCGCATCTGATCGAGCGCGGCGTACGGTCCGAGCGGATCCTGCTGCTGACGTTCACTCGACGTGCCTCCGAAGAGATGCTGGGACGCGTTGAGCGGCTCGTGGGCGGCTCGGGCCGACGCGTTCATGGTGGCACCTTCCACTCGACCGCGCACCGACTGCTGCGACGCTTTGGCCCCGCGGCGGGCTCACGAGCCATTTCACGATAATGGATCAGGAAGACTCCGCCGATCTGCTCAATCTTTCGCGCGCGCATTTGGGTTACGCAGACAAGACAAAGCGATTCCCGAAGAAAGAAACACTGCAGTACGTGTACTCGCGACACGTCAACACCGAGATCCCGGTAGCGAGAATTCTCGCCGACGAGTACCCGCAGTTCGCGGAATATGCGACGGATTTCGGTCACATCTTCGCCGACTACACTCACCGCAAGGGCGAGCGCAATCTGGTCGACTACGATGACCTGCTGCTATTCTGGGCGGCCATGCTGGATGCCTCACCCGAGCTGGGCGCGCGGATCGCCGGGTTGTACGACCACATTCTGGTCGACGAGTACCAGGACACGAACGTGCTCCAGGCGCGCATCCTTCGCGGTATGTGTCGCGCGCACCGCAACGTGACCGTCGTCGGCGACGACGCGCAGAGCATCTACTCGTTTCGCGGCGCCAGCATTCGCAACATCTCTGGACTTTCCGGTGCAGTTCGCCGGGGCGTCGGTCGTCACGCTCGAGCAGAACTATCGCTCGACGCAGCCGATTCTCGACACGACCAACACCCTGATCTCGCGGGCCGCCGAGCGCTTCACGAAGGCGCTTTGGACACCGCGCACCGGCGGCGAGCGCCCGTGGCTCGTGACCGCGCGCGACGAGGAAGAGCAGACGCGCTTCGTCGTGGACCGGATCCTGGAGCTGCACGAGAGCGGCACGCCGCTACGCGAGATGGCCGTGCTTTTCAGGGCCGGCTACATGTCGGCCGCGCTCGAGATCGAGCTGGCCAACCGCAAGATCCCGTTCGAGAAATGGGGCGGGCTGCGGTTTCTCGAGGCGGCGCACGTGAAGGACGTGCTGGCGTTCCTGCGGGTACTGGAGAATCCGCGCGACGAGATCAGCTGGTACCGAATCCTGCTGCTCCTGCCGGGAATCGGTGACTCCACTGCTCGCCACGCGCTGAGCGACATGGCGCAGGCAGCGTGGGAGTCGGCCGCGTTCGCGCGCTACCGCGCCCCCGCGCGGGCGCGCGCCGCACATGCCGCGTTGGTCGCGCTGCTCGACGGACTCAGGCGGGAGGACGAGCCCGTGCCCGTCGGGTCGGAGATCGCGCGCGTGCGCAGTCTGTACGACAACATCCTGCGCGACCGATACGACCGTGTCGAGCCGCGGCTCGCCGATCTCGACCAGCTCGAGACCATCGCCGGTGGTTACCCGAGTCGGACCGCGTTTCTGGCAACCGTGGCACTCGAGCCGCCATCGAACACGCACGACCTCGCGGTTGGCGATCACGAGGACGACGATGTGCTCGTTCTATCGACCGTGCACTCGGCGAAGGGCAAGGAATGGGACGCCGTCTTCCTCATCTGGGCCGTCGACGGCTGGTTCCCGACATCGCGTGCGCTGAACGACGACGAGGGCCTGGAGGAGGAGCGCCGGCTCATGTACGTGGCGCTCACACGCGCGCGGCATCACCTGGCCGTGGTGTATCCAATGCAGGTCTACGGCAACCGCCGGGGCGCGAGCTACTCCATCGACCAACTGTCCCGATTCATCGACCGCGGAGTCCGCGACTCGATGCAGCGGGTGGTGATCGACCGCCCGCCGGACACTCCAGCGGGTGACGAGGTGCCGCCCGCGGCACCCATCGACCTTCGTGCGTTGCTGCGTGGTCGGTTTGCCGCATCACCGGGCACGTCGGCTCCGCAGGCGCCCTCCCCCTCGCGCATCCGAAGTCCAGTAGCAATTCACGTCACTGCGCGCGCTCGCTGGCGCGGCGGAGCGCGCCGAATGGATCGTGCGGGTTCGCCTTGGCGAGAGCAATGATACGGGCGACGGCGCGGCGGAGATCGCCGCCCTGCTCGTCGTACACCGCATCGAAATCGTCCAGTCCCGTGGCATAGACCCGGCGAGCGAGCAGTGCAGCGTTGTCGAGTCGAACGTTGGGAAGCGTGGCCGGGCGTATGGTGCGCAGCCGAGGTGCGACTCTCCGTCACGAGCTGCTCGCGAGCGTGAGTAAAAATCTCGTCGCGAGCGGCGAGCCGCGCGGCGCGAGACGTTGGATTTGCCCGAAACGCCGAGTCGAGCGCCAGGTACACACCGGTCCAGAAGCGGCCGAGAGTTTTGGTATCGGCCCATTGCTCATCTACCCGACGGGCCGCGGAATCGTCGCCGCGAGATCGAAAGAATGCGGCAGCACCACGATGGCCCACGAAGTTTGCGAAGGACTCGTTGAATGGAGCCTGTCCGGCGGCGTAATACGTGTTGTGCGTGAGCTCGTGGATGACCGTGTTCGCGAGCTCGAGGGAGTCGGACCGGAGAGTCGTCGAGACGAGCGGGTCATTAAAAAAACCCAGTGTACTGAACGCCGCTGATGGGCGGAGGTTCGTGTCGAACCCTTGGGCGGCGAGGCCCCTTTCCGCGCGCACGGCGTCGGCTGGATCGAAGAAGCCCTTGTACGGAACGCGTCCCACGATTGGAAACCACCACGTGACCGGGCGAAGCTGGTCGCGATAGGCCGCCGAGAGGACGAGGACTAGCGTGTCGCGGGGCAGCGCGGCAAAAGTCGTGAAGCTCCGCTTGGCACGAAGGCCGATACTATCAGCGGCAAAGCGCCGGGCCTCGAGCACGAGTGTCAGCTTGGCCCGATCCGACGCGGGCGTCGCCGGATCGGCGATGACACTGTCTATAGGCCGTCGGCGCGCGAGGATTCGCCCTTCCTCCCACGCGGCCCGTGCGATATACCGCCCGGTTGGACTCAGCAACGGGCTCAGCAGCAGCACCAGGAGCACCACAATCCCCAGATGTAAAGTCTCGCGACCCAGGCGTGGCGCGCTAAGTTCAATTTCTGATGTCCTTCGTCCACCTTCACACGCACTCCGAGTACTCACTCCTCGACGGCGCGAACCGAATTGACGACCTGATCGATCGAGCGCTCGAGCTCGAGCAGCCTGCGCTGGCGATCACCGATCACGGGAATATGCACGCCGCGTGGGAGTTTCAGGAGAAGGCCAAAAAGGCTAAGCTCAAGCCCATCATAGGGATGGAGGCGTACGTCGCTCCAGGCGACCGACGAGCGCGTGGTCGGGCCACGCCGACCAGTAAGCCATACTACCATCTGATCCTGCTCGCGCGCGACGCGCGCGGGTACCAGAACCTGATCAAGCTCTCGTCGCTGGCGTATCTGGAAGGCTTCTACACCAAGCCCCGGATCGATAGGGAGCTTCTCGCCAAGTACGGCGAAGGACTCGTGGTATCGTCGGCGTGCCTGGCGGGAGAGGTCGCGGTTCACCTCATGGCCGGAGACTTCGACGCCGCGCGAGCGACGGCCTCATGGTACGCGAACGCTTTTCCCGGTCGGTACTACCTGGAAGTACAGGCCCACGACAGCGAGGGTCAGTCCAAACTGAACAGCGAGATCTTCCGCCTTGCCGCTGACGTTCGGCGTTCCGGTGCATCGCGACGAACGACGCTCACTTCTTGAAGCGCGAGGACCACGACGCACACGACGTCCTCCTGTGCATTGGGCTTCAGCAAGATCGCGCGACGCAGAACCGCTTGCATTACGACCGCGAGCTGTACTTCAAGTCAGCACCGGAGATCGCCGCCCGATTCCCCGATCACCCCGAGGTGCTGGAGAACACGCTGCGGATCGCGGACGAAGTCGAAATCGAGTTTTCCAAGACTTACCGCGTCCCGTCATTCCCGCTCCCGCCTGGAGTGGCGACGGAGAACGAGTTGCTGATCAGGCTGGCCAGAAGAAGGCGCGCGCGAGCGCTACGGCGATCCGCTGCCGGCAAACGTCCGCGAGAGGCTGGCGTACGAGCTGGGCGTCATCACGGCGACCGGGTACGCCGGCTACTTCCTGATCGTCGCCGATTTCATCAAGGCGGCGCGGGATCGCGGGATCCCGGTCGGACCCGGGCGCGGCTCAGCGGCCGGGTCGCTCGTCGCCTATGCGCTGCGCATCACCGACATCTGTCCGCTGCAATTCGACCTTCTGTTCGAGCGCTTCCTGAATCCGGAGCGCGTCTCGATGCCCGACATCGACGTCGATTTCTGCTTCGAGCGCCGCGGTGAGGTGATCGAGTACGTGCGACAGAAGTATGGCCGAGACTCGGTGGGCCAGATCGTGACGTTCGGCACGCTGAAGTCTCGGGCGGCGATCAAGGATGTCGGCCGCGCACTTGGGTTCACGCCGGCCGAAACCGACGCGCTGGCCAAGCTCATCCCCAACCAGCCGAACTACTCGCTGACGATCAAAGAGGCCACCAACAGATCTCCGAAGTGCGTGCGCCTGTACGAGAGCGACGAACGGTATCGGCAACTGCTGGACTACGCGGTTGCGCTCGAAGGGGCTGTCGCGGCACTCCGGCGTGCACGCCGCCGGCGTGGTGATCGCGCCCGGCCCACTCGACGAGTACGTGCCCGTCTTCACGCAGCCCACCAAGGGCGCGGGCAGCTCGGGAGTCGACGAGACTGTCGGTCGTGACGCCAGTACGACATGAACGCGCCTCGGAGAAGGCCGGGATGCTCAAGATGGACTTCCTCGGCCTGCACGACTCTCACGGTGCATGCAGCTACGCCGGTCGCGTCGATCGCCGCGCGCACGGGCCGAGCGACACGCTCGACCTGTCGAAGCGTTCCGCCCTGGACGACGACGCCGACCTTTCAGACGTGCTCCGCGCCGGACGGACCGCCGGCGTGTTTCAGTTCGAGTCGGCGCTTGCGACGGACCTGCTTCGCCAGCTCCGGTGCGATCGATTCGACGATCTGGTGGCCTCGAATGCCTTGATGCGGCCGGGCCCGCTCGACAGCGGGATGCACCTCGTCTACATCCG
>CAWISX010000011.1:0-17373 GCA_963838855.1 uncultured Gemmatimonadales bacterium | reverse complement strand
CGCCCGGGCGCGCGGCCTTCGCAATGTCGCCGAACGCAGCCGTGTGGAAGGCGAGACTGACCGTCGACGCTATCTGGCTTGCGCGCATTGCGTAGTACACAGTGGCAATGCTGCCCACTGACAATCCCGCCAGGAGAAGCCGCTCCCAGCTGCCGAGCAGAATCGTCGAGGCGCTGATTAGAACGATTCCAGGTGCGGCGGTGCGGAGCAGCGGCAGAAGGGCCTGATGTCGCAATCGCGGGCGCATCCGAGCACCGACCCGGGCAAGGGCGGCAAAAGGCGGCACTGCAAAAGCAACTGAACCGACTAGTAGACCAGCCGTGATGGCAGTCACTGGAGGGACGCCGCCCGCCAAGACCAACGCGCCAGCGATGCCAGCGTTCCACGCCACACGTCCTAGAGCCGCTGGGGTATATAGGTCGAGGCCGTACAGGCCCGCCCCGATACCAGTTGCGCCGGCGTAGATGACGAGACTTGGGAGAGCGCCTCGCAGCACACCGACCGTGGCGGCCACGCGATCTGGCGAGTCCGACCGAAAAGCGTGTTCGACAACGAATGGCGCAGCGGCGAGGCCGATCGCCGCGACGACCGCGGTCAGCGCAAACAGCCATGTGCCGGCCGCGGCCACAAGCTCGACTGCGTCTCCATCGCCGAAATCCTGACGCCGCGCCGTGACGGCGGGGACGAAGGCGAGGCCAAATCCCCCGACCAAGAAAATGCTCGTGCAGCAATCGAATAGGAAAACGGCAATGGCGAGGGCGTCCGCGTACACCGATGTCCCGAATCGGTACGCTATGGTTGTCTCGCGGATGAACCCAGCCACCGTTGCTGCAACCGTCAGCGCGGCCAGAGCGGAAACCCGCCGGTACACGCGCGTTAGCCCTGAGGGGAGTTGCGGAGCAGATACACGTACCAGTCCTGGGGGCCGCGCTTGACGTAGGTCTCTACCGAAACGTGCCCCAATGGGGTGAGCTGCCCGGCGCCAACGAGCTGACTGAGTTGTCGCGCGACGCGTTCATTCAATAGCTCCCCCGAGACAACTATCGCGTCCGTGCGTTCTACCGCCAACTGGCCAGCGTCGGTCATATCATCGATCTGGCGGCAGCCAAACGGCCGCCACAAACTGCTTTCGGGGTCATTCTCACCTAGAAGCACCCCGACCGTTTTCGCGGACGAGGGGAGCATCGCGATCACGGGCGCAAACGCGTAAGCCCGCCGAGCGTAGTTGGCGTAAACCGTCTGGGCCCGTGCCGCGGCTTGAGTGCGAAAGCTGTCCGCGGCGGCAGCCGTGACCGTCGCCGCCGGGAAAAGGGGCCGCGACGGAGTGAGGACGATGCCAGCCGCCGCCGTCATTGGGGCGAGGAGGGCGCATGCGCGCCAGACGCGAGAGTACGTCAACCAAAGTGCCGCGCCTAGCCAAAGCACCGGAACTAAGAGAAGGAAGTAATACGGGGCCATGATACGCGCCGTCGCCTCGCTTCCCATGATCGCTGCGTACGCCAGTGCTGCGACATATCCGGAGACGACGATCGCAACCGCGATCTTGTCAGGGCGCCCACCGCGCCCACCGCGCCCACCGCGCCCACGGCGCCCACGGCGCCCACGGCGCGCGCGGAGGACAATCTGAGCGAGTGGGATCGATGCAACCAGCGCAACGATTACCAGTCCCAACCCCGCTGTTTCTTCCTGAGGCAGCTCGGCGACCTCCAGTCGAAAACGCGGGAAGTCGCTCGCCAGCCACGATTGGAGTCGCATCGGCAACGCCGCGGTGGCGAGACGGTTCACGGTTCCTGCCGCCGGAAGAATGGGTGGCGCGAGATTCGTGTACGCAGCCTGGAGCGCGTTCCCGACCAATCCGGCGGCCGGGTCGGACAGCTTCATGTGGCCAGCGTTCGTCGGGTCACCGGTAGAGTCGCCAGTGTGCCGTCTGTTGAGAATGACCGTAGGCAGTATGGATGATGCGAAGCACGCCACAGCGATCGCCGTCGCCGCGATCGGGCGACGCAAGGGGATGCGCCAGAGCGGCAACAGGGCCACAAAGGGCGCGAGTGCGAGAGGAAGGTTTGACGCTTTCACGCCGGTCATCAGCGCTGTTGCAAGCGTGGCAAGTGCGAGTGCCCACCCCGAGTTGGCTCGCCGAGCGACGGTCGCGAAATGCAGCGCTGCTAGCAGGTATACAGCTCCCAAGGCGTCGTTGCCAATACCGCCGGCCTGCATGGCGAAAACGAGAGCTGATGGCAGGAGCCACATCCATACATACGCGACTCGCGCCCGAACGCCGAGCGATCGAAGGACGCTGAATGCAAGGCCCGGAAGCAACGCATATGACAGCATATTTATCAGGAAGAACAGCCTGTCGGAGTGCGTCAGGACCAAGAGTGGAGTGAGCAGCCATTCCTGCACGCAGCCACTGTAGTTGATGCGCGGATTCGGCGTTCGCACCCAGTGCCATGTACCAGCCGCCACCCAGTGCAGCACACGCGGGAATCGGTAACTGAGGGCGTCGTAGTTGTTCGGGGCGTATAGTGCTCCTCCCAAAAAGGCGAGCGTCCACAGCACCGCATAAAGGGCCGGAAGTGGTTGCCGAAATCGGCGACGCGCGGTTGCGAGACGGGGCAGATGAACTGCGTGGGCGGACGCGCGCCCGCGCTGTCGGAGCCACAGCGCTGCCGCCGCCAGCCCACCCAATGCGATTACGACGCCGTAGCCGGCGCGAGATAGGCCGTGTAGCAGCGACAGCCCCCAGCCGGCGATGCACGCGCCGGCCGAGAGAAGAATCCAGCCAGCCAGTACGTTGTTCATCGACCGACTGGTCGGCGATCTAGGGGCGTCGCCGAGCGACCGGTCAATGCCGTGTGACGAGGATCACCGTTGCCAGACTGGCTATGACGCCCGCGACGGTGCCGGCGAGCGCCAATGCGTCGGGCGGATGCTGCGTCAGGTCTTTCTGGGGCACAAACACGGAGCTTCCGGCTCGGGGCTCGGGCGCACTGACGAAAAACAGGTGATGGCTCACACTCTCGATCTTGCCATTCTGGTTGGCGGACGTACGCGTGCCCTGGATCCGCTTTATAGGTAGGTCCGCCGGCAGCGCGGATGTAGTAATTGATGTTCTCGCCAGGCACGTACGACACCGCGGTTGGAGCGTTGACCTCGCCGCTGACGCGCACAACGCCGGTGTACGACGGTATGTCAATCGAGTCGCCGTCCTGCAGAATCAAATCGTCCCGGTCGTGGCGGTTGTGCAATACCCGAGGCAGGTCCACTCCAATCCTTCCCGTTCGATCCTGCGACCGATACAGCGCTACGCCGTCGGCGTAAGCTTCGTCGGTAAGCCCGCCAGCCCGGGTCAGTACGCTAGTCAGCCGCTCGGATTTGGCGGTGAGCGTGTAACGGCCAGGCGATAGCACCTCCCCGGTGACGACCACGGTCCGCTGCAGCTGCCAGTTTGGTTGCCGCAGGATGAGCACGTTGTCATACGGGTGGAGCGTGACTTCCGGTGCATTCGCCTGCGGGGCCGCGACCCCAGGCGGTCCTACGTACGTTTCGTCCGGGCCCTTTGCGACCAAGTATGTCGAGTCGAGCGGTACGCGCACCGTGATCGCGGTTACGCCTCCAGCCCGATTTTCCGGCAGACGAGCGATCTCGGCTTCGCGGAGATCCGCACTCTCTTGCGGTCCTCCCGCCAACAGCACCAGGTCTCGCAGCGTCATGCCTTCCCGATACGAGTATCGGCCGCCTTTCCGCACCGCTCCGGCAATCGCGACGTAGCGTCGCGCCCGGAACTCACGCAGCGCGAAAATCTGGATCGCATCGTCTTCGCGGAGCGGGATGTCATCCACCAGCGCGCCAGTGCTGTCGCGGAAAGCGGTGCGCAGTTGGGAATGAACCGAGTCGGACACCAAACGGGTGACCAGTACCGCCCCGAGGTAAGCGTCCGGCCTAAGCCCGCCGGCGAGCTTGATCGCGTCTGACAAATGCTCGCCCGCCGTGAATCCCTGCGCACCTGGTAACCAAACGTCGCCACGAACCGCGATGCGGTTGCGCAGTCGCGTATCGACTCTGAATACCGCGACGCTGTCGCCACCTTCCAAAGGAAGCGGCGGCCCGTCGCCAGACACGAGATCGGTCGATGCGACATCAATGACGATGCGGTTTCGCCCGGCATCGGGCCTGTCCTGCGGCGGCAGCACGCGTGTGATCTGTACTCGCCGCCGAGTCGCGGTCGCTGTGAATCCGCCCGCCGAACGAATGAGGTCGCGGAGCGTCTCGCCGGGCTTGAGTTCGTAGATGGCGGGGCGGAGAATTTCGCCGGTAATCTTTATCCGGGGCCCGTGAACGGACACGAAGACGACGTCGCCCGACTCGAGTCGCGCGTCGTGTGAAGCATCGCCGCGCAACAGGTAGTCGTACACGTCGAGCGAGTCCACCTTCTTTCCGCCTCGCCGCAACAAGATGCTGCGCATTGAACCGTTCGGTGTGGGCCCGGCTGCAGCGTAAAGTGCAGTCAGCATCGTCCCAACGCTCGAGATTTGGTAGCTGCCGGGCGCCGTCACATCACCCACCACGAAAACTTGGTTATTGCGCAGACGGGAAATGCTGACCGAAAAATGCGTCTTGGCATCAGGGCCGCGACGAACTCCCGAATACACCCGACCTAGGCGCTCGTACAGCAGATCCTCCAGCTGTCCCAGTGTCAGGTTGGCGACGTAGAGCTGACCCACCTGTGGAATGACGACAAACCCTTCGCGCGTGACCGTCAGCGAGCGCGCGAGCTCGACCTCGCCCGTCAGAATGAGTACAAGTTGATCTCCCGGTCCCAGCCTGTAGCTGGCATCGACCGGGCCCGAAACATTCGGCTGAAATAACGTGGTTCGACGTTCGAACAGGTTGAGACCGAAAATCGAGAGGCCCGTATCCGGAGGCAGCCGACCCTGAAGCGTCGGCTGTCGTGCCAACAAGCCCGTCGTGTCAATGCGCTGCAGCGAGCCACCACCCGCGCGCGACAGGCCCGCAGCACCGGCGCCGCCAATCGCCGGGTATGGGGCCAGTAGGGGGTTTGGTTCGCTACCGACAAGAGCTGCGCGGCGACGGGCACGTTCCCTTGCCGCCGCGACGGCCGCGGAGTCGTCGAGGAGCAGCAAGGTGTCCATTGGCTCCTCCGCGGGCTCAGTGTCCCGCGCAGCGCGGAAGCGTTGGAGATTGATGGAATCGATCGCCCCAGTGCCCTGCAAAGAGTCGTAGCCGGCTGAATCGATCAGCCCGAGTTGGCTCACCGCGTCGAGAGTCGACCCTGACAGCGAGTCGCCGCCGGTGCCACCGGGCAAATACGCGTCGAGAAAGTTTTCTGGGTATCCGGCTGCGCGTAGCCGAGCGCGTATCTGGTCGGGGGTAAGTCCGCTAGACAGGAGCCGCTGGCGCAGTTGCGCCACCAAGTCCGGATTCTGGAGAAGCTGCTGGGCTTGGGCGGGCGATGGAAGCTGAGATGGAATTTGAGCTTCCAGCCGGGAGACCGAGGCGAGGAGCGCTATAGCCGCAGGGAGTGTCCAAACCCGCAGCGAGACCAATCCGCGCGGGAAGGTTGCGACCGAGGATATCCGGGCACCTTTGGAACCCCCGTCCGGATATGGGGGACAATGGTCGCGCAGGGACTCGAACCCCGGACCTCTGGTATGTGAGACCAGCGCTCTAACCAGCTGAGCTACGCGACCGCACCAATGATTTCGGCATTCACGCCCGAGCTTGGCACCATGGCGGGCGAAGTTTAACACTCGAGCACACCTGCTGCCATGTCTCTCCTCAGTCACCGGAACCCGAGCAAACGCGTGCGCATCGCCAATGCTATATACCTCGCGTCTCCTCGACCTGGTCACGCGATCGCGCCTCGGCGAGGCTTTGCCATGCTGTCTCTACGAGCAGTCATCTCGGTTGCAACGACCGCTATTGCCTGCGCGGCAACGTCCGCACAATCGCCCAGCGTTGAGCCGGTCAGTCAGGCGTTCTTCGGGCTTCACGTGCTGAACTACCCCGAGCGAGCATCGTGGCCGACTATCCGTTTCGGTGCGTGGCGGTTGTGGGACAACGGCGTGACGTGGCCGGACCTCGAGCCGCGGCGGGGCGATTGGCGGTTCCAGCGCCTCGACCATTTTGTCGACGTTGCCGACAGAAATGGAGTGCGAGTTCTGCTGACGCTCGGGTTCGTTCCTTCTTGGTCCACTTCCGTGCCGATCCGGTCCTGCCCCCGCGGAGGCAACGCGTGCACCGCGCCCCCTCGCGATTTCAGCGACTGGGCCGACTATGTTCGCGCCGTGGCATCAAGATATCGCGGCCGGATTAACGAGTACGAAATTTGGAACGAGCCGAACACGCCACTTTTCTACTCCGGGACCACCGATCAACTCGTCGCGCTGACTTGTGCTGCGTATCGCGAGCTGAAGAGCGTGGATCCGCGCGTCGTGGTGCTGTCGCCCGCCGCAAGTGGCGGCGGCGACGGCGTGGCTTGGCTCGACAGCTTCCTCGCAAAAGGTGGCGGCAAGTGTGTGGACGTTGTCGCGTTCCATTTCTACGTCAGTCCGGAGCCGCCGGAGGCAATCGGACCGCTAGTTGAAAATGTGCGCGAAGTGATGGGCAGTCGTGGTGTAGCGAGCCTTCCCCTGTGGAACACCGAGACGACGTGGATGGACCCCAAACCATTCCCGTCCGAATCGCTTGCCGCGGCTTATATGGCGCGCGCGTACTTGATCGCCGGGTCTCACGGAATAAAGAGATTCTACTGGTACGGTTGGGCGCGGCCATCGCTGGCGCCGTTCTTCAGTGTACGGCTGAATCAGGAGGACGGTGCAACGCCGACCACGGTTGGTGCTGCCTACGAGGAGTTACAGCGGTGGATCGTCGGCGCACAATTCGCGAGATCCTGCCAGGTGACCATTGATGCGGTCTGGTCGTGCGATCTCGATCGCGGCACGCGACGAGCGCACATTATTTGGCGCTCCACTGGGCAGGCGACGCTAAGCCTTCCTCCCGAGTGGAAGGCGACTCGCATGAAAGACTTGTGGGGGAATGAGGCGATGCTAGAGCCAAATTCCGGCCTCGTCGTGGGCGTGACTCCCATCTTGGTCGAGTGACAGTCAAGAGGTACGTATCAGGTGGGTCACGACCACCAAGCAAAGTGGTGGCGGCCTGTGACTGCCCTGAGTTAGGTTTGCCGGGGCTCAGCCCGTCGGGGTTCACGGTTTCCGGGCAAACTCGCTTCATGCGTATGCTTTGCCGCGAGCGGAGGTCTTGCCGAGGTCACGCGTCGATTTCCTTCCGACACGGAGGTAGCTGATGGCTGTGCTGTCTTTCCTGGACCGGCAACATTCTATCGCCAAGCCCGGCTATAGCCGCTGGCTGGTGCCGCCCGCCGCGCTGGCGATCCACCTGTCAATCGGTCAGGTGTACGCGTTTAGCGTCTTCAAGATTCCAATGACCACGCTTCTGGGCATCACGGCCGCCGCGCCGGCCGACTGGAAGCAGGGGACAATCGCCCACCTGTTTCAAGTGGCCATAGCCTTTCTGGGAATATCGGCCGCGATTTTCGGGGCTTGGCTCGACCGCGTGGGGCCGCGCCGAGCAATGTTCACGTCCGCGTTATGCTTCGGCGGAGGTTTCTTTGTCAGCGCGTTGGGCGTCCTCGTGCATCAGTTCTGGATCGTGGTACTGGGTTACGGCGTTCTAGGCGGCATAGGTCTCGGCCTCGGCTACATCTCGCCCGTATCGACCCTCATAAAATGGTTCCCCGACCGGCCAGGGATGGCGACGGGGCTCGCGATCATGGGTTTTGGCGGAGGCGCCATGATCGCCTCGCCACTTTCGGTCGCGTTGATGGCCCACTTCAAGTCGCCCATGTCGATGGGAGTTGCGCAAGCGTTTCTCGCATTGGGCGTGATTTACTTCGCATTCATGATGTTCGGCGTTTTCACCGTGCGCGTGCCGCCCCCTGGCTGGGCACCAGCCGGTTACCAGCCAAAGGCGACCGCGAATGCGCTCATAACCAGCGCAAACGTCGAGGTGAACACGGCGATAAGAACGCCGCAATTCTGGCTGCTTTGGATAATGCTGTGCGTCAATGTCACCGCCGGCATTGGCATCATCGAGCAGGCGTCGCCGATGATTCAAGAGATGTTCACTGGTCGAGTCATGGCGGCCGCCGCTGCTGGCTTCGTCGGATTGCTCAGCCTCCTGAACATGATCGGGCGCTTCTTTTGGTCGTCCACGTCCGACGTGATTGGGCGAAAGGCGACCTACGCTACGTTTTTCACGCTCGGCCCACTGTGTTACTTCCTCATACCGATTACTGGCGCAATTGGAAGCGTACCGCTGTTCATCCTGTGTTGCGGGATCATCCTGACGATGTACGGAGGCGGCTTCGCCACGATTCCCGCGTACCTGCGTGACTTGTTTGGCACCATGCAGGTTGGGGCGATTCACGGCCGTCTACTGACCGCGTGGTCCGTGGCTGGCATCGTGGGGCCAATGGTCGTAAATACGATTCGCCAGTCCCAAATCGATCACGGTGTGCCAAAGGCGCAGGCATACACCGCAACGATGCACATCATGGCCGTGCTATTACTCGTGGGTCTGGTGTGCGATTTCCTCGTGCGCCCAGTAGACGAGAAGTATCATTTCGCGAGCGCCTCAGCTCCGGATGCTGCCGGCGTGCGATCAAGAGTGGCGTCATGAGCGCGCCCAATGCAGTGAAGCCGGGCGACACGCCGCGCGATCCGCTCACCGTCATCAAGCTGGTACTCGCGTGGTCGATCGTAGGCGTTCCGTTGGCGTGGGGTGTGTGGCAAGTCTTTCAGAAGTCGCTCGCTCTGTTCCGCTGACTTACGGGTCACCCCACTCGTACAGAGACTTGATACGATGAATACGGTAGAACTCGGGCGACCCGTATAGACCGAACTGCGCTCGCCAGACGGACGCTCCCGATGGTGTCACCTCGTCGACGCGGCCAAGGGCGCCAAAGCCAACCATCGTATTCCCGTTGGCGAACCGTTGAACCGATCCCACGAACGCCGTATAGACGTATGGGCGCGGGTCGTATTCCCAGACCATCGTCGCGGTCAGCTTAGTCTGGTCTAGCGCATACTCGACGGCGCGGGTATGCGGCGGAGTATGCCGAAGACCGTTATCGAGCATCAGCAGATGCCCGTTGGGAAGAACGCGAACGCTGTGCTGGCCACTGAAGAGCTTCAGTGGGTCATTCAGAATGGTGTACTGCGTCTTTCGCCCGCCCAATTGCCACATGATAGCGCCAGTCACGGCGTTCACCTTGACGACTGCGCCTAGGTGCCGATACGAGACGATGTAATTGCTATCCAGGTCGAAATCGAGCGCGTTCGGGTGATCGAAGTCGAGTATCGACAGCCCCGTCGGCTCGATCCAATCGGCGATAGTCCAGTGATCCCAGCTGTTGAAGGAGAACTCGACCGCGCCCGACGCCGACATCCGCAGAAGGATGTGGCCTTGAGTGGGCGTATTCGGCAAGCCGCCGACCGGTGTTAGATCGGCTATCCTCGTCTGGACTCCGAACAGGAAGACGCTTTCCGGTCCCCCGGGGGGCCCTTCCAGCCACATCTCGTGCAGGTCAGTGCCGAGTGGGGCGGGCGCCTCATACGACGCCACCGAGTCGCCGTTCGGCAGGTACTCGGTGTATACGCCAGGCAGCTGCACCTGAGTGAGGTTTGGCACCAAGGTCGCTACGAACGCCGTGTAATGGTTATTCGGCTGCATCTTGGACTCGTCCGTTACAGATCCCGGCATCATCCGATACCACCGAACCCTGCCGATCGAGTCGAAGGCGACTATGAGGCCAGTGTCCTTTGCGAACTGCAACGGCGACACGATGTTGTACCCTGATTCTGGTCGGCCGCTCGTCGTCACTAGCTGCGCCGCCTTGACGTAAGACGGGATGTCTGGCGTCTTGAAGTCGATGATGCGAGTCGCATGCAGGCCCCCGCTCGTGTAGGCGTCGATCACGTACCGAAAAAGAGTCATGGGGAGCAGCCCCAGATGCAGAATGTTCGCTGTCCCTGAGACAACTGGCGCTGCCGGCGGCGATTCTGCGCCAATCGGAAGGATCGTTCTTGCGCGCACCGAGTCGGCTTCAGTTACTGTCACTGTCAACTTGTTCGCCAAAACGTTCAGCGAATCCGATTTGATCACGACGCTAAGGATGGTCGGCTGAGCCGTGGCGGACGCGCCCAGAGGAGGCGCGGTAGGGTGATCGCCCGAGCAGCGTACGACGAGGACAGCAGCCAGCAAGACAGCTGAGAGCCGAGCAACGCGCCGTGCGGTTCGCATATGATCGCCGGTTGAGTGTGTGGGACAGCAACCTCTGCCATAACGCAACGCAAACCCAAGCTGGCGCGCCCGCGGTCGCGTAGAGCGAATACGGGCCTTTGAGTCTCAAAGAAACAATTCTTTTATTTACGTCCGCTGCAACGTGAGCGTTGATCGAATCTTCAGAGACCGGTTACTTCCGTGGCCCGTTGGTTCGACGGCGGGCGGAGCGCGATGCCCTCGGCCAAGGAGCGCGCCGCTTCGCCGCGACGGCATCAGCCGCAGAAGCCAAACTGCATGAATTTGTCTCGCGCATCGGAATTAGATAGAGCCGATCGGCGCGGGCGCGCAGTCGTACCAGCGGGTGGAAGTCAGCCGGGCGCACTTCGCCGCTCGGACTGGATGAAACGCTGACGCGCTGAGGCGAAGACGTCCGGAAAGCAGCAGACGTCGTAGTAGTACTTTCGTTTCCGCTGTGCCTGGGAGACAAGACGCCCGATCAGATCTTCATCTGACGTTGCCGCTGTGGCCACAAGAGACCCGAGGTTGTCATATAGGATCGCCTGACTGTACCCACGCTGCGCCAACTCGGCGAAAATGGCCGTGTCGCTGTCGCCCGCTTGCCGCAGTAGGCGAGGGTAGTGCTCGAAGAACAAAACGGGAGACGTTCGCGCGATGTGCCCGCTCGCACCCCTTAACACTCGCGTGTCAAATCCCTCGACGTCCGTTTTGAGCAGATGGGGTCCCGCGAATACGGCATCTGTGTCAAGAATGGCGTCGAGCGTTATCCACGGTGCGTCGTCAGCCTCGGCATCGGCCGCGGCCACCACTCGGGCGTTCCCGTTCTCGGCGAATAGAGTCCCAGAGCTAGTTGCCTCGTCGGAGACCAGGGCCCGGATGCGGCGAACGGCTGGGTCGCTTCGAGTATTGCGCTCGAGTAGGGAGAAGTACCGGGCATCACCCTCAATCAGCAGATATGCATCGGAAGGCCGCGGGTCCGCTAGGCAGTACGAATCGCCCACATTCGCGCCAACGTCGATCATCCGCAGGACGCCGAACTCCTCTCGTAGAAACGCGCACAGCCGCGTCAGATTCGCGGAATAGAATGGCTGAATCCGCCTACAATGGGGGAGCTGGTGCGCGAGATTGATCGCGATAGCGCGACCGTTGATTCGATACGAAACGACCGGGTCGCCAAAGCGCACTAACAGACGCCGAATCGCCTCAAACGCCAGAGCGCGCGGGCGACTGTCCGAGATTGACTGGTCAAAAATGTATTGAAACACGGGAGCGGATTGGGTTACGAAACTACGCTGATGTCGGGCTGAAGCGCCCAGTGCGAGATAGGGACGCCGCCCGGGAGAGGATCGCCATATAAGCAGAGAGCACGACACACGTGACCCATTCCCAAAAAGCGAAGCTGAAGTACGCGGGCACGCCTCGCGCTCGCCATGAGAGGCCAACCCAGTGAAGCTGCGGCAGCACATAGAAGACATATACCTGCGCAGCGGCCGCCAGAAAAATCGGGAACAGCGCAACTCCTGCGAGAGCCGCCCCGTAGAGCGCGGGACGCCTGGCGGAACCAGTCGGGCGCAGGCCAAAGGCGCGCTTGGCGGTCTGGTACGTGAGGCGCATCATGGCAAGGCACAAGCCGGCAAACGCGAACAACGTGAGAATCTCATGTCCCTTGGGCACTCCGGGCAGTCGCAGCGGCAACAGGCCGGAACACGCCATGCAAACGCTTCCCAATCCCAGCGGCCAAATCCCCGGCGTTCGCTCACCCACGGCGACCGGGCCGGAGCCTCGGGCCAGCGCCACTGCCCAGCACACGCCACACGCCCCGGTCAGACCCATTCCGCCCGCTGCCCACAGATGACCCGCAGGATTGCGGACGGGCGAGAGCAGATTGGACAACGTCATGTACCGCCAGTCAAACTCTGAAGGGTAACGCCGCTCGGCGATCAGGGTCCCACCCCAGAACGCCATCACTCCGAGCAACGGTGCCGCGCAGGCGGTCTGTCGGGCGAACGTCCTCATACCCTTGCTATATACAGCGCAGCGTCCGCAATGTGCGCGCGCTCCGGTTCCGACAGTGGGGGCTGGGGCTCCGCGCGGCGATCAACAAAGTTCCGCCCCGCGGCGTAGACAAGCCAGGGAAGGAAGTCTTACGAGGAGTTCTAATAATGCGCGACGTGAAAATGCGGCGGACAGCGTGGTGGGTCGTGGCGGGGGCGGCGGTCGCTTTGTGTGGTGCGGCGGGCGGCGGCAGGGCGCAGGACGCGCCGGGGGGGCGGGGGACGGGGAGGATGATGGGGCCGGGCGACCAAGCCTCGGGTCGCCCGACGCAAATGGCGAGGAGACGGCCCGTAAATCTCAGCCCGGCAGCCTTGCTCCTTGATCACCAGACGGAGCTCAAGTTGACTCCCGAACAGGTGACCAAGCTCATCGCCCTCTATCGGGCCGATCGCGAGCAGGCGCGCGCGATGCTAGACCGCGCGAAGTCGCTTCTTCCCGCGCCGCCGGCAGCGCCCAACGGGGAGCGCGGTCAAGCTCCCGAGCAGCCGCGGGGGCACGAGGGGATGGGCGCTCGCGGGTTGCCGCGGTTGTCGCCGGCAATCCGTGACAGCTTGATGGCACTGCGCGAGACCTGGCGAGAGACCCGATGGCGCGAGACGAGTGCCGCGGACGCCGTGCTCACCGATAAACAGCGTGACGCCGCTGCCAAAATCGTGAGGCGCGAACGCCGCATGCATCGGCGGGGAAAGGGACAACACGGAGGTCATTCGCACTGGCAGCGCCGCGACCGCAATGACCGCGACGGTTTCCGCGATGGCGACCGGCAGCGGCGGGACGGCAGCCGAGAGAGAATGAACGACGGTCAGGACTCGCCGCGCGACTAAGCAAGTGCGCGCGACCCGGGTGCGCAGACGCGGGTAAGGGCGCGGACAAGGATCGAACCGGCGAATAGGCGAGCGGTTCGGAAAGCAACTTGTATCGATGGGCCCTGCAGGGATCGAACCTGCGACCGTCGGATTATGAGTCCGCTGCTCTAACCAGCTGAGCTAAGGGCCCGAACTGCGTAGCGTCCGCCGGGCGGCCCGCGCGTGGTGTGCATTCCCTCGCCGCGGACGGCCGTTGATCATAGTAACGTTCCGCGATGGGAAGATACGCTCTATTCAAGCGGTGTACACACCTCCGCTCTCGCTCCGGTCAGCGTGTGTACGACATGCAAGTAAGCGACGCCCGCGCCGCAGCTCGCCGGAGGCACGACGATGCGATGGCGTGACCGGGCCAAGGTCGCGATCGGACATGTATGGCGTTTGGCTGAGCGGCTCGGAGTCCATGTGCTACCCGTGAACTTCTACTCCCAGCAGCCCAACGTCGGTGAGTTGATCGCCACCCGAGCGTTGTGGGCAAAGCCGTCAACCCTGCCTGGAATCGACGCAAACCCGGACCGCCAGATCGCGAATCTGCGTGAGATGTGCCTTCCGTACCGAGATGAATTCCTCGGCGGCCGGACCTACTTGCATGCAGTGGCGCACGCGCTCGGCCCGGGGTACGGTTTCATAGAAGCGCAGGTGCTGCACGGCGTCATTCGCCACGGTAAGCCAGGGCAGATCATCGAGGTGGGAAGCGGCGTGTCGACTTATTGCGCGCTCGCGGCCACGGAGCTCAATAGACAGGAAGGTTCAGCGGCAACCATAACCTGCGTTGAGCCGTTTCCCAGCGCCGCGTTGCGATCGATGCCAGTGACCTTGATCTCGCGGCGCGTACAGGAAGTTGACCCCGCAGTATTCCGGTCGCTTCGCGCCGGGGACATCCTGTTCATCGATTCCACGCACGCGGTGCGTACCGGAGGCGACGTCAATTATCTCATTCTGGAAGTTCTGCCCCGTCTTGCTCCCGGTGTGCTCGTTCACATTCACGACATCTACCTTCCATACGACTATTCTCCGGAAACGCTGCAGCGCGTTTGGCGACAATGGTCGGAGACATCGTTGGTGAGGGCATTTCTCGTCGACAATCCACGAGTTGAGATTCTCGCGTGCCTTAGCCAGCTGCATCATGAGCGTCCGGCCGAAATGAGCGAAGTCTTTCCCGACTACCGACCGCGCCGGACAACCAGCGGACTGTTCTCGGATTTCAATGACAGAAAGCATTATCCGTCGTCGCTGTGGCTTCGAATGCGTTAAATGTGTACACGACAACAGCCGACCAACCTACGGCGTCTCAAAGACGTCGCTGTGGCGGCGGTGCCCCCCAGACTGGCTATGCCGGCGCGCTACTGGTACCGGCGGGCGCTCGGTCGTTTGGACGCGGAATTACGCGTCGCAACCGCGCTTCTTCGACCAGGCTCGACGGCGATCAATGTAGGGGCGAATTTTGGCATCTACACGTACGCGTTTGTGCGCGCGGGCGCGCGCGTCGAGGCGTTCGAGCCGCTCCCACAATGCCGACGGATTCTCGCCGCGTACGCGTCGCCCCGCGTCCGAGTACACAACGTGGCGCTGTCGGACGCCTCCGGTCGGTTGCCGCTCCACATTCCTGTGTACGACGGACGCCCGGAGCCTGGCCATGCGACCTTTCGACACATCGTCGCGACGCACCAGACCGTTGACGTGCCGGTCCGCACGCTCGACGAGTTTCAGTTTCGGGATGTCTCCCTGATCAAAGTGGATGTCGAGGGCCACGAGCTTGATGTGCTTCGTGGAGCTCGCGCCACGCTGGCGCGCGAGCGGCCGGTCCTAGTTCTGGAGATCTATCAGGAATTTCTCGCATACCCGATTGACCGGACTTTCGCGACACTAGCCGAGTTCGGCTACCAGGCATACTTCATCGACCGCGGTCAGATTCGCAGCGTCTCACCGACGGGGGTTCCCCCGGATACGGAAACCGTCCACAATTTCCTCTTCGTGCATGAGCTGGACGATTGCACGCGGGCCAATCTCAGTGCCCGCTCGCGAGGGCCTTGGGGTTAAGACCGTCATACGCATCCAGCACCTCGGCCGCGGTAACCGTCGCGGCGCCGGACTTTCCGACTTCCACTCCGGCCGCGTAATTCGCCACCACGGCCGCCTCGATCGGGGTGGCGCCCGCGGCCAGCATGACGGCGAGATACGCGCTCACCGTGTCGCCAGCGCCCACCACGTCGTATACATCGCGTGCCGTGGTCGGAACCCGATGGGTCGCGCCATCGGGCTCGACCAGCGCCATCCCGTGCTCGCCGAGTGTGAGCAGCAAGTGCGCCACGCCGAGTCGTTCGAGCGAGTCGTGCAAAGCCCGCGGCGAGTCCAAATTCACGGCGGCGCCGAGGGCCGCTTCGAGCTCGCGCCTATTGGGCTTGAACATCGTCGCGCCGCGAAAGTGAAAAAAGTTCTTGAATTTTGGATCGACAACGACCGGCGCGCCTCGCTTGGCGGCGCCGTCAATGGCGGCTCGAATTACCGGCGGCACGAGAACGCCTTTGTTGTAGTCTTGGAGGATCACCGCGTCCGCTTCGCTCACGGCTCGGCTGACGGCGCCGAGTAACTGGTCTACGTCGGTGCCGGTCATGTCGCCGTCGTCTTCCTCGTCGAACCGAACTACTTGCTGAGCACGCGCCACGACCCGAGTCTTTACTGTGGTGGGCCGACCAACCGTCACGAGCCCGCGCCGCTCAGCTCCCATTTCCGCCAGCATCTCACACAGCCGATTGCCGGCTGCATCTTCTCCAATGGCAGCCACCAGCTCGCACCTCGCACCTAGTGCTGCTACGTTCTGTGCGACGTTGGCCGCGCCACCCAACGCCTGTGCGCGCTCGCGCACGCGCACGACCGGTACCGGCGCTTCGGGAGAAATCCGCTCCACGTCGCCGCGCAGGTACACATCAAGCATTGCGTCGCCCACTACTGCCACTCGTAGGCCTGATGCGGTCGAAAGCAGCAGCGCCAGACGTTCCCGCGAGATGGACGGGGGCATGGGTCATGCAAGGTAGGCACGTGAAAATGTCGGGTCAAACATGACGGCCCAAGCGAACGCCGAGTCGCGCGCTCCCTCGGTCGCTGCCCGCCTGAATGACTGGGCAAAGCAGCGCGTGTCCGCGGTGCAAGACCGCACCATCCTCGTCTGGAAGGCGTTCCGTTTCATTTTCAGCCGTCCGTTCTACTTCACCGACGTGATCCAGCAAATGGATTCGATCGGCGTAGAGTCCCTCGGCATCGTGGTCCTCACCGGGTTCTTCACCGGTATGGTGCTCGCCCTACAATCGTCGGTCAGCCTGCAGTCGTTCGGCGCCACGATCTACCTCGGCCGACTCGTCGCCGCGTCAATGATCCGGGAGCTCGGACCCGTGCTCGCCGGCCTCCTGGTCGCCGGCCGCGTCGGATCAGGCATCGCCGCCCAGATCGGGTCCATGCGCGTTACCGAGCAGATCGACGCACTCAACACGCTGGGCACTGACCCGATCCGAAAGCTCGTCACGCCGCGACTCATTGCAGCGCTCGTCATGATGCCCATTCTCACGATCATTAACGACACCGTGGGCATCATCGGCGGCAACGTTATCTCCACGCTCGTCGTTGGCGTGCCGAGCTCACTGTACTGGCGCACCGTTTGGGATCAGATAGCGTCCGACGGTTTCACGCTGTTCTATATCCCGAACGATTTCGTGCAAGGACTGTCGAAGCCTTTCGTCTTCGGCGGCATAATCGCGCTCACCGCGTGCTATCACGGGCTCAACACCACAGGCGGCACCGAAGGCGTCGGAAGAGCCACTACACAGACCGTAGTCGGCGCTAGCATCTCGATACTCATCGTGGACTACTTCATGACCCAGCTGCTCCTCGCAATTCTGAGCACAGGGTGAGCGAGACGGAGCAGCAACGAGCGGACTGCGCGCCGCCTATCAGCACCGAGCCCGGGCCGGCCGGGACAGCGGAACATTCGGACGACGCCGAGGCAGCCCGGGTCCGAAAGGCCATTCGCAGCGAGCTGGCCAAAGATGCTCGCGTCGAGCCGGTCAAGCCGGCCGATCGCGGCCCGCGGTCATCGCGCTGGAACATGTTTCGCTGT
>CAWISX010000010.1:0-12524 GCA_963838855.1 uncultured Gemmatimonadales bacterium | reverse complement strand
ACGGCTCACGTGCCGTACCCGCTGAGGACATACGCACTTACCCGGTGACGACGCGCGTGAACAGTCCGCGGTACGACGATCAGCTCTGCCTCACGCCCGCTCTCGGTACGCATACGAATGTAACTCCCCGTAACTCCCCGCGAGCGTGGTCGGCGCTGGACGCGTCAGGCGCTACTGGCCCGCGATCAGCCGCTCGAAACGCGGGTCACCCCTGAGCGGCGCCCACGTCGGGTCGACCTTGAGCCACGCGGGTGAGATCACGTACGGCTCGGAAAGAAGCGTGTCGAGCTGGGCGAGTGCGTGTAGGTGATCGCCGGTTAGGACGTAGATCTGCGCAAGCACGTATCTGACGTCGACGTTGTTCTCTCCGGGGGATGTCACACCCGCCGCCAGCGCCAGCGCCAGCGCGCGTTCTCCCTCACGTGCCGCAGCCGCACGCAGCCCGAGGTACGCGAGCGCGAGCCCGTGTTGCCCGAGCAGCTGAATCTGTCCGGCGCTTCGTGAAGCTGCATCTCGAATTGGCACCCGCGCCGAGTCGCCATAGCGACGGGCGGCACGGTGTCGTGGGCCAGCCAGTATAGGTGTGCGCGCACCAAACCCCAACCACTTCGGCCGGTATTGAAGTTGGAGGGCGACAGTGTCAATAAGAGTGCGCGGTCTGCGCTGTCTAGGACCCAGGAGACGTCTGGGACTTCGCCACGTACGCCACGAGCGAGGCACGATCGATCGTCGGTGGGATGTCTCGCAGCGCCGCTCGGGCGCGTGCTAGATCGCCTTCGTCCAGGAGGCTCATCATGCGAGTCTCGATCAGGAACAAACTCCCCGGCGCGAACGTGAGGCCGCGTTTCACTTCCGCACGGGCCTCCGGATACCGGTGGACTGCCAAGCAGCAGCAGGCTCAGCCTCAGCACGGCGAGTGCTGAGTGAGGATCGAGGGCAACCGCCTGGCGGGCGTGGCCGAGGGCCGCTTCCCACTGCCCAGCGCCAGCCTCTGCCTCTGCCAGAGCCCCGACGGCATCGGATGAGGAAGGCGCGAGCCTGACGGCGGTCTCGTAATCACCGCGCGCGGCGGCTCCGTCGTAGGCGATCTGCCGGTGTAGGATCCGCGGGCGAGGTACCCCTCGGGAGACGTCGGGCCCAAAGCCACTGCGCGCTCGGCCGCCCTACGAGCCGCGTCCGCGTCTGCCGGGGTCGGAGCGGAGTTGACGTAGAGGAACGCGTGATCGTCCGACACGCCGCCCACGCTGCGGCGAACGTCGAGTCGAGGGCCACTGCCTCCTCGGCTGCTGTCAGCGCGCGGCGAACGGTTGCCACCGAGTACTCATCTCAGGGCTAGGCTACGTAGGTACGCGTCGTAGGCGTCGACGTTTTGCGTCGGGCGGGCGGCGAGCTGTGTCTTGGCCAGCGGGCTCAGGACCACACCGAGCTTTTCGGCCACCCGCGTCGCAACGGCCGACTGCAAATCGAACACATTGGCCAGGGTCGTGTCGTAGGACTGGTGCCACTTAGTCACGGGCGCTCGCCGAGCGCCCACCTGGACCAGCTCGGGACTCACCCGCACGCGCCGTGTCCCGCCTGGGCCCCGCTCCGATTGGACTGTACCCGTGAGGAGGTATTGGACGCCGAGTTCGCGACCGATCTGCTCGGCCGTCTTGCGTGATTGGCGATACTCATTGGAGCTTGTGCGCGCGATGACCTGAAGCGCAGGGAGTGCCGCGAGCTTACCTCGGATCTCGTCGGTGATCCCGTCGACAAAGTAAGCATTCGCCGTGTCGCCCTCGTTCTCGAAGGGAAGGACGGCGAGCGCTGCAGGACCACGGGGCCATTGACCGAGCGGCTGGCGGCCGCCAGACGAAGAGAATGCCGGCGCCGAGGAGCGCCGCGAGCCCGACGCCACCGGCGACTCGCACGTGCGGCCAGGCGCCGCGCGCTGGTGCAGCTGCTGCGCGCCGCCACTCGCGCCCGTTCCAGCGCGTCGCGAAATGCCGCTGCCGTGGCGTAGCGGTCTGCTGGGCTGGGCGAGCGCGGTTGCCACCGCCGACGTGACACCCGGTGGCACCCCGTCGCGCAGCACAGATACCGCGGGTGCGGCGCTGGCGAACCGCTTCGCGATCACCGCCTGAGTTGATGACCCCGTAAAAGGAGGCTCGCCGGTCAGCATCTCGTACAGCACCGTGCCAAGCGCGTACACGTCGCTCCGAGCGTCGACCTCGCGCTCGCCGCTCGCCTGCTCCGGGCTCATGTAAGCGGAGTGCCGACCGCCGAGCCGGTCGCCGTGAGCGTCGCCGCGGTGCCTCCCACACCGCGCGCCACGCCGAAATCAGCGACCAGCGTGTTGCCATCGCGCGTCAGCAGCAAGTTCTCGGGCTTGATGTCGCGGTGGATAACGCCGTGCTCATGCGCATACTGGAGGGCGCCTGGGCGACCTCGCGCACGATCCGGACTGCATCGGCCACCGGGAGTTGACGTTCTCGACGCAGGCGGTCGCGCAGACTCTCGCCCTCCACGTACGGCATGGTGAACCACAGCTGCCCGGTCGGCGTCTCGCCCGAGTCGATGACGGAGAGGATATGCGGGTGCTGGAGCTGCGCGACGAGCTCGATCTCTTGCGGAACCGCTCCGGACCAAGCGACATGCGAGGTCGGGGTGCAGCACCTTAAGGGCGACCGAGCGATGGTGCTTCGCGTCGACCGCGAGATAGACCGTGGCCATACCGCCGCGACCGAGCTCGCGCTCGAGTGTGTACTGCGATCCGAGCGCCGCTTGGAGGCGGCCCGCGACTCCCGCAGTCTCCACGGTCTCGTCTCCCGACTCCGAGACGCTGCCAAGATACCAATGCGCTCAGAGGCGGGCCAGCGCCGAGCTATCTCTCCAGCTTCGACCGTTTGGCTGTCCTTAGACGAGCGCGCAGCCGCTCGATCTGCGCGACTCGTCGGCGTAGCGCAAGCGCGGCCGCGTCGGCATCACGCTGTAGCGAGTTCAAATTACCTTCCTAGCCAGCGGGCGCTGGAGGGCGGCGCGCTGCGCGATCACGCTCCGCACCCATTGATTCCACGAAGGGAACGCGCCCTCGAGCTCCGCGACCGGCCAGCCGAAGGCATCGCACAGACCCAGGGCGACCGCCGGCGACCGGCTCACGCCGGCGCCGCAGTGGATGACAATGCGCTCGACGTACGGCCACTGCTCCACGAACCGAAGGATCTCCCCGGCGTGCTCGGCCGAAAAGAGGATATCCTCTGCCGCTGGGGCGGCTACGATGTCGTTGAAGGCGAGCCGCAGCACCGCGACGAAAGCGCGGGAGAGCTGGGCAGGCGCGGCGCGGGGGTCCCCGATCGAGATGCAGACCTCGACGCCACACGGCTCGTACTGCTCGGCCGCCTCGCGCTCACGCGAGTGTCGCGGAAATGCACTGGCGTGTCGCGTTTACGCCGTTGTCGCCGTGCATGGGCTTGTGCAGCGTCCCAGGATAACTAGGTTGGTCGACAGCGGTGCCGAGCCCGTACGGGCTTATGACTCGGCGACGCCGAGCGTGGACGAGCCTTTCGTCCGTGCCGCACGCCACTCACGCGTGCTGTTCGGCTGACCGAGGATCTCGAAATGAGCCTCCACATCTTCGCGACCCTATCACCTGCAGGTCGTCGCATCTGTTATGTGGTTCCTCTAATCGCTGCACTCGCCGCATGCAGTGGCGGGAGTGGTGGCTCGACCGGCCCGACGTATCCAACGATCCAAGGCAACTACGCCGCGACATATACGGGACTCGTGACAATCCAAGGTCTGCCGGACCCCACTGAGCCGTCTCCGCTCGTGGGCTCTGTGACCCTGTCGAGCCCAGACAACTCTGGCAACTTCACTGGCTCATATATCGAAGGTAACACCTCTGGCGTGGTCGCCGGCCAGGTCCAGACCGACGGCGGAATTCAGATTTCGGAGTTTTCCAATCCCGACCAGACAGCATTGCAGGGCCTCTTGTATTTCTCGAACGCATACCCAGGCTGCAATGTGGCCTTAGCCGGCTATAGTGGAATGTCGGGCACGGTCAACGGCACCGCACTGCAGCTGAACGCATCGGTCGACATGCCGTGCACGTGGTTTGTCGGAAACGTCGAGTACGACGACGTGCCGACAACGTTCAGCGAAACGATCGCAGGCAACAGATAATCGTTATCGACGGAAGTGTCATGCCAAGCGTCCGCAGGGCGCCGCGATCCGACTTGGCCAGCGCTTTAGCGTGCAGTCTAGTCCACAACCCCAATATGGAGCGACCCTGATGCTGCGCATCTCACGAGTCGTCGCCATTACCCTATTGCTCTCCTCGGCCGCGTGTTTTCACGCGATCATCACAACGGGTGCTCCGGAGTCCTCTATCGTGGTCGAGAAGCCGTGGGCGGCATCATTCATAGCGGGTATCGTTCCCCCGAACCCGCTCGACGTTTCCAAGGAATGCAAGAATGGTGTGGCGAAAGTGGAGACGCAGCACTCATTCCTGAATGGGCTCGTCGCGTTTCTGACGCTCGACATCTTTACGCCAATGGACATCAAGGTGACATGCGCGGGATCTGGGGGGCACGCGGACGCTCCATCCATCAAGGTGCCGGACAATGCCACGTCGAGCGAGCGGCAGGGCGCGATCAGCAAAGCTGCCGACCTGGCCCGTACGGCCGGTGCTCCTGTCTACGTCAAGTTCTAGGGCAATGGATTGTCGCGGCCCGCTCTTTTCCAGGAACGCCGACTCTCATGCTTAAGCGGTGCACGCCGGCAATCGGCTGCAAGTAAGGTCCGTCCCGATAATCAGACGGGTGGCAACGCGCTGCGATGAGATGCGGAAACGAGCAGCTTTGATTTGCTATGCCGTAGACAACGGCGAGACCCTGAATTTCCCGAAGGTCGCGAACTGAAACTCACAGCCCGGAATGAGGCGCGTTGGCCGGAGCGCGTGGGAAAGGATCTGTACGAAGCGCGGATCCACGCAATGTTTTCAGGAATGCGTCCTCTCGACTCTAGCGGTCACGTGCTTGAGGGCAACCCTTCCCGAAGGACGATCATATTTCTGGAGGGACGAAAGATCTCCATACAAGCCTCCACAGGGAATTTAGAAGGAATGTTGAGTTGGGTTCGTCGCCGTTACGGCGTTTTGGCAAGGACGTATCGCCACCCTCTAAATAGGGGTTCTAAGCTCCGCGCCCTCTGCGATTATGTTATTTGGAACGCCGCACGGTTCCTGCTGGATGCAAGGTTTGTTTTGAACTTGCCTGAGAATCTCAAAATAATCGTGGGCCGACAGGAAAATTACGGGACATCCGTATATGTACATTCGTTGCATGATTTCAATGAAATGCTCTTTCTCGCTCACATCATGCGAACCGACGACACTTTTGTAGACATTGGAGCCAATGTTGGCGTGTATTCGGTATGGGTCAGCGGGATCACCGGAGCTCAGTCTGTTGCCCTCGAGCCTGTTCCAAAAGCCTATGAAGCCTTGCGCCAAAATGTGCGCCTAAATGATCTGTCCGGCAGGATTGAGACTCGCCGGATCGCTGTTGCCAACGAAGCGGGCGAAGTAACGATGGATGTCAGCCGCAGCGGAACAAACCGCGTGGTGTTTGCATCGGGACAAGATACAATGTCCATTCCATCCGATACGCTCGAACACATTCTCAACGGTGCCGTGCCGTACGCAATGAAGATTGATGTGGAAGGCTTTGAATTGCGCGTTCTGCTCGGCGCGGTACAAACGCTAAAGGAACGCGGTCTGCATGTAATCGTTATCGAGCTACAAAATGTCACGTTGTCAAAGTACGGCACGAGTGTGCAACAAGTGAAAGCCTATATCGAGGATTTTGGGTTTAAAGCCTACACATACAACCCGAGACAGCGAGAGCTATCAGAAGTGATCGTCGGGCAAGACAGCAGGTGTGGTCTGAACGTAATCTTTGCGAGGGGTTTGGATGATATAACAGACCGCCTGAATTCCGGACGGAAAATTATCTTGCCGTTATTTCCGAACGGAATTTGATCGTGGTGCAGGGTCTAGTGAGGGGCAATGTCGAGTAGACACGCCCCGGCAGTTGGGATGGCACCATGCGCCAGCCCGCCTGAAGTGAGATGCGTCGGCCGCGAGACGACACTTGGCCCTCGCTTTTCGTGACAAGGCGATGTCTAGCAGCTGTTCCTTCACCCGCGCCGGATCACGCCGATGCGACGTACTTAGCCGGTAGAAGGCTCCCCGTTACGGAGTCGCCTTGGTGCGCGGGTCGTCGGATGCGTTGACGTAGGTCATGGCGAACGGGCCAGCGGAGGAGACCTGGACGACAGTCGGGCCCTTGGCTTTGGCGAAGTGCGCCATGTTCGCGGGGACCATGCCGGTGGCGCCGGTTGCCATCGGCTTCATGGCTGCGGCGTCCCACGTCTTCCCCATGCCGACCAGAAACGTGCCCTTGACCACGTGCACGTTCTCATCAGTCGGGTGCGTGTGCGGCTTGATCTGGTAGCCATCGGGGAGGGAGAGCTGCACCACGAACGGCCCCGACTTCCCGGGGTCGCCGGACACGACAGCCATCTGGGCGCCAGCCGGAAACGCGGCGGGCGCGGGTCCCCACTTGAGATCGGAACTCTTGCCTGCGTCCTGAGCGTACGCCGCCGCCGAGCCGCAGACAAGCAGCCCGGCAACGAGAGGAGCAACGAATCGAGCCATGGTGAAACCTCCTTCCTATAGTACCAGCGTGGGAGTAGCGACCGAGATCGCCCAAGTAGGCGCATCTGCGCAGACCGCTGACGCGGATACGACGAACGCCAGGGCTAGTGCAAAGCCTCGCATTGAGCGCCGCCACTGAATGAAGGTGCCCCAGTATATCGGATTTGCCCGAGAGGGACAGAGCGAAGCTTTGCGCCCTAGCAGCACCAACCGTACACACAGATAGGCGTCTGGGTTAGGCACTTCAGCGACGCTGAGTATGCTGGAGGTGACCGTCCGCTCGGGTAGATGCCGCTGCTGGCCAGCCGGCTCAATGCCGAAGAAGCCCCCCCCGCGGTGCAGGCCGCCCGTCCGCTCAGTCGCGCCTAGCTAGGCGGGTATCCACACGACCCTGCGCCGGAAGTTCGCTTCGGAGCTGAAGCAGGCACCGCTCGGAGACCTGGCCTATCTCGGCGGGTGGAAGTCGGTCACGACAGTCGTCGAGGTGTACCAATGCCCCGACGAAGCGACGATGCGCCGAGCTCCAGCGGCGCGTCAGGCAGTCCAAGATGTGAGCGTCGAAGACGACCAACTAGGCACCAGAATTAGGCACCAGGCCGCAAACACCTTGCCCGCAAAGCGCGTGACGTGAGACGCGCAACCGGCTTTCAATACAGCAGTTGTTACTACGGACGGGGCGGGATTCGAACCCGCGAGACCCTTTCGGGCCCACACGCTTTCCAGGCGAAGCCCCGCCTGCCCCGATCACGACAAATAATCGCTTTTCCCTCTGACACGGGCGCGATCCGCCCGGATCTACCGCTGGCGATGTCGGACCAAATCGGGCTCAATCGCCACCCGAATCGCCACCTACGACCTCAGCCGCCCGCCATCATCGAACGTGCTGCGGTCGCACCTACACCCACCGAGGTAACCCATGTTCGAGCACTTGTCGCTCACTCAACTCCCCCGTGTCCTCCAGGACCTCGTCCAGCAGACGACCGCATCCGATCAGGCGAGGCGTGAAAAGCGCCGCTCCGTGCTCCTGCGTGAAATCCGGGCCGAAGAGGCTGCGGTAGCCGATCAAGCGCGTGAACAAGCCGGGGGCCCGGGATACGCCAACGAGCGGCAAGCAAGCTCGTCGGGTCCTTGGAAAACCACCTCAAGAGGGGGACGGTCGAGCCCGGCCTGGGGGTAGAGGGAGGATCTCTGAAACGCATTTCGCTTCGCCTGACGGCCGCCGATGACTGCTAGGCGCGTGGCCTCACAGACGAGCAAATCGCCGGCGCTTAGCCGCGCTGCGAGCGCATCCAAGGGCCGCAGGCACGTACCGGCGCGCACCATCACGTTGACCGACAGCTGCGTCGTGCCGCACACCGATGAGTTTGGGACTTGGGATCTCGGGGCAGACGGCCGGGTCACCCAGTGGGTGACGGCCAAGGATACCGCGGAATGGCTCGGGATTACGACGCGGCGGCTGCGGCAGCTCGAGCGCCTAGGTATGCCCGCGCGCGGCTTCCGCGGCTCGTGTCGCTACCCGTGGCCGCACGCGGGGGTCTGGTGGTGCATGTGGAAGGTCGAGCGCGCGCATGGACACTGCGTTGCCCATCTCGACATTGAGGATGCCTTCGAGGAGTATGACAAAATGAACGCGGTAGCCGAGATCGAGTTCGAATACCGAATGCGCCGCGACCCGGAGTTACGCGCCAGCTTCGAGAAGCTCCTGGAAGAAGACGCGGCCATAGACCGCGAGGACGCTCGGCGCATTCGACGTAGGACCGCCAAAACGACGCAGCAAACCCAACGCACACCCTCTTCACCGGAGTCATGACCCATGCAGCCCTTCATGCGCGCGCAGGCCGGAGCGCCGGCCCCGGGGCGCGTTTATGCTAGTCGGCGTGGGGCAGCGCATCGAGCTCCGAGTGCTCTCGCGCGAGGCGGCCGAGCGGTACGAGCCGCGTGGTGTCGAGGTCTGCATTTCGATCGGGGACCCTGGCGCCGCGCCCGCCCAGCTCTCCCCCGCCTTCGTCGCGGTCCTGCGGCTCGCCTTCAACGACATCGTTGCCGCCCCGGCGGCAGAGGATGTCCTCTTTTCGGCCGAGCACGCCGGGGAGATCCTTCGGTTCGTGAAGCAGTGGCCGCACGTCGAGCGCATCGTCGTCCACTGCGGCGCCGGCGCAAGCCGGTCGCCAGGGGTTGCCCTTGGCCTGTGCGATGCTTTTGGCTGGCCGGTCGCGGAGCTCGAGGGCGCGTTCCCTTTGTGGAATCGGTGGGTGCGGAGTGTGATCGCGCAGCGCGCCGCCGTCGAGCGGCGTCGAGCGTGACAAGTGGCAAATTTGCCACTTGCTCGCTAGCGGTCTTGGTACTTCGCCATTCCGGCGATCGCCGCGATGGTGACAACCCACGGCCGGCCCTGCAGGTCGGTAAACCTGACCACGTGCTCCTTCTCCTTGATCTTTTTCAGGATGAGCTGTGCGGTCGTGTCGTCGACCTGAGTGTTCTTCGCGACGCCTTGGACGTATAGGTCCCAGTACTCGTCAGCCAAATTCCCTCACGCATTGCTCGCCGCCAGGGGCGTGCAGGTCACTGCCAACGCCACGCAATCTAATTCGCCCGGGGTAACTACTGAGGTCCCGCTCCCCTACGCGACGCTCGAGGCCTGCGCGTCGGCGCTATCTGGACGTTCTAGTCCGAGCCTAGCTGCCCGTCAGAGCGCCAATTAGTCGCCAACCTACGGTCTGCTCCTAGCGGCTCCGGCTTGACCTTGCTAGATACGCGTCATGGCACGCGCGCGGAGACGGGAACGGCCGCCCAAGACGATACGCTGTGCCAATCTCAAGTGTGGCCGCGTCCTTCTTGCCGACCCTTACCGCATCGAGGTTCCGACAGGTAAGCCGCCCGAGATCATGCACTGGCAATACGAGCCGGACTTAACGGCCGGCCGCTTGTGGATCGCCATCCATTTCGCGGGCTCGAGTTGCCGCGAGAGGAAAGCCCGCGACGGCCGAGGTTGAGCGATTCAGACTATCGGGCGATGCTTAAGGTCGCCGCGACGATGAATCCGCAGTTTGGGCTTGCGCTTGTGCTAGCGCATGACACGGGTCATCGCGTGGGCGCGATCCGGATGTTGCGGTGGTCCGACGTGGATCTCAAAGCGGCGCGCGTGCGGTGGCGTGCGGAGAACGACGAGATCGGGTTCGAGCACACGACGGCGCTCACGTCGGCCGCTGTGACAGCGCTCGAGGCCGCGCGGGCTAGGCAGGCGCAGATCGGTGATGCCTGGGTCTTTCCCGCGACCGTGCAAGTTGGCCAACCCACCAGTCGGTACATGTTCCGCGAATGGTGGGCGGCGGCCGAAGAGGCCGCCGAGCTCGAGCCAGCTGAGCGCCGCGGCTGGCATTCGCTCCGCCGGTCGTTCGCGACGGAGCTCAAGCACGCGCCGCTTGCCGATCTGGCGTACCTTGGCGGCTGGAAGTCAGTAAGTACGGTCGTGAATGTGTACCAGCAGCCCGACGGCCGAACGATGCTCGAGGCGCTCGCGTCCAGGCGCCCGGTCGAGGCGGTGAGCAATGGCTGAGGGGTCGCGTCCAATCGCCAGCCGCAAATGCCACCCGCGCGCCGGAACCACGACAGAAACCGCTTTAGGTGCGCAGTGCAATACCTTGTGCGGCACAGAGTTACATCACGGCCGGGGCGGGATTCGAACCCGCGAGAGGCTTTCACCCCCACACGCTTTCCAGGCTCCGCCCCTGCCCCGTCTATCGTGACCTAGGATCGCAATTCACTCGGCAGAGCGCACAATCCGCCCGGATTTGCCTGCCCCAATGTCACGATCTGCTCACATATTTTGCGACCTAATTTGCGACCATCCGGGCTCTATGGTGCCAACGATTGGGATTCGCCAGCCGCGTGAAGCAACCGCAGGCATCCTGCACGCTTTCCCTCTGACTTCACGCCGATCCGCCCGGATTAGGCCGTCAGGATGCCCGCCTATGCACGCTTGAATCGACACCTGAACCGAGACCGGCCAGCCGATGGTGTCGGTTGAATCGACACCAAGGACCCCTGCAGCTCGGAATGACGTGCGCCTCGGGCGGAATCTCCCGTCACGTCTTGCCTTCTCGATCCTTCGTGGGGTCGTGGCGACCAGAAGCCTTTGACGTATCGGGCCGCGTGATGAGGTTGAACTTGGGATGCGAACCGGGGGAGGGCTGTTGGTACAGCCACCCCCGAGGCAGCCGAGCCGTCCCACTAGCTATAAAGATCGAGCGGCGAGGCGGTAAAGGTCGTCTGGCCGACTTCAATGAGATATCCGTCTGGGTCTCGGACATAACACCGGATTTCCGAGACGTGCACCTTCGGTGCGGTAATGAACGTTGCACCGCGAGAACGCCACAGCTCGTAGAATCGCGCGATATCCGTGACCCTCAGGTTCATGAAGCCGCTCAGCTCGTTGGGATGTTGCGGCGGCGTCGCGATGACCTCGGGCTTGTCGTCGGTGGGGCCGCCGCCGACATTGATGCTGAGCCAAATGTTGCCGAGTCGCAGATACGCCGGCTCCCCCAGGGATGCATTGCTCTCGCGTAATACCGTGGCGCCGAACACGTCGCGGTAAAACGCCTGCGAGCGCGCGACGTCAGCGACGATGAGCGTCATGGTGACCACAAACGAGGGCGCGTCGACGTTCGTTCGTGGTGATGGCATATCGCCTCCTGATGTGAGGTTCGGACAGGGAACGAATTGGGGGCACGATGGCACACAAGACCGCGGGAATAGATCCTAGTGCCCGACCGAGTGAGGACGGCTGCGTAGCGCTGCTGTCATGGGGGAGTCGGCGGACTTAATTGGTGCACCCGGTGCGGACGACGCACAGTCAATTCTGACGGATGCTGGCATCAAGATCGTAAGGCTCTCCAACCTTGACGGCCTTGTCGAGGCCGTTGCGGGCGACCTGGGAATTGCAGTAGTAGCGGAGCGACCTCGCCCACGCCGCCGTCGAGCATAGATCGTTGCGAGCGGACCACGCGCGTCGCCCCTGGCAGCGATCTCGCGTTTGACTGGCTTGTCCGGTCGTGTGGTCATCGCTTTGATATTGCGTGCATGTGCGGCCGGTTTGTCATTCAGCTCAACCCGCGCGACGCGCACTAGAATCCGAGCGCCTTTCGCTTCACGCCGTTGAGCCACCAAGCGATATCCGTGGCGGTGAGTTCAGCGTACTCGCTGGGCGTCAGCGGATGCTCGCCACGGTACGCTAAGGCCCGATCCCATATGCCGTCGGGAATCCGCAGTGGCATGGCAAGTATGTGGCCTTGTTTGGCGCCATAGACGAGCGCGCCCTTCCCCCCAGCAGCCCGGTGATCAGCGGGTTGGTGGCCTCCGCCGCAAAGTTCCGCTCATTCCTAATTAGCCAGTAGTCCATGAGGAATCTCTCGTCGGCCGTGAACTGAGCCACGGTGCGTGTCAATTGCGCGTCGCGTACTCCCGCAGCCTCTTCTGCGTCGTCCGCTTGTTCCCTCGTGTGCCTCCACTGCGTAAACCTTTCGGCGATCGCCAATCCGCATTTGGCAACCCATAGCCACACGGCGACCAGCCCCACAAGCGTAATTGTCTGCCGCACAGTCGGCGGAAGGTCCTCAAGACCGACGAGCCCGGCGTATGGTGAGCGCGCCAGCACGAGTACTGACAGGCAGACGCCGACAATTACCAAGCAGAGCCACGCCGGGATCCGCAGTAGGGCCTGCAGCCACTTTACCGGATTCACGTCACCTAAGCTCACGTTAGAGCGTCGCGCATCGTTGCCCCTTGTCTCTTTGTTACTTTCTGTGCGCGCGGGACGCTCGCCGCTCGATCT
>CAWISX010000009.1:0-5271 GCA_963838855.1 uncultured Gemmatimonadales bacterium | reverse complement strand
CGTCGGGAGCAAGTTTTTCTTCACGCTGCCCGCGGCCAGTGGAGCCTCCGACTCAGCTCTCCAGCGGCGGCGCTGCCGAGGAGCAGAGGCGACCGGCTTGCCCGGAGTGCGTTGAGAATCACCGCGACGTCGACGAGCTCCTGCAACACGGCGCCAACCGGCGGCGGATAAGCCCCATCCCGCAAAGACGATGGCGGCTGCGCTCAAGCCGAGCCCCGTCCAAATGCTCTGGCGGGCGACGTGGATCGTCTCACGGCCGATCCCGATGCGTCGACCACGCGCGACACGTCGTCAACAAGAAGCACGACGTCGGCTGCCTCGGCTGTAATGCCGCCGCCATGGCCGGCCAGTGCCATATCGACGGTCGCGCTGCTCATCGCCGTGCGTCTTCGTGCCGTCGCCGACGATCAGCACCGATGCGCCGTTTGCCACCAACTGTTGAATGATTCGCACCTTGTCGCCAGGCGATAGGTCGCCCTTCGCCTCACGGATGCCGATTGCGTTGGCGACCGCCTCCGTGTAGCGCTCTTGATCGCCGGAGAGCAACAGTGTTCGCTTGACGCCAAGCGTCTCGAGGTCGGCGAAGACTCGTCGCAGTCCGGGCCGTGTCTCATCAGCAAACTCGATCACACTCGCGGCGTGCCCATCAATGGTCACGTAGGCCCGGAGCCCCTCGTTCGGCGGATCGAGATCGTCCAGACCTTGGGCGGCTAGCGGGTATCGCTCCTCGACAAACGAGCGCGAGCCAACGGCTACTGCGCGGCCCTCGACCTCCCCTGTCACGCCGCGGCCTGGCGTCTCCACGACGTGCTCGGCGAGCGGCAGCCCGTGCGCGATTGCCTCAGCTGCGTCAACGACGGTGCGCGCGAGGAGGTGACCGGACTCTTGCTCGACGGCCGCCGCGAGCCGGAGAACCGCCGGCATGGTGAGCGATGGGGCGAGGGCAACACGCTGCACGCGCGGGCGGCCGACGGTGAGCGTTCCAGTCTTGTCGAAAACCGCAACCGTGATTCCGGCCAGCTGCTCCAACGCGGCGCCATGACGAACGATGATTTGGCGACGCGCCGCCCGGTTGATCCCGCCAATGATCGCTACCGGTGCCGCGAGAATCAGCGGGCACGGCGTCGCTACAACGAGGACAGCGAGCACTCGAATGGGGTCGTGCGTGATTGCGTAGGCGACGAGACAAACGGCAAGTGTGGCCGGGGTGAACCAGACGGCGTAGCGATCGGCAAGTCGCTGCAAAGGCGCCTTACTCGCCTGAGCAGTGCGCACGAGATCGACAATCCTGGCGTATTGGCTCTCCCACGATACGGCAGTGACGCGTACCGTCAGCGGGCCCTCGCTGTTGACGCTTCCGCTCGCGAGCTTCGTGCCTGGCTCGGCGGTGACCGGGAGCGGCTCGCCGGTCAGGCGAGACGTATCCACATGCGAGTGACCATCGAGCACGACGGCGTCACACGGCACCATGTCGCCGGGCCTTACAAGAAGCGTGTCGCCGACCAGGACCGCATCCGCGGACACGTCCTCGACCTCGCCATTGCGCACTCGGTGCGCCCACCGGGGAGACTCTTGCTCCAATGCTTGCACCGCCGCCGAGGCGCGACCTGCGGCATATGACTCGAGCGCCTCTCCACCGCTCTGCATCAGCACGATGACTAGGCCCGCCAGTGGCTGGCCGAACGCGACGGCGCCGACTATCGCCAACGCAGCGACTAGGTCGGCAGCGAACCGCCCCGCAAGCACTCCTCGAGCGGTGCGCCAGACGATGGGCGTCCCGGTAATCACGAGGCCGATCATCCAGAGTCGGCGGCTCCAGACGATGGTGTGAGGCGATAGCCAAAGTAGGCCGCCCCCCACAATGCACAGCAACGCGCCGCCCGGTATGAGCGCGGCGCCGATTCGGTGCGCGCGGTTACCTCCTACGGCGACCACAGTGACAGGCTACCATATCCTGCGAGAAGCGGCTGTCCTCCAGGATACCGGCGCGTGTCGGGTAATCCCTGACGCGTGGCGGCCGCCGCGCGTGGTATGGTGAGTCGGCAGCGAGCGCGTTGAACACAGGAGGGGGGCACAATGGCCGATGACGTCATTCGGGTGGTGCTTGCGGACGATCACGCCGTCGTTCGTGCAGGATTGAAAGCGGTTCTCAAGGCAGCGCCCGACATTGAGGTCGTCGCGGAGGCACGGACTGGGTCCGAGGCAGTCGCGATGACTGAGCGGACACGCGCGGACGTCGTCGTTATGGATCTCGACATGCCGGATGGTGACGGTCTCACAGCGACCAAGGAGATCACGGCCAAGGGACTGCCCGCTCGTGTGCTCATTCTCACGATGCACACCGAGGAGGAGTATCTCGTCACTCTGTTGCAGGCTGGAGCCGCGGGGTATTTGGTCAAGACGACGGCCGACCGTGAACTGATTGACGCGGTCCGTGCGGCCTCGCACGGAGACGTGTACGTTCGCCCGACCGCGGCCAGGATATTGGCACGCGGCCTCGTGTGGAAGGATCCGGCGAAAGCTGACCGCGACCGGTACGAGAAGCTCACGGACCGCGAACGTGACGTTTTGCGGATGACCGCGCAGGGCTATTCCGCGCCGGAAATCGGCAATCAGTTGGGCATCAGTCCCAAGACGGTGGACACGTACAAGCAGCGAGTGAACGAAAAGCTCGGTCTATCGCATCGCGCGGAGTACGTGGCGCTCGCCGTGCGGCTGGGGTTACTCACGCCAGCCCCACAGCGATAGCGATCTTGCGCTAGCGGAGTCCTGACGGTGCAGTTCGCTTTAGGCGCTTAGAACGTGTGGAATCCAGGGCTGCCGTAGCGGGTGAGGTGGAGCAGGTTCCAGAGGGGCACGCCGTACGCGACGGCGACTAATACGACTGCGATAGCAAACCACAGCCCGAGCCGGTCCCACACCGTCGGGCGGAATCCACCTGCCGGGGTACCAAGAGACCTTGCCCACTCGATCGGCGGCTGCGTCGTGCGCCTGCCGGCCAAAAGAGTGCCGAACATCACCATCGCGAAGAGCATGGCGCTCGCGAACAGCACGACGCCTCCCAGGGCCGAAAGCAGGGTGAGTCCCTGCCACGGCTGCGCCTGCGGGACACCCGCGTAGGCGCTCTCGAAAATTCGGCGAGGCATGCCAAGCAACCCCGTGATGTGGTTCACCACAGCGAAGAGGATCATGCCGAGGAACCATAGGTACGGCTGCACTTTGGCAAGCAACTCGAGCTGCAACTCACGCCCGCTGACCTTCGGAACCAGCCAGTAAGCTGCGCCCATGAACGTGAGCGCCACGGCGCTCCCCACTGTGAGGTGGAAGTGGCCGTGAATCCATGCCGTATTGTGCACCACGGAGTTGAGCGCGTACGAGGCGTTGACGATGCCGCCGAAACCGCCAATTAGGAAGAGCAGCATCGCCAGCAACGCGCTCGACACGGTTGGATTCTCCCAGGGGAGTGTCCGGATCCACCCGAAAAGTCCCGTGCCGCCGCGAAGTCGTCCGGCGACTTCGAGCGAGGCGCAGATAGTGAACGCGGTCACGAAGCTTGGGAAGGCTATCACCATCGTGTTGCCGGTGTGGACAAGCTTCCACGCCGCGGGAATTCCCGGGTCCATGAACTGGTGGTGAAAGCCGACCGGCGTGGACAGAATTAGGAAGATTGCAAACGTCGCACGACCCAGTGGTTCGGAAAAAAGTCTTCCGCCAGCCTCGCGGGGGAGGACGGTATACCAAATCGCGTACGCCGGTAGGACCCAGAAGTAAACGAGAGGGTGCCCGAAGTACCAAAACAGTGTGCGGGAGAGCAGGGGGTCGATGCGCTTCTCGAATCCCAATGACCACGGAATGAGCTGGAAGAGCATCTCCGCGGCCACACCAATCGTAGCGAGTATCCACAACATTGCGTTTGCGGTGGTCGCATGAAGAGCAAGGCTCACCGGTTTGTCCGGGCGTGTTACACGTGCCGCGTGCCAGCTGCCGATCACCTCGGCGCACCACCCCCAGGAGCCGACAACGAGCAGAGTGAGCCCGATATAGAACAACGGGTGCGCCTGCATCGGCGGGTAGAACGTGTACAGCACGCTCGCCTTGAACATGAACACGGTCGTGAGCGCCATGATTGTGCCGACGAGCGCGACGCCGAACGAAACCCACGCCAGCTTCGGCCAGCGTATACGCCCTGTGTCAGCATCGATCACGGCGTAGCCAAGCGCCATGATGAAGAAGGTCGTAAAGACGAGCGCCATGAGGACACCGTGCGCTGTCACGGACATGTAGTACATGCGCGGCGACCGGTATGGCACTTCCAAATTGGCCCGGCTGATGGCCTGCATCACAGCCATGCACGCGGCGACGCTGAAAGCGACTACGGCAACCCACACGTTGGCGAGGATGAGACGACCATCGGGAAATTGCGTTCGCGCTGCTGGATGTGTCGTGGCGCCCGGCAGACTGGCGGTCGCGCTAGCGATTGTCATGCGCCTCCCCCCCGTGCCACTCCGCTCGCGGCACCACCGTGAGCTTTCCGGCCATGATGTGATGGCCGACGCCGCAATACTCATTGCACACAACCATGTATTCCCCGGGCGCGAACCGCGTTGTGAACTGGCTCACGTAACCAGGTACAACCATGGCCTGTCCGTTCGTGCGGACGATCTCGAATCCGTGAACAACATCGATCGACGTCAGGTGAAACGTTACTGGGGTATCGGCCGGGACAGTCATCTGCGGCGGCAACCAGGCAAACGCAGTCGCCACAATGGTTGCTTGCACCTTGCCGGCGGCATCAACCCAGACACCTCGCTGTCGGAAGCGGACGTCCGCTAACGCTTTGGCGGGATCGATAGTCTCGACATGACTCGGCGGGTGCACCGAGCCGTGCACCGCGACGACTACTGTCGTCCCGAAGAACACCGCAAGCATGGCGGCGACGCCCCACATCCAGATCTTCTCATAGACGTCGACCCGCATCTCGCCCGCTGGCGCGACGTTCGTCGCTGGATCGTTCATGGTGTGACTGCCCCGCGGGCCATGTAAACAAAGTGGTAGATCGCGAACCAGAGTACGGCGACGATCAACGCATAGGCACCCACGAATGCGAACGTGCCAATGGGGTGCTTGGGCAAACCGGGCGGCATGCTTGACATGGCACTCTCACGGTGAGAAGGGCGCGATGGCATCGAGCTTATTGCCATCGGCAGTGCGGGTCAATCCGCATCGGCCGGAATTATGGAGTGTTCCACGACATTCGATCTGCCTCCACGC
>CAWISX010000008.1:0-14803 GCA_963838855.1 uncultured Gemmatimonadales bacterium | reverse complement strand
CGAAGAGACGGTCGTCATCGACAACAAGCAGCTTCATGGCCCCCTGCCCTGCTCACCGGCAGTGGGGCAAGATGCGGCGACGGCGGAGGCCGCCGCAAGGCAGCGAGCTGCGAGCCGCCCGGCACGGCGGGACCCCGCACCGTGACCTCGCCCGGCCAATATACTGTCTCAGAACATGACGAATTTGTGAAAGACGCATTACAAGTGCGTCATTGGCGCACGCCATTGCGATGCAGGAAACAGCAACCCTAATAGTGATCACCGTGATGAGTCTGGGCACCACGAGCTCTATCGTCAAGTGCGGTGGTCAAGCGGCAATACCATGCGTCGATTCCCACACGGCGCGCCCGGGCTGCGCTTGCTGTCAGTCTGGGCATCGCCGTCGGCGCGTACGTCATCGCACGAGCGCACGTCTATTCCGCATGGGGCGCCGACATCGACCAATCGTGGGCGGGCGCCTTGGCTCTCCGAGACGGCGCGAATCCGTACGTGGCAATCGGCCCAACCGGCACGTTCTTGCGATGGCCCTGGCCGCTCTTCTATCCGCTCCCCGCTCTGCTCCTCGCGCTCCCACTCAGCGCCTTGCCTATGGGCATTGCGCGAGCAGCCTTTCTCAGTGTGTCGACCGCCTGGCTGGCGTACGCGGTGACGCAACGCGGATACTGGCGCCTCGCAATCTTCGCGAGCGCCGCGTTCCTTGGCGCGATCGCGTCTGGCGCCTGGGAGCCGCTGCTGATGGCTGCGGCTCTTACTCCGGCCGCCGCCGCCATTCTCATTGCCAAGCCCAACGTGGGAGCGGCACTTGCTTGTGCGCTTCCCTTTCGGCGCACGACGGTCATTGGGCTGCGTGGTGCAGCCGTGCTGTTCGCTGTGAGCCTTGCCGTGCGCCCAGGATGGGTTCCCGAATGGCGAAGCGCGCTCCGGTCTGGAACGCATTCCGCCGGTCCCATCACTCGGCCAGGTGGCTTCCTGGTGCTTGCTGCCCTGGCCAAATGGCGACGCGCCGACGCGCGTCTACTCGTGGCGATGGCGAGCGTGCCGCAATCGATGATCCTGCAGGCGGCCCTCCCGCTCTTTTTTGTCACCCGACATTGCGTGGAGATCATGCTGCTCGCCCTGTTGTTGTACATCCCGTTCGCAGTGCAGTTGCACTATGCCGCAGCAAACGCCCCGTTCCCCGTCTTGACAGCGCACACGGGCAACGCGATGGCGCTATGTCTGTACCTGCCCTGCCTGGTTATGGTGTTACTGCGGCCGAATCAGTGGTGCGGTCTCGATGACCCGCCACTCACATTGCGGCGTACCAAGTGACAGGCGTCCCCCAGGCGATCGCATCACCTGAGGCCGGCGCGACGAGTAGCGCGGTGCAGCAGCTCTACTCCGACCGACAAACGACGCCGCCCCGTACGCGGACCGCGACCTTTGCGGCTACGCCCATGCACGCCGTTATTAGCGGGTTCATCCTCTGTCTCTGGTCGCCATCCTCGCGTGGTCGTTCCCGCCCAACTCCCTGCTCGTTTCACGGCTCTCCGCCGCGCTCTCACCGTACATGCACGGCGTCGGGCTCTCGCAGGGCTGGAACATGTTTGCGCCGAACCCACTGGCTCGCAACATTTATATCGAAGCCAATATCACCTACCGGCAGATGGGCGACTCCCGCGTGTGGCGATTCCCTCTGATGCAGGACTATGGCTACTACCGGCGGTACTTCAAGGAGCGCTATCGCAAATGGGAATGCGATTACCTGGCCCACAACTACCCCGAGATATTCCCTGACGCCGCCCGCTACGCTGCGCGGCTGAACAACCTGCCCGGCGACCCGCCCGTGGTCCGTGCAGCTCGTCCGCTCCTGGTCGCAGATCGCTCCACCGCCCGCGCGCGGCAGGCCGCGTCGGCCCGAACCCTGGCACCACGAAATGTTCTTCACGTACTTCGTCCAGCCGAGGGATCTGCGTTGACCGTAGCATCCCTGGCGCGGCGCTGGAACGAGTTCTTCTTCAAGCCGCAACCACCCACGCCGGTAGCCCTCTTCCGTATCCTCTACGGCGCGGTGAACATTGCCAATCTGGCTCTGCTACGTCCAGACTGGCTGACGTTCTTCGGCCCGCATGCCATCGTCAGCCTTGATACTGTGCGCAAGGTTACGCACACGCCTCGCCTCGAAGGGCTCGCATTGCTTCCTCAATCCGACGCCGCCATCAACGCGTTTTTCTGGGTCTTTCTGGCTTTGGCACTGTGCCTGACCGTCGGCTTCATGACGCGCTTCAGCAGCGTTGCTCTCTACCTGTGCCTTTCGTCGCTGCATGAGCGCAATCACTACATCCTGAGCAGTGCGGATACGGTGATGCGAGTGACCGGGTTCTTTCTGATGTTCGCACCGGCCGGCGCGGCGCTGTCGGTCGACAGGCTAATCCGCATCTGGCGCGGCACTGAGGGGGTTGCGGTCCCCAATCACAGCCCTTGGGCACAGCGCATGATCCAGATCCAGATATCCGTCGTCTATCTGGTCGCTTGCTGGTGGAAAACCCTCGGCAAGACATGGATGGACGGCACCGCCGTGTACTACGTGCTGCGACTCACGGAGTTTCGCCGATTTCCGCTGCCGGCGCTCGAGAATCCGTTCGTCATCCGGTTCCTAACGTGGTCGACAGTCGCGATCGAATTCGCTGCGGGTGTGTTGGTGTGGTTCCGGGATCTGCGCTATCTAGTACTCCTCGCCGCCTTGGGGCTGCATCTCGGCATTGAGTACTCAATGAACATCCCCCTTTTCCAGTGGATGATGATGATCACTTACGTGACCTTCATTTATCCAGAGGATCTGACGCGGGTCTGGGCATGGGTACGCCAGCGCGTTGGGCCTTGGCTGGGGACTCCTGTCGATGTCGTGTACGATGGCGCGGTTCCGCGTGCCGTCCGCATCGTCAGTGTCCTCCAGGCGATGGACGTGTTCGGGCGGCTGCGGGTGATCGATCGCCACGCGCCCGAGCTCTCCCTTGCCCATCCAGACTTGACCGCGTCGGCATCAGGGCCGGAGGTGCGGTTCGTGACGCCCCGCGGCGTGTACGAGGGGCTTTCTGGTCTCAGCGCGATCGCTCCGCTCATTCCCGCACTGTGGCCGCTGGCCCCCCTGGCGCTGCTGGACCGACACGCCCGGGACGTGTTCGGCGCGGCCGCTACCGCGAGATAGCGGCGCATGCCGCCCACGGCCACACCCACGGGAGGGCGCGGCCGGCGGTCTCGGAAACAGGCCGTGACGGACGTCGCACGCCCCGCAGCGATGAGCGGTCGCGCGCGCGACCCTGGGTCCGCACCTTACCCTTCACTGGCCGACTGGATTGCTGTCGTACTGACCGTCGCGATACCGCTGGTGTACGGCCACTCGTGGCTCTCACTCGATGGGGACCCGGGCCGACACATCAGGGTCGGAGACACGATCCTCCGGTCGGGCCTCTTCTACCGAGATCCGTTCTCCTTCACAAGAGCCGGCGCCCGATTCGTTCCGTACGAGTGGCTGAGCGAGGTCCTCTCCGCCCTGAGTACGCGCGTGGCGGGGCTTCCAGGGCTACTCGTGCTCACCGGCACAGTGCTCGCGACCACGTATGCGCTCGTCGCGCGCACGCTCCTCCGCCGCGGTGCGGCTCCATCCGGTGCGTGGGTCACGCTGCTCTTCGTGATGGCCCTCGGCGTCGTCCACTGGCATGCCCGGCCCCACATTTTCACGCTGCTGGGCGCGGCCATGCTCATGGTCCTGATCGACCGTGCGTCCGAACAACCGCCTGCTCAGCGTCGCGCCATTCTGGTCGGCCGCGTGGCCGATGGTCCCGCTCTTCGCCTGCTGGGCGAATCTCCACGGCGGATTCCTCTTCGGCCTTCTGGTGCTCACGGCCGTTGTCGTGGGAGATCGGCTGGAGATGCTCGCGGCGTCCGACGAACGCCGAGACGTATGGCAGCACTGATCCGGCACGCGGCGATGCTGGGCGTAGCCGTCCTGGCCGCGATGCTGACGCCGAGTGGCGCCTGGGCTCTACGCTCACACCATGGCCTACTTAGAGACACCTATCTGGTCGACATCACCCAGGAGTACTGTCACCCAACTTCCACCAGTCCCCTTCGCGCTCATCGCGATCGTGCTCGTGGTAATCGCGATCGCGCGTGCTGCCGCGGCGGCCCCGGTTCCCGACGGTCACGCTGATCGCGCTCAACCTCGGTGTCTCGCTGATGGCGTCGCGAAACCTGCCGCTCTTCGGCATTGTCGTGCTGCCTCTGGTCGCGGCGGAGTCGAGGGCGCATTCCCGCGGATCGCGTACCCGGGGCGAGGCGAAGGGCGCCCAGGCCGGGGTGGCGCGGGTCGACTACGCTCGGGTGGCCGCTCGCGGCGGTAGTGGCAATGTTCTGTATGGCGCGCTCGGTAGATCGCGACGCAGCGGGGCGGAGGCGACCTCCCCGCACCGAAGCACGAGCTCTTCCCGACGACGTTCAACACGAGAGTTTCCCCGTCCGCGCGGTGAGGGCGCGCCGGGCCGCGGGCCTGGCGGGACGTCTCTTCAACGAGTTCACCTGGGGCGGATACATCCTCTACGCGTGGCCGGAGCAACGCGTCTTCATCGACGGCCAGACCGACTTCTACGGCGACTCGGTCACCAAGGAGTACGCGGCGATGCGTCGGTTGGAGCCCGGTTGGCGAGCGAAGCTCGCCGCGTGGAAGATCGACCTCGCCCTTCTTCCGACACGCTATCAGCTGGCTGACGCTCTGGCCCATGAGCCGGGTTGGCGCCCAGTGTACTGCGACTCCACCGCGGTGCTCTTCGTGCGAGACTCGTCGCATGGGCCGGCGCTGGGACCCATGTCAACACTCCCGGATGCCTGCGCCTCGGTCTCGACAGGTCTAATTCCGGTGGCGGCCACGGGCGGGACGCGCGCGCGCCGCGACCGATGACCGCGATTGATCGCGTCTTTCTGCCAGCGGGCGCTGCTTCGAAAAGTGGTTTGACCGACGAAGCGCCCGGGCCATCGCGCCGTGCGCGCGTGGTGATCGCCTTGGCGCTGGGTCTCGTGGTGGCGTGCTACGTCATTGCGTGGTAGCATTTCCACGCTGGGTGGGGGGCAGACATTGATCAATCATGGGCTGGCGCGCGAGCGTTGCTGAGCGGGCAAGACCCCTACAGGGTCGTCGGCCCCGGTGGATCCGCAATGCATTCGCGCTATCCACTCTTTTATCCTTTGACGGCGCTGCTTCTCGCCATGCCCTTCAGCCGCAATTCCACTCAACGCTGCACGCGTAGTCTTCGAAAGCGGATCCGCTGCGGCGCTGGCCTACGCCATCACCCGGCATGGCTACGGCAGACTGTCTGTTTTTGCCAGCGCCGCATTTCTAACCGCGATCGCCGCCGCCAACTGGGAGCCGCTGCTTGTGGCCGCAGCCTTGACCCCGGGCGCCGCTCTCATCTACCTCGCCAAGCCGAACGAGGGGCTCGCGCTCGCTTGTGCCCTGACTCGCCGGCGCGCTGCGCTCGTGGGCGTTGGAATCGCATTCGGCATTCTCGTCTTGAGCATCGCCGTCTGGCCCGGCTGGATCGGCGAATGGCGTCAGGCGCTTCGCGGCGGCACCCAGTTCGACGCCCCGATCCTTCGCCCTGGCGGGTTCCTGGTGCTGGCCGCGGTCGCCAGGTGGCGTCGGGCCGAGGCTCGGCTCCTGGTCGCGTTGGCGAGCGTACCCCAGACGCTGCTGCTGTACGCCGCGCTCCCGCTGTTTCTCGTCGCGCGCAGTCGAATGGAAACCCTACTTCTCGCGTTCCTGTCCTACATTCCGCTCGCGGTGCAGCTACACGCCGTCGGAAGAACGCCGTTTGCGGTCCAAACTCAGCGCACTGGCGACACGATTGCGCTGTGCCTTTATCTGCCCTGCCTGATCATGGTGTTGCGGCGACCCAATGCATGCGCCGCCCTCGACGACACGCTACAATCCGAAACAGCCAAAGTCGCTCCCTCGCATTGACCTGTGCGCTGACCTGGCAAGGGCGCCGCGCGCGGAGGCGCGGGACCGCGCCACGATCACGCAGGCGAACAGTGCGCGTTACTCGGGGTGGCCACGCAGCTCGCCACGTTGTTGAACTGAGTGGAGATCGCCCGGCCGAGCGTGATCGCGGCAATGGCCACGACCATCGCGATGAGGACGGCGAGCAGGGCGTACTCAACCATTGTGGCGCCATCTTGCTCACGGATAAATGCGTTAGCGAGGGTACCGATGTCGTTCATCCCGACTCCTTGCCCGTCATGGTTGGTCGAAAAGACGATCGCATGCCTAAGGATTTCTGTCCTCTAATGTCGTGGTCGGTTGACTTAGCAGCAACGCGCCTGGCCCACAGAATGCCGGCTTCGTCCCATCGACCCGAGCGCACGTCCCGCGCAAGCCATATCAGGGCTCCCGCCGCGGCCGGCAGGGCCAACCTCCTGAACCCGGTGCCCGGGGCCCCTACCGCGCACGCCCTTTGAAGTAGACCATGTTCCACAGCGTCATTCCGACCGCACCAAGCGGGTACGGTATGACAGTTACCGGGTCCAGGAACTCGCTGAAAAGCTCCCGCCATTCCGCGAGTGGACGAGGATACTTGCCGCGGTCCCACCGCGCGACGAGCCGACCGATCGACGGACGGTCGGGCAACACGAGGTCGAGGATGTGCACGTGCCCGCCTTCCGTGAGCAGCGTCGCGAGGTGCGCCAAGATCCGACGTACGGCCAGGGTCTCGATGTGGTGAAACAGGCTGTTGGCAATGATGAAGTCGAATCGACGGCCCGGATCGACGGCATAGGTCGTCACGTCCGCGACCACATACTCCCGCTCGTAGCGACGCCGCGCGTCGGCAACGTATCCCGGGTTGATGTCGATCCCAAGATAGTCACAACCGGCGAAGTGATGTGTGTTGGTTCCCGGACCACACCCCACATCGAGCACCCGTCGGACCGAGCCCAGGTCGTTGTGGGCAAGCACCGGCGCAAACTTTCGCTCAGCGAAGGGCGCCTGCCACGCGCGGTAGACAAGGGACTGCTCGAGGAGCCGACGTAACATCATGACCTGCTAAGGACGCCAGCGCACGACGAAGCTGTACACGACGGCGGAATCTGGGAATCGGGCACGCAGCGCCGAGCTGAGGGCGGCATCGATCGGCGGCGAGAAATAGGGTCGCTTGTTGATAGCAACGGCGGTGACGTGCAGCGAGTCAATGGCCCGCAGTACGCGTGCGTCGTGGCCGGCGGAGTCATCGAAGAAGTCGAACAGCGTGCGCGTCGGGTTGCGCAACTGCGAGAGAAAATACAGTTCCGGACAGTCTGGCGCGGCGTAAATGAATCCGTCTGGGGCGCTGTGGGCGCGCAACAGCATGACCGTACGCTCGTATTGGTCTGCCGTGAGGGCGCCCGATCTTAGCCCGGTGTGTGGGATAGCCAAGCGCACCCGCGGCCATGCTTCGGGTGGCAACAAAACGCCGTCCCAAAGAGTAACGCGACCCGGGTTGACACACACCACCCCAAACACGAAAAAGAAAGCGCCCACAATCGCAGGCCTCAGTCCAGGACCGGACGGCCGTGCGATCACGATCGCCAGCAAGGTAAGAATGGCGATGGGCGCAAAGTACGGGATGTAGAGTGGGTTGACGAAAGGCACTTGCACCAGGCTGCACATCGCGGTCATGCAGAGCAGGAGCCAGAGCTGTTCGCGACGCAGGTCAGGGATTTGCGCGTGTTGAGCACGACGTGCGAGCAATAGACATCCGGCAACCACGGTGCACAGCACGACGTAATACACCGTCAGCCACACGCCGATATAGGGGCGCCCGCCACGCGCTGCGGCGAGAATGAGAATGGCGAGTACGAGGGCATATCCAACCAGAACGAGCCGATCCCCCCGCCGTGCCGGCATATCGGCGGTCCCTGCGTCAACGGTGGACGGGGGCACCAGCACGAGCAACCACGGGGTCGCCGCCAGCAGGGTGCGAAGCGATGGTGGTGCGAGGACTGCAAAATGGAGGCGTTTTGCTGGTTGGATCAGCACGCCATGCGCAAGCGCGCTGACGGAGCCGGAGACAATGTACGGATAGAGGAACACGGCGAGTGGCACGGCCAGCCCCAGCGCAAAGGGCCCGACGAGCCCCGACAGGCGGCGCACCCGGCGCGTCCACGGCTCCGCGGGCGCGTCTCGCCATTCCGCCGCTGTCAGGAACGCGACCAGAAGCACTCCAGGCAGCACGAAGTGGAGCAGTCGGGATTCGCCCGGCACGGCGCGTACGAGGTAGAGCAGGCCCGAAACAAAGGCAATAGAGGCCAGGGTTACCAGGATGCCGTACACTCGATCGCGACGCGCCCGGTCGGGCTGCGGCTGCGCGACCGCCACCTGGTGCTCGTCAAAGACAAAAAAGAGCAGAGCGGCCGCGATGTAGTAGAGACCCACGATCTTCACCGCGACCGACAACCCTCCGGCCACGCCGGCCGCAACTAACCACCGCCTCTTTCGCGTTTCGGTGAACCGAATCAGCGCGGCCGTGCCGAAGGTCGCTAGAAAGAGGTTGTACCAGGATGGCATCGCCGCGGGATACGTGGGGATGCTCCACACGACGCAAAGGAGCGTGACCGCAGCAGCCGTGACCGGCCCAGCAAAGCGGGTCGCGATGTAGTACACAGCCGGGATCCAGAGCAGGAAGACCGCAAACATCGCGATCCGGAGCGCAATGAGCCGTGTTCCCAGAACCCGGAAAACGACAGCGTCGAAGCGGGCCAGGCCACCGGTGTACACATCATCGAAATCCCGGTGTGGCAGCTCCCCCTGCAACACCCGCTCGGCTGCGTGGCTGAGCGTGCCCTCGTCCCCGGGAATCCACCCGCGGTCGAGCCGTGAGCCGACGTAGGTCGCGCTCAAGAGCCAAACAACAAGGAGAGGAAGCCAGCGCCATATCCGCCCCATGTGTGCCTGCCCCGCCCGGGCGCCCCAGGGAGTGGTCACGGGCGTGGGGGCGGGGACCGCAACGCTCACGACGCGATCACCTGGAGCCCGTCACTGGCCCCACCGCCAGCGCACGACGAAGCTGTACACGACGGCGGAATCTGGGAATCGGGCACGCAGCGCCCAGCTGAGGGCGGCATCGATCGGCGACGAGAACTGGGGTCGCTCGTTGATAGCAACGGCGGTGACGTGCAGCGAGTCAATGGCCCGCAGTACGCGTGCGTCGTGGCCGGCGGAGTCATCGAAGAAGTCGAACAGCGTGCGCGTCGGGTTGCGCAATTGCGAGAGAAAATACAGTTCCGGACAGTCTGGCGCGGCGTAAATGAATCCGTCTGGGGCGCTGTGGGCGCGCAACAGCGTGACCATACGCTCGTATCCGTCTGCCGTGAGGGCGCCCGATCTTAGCCCGGTGTGTGGGATAGCCAAGCGCACCCGCGGCCATGCTTCGGGTGGCAACAAAACGCCGTCCCAAAGAGTAACGCGACCCGGGTTGACACAGGCCACCCCAAACACGAAAAAGAAAGCGCCCACAATCACCGGCCTCGGTCCCGCGCCAGCCGGTCGCGCCACAACAATGGCTGACAGCGCGAGAATTGCAATTGGGGCGAAATAGAGAATGTAGTCCGGGCCAGCGTATGGGATCTGAACCAGGCTGCACATTGCCGTCATGCAGAGCAGGAGCCAGAGCTGTCCGCGACGCAGGTCGGGGATTTGCCCGTGTTCGGCACGACGTGTGAGCAACAGACATCCCGCAAACACGGTGCAGGGCGCGACGTAATACACGGTCAGCCACACGCCGATATAGGGGCGCCCGCCACGCGCTGCGGCGAGAATGAGAATGGCGAGGACGACGGCATATCCCACCAGGACCAGTCGGTCACCCCGCCGTGCCGGTATATCGGCGGTCACTGCGTCAGCGGTGGACGGGGGTACCAGCACGAGCAACCACAGGGTCGCCGCCAGCAGGGTGCGAAGCGAAGGTGGTGTGAGGACTGCAAAGTGGAGGCGTTTTGCTGGCTGGATCAACACGCCATGCACAAGCGCACTGACGGATCCGGAGACAATGTACGGGTAGAGGAACACCGCGATCGGGAGGGCCACCCCGAGCGCAAAGGGCCCGACAAGCGCCGAGAGCCGGAGTACCCGACGCGTCCACGGCTCCGCGGGCGCGTCTCGCCATTCGCGTATGGTGAGGAGCGCGACAAGCAGTGCCCCAGGCAGGACGAAATGGAGGAGCCGGGATTCACCGGGCACAGCGCGCACGAGGTAGAACAACCCGAGGACAAAGACGACAGAGGCCAGGGTCACCAGGACGGCGTACACTCGATCGCGGCGCGCCCGGTCGGGCTGCGGCTGCGCGACCGCCACCTGGTGCTCGTCAAAGACAAAAAAGAGCAGAGCGGCCGCGATGTAGTAGAGACCCACGATCTTCACCGCGACCGACAACCCTCCGGCCACGCCGGCCGCAACTAACCACCGCCTCTTTCGCGTTTCGGTGAACCGGATGAGTGCCGCGGTGCCAAAGGTGGCCAGAAAGAGGTTGTACCAGGATGGCATTGCCGCGGGATACGTGGGGATGCTCCACACGACGCAAAGGAGCGTGACCGCAGCAGCCGTGACCGGCCCAGCAAAGCGGGTCGCGATGTAGTACACAGCCGGGATCCAGAGCAGGAAGACCGCAAACATCGCGATCCGGAGCGCAATGAGCCGTGTTCCCAGAACCCGGAAAACGACAGCGTCGAAGCGGGCCAGGCCACCGGTGTACACATCATCGAAATCCCGGTGTGGCAGCTCCCCCTGCAACACCCGCTCGGCCGCGTGGCTGAGCGTGCCCTCGTCGATCGGCTTCCAGCCGCGGTCGAGCCGTGAGCCGACGTAGGTCACGCTCAAGACCCAGACCACAAGGAGCGGGAGCCAGTGCCACTTGCGCCAGGCACCTGCGCCGCGGACCGAGCGCGCCTGGGGAGGCGGCACCGACGTCGGTACTGCGACCGCGGCGCTCACTGCCCGGTCACCCGACCCCCGATGGCGGCATGTCGCTCGGACCGCGGCTGAGCGACTGCCGCCTGGTACTCGCCAAACGCGCAGACACGCCGTACGGATCGCGGGTCGGTCTCAGCGAGGACAGATGCGAATTTCCGCTCGGCAACCGGTGCCTGCCACGCGCGATGGACGAATCGAGCGCTCGAGAGCGCGGAGCGAAGGCGTTAGAGACCGGCGCGCCACCGTACGATGAAATTGTCCGCCACGGCCGAGTCCGGGAACCGCGCCCGGAGCGCCAAAGCAAGAGTGGAATCGATCGGCGGAGAGAACAACGGCCCCCTGTTGATTGCGATGGCACGGACGCGTGACGAATCGATCGCGCGTAGAACACGCGCGCCACGCCCAGCCGAATCATCGAAGAAGTCGAACAGTGTGCGCGTTGGATTCCGAAGCTGCGAGAGGAAGTACACCTCCGGACAATCAGGCGCCGCGTACGTGAACCCGCCGGGACTGCTGTGCGAGCGCAGCAGAGTGGACGACACGCTCGTACCTCGCCGCGCCGATCGCGGTCACCTTCAGGCCGCCGCGCGGGATGGCTAGGAGAACACGCGGCCAGGTCTCGGGGGAGAGATAATCGCCAAGGACCGTCACATGACCTGGGTTGACGGCCGCCACGGCGTACGCCAGGAAGAAGCCCGCAACGATCGCGGGCCTCGGCCCAGGGCCCGATGGCCGGGTGGCCACGACTGCCAGCAAGGCCAAAATGGCGAGGGGCGCAAAGTACAGGATGTAGCGCCATTTGGCATACGGGACTTGGATGAGACTGCACATCGCGGTCATGCAGAGCAGGAGCCAGACCTGCTCCGAAACCACCTTGCGGGGTCGTAGCGGCCCGGTCTGATGCGAGAGTAGCAGCAACCCGGCTATCACTGTGCATGGCGCGACATAGCAGACACTCATCCACACCGCGACGTACGGTTTCCCGCCCCTCACAGCGGCCGCAGCGACCAGTGCGAGGATGAGAGTGAATGCCACCACCGGCACTTGCTTCGGCAATTGCTCCCACCGAGCGCGTGTCGTCGTGGCGCTGCTCGATAGAGGTACTAGGACGAGTAGCCACGGAAGTGCCATCGGTAGGGTGCGTAGCGGTAAGGGTGGCCCGACGGCAAAGTGGAGGCGCTTGGTGGGCTCGATGAACACCCCCTGCAAGAGTGCTCCCACCGAGTCCGAGGCAACGTACGGGTAAAGGAACACGGCGAGTGGCACGGCCAGCCCCAGCGCAAAGGGCCCGACGAGCCCCGACAGGCGGCGCACCCGGCGCGTCCACGGCTCCGCGGGCGCGTCTCGCCATTCCGCCGCTGTCAGGAACGCGACCAGAAGCACTCCAGGCAGCACGAAGTGGAGCAGTCGGGATTCGCCCGGCACGGCGCGTACGAGGTAGAGCAGGCCCGAAACAAAGGCAATAGAGGCCAGGGTTACCAGGATGCCGTACACTCGATCGCGGCGCGCCCGGTCGGGCTGCGGCTGCGCGACCGCCACCTGGTGCTCGTCAAAGACAAAAAAGAGCAGAGCGGCCGCGATGTAGTAGAGACCCACGATCTTCACCGCGACCGACAACCCTCCGGCCACGCCGGCCGCAACTAACCACCGCCTCTTTCGCGTTTCGGTGAACCGAATGAGCGCCGCGGTGCCGAAGGTCGGCCAGAAAGAGGTTGTACCAGGATGGCATCGCCGCGGGATACGTGGGGATGCTCCACACGACGCAAAGGAGCGTGACCGCAGCAGCCGTGACCGGCCCAGCAAAGCGGGTCGCGATGTAGTACACAGCCGGGATCCAGAGCAGGAAGACCGCAAACATCGCGATCCGGAGCGCAATGAGCCGTGTTCCCAGAACCCGGAAAACGACAGCGTCGAAGCGGGCCAGGCCACCGGTGTACACATCATCGAAATCCCGGTGTGGCAGCTCCCCCTGCAACACCCGCTCAGCCGGATGCGCAATCGTGCCTTCATCAAATGGGATCCACCCGCGGTCGAGCCGTGAGCCGACGTAGGTCGCGCTCAAGAGCCAAACAACAAGGAGAGGAAGCCAGCGCCACACGCGCCGCAGACGGCGGCGGACCGTGCTGCCTCTTGGGGCACCCGGCACCGGCGTGGGTGCCGCCACCGCCGCTGTCGTGGCGCGATCACTTGACCGCGTCACCGGTCCGCACGCCAGCGCACGACGAACCAGTTGTCCACCACAGCCGAATCGGGAAAGCGGGCGCGTAGCGCACTGCCAAGCGCGGAATCGATCAGCGGCGAGAATCCGCGTACCGTGTTGATCGCAACGGCCGCGACGTGCAGCGAGTCAATCGCCCGCACCACGCGCGCATCGTGACCAGCGGAGTCATCGAGGAAATCGAACAGCGTGCGGGTCGGATTCCGACGCTCCGAGAGAAAGTAAAGCTCCGGAACGTCCGGCGCCGCGTAAATGAACTCGCCTGGCCTAGAATGGGCGCGCAGGAGTGCGACCACACCCTCGTATCGCGCTGCGCCGCGGACAGTCGCCTTGACGCCCGTGCGCGGAATGGCCAGTGGTACGCGGGCTCGGGCTTCCGGGACCCAGTACTGGTTCACCATTGCGGCTTGGTTCGGATTGACGATCGCTATGCCGTACATCAGAAAGAAACCAGCAACGACGGCGCACCGCATCCCTGGGCCTGTGGGCCGCGTCATGACGATCGCCAGCAGGGCAAGAATCGGGATTGGCGCGAAGTAGAGAAGGTACCCCCAAGTGGCATATGGGACTTGAACGAGACTGCACATTGCAGTCATGCAGAGCAGCAGCCAGAGCTGCTCCCGACGCACCAAGCCCATTTGTGACGAGGCTCGCTCGAGCGATGACCAGCAGGCACCCGCCCAGTACGGTGCATGGCGCCACATAGGAGATGGTCATCCACAACCCGAGATAGGGTCGGCCGTCATGGAACGCGTCGGCAGCGATTACAGCAAGGACAATGACATACGCCACCAGGAGCAGCCGCTCCAGTCGCACTCGGCGGACCGTTCGAGTAACAGTGACGCGGGCGGCCGGCGGTATGAGCACAAGTAACCACGGGACAGCCGCAGGCAAAGTCAGGAGCGAGAGGGGCGGCACGAGCGCAAAGCGGTAGCCTTCGAGGGCTCGATGAACACGCCGTGTACGAGAGCGCCGACGGAGTCCGAGATAACGTAGGCGTATAGGAACGCCAGGACCGGGAGCGCCACCCCAATGGCAAACGGCCCGACGAGTCCGAAGAGCCGCCGCACCCGATGCGTCCACGGCTCCGCGGCCGGCTCTCCCAATTCCGCCGCGCTTAGCAGCGCAACGAGCAGTGCTCCGGGCAGTACGAAATGGACGAGCGAGGATGGGCCCGGCACAGCGCGCACGAGGTAGACCAGGCAAAGGATGAACAGGAGCGAGGCGTCAGTCATGAGAAGCGCGTATACACGATCCCGGCGCGCGAAATCAGTTCGCGCCTGCGCCATTGCAGTCTGGTGCTGATCGAACGCGAAAAAGAGCAACGCCGCCGCGATGTAGTAGAGTCCGACAATCTTGACCAGGACAGACAGCCCACCCGCGACGCCGGCCGCGACGACCCACCACCGCTGCCGCGTTTCCGTAAAGCGAATCAGCGCGGCCGTGCCGAAGGTCGCTAGAAAGAGGTTGTACCAGGATGGCATTGCCGCGGGATACGTCGGGATGCTCCACACGACGCAAAGGAGCGTGACCGCAGCAGCCGTGACCGGCCCAGCAAAGCGGGTCGCGATGTAGTACACAGCCGGGATCCAGAGCAGGAAGACCGCAAC
>CAWISX010000007.1:0-56680 GCA_963838855.1 uncultured Gemmatimonadales bacterium | reverse complement strand
GAAAGGTGATCCCCCGGCTCAAAATCCGGCGCAGGGCGGTTTCATGAGAGTCGGATGAACCTGGCCCTCGGCCCGTGGCCGATGCTTCTGTTACGACGGCGCTGTATATGGCGAGGGCACAATGCGGGTGGCGTGTTGAGTCTCGCTGACCGATGACATAGAAATTCTTGTTGACGCGCACGTCGGACCCAAAACCCTCGGGCAAAGAAATGGCTTTCCAGCGCGTTCCAGGAAGACGCCCTGCCCCGGTCGTGCAGCATGTCTCGAACCCGGCACGACGTGGCCGACCGACACCCAGTGTCGTATTGGGTCGCGTCGTCCGGCGAGGACCGCTCGAACACGAGGCCATCCCCGCAGCGCAGCGTGATGTAGTCCTGTACCTCGCGTCCAGTTACGATCCCGTGCGCCATATGTTCGCGTTGAGCCCCCGGAAGACCGCTCCGCCACGCGCTGTCGATGCGCCACCCAATCTGGCGAATCATGTGGAGTAAGGTCGCCCCGCCTTTGTACATGTCGCCCTGGACCCTTCGTTGTTCTCACGACCGTAGGGACCGATGACTCGCCGATCAAGCGCCTCCGCGTGCCGATGGCGTACAGGCACTCGGTGTCTGCTTCGGCGTAGTTGGCGAAGTCGCGCACTCACATGTCGGCGATGTCGTATGGTGCGATGTTGTTCCCGAACCACTCGTGGTGCTTTCGTGCACGATGATGAACTGCACTGAAGTCCCCAGCCACTGCCGGAGTACACGCATAGCCTGTTGCGATATGTTACGGGACCCGATAGCGCTTGACGGTCCATGCCGACGTACGGTGTCTCGACGAACTCGTAACTGTCGCGTACCACGGAAACGGTCCGAACCAGGCCTCGTACACCGCAGCACCGAGTCGCCGAACCGCGCCGGGCGGCTCCACGCGATACGCTAGCAGCGGCCAGAAGTCGAGGGTGAGTCCGCTCTCGCGGCCAAGACGTCGCTCAGGTGCGTGTATGAACCGATGTTGATGGCCACATCGTAGTTGTCGATGGGGTTAGCCACGAACCACTCGTACGGTCGTCCCGTCGGTGTGGTGCGCCGTGCGGCCGAAGGCGGCCATTCGAGAGGTCCAGAGCCAGTCGGGACCGTAATCGCGATTCGCTGACTATCGCTGTCGGCCTGTGTGTCCTTGTCGGGCCACCACACGCTGGCGCCAAGTCCCTGATCCGCGCGGTGATCGATCCATGGATGCCCAAAATGTCGTGCGCCCAGACGAAGCCACCATCACGGCGGAGCAGTGGCCACGTGCGGCTTGCCGAGTACACGACCACCGTCTGTTCGTGGCGACTGGCTGCGGCGCGACCACAGCAACGAAAAACGCGTTCCCGTCGCGTCAAGTGGAGTGGCTGACCGTCCTGCACCACGCTGTCGATCTCCAGTGGCACCTGTAGATTGGATCCCATCTCGCGATCCGCGTTGGTGCAACGACGCGATACATTCCGTTCCAGCCCCGTACGTGGCCGTCCTGATCGATCGTGACATGCAGGTCATAGAAGTCACGTCCCACCGCTGTGCGTGATCGAGCCACGAAGGCTGTCGGCGTGCCAGAACACCTCCCGCTCAGAGGCCTGTGCGCTCTGCAGCGTCGCGCGATGGGGCGGGAAGTGACAGGATTCCACACCCCTGCGGCGATATAATGATTCCCGCAGCGGGGCGAGCTGACCCCGCCGGGCCGCCAAAATGGCGGCGCGCGCGCTCGTGTAGCGCTGGCTGCCTCCTCCACAACGCGCGGAGCCAGGACGTGGTGGGCGTGCGCGACGTAAGCGTGGGGGGCCGCCTTCGCACCAACTTCTCTGACGTCTCCGCGGCCTCACGGTGGTGCAGCGCGGCCTGCTCGTACTCGCGCCCTCCCGATGGGCCGAGCACTGGAGCCGGGATGCGTTATGTGCAATGTTTCCCATCCTGATGGAGGACCATAGCGTAGGCGTTCTCGCGTCGGCGCGGAAGCTGCACGCGCCACACAAAATTGGCCATGGCCTCCATGGCCAAAGCGCAACACTTCCGATCGTGCTGCCGGGGAGCGGAGAATTCTTCGTCAACGTTGAGGCGTCGGCAACAAACGCCGGAACCGTTGTCGCCTGCGGGAATCTCTCACCGCCAGTCAACGGCTGAGCGTAGACAGCTAGCTCGCGGGATCTCCGCACCCCACTTTCGCGCCGACGCGAGAACGCCTACGCTATGGTCCTCCATGAGATCAGGAGTAACCGCATGACGCATCCCGGCTCCAGTCACCATCGGGAGGCAGCCGAGCAGTACGAGCAGGCCGCGCTGCACCACCGTGAGGCCGCGAAACACCACGACGTCGGGAACCATGAGAAGGCGGCTTACCACGCTTACGTCGCGCACGCCCACCACGTCCTAGCTACGCATCAGGTGGAGGAGGCAGCCAAGCACTACGCGACGGCGCACGCGCCGCCATTTTAGGAGGCCCGGCGGGGTCAGCTCGCCCCCTGTCGGGAATGCGTACTGTCGCCGCAGGGGGTGCGATCCTCGCCCTCACTTCCACCATCGCGCCGACTGCGAGCGCACAGGCCTCTCAAGACAGGGAGGTGTTCTCGCACGCCGACAGCCTTCGTGGCTCGATCACGCCGCAGCGAGCCTGGTGGGACGTGACTTTCTATGACCTGCATGTCACGATCGATCCGGCGGACAGCAGCGTACGGGGCTGGAACGGAATCACCTATCGCGTCGTAGCCGACGCGGATCGCGAGATGCAGATCGATCTACAGGTGCCACTGGAGATCGACAGCGTGGTGCAGGACGGTCAGCCACTCCACTACCGACGCGACGGGAACGCGTTTTTCGTTGCTGTGGTCGCGCCGCAGCCGGTCGCCAGCGAACAGACGGTGGTCGTGTACTATCACGGCAAGCCGCACGTGGCCAGGCTGCCGCCGTGGGATGGTGGCTTCGTCTGGGCGCACGACAGTCTTGGGCATCCATGGATCGCCACGGCGGATCAGGGACTTGGCGCCAGCGTGTGGTGGCCCAACAAGGACACACAGGCCGACGAGCCCGATAGTCAGCGAATCGCGATTACGGTCCCGGACTCACTGATGGACGTCTCGAATGGCCGCCTTCGCCACACGGCGCACCACACCGACGGGACGACTACGTACGAGTGGTTCGTGGCTAACCCCATCAACAACTACGATGTGGCCGTCAACATCGGTACATACACGCACCTGAGCGACGTCTTCGCCGGCGAGAGCGGACCACTCACCCTCGACTTCTGGCCGCTAGCGTATCACGTGGATGCCGCCCGGGCGCAGTTCACGCAGGCGACTTCGGTGCTGCGGTGCTACGAGGCCTGGTTCGGACCGTTTCCGTGGTACGCGGACGGTTACAAGTTGGTCGAGACACCGTACGTCGGCATGGAGCATCAGAGCGCTATCGGGTACGGTAACAAGTATCGCAACGGCTATCGCGGCAGGGATCTATCCGGCAGTGGCTGGGGACTTCGGTGGGATTTCATCATCGTGCACGAAAGCGCCCACGAGTGGTTCGGGAACAACATCACGGCCGCTGACATCGCCGACATGTGGGTGCACGAGAGCTTCGCCAACTACGCCGAAGCGCTGTACACCGAGTGCCTGTACGGTCCGCGCGCCGGCGCCGAGTACGTCATCGGCACGCGCGCAAACGTGCGCAACGATGGGCCGATCATCGGTCACTACGGGGTCAACAACGAAGGGTCGGGCGACATGTACTACAAAGGCGGCAACCTACTCCACATGATTCGCCAGATCATCGGTAACGACAGCGCGTGGCGGAGCATCCTGCGCGGGCTCAACGCGACGTTCTGGCACCGGATCGTAACTGGACGCGAGGTACAGGACTACATCACGCTGCGCTCGGGGATCGACCTGCGTACCGTGTTCGAGCAGTACCTCACGACGACGCGAATCCCGGAACTCGAGTACGCCGTATACGGACACAAGCTCCGGTATCGGTGGGCCAGCGTGGTGCCAGGGTTCGACATGCCGGTGCGAGTCACGACCGGGGCAGGGCGCTCCATCACGCTTTCTCCTGGAACGCGCTGGAAAGCCATTTCTTTGCCCGAGGGTTTTGGGTCCGACGTGCGCGTGGACGAGAATTTCTATGTCATCGGTCAGCGACTCGACACGCCACCGCATTGTGCCCTCATCTGCGCGCCGTAGCGTAACGGCCCAAACATTGGCCAGGCGCCCGGGCCAATGCTAGGTTCATCCGACTCTCATGAAACCGCCCTGCGCCCGGATTCCAGAGGCCGCCGGGGGGATCACCTTTCGGCGCTAGCGTAAACCAGCGACCAGTCTCCCGAGGCCTGGCCGAGCGTGACCAACGCGTGGCCATATTGCTGCTGGGCGTCGTACGATGCGATGTAGACGTCGTTTGCAGCTTGCTCTGCCGTCAGTACGTCCAAAAGCGAGGAGGATCCGCGCTGGTAGCTGTACAGCTTGGCCCGCCGCACGCGCTCAGCGTCGAGCAGGACGCCGCTCTGGTACTGCGCTAAGGCGGCAACCGCGCTCTGGTACGTTGTCCACGCCTGACGCACGTCGAGCGCCGCCTTCCATTCTGACGACTGCAGCGTCTTGTCGGCCTGTTTGGCCGTATACCGCGCGCCATTCAACTCTCCGTGCGTGAAGTTCGAGAACGGAATCGGAAACGAGAGCCCAAGAGTGAGCGCCGAGAAGGTCGGTGTGGGATCGATCGGGCTCGTGCCGCGCGTGAAGTACGACGTTCCAACCGAGACATCAACGTCGGACCACCGGTCGCCATGGGCGACGCGGACGCCGGCCAGCGCGGCATCGCGCAACCGGTGCGCCGCGATGATGTCCGGCCGTGAGGCGACCGCGGCACGCGTCAGGCTGTCAAGATCGACGCCCTCCTGTGGTACTGCAGTGCCGGTCGGCGCGCGGAGCCCGCCGGTCAACGTGTCCGTCGCCACCACAGGCTGCCCGCCGGCGCCCGCGGCCAGCAGCGCCGACGTGATGGGAACGTCGGGCCCGACGCCCGGCATGGACACCAATTCCGTCGGGGCCGCGGGAGCGACCAGCGTGTCAGTCCGCCGAGGGCTGAGCAGTCCGGTCAGCGTCAACCGAGCCACCCGCACGTCGTTGGCAGCCAATACGAGCTGGCCGTGGAACTGCGCCGCGTCGACTCGCGATTGCGCGAGGTCGATCTCCCCAATGTCGCCGGCTTTCACGCGGTGCTCGTTGAGCGCGACCAGGCGATCGAGATCCTCGGCCGTCTGCCGCTTACGCGCGTAAACCTGCTCGGCGTGCACTGCGTCAACGTATGCGGTGGCGGCCGTGCCCCGCAGTGTGCGGAGGAAATCATCGAGCTGAGCGCGTGCCGCAGCCAGCTGCCCCCGAGCCACATCTGTGCGCGCACCTCGCTTCCCGCCCAGGAGAATCGTTTGCGTTAGCGCGACGTCGTACGACGTGGCCTGGTGCTGCCCAGACACGTCGAGCGCGGTGCCCCAGGCGAGTGTCGGGTTCGGGTAGAGGTGGGCAACCGAGACCTGCGCGTCGGCGATCGGCACGTTGAAGGTCTGGGCCGCGTAGTCGAGGTTTTGCCGGCCGACCTGCGCGATGTACTCGGCGAGCGACAGTCGGATCACCGGCTCCTGGTCAATCAGCGCGGCACGGGGGACGGAAAGCGATGCCGAGGGCACAACCGGCTCCTGACCGGCAAGGGGGCAGGCATAGGGGCAGGCATACGGGCAGGCAAGCAACAGCGCGAGCCCTCCGGCGCGCAAAGCGCACAGAATGCGACAACCAGGCGCGATCATGCTTTTTTCTCGCGACGCGCCCGCCAGCTCTCCAGCATCACATACAGCGCCGGCAGCACGACGAGCGTCAGCGCCGTGGCGGTGATCAGTCCGCCGACGATCACGGTGGCCAGCGGCCGCTGCACATCGCTACCCACCCCGTGCGCCAGCGCCGCCGGCATGAGCCCAAGCGTTGCGACCGTAGCCGTCATGAGGACGGGGCGCAACCGTTCTTCGGCACCATCCATCACCGCGTCGGCGAGCCACACGCCGGCGATCGTCCGCCAGCGGTTCAGGTTCGCCACCATGATCACCCCGTTCTGCACCGCGACGCCAAACAAAGCGATAAAGCCGACCGCGCTCGACACATTGAGCGTCATGCCGCGAAGATGTAGCGCCAGCACGCCGCCCAAGAGGGCCAGCGGGATGTTGAGCAGGATGAGTCCCGCCTGCGCGATGTCGTTGAACTGGACGTACAGCAGCACGAAGATGAGGGCGAGCGCCGCCGGCACGATGATCGAGCAGTCGCGCCTGTGCGCGCTGCTGATTCTCGAACTCGCCACCCCACGCCACCGCGTACCGTTGGCGATCGTAAGGCACACGAGCCTCGATCGCTTTCTTGGCCTGCGTGATGAATGTCGCAAGGTCACGTCCACGCAAGTCGAGCTTCACCGTTAGATGTCGGCGACCCATCTCATGAGTTATCGTGCTCTCACCCGCGTCGTCTCGGATACTCGCCACCTGCGACAGCGGGATCCGCGCGCCCGACGCCGTCACGAGCTGGAGGTCGCCGATCGCCGCCGGACTGTTGCGCGCGTAGTCGGCGAACCGCACGGTTACGTCGTAGCGACGCGCGCCGAGGAAGACCTGCGAAAGCGCCTGCCCGCCGATCGCCGTCTGGATGAGATCCGCGATGTCCGAGACGTTGATCCCGTATCGTGCCGCGGCGGCCCGATCGACCACGATCTGCAGTTGCGGCAGCGGTGGCTCTTGATCGATCGCCGGATCGGCCGCTCCCGGTATGGCGGCTAGCACATCGCGCACCTGCTCGGCGATCCGCCGGGTCTCGCGGAAGTCGTCGCCAAAGATGCGAACCACGAGCTGACTGTGGGCACCCGCGATCATGTCCTGGACACCATCGATCATTGGCTGCGAGAACGCGATCTGATACCCGGGCATCCGCTGGAAGCGCGCATCCATGCGCCGGATCAGCGCCTGCTTGTCCCCGCCCCACTCGTCGTAAGGCTTGAGACCGACCGAGGCCTCGATGTGCGACGGCGTCCACGGGTCGGTTCCGTCCTCGTTGCGCCCGAGCTGCGTCACGACGTAGGAAACCTCCGGGAACTGGCGCACGACCTGCCGGAGCTGGGCCGCCATCTCGCTGCCCTTCGCCAGCGAGATCCCAGGCGGCAGCTCGACCTGCAGCCAGATCGACCCCTCATCGAGGTACGGCAGGAAGTCCCGGCCGAGCGTCATCCCCAAGACCACGGCCAGCACCGCGGCCGACCGCGCCGGGGATCGTGGCGAGCCGCGGCTGGAGAACGACGCGCTCGAGCAGGCGTCGGTACGCCGCGGTGACCCAGTGAAGGGGCCGATTGCGGAAGATGTGACCGGGCTTGCGATACAGCATGTACGCGAGCCCGGGCATGAGGAGCAGCGCCGTCGCGAGCGCGCCGACCAGGGCGAACCCCACGGTGAACGCCATCGGCGTGAAGAGCTTCCGCTCGACGCGCTGGAACGCGAAAAGCGGCAGATAGCTCAGGATGATGATGAGGGTCGCGAAGAAGATCGGCCGCGCCACCTGCAGCGCAGCGGTCCGTGCGGCGCTCTCCGTCAGCTCGACATCCGGGCTCGACTCTCGCCGGCGCAGAATCGTCTCGACGAGCACGATCGACCCGTCGACGATGATGCCGAAGTCGATCGCTCCCAGCGATAGCAGATTCGCGGGAACGTTCGTGAAGTGCATGCACAGGAACGCGAACAGGAGCGACAGTGGGATGGTGAGCGCGATGAGCAACGCACCACGCACGCTCCCCACGAACAGCAGCACGACAAGCGTGACCAGTGTCAGCCCCTCGAGCAGGGTGCGCGAGATTGTGTGGATGGTGGCGTTGATGAGTCGAGTGCGGTCGAGGTACGGCACAACCTTGACGTCGGGCGGCAGGAGCCCGTGATTGAGCTCATCCACCTTCTTGTGCACCGCCTTCGAGCACGGGCGACGGGTTGACGCCGCGCAAGAGTAGCACGATGCCGGTGACGACATCGCTGGCGTCGTCCTTCCCGACTATACCCTCCCGTTGCAACGTGCCCAAGTGCACGAGTCCGAGGTCGGAGAGGAAAATCGGGATCCCGCTTCTTTGGGTGACGACGACGTTGCCCAGATCATCGAGCGACGTGATCAACCCGATGCCGCGCACGACGACGCCTTGCTCGCCAGTCACCAGGATGCTGCCGCCGGCGTTCGCGTTGTTCGTCGTGATCGCGTTTTCGACGTCGCGGAGCGCCAGTCCGTACTGCGCGAGCTTGGCCGGATCGACAACCAGTTGGAATTGCACCGTCTCCCCGCCGAACAGCGTCACGTCAGCCACACCAGGCACCTGCTTGAGCTGCGGGTAGACCACCCAGTTCTGCAGGTCCTTGAGCTCCCGCGGGCTACGGTGCGGCGACTCGACGCGTATACCGATAGATCTCACCGATGGGCGACGTGATCGGATCGAGTCCCGGGGTCGCGCCGTTGGGCAAGGTGACGTTCCGAATGCGCTCGTCGATGCGCTGCCTAGCCCAGTAGTCGTCGATACCGTCGCGGAAGACGAGAGTGATCAGCGAGAGCGCGAACGTGGTTCGCGACCGCATGACCTGGAGCCCCGGCGTCCCGGCCAGCTCGCGCTCGAGCGGCATCGTGACCTGCTGCTCCATCTCCTCGGCGGCGTGTCCGGGGTACTGCGTCACCACCTGAGCCGTCGTGTCCGCGATGTCCGGGTACGCCTCGAGCGCGAGCTGGGTCCAGGCATAGACCCCGCTGGCCGCCAGCAGCACGAACATGACGACCACAGTCCATCGCCGCCCGAGGCACCAGCCGACGATGCGGTCGATCACTGCAGCAGCACCACTTGTTCAGAGACGATGCGCTGGCCCGCCGACACGCCGTCGCGCACGATGACGCCCGTTCCGACCATGCGGCCAAGCACGACGGGCCGCCTCTGGAGCGTCCACGGCTTCGTCTCGACGAATACGTAGTTCGAATCACGAAGCTGGAGGAGCGACGTCGCCGGGACGACGACGCGTGGCTCGGCCCGTCCGGCGAGCGTTACCGTGGCGTACATGCCGGGCTTGAGGCGCTCGCCCAGGTTCTTGAGGGTCACTCGAACCTTGGTCATTCGCGTTGCCGTGTCGACGACGTCGCCTACCATCGAGACGACGCCGTGGACCGTGTCCGCGGGGTACGCGCTCAGCACGGCGGCCGCGCGATCACCGACCTTGACAACGTGCACGTCCTTCTCGGGGACGTTGGCCGTCAGCCACACGGACCCGAGGTCGGCAATCGTCATGATCGCAACGGTTGGATCGTTGTGAAACTCCCCGGCTCCGACGGACACGTCGGTCACCCTCCCGGCAATCGGAGAGCGAATCACGAGCGCCTGGTCCTTGAGCGCCGAGCTCGTATCGATCCCGAGAAGCGTCAAGTGCGCTGCCGCGCGGTGGAAGTCGCCGTCGGCCTGCGAGAAATCCGTCTCGGCCTGCTCGATATCGCGCTGTGCGGCGATGCCGTAGCGCGCCAGATCGCGCTCGCGCGCCAGCGCGTTCGTGGCCTGGCGCAGGGCGGTTGCCGCATGGCTATAATCCGCCTGGGCTGATGTAAAATCCGGCGAGTCGAGTGTGACGAGCGGTTCGCCCTTGTGAACCGCGTCGCCGAGTTGGACGTGAAGCGCGATCACCCGGCCGGCGAGCGGCGGATAGAGCTTGACCGTACGCGCGGGCTCAGACTCGACGGATGCGGTCGCGAGGACGACGTCGCTAACCGCGACCGTGCGGGCCGTGTCGAACGACAGCGCTGACTGCAGCGGCGACCCCTTGGGAATCGTTATCGTCCCGTTGCCCTGCGCGACCGCGATCGGCGCGTCCTCGTGCGGGGTCTTTCGCGAACACCCAATGGCCGCTGCCGCGACCACGAGGGCGACTACGCGGGGCAGCATGCCGCAGCAATTAGTTCGTAAAGTGAAACCCAGCATGTGTGCTCCCGTTGACAGAAAATTCGAGGCAGCATAAATACCCAGGAGGGATATGCATGTCAACCTTGACCGTGCTGCATCCCTAAGCGATAATGTACCTAGCGGTTACGATTATGGGTGGCAGCTCGTAACACCTATACCTAGACGGTCTACACCATACTTCGCAATTAGGAGCGCGATGAGCCATCTGAAGGGTCTGGCGGTGGATCCGTCGGGACCAGACGACGAGGTGCGGAAGGTCACGCACACCGTACGCGAGAAGCAAAAGCTGATCAACCGCGTAAAGCGCCTTCGGGGGCAGGTCGGCGCGCTGGAAGAACAGCTCGACGGTGACGTGGATTGCGAGCGCGCGCTGCACACCTTGGCGGCGTGTCGCGGGGCGATTACGGCGCTCATGGCGGAGATCCTCGAGGACCACATCCGCTACCACGTGATAGCGCCCGATGCCGAACCGCGCTCGCATGAGCGCCAGGCGGCCGAACAGCTCGTCGATCTCGTCAGGAGCTACCTGAAGTAGTGAGCTGAGGTACCTCTGGCGCTGTCGTCCCGACCGTAACAGCTTCGATCGTGCCGAACACACCCGACGTCGCAGCCGCGCTCAGTGACCGCTATGTCATCGAGCGCGAATCGGCACGGGAAGCATGGCCGTGCTTTACGTCGCGGCTCCTGGCACGCTCGCTGCGCGTGCGTGCATGACTCTTTCCACCGCTTGCCCTTCGCATTCTAGAGCGCGGATCTGGCGCGTCAGGATTTGATCAGAGCTTCCCGGCCGCGTGCAACGTGCCGTATATCGTCTGGACCAGCGGTCCAATGTGGTCCTCGCCGGGGCTCGGCTGACTGTTCATGCCAATCGCGATCACGGCATCCTGCGTGGGCAGGTACGCGTACAGCACGCGATAACCCAGCGTTTCCCCCTCGTAGAACCAAAGCGTACCAATCGGTGGGATGGTCGCCTGGGCGGTCCCGAGGCCGAAGCCCTTGGGGTCAGCCGGGGTCGTCATCGCTATCGGCTGCCCGGTCTGCTGGGACACCAGGCTCAATAGCTCTTGCCGTTGGGCCGGTGCCAGGATTGATCCGTGGAACAGGGCGCGAGCGAACTTCGTCACGTCCTCCGGGTTCGACACGATGCCGCCGGCGGCTCGCGCCCACGATATGCTGAACGGCCGTACATCGCGCTTCAACAGGGGAAACAAGCCCGAATCGGCTGAGTTGGTATTGAAGTAATAGCCCGCTACCATGCGGCTCATGACCGATGGCGGAGAGATATCCCCGTTGTAGAAAGTATTGGTCAAGCCTAGCGGTTGGATGATCCGGTTGGTGAGCTGGGTGGCGTAGTCGCTGTGGGTCGCCCTGATCATGATCAGCTCCGCCAGTTCGTATCCCGTGTTGGAGTACAACCAAACGCTGGCGGGTGGGATCGGCAGTTCGCCGTTCGGGTAGACGTAGGCGATCAGCTGTGCTGGCGACATTGCGGCGGTCGGCGCACTTGCGACCGCGCGTTCCCAGGCCTCTGTAGCGTCGTACGTCGGGATGCCGCTCGTCATGTTCAGCAGCTGTCGAATCGTTACGCTGCTCCAGGCGGGGTACTGCGGGAGCCACTGACCCACCGTCTGGTTTATCGTGAGCGTCCCATCAGCTTCCAGCTGCAACAGGATCGCCGCCGTCGCCGATTTCGTAATGCTCCCAATCTGAAAAAGGCTGGTTGGCGTGACGGCGCCGCCGCCGCCATACTGCACGCTGCCGGCAGTCACGTTGATATTCGACGATGACCCGTGCAGGCTCACGCTCAGCGAGACTGCCGAGATATGCTCCGCGACCGATCGCGTACTGAGATAGCTATTCAGGTCCGACTGCAGCGCCACCTCGACCGCGAAATCAGGATTGGGCGGCGTGGTGGCGTCACCCCAGGATCCCGCGGCGAGCGGGAGCATGGCCACCCGAATGAGAGCGTGCGCGCGCGGCGAGTGCTGCTGACCATGGCGCATGTTGTCTCCTGGGGCCAAGGCGGCCTGAGTGTCAAGCTGCCGCTGCATCTGCGCGAAGTGGCCACGCACGTGCGTCCTCGGACGGCGCAGTATACGGGCGCCAGCTTAGCGGTCAATTTGTCACGTAATCAACGCGTCTACGGCCGACTCGCTCGGTGTGGGCGTGCTCGCGCTTGGGGACGGATCAATGGCGCAATGGACGTCCATGTTCGCCGAGCGTGGTCGCGTAACGCCACTGAAAGATGGCACGGCATTTCTCGCGATCTCACAGACGGAGGATTTCCTCACCTTCTTCAACGTCGCGGGCCCGGGACAGGTCAAGCGCCTGGGGCTGTCGCCGCGTCCGGTTCGCGAAGTCGCGGTATCCGCCGATCTGAAGCGCGCAACCGCTCTCGAGCGCGACTATCGTGCAGATGCGTGGATGAGCAAGGTCGTTAGGCAGTGAGCGAGCTCGGCCCTGTGCGCGAGGACTCTTGGCACGCTCGCTGCACATACGTGCATGAGCCCTTTCCGCCTTTTGCCCCATGCCCTCACGCTCTGCGCCGTGACGCGTAACCTGACGTTTTCCACGGCGCTTGGCGTGGTGCTCTTTGCGCGCGCCGCGGTGGGCCAGACGAATGCCGCCGCGCACTCAACCTCGCGGGCGGGCGCCGTGCCAGTCGCAATGCTCAACATCGCCCTCTACAACGACCGCGCAAACCTGCGGGAGCCGACTGATTCCGCCAAAGCGGTTCTGGCTACGGAGAAGCTACGCGATACTCTGGCCCACTCGCCGGGGTTAGACCTGATCGACTCCGCTCGCGTCGCGGCCGCCGAATCCTCGCCCGAGGCATTGGCTGCCGCAGCTAACAGGCCCTGCAACGTGATCGTGGCCTGCGCGCGCGCCGTCGGCCGACAGCTTGGGGCGCCGTGGGTCGTAATGGGGAAGCTCAGCAAGACGAGCAACTTGATTTGGACCTTCTCGGGCCAGTTGATCAACGTCAAAACGGGCCAGCTCGTCATCGATGACACCTTCGAGCTGAAAGGCAATCCCGACGAAATGGTTCCGCCCGGCATGGGAGTCTTTGCCCGACGAGTCAGCAAGCGAGTCAGCGGAGCACCCACAGCCTGACGCACCGTTGATGTGGGCGGTCGACAAGGCCACCAATTCGTAGCGACTAAGCAGCGCGCGATCAACACGAGTGAGTGAAGAGAGCGATCAGAAGTATGATCGGGATGGGCACGCCGAGGAAAAAAAGCAGTATTGAACGCATTGTAATCCTCCGTGGTTGGAATCACGCTATCCGAACATCTCTCACAAATCGGGCCAACGCTAAGTGCTCTTTACGTGATCTCTTTGGCGGCCACCGATGGTCGCTGCATAGCTCGCGCAAAACGCGCCAGCCAAGAGCGCAATGAAGAGCCAAAGCGACAGGTGCGCCACTGTCTTGCGGGCGTTATCCGCAGCTTGGCGGGCATCGGCGAACGTTTGCGATACCCGTTGCTCGGCCTCGGTTTGGCTCAGGCCTGTTCTGGCAGACACTAGTTGGGTCAGATAGGTCTTATCGGCCGGCGCAAGATCCCCCCGACGTAGCCCATTGGCAAGAATGCGCGCGACTTCGCCTCGGACTGCCGCGTCGTTACGGTCAGGGCTCGGATGATCGGAACGGAATAACGCGTCTACAAAGTAGGCGTTGGGGTCGAGTAAACCGCCCTCGGCCGGAAGGCCCGCAGCCATCTCGGAACCGCCGGTCCTGCCAATACCCATTGCGCCCGCCCGTGCGGCTCCGCCAACCATAGAAGTGGCCGCGGAGGCCAAGAAACCCGCGGTGATCACTAGGCCAACGGCCCAGACTAGAAACCCGTGCGCCGTATCGCGGAAATACACTTCATCCGTGTGAATATTCGCCCATTTTGTACGTAGGCGGCCCGCAAGATAGCCGCCCATCGCCGACGCGAGAATCTGCGCAACGATCAGCCAGACAATGGCCGCCTTGCGTAGCGTCGAGGTGGCTGCGCCGGCGCTCGACTGGGGCGGCACGGCGGATAAACCAAGACCAGTGCCTAAAGCAAGCAGGATGAGAGACAATGCGGCGGCCACGAACGCACCGGCTGTCACGGCGGCCCAAGAGACGCCGGACGCTGATGCCTCATTATTGACTGCACTCTGACCCCACCCGGCTTGCGGCGGCACGGCCGAGGGGAATGGCGCGGAGTGTTCCATACTTTGACCGATCCTCGCTCTTGTCGGGTAAGGGTTAACCTCGGGATATCCAGCGAGATCGGTGTCTAGCAGGAATCGTGACAACGCAGCACGCTCCCGGTGGAACGGCTGTCCGCCTGCACCCGAGCGCCGGCTATCTCGGCGCAGCGCGATCATGACCGCGCCGAACACGCGGCTCGCCCGCGGGCGATCCTGCTTGGGACCAAAGCAGTCAGGCCGTAGACATCCCCTTGCGGCGCGTCGGACCGTCGACTCATAATGCCAAGGCTGGAGCGCTCGCTCACTGGAGGACGACGTATGGCAGCGCAGCCCGTCCGTCCTGTGTTCGGGCTAATAGCGATCACGTTGCTTGGCGTTGTCTACTTCGCGCTGGCGACATTGAGTTTACTGGTCGCGTTTCCGCACTCCAGCGCATCACCGGTCTGGCCGGTGACCGGTCTCGCCCTCGCCGCTGTGCTGGTATGGGGGCCGCGCGTCTGGCCGGGCATCGCTCTTGGCGCCTTCGCGGCGAATGTTGCAACCTCCCTGTCGCACCAGATGGCGTTGCCGGTCGCGCTGTGGAGCTCCGGGATCATCGCCATGGGCAACACCGCCGAGGCATTATTGGGCGCGTACCTGGTGACCCGCTTTGCCGGCGGGACAGGCACCTTCGAGCGCGCGGAATACGTGGTCAAATTCCTGGTCGCGGCGGTGCTCGCAACCGCTGCGAGCGCCACCGTCGGCGCGACGACGCTTTGTGAGAGCGGCATGGTTCCCTGGGCCAATTACCCGCCCGTATGGTGGACGTGGTGGTCCGGCGACATGGGCGGTGCTCTCATCGTGACCCCTCTGCTGCTCGCGTGGAGGCGGGCGCCGCTGCGCAAACCGTCTCGCGGCCGAGTCCTCGAAATAGTGGTGCTGGCGGCGGCCCTGGCGGCGGTCGGCCGCATCGTTTTCGTGGGTGGTTATCCGGTGGCCTACCTGCTCGTGCCGCTGGTGCTCTTTGCGACGTTTCGCTACGGGCAGACGGGCGCCGCTACGATGACGTTTCTCATTGCCACGATCATGATCGCGGGAACGATCCTCCAGCGTGGTCCGTTCGTCCGCGACACGCTGAATAACTCGCTGCTATTTCTCCAAGCGTTCGTCTGGGTTTTTGCGGTCATGGCCATGGTGCTCGCCGCTGTCCTTTCCGAGCGTCGGGCGGACAGAATCCAGTTGGCGGAGTACAATCGCCGCCTCGAGGTGCAGATAGCGATCGTGCGCGAAGCCGAGCTTTCGGAAGAGCAAGCGCGTCGCAAGGCGGAAGCGGCTGCCGCGGAAGCCGAGCGCGCGAACCGCACAAAAAGTGAATTCCTTGCGGTGATGTCGCACGAGCTGCGCACGCCGCTCAACGCGATCGGCGGTTACGCGGAGCTACTAGAATCGGGTGTCCGAGGCCAGCTCACCGAGGCACAGCTGCACGACCTCTCGCGCATCCGCCGGAGCGAAAGGCATTTGCTTCGCATGATCAACGACCTGCTGAACTTCACGAAGCTCGAAGCGGGGCAGGTGAGCTTCAACGTCGCGGACGTCGCGCTCGACGCGGTGCTACGCGAGGCCGCCGAAGCGGTTGCGCTTCAGCTCAGCGCGAGGGGACTCAAGTACACATACCGATGTGCCGACCCGACAGCCTCCGCGTACGCAGATCGCGACAAGCTGCAGCAGATAATCACAAATCTTCTGTCGAACGCAATGAAATTCACCGATTCCGGTGGCGAGATCGCGCTCGAATGCGTCGCGACCGACGGCGCGATCGCGGTAGTCGTCCGCGACACAGGGCGCGGCATTGCGCCCGACAAGCTCGAGGAGATCTTCGCGCCATTCGTGCAGCTCGACGTCGGTCACAAGCGAACCACGGAAGGAACTGGGCTTGGCTTGGCGATCAGCCGAGACCTGGCCCGGGCCATGGGTGGCGATCTCACCGCCGCTAACGGGACGGACTGCGGCTCGGTATTCACCCTCACGCTCTTGCGCGTCGGCGTCCATGATCAGGGACCGAACGCCGCGTTGCCACCCGGCTTGGCCACGGCTGGCACGGCGGCACCGGGGTCTTAGCTGGCGCGAGCGCCGATTGCAGGCGGAACGCCGAGGTGCGGCGTATCCGCCCCGGGCCCCTGACGGTAGCGCGCTAAGAGGGTCTTTCCCCCGGGCGCGCGAACGCAGGGGCCAATACCCATCTTCGTCAATACGGCATGGAACCGCGGCTCGCCGTGCAGCGTCTCGAGCATGGGGTCGCACCCGACGCCATATCCAATGAATGCCTCCCGCGCAGCGAGGCTTCGCTCGAGTGCGTCGAGCGCGCCAGCTCTGTCACCGAACAAGGCCAAACCCTCAGCGACTTCGTACCATTCGCCCTTGCCAGCTGCCGCGCGCTGTTGGATGTCGACCAAGACCTTGCGTGCCGCGTCTGCTTGCCCTTGCCGCCATAGGCCAGCCAGCAGGACGGCGCGAGGGCCAAAGATCCCCGGATCTAGACGGAGCGCCGTCCGCGCAAGCCGCACCGTCTCGTCCGGACGGCCCATGTAGATATACGCAAGCGCGAAGTTTGCGTAAGAAACGCTAAGTGTCGAGTCCAACTCGACTGCTTTTTTCCCCTCCGCAACGGCCGCGGCGTATTGGCCGTCGGACAAGAGCAAGCCGGATAGCTCGGCTGCGATGATTGGGGACAATGGATCGAGCGTAGCGGCGCGACGCATTCTGCGATAGCGCATCGCCAATCTTGTCGGTCGCCAGGAAGTAATCGCTATACCACTGGTGCGCAGTTGCGTTGGATGAGTCCGCCGCGAGGGCGCGGCGAAAGTGATCTTCGGCTTCGTTCCAGCGCCATTCGTACGTGAGCGCGTAGGCTAGCGCGAGGTGCGCGTCCGGCAAGTTGGGGTCGAGCATAAGAGCGCGCTCGGCGCTCCTCACACCTAGCGCGCGCATGCTGTCGGCCGGTAGAGCCGTGTATTGCGGGAGGAGCACATATGACATCGCCAGCCCCGCGTGCGCGCGTGCGAAGCCGGGGTCCAGCTGGACGGCCTGCTTGAAGAAGTCCGCTGCGCGAAGGAGTCCGTCACCGCCGCGACGCTCCCAGAGATACCGCCCACGCAAATACAGATCGTACGCCTCGAGATTGGTCGTGCCCTGCGCCACGGTGGTCGTCTTGGGCGCCGCTTGTGGGATCGAGAGAGTGGCGCTCAGCGCTTCGGCGATGTCGTGCGCCAGCGAGTCCTGCACCTGAAATACGTCCGTCACCTGGCGCTCGTACGTCTCGTTCCATAGGGAAAGCCCGTCAGACGCGTTGATGAGCTGGGCGCTGATGCGGAGCCGGCCGCCAGCGCGCCGCACGCTGCCTTCGAGAATCGTGCTCACGTGCAGTTTTGCGCCGACCTCCTGGGTGTTGGCGGCCTTGCCGCGCAGCGCGAAAGCCGAGCTGCGTGCCGCGACTCTGAGCCCCGGGATGTGTCCCAAGGCGGTCGTGAGCTCGTCAGCCATTCCATCGGCGAAATATTCGGCTGCCGTGTCGCCGCCGATGTTTTCGAATGGCAGCACGGCTATAGACTTGCCGCCCCCTGGCCGCGCCTGCAGTAGTCCTGCGATCGCGATTGCGGGCCGCGACCACACTGACCGCCGCCACGACCGTTGCGACGGCGATGCAAGCGACGGCGATCGTGAGAGCCCGGCGACTCAACCTTTTCGGAGCGGCGCGGACGGCAATCGGGGTGCTGCCAAGGCTGGGAGTGACGGCCGCGTCGAGCCTTTCCACGATATCGTCAGCCGACTGCGGTCGATCGGCTGGACGCTTCAGGAGACATTGTGCGACGAGAGCCGCCAATGCTGGCGGCAAGTTCGGCCGCAGCCGCTCAAGCGGTTCTGGCGTCTCGGTAACGTGAGCGGCGAGGACCTGTGCGGGAGCGCGATTGGCGAATGGCGCATGCCCGGACAGCACTTCGTACGCGACGCATCCGAAGGCGTATAGGTCGGCGCGCTGATCGACGTGAGGATCGGCGCTCGCCTGTTCTGGCGCCATGTACGCCGGAGTTCCAAGTGCCACTCCCAAGGAGGTGAGACCCGACGAATCGTCGTTGGCAGCTGCAGCGCTGATTGCCTTGGCGACTCCGAAGTCGGTGACCATTGCGTCGTGGGCCGTCAGCAGGATGTTTTCCGGCTTGATGTCGCGGTGCACGACTCCCTGGCTGTGGGCGTAGGCCAGAGCGCTCGCCACATCACGCAGGATTTTCACCGCCTGGGGTATCGGTAGCTCTCCCTCGCGCGAGAGCCTCGTGCGGAGGGACTCGCCCTCGACGAACGGCATCGTATAGTAGGGAAGACCTGCGCTCTCCCCGGCGCTCAACACCGGAACGATGTGCGCGTGCTGAAGCCGTGCAGCCACGGCTATCTCGCGCTCGAAGCGTTCGATGCTTACGGTCGCGGCCAGCTCCGCCGGAAGTACTTTGACGACTACGTGCCGGCCAAACCGCGTCTCTTCGGCGAGGAACACACGCGACATACCGCCGCCGCCGAGCTCACGCTCTATGATGTAGCTGGCGCCCAGAGTCTCCTGTAATTGCTGTTGCAGCTCGGCCGCCGCCACTAGGGAAGTCCTCGCGCCACGAGAATCGAAGCTACCTGACAACCCGCGGACTCTCTAGTAACTCGGGCGCGGATATTCCGCCCAAGGCGGATCCTGCCGTTCGGTCGGAACACCTCAGCGAAGCCCGATGGCAACGGCGATCAGGATTCCCACGGCGCCGAGCGCGAAAACGGATAACAGCATGCCGGCTGTCGCCCGCAGCCATTGGTCGTATCGGACACTCGCGGCGGCGAGAACCGCCATGAGTCCGCCATTTGTCGGCGTAACAAGATCGCAGAGCCCTGCGCCGTACTGGTACGACAGAATGGCCGTCTGGCGTTGTAGCCCGATCAGATCAGCCAACGGCGCGAAGACCGGAAGAGTGAGAACCGCCTGGCCGCTGACGCTCGGTACCGGAACGTGAATGGCGATGTTTGCGCCCATCATGCCAAGCGCCGCGAATCCGACAGGTAGAGCGGCAAGTGGCATCGAGAGGCCGCGGACGACGGTGTCAATGATGTGCCCCTCGTCCATCACGACATATATGGCGCGCGCGAACCCTATGAGCAGCGCCGCGTACGTCATCGACCGAAACCCCTCGATAAAAGCTTCGACGGTCCCCTCCATGTGGAGCCCACCCGCCAATCCAGCAGCGACGCCCATGACACAGAAGAGCGCAGCCTCTTGGTCGAAATCCCAACCCAGCGCGACGACGCCATACACGAACACAGCGAACGTGGCAACCACGAGCATCAACACGACAGCGGTTCGCGTTTTGCCCGCGCCTGTCGACGCCGATGGAGCCTCAGGTGACACGGCTCGACGAACTCGCCGGGCATACACCATGGTGCCTCCAGTCCAGAGCACGAGCGCGACGACCATGACCACCGTGCGGAACGCGCCGCCAGACAGAGCAGGGACCCCCGTCACCTTTTGCGCGATCCCCACCTGAAACGGATTCACGGGACTGAAAGCCGCACCCACCGCGGCGGAGCCCACGCTCATCATGGCGGCGGAAGTAGGATCGAGTCCCAAACGCTGGACGAGAACGAGCAGCACGGGAACCAGCGCGATTATTTCCTCCTGCATGTTCTCGAAGGCGCCCCCGGCGGCGAACGCCATGCACACGATGGGCACCGCCAGGAGCCCGCGATCCCCCAACCCGCGGACCAGCCGATCTATTCCATCGTGCAAAGCGCCGGTGCGGTCGACCACGCCAAAGGCACCGCCGACGAGGAACACAAACGCGATGACCGCGGCAGCATCGATTATCCCTCGGGGGATCGCCACCACGGCGGCGAAGGGCCCGACCGGGTGCGCGGGAATGTGGTGGTACGTTCCCGCAACGACGACTTCGCGACCGGTTGCGGGATCCGCGCGGCGATCGTATGCGCCGGCCGGCAAAACGTGAGTAAGAGCCGCCGCGGCCAGCGTGCATGCGACAAGAATCGTCAGCGGGTTCGGGAGCCGGAACGCTGGCAGCCGTCGATGCACACCCGTCACGGCGGCCAAGTTACGCCCAGCGTCACCCTGCGACCAGGGTCACACGGGGCAGCGCTTCCGATCGTGGTTTCGCGCGCCGTAACCGGACGGCGCGGTCCTGCCGTAGCTCGATCGCCGTCTAGCTACGTGTGGTGGCTAGCGCGGCCGAGGTCCGACGCACACGACGCCGTCAAAGCTCTTGCCTTCCCCGATCGCAACCACCGTCCCAGGAGAATGCGCTGGGGACGTGCGTGGCAATGGGCAACCGCACCGCACGCAGCGCTGGTCCCCTGCGGGATCGGCGACCCCCGCCGTGTGCAGCACTGGCCTGGGCCTGTCCCTTGCGGGCGGGGCGCTCGGGTCATAGCGCGGCACGTTCTCCCACGTGCGCGGGTCGTAGCTGCCAGGCCTTCGGTTGTCGCCGTGGTCCATACGGTTAGGCACCTTGATTCGAGCGTAACAACAATCAGCTCACCGCATTGAGGACGTTTCGTCTTCGTTCGCGGTCACGCCGGCCGCGGGATGGCGGCGCATGATGTGAATGCCCTGGGGCGACAACGCAACGACAACCGTATCGCCGGGGGCCGGAGCATCTCGTGCGACCGTTTGCGCACCCGCGAAAAAGACCAGCTCGCAGCCGTCCCGCCCATCAACGCGCATCGTTGCGTGGGCAGTGTCACCGACCGGCGTCAACTCGGAGACAGTACCACGCACGAGATTGGTGGAATGCTGGTCGTGACCGCGGTCAGGCCGAAGCCACATGACGTTGGCCGGGGAGACGAGCCAGCTCACCTTTTCCCCGGTCGCGATGCTGGGTGCGTGCGAAGCCTCGAGCACGCGGCCGTCCCAGCGCAGCACGGTGACGCCGTGCTCGGGCCGCTGCTCGATCACTTCGCCCTCAAACAGATTGCGCGTGCCTATCAGCCGCGCAACGCGCGTGTCCTTTGGGCGATCCATGATGTCACGAGGATAGCCAGTCTGCAGGGTGCGCCCGTGGTAGAGAATGCACATCCGGTCTGCGAGCACCGCGGCTTCGTCGAGCTCGTGCGTCACGAGCACGATGGGAATGTTGAGCCGGAGACGAAGCTGCCCTAGCTCGCGCTGCAATGTCCGACGAGTCACCTGATCGACGGCCGAGAAAGGCTCATCGAGCAACAGCACAGCCGGATCTCGCGCGAGCGCTCGCGCCAGCGCGACACGCTGCTGCTGTCCTCCTGACAGCTCCGCAGGTCGACGCTTTTCCAAACCGTCCAGGCGAACCAGACTCAGTAACTCGCGAGCCCGTGCGGCGCGCTTGCCGCGCGGCAGGTGCCCCAGAGCGGCGATCACGTTGGCTTCCGCGGAAAGGTGCGGAAAGAGCGCGTAATGCTGGAATACGAGCCCCACGGCACGGGACTGTGGTGGCAGATCTAGGCCCTGCTCCGTATCGAGCCAGCGAATGCCATTGCAGGAGACAAGGCCCTCCCGCGGCCGGTGCAGCCCGGCAATGCAGCGGAGAATCGTGGACTTCCCACTGCCGGAAGGGCCAACAAGAGCCAACAGCTCGCCCGGGTCGCAAGTGAGGTCCGCGTCGAGCGGGATCGGCGTGTCCTGTCGCAGGTGGACTTGCAGATGGCGCCCAGTGTCATGCATGCCACCTTCCAATCCGCGGGGCCAACGCGTAAACGGTGCCGATCGCAATCATGGAAAAGATCAGCAACACCGCTGACATCGCGCCTGCCGCGCTCTGGTCGAACGCCTGCGCGCGGTCGTAGATAGCGAGGGCGATAGTCTTGGTCTCGCCTGGGATACCGCCGCCAACCATCAACACCACCCCGAACTCTCCCATCGTGTGGGCGAACGTCAACACTAGAGCCGACAGCACGCCCGGCCATGCGAGAGGCAGTTCCACTTCGAGAAAAGTGCGCCACTGCGACATGCCGCTTACCCAGGCGGCCTCTCGGGTATCTGGCGGTATCGCTTCGAACGCGCGCTGCATCGGCAGCACCGCGAACGGAAAGTTGAAAACTATCGACGCCAGCAGCAGCCCCTCGAATGTGAATACCAGCGAGTGGCCGACGATTGTTTCATATGCGCGCCCGATCGGTGACGCGTGGCTGAACGACACCAGCAGGTAGTAGCCGAGCACCGTCGGCGGCAGCACGAGCGGCAGTGCGATGAGGGCCTCGACGAACCCTTTGCCACGAAACCGCCACCAGGCAAGCATTCGCGCCAGGCCGAGTCCAATGGGAAGCAGCAGCATGGTCGTCCATCCCGCCAGACGCAGCGAGAGCGCAAACGCGGACCAATCCATTGCTACCTGCTCTTGCTACCTGCTCTCGCCCGGCAAAGCGAAGCCGTAGCGTCTCAGAATCGCCCGGGCGGCTGGCTGCTGCATATAGTCGTAAAATGCCTTTGCTGTCTCTCCCGCGGTCTTCATGAGAACCATTCGCTGCCGTAGCGGTGCGTGCCAACTCTCGGGGATGAGTGCAAACGAACCAAGGCGCGCGACCGGTGGCGCCCTGGCCAATGAAAGCGGAATGATGCCGCCCTGCGCCGAGCCCGAAGCGGCGAACTGCGTTGCCTGCGACACGTTCTCGCCGAGCACCAAGCGGTCCCTGATCTTGTCCCATAGACCGGCGTGCTGGAGCGCTTGCTGTGCCGCGCGGCCGTATGGCGCGTGCTCTGGGTTTGCCATTGCGAACTTCTTGAGCCGACCATCGGCAAGCGCTGCTGCGAGATCTTTCAGCTCACTGTCGGCCAGAACCGGGGAGCCCTCGGGACAGAAGATGCCAATGCGGCCAATCGCGTAGAGCGTTCCTTCATCTCGCGTCTTGCCGGCCTTGGCGAGCTGCTCGACATAGCCCTCGTCGGCAGAAAGAAACATCTCGAACGGCGCGCCCTGCAGGATCTGCTGGGTGAAGTTGCCGGAGGAGCCGAACGTGAGTTTGACTGCCATGCCGGTCTCGCGCTGAAAGCTCTGGGCAACTTCGGGAAGTGCGTAGCTGAGGTCCGCGGCCGCCGCGATCACGGGCGAGTCGGAACCCATTGCGCGGTTGCGGGGAGCAGCGGAGCCGGTCAGGATCACTCCTGCCACGGTTACGCCGCGACAAATCGCTATCGGTCGTAGCAGACTCTCTCCTGCGGAGCGGCGGTCGTAACCAGCGTGCTACCCGAACTTGGAGATCCACAGCGCGCTGTGCGCGCGGCAGGCTCACGCTATACCCGGCGGCAATCCCCGTCAAGCGAGCCGTCAAGACCCACTACCGCCGCCGGCGCAGAGCGCCCGCGTTGGTCGTTCGTGTTTAACGGCACATGGCCGTCAATCGCGCGGGCGCTTCGCAGTGCGCGACCGCCGTCAGACTGTGCTCCGCCAGGAATTTGTCGAGGCCGTGTTGCAGAATGCGTGAGTACGGGTGAGCGCCGGCGGCGGCCGCAAAAGGGCGTCTTGTTGACATCAACTGGAATGAGTGTGCTGTCGGCATCCACGACGAAATCGGTTGCCTGAACTTCGAGTCCGAGGCTCTCGCCCAAGCATCGCGCCAGCGACAGAGCGCGAACGGCGATATCGCTGGATCGGCCAACCGCGACGTGCTCGCCCTCGCGCGTCCAGTAGTAATAGTTGTTGCGCGCCCGGATCGGCTCAGTTACCCGCTTGATCTCCCGGTCGCTCCACGCCTCCGTAACCACGGCCGCATCCCCGACAACGAGTGCCTTGTAGAAGCATTGGGTCGGGTTCTCTACGAATCGCTCGACCACCAGCGTTGGGTCACCCCATACCGCAGCGGGAACGGCGTCCCGCCGGCACACAACGTATCCCTTTGGTCCGAGCACGAAATTGCTCAGCTGCGCGGCGAATTGATTGGCGTATGAGCCCCATTGTCGTACAAGTTTGCGCTCGGGAGCGCCGCCGGCGTTCAGCGTCGTCTTGATGATGACGCGCTCGTTCGGGGGGCCGTCTGTATCGACTTGCGCGCATGGCAGACCCAATGCAACGCACCGCGCATGAATCGTTGACTTGCGGATATCGGTTCCGTTTGCGTTGAGCACGATGACCCCACGCGCTGCGAGGGCCGCCAAGAACTCCGGCTCTGACGTCGGAAAGTCTGTCGTGACGCTCGCGTCGATCTGAATCACGACGACTCGCGTGGCCGGGGGGATCGCGGCGAGTACCGTCTGTGCCGACTCGCCCGGACGCAGCCGAACGCGTGTGGCGTGCGGGCGCATCACTTGAATCACGTAATCCTTCCAGGCGTTGCACTCGCAGACTGCGACCCAAGCTGGGTCGCCATCCGGGTGTGCCGGTGCGTCGCCCAACATCTGCCTGAGACCCGCTAGTATCGACACAAGTCCCCGCTTGGCGCGTCAGGACCAGGGGACGGACGTCGCATATGGCCAGGACAGGCGACCCGCGTTCGTCGTCACACTGTCGTGGACACGCCCCACATCGGCCTCGCCAGAAAATGTCGAGCGCTAGTCTAACCAACGCAGGCTCTGGCACTTAACGCTTATAGCTGAGCCGGCTAATTGCTTGCATATTGGGGGTTAAATCGTCACTCGCGTGCAAGGAAAATGCAACTGGTTGCCGCGCAAGCGCAAAATCAAATATTCGCCCCACCTCGCGATCATGGCTAAGAGAGTCCACGCGGGCTTCACGCTGATCGAACTTTTCGTAGTGCTCGTGGTCATAGGTATTCTGACCGGTCTCGCGATTCCAAAGTTTGTACAAATGCAGCAAATGGGGTACGTGACGACCGCTCTGGCGGACCTGCGAAACCTCGTGACCGCTGAGCAGGCGTATTTCGCTACGTATTCGACGTATACCACCAGCACAGTTGACATGAACGCGAGCGAGTCGCCCGGCATTACGATCACTATTAGCTCTGTGACGGCGGTGGGCTGGAGCGCCACTGCGACACATGTAAAGCTGGTCGGGGCGACCCCGGACGGGTGTCATGTTGCCGTGGGGTCTGCGGAGACGACATCTAGCGAGAGCGAGGGCGCACCGTACTGCCCCTAAACGCTTCGCGTTGCTACACGATTCGCGGCGCAGTATCCTGGTACGAAGATCGCCATCACTGATTACTACTATGGACGCGCAGGCAATGTATCCCGGGAACGCTGCCGCACTGCCACTGAGCGCACAGAGTGCGCTGTCGCGTACAAGCATGCCAGCCGCGCGCGTATCCACGCTGGTAATGTCCAACTAGCGCTTAAGGTCCACCTCGCGGTGCTCAGTGAGTGACACCGATTCCGGCGTAGTCATAATCGGAGCGGGCGTGGCAGGACTGGCCGCTGCGCGCCAGCTGGTTTCTCGAGGAGTAAGCGTAACGCTGCTCGAAGCACGCGACCGGATCGGCGGTCGCGTGCGAACACACCGCGATCCGAGAGTTCCGCTCCCGATCGAGTTGGGAGCGGAGTTCTTGCACGGCGAGGCACGCGAGACCACCGAGCTCCTCGAGGCCGGTGGCCTTCCGACGTACGAAATCACGGGCGAACATTGGGCCCGCGCCCGCGGTGGACTGCGGCGTGCGAACGACTTCTTGGATCGTGTTGACAGAATCCTCAGGCGACTCGGCCCGCGCGGTCCAGGAGATCGATCGTTCGAGGAAGCCGTGGCTGCGCTTCCAAGGACTATTACGCTCGAAGACCGCAAGTCGGCCCGCGAATTCGTGGAAGGGTTTCATGCTGCAGACCCTGCGCGAGTCAGCGCCCGCGCGTTGGCGGAAGGGGCGTCTACTGACGAGTCTCGTGCCCGGCGAGTTGTCGCGGGATACGATCACTTACCGGCCTTGATGGCGCAGGGACTCGAGGGGTGCGTACGGCTGAATACCGTAGTGTCCGACGTGGATTGGCGGCCGGGGCGCGTGCATGTGCGCACTCATGAGGGAGTTGTCGCGTCCGCGCGCGCGGCCGTAGTCACGGTGCCGGTAGGCGTGCTGCACGCGGAACCTGGGGTGGCCGGCGCAATCACTTTCGCTCCTGGTATCCCGGCCGTTCGCCGAGGGCTAGCTGGGCTCGCGATGGGCGCCGTGGTGCACGTTGCGTGCTGGTTTGGCGAAGCATTTTGGGAACGGAGACTTCGGCGCATGCCGAGTGGCTCGCGGCTCACGATGATGAGCTTTCTGCATGGCTTCGAAGCTGAAATTCCCGTGTGGTGGAGCAGCTATCCCGTCCACGCGCCGATGCTCAAGGCATGGACAGGCGGCCCTCGTGCAGCCGCGCTAACGGCAAGCGGCAGGGAGGGAATCAGGAACGCGGCGCTCAGCTCTCTCGCGCATTCTGTTGGGGGTCGCGCGTCGTCGAGTAGCCGATGCCCTCGTTGATTGCTGGTGGCACGACTGGCTGAACGACCCTTTCGCCCGCGGCGCGTACAGTTATCCAGTAGTCGGCGGCGCGAACGCGGCTCGAGTGGTGGCCCGGCCCGTGGAGCGGACGCTTTTCTTTGCGGGCGAGGCGACGGCCCCGGAAGGTCGCAACGGAACCGTAGACGGTGCGATCGCGTCCGGCTACCGCGCCGCCAGCCAGGTACTCCGCACCGGCTAGGCTGCCCGCACCCCGCACCCGCGGCCAGGCGGGCGGCTCACGCGAGTGCGCGACTGGCCTCTATATGGTCTCGCGCAGTCGCCAACGCCGCGTCGAACGTTGGCGAAACATTTTCCTCACCTACGTCATCCATCACCGGCGACCGCGAGAGCGCGGAACGAGGCTGATCGTGCAGCTCGCACAGTATCACGAGCGTCCCATCGTTGCGCAGGCGGCGGACGACGTCGGCAAGCGTCCGGAGGCCAGTTGAATCGATCACAGGGACCCGGCCGAGCCGGAGCACCATCACTTTTGGACGCCGGGCGATCCGGCCGATCGCGTCCTTGAACGCGGATGCGGCCCCAAAGAAGAACGGGCCGCTTATTTCGTACACTTCGACGCCTTTTGGAACGGGGGCGCTTTCGGATATCGAGTACCGGCCGCGCGGAACGGCCGGGGTGACAGGGGCGACAGCGGCGACGGCAGGCTGCTGCATCGCGCCGGCGAGATCGAACTCGCCGTCGACCGCTCGGACGTCGGCCGCGCCGGCCATACGGCGTATGAATAGGAAGGCAGCGAGCACCATGCCAACCTCAATCGCCACAGTGAGGTCAACCAGCACTGTCAGCGAGAAGGTGGCGAGCAGCACAGCGACGTCGCCGCGGGGCGATCTGAGCTCCGCCCGAAACGTTCGCCACTCGCTCATCTCGATACGCTACGACCGTCAGGATGGCCGCCAAGACAGCCATCGGAATCAAGGCGGCCCAACGCCCCACGAAGAGTGTGATCACGAGCAGCGTGACCGCATGCGTCATCCCGGCGACCGGGGTGCGACCGCCGTTCTTCACGTTGGTCGCCGTGCGGGCGATCGCGCCGGTCGCCGGAATGCCTCCGAACAACGGAGCCACGAGGTTGGCCACGCCCTGCGCCACTAGCTCGATGTCCGACCGATGCTGACCCCCGATCATTCCGTCGGCGACCACCGCCGAGAGCAGCGACTCGATCGCGCCAAGCAGTGCGATCGCGAATGCTGGAGCTGCGAGCTGAGTCAGCGTGTGAAACGTGACCGACGGTATGTGCGGGGTCGGAAAGGATGTGTTGATTGCGCCGAACCGGGTTCCGATCGTCTCGACCGGCAAGTGGAAGATCTTCGCCGCCGCAGTGCCCAGAAGCAGGACGACAAACGGCGCCGGGATACGGCGGCTGACACGAGGCCAGAGGATCAATAACGCGAGCGACCCCGCGGAGACCGCGGCAGCGACCCAGTTCACAGCATCGAGGTGCCGGGCGAACGCGGTCCACTTTTCCAGGAAGCTTGCGGGGACGGCGCCCATGCGCAGCCCCAGCAAATCCTTGACCTCACTGGAGAAGATGATTATGGCGATGCCACTGGTGAAGCCCGTGATGAGGGGAAACGGAATGAACTTGATCGCCTTGCCGAAGCCGGCGAGTCCGAAGGCAATCAGGACGGCGCCGCCCAGCATTGTAGCGACGATGAGCCCGTCGACTCCGTACTGCTGTACGATGCCGTACACGATGACAACGAACGCGCCCGTGGGACCGCCGATCTGGACCCGTGACCCGCCCATGGCGGAGATGATGAAGCCAGCGATGATGGCGGTGTACAAACCCCGCTCTGGCGTGACTCCGCTGGCGATCGCGAAGGCAATGGCGAGCGGCAGCGCCACGATGCCCACAATGACGCCGGCCTTGAGATCGGTTGTTAGCTGCGCAGCCGTATATCCCCGCATGGTCGTCAGGACCTTGGGGACAAGAGATTCGGCTTTGATTGCCGCGAGGCCACGCTCGAGGACCCGCGCGGCGCCAGGCATGCTGCCCGTCATACCAAGCGTGACGGCCTGCCAACGCCGGTGGTCACCGGCACCGCTGCGCGCCAGCTACTTCCGCATCAATCCCGCCAATGTCCCGAGCGCCGTCGGATCCACATTGGACACTGCCCAATAGGTAAAGCCGCCGCTTGTCCAGTGCAGCACGGTGTATCCCTGGATGGCGACGCGGGTGACGGGTGTATCCCCACCGGAAGCGGGCCAGACGAACACGTTGATGAAATGGGCCCCGTGTGTGTACACGAGCGCCGCGACTCGTCGGCCACCGATGTAGTCGACTCGGCCGCCGACAAGTGGAAACCCCTGCGCGGCCAAATCCACGACAGGCGGTGAGAAATCGAGCTTCCCAGCGAACCACGGCTTCACCGTGTGTCGATCAGTCGATGCGACGTCCGTCAAGTGATCTCCGACCAGCGATCGCAGATGGCTGGCGAGGACTCCCTGCGCGACCGCCTCGCTTTGAGCCCTGTCGCGGCCCTGTACTACGCCGAGCCGCCAGCTGCCAGCGGCGGCGAGCAGTAGTACTGACGCCGCAGCCAGCCACTGTGAAGCTCCCGACGAAGCCAGCCACCTTCTCGACGGCGCGGTGCTGAGCAGGGGCCTTGCACGCCCGCGACCGCGCAGCTGCGACCGAATGGCTTCGCGCAGGCCGTCCGGGGCGGTCAGTGGCGGCATCGCCTCGCGAATCAGCGCGCTCAGCGCTTCGTCGCGGTTCCGGTCGCCGTCGCTCATGTCCGCATCTCTCCCGCGCGCCCGGGCACCAGTGCCTGGCGCACGCGTCGTCGCGCCCGCGACAGACGCGACATTATGGTCCCGACGGGCACGTTGACGATTTGGGCGATCTCCTCGTACGAGCAAGCCTGCACTTCGCGCAGAATCAGCACCTCACGGAACTTGACCGGTAATTGGCTCACCGCATTCCGCACCGACTCGGGCGTGACTCCGGGGGCAGCTCTGGTCCGGCGTCGTCCTCGGGCGGCGGTGAGTGCGTGTCGTCATTGTATTCGGTCGCGTCCGCGAGAGCCGAGGAATTTCCTCGCAGGGTGTGACACGTGTTGCGAACGATCTGAAGAAACCAGGGACGCGGATCGGCGACCTGCGGCTCGCGAAAATACTTCAGCGCGCGGAGACACGCGTCCTGGACGGCATCACGTGCCTGGTCCTCGTCCCGCAGCAGATAACGCGCGAGCGTATACGCGGCATCCAAGTGTGGCAGCACCGCGTTCTCGAAGGCCCGCACACCGTCGGCATCCTGCACCGGGAATAAAACTACAGCGCCTGCGGTCTAGCGAAGCAGTGACGGGCTACCACCACCCCAATTCGCCGAGACAATGAAACGCTACATCACCGAAGATACTGCGCAAGACGGCATCGACCGTCGCGGCTTTCTCACCTGCATGGCCTGGGCGGGGACTGGCATGCTGTGGACGATGGCCGGTGGCGTACCACGTTCTCTCTCCCTAGGAGACATCGCGGGCGGCGGTGCCCTCGGTGCCAACGATCTCTTCTTCGTGCAGATCAGCGACAGCCACATGGGGTTCAACAAGGCAGCGAATCCAGACGTTGCGGCCACGTTCCAAGAGGCAGTACGACGCATCAACGCGCTGCCAGCCCAACCGGCATTCCTGTTACATACCGGTGACATCAGTCACCTGTCTCAAGCATCAGAGTTCGACGCGGTGAGCCAAATGGTCAAGGACGCGCGCACTCGCACCGGGCGCGTCTTCTACGTTCCTGGCGAGCACGACGTGCTCGACGATGGTGGTGCACAGTATCTCCGCCGTTATGGCGGGGGCGCGACCGGGAAGGGCTGGTACAGCTTCGACCACAGTGGCGTCCACTTCATCGGCTTGGTGAATGTGCTCGACCTCAAGCCGGGCGGGCTTGGCAACCTCGGTGCCGAGCAGCTCGAATGGCTGCAGCGCGACGTGAGGGGTCTATCTTCGAGCACTCCGATCGTCGTGTTTGCCCATGTACCGCTGTGGGCTGTTTATCCGAAGTGGGGATGGGGAACCGACGACGGTGCTCAGGCGCTGTCTTACCTCGCCCGCTTCGGCTCAGTGACCGTGCTGAACGGCCACATTCACCAGACAGTGCAGAAGATCGAGGGCAACATGACTTTTCACACCGCACTTTCAACGGCATTCCCTCAGCCTGCGCCGGGCACAGCAGATGGTCCCGGGCCCGTAGACGTCGGAGCGGAGCGGCTGCGCAGCTTTCTCGGCCTGACCAGCGTACGGTATTCTGCGCGCGCGGGGCACTTGGCGATCGTCGACTCATCGCTCGCCGGCACGCCGGTCGCGGTGGCGGGGGGCGCACCGGAGACTGCGGCATCACGTGCTCGCAGGGCCAAACCGATTGCCGACGACGAAGTCGCCATCGACAACTTCGTATTCGTGCCGCCTGACCGGAAGGTCTCTGTAGGAACGACCGTTACGTGGATCAATCGAGATGACGTTCCACACAGGATCGGCAGTGTCGACAACGCATTCCCATTGGGGCCGACGTTGGACACGGATCAGCGGTACGCTTACACATTTACGAAGGCCGGCACATACCGGTACTTCTGCACGATACATGCGACGATGACGGGCGTGATCACCGTCAGTTAAGCAGTCGGCCGCCGACGATATGTCGGCGGCCCCAGGTTGGCGGGCATTGAGCGGTCGCCTTTGTGCGCGTCGATTATTAGCTTCGAGCGCACATGCGCTCTGTGACATTATCAACCATGCTCGCTGCGGCGGCGGCCGTCGTGCTCGCCGCTTGGACGCCGAGTGTGTATGGGCAGGGCGGCTACGGCGGTGGCGGTACGGGTGGTGGAGGGGGCCCGGGCGGCGGAACGTCGAAGCCAGTTAAAGTCGATGAGAAGGACTTGGCGGAGGCTCGGTCTCTCGATCCGGAGAATCCGGTCGGGTTCATCCTCGACCATGCTGCGCAGCTCAAGCTGGTCGACACCCAGACGACGCGGCTGGCGACGATCAGGGCTCAGGTTACTCGTGAGAACTCCGAGCTCAAGGATCGGCTGGACTCGATTCGTCCGCCGGGTGCGCCGAGCCGCACGGATTTCTCGCTGCTGTCTCCTTCTCAGCGCGACTCGGTGTTACAGCAGCGCAAGGCGATCGCCGAGACGATGGGTCAGATTCACGACAACAATCGGCGCGCGCGTACCGATGCGATGGCAGTGCTGACGCCTGAGCAGCAGCAGCGGTTTGCCGCTCTGGAGAGCCGGATGCGTGGAGTACTGCAGGACGCTGCGCTGAGCGGGCAGACCGACCAGAAGAGCAGCCGCTCGCCGCCTGCGGGCGGTCGGCAACCATAACTGAACGCTCCCGTCTCAACTGAATAGACCGCGTTAGCCGCGTCCTACGGCCACAGATTAGCACGTTTGTTGCCTTCGGGGTTTATTCGGTTTATCGTAGGATTCCCCATGTCTATTGCTACTTCTGCCGCCAGAGCTGGCAAATTGGTTTCTACCGCCGCTGAGCTTCGGGTACTGCTCAGTCGACGCTTTCCCGATGCGATTCCGGTTCCCGAGGATGGGGCGCGGCGCTCGGAGCCGGTGCCCGTGGGAGTCACTGGGCTCGAGCGGGCGTTCCCGGCGGGCGGGCTTCCTCGCGGACGGCTGACGGCGTGGCTGCCACAGGGCGGGGCAGCGGCTATCCTGCGGGCGGCATGCCGCGCCACCATTGTAGATGGCGAGCGCGCGGCGTGGATTGATGCTATAGGAAGCGTCGGGCCATTCTGGGACGACGGGCCACTCCTCGTGCGTCCAACGAGCCGGATCAACGCGCTGCGGTGGGGTGAAGGGCTGTTACGCTCGGGCGGTTTCGCCCTGGTAGTCGTCGCTGGTGCCGAGCCGCAGGGAACGGAGGCAGTCCGTCTTGCGCGGGCCGCACACGAAGGTGGTTCAGCTCTCGTCGCGCTCACCACGCTGGCGGCGCTCGCCGCCCTGCGCGTTACCTCGCGTCTGCTCCCCCACGGCTACCGCTGGCAGCGTGGCCCGTTCGCCGACCCAGCGGCAGTGCAGTCGGCCACCGTCGAAGTGCGGGTGCGCGCAGCAGGATGGAATGAGCGTGCGGAGATCATTCTCCCGGTCACGCCCTATGATCTTCGGCTGTCTTTGGACACCGAGTTGGTAGATCGCCGTGGCGTCACACGCTGACACGCGTGCTGACGACACGCGTGCTGACGACACGTGTGTGCTCGACCGGCAGTCTCTGGCTCCTTTTCCGATCAGCGCGCTGGTAGAGGCGGCCGACGTCGATCCGGCAATACCCGTGTTGCTGCGGGGTGTCGGGATCGAGACATGTGGCGAGCTAGCAGCGCTAGATCAGGAGGCAATCGAGGTACGGTTCGGGGCCGGCGGCATTCGTCTGTGGCGCCTCGCCCGAGGGGAGGATCGCTGGCGTCCGCCGCCAGCGCGACTGCGCCCGACGCCATGTTCGTCGTTCGAGTGGACGGACTACGCGCTCCGCGATGTCGAGCGGATGCTGTTCGTGATTCACGGCCTCCTGGGGAATGTGTGCGATGCCCTACAGGCGCGCGGGGAAGGTGCCCGTCAGCTCACGCTGCGCTTCTCACTCGACAACAGGTCCACTGTCGAGCACTCGGTCGGCGCCGCTCGTGCGACGGCGAGCCAGTCGGCGTGGATGCGACTAATTCGCGCGACGCTCGCGGATATGCGTTTTCCCGATGCGGTCACTGGGATCGCACTGAGCGCCGGCGATGTGGCGTCCGTGCACGCTCGGCAAGGTGACGTCTTCGACCGAGGGTTTGCGACAGCGCGCGCCGCAGAGTCGGCAGTGGCACAACTGCTCGATGCGCGGTGGGGCGATGTCATGGCCCTAATGCCGACTGACCATCCGCTTCCGGAGCGGCGGGCCGTGTGGCGCTCGCGGGAAGAATGGGGAATCGAGGGACAGACATTGGGAGTCAGAGGGGTCGGGAAAGCTGCTAGCCTCACGCTGCAACTCCTTCCGATACCAAAACCGGTCCTGGTGACGACCGCACCTCGGCGTGATCACGAGTATCCGATTCGGTACACTGACCCGGAGTCGCGTGGTGATGGATCCGTTGACGGATCGATCGACGTGCTTGCAGCGGCCGGGCCGGACGAGATCTCGGGTGGTCAGTGGGAAGGAGTGCCTTATGCACGGTCGTACTTCCACTGCGTTGTCGCCGATGGTCGCCTCATACTCCTCTTTCGAGACGCCGATGGCACCTGGTACCTCCACGGCTGGTGGGATTGAGGGCCGTGGCTCCCCGATCTCTCCACTCCTCACCCTCGTACGTCGAGCTTCGCGCCCGTACGGCATTCTCGTTCGGGGACGGGAGTGTGACGCCTGAGGCGATGGTGGGGACGGCGGCGCAGATGGGCTACACGCACCTGGGGATCACGGACGCAGCTGACTTGGGGGGCGTCGTGCGATTCGCGCTCCAGGCACAGGAGGTTGGTGTCACGCCACTGGCTGGGGCCGAGCTCGTGGTGGACGGGTGTCCCATGGCGTTTCTCATGCGGACGGCAGACGGGTGTCGCAACCTCGCCAGTCTCATCACGCGTGCCCGCGCCGGTCGGCTGCGCGAGTGGAATGGTGACCCAGAGGCGAAGATCAAGCATGTCGCGCGTGCGGTGGCGCGTCGGGGCCGCCCGCGAGTTGCGTGGTGCGATGTCGTCGAGCGCAATACCGGTCTGCACGCGCTCACCGGGCCGGCGTCGGGGCTAATCGCGAAGCTGCTTCGTGCTGGAGATCGGCCCGGCGCCGAGCGTCGGCTGGCCGAATGGCGTGAAGTGTTCGGAACGGAGCGACTCGCTGTCGAGGTGCAGCTGCATGGCGTAGGTCGAAGCGAAGAGGCACTGGCCGGTGCGCTGATCGAAGTCGCTCGGCGAGTCGGCGTCCCCTGGGTGGTGACAAATGACCCCAGATACGTGGATGACGACAGTCGGCTAGCGCACGATGTATTGACGGCGTTGCGCGCTGGCGTAGACCTCGACACCGCGTCCCGGCAGGGGGTGCTTCACCCCAATGGGGCATGGCGGCTCGTGTTGCCCGCGGAAATGATCGCACGGTGGGCGGATCGCCCCGAAGGACTCGAAGAGAGCGTTCGCATCGCAGAGGCGTGCCAGCCATTCGAGCTCAGATGGCTTCGCCCGCCCCTTCCTCACTTCCCAGTCCAAGCCGGCTACACCAACAACACGTGGCTTCGCGAGTGCGTGTACCGCGGCGCAGGCCGACGGTGGGGGTCGGTAACCGACGTACAGCGCGCTCAGCTCGAGCACGAGCTCGACGTCATCACGCGCTTGGGCTTCGCGGGCTTCTTCCTCGTCATGTACGACGCCGTGCAGTTCGCCGAATGTCGGGGCATCTTGGCCCAAGGTCGCGGGAGCGCTGCCAACTCGGCTGTCGCATATTGCCTCGGCGTCACTGCCGTCGATCCGGTCAAGCACGGGCTCATGTTCGAGCGCTTCCTGTCGGAGTTGCGTGTGGATGGGCAGACCGAAGCCCCGGACATCGACGTAGACATCGAGCATGACCGGCGCGAGGAAGTGCTGGATTACATGTACGCTCACTACGAGCGTGCCCACTCCGCGATCACCGGGATGGTCCAGACATACCGGGCACCCAACGCTGCGTTGGACGTCATGCGGGCGTTAGGGTATCCACCCACGACGGCGCTTCGCGTGTCCAAGCGTCTCCACAACTACGATCCTGCTGACGGAGCAGCATGCGTACGCGCGACTCTGGGGCCCACGTTGGGACTCGACCTCGAAAGCTCCCGCGGTCAGACGCTCCTGCGCGCGATGGCAGCGTTCGAGGGGTTGCCACGGATGCGCTCCACACACCCAGGTGGATTCGTCCTGTCCTCCGCACCGCTGGGTGACTATCTGCCGATCGAGCCCACCGCGATGGGGCGCACGGTCGTGCAATTCGACAAGGATGATCTGGATCGCATAGGAGTACCAAAATTCGACTTTTTGGGATTGGGCGCGCTCTCGCAAGTGCGGCGTGCGTTCGACCTGATTGAGGCTCAGACGGGTGTGCGACCTTCGATGTACAACTTGCCGACCAACGATCGGGCGACCTATCAGCTCATTGCGCGTGGGGATACCGTCGGGACCTTTCAGATTGAGAGTCGTGCGCAGATCTCGTCGATCGTCCACACATGCCCCGATCAGATGTACGACATCGTCGTGCAGATCGCGCTCATTCGGCCTGGGCCGATTCAGGCCAAATTCGTGCGTCCGTACACCCGCCGCCGCCGCAAGCAGGAGCCAGTCACGTACCTGCATCCCAAGCTCGTTCCGATTCTCGAGCGCACACAGGGGATCCCGATCTTTCAGGAGCAGGCGATGGCGATCGCGCGCGACCTGGGTGGCTACACCGGCGCACAGGCTGACGAGCTACGGCGCACGATGGGGAATAGTCGGAAGCTCCCGAAGCTTCAGGCCGCGCTCGAGAGGCTGCGCGTGCGCATGGTGGCGAACGACGTTGTCCCCGACGTGGCGGCACAGATCGTGGAGGACCTGCAGAGCTTTGCCAATTACGGCTTTCCCGAGTCGCACGCGTGGAGCTTTGCACTGATTGCGTATGCAACGGCATACCTCAAGACCCACCGGCCCGCGGAGTTCTATGCGGCGCTGCTCAATTCGTGGCCGATGGGTTTTTACCCGGTCTCGACCCTCGTGCACGATGCGATTCGGCACGGGGTGGAGGTTCGCGGGCCATGCCTTCGCGCCGGCGACTGGGAGTGCACTGTCGAGGACACCGAAGAGCCCGACCGACCGGCGCTGCGGATTGGCTGGCGACATGTCCGCGGGATCGGCGATGCGGCCATCGACGCGCTTCGAAGCGCGCGCATGCATGGCGGGGAGTTCACTTCCATCGCCAACGTCGTCACGCGGGCGCATCTGGACACCGGAGTAGCAGGTGCGTTGGCGCGCGGCGGGGCGTTTGGGACGTGGGAGCCCGATCGGCGTCGGGCGGGGTGGGAGGCATTGCGGGTTGCTGGTGACAGGCTGCCACTCGCACCGGCGCGCCGAGACACCGAACGAGGAGAACGCACGGGCAAATTTGCGCCGAGGCCATTGAGCAAGCACGAGATGATCGCGTTGGACTATGATACGCTGGGGCTCACTGCGGCAGGGCACCCGGTAGAGCAGTTTCGCGCGTGGCTGCGAGCGACCGGCGCGATCGACAGTCAGGATGTACAGGAGTGTCGTCACGGCGCGCGCGTGTCAGTGGGCGGCTTGGTGACGGTGCGGCAGCGGCCGCAGAGCGCCAAAGGAACTGTATTCCTGCTGCTGGAAGACGAGTGGGGCGTATCCAACGTGATCGTGTCGCGTGCGCTGGACCAGGAGTATCGCGAAGTGATTCACCACTCCACTTTCGTACTCGTTACAGGCCGCGTCGAGCGCGATGGTGCCCAGGTGAACGTCATTGGCGAGGCGTTTGCCCCGCTGCGTGAAGCCGCTGGATGCGAGCTCGCCTACGCCTCACATGATTTTCACTGACGCAGGATCGAGGGGCGAAGCAGCGCGCATCGTAAGCACCCCACCCCTAACCCTCCCCTAAAGGGGAAGGGGATTTTTTTCTCGTGGGGGCTTCGCCCCCACGTCCCCGGAGAGGGGCGGCGGAATTTCCCGGGGCCAAGCTGCGCTTTCCGCCGCGTCGGAGCGGCGATGCAAGAGCGCCACGGCCCGAAAGGGGTCGAGCGGCGAAGCCCCTCCTCATCCAAGCGAAGCTTGAAAGAAAAAACATTCCCGCTCCCTGCCTGTAGGGGGTCGAGGGGGCGAAGCCCCCTCGTCATCCAAGCGAAGATTGATAGCAAACCATTCCCACTCCCTGCCTGTAGGAGGTCGAGGGGGCGAAGCCCCCTCGTCATCCAAGCGAAGCTTGAAAAGAAAAAATTCCCCCTCCCCTTTAGGGGAGGGGGCTAGGGGGTGGGGCCGCTAAATATCGGGCACAGTCAGGTCTGGCCGAAGCACCTGGGCCGCGCCCAGGTACACGTGCTCGATCACGCTGCGGTCGAGGTCTGATTCCACGTGCAGCAGCACGCGAATACAGCGGCCAAGCGCCCCAGGGACAGGGATCTCCATCGTGCAAAGAAGCGGCACGTCGAGCCATCCCATCGCCCGCGCTGCCAGGGCAGGGAACGCGCTCGTCAGGTCGGGCGTCACCGTGAAAATGACGCTTATGATGTCGTCGGTTGTGATGCCGTTGCGCTCTACGATCGACCCCAACAGCTCCCGAGTCGCGGCGTAGATGGCGGGCGGATCGTCCCGCTCAACACACACGGCCCCGCGAACTGCACGCAGCCTGCGGGCAGCCGACTCCGTCCGCCGCCTCGCCTCATTGGCCTTTTCGCCTCTGGTTGTCATGCGATCTGTTGCCCCAGTGCCCATATACCCTCTCCGAGCGATCGTGCCTACATCGCCAAAAACGCGAGCGGCCCCCGAAGTGTCCAGGGGCCGCTTGGTCTGCTGATTCGGTGCGTCTACTACGTACGCACGCGACCGCGACCTCGGCCCCCCGGGGGGTAGCCAAAGTACGGGCGAACATAGTGTGCGGCAGCTAGCACGCGACGCGTCACGCAGTTGGGCAACATTCCGGAAACAAGGCTACAGCGTAACTGACGCTACCGCCAGTGGCCTTCCACCCACACCCATCCACGTTCACGCCGCTCCCAGTGGCCGGCCACCCACTCCGTGTAGCCCGGCGGGGGTACCTGCCAGTGACCGGGCACCCACACGTAGGCAGATCCCTCCCAACGATAGTATCCGCGGACCCAGACGTACTGCGGACCGGGCGACGGCGGAATTGTCTCGACCACTTCCGGCGGAGGTCCGCTCACGACGTATACCACGCGCGGGTGCGCTGGCGCGCACGCGGCCGCTGCGACGAACAGGGCGCCCGCCGCCAGCCGCACATCTCGAAGAATCGTCATGATGCTTTCCTCGCAAATGAAAAAATGCCAGGCCCGAATCCGGGCGAGGAGACTGTGCGTAAGACTTGCCTGCAGACGATACGTTAAACGCCTATGTTTTGCTGTCTGGGCGCGCGCGCCCGCACGTATCCCCGCACCCCTCTCTATGGCGAAGCAAGAAGCAATCGAGCTGGAAGGTACTGTTGCTGAAGTGCTCCCCAACGCGACGTTCCGCGTCGCGCTCGACAACGGCCACGACGTCCTCACGACGCTCGGCGGCAACATGCGGCGATTTCGGATCCGCGTGCTCGCCGGCGATCGCGTGAAGATCGAAGTGTCGCCGTACGACCTCACTCGCGGCCGCATTACGTACCGGCACAAGGCGTAACAGGCAAGGGGGTCAGCTTCATGCAGGCCCTGCCGCCCCCTCCCCCGGCGGCCGTGGCACAGGTTCTCGCGGCGCGCGCTTACGATCGCGCGAGCGTCCTCGACAGCGCGCGCATACTGTACGAGGCGTCTGCCAAACTATTGCCATCGGTCGCTGACTGGCTCTGGCTTCGCGCCGCTGGGGTCACGAGCGACAGCGCCGCTCGAAAGCGCGACTACGCGGCAGTGAGCGAACCGGTGGCCCGCGGCAGGATACCTTGGACTGAAGCACAGGCCCGCGAGCGCACCGGTGACTTCGCCGGCGCAGCGCGCATGTACGATTCCCTGGGTGCGCATGCGGACGCACTCCGCAATACCGCCGCACTGGTATCTGCAACGGGAGACAGTGGCGCCCGCACCGCGCTGAGGGCTGAGATCTTTGCCGTCATCGCGACCCACAGTGGGTCGGCGGACGCGCGAGGGGCCACGGATCTAGCCGACCGCCTGTTCGCACCGCTTACGCTCGCCGAGGAGCGCACGATCGCGCGCAGCGCCGCCGTCTCAGGACCACTCGCGCGGGCAGCGCTGGCCTTTCAACGACTCGGCGCGCCGGCCCTTGCGTCGCCCAGCTCTGACAGTGGCCTGTCCCCACCGGAGCTCTTCACGTACGGCACAGTGCTCCAACGGCTGCGCGACGACCCCGAGGCGGGCAGGGCGTACCAAGGCGTAGTGACCGCTGCCTCACGCCGTCCCACCGATGCCGCTCTCGCGCGCGCCGCTCAGTACCAGCTTGCACGCGTGCTCGTGGCAGGTGGCGACCGCAAGCGCGCGCGCGCCATGCTGCGTGCTGTCGTCCGATCCAGCGCCAGGGATACGACGGTGGCGGATGCGCTCGTGCTCCTGGCTGACATCGCAACCGATGATCGAGACGATCGGTCCGCGCGGGCGGCGTACGAGGAGGTTGTGCGCCGGTTCCCCAAGAGCCCTCTCGCCCCGCGTGCACGGTTCCGAGCGGCGCTCATCACGTACCTCAGTGGCGGAGTTCGCACCGCCGCCGCGCAGTGGGACGCGCTGGTAGCGCGCGACCCGAAAAGCGACGAATCGACCGCGAGCAGGTACTGGAGCGGCCGCGCCTGGGCACGAGCCGGCCGTCGGGCGGTGTCAGCTTCGCGCTGGGCGGCGGTGATGCACGACGACCCGCTGTCATACTATGCCACGCTCAGCGCGCGACGCTTGGGCCTTTCGAGATCGCTCCCCGCGCCGTTTCCAGATCTCGCGCGCGCGGACTCCGTTCCCCCCGCGACCGACAGCGCGCTGGCGCGGGCCTTCGTTCTGCAGAAGCTCGGAATGGCGCTCGAAGAGAAGTGGGAGGCGGACCGCGCCATCCGTGCTGCGGGCGATCACCCCAGCAACATGATCGCGGCAGGCATGGCATGCGTGCGCGCTGGCGAGGCGCCCCACGCGATTGCCGTCGCATGGCGACTAGTCGGTCGGCCCGGCCCGGCTGGTGACAGCGCGCGCCGCGATCCGCGCGTGTACAAGCTTCTATACCCGCTCGTGTATCGCGATGATCTCGTCGCGGACGCCCGCGCGAAGGGCCTGGATCCGGCACTTGTCGCCGCCGTAATCCGGCAAGAGTCGCAATTCAATCCGAGAGCAGTCTCCGTGGTCGGGGCGCGGGGCCTCATGCAGGTAATGCCCGACATTGGTCGCGGGCTGACTCGCGCCCTGATTGCAGCTCTGCCGAGCTCGACGAGCGTCGTCGCCGCAGCTCCGGCCCCGTCGCCCGGGTCCGAGGCAGCGCACACGCAGGAGGCTTGGGACGCGTCTGTCTTAGACGACCCGAAGATCAACCTTCTCGCGGGCGTCGCTCATCTTGCCACGTTCATTGCACAGGAGGCCGGCGACACGGTCCGCGCGCTGGCGGCGTACAACGCCGGGCCGAGCCGAGTGGCCCTCTGGGAAGGCAGGCGTGGCGCGAGCGACCCGGAGGTGTTCATCGAGCGAATTCCGTTTGCCGAGACGCGCGACTACGTGCGCGCGATCGTGCGCGGTCGCGACGTATACGCCACGATCTACGGACCTTCGCTCTCGGGCGGATAACCGACGCCCGAACCAACAGGGCGTGCACGCCGATCGAGCACAGCGACCGCGCCGCTTGCCCAGGCAGTGCCGGCCAGTAGCGCACCAACCGTGTCACTCGGCCAGTGCGCCCCGAGGTAGACGCGAGAGAAGGCGACGAGAATAGCCAAGAGCGCCGCTGCCGCAAGCGCTCCGACGCGTATGCCGGGCGGTGCGCGGCGGGTGAGAAAATACGCGCCAAGTCCGTATACCAGCACCGCCAGCATGGCGTGGCCGGATGGATAGCTGTACCAGCCGGCGTCCGTGAGCTTTGGCGATATCCCCACCGGCCTCGGGTGCCGCACAATCTCCTTGAGCAGAAGGTTGGCGCCCCACCCACTCAGGCACGCTGTCGCATAGCAAGCTGCGTCTCGTTGCTGGCCAAGCCGGTACAGCGCGGCCGAGATCAGTAGCGCGACCGGAATCGCGAGCTCCCCGTGGGCGACAAACGAGACTGCACGCATGAGGGGCAGCATCCACGGCTCGTCCAACACGCGCGCCGCGAGAATTGCTTGAGTATCCAATCTCGTCAGCGCGTTCAACACAACCGCGATGGTCAGCCCGGCGAACGCGACGCTCGTAACGACCGCCGCCTTTGCGGCCGCGGTCACCCTTGGGTCATCGGCAGCTCACCGCCTAGTCAGCGCATGGGTCGGTCGATGATCACCGGTAGCCCGCCGCCTGCAAGTCGAAGAGCTCGGCGTACAATCCCCCACGCGCTACGAGCTCGGCATGGGTCCCCTTCTCGACAACTGTGCCACCGTCGACTCCGGGCGCGAGAACCACGATTCGGTCGACCATGCGGACGGTGGAAAAGCGGTGGGAAATCAGCACCGCCATGCGCCCGGCCATGAGCTCCGCGAAACGTACGAACACCTCATATTCAGCTCGCGCGTCGAGCGCTGCCGTCGGCTCGTCTAGTATCAGCACCTGTGCGTCGCGCAGATACGCCCGCGCCAGCGCGACTTTCTGCCATTCTCCGCCAGACAGATCGACACCTTCCTCGAATCGGCGCCCCAGCATCTGCTTGTACCCAGCCGGAAAACGGGGGAGCAGGCTAGCGGCGAGCGACTGCTCGGCCGCGCGCGCGATCGGCGGGTAGGTGCCATTCTCATGCGGGTCGGATCCGTTTGTGGAAGGCCGCGCGTCCGCGGACGTCGCCGCGCCGTCGAGCCCAAACTCCAAATAGTTGCGCGTCTCGTCGATCCGGCCCACCGCGATGTTCTCGTCGAATCGCATGTCGTAGCGCACGAAGTCTTGGAAGATCACTCCTATCTCATGGCGCAGCAGCGCGAGGTCGTACTCGCGGAGGTCCACGCCATCCAGAGTAATGCGTCCCTCGGTCGGATCGTACAGTCGCGCCAGGAGCTTTGTGACCGTCGTCTTGCCCGCGCCGTTCTCCCCAACGAGGGCGATCCTTTGGCCCGGCCGCAGCTCGAACGACACGTGACGTACGGCCCACCGCTCGGAGTCGGGGTAGCGAAATCCCACGTCCTCGAAGACGAATCCCTCTTTGATAGGGCGCGGCACCGGACGTGTGCCGGACACGATCGTCGGGCGAATCTCGAGGAAAAGGAACAAATCACGCAAATACAGCGCTTGCTCGTACACCTCCGTCGCCTGCAGCAGCAATCGTTGGATGATGTCGCGGCTCTGATTGAACGAGGCCGCGAGGAAGGTGAGGCTACCGACCGAAATCGCCCCCACGACCGTCTTCACGAGGATTACGACAAACGCTCCGTAATAGCCTAGCGTCCCGAGGAGCGAGAGCGTGCCACTGACTATCGCGCGCCGGATCGAGAGGACCTTGTTCTCTTCAGCGAACCGGTGCGCCAAAGTGCGGTACCGGTCCGTGAGCCAGCCCGCCAGGCCGAACATCTGCACTTCCTTGGCCGTGCGATCGCTGGCGCCCACGTAGCGCAAGTAGTCCAGCAGGCGGCGCTCGGGCGTCCATCGAAAGAGCAGTGAGTAACTGAGCGCAGCGAAGTGGGTTTGCCCTATGAAACTTGGGAGAATGGCGAACAGCAGCAGCACCATGAGCCAGGGATTGAATGCCAGCAGCGCTGCACCGAGTGAGGCCAGCGTGAGCGCGTCCTGACCTATCGCCAGGAGCTGCGTGAGCAGCCCAATGCGTCCAACCGTCTCGCGCCGCGCACGCTCGAGCAGGTCGTAGAAATCGGGGTCCTCGAACTGGGCGAGGTCGAGCGTAGCCGCGTGCTCCATGATGCGGACGCTCACCCGATTGGAAAACAGGTCTCCGAGAAGGCTCTCTACCAGGATAGAGGCGCGCGCGAGAACCTCCTGGAACGCGACGATGCCGATCTCGAGCTCCACGAGGTGCACGAGAGGCGACCAATGGAACGGCCGGCCATGTGCGCGCATGGCTATCACGGTGTCGATGATCAGACGGCCAACCCACAGGTACGCGATTGGCGTGAACGCTCTGATCGCGCGGAGTAAGACCATGATCGCCGCGTACACGTGGTGCGTGTTCCACACGAGCTCCACGAGCCGCGGCAGGTACTTGAGTGCGCTGAGCCGGTCGCGCCAAGTCGGCTGCGTGCTTGGCTCAGCGTCAGGTGTCATGGATTGCCCGGTCGGTGGCGCGGAGGCCATGGGCAGGAATTAAGCGTACTCGGCCGCGATGGGCGAGAACTTGCGAAGGGGAATATTACTTTGTAAAGGGCATTCGGAGGACTACAAGATATGCTTATGGAAACTACGTGCCGTCGCGCTAGCGTCTTTGCCGCCGCTGGATTGGTGTTTGCGGCCGCCGGGCTGCGAGCCCAAGGAGGCGAGGCCGTTGGGGTCATGAAAGGAGACCTCCGGCGACTGGTAAGCGCGAACGAGGTGTATCACGCCAAGAACAAGACCTACGCCCCGAACACCGGTGCACTGAGCGGGTTTAAGCCAAGTGCCGGGGTAACGATCACGGTCTCCAGCGTTAGCGCGACCGGATGGGCCGCAAACGCGGTCTCGGCCTCGCTCCCCGGGAAGAGTTGTATAATCTTTATCGGGCAGGTCAGTCAGCAACCCAAGACGCAAGCGCAAGGGATCACCGGTCCAGAAGCGGTGGCTGTGTGCGATAAGCCGTAGCGGCGGCGCAACAACCGAAGCTTCATCGTGAGTGCGTACCCGGGAGCGGCGGCCCGGGTCCGACAATGCTGCCCTTCCGCCAACATTAATTAGGTGGTCAACGGATGAGCCGGGAATTTGAGGCGCAGGTGGCTGCGCTAAAGAACGAGTGGAAGGCCGACTCGCGGTGGACTGGTGTACAGAGGGACTACTCCTCGGAAGACGTAGTGTCTTTACGGGGCTCCTTGCCGGTCGAGTACTCAGTGGCCCGCCACGGTGCCAAGCGCTTGTGGGCGTTGCTCAACGGGCCCGAATACGTGCACACTTTTGGCGCTCTCACGGGCGCGCAGGCCGTGCAGATGGTCAAGGCGGGTCTGGAAGCGATCTATCTGAGTGGTTGGCAGGTCGCGGCGGACGGGAATCTCGCGGCGCAAACCTATCCAGACCAGAGCCTCTATCCATCCAACAGCGTCCCCGCGCTCGTCAAGCGGTTGAACAACGCGCTGCAACGGGCCGACCAGGTGGAATGGAGCGAGGGCACCGTCAAGCGAGACTGGATGGCGCCGATCGTGGCAGACGCCGAGGCTGGATTCGGCGGGCCCATTCACGCGTTCGAGCTCACCAAAGCGATGATCGAGGCAGGCGCGGCGGGCGTCCACTTCGAGGACCAGTTGGCGTCGGAGAAAAAGTGTGGCCACATGGGCGGCAAGGTCCTCGTGCCTACCGGGCAATTCATCCGCACACTGACGGCGGCGCGATTGGCCGCAGACGTCGTGGGAATACCGACCCTCATCGTGGCTCGAACAGACGCGCGCGCCGCCACCCTCCTCACCAGCGACGTAGACACGCGCGACCGGTCGCACCTCACGGGAGACCGCACGCTCGAAGGGTATTACGTCGTCAAAGGCTCGCTCGAGAGCGCGATCGAGCGCGCACTCGCGTACGCGCCGTATGCCGACATGCTGTGGTGCGAAACATCCACCCCGGACATCGAGGAGGCGCGCCGGTTCGCCGAGCGCGTGCACGCGAAGTTCCCCGGCAAGCTGCTCGCGTACAATTGCTCTCCTTCGTTCAACTGGCAACGGCACCTGGATAAGAAGACGATCGCCGGGTTCCAAAAGGAGCTCGCTGCCATGGGATACAAGTTCCAATTCATCACGCTCGCTGGCTGGCATCTGATCAATCTCGAGACGTTCGAGCTAGCGCAGGCCTACCGCGAGTCGGGGATGACCGCGTACGTGCGCGTGCAGGAGCGCGAGTTTGCGCGCGAACGCGATGGTTATACCGCTACGAAGCACCAGCGCGAGGCCGGCACTGGTTATTTCGACCGTGTGCTGGACATTGTCACCGGCGGCGTCGGCACGACTGGCGCTCTGGTTGGATCCACAGAAGAGGAGCAGTTCCATCCCGTGTCGCCTGCCTCCGGGCGCGCTTAGTCGATCAGTCCCGGACGCGCCGAAACGCGCCGATAGCACAGCAGTAGGCCGCGCATACCGCGGGCGGTCCCAGTGACCGCCCGCGTTGGCCCGTCGTAGTTTTCCATAGTGCATCGGTGGATATGGCGGGACGCGCGAACCATGGCGAAGCGGCGTCCAGCGGAGAAACGCACGCGCCTGGTAATTGTCGGCCTGGCGATGGCGGTCGTCGCGCTGGATGGATGCGCGCGCGTGCAGGCGCTTGCGCGGCCACTCGGTATAAGGCCTCATCCGCGCACGCCACCCCCGGAAGCACCGACCGGAGCGCTGCCCGAACCGAACGATCCGTTCCTGGTAGATCTGGAGCAGAGAAGCTTCGAGTACTTCTGGCGAACGACTGACGCCAAGACGGGTCTCACGCCGGACCGCAGCCCATCGCCATCCTTTTCCAGCATAGCGGCGATCGGGTTCGCCCTCACGGCGTATCCGATCGGCGCCTCCGAGGGATACGTGTCGCGAGCCCAGGCGGCGGCACGCACGATCGAAACGCTCAAGTACCTGTACAACGCGCCGGAGGGTCCGGGCGAGCGCGGAATCGTCGGTTACAAGGGATTCTTTTACCATTTCCTCGACATCCAGTCGGGCCGCCGGTTCGGCGACGTCGAGCTTTCGACAATGGACACGTCGCTCCTGCTCGCCGGCGTGCTTTTCTGCCAATCGTATTTCGACGGCGCTTCTCCACAGGAGGAGCAGATCCGGGCGTACGCGGATTCCATCTACAGGCGCGTGGATTGGACGTGGTTCGCGCCGAATGCGCCGGCCCTGGCGCTCGCCTGGACGCCGGACAGCGGGTACGTCCCTTATGACTGGCGCGGATACAACGAGGGTATGGTGATGTACGTGCTTGCGCTCGGCTCGCCCACGCATCCACTCGCGCCAGAAGCTTGGGGCGAGTACACGCGGACCTACCGGTGGGAGGAATATTTCGGCACGGAGTACCTCAACTTCGGTCCCGCGTTTGGCCACCAGTATTCACATATCTGGGTTGACTTTCGCGGAATCCAGGATGCGTACATGCGCGCCCGCGGAACCGACTACTTCGAGAACTCACGCCGGGCGATCTACGCGCAGCACGCTTACGCAATGCTCAACCCCATGGGGTGGCGCGGATATGGCAACGATCTCTGGGGCTTCACGGCGTGCGACGGGCCGCGCGATACGTCGTACGATGTCGATGGAACGTGGCGCGTGTTCCGATCGTACTGGGCCCGCGGCGCGGCCTACACCCGACTGGCGGACGATGGGACTGTGGCGCCGACCGCCCTGGGTGGGAGCTTGCCGTTTGCGCCTGAGCTGGTGGTTCCGACGCTCAAGGCCATGCGGGAGACATACGGCGACCGTGTGTATTCGACGTATGGCTTCGTCGATGCATTCAATCCGAGCTACGTAGGCGCGGGCCCGACGTCGTTCGGACACGCGGAGGGCCAACGAGGGTGGTTCGATACGGACTATCTCGGCATCGACGAAGGGCCGATCATCTCCGATGATCGAGAATTACCGCACCGGCCTAGTCTGGAACACCATGAAGAAGAACCCGTACATTGTGCGCGGGCTCCGGCGCGCCGGCTTCAGCGGGGGCTGGCTCGACCAGGCACCGCCCACGCAGTGAAAGCTTGGTGTGCCGCTCTCGTCGCGGCGTCGACCTGGTCGTGCACCAGCGGTCAGCCGCACGCTGCAGTTACGCTGCGCATGTGGGCGTTTGGCCGGGAGGGCGAGGTCGTTCAGGCGCTGCTGCCAGGGTTCGAGTCCTCGCATCCGGGGGTTCGCGTCCGAGTGCAGCAAATCCCATGGATTGCTGCGCACGAGAAGCTGCTCACCGCCGTCGTCGGAGGCGCGACCCCCGATGTCGCGCAGTTAGGCAACACCTGGGTCCCGGAATTCACGGCGCTGCACGCCCTCACGCCGTTGGATTCGCTCGTGGCGCATTCCGCTGCGATTCCGCAGGCCGACTACTTCGCCGGTATCTGGGATACCAATGTCGTTGACGGCGCGCTCTACGGCATCCCCTGGTACGTGGATACGCGGCTGCTATTCTATCGAACCGACCTGCTCGCGGCTGCTGGGTACCGTTCGCCTCCCGCCACATGGGAGGAGTGGCGCATGGCCATGGAACGCGTGCGGGCGCAAAGTGGCGACAGACGCTACGGCGTGCTGCTGCCAGTGAACGAGTATGCGCAACCGCTCGCCCTGGGTGTCGCGAACGGAGCACCTTTCCTCAAGGATGGCGGCCGATTCGGCGACTTCGAGGAGCCGCGCTTTCACACCGCGTTCGTGTTCTACACAGGCCTGTTCGCGTCGGGGCTGGCGCCGCCGGTGAGCAACGTGCAGATAGCGAACCGGTATCAGTCGTTCGCAAACGGTGAATTCGTATTTGTCATAAGTGGACCATGGGACATCGGCGAGTTTGACCGGCGGCTGCCTGACTCGTTGCGCGGTCGGTGGGCGACGGCTCCCATGCCCGCGCCATCCGAGGGAGACAGCTATCCTGCGGCGTCGCTCGCCGGCGGTTCGAGCCTCGTCCTGTTTGCCAGGTCGCACCAGCGCGACGCGGCCTGGGCACTGATCGAATACCTCGCCGACCCGCAGCGGCAGGCGGAGTTCTACAAGCTCACCGGCGACCTTCCCGCTCGTCGGGCTGCTTGGCGCGACACGGCGCTAGCCCACAACCCCAAGGCGCAGGCCTTCTGGGAGCAGCTGCAGCACGTCCGCGCCACTCCGAAGGTGGCGGAATGGGAGGAGATATCGATCAAGCTGACGGACTACGCGGAGGCGGCGGTACGCGGGGCCATGTCGGCCGATGCCGCGCTGGAGGCCCTCGACCGTGATGTTGACCGAATACTGCAGAAGCGGCGCTGGTTGCTCGCGCGCGGATTGATTCGGCCTGATTAGCACGAGCTGACCTCCACGAACGGACCTGGACGAGCTGATTTGCGCGAGCCAGCGGGCATGGGCTTACTAGCGTGAAGCGAGCCGCGTACGCGTTTCTCGCGCCAGCGCTGCTGCTGCTCGGATTGTTTTTCTTCGTCCCCGCGGTTGCATCGCTGGTTTTGAGTCTGTCGGATTTCGACATTTACGCGATCGCCACGCCGGGCGCTGTGCGATTCGTTGGACTTCGCAACTACGGCGAGCTGCTGCGCAATCCTCTGTTCTGGACCGCGCTCGGCAACACTCTGTATTTCGTACTCGTGGGCGGACCGTTGTCGGTGGGAGTGTCTCTCGCGGCCGCGCTCGCGCTTGACGCCCCACTGGTGCGATTCAAGAGCTTCTTCCGCACGGTGTATTTCGCGCCTGTGGTAACGACGCTCGTCGCCGTGGCCGTGATCTGGAAGTACCTGTACGACCCGCGGTTTGGTCTCGTCAACTACGGCCTGCATCTGCTGGGGATCTCCGGTCCCGACTGGCTCGGCAGCCCGCATCTCGCCATGCCATCGCTGATCATCATGACCGTCTGGAAGAACTTCGGCTACAACATGATCATCTTCATCGCGGGGTTGCAGGCCGTTCCAACCGAGTTGTATGACGCGGCGCGCGTCGATGGAGCGGGGCCCTGGCAACGCTTTCGCAACGTCACGCTGCCGACACTCGCCCCGACGTTCGTGTTCGTCAGCGTCACCACGATGATCGGCTACTGCCAGCTCTTTTCTGAGCCATACGTGATGACGCAAGGCGGGCCGCTTCACGCGACTTTGAGCCTCGTGCTGTTCATGTACCAGGAAGGTTTTCGCTGGTGGCACATGGGCTTCGCCGCGGCCGTGTCGTTCGTGCTGTTTCTTCTTACGCTACTGGGTACAGTGGCGCAGCTGCGCCTGCGACGTGAGGCGGCGCCGGCGTGACGACCGCCGCCTCAGTGCCGCCGCCGGATCGCCGGATCGCGGCGAGTGTTGCGTTGCATGCGGCGTTGGCCGCCGGCGTCGTCCTGACGCTCGCGCCGCTTGTCTGGATGCTCGCTGCGTCCCTAATGCCAAGCGGGCAGGCGACCACCTATCCGCCATCGCTCATTCCGCGCGGCGCGACGTTGGACCACTATCGTGATTTGTTCACGAGGCTCTCAATCGCGAGGAACTTCGCCAACAGCGCAATCGTGGCTGGCGTCACTACGCTATGCTCGCTCCTGTTCAACTCGATGGCCGGCTACGCGTTCGCCAAGCTTCGCTTCCGCGGCCGCGACGCCATCTTCAGCGCCCTGTTGTTGGGGCTCGTGATACCCCCCCAGGTCGGGATGCTGCCGCTGTTCGTGCTAATGAAGGAAATGCACCTTGTGAACACGTACTGGGGTGCGATTGCGCCGAGTGCGGCGAGCGTCTTCGGAATCTTTCTCATTCGCCAGTACGTGCTGTCCATTCCCGACGAGCTGCTCGACGCAGCGCGGATGGACGGGGCTACGGAATGGAGGATCTACTGGTCGGTCGTGCTGCCGCTTGCCGCGCCGATTCTCGTCACGCTGGCAGTCTTCGTGTTCATGAGCGCCTGGAACGACTTCATGTGGCCCCTGATCGTATTGAGCGACGACGCGAAGTACACGCTTCCGGTCGCCCTGGCGAACCTCTCCGGCGAGCACGTGCAGGATACGGAGCTCATGATGGCCGGCGCAGTGGTGACGCTGGCGCCCGTGCTAGTGGCTTTCGTGGCGCTCCAGCGGTTCTACATCCGCGGCATCATGATGGGAAGCGTGACAGGGTGACTACGCGACTCCATGACGGCGGATCATGTCGCGGTAAACCCGGCCACTTGCCTTGAGAGTGCGATGCTGTGTGGCATAGTCGACATGATACAAGCCGAAGCGGCGGCTAAAGCCGGAGCTCCACTCGAAATTGTCGAGCAGCGACCATACGAAGTAGCCGCGAACGTCCACGCCTTCGGCTATCGCCGCCCGCATGGCTTGGACATGCGCACGCAGGTACGCTACCCGCAACGGATCTTCCATGACAGTGGCACCTTCGGATGTCGGGGGGTCGTAGAACGCCGCGCCGTTTTCAGTGACGTAGAGCGGCACCTTGCCGTACCGGTCAGTTACCCACCGCAGCACGTCTGTGAGTCCCTGCGGAAAGACCTCCCAGCCAGTGTCCGTGTAGACGTGCTGGCGCTGCATCACGCGCACGGCGCGCAAAGGGTAGGCACGGCGGTCATGTCGCATGACACCACGCGTGTAGTAATTGATGCCAAGGAAATCCAGCGGCTGGCGGATGCTCGCAACCTCGTCAGCCAGAAAGTTCGGCCATGCCTCGCCGAAAATCTCGGGCAGCTCGTGCGGGTATGTTCCCAGGAATACGGGATCGAGAAACTGACGGTTCACGTACGCGTCCGCGCGGGCGGCGGCGGCAGCGTCGCGCGCGCGCTCGGACGCCGGGTATTTCGGCTCGAGATTGACCACGAGTCCAATCTGATGGCGGCCCGAACCGCGGTAGGCCGTCACCGCCGCCGCGTGGGCGCGCAGCAGGTTGTGCGCCGCCAGAGGCGGCTCGAAAAGGCTGCGATGTCCGGGCGCAAGCGTTCCGTAGAGGTAGCCGCCGTCGGTAATCACCCATGGCTCATTGAGCGTCGCCCACATGGGCACTCGATCGTCGAACGCGCGAAACACGAGCGCGGCGTAGTCGGCGAACCAATTCGCGATGTCGCGATTGAGCCAGCCCCCGGCATCGTCCAGAGCGGCTGGGAGATCCCAATGGTACAGCGTGACGAACGGCTGTATGTTCGACGCGAGCAATGCGTCGAGCAGCCGATCGTAAAACGCGAGACCCGCGGGGTTCGCGCGACCACGGCCAGCCGGAAGCACGCGTGGCCACGACACGCTGAATCTGTACGCGGTAAGTCCGAGATGGCGCATGAGAGCGACGTCGTCGGCATACCGACGATAGTGGTCGCACGCGACGTCGCCGGTGTCGCCATTGCGGATTCGTCCGGGCGTGTGTGCGAAGCGATGCCAGATGCTCGGCCCCGCGCCGTCTGCGAGTGGGGAGCCTTCGATCTGGTACGCCGACGTCGCAGCACCCCACAGAAAGCCGTCGGGAAATCTGGTCAGCGAGGAAGCACGTGGCACGAGTAACGCTCGACAGTGTGCGGAAAGAGTATGGCGACGGTGATCATGTCGCCGTGGAAGGCATCACGCTAACGGTGGATGATGGCGAGTTCGTGGTGTTGGTCGGGCCGTCGGGTTGCGGCAAGACAACGACGCTGCGGATGATCGCAGGACTCGAATCCATCACGTCGGGACAATTGTGTATCGGCGACCGCGTGATGAACGACGTTCCGCCAAAACAGCGGGACATTGCGATGGTCTTTCAGAGCTACGCGCTCTATCCGCACATGTCCGTGTACGACAATATGGCTTTTGCGTTGCGCCTCCGCAACGAACCGAGAGCTGAAATCGATGCGCGCGTGCGGCGCGCCGCCGAGGCGCTGGCTCTGGAGAGTGTCTTGCAGCGCAAGCCGCGCCAGCTGTCCGGCGGTCAGCGCCAACGCGTTGCAATTGGCCGTGCGATCGTGCGCGAGCCACAGGTGTTTCTGTTCGACGAGCCGCTCTCCAACTTGGACGCCAAGCTGCGCCTTCAAATGCGACGTGAAATTGCGACGCTGCACCGTGAGCTGCGCGCCACGATGATCTACGTCACGCACGATCAGGTCGAGGCAATGACACTGGGCGACCGCATCGTGGTCATGAACACGGGCCAGGTGCAGCAGATCGACGCACCGCTCACTCTGTATCACCACCCTCGCAACCGATTCGTCGCGACTTTCATCGGCAGCCCGGCGATGACCATCATCGATGGCACCGTGCTCGCGACCGACGGGGGGCTGACGTTCCGCACCGCGACGGGCCGCCTCGTCATTGGCCTCGATGGACTGCTTGCCTCGCGGCTTGCTCCGCACGCGGGCCGTCAGGTGGCGTTGGGGATTCGCCCGGAGAGCGTGGGCCTTGCAGCGCGCGTCATCAGCGGCCCGGCCGCGCGCATCGCGGCCCGGGTCGATGCCGTGGAGCCCACGGGAAGCGACGCGCTCGTGTACGCGCGGACCGAGGACTTCGATTTGACGGCTCGGCTGCCGGCAGACACCGCACTCGCATCGGGTGCGCCTGTCGAATTGGCTTTCGCGCTCGATCAGGTGTATGCGTTCGACGGCGCAACTGGTGACGCGCTATAAGGACCGTCGGGTCTCCGAGCTGCGGAGACGTTTGCGCGATACTAAGGAGCGTACCTGACTCCGAGATATCCTCTGAGCTTGTACTTGTATGGCAGGCTCAAGGAGTATGCAGCCCCGGCGCTCAGGAACGCCGTGGGCAATCGCACGAATCCGAGCGACGGAACCGCGGCGCGCCAGTCGAGCCCTGCCAGTCGGTGCCACGTGCGAATCGACGGACCAGCGCTCAGCCCCTCGTAGTACAACACGGGGCCCTCGCCATCCGTGGCGATCCGGTAGTCGAGCAATGCGCGGCCACCCGCGATGCCCAGGGGAAGCGCCGGAGACGCGAAGCGTTGCGACAATAGCAGCGAATCCGTGAGCGGAGCCTCACCACCACCCGCGGCGAATTGCTCAAAGGCGGGAGCGTCTCGACCGACGACGCCGCCCGTGATGCCGGCGCGAACCCCAAAGGTTTGTGTACCTCCACCGATGGACAGCCCCGCGCGCACCCTGCGCCATCCCGTGCCCTCGGTCTGGCCAAGCGCTCCGTCCACGCGCAGGCGGCCATCAAGGTAGGCATCGCCTCTCGCGAAATAGTCGTCGGCAGCATACGCGACGAAGCCGAGCGTGCGCCCACGCGCTGGCCCCTCGTCGAGGGTAAGTGAGCCTGCGGACGCACCCACGCGTGCGACGTCACCGCCCCAGCTGAGAGCGCGCGCGTTGTCGATTGACACCTCGGCGCCTCGGTAGTCGGCGTCGAGCGCTCCAGCGCCGAAAGTTTGCGCCACGAACGATCCAGCGCTCTCACGAGAGGGGTGCTGCTCGATCGCGAACGCCGAGGCGTCTAGCGTCAGCCTTCCGTCGAGCTCGGGTAGACCGCGCCAGGCGCCCGCGAGCGCCGCACCGCGCCACGCGCCAGGGTCCCCAAGCGCTCCCTGCAGCGTGATACCGAGCCGGGCCACCGGGTCCGTATTTGCGAGAGCAAGAGTAGCGTATCGGCCGTCGGCCGCGATCGCTCCGCCGGGAAGCAGACGAAACGCACGTTCATCGGCGACGCCCTGCGCGATTATCTCGATCCTCGCTCGCGGATCGAAGCCGGATTGTAAGTCATCCACTGAGAGTTGCAGAATATTGTGACCCTTCAACCCAAGTTGTATTTCGAGCGATCGATCTGCCCGCCCGAGGGCGCGAATCCCAGTCCCACCTTTGCGCCCAGAACGCGCAAAGATGGGACACCCGGCTCTGTAAATCTGCGGCATCCTCCCCGAAGCCCTGCAAACACGCTAGATCCAGTTCTTGACATGAATCACATATTGCAATATAAATATCTCGATACGTGATATGAAACTGGGCGAGAAAATCCGCTACCTCCGCGAAGTCGAAGGCTCGCTGCGCGATTTAGGCCGTCCGATGACTCAACAGGAACTCATCCGCGCCGTCAAGAAAGAACAACGCAAGACCATCAGCCAGTCCTATATCTCGCAGATCGAAAACGGAAGCCGCCCGCACATGACGCAATCAACTACTGGATCTATGCTTATTCGAACACGTTTATGGCTCTCCCAAACGACCACCCTCTCTTTTTTCCCTAAAATTATCTATAAATCTCTTTTCAAGAATATGTACAGAATTGAAAATCTTGAATTATGTGATTAACAAAATTAAAATATATCAATATTTAATGTTCAAAGAGAAAAACATATTTGGATTTGATTGTTGCCACTGTGATTGCTTGTATTTTCATAGCTATTTTCTTTGGAGTCCCGAATCTCCCTCGGTAGTGTACTTTATCCTTGGTTTAGTGTCTTGACCGTCTGTTGAGGAATTTACAATAAAGCCAAATCACCGAAATGCGGAACACGATCCTCAGCATCTTCGTTGTCACAATGGTACCCCTCCCATGAGTATTCTAATTATTAGTCCGGGGAAGCGCGTTTATTCACACTCTCTCCACCCACTCAATCTCTTATGCGATCATTTCGATTGTCGAAACCGGTTCCAGGTGCTTCCGCCTTATCTTAGTACCCTCCCGCCGAAATTTGTATCTTCGCTGATAAATAAGTCTCCATTGACAAGAATACCCACGAAATTGTACCCGGAGAGAAATTGACATTTGAATCTGGAAAATTGGATGAATTGCAAGGTGAACTACCTGACAATGCACCGCGATTCGTACTGTTATCTTATGAAGTATGATCCGCCGATTCCCGAACTGACAAAGCTCAATCATAGCGACGGACGGAAAAGTAATCCGTTGATAATGATTAATTATGTTCCTGTCACTGCTAATACAACACTTCACACGCTGGTAACTACGTTACTCGGAAACGCGATGCTAACAATAGTATGCAAGGTAATTTCCCCCTGGGATTTTCTAGGTAACTTGGCAGCGCAAAAGTATGGTTTCAAGAAAAGGCAGATATAGGCAAATGTCTCGAATGACGGATCTCGAAGAACTAACAGACGACTTTGTAAACAGTCAACTCCTCCGATAGAATGAAAATTGGTATGAATTACAAATCGTATCCTACCCAAACATCACCCCTTCATCCAAAAACTAAAAAAAATCCCCTCACATGTTTCCCATGTTTATCCCTGTTTATCTCGTGACCCCATCAAGATTCATCTGGATAAGCTTCGTTTTGGGGATAGGAACGTACCAGCTATCAACGCCACGATCATGGCGTACAAATAGAAGAAGAACATGATCAAATGAAATCCTAGTTTGATAAAACTCTCCTTCTTATGACGGTTGAGTACGGAAGATTTCCGTCGCATCAAGCATATGTTGACTATCCAGTACTCTAAAAATCAGGAACCCTCTCAAATGACGAGCAAGACTTTTTCACATTCCATGCGACAAGAGGAATATTAAGGAATAATGCCAGCCAATATCCATTCATCAGGAAAAGCAACGTCAGAAACATATGGACGCCCTAACAAGGTTCAGCGCCAGACAAAGAGAGAGAAGCTACCATTTCGGGGAGAATGTACATGTTGAGCTTATTGCATAAATCGATTGGATTAATGTAGTCGCACTAGAATAACCCCGTTTTAGCTCTGATCGCGTCCCGCCGGTATAAAAGTTACCTCTAAATCGCTGTACATGATTGTGAGAAGACTCTGCATAAACAAGTTGACTGCATTCACTATAACGCTGAGCAAATATAACCATGCCTCTCCTGGAATAAGCGGGGAGCACGGGAGTTACGAACCTGTCATCGTGATGGGGGATATTCGAGGTGGTTTGATATGATGAGCTCGCCAAGAAGAAAAATGGGCCTTTCCCGTTGATGACGACGGACAACAGAACCTCGGGTTAGGGGTCACGCCCAGCCACCGGAAAACAGCCCTTCAGATGCACAGTTTGTTCAGATCAGACAACTCAATTCGTTAATAATGCTCAAATAGACTCAATAAATAAACTCCCAATTGTCTCTCAGCGACCCACGCTCTGACGAACAGCCTTCTTAATCGTTCTCGTTCCCTTCGTCCATATCTTTGCTTGTAGTCGTCCCATGTTCATGCGCTGCAGATTCAGGGGTTCCAATATCTGTTCCCGAATATAAAGTCTCTGGTGTTGTCCCATAATCGTCTAGAACTGGAATTGGAGCCTGCAGATGACACAGGCTTTGCAGCTCCATGTTCATCTTCTATCGATAATTGGCGATGGCGGCCAGACGTTGGAGACAATATTGGAATGGATGGTGTTCTAGGCTGAGTACGTGGAGAATCAGATCGAGTAGAGCCCAAGGGACGTAATGGATGTTTTAATAAAGGTTCAAATGCCTGTTGAGATGACGGCTTGGGGTTTCCAGACGGAGATGATTGACCGGAAGAACCAGAGGAGTTTGCCGCCACACCCAAGCCGGTATCGCGTATGTTTCCCGCAGGCATCGGTTCGATTCTTCCCTCGATTATGCCATGTTCTATGTCTGTAGACCCACGGCAACGTCTCACAAGGTCTTCGATATCCTCATATTTATATTCAAACAT
>CAWISX010000006.1:0-5185 GCA_963838855.1 uncultured Gemmatimonadales bacterium | reverse complement strand
CGCGCGCGCAGTGAATGCCCCGTAGTCGCAGCTACGCACTGTGCCCGAGGTGCAGAATATTTTCTGCACGATCGAGCCCTGTGAAGCGGTATCCGACCGCGTGACGCTCGTAAATGCCTGGGTCCGCATCGCCGTGGCGTGGAACTGTCCGAAAGACGAGCGGCCGCCATTCAGGTCCTGGAAAATGCTGTATCCGACCGTCGCATCCGTGCCGTACGGCGGCTGTGCCGGCCATCGAAACTCGGTGCCAAGATCGTAGCGCAAGAAATTAGGCTGCACAGAGAGGCCTGGTACCATCGGATCGGTGAAGTAAGTGTTCGACCGCGTGCGGGTCTCCGCCGCCTTCCAGGACAGGGTGCCGATACTCCAGCGATCCGAACATCCGTAGCCAACCGGACACGGGCCACGAGGCGGCCGTGCCCAACACTGCCTCGCGCTCGCCGAACGTGAACGCCGTGTGTGGCGATCCGGGTCCCAAGCCGAAAAAGGCGAGGCGAGGAAGCTCGCGTAGCCGGCCATAGCCTTCGAAGCGCGGGCGATCGGCGGCGCCGCCCACGCGGTGACGCAGCTCCGGTGCGATGCGATACTTGATCTCGGTCAACCAAAACAGGTGCTGACTGACCAGCGCCGTCGCGGACAGATCCCGTTGGTTGACTCCCCGGCTCAAGTCGACGCTGGCGGCTAGGCCCATGCCAATTCCGCTCATGGGTACGATGCTCGCCAGCATCGGGATGGACCGGGGTCATCCGATATGATCGACGTGAGGCAGCTCTCCACGTGCGCCGCACGCTCCCTGCGCGAGAAGCGTCGGCCAGACCGCGTCCTGCCGCGAAGCGCTGGCGGGCACTCTTCCTTGATCTCCGGCCACCACGCCGTCTCGATGCCGCGCAGCGCTGCGGGTCGATCCTGCGCAATACCCAGCGAGGGCGGGCTGATCAGACTGATTACGCCTCAACGCAACATTAAGCCGGGGCGTTCGTTCCTCCTTCAGCGATCATTCGGCCTGCTCTGCGCATGAAGTCCGATGCCAGCTGCTCCGTCGTAACGGCTCGGGGTGCCTTGGTGACGGCATCCCTAGGCGCCGTAGTGTGCGGTGTGCGCCGCGAACCATTTGCATTGCCAGTTCAGTAGGTGGCGCATTGGCGGCGGCCGATCGAACAGGGACCGTTTCGAGCTGGTGATGGCGACGGGAAATGGACGCGATCGGTGCGCGGACTATCGAAGTGTGGAATCGCGTCCAAGCCAAACGATGCGACACTCGCTGACCGGCCAAGCGTGGCTCCTGGCCTGCCGAACCGCTTCAACAGAGTCGCGACGATGGACGTGTGCTCGAACTGGCGTCGACATGATCGTGCGTGGCGGGATGAAAGGCGACACCAGTACTGCCGGGACGCGAACGCCCAGCCGATCGAATTTGAAGCCAGGTAACGTAGGATCCCACGCGGCAATCGCTGGCGGCGGGACGTGGTCAAAAATTCCGCCGTGCTCATCGTGCACAATCAGCAGCAGAGTACTGGGCCACAGAGCGTCGTTTCCGCGGATGGCCGTGTACACGTCGCGTATCAGGCGCTCTCCTTCCATGACGTCGTGGTTCGGATGCTGGTCGTTCGCCGCGAAGAAGCTACCCGTCAGTGTGTCGTTCGCGTAGCGCGGCTCAATGATGGTATACGCAGGCAGATCGCCCTTGGCGCAGTCGCTAACGAACCGGTTGTAATCCCGGAACCCATGCTGGTCTTCGATCAGGTGCCCGACTGACAAGAGCACGGTGAAGCCGTCATGATGGTAGATGCGGTAGTCGCCTCGCATCTCTCTGTCGAACACCTCGAAGATCGTCTTGAGATCGTGTAAGTCCGGATCGGGCTCCACGAGCCCTAGTGACCAGCCACCGTGCGTGAACATCCGGTTCGGCACTGTGGGTCCAGGCACGGATGAGAACCAGCGATCGCAAACCGCGAACTGCGTCGCGAGCGTGGTCAGAACCGGGAGGCTGGCGGGCGCGAAACACTTCATTACCGATGCGCCGTGGCGATGCGTCGCATTGATGGTCGCGTAGTTGCGCACGAATCCCTTCATGAGCGGGATCGCCGAGTGCAGCGACAGCCCTGTCTCCAAAGATCTGCACGTTGACGTCCGCAAAGTCGTGGCCAGGATCTGGAGTGAGATCACCGGCCGCCACCGCGTTTGGGCTGACTCCGACGTCGCTACCGCCATCGGCGGATGGATTGGTTTCCGAGCCGGTCAGTCCGTCGATGCGGTACTGCGGGGACTTGAGGAAGCCCAGCATATGGTCGAACGACCGATTTTCGAGCATGAGCACGACGAGGTGGTCGAACGTTGGGGGCATCGCACTCCTCGGTAATGAGTCTGAGCGGGCAAAAAATTACTGCGGTGTCTCGCGCAACGCGCTGACGGGCCGCTGACACAGTAGGGCGACCCTAGGAGAATGCTCGCAGCGGTGCGCTCGGCCGCAATCACCGGCATCGACGCCTATGGCGTCACGGTCGAAGTCGATGCGGCGTTGGGACTCCCTGCGTGGACGATTGTCGGCCTCGCGGCCAGCGCAGTCAAGGAGAGCCGGGAACGCGTTACGTCGGCCATCCTCAACGCGGGCTTTGCGTTGCCGCCTCGGCGGGTCACGGTCAATCTGGCTCCGGCCGATGTCCGGAAGGACGGGACCGCGTTTGACTTGCCTATCGCGCTGGCGCTCCTGATCGCTACCGGCCAGCTGCCGGCGGACGCGGTCGAAGGAATGGTCGTAGTCGGCGAGCTCGGACTGGATGGCACCGTACGGTCCGTGCGGGGCTCGCTGTCAATTGCGCGGCTTGGTGCCCAGTACTCGGCTGATCCTGCGGAGCGGCGCGATCAGGGAGCGGGCTCCGCACGCGACCGCGGCTCCGCTGCTGATCCTGCCTCCCGGGAATGTGGCTGAGGCATCGCTCGTCGCAGCTGCGCGGTTGGGGACGGCGCCGACCTTGGCCGCGTTGGTAACCGTTCTCAGGTCGCGCGACGTGCACGAGGTGCGAATTGCGCGAAACGGTCGCCTGCCACCAGCGGCCGACGCGGCCGATTTTGCCGATGTGGTAGGACAGCCTGCAGCCAAGCGCGCGCTCGAAGTGGCCGCCGCTGGCGGCCACAACGTTCTGCTCGTCGGACCCCCAGGCGCAGGCAAGACCATGCTCGCGCGCCGAATGCCGAGCATTCTTCCACCGCTTACGGAGGACGAAGCGCTCGAGGTCATAGCCATCCGATCGGTCGCGGGGTTGCTCGATGCGGATGGCGCCCTCCCGCCGCCGAGACCGTTCCGCTCTCCGCATCACACGATCTCGGGGGCCGGTTTGATCGGTGGCGGTAGCGTGCCGAGACCGGGAGAGGTCAGCTTGGCCCATTGCGGCGTGTTGTTCTTGGACGAGCTTCTCGAGCTGCCCCGCTCAGTGCTCGATGCCATTCGCCAGCCGCTTGAAGAAGGCCGAGTGGTCATCGCGCGGGCGCGTGGCAGCGTTACCTATCCTGCCCGCTTCACGCTCGTGGCGGCGACGAATCCCTGTCCCTGCGGCCGGAGCGGGGACGCCACGGGAGTGTGTCGGTGCGCTTCGGCGGATGTGCTCCGCTACCGTGCGCGGTTATCGGGACCATTGGCTGACCGAATCGACATGCACCTGACCGTTGGCGCGGTGGCGGTTCGTGCACTCGGCGGGCGTGACGAGGCTGAGTGCTCCGCCCACATTCGGTCGCGCGTCGAGCTAGCCAGGGCGCGCCAACGCGAACGCTACCACTCAATGTCTCGCATCACCTGTAACGCCCAGGTGCCGGGGCGTTGGCTGGACGTGAACACGCCCATCGACCCCCGCGCGCGCGACCTGCTCGCCACGGCGGCCGAACGCTTAGGCATGTCGGCGCGCGGCTATCACCGAATGCTGCGCGTCGCACGCACGATTGCGGACCTGGGTGTTCGCGAGTCGGTCGGCACGGACGACATAGCGGAGGCGCTGCGCTACCGCCCAGCGGTTCCCGATACGCGCGCCGAGTAGCGGCCGGCGGCCGCGCTCGACTCAGCGGTAGTTCCCGAACTTCAGCTCGACGCCGAAATCCCTGGCGCGGAGAAGGGCGATTACTCCCTGCAGGTCGTCCCTCGACGCTGAGGACACGCGCACCTGGTCGCCCTGAATCGCTGCCTGAACTTTCTTGAGCTTGGCGTCCTTGATGGCGGCGGCGACGTTCTTGGCCGTATCGCTGTCCAGCGCCGTCTTCAACTTGAGCTCGCGCCGTACGGTGTCACCGGCAGCGGGCTTGATCTCGCCGATCTCGAGGTTCTTTACCGGCACGCCCCGCTTAATGAGCTTCTGTTGCAGCACCTCGAACAGGGCGCGCATGCGGAAGTCGTCGTCCGCTACCAGTACGAGCATGCTCTCGGTGCGACGGAAGTCGATCGCCGCCTTCGAACCTTTGAAGTCGTAGCGCTGCGCGATCTCTTTCTGTGCTTGGTTGACTGCGTTGTCGACTTCCTGCAGGTCTACGCCCGTAGTTACGTCAAAGGAGCTGAGCGGCGGCATTAGCCGAGGTAGCTCCGCGGGGTGTCCCGCCAGCACCAGCTCGAACTACTGGAGCGCAAGCTCAGCAGGCGCCGAGGTCAGCGCCGAGTGGGGCGGCCGACCGGCGCGAGCTCCTCACCCGAGACCCGCTGCGGGTCCTGGCCCTCGCCTCTTCGGCACGGGCCGAGGCGATAGCGGAGCGCCTCGAGGAGTCGCTTGCCGGCCTGGTCGCCGACCGGCAGGTGGTGGTGGAGCGGCTGAGCGGTCCGGCCCGGCGCGCGGTCCGCGAGCGGCTGCACGAGGCGAGCTTCGATGTCCTCCATGTCACCGGAGATGCAGGAGGCTTCGCCCTCGAGCCCGTTGCGGCGGGAGGACAGAGCCGGGTTGCGGTGATCCAGGGCAGCGAGCGGGCCGCGCCCGGGCACCGGGCCGCGCCGGGCGAGGTCTTCACTCCCGTGCCGCCGGCCGTGGCCGCCGAGGAGCTGCTGCGGGGCGGATTCACCGCGGTCGTGAACTGGCCGCTGCGGGCCGGCCGCGGCATGGCGACCTTCGCCGAGCCGTTCTACCGGTCGTTCGCCGGCGGGGAGCGGGTCGAGTTGGCGGTGACCGCCGGGAGGCGGGGGCGCTGTCCGCCGAGACTATCGAGCTCGATTGGG
>CAWISX010000005.1:0-112051 GCA_963838855.1 uncultured Gemmatimonadales bacterium | reverse complement strand
TGCCAATAACGCACGCGCGTGAGCCGCCAGTGGCTCCAGATTTCTGCGGTTACGGGATAGCGCTCGCCAGGCGCGCCCGAACCTCGGCGGGCAACGCGGTGACGCGGCCATCACGGTCCAATGACACCAGGGTCGTGCTCGCGGTAACGAGACGCGCGCCGCTGTCGGCATTCGTGATAAGATATTCGAAGGTGATGCTGCGGGATTTCACCGCCGCTAGCTCGGTGGCGATGTGCACGACATCGTCGTAACGGGCCGGAGCATGACAGCGCAGTGTGGCCTCGGCGACCGCAAGCCCGACGCCCTCGCGCTCGATCGCGGAATAGGGCGTGCCGAGCGCGCGTATGAAGTCCGTACGTCCGATCTCGCACCATATGAGATAGTTCGAGTGATACACGACACCCATCTGGTCGGTTTCGGCGTAGCGAACGCGCAATTCGGTTACGTGCATCAGCCGGGAGAAGTTAGCCTCGCGACTCGCCGACCGCTAAACTCCACGCGTGCACGCGGGCGAGTCACCGTGCTATGTCATTTCGGACATCCACCTGGGCGCGCACAATGCTTCGGTGGAGCACACGCTGCTCGCGCTGCTGGCGCACGTCAGCGACCATGCGCGATCGCTGGTGATCAATGGCGACCTGTTCGATTTCTGGTTCGAGTGGCGCACCGTCATTCCTCGTCTTGCGTTCCGAACACTCGCGGCGCTCGCCGACCTCCGCGCCAGGGGCATCGACGTTCTCTGGATCGCGGGCAACCACGACTGCTGGGGTGGCGACGTACTGCGCCATGACGTTGGGGTCGACTACCAAGTGGGCCCGTGGACTGGGACCATCGCCGGATGGCGAACTCTCATCGAGCATGGCGACGGCCTGCGGGAGCGCGAAGACCTGCGCTATCGGGTGATCCGCCCGGTACTGCGTAATCGACTCGCGATAGCGGCATTTCGCTGGGTGCATCCCGACATTGCAACTCGCGTGGCCGCTGGCAGCTCGCACGCGAGCCGCAGCACGCGCGCGAAAGACGGCGGCGCGGGGCTGCGCGCGGTCGCCCTCGAGCGGCTTGCCAGCGCGCCCGATCTCGACCTCGTGATCTTCGCGCATTCCCACGTACCGGCGCTGGAGCGGGCCCCAGGAGGCGGCGTCTACGCCAACTCTGGCAGCTGGCTCGAGGCGCCGATCTATCTTCGAGTCACCACGAAGCGCGTCGAGCTTCGCACGTGGGATCCGCGCGCCGACGGCTCACCCGAGGGTCACTGTCTCGACGCGTTCGATCGCCGCCCCGAGGAAGCGCTGCCCAGCGCGCAGGAACTGCTCGGGGGCGTCGCTCGCGATGAAACGGGACGTCCGGCGCGCTGATTCTCCGGCCGCGAGGCCCGCCTGGCAGAGCACTGCAGCCGTCTCGGCCGCCGCGGCGTCAGCGCTATCGACCAGTCGAACGCTGCTCCCCATGGTCTCACCGATCACCGATCGAAGCAAGGGATAGTGCGTGCATCCCAACACGAGCGTATCAATGCCATCGTGCGACAGCGGCAGGAGATACTCCTTCGCGATCAAGCGCGTGGCCGGGGTGTCCAGCCATCCTTCTTCCACCAGCGGTACGAACAACGGGCATGCCCGCGCGATTACCTGCACATCCGGGCGTTGCTTGTGGATGGCGCGCTCGTAGGCGCCGGAGCCTATCGTGCCTGCAGTGCCGATTACGCCGACGCGGCGCGTTTGGGTTGCCTCTGCCGCTGCACGCGCGCCAGGGTCCACTACGCCGATGACTGGTATCGACAGCTCGTCGCGCAGCATTGACAGTGCGTGCGCCGTCGCGGTGTTGCACGCCACGACCACGGCTTTGACGCCTTCGTCGCGGAGATACGTCGTGATCTCTCGGCTATAGCGCCGAATCGTCTCTGGGCTCTTGGGACCGTACGGCACGCGTGCCGTATCGCCAAAGTATAGGAATGACTCGTGCGGCAGCCGAGCCATTAGCGCGCGCACGACGGTCAGTCCACCTAGGCCGGAATCGAATACGCCAATGGGTGCACGGGAACCCGAACCCGCGCGCGTCATTGGGGGGCAGGGACGGAAACCGCGAGGATGGTCCTGCCACGCGGCCCTGGCTCTCGGTATGCCTCGAATTTCGGTGGCTGCACATGCCCCGGGAGATCCCAGAGTTGCGCAGCCACGAACGCGTCAGCGCCCGCAAAAAGATGATTGAATACCAGCGCCGCGATCCAGTCCTCGACGTGGAGGCGGCGCGCGCCCAATCGATCGGTCGTGTAGCGGTTGTACGCAAAGGTTTGCGGGATCGGGTGCCCGGTCGAATCGAGCGCCGGGATCCCGGTCGTCGAGTCCAGCTGGTAGGTGCTGACCACGCTATCGGCGACATGATGGGCCGCGTAGTTGCGATCGATGATCGCCTGACGGGTCATCGCAATCGAGACCGCCTCTATCGCAAAGAAGAACGCCCCCGCATATGGCCGGTCGAGCTTCGCTTGTCCCAGCCCGGGCAACGCGAACGAGTAAAGCATGGCCCGTACTGGCGAGATTGGGGGTCGAAGAGAGTCTCGTGCCGCCGTTCGGGCAGCCGCACCGCTGCCGCGTTGCGGCGAAATGCCGGCGCGCGCGCTGTCCTGCTGCTGCGCGTGCGCGCGACATAGCGGCGCAAGACAAAGCGCGAGGAGAAGAGGCGGAATTAAGCGCGTAGGGGCGGCATTAATGCCGCCCTGCGTCAGGGCGATGTGGCGGGAGCGCGAGGGAATCGAACCCACCCGACCCGCCTGCGGCGGGTCGCATTGGTTTTGAAGACCAAGAAGGCCACCAGGCCCTATCCGCCCCCCCCTCGTACCCCCTCTCGTCCCCCCCCTCTGCCCCAGCCCGCACAGCGGCCGCATGACGTACATGTCTCCCAGCCTTCGTCGCTGCGCCGATTGGCGAGTATCGACCGAGCGGTGAGGGCGTGCCGCGGAGGCCGCGATTACTCGAGCACTATCGCGTGCCGGCCGGCCGCGCGTACCTCACCTATGTCGATCGCGCCGCTCACGGCGGAAAGGTACTCCGACACGCGAGCTGGGGGGACCGCGACGAGCAGACCCCCAGACGTCTGCGGATCCACGAGTACCGCTCGCTCAAAATCCGACGCGCGCCCCCAGTCGACCATCGCGCTGACATATTGCGCGTTGCGCTCCCCGCCCGCCGTCCGCGAGTTCCTGTCCCAGGCCTCGTGCGTGCCCTGGAAAATCGGGACGCGCGCGACGGCAATGACGAGGCTCACGTGACTCGCCCGTGCGATATGCGACGCGTGGCCGAGGAGCCCAAAGCCGGTCACATCGGTAGCGCACCGTACGCCAAGCTGGCGCGCTACGCAGCTGGCGACTCTGTTGAGCGTCGTCATCGCGGCGATCACCGGCTCGGCCTGGCCGGGACCCAACTGGCCCCGCTTCATCGCTGTCGTCAGGATGCCGCTGCCAATTGGCTTGGTGAGCACGAGGCGGTCACCGGCCTGGGCCGCCGCATTGGTGAGCACTCGGCGCGGATCGACGCGTCCTGTAACTGCCAGGCCGTACTTAGGCTCTTCATCGAGTACGGTGTGCCCCCCGACGACGACCGCTCCGGCCTCGTGTACCGCGTCCTGCCCGCCGCGCAGGATCGTCGTCAAGACGTGCAGCGGCAGCTTGTCAGTCGAGAATCCGACGATGTTGAGAGCCGTGAGGGGCTCGCCGCCCATGGCGTAGACGTCGGACAGCGCGTTCGCAGCCGCGATACGCCCGAACGTGTAAGGATCATCTACTATCGGCGCAAAGAAATCGACTGTTTGCACGAGCGCGAGATCATCGGAGAGCTGGAAGACCGCCGCATCGTCGAACGTTTCACGGCCGACCAGGAGACGTGGATCTTCACTTGCCGCCAATGGCGCGAGAGCGGTCGACAAATCCCCCGGACCCATCTTTGACGCGCACCCGGCACAGCGGGCGTAGTCCGTCAACCGGATCGCGGTTTCAGGTGCTGACGCGACGCCCATGCTATCCGTTACCGTGACGAGGCCACGGCCGCGACCGCGTCGATCTCGACGAGCACTCCGCGTGGCAAACCCGATACTTCGACTGTCGATCGAGCTGGGCGGGCGTCGCCGATAACGCGGCCATACACGTCATTCATGGCAGGGAAATCTGTCATGTGGCGCAGGTACACCGTTGTCTTCACTACGTTCTTCCAAGTTGAGCCCGCGGCCGTCAGAACGGCGCCAAGATTGGCGAGCACCTGCTCCGTCTGTTTCGTAATGTCGCCCTCGATCACCTGTCCCGTCTTGGGGTCAATGGCGATCTGTCCGGCCGTAAAGACAAATCCCTGCGCGATAGTCGCCTGAGAGTAGGGTCCAATCGCGTTGGGCGCAGCGGCCGTGGTAACCATCTTGGGCGCGCGCGACAGGTCCGTGGTCACGCTAGAACAGACCCACGATCGACCCGTCTGGCCGGATCGCCATCCGCTCGGCTGCAGGCTCCTTCGGGAGACCCGGCATTGTCATGATGTCTCCGGCGAGCGCCACGACGAATCCGGCGCCAGCCGATGGGTAAAGCTCGTGCACCGCGATCCGGAAGCCCGATGGCCGGCCGAACACGGTCGCGTCGTCCGTGAGCGAATACTGCGTCTTCGCCATGCACACAGGCGCGTCCGCGAGCCCGACCCCTTCCAGGTAGTCGATCGTACGGTCGGCTTTGGCACTGAAGTCGACGCCGTCGCCGCCGTACACTCTCTTTACGATCGTGTCGATTTTCTCGCGGATCGGCATCGAAGTCGGGTAGAGGGGCGCGTAGCGTGACCCTCCCGCATCGAGAAGGCTTCTCACCTCGTTCGCGAGCTCGATGCCGCCCTCGCCACCCTTTTCCCACACTTCTGCGAGCGCGACCCGCGCGCCCGCGCGCCGGGCGCGATCGGCCACGGCCTGTAGCTCGCGCTCGGTGTCCGTGATGAATCGATTCACGGCCACGACGACCGGAACACCAAACTGCCGCACGTTCTCGATGTGCTTCTCGAGATTCGGGAGCCCGCGCTCGAGCGCTCCCAAATCTTCCGTCTTGAGATCCGCCTTGTTGGCGCCGCCGTTGAGCTTGAGCGCCCGCACGGTGGCTACGAGCACGCCAACCTCTGGCTTCAAATTCCCGAACCGGCATTTGATGTCGAAGAACTTCTCGCCGCCGAGGTCGGACCCGAAACCAGTCTCGGTCACTACGATGTCTGCCAGTGCGAGCGCCGTCTTGGTGGCGATGATGCTGTTGCAGCCGTGCGCGATGTTGGCGAACGGGCCCGCGTGTACGAAGGCGGGGCCCCCCTCCAATGTCTGCACGAGGTTTGGTCGAATGGCGTCCTTAAGCAACAGCGCCATTGCGCCGGCTGCTTTGAGATCACCCGCGCGGATGGCCTTGCGGTCGGCCCCGGCGGCCGAACCGATGATGATCCGCGCCAGGCGAGCTTCGAGGTCAGCCGGATCGGCCGCGAGCGCAAGAATCGCCATCACTTCGCTCGCGGCCACGATCACCCATCGCTCTTCGCGTGGAACGCCGTTGGCGGCACCTCCCAATCCGATCACGGCTTGGCGCAGCGCGCGGTCGTTCATGTCGATCGTGCGCGGCCACGTGATTCGCCGGGGGTCGATCTTGAGCGCGTTGCCCTGGTGCAGATGGTTGTCGAGCATCGCCGAGAGCAAGGCGTGCGCGCTCGAGATCGCGTGAAGATCGCCCGTGAAGTGCAGGTTGAGGTCCTCCATCGGCACTACCTGCGCATAGCCCCCGCCTGCGGCCCCGCCTTTGACGCCGAACACAGGTCCAAGGCTCGGCTCTCGTATGCAGAGCGCGGCGTTCACGCCCAAGCGGCGGAAGGCCTGAGTGAGGCCAACGGACGTTGTCGTCTTCCCTTCCCCGGCTGCTGTCGGATTGATGCCCGTCACCATGACGAGGCGCCCTCGAGTCGGGCGCTTCGTGACATCGAGTGAGATCTTGGCCTTGTACTTTCCATAAAGGTCCAGGTCGTCCGAGGCCAGGCCTAGGTCGCCGGCGACGTCCACAATCGGCCGCGGGCGCGCCGCCTGCGCTATCTCGATGTCGGACGGTACTGTGGCCACGTGCTGCCCCCTAAGGAAGTGAAAAGAAAGTACGCGCGTTCCCCGTCACCTGCGAGCCAACCACAGCGGCTGAAGTCCCTCGCACAACGGCGAGGCGCTCGACGATGTGGGGAATGTACCGGGGCTCGTTACGGCGTCCACGAACCGGAACAGGCGCGAGGTATGGCGCGTCGGTCTCGACGAGGATGCGCCCTGCAGGAATAGCACGGATAACGTCGTCCCCAGTCCAGTTCCGAAAGGTCACGATGCCGCTGAACGAAACCCACCATCCTGCGTCCACCGCGGCTTCCGCAAGCGCCGGGCCGCCCGTGTAGCTATGCAGCACGCCTCGGATGCCGTCCCGACCAGCGTCTCGAACGATCGCGAGAGTGTCCGCCTCCGCGTCCCTGGTGTGCACGACCACGGGGCGGCCCGTCTCACGGGCCAGCGAAAGCTGGTCCAGGAACGCAGCGCGCTGCCGGTCGCGGGGGGAATGGTCGTAGTGGTAATCGAGTCCGCACTCCCCGATGGCAACCGCTCCCGCGTCGAGGCCTGCACGGATCCACTCGAGATCGCGCGCAGAGTCATATGTCGAGGCATCGTGAGGGTGCACGCCAGCCGTGTGCTGAACCGAGCCGGGATACCGGGTCGCCAGCGCCAGCGCAACGCTCGCGTCGTGGCGCGACGCTCCGATGCACACGATCGCGAGGGCTCCCGCGGCGCGCGCCGCTTCAACGACCACGTCGCGGTCGGAGTCGAAGGCCGGGTCGGCGAGATGAGCATGACTGTCGATGAATTGCACGACAGGCGTACTGGCCTCCGGCGCGCCCAGACCGCGCCCCTTAAGACCTTAGGCTTGCCGCCTGGGCCGCCGGGCGCTTGGCCGGTCGCCGGGCGCCGTTGCGCGCAGGACCTCGAACGCCGACGTCCCGTGGATACCGCCGCTCGATCCACAGGAGCACTGGGCCGGCGACGTATATCGAGCTGAATGTTCCTGTCACAATACCGAATCCCATCACCCAGGCAAACGGCCGAATGACTTCGCCCGCGAACAGCCAGAGCGCGAACGTGGCCGCGAACGCGGTCGCGTGCGTCATGACGGAGCGCGGCAGCGTCTCGTTGATCGACCGGTTGAGGGTGTCGTACAACGATTCCTTGCGCTTCTTGCGGAGATTCTCCCGGACGCGATCGAAAATGATGATCGTGTCATTGAGCGAATACCCGATCACCGTCAGAATTGCAGCGACGACCGTCAGAGAGACTTCCAGGTCCAGGAGTTTTATGAACGCGAGCGTCGTGAGGATGTCGTGCGCCGTTGCGATCACGGCGGCAACTCCAAAGCGCCATTCGAATCGAAAGGCGAGGTAAAGCAGCGTCACGACGAAGGAAATGAGAACGGCGACAAGCGCGCCACGACGCAGCTCGCTCCCTACCTTGGGTCCGACGGCCTCGGTGCGAACCACCCGGAAACTCGAGCGCCCATAATGGGCCGCGACAACTGTTTCGATCCGTGCCGCCACGCTGTCGGCCCCACCGCCGGCACCGGCGGCGCCTGTACCACCCTGCGCGCGCACGGTGAAGTCGCGATTCGAGCCGAACGACTGAATCTCAGCACCCCGGATTCCGCCCGAGTCCAGTACCGACCGCAGCTGTCCGACGTCCGGCGGCTGCGTAAACTGGAGCTGGACGAGCGTGCCCCCGGTGAAATCGATGCTGTAGCGCACCCCGTGGAGTGCAAGTGATCCAATTCCCACCACGATGAATGCGACCGTCGCGCCTACCATGATGCGCCACGGTTTGATGAAGTCGTAGGAGGTGTGATGGAATATGCGGAGCATGACTATATGGAAATCGTTTGCGGAGATCGCGCCCGACCTAGCCAGATCATGTAGAACGTGCGTACGACGAAGATCGAGGTGACCATGGATGCGAGAATGCCCGCGATCAGCGTAACGGCAAAGCCCTTCACTGGCCCGGATCCATACTGATACAGAACCGCGGCCGTGAGCACTGTGGTGACATTCGAGTCGATGATCGCGGTCATGGCGCGGTGAAAGCCATCATTAATCGCAGTGCGCGGTGTCTTGCCGCCGTCCAATTCCTCTCGGATGCGCTCGAAGATCAGGACGTTGGCGTCGACGGCAATACCAATCGATAGGACGAATCCCGCCAGGCCCGGCAAGGTCAACACCGCGCCAGCCGTGGCCAGCGCCGCCAGCGTGTACAGTACATAGAGGGCGAGTCCTCCCACGGCGAGAAGACCGGAGCCGCGGTAGTAGCCTGCCATGATCACGATCACGAGCACGATTGCTATCAGTCCAGCTGTGACGCCTTTTCGTACCGAGTCGGCGCCCAGGCTTGCGCCGATTGCCCGCACCTCTGCGACCTTGAGTGGCACCGGTAGTGCGCCCGCGCGCAGCACAAGGGCGAGATCCTGGGCGGCTTGGAGGTCGCGTCCGCCCATGGTGATCTGTCCGCGGCTTCCAATCGCGCTCTGAATTACGGGGGGACGGCCCATGACCAGCGTGTCGAGCACGATTGCCATGTAGTCCTTGATGTGTTTCGCCGTTTCCTCCTGGAATCGACGACCCCCTTCGCGGTTCAACTGGAAGTCGACCTTGGTTCCCTCAATCGGATCACTCGCGGGCTGGGCATCGATCAGATACTCGCCCGTGATTATGGGGCGGGCGTCGAGAACGTACATCGCACGGTAGGCCCGCTGTCCGATCGAGACGGTGTCGTTCTCCCATTGCCCGACTTTCCCGGGCGGAAGCGCTGCCTGCACCTCCGGCAGCGCCAAATACCGCTGAACCGTAGGCACATCGGACTGCGCCACAAGGTACTCGCCCGGTATCTGCCCCTGTTGCACGAGGCGGGAGAACGGGCCGCCCGTCATGCCGGCGAGTGCACCGGTGTCACTGGCGCCGCTCTCGCTCTTGGTCGCGGGAACGGCGCGGGAGCGCGCGGTATCGGCGTTCTGTGGCGCAGTGCGAGACTTTGCGGTGCTGTGCGATGTGGGCTTGTGAGCGGAGGCGGATGGCGCGGCCTTCCCGGTGTCGGGCTTGACCGTGTCCGATGGCGTCGAGAACAGTGACTGCACGCCCGCGTTCGGCGCGGGCGAGACTCCATTCCGCGGTGTGGAGGCCGCGAGGCCTTTGGACTTCAGCACGGCGTCGATGTGCGGAATCGCCTTGTCGAGCGCCTGTGTCTTGTCAACGATCTGGAATTGAAGGAACGCCGACTGCTGTACGACGCTCACCGCGCGCTTTTGATCGTCGATCCCCGGCAACTCCACGACGATCCGGTCATTTCCGGCCTTCTGCACCACGGGCTCGGCGACGCCGAATTGGTCGATGCGTGTTCGCACGACCTTGAGCGCCCGATCGATCGCATCGGCCTTGTTTGGAATGGCGCCCTTCGATTCGTCTACCTCGAGGGTGAGGTGCGTGCCGCCCTGCAGGTCGAGCCCGCGCTTGATCGGAATGCGGCGCGTTGTGTCCAGCCGTTCCGAGCCGTCAGGGTTGTACAGGAACTCGCCGTTTGGCCCGCGAGCGCGCTCGATGACCGTGCGCGGAAAAAGCGCCCACAACGAGAGCGCCGTAACCGCGGCGATGGCGGCAACTCGGTACCGAAGACTACCCATGGCGCCGCTCGAAGACGCATAACATTTGGCAACGCGAAAGGTTATCGGCGCCGCGCAATTCAGTCAACGCGCTCATCTGGCTCGCTCGGCCACGCCGCCCAGCGCGGCCGCGAGAGCTCGGCGCGCGTTCTGCTCGTCGCGCTGCATCTGTGCAGTCAGTGCGGCCCCGCTATCGAACGTCTGTATCTCGCGCAGCCGCGCAATGAACTCCAGGCGCACATACGCGCCGTACCAATCCCCTGTGGCGTCGAACAGGTGCGCTTCAATTGTCACATTCGCGTCGCCAAACGTGGGGCGAGGCCCGAGGTGCAGCATGCCGCCCAGTGGACCTCGCGGGGTCTGAACGCGAACCGCATACACGCCTTCGGGAGGCAGCAGCTTGCGCGGCGACGGCAACGGAATGTTGATCGTCGGGAATCCGAGCTCTCGGCCGCGCTTGTCACCTTCGACCACATGCCCGCTGACTGAATAGGGTCGGCCTAGGCCAAGCGCTGCGCCTCGCAGGTCCCCGCCCGCTACCGCGCGACGGATCGAGGTTGACGAGATCGGGCGGCCGTCGTCGAGCGTCGTGGGCGGAACCACATCCACGCGAAAGCCGCGGCGTGCTCCGACCGCCCTGACAGTCTCCACGTCGCCGGCGCGGCCGCGACCGAAACCGTTGTCGTACCCGCTCAGCATTTCGCGCATACGAAATCGCCGCCGCAGCACGAGCTCGATGAACTGCTCGGCATCGTAGCGCGCAAGCGTCGGAGTGAAAGGCAGCACGGCGCAGTATTCAATGCCACCCTCTGCCAGCACCTCGAACTTCTCTGGCCCGACCGAGAGCAGCGGCCGCGCCGCAGCCGGGTTCACGACTTCGAGCGGGTGCGGCTCGAACGTGACGAGGAGGCTCGCTAGCCCGGTCTCTTCCGCGCGCTCGGCCAATCTCGCAAGCACGGCCTGGTGTCCCCGATGAACACCATCGAACGTCCCAACAGTCACGATCGTGCCAGACACGTTGGAGGGAAGTCCGGACTCCATTGGTTCGTCAGTCATCGACCATCACGCGAAGCGGTCGAAGAGGAGGCGGGGGGACCTTCTCCCGTAGCTCGGCAAGCGAAGTCGCGTTCGATACGTTGAAAGCTCCGGCGCGCACACGCCTCAGCGTGAGGCAGTGAGCGGCACTGCCAGAGAGTCGTCCAAGATCGCGCGCGAGCGCGCGAACGTAGGTGCCGCCATCGCATGTCACGGCAACGTCCACCTCCCCGACGGACGTCGGCTCGCGCACGTCGCGAATCTCCCATGAGCGCACGTGAACACGCACCGGCGCCAAATCAAGCGCCCGTCCTCGTCGCGCGGCAGCATACGCCCGGGCCCCGGCGACCTGCTTGGCCGAATAGGCTGGGGGCACCTGCTCGATGGCGCCGGTCAATGCGGCCACGGCCTGTCGCACCGCGCCCACCGCTGGCAGCGCTGCCGTGCGCGTCGGCGTGCCGAGCGCGTCGTCTGTGTCTGTCTCCATCCCAAAACGGATGGTCGCTTCGTACACCTTGGGATCCGAACAAAGAAATGTTGCTAGCCGGGTTGAGCGGCCGAAGAGAAGAACGAGCAACCCCGTCGCGAATGGATCCAGCGTGCCCAGATGCCCCACGGAGCGTTCGCCATAAGCGCGGCGGCATACGTCGACGGCGTCGTGCGACGTTATGCCGGGCGGCTTGTCGAGCAGCAGCAACCCGTCAGCCACGACGCCGAGCCGAGTGTCAGGCCGACTCGCCGCGAGGCTTGACCTGCTCGAGCAGCGCGTCGATGCGGGCAGCATACGCGACACTTTCGTCGGGGCGAAATGTGATCTCGGGCGCGAGCCGCAGTCGCAGCGCCTTCCCAACCCGCGAGCGCAAATGTCCCGCCACGTGGGCCAGCCCTTCGAACGTCTCAGCGCGCTCCGCTTCTGTGCCCATCACGGTCACGAAAACGCGCGCGTGGCGCAGATCACGGGACACTTCCGCTCCCGTCACCGTGACGAGCCCCGTCACGCGCGGATCCTTCACATGTTCCGCGAGAAACGTTGCTATCTCCTCGCGGATGGCCTCCGCGACGCGGTCTGGCCGCCTACTATCGTGCGCCATGTTGGTTTGTGCGCCGGGAGCAATTCAGGCGGATGCCGGCGGCAATGTGCGGGCAACTTCCTCGGTCCGATACGCTTCGATCACGTCGTTGACTTTGACGTCGTTGAAGTTCTCGATGCCGATTCCACACTCAAATCCTTGCCGCACCTCGCGCACGTCGTCCTTGAACCGGCGCAACGACGCGATTCGCCCGTCGTATACTTGGGCGCCATCACGCACGACCCGGACACGCCCTTCCCGATTGATGACGCCGGCGCGGACAAAGCTTCCGGCGATCGTTCCGATCTTGGCGACCTTGAACAGCTCGCGCACGACGGCCTCGCCGTCCACTACCTCGCGCTGCTCCGGGCGCAGCAGGCCTTCCAGCGCCAAGCGGACGTCGGCCACCGCCTCGTAAATAATGCGATACAGCTTGATCTCCACGCCTTCGCGCTCGGCGCTGGCACGCGCATTGTTGTCCGGGCGGACGTGGAAGCCGACTATGATGGCGCCGGAGGCCTTGGCGAGCAGCACGTCGCTCTCAGTCACGGCACCGACCCCGCGATGCACCACCTGCACTTCGACCTCGCTGGTCGAAAGCTGCGCCAGCGCGTCGGCAAGAGCCTCGGCCGGGCCGCCCTGGTCGGCCTTGATGACGATGCGCAGCGTCCGAAGCTCGCCGGTTGTCGTCTGCGCCATGAAGTCCTCGAGCGTCACACCCGCCCGGGCCGAGGTCCGCCGGTTACGCGCCTCGCGATCAAGCCGCTCGCGTCGCTGGGCGGTTTCGCGAGCGTCGGTCGCGTCCTCGACGACGACGAGGATGTCGCCCGCCGTAGGCACCTTTTCGATGCCCAAGACCTGGACCGGAATCGCAGGGCCGGCCTCCTTGACGTGCTTGCCACGCTCGTCCAGCAGCGCTCGGACGCGGCCGGCATACAGACCGCAGATGAAGTCCTCGCCCACGTGCAACGTGCCGTTTTCCACCAGCACCGTCGCGACCGGTCCCTTGCCCGGGTCGAGCTGAGCCTCGATCACCGCGCCTGATGCCCGGCGGTGCGGATTGGCTTTCAGCTCGAGAATGTCGGCCTGAAGAAGAATCTGATCCAGCAGCTCGCCAATGCCCTTGCCGGTCTTGGCCGATATCGGCGTTGCCAACGTCGTGCCGCCGAACTCCTCCAGCACTACGCCGTGCTGCAATAGATCCTGTTTCACTTTCGGCACATTCGCTGCCGGCAGGTCGATCTTGTTGATGGCCACGATCATCGGCACGCCGGCGTTTCGGGCGTGCGAGATTGCTTCGACTGTCTGCGGCATGACCTGGTCGTCGGCCGCTACGACCAGCACGACGATATCCGTGACCTGCGCACCACGTGCCCGCATGGCCGTGAACGCCTCGTGGCCCGGCGTGTCAAGAAAAGTGATCAAGCGTCCGCTGGGGAGCGAAACGTGGTACGCGCCAATGTGCTGAGTTATGCCTCCGGCCTCGCCGGCGACCACGTTGGCCTTGCGGATGTAATCGAGCAGCGAGGTTTTGCCGTGGTCTACGTGGCCCATGATCGTGACCACGGGCGGGCGCGGCACGAGGTCTTCGGGGCGATCCTCCTCGCTAGTCGCAACCGTCTCGGTTGCGTACTCCTGTTCTCGCACGGCCTGATATCCGTACTCGCCGGCAATGAGCTCGATCTGGTCGAAATCGAGGCGCTGGTTGATGGTGACCATGAGACCGAGGTTCTTGAGCGCGAACGCCACGATTTGCGTGGCGGGCACCTTCAGAAGGTCAGCAAGTTCTGCGACGGTGATGAACTCGTTCACGCGCACGGTCTTGCGCTCGCGTTCCGCTTCTGCGGCGCGCTGCGCTTCGAGCTCGTCTCGCGAGGTTCCGTCGTCGCGGCGCGGTCCGCCGGTCCGACGGATTGGGCCAGTGCGGAGCGCGCTCATCGTGCGCGTGATGTTCGCGGATACCGCTTCCTGATCCACGGCGCCGCGCTTGCCTTTCTTGCGGCGACCAAGGCCGCCGCCCATACCACCAGGCATCGCGAGACCGCCCAAGCCGCCCGGACTCACAGGGCCGCTCGGTCGCTTTTCGTCTCTGCGGGGGGCTGCGACGCCAGCGCTTGGCGTGGCCGAGGCTACGGGCCGAGGCGCCGGATACGGCGTACCACTGGCGACAGGCCGCGGGCGTGGCGCGCCCGGGACAATGGGACGTGGTCGCGGACGATCATCGGACGGGCGTGCAGTGTCCGCGGCGGGCGAAGCGGTTCCGGCGGAAGCGCCTGTGGCCGCAAGCTGGTCACCGCCACGCGGCGGTGGTGCGCTGGGCGAGACGGGTGCGGCAGTCGGGCTCGACACACTCGGCGGCGCCGTCGGCGCGGGCACCGCGATCGTTTCGCCTGGAGCGGCGGCGACCACCTCGGCGGCCTCCTCGGCGGGCGGCGCGGCCGGGGAAGGTGAAAGGGGGGCGGGAGGAGGAGGTGGTGGAGGCGGAGGAGGCATGTCGGCGGCCCGCCGGCGCCGGATCGTGGCCGGGTCTGCCACAGCCGATGCGGTTGGCGCGGCGCTGACAATCACGTCTGTTGCGGCAGCCGCGGTGCGTCGGCGCCGGGAGGCGGCCGGCGGCGCCTTCGCGCGAGCGCGCTTTTCACGCTCCCAGCGGGCGCGCACGCGAGCGACTTGCTCGTCCGTCAAGAGACTGAGATGGCTGCGCACTGGCACGTCCATCGTCCGAAGCAGACCCATCACTTCGTCGCTGGATATGCCGAACTCGCCCGCCATGTCGTGAACGCGAAGCTTACTCACGCCTTCCTCCGAACGAGCTCGCGAATGCCTTTCGCCAGCTCGACATCCACAATTCCGATTGCCGCTGTCGACTCCCGTCCTACGGCCGCACCGAGTGAGGCCGCACTCGGTCCCTCCACCAATGCAACACCCCGTCCCGCCAGAAGCGGAACCACCTTCGCCCGGCTATGCGGCGACGCGTCGGGTGCAACGACAGCCAATGCTAACCTGTTTCGCAATGCCGCATCCCGCACCTGCTGAACACCGATCACCGCGCCCCGCGCGCGAACTCCCAGCCCAATTAGACCGAGGATCCTCCGCTCGATCGCGGGATCCATTCGCTGCTCCACGCGCGACCGCTCTATGTCGCCGCGCCTCCCTCGGCAGCCGCGGCAGATTCCCCGGCCGGCTCCGGGCTGGCAGTGGCGGCGCCTTCCGGGGATGCGTCCTGCCCGTCCACGCCTTCTGCCGCCGTGTCCTCGGTCGTGAGCTCATCGATGATTGACATGATCCGATCCGCCTCTTCGGGCGCGATGCCCGGCAAGCGAAGCAGATCCTCCCGTTCGAGATCGATCACGTCATTGAGAGTGCGGTAGCCAGCTTCCTCGAGCACCGCCACCGTCGCAGTCGGTAGACCCTGAATCTCCGACAGCTTCACGTCGGCTGCCTCGTCAGTGGACTCCTCCGGCAGCGGGGCAAAGAGCGGCGCTTCGCCCGCGCGTTCGAGCCATTCTCGACTGGAATACAGATCGATCTTCCACTCCGTGAGCTCAGAGGCGAGACGAACGTTTTGTCCATTGCGCCCAATTGCGAGTGATAACTGGTCCTCGTCTACCACGGCCTGAATGGTCTTGGTCGCTGGGTCGCTGAAGACACGGGCCACACGCGCTGGCGCGAGAGCCAATTTCGCGAATCGCTCGGGGTCCGGCGACCATGGCACGATGTCAATGCGCTCTCCACCCAGCTCGTTCACGACGGCCTGGACGCGCGATCCTTTGAGACCCACGCACGCTCCCACCGGATCGATCGAATCGTCACGCGACAGGACGGCAATCTTCGTTCTACTCCCCACCTCGCGTGCTGCCGCGCGGATCTCCACAATGTTCTGCTGGATCTCCGGGACTTCGAGCCGGAACAGCGCTCGCACGAACAGCGGGTCGCCTCGGCTTAGAATCAGACGGGGCCCCTTCGGAGTCTCCTCGACGCGCTTCAGGACAGCACGGATGGGCTCGCCCTGGTGAAAATGCTCGCGGTGGTTCTGCTCGCGATATGGAATGATGGCCTCAGCTTCGCGAAACTTGTTGAGCATCACGACGAGCTTGCCGCGCTCGATCTGCTGGATCTCACCCGACAGGAGCTCGCCCACCCGACCGGTGAACTCGTCGCGGATCTTGGTACGCTCGCCTTCGCGAACGCGCTGGATGATGCGCTGCTTGGCCGCCTGCACCGCCGTTCGTCCGAACTCGGCGAAATCGACGGGGATCTCCATGGAGTCGCCGACTTGGAATTCGGGGTCAGCGAACCGGGCGTCCTCCAGCGATATCTCGCGACTGGCGTCTTCCACTTGCTCCACCACGTTCTTCAGGATCACGATTCGGATCGCGCCGCTGTCGTCGTCGATCGCGACCTCGGCCTGAACGTTTGCGCCGTGCTTTTTCGCCAGGGCTGCCTTTATGCCGTCTTCCAGCAGCCCATGCAATTCTCCTCTCGCGAGCTGCTTGGTGTTTGACAGCTCGCGGATAGCGGACAGAACCTCAGACGATCCGATCATTCGGTCTCCCGAATCCCAGGCGAAGACACCTGTAACTCGTAACGGTGGCGCGCGGGCGGCGCGTATGGCTCAGACCCTGCCGCCTGCGCATCCAAGCGTGCCTCGATCGCCCGCGAAGCGCGCACGCAGTCGGCAATGCTAACGTTCTGGCCGTCCCGCCGGTCGATGCGAACTTCGACCGTGGGACGCGCACGAGTGCCAGCCTGGCGCAGGGCAACGAGGTCGTAGCCCAGCGAGTCAAGCTCTGTTTTCACAACGTCTTGAAGCGCAGGGTTCACAGGTTTTCGAGGTCAGGCGACGGACGAAAAGAGAATAAAAAATGTGGGGAAAACTTCCCCCACATCGCGCCCGCGGCTTGCGCCACAAGCTGTATTAAGCTAACCGGCCCGCCCGTCAGGTCAAGACGATGGCACCGCGATCGCCGCGACTTGGCGCCCGGAGTCGCCGGCGCGGTGCGAAAAGAATCGATCGTTATCGCACAGAGTGCACCACCGCGACACGGTAATGTTTCGCGCACCGCCTGCGTGGGCCTGGTCCGCGAGGACGGCTCGCAGGTCGATCTTTGTGGGGCGTGGGACCGCTTGCCCGGTGATCTTTGCGTACACGTCGGCACCCACCTCGTAGCATTGGCCGCAGATCGCCGGCCCCATGTGAATACGCAGCTCGGTAGGCGCGAGGCCATGTGCAGCGAACAGGAGGAGCGTGCGAGTCAGTATTCCCGCCGCTGTTCCGCGCCACCCGGCGTGCAGAAGTGCGACCGCGCCGGCCGGGTGCGCCACGAATACGGGAACGCAGTCGGCGATGGTCACTGCGAATCCAATCCCGCGCGTATGCGAAAAGTGACCGTCCGCAGCATCGCTTCGAAGCCATCCGCACCACCCGTCCCCGTATTCGACCACGTGAGTCCCGTGCACCTGAATCGCGGACGCGAATCGGGGGACCGGACGGCCGTCGCCGAGTGCCGCTCGCACGGCCGCCCAGCGGTCTAGCAGCTGGCCCACGGGCGCGGTGCCGGACATGCCCAGGTCGCCCGCAACGCGCGTGGACACGATCGCGCGGACATCGAGACCGGCAAACTCGTCGAGCGTTTCGTAGGCATCAGCGGCGTTGGCGCCGGAAGCAAGGTCGCGGCTCACGACGACAGGTCAACCCGCTGAATCTCCGCGCCGAGGGCATTCAGTCGCTCGTCGATCCGCTCGTACCCCCGATCGATCTGTCCGACGTTGTTGATCGTGCTCGTTCCGCGGGCGCAAAGAGCAGCGAGCAGGATGGCCATGCCCGCGCGAATGTCGGGCGATTCGACGGTGGACGCTCGGAGCTCGGATGGCCCTGCGACGAGGGCACGGTGCGGATCGCACAGGATGATGCGGGCGCCCATGCCAATGAGCTTGTCTACGAAAAACATCCGGGACTCGAACATCTTCTCGTGCATTAGAATGAGCCCGTGACATTGTGTCGCGGTGACGATCGCAATCGACATTAGGTCGGCAGGAAACGCGGGCCAAGGCTGGTCTTCGATTTTCGGCACAGCCCCGCCTAAGTCGCTTCGAATGTGCCGGGTCTGCTCTGCAGGCACGATGAGGTCATCCCCGTCTACCCGACACTCGACGCCCAGTCGCTCGAATCCCATCAACACGGCCCGCAGGTGATCGACGCCGGCCCCCGCAATCCGTAGCCCAGAGCATGTGACGGCGGCAAGCCCAACGAACGATCCCACCTCGATATGGTCAGGACCAATCGTATGACGACAGCCGTGCAGCGACCCGCCACCGCGGACGGTCATTGCATTCGTGCCAATTCCTTCGACGCTGGCGCCGAGAGCGACGAGAAAATGCGCCAGATCCTGCACGTGCGGCTCACTGGCCGCGTTACGCAAGTGCGTGGTGCCGCTCGCAGCGGTCGCCGCGATCAGGGCATTTTCGGTCGCAGTGACGCTGGGTTCATCCAGGAAAACGTCCGCCCCACGCAGTGAGCGCGCGCTCAGCCAATAGCCGTCGCGCGCGTCGGCTGTTGCGCCCAGCTGCTGCAGGGCTAGAAAGTGCGTGTCGAGGCGGCGCCGGCCAATGACGTCGCCGCCTGGCGGCGGCAGCCGCACCTCGCCGCAGCGCGCGAGAAGGGGTCCCGCAAGCAAGATCGACGCACGAATGCGGGCGCACAGTTTGGGATCCAGCGACGCCGCGTGCACTTGTTTGGCATGGATGGTCAGCGCGTTGCGCGCGGTCCATTCCGAGGAGGCCCCCACCGATTGCACGAGGTCCACGAGGGTCTCGACATCGGCGATGCGCGGAACATTGTCGAGATGGACGGGCTCGTCGGTGAGCAGCGCCGCGGCGATTATGGGCAGCGCCGCGTTCTTGTTGCCTGAGGGTCGGATCGTTCCGGCGAGGGGGTGGCCCCCCTCGACCAGGAATTGGACTGCGCGCTTGGTGGCCATGGTCGCGTACGATGGGCTGGTGGCCCCCGGCTTGCAACCATATAACATTGATTGTGGTGCCCGCGCCCGGTCTACCTCTGTGGTTCCAAACGCTGGTCGGCGTGGCCAACGTCGCGCTGAGCGTCACGCTATGCGTGTTTGTGGTCCTTGCAATCCCGGTCGCGCTGGCTTTGCGCCGGTCGGCACGTCAGGTTGCGGCGCGCGGAGAGGCGCTTGTCCATGCCGTTTCCAAGGACGTAGTTCCAATGTTGCAGGACGCGGCTGCCACGGTGAGCAGCTTGCATAGTATGGCAGCGACGCTGCAAGGCGACGTGCGGGCGGTGCATGAGACAGTGTCTGTGGCAAACGCCGAATTTCGCCACGCCCTGGAGACGGCGCAGGACAAGGTTACCCGTTTGGGAGCCTTGATCGACGTGGCTGAAGACGAAGTGGAGGACGTGCTCGTGACGGCGATCGCCACGGCACGCGGAGTGCGAGCAGGAACAGCAGCACTGCGACGCGGTGTGAACGCTGCGCTCACCTTTGATTCAGGAGACGGACGGTATGGCGACGAACGCCCAGGACCGGCCGGCGACGGCCACGAAAGACCGCGGGTCCGCCCGCGGCGAGAAGCGGGCGACGGGGGATAAGGAGACGGGAGCCGACGCATCGCGGGACGCCCAACTCGATCTGTTGACGGCCACCGCCATTGGTGTCGCCATCGGCGCGAGTGCTGCCCTATTGTTCCGTCGAGGCCCACGCGGCACGCGGCCCATTGCGCCGGTACTGCGCGCGGCGGGGCGTGGGGCGCAGCGCGCCGGGGCGGCCGGCGCCGAGGCAGCCCAGTGGGCATGGGAGAAAATTCCACACGAAGAGATCGCAGATCAGGTGCAGGAATACGTCGACTCGGCGCGTGAGGCGATCGATCGAAGTGTGCGACGCGAGCTCAAGTCGCTACAGAAGGCCGCGCGCGCACAGCGCCGGCGGCTGCACTTGTAACGGGCGGCGCCGAGCCGCGGGTAGCCCCCGCAGCATCGAGGCCGCGTGTTGACCCGATGGACGGAGCGTGGTGCCTCGGCCATCAAGGGGCTGCTACTGGTAGTGATCGCGCTGATCGCCATCGCGTTGACGCCACGAACGGCGTTCGCGTGGACTCCGGGCACGCATGTCTTTCTGGGCGACGCCGTCATGCGGGCGCTCACCTTGCTGCCGGGATCGGTAGGTGAGCTGCTGCAGGCGTTCCCATACGACTTTCTGTACGGTTCAATCGCGGCGGACACCAGCATCGCCAAGAAGTACGCGCCGGCCGGACGCCACTGCCACTCGTGGCAGGTCGGGTTCGAGATTTACGAGAGCGCTCCGGAAGGTCCGCTCAAGGCGTTTGCGTTCGGATACCTCGCCCACCTCGCAGCGGACGCCGTCGCGCACAATTATTTCGTGCCACGGCAGTTGGCGCTTACGTCCACGACTACAGCGATTGGACACAGCTACTGGGAGAGCCGTTTCGAGTCCTACCTCGGCGATGGATACAGTCGGCGCGCCCGCGAGCTCATTCTGCTGGACCACTCCCGGTCCGACGGTCACCTGGACCGTATCCTCAGCCCCACGATCTTTAGCACGCAGACCAACCGCAGAATCTTTCGTGGAATGGTCTACGTGAGTGACAGTGAGTCGTGGCAGCGCATATTCCAGCTGGTTTCCGAGAACAGTCGCTGGGACCTGCCTGACAACGACATTGGCCGCTACCTCGCGCGCTCGTACGATTTCATCGTGGATCTCCTCCGGCGGCTCGACGCGTCCGAGCCCGCGGCCCTGGATCCGGCCGGCGAGCAGCAATTGCACGCCGCCAAGCGTGTTCGGCGGGCAGCGCTTCGCCGCGGAGAGACCGGCGCCGTTGAGCGAGATGCCGCGCATCACTTCGGGATGCCCGCGACGAAGTTGGGCTACGCCGCAGCCCTGGCCGAACCACTCTACCCACGCACTGCGCGCTCGTCGAGCAGTTGATTCACGCGTCGCGGGTCGGCTCGGCCGCCCGACTTCTTCATCACGAACCCGACAAGCACGCCCTTGAGCTTTTGCTCGCCCGACTCGAAGCGCCGAGCCTCAGCGGCGTGCTCCAGCCAAACGGCATCGATCCACCCACGAAGCGGGCCATCGTCGCTAACCTGCAGCGAGGTCCGTTGATGACCACGTCGGCAGATCTCATGGCTTCCGAGCATTCGACTCCACGTCTGGTCTTGGCCGCGGTGTGGCTGATCGTTCCGTGTGGATTGCGGCTAGGAGCGAGGCCGTTTCGGCGGGTCGGGGAATGGGAAACGTTTTGCCATGCTCGTACGGTGCCCACGTTGCAAACGACGGCGCGACACATTCCAGTCTCCCAGTTGGCGGCCGCCTTCGGATCGACCGTCGCTGACGCTTCTTTGAAGTACGTCGCAAACAGGGAAGCGATCCCGAGGCAATCATTTCGCCATCTGCCAGCTGACGAAGCCCTGTCTGCGCGTAGCTCGACGCGCAGCGGCCGCGGAAGCTCGGGGAGGGTCGCCCTACGCGGTCCACCCAGTCGGCGATCCAATACGAGCGGCAGGCAGATCCGGCTCGGGGAAATACCGGTAGTCGTGGCTCGCTTCCTTCGAACGCGCGGGCCGCACCATGTCGCGCGCGGCGTCCCACAACATCGTTTGCTGCTCCACTCGCTCGCCGCGATCGAGAACAGCACGTTGCCGTTCGAACTCGCTTGCTAGCGCCCGCTCGACGTTCGAGAACGAGTTGAGATTTTTCACCTCGGTCTTGGTGCCAAGTTCTGCATCGCCGACTCGGCGGGCGCTGACATTCGCATCCACGCGGAGGCTTCCCTCTTCCATGTTCACGTCGCTCACGCCTGTGTACAGCATCACTTCCCGCAGAGCGCGCAGGTAGCGGCCAGCCTCCGAAGGGGACCGCAGATCGGGCTCGCTCACGATCTCCAGCAAGGGTACGCCGGATCGATTCAGGTCGATGGCAGATGCCGACGGGTACCGGTCGTGGACCGACTTTCCCGCGTCTTCTTCAAGGTGGACACGGGTGATACGTACCCGGGTCTCGCCGATCTCGAGTACACCACCCGTCGCGAGCGGCCGGTCGTACTGGGAGATCTGGTAGCCTTTGGGCAGGTCGGGATAGAAATAGTGCTTTCGCGCGAAGATCGACGTGCCGTGAACGGTGCACCCCAGTGCAAGCGCCGCCCGTGCGGCCAGCTCGACAGCCTGGGCATTGATGACCGGCAGAGCGCCCGGAAGGGCGAGGCATATAGGGCACGTGTTCTCGTTCGGCGGCGCGCCGTAGGCGGCCGAGCAGGGGCAAAACGCCTTCGTGGCCGTCTTGAGTTGCACGTGCACCTCGAGTCCCACAACCATCTCGTACGAACCTGCGTCGGCACGCCCGATCATGCGCCTGGGCTCCCGAGCGACGCCTCCAGCGCGTACGCCGCAGCGAACATTGTCGCTTCGCCGAAATGCGGAGCAATCAGCTGCCCGCCGACGGGAAGACCTTGTGAGCTGCCGATGGGGACCGAAACCGCGGGCACGCCGGCAAGATTGGCGGTCGCGGTGAAGATGTCGTTCAGGTACATCTCGTATGGGTCAGACACCGCGCCGATCTTGAAGGCCGTGGTCGGCGTCGTGGGAGTGAACAACACGTCCACCCCACTGGCAAACACGTTTCGAAAATCCTGCTCGATCAGCGACCGCACCCTTTGAGCGCGCCGGTAGTAGGCATCGTAGTATCCTGCCGACAGGACATACGTGCCGAGCAGAATCCGGCGAGTCACCTCGGGCCCGAAGCCACGAGAGCGGGTCGCGTCGTACATGGCCGAAAGCCCGTCGCCTGTAATACGCAATCCGTAACGCACGCCGTCGAAGCGTGCCAGGTTGGACGACGCCTCGGCTGGCGCGATTATGTAATACACGGGGACCGCGTAGTCTGTGTGTGGAAGCGAGACGTCGCGCACGATCGCGCCGGCAGAGCGAAACGCGTCCATCGCAGCATCGCATCGCGCGCGAATGCCCGGGTCCAAGCGCTCCGGGAAGTACTCGCGGGGGCGCCCGATCACGAGCCCGCGCACCGAACGTCGCGACGCAGCCCGGTAATCCGGAACAGGGACGTCTGCCGAGGTGGAGTCGAGTGGGTCTCGACCCGCAATTGCGCCTAACGCAGTCGCCGCATCGTCCACGGTACGACCCAAGACACCGACTTGGTCGAGCGACGACGCAAACGCGACCAGGCCATAACGGCTGACGCGTCCGTACGTCGGCTTGACGCCGACGACTCCGCAAAAGGCGGCCGGCTGGCGAACCGAGCCACCGGTTTCGGACCCGAGGGCGATACGCACCATGCCGGCCGCCACGGCGGCCGCCGACCCTCCCGATGATCCGCCCGGAACGCGGCTGGGATCGAGTGGATGGTGCACGGTACCGAACGCGCTGTTCTCCGTAGACGACCCCATCGCAAACTCGTCCATGTTCGTCTTGAACGCGACCACTGCACCAGCGGCCGCGCAGCCGCGCAATGACCGTCGCCTCGTACGGGCTCACGTAGCCTTCGAGGATGCGCGAGCCGCACGTCGTTGGGATGTCCAGTGTCGCGATGTTGTCCTTGACGGCTATAGGCTGGGCCAGTAGCGGCCCACCCAGATCTTCGGCTGCCGTCATTGCGCCGGCCTCGCGCTCGGCATCCGAATTCTCCGCGAGCACGATATTCAGGCCGTCGGGGCCAGCCTTCACCTCGCGCGCACGCGCAAATGCCGCCCGCACCGCATCGGCGCTCATGCGTCTTCCTCTGACGCATCGTCCTCGTGCGTTGCCAATCGCGGCACGATGAAGAAGCCACCGCGCATGTCGGGCGCGAAGTGTGATAGCGACTCCGACAGCGGAATCGGCGGCCCTGCGTCCCGACGAAGTGGCGCGCCAGGCTCCAGTGCCAGCAGAATCCATCGCGTCGCTCGCCGATACATCGACCTGCGTAAGAACGGCCATGTGATCGAGAATGCGGGAGAGCTCCCCTGTCAGCACCGGCAGCCGAGTCTCGTCGATGCCCACGCGGGCCAGCGCGGCAATCCGCCGAACGTCGTCGAAGGTGATGGCCATCAGTATGGGGTTCGAGGGCCGCTGGTCACTCGAATGCGCGCTGCAGCCCGGCCTGCGCAATCACGAGCGTCTTGAGCCCGACGTCGCCGCGTTCGAAGTCGACGCGGACCTTTGCGGAGAGTCCAGCGCCGGACAGCTCGGCGATTGTTCCGGTGCCGAATTTGACGTGACGAACTCGCTCGCCAATCTGATATTCCGGCGCATCCTGCGATACGTCCGCGTCGTCCGCGAATCGGGGCGTGAGCACGACCGGCGTTCCCGGTCGCCGCACGGCGGGCCGCACCGGGCCTCCGGTAGCGGCAGCGGCATGCTCGCCCCACGCCCAGCCCGAGCCGAATATCGCGCGGCCTGAAGACCGGACTCTCATCGTCTCGACCCGGTCGACCATCGCGGGCGGGATCGCGCTCACGAAACTCGACTCCTTCCCGGGAAGCAACTCTCCGTTCCGTCGGCGCTGCTCGGCGTATGTCAGGTACAGCGAACGCTCGGCGCGCGTGATGCCGACGTAAAACAGTCGGCGCTCCTCCTCCAGGGTTCCCGCCTCGTCGAACGACCGCCCGATGGGAAACAGTCCGTCCTCGAGCCCAGTCACGAACACCATCGGAAACTCGAGCCCCTTTGCGTTGTGCAGCGTCATCATCGCAACCGCATCCGCATGCGGGTCGAGCTGGTCGATCGCCGCCACCAGCGTCGTGCGCTGAAGAAAATGGTCCAGCGGACTGAGACCAACCTCGCCGCCCTCGTCCACGACGGTTTCGGCCGCGCTCGCGATCAGCTCCCGCACGTTGTCCAGACGCTCAGCCGAGTCGGGACCTTCGGCGCGCAGGTAGTCGCCGTAGCGCAGGGCATCGACCAAGGTGCGCAGCAACTCGTCCACGCCAGACTCGGCTGCCTGCATCCGTAGTCGTCCCACCAATCGTGCGAAGTCGCCGAGCGCGGGCCGAGCGGCCGCCCGAACCGCATCAAGTACATCCGGTCGTCCTGCTGCGACCAGAAGGGACACGCCGTGCGCGGCGGCCGCTGCGGCGAGTTGTGCCAGCGCCGTGTCGCCTAGACCGCGACGCGGGACCGTGATGGCGCGACGGAATGCCTCATTGTCCGATGGATTCGCGATCAGCTTGAGGTAGCTCATGAGGTCGCGAATTTCGCGTCGATCGTAGAATCGCACGGCACCCACGAGACGGTACGGCAGCCCTGTCCGTCGCATCGCCTCTTCGAACGCCCGGCTCTGCGCGTTGGTGCGGTAAAGGATTGCCACGTCGCGGAGCGCCAGGTCGGCGTCCAGGCTGCGTCGCCGCACGATCTCGTCCACTACCCAGGCGGCCTCGTCCCGTTCGTCCAGCGCGCGCACTACCGTCACGCGCTCCCCAGCGCCCTTTGTCGTCCGCAGCGTCTTGCCGAGACGCTTGGTGTTCTCGGCGATTACCGCGTTGGCGAGGTCCAGTATCGCCGCTGTCGAGCGGTAGTTCTCCTCCAATCGCACAATGCTCGCCCGGGGGAAGTCTCGTTCGAACTCGAGCACGTTCCGTATATCGGCGCCGCGCCACCCATATATGCTCTGGTCATCGTCGCCCACGACGGTGACGCGGCCGTGAGCGCCGAGCAGCTTGATCAGCGCATATTGTGCCCGGTTCGTATCCTGATACTCATCCACCAGGATATGCTGAAAGCGATCCTGGTAGACCGCGCGCCGGTCGGGGTTGTCTTCGAGGACTTGAACCGGCAGCACGAGAAGATCGTCGAACGTTACGGCGTTTTGAGCTCGCAGCGTCCCCTCCAGCGCGCTGTATACCGTGGCTACGGCGCGCGTGCGGGCATCGTTCGCGAGCCGTGAATATTCGGGCGGGGAAATTAGACTGTTCTTCGCGTCGGAGATTGCGGCCGCGATCGACTTGGGGGACCAGTCCCGCGTCGGCACACCGGTCGTGTCCATCAGGCGCTTCACGACCGCGAGCGCGTCGTCCTCGTCGTAGATCGTGAATGCCGGCGTGCGTCCCACCAGCGTCGCATTGGAGCGGAGCAGGCGCGCGCCGATGGCGTGAAACGTGCCGACCCACATGCGCATGGGCTCCGCGCCCAATAGCCGAGCGAGTCGCTCGCGCATTTCGCCGGCCGCTTTGTTGGTGAACGTGACCGCCATTATCCGCGATGGATCGACGCCGCACTCCCGCACGAGCCGTGCGATACGGGCTGTCAGCACGCGCGTTTTCCCTGACCCGGCGCCGGCGAGCACGAGCAGCGGCTCGTCGCCATGCAGGACCGCCTCGCGCTGCGCGGCGTTGAGCTCTCCGTTCACCACGCCCATCAGGGTAAGATAATGTCGAAGGTCGCCCCTCGATCCGACGGCGCGAGCACGAGGTGCCCCTCGTGATTGTCCTCCACGATGCGTCGTGCGAGCGACAGCCCAATGCCCCAACCGCGCGCTTTGGTCGAGAACCCGGCGCGGAAAACGTGTTGTCGAATGTCTCTCGCGACGCCAGGCCCATCGTCCGCGACCCGCAGCCTGACACCACCGCCGGGCATTTCCTCGGCGGACAGCTCTACGTGCCCGCCCCGCCCCGCGAGCGCGTCGATCGCGTTCTTCACGAGTGCTTCCACCGCCCACTCGAGCAGCACCGCGTCTCCGCGAACCGTAAGGTCGCCCTCGCCAAGCCGGGTCGTTACCTGGACTGTGTGCGCGAGCGAGGGGACGCGCGCGCGAAAATAGCCGGCGACGCGGTCGACGAGCTCTCCCGTCTCGACGCAATCGGCGCGCGGAGGACGGCCGATTCGCTCGAATCGATGTGCCACCCGCTCCAGGCGATCGAGGTCGCTTCGCATGTGGTCGATGACGCCGTTGGCCGGTGCGGCATCGTCCGAACCAGGCTCACGGCCGTCGTTGGCGCGGGCACTGAGTAGCTCGAGCCACCCGCTGAGGCTCGACAGCGGCGTCCCGAGCTGGTGCGCCGATTCACGCGCCATGCCGGCCCACACCTTCTCCCGCTCTGCGCTGGCGCGGGCTGCCAAGAGGTAAATCCCAAAGCCGATGAGCGTGGCAAGCATCACGCCCTGAAGAGCCGGTATGACGCGCAGGCCGCGCACCAGCGGAGTGTTTCCGAAATGCACGATGCCAACGCCCGGCTCGATCACGGGAGCGTTTTGGGCGTCGAGGATGCCGATGTATTCTCGTATCCTGCTTCCAGCCAATGGAGCTCGGAACGGCAGGTTTGCCGTATCTCGCGGCACACCGTAGGGATCGGTGATCACGACGGGCACCCCCATCTCGCGGATGTGCTGGGCCAGGTCGAGCACAGCCGAGGTGCTGGCGTCCTCGCTGGAATCGGCCAGCGCGCGGAACACGCGAGCAGACATGAGCCCTGACTGCGACGCCTCTCGCCGAAGCTCCGCGATCACTCGTTGCGTGTAAACGGTGTACCACGCGAACAGGACCGCGAACCCAACTACGACGAATACCGCGGGCGCCCGCCGAGGCATCGTCTATCCTAGCCGGTCAACGCCAATGTACGGCCGCAGCGCGTCGGGCACCCGAACCGATCCGTCAGGCCCCTGGTAGTGCTCGAGAATGGCAGCTATGGTTCGCGGAAAACCGAGGCTGGAGCCATTTAGCGTGTGCACGAATCTAGGAGTCTTGCCGCGCTCGGGACGAAAGCGAATGTTCGCCCGCCTGGCTTGAAAGTCCGTGAAGGTGCTGCAGGACGACACTTCGAGCCACTTCCCGACGCCCGGCGCCCACACCTCGAGATCGTACGTCTTCGCGCTGGCAAACCCAGTGTCGCCCGCGCCGAGCAGTACGACCCGATAGGGCAACTCCAGGCGCCGCAGCACTTCCTCGGCATGGCGCGTGAGCAGCTCGAGCTGAGCCGGCGAATCTTCCGGCGCGCAGTACCGCACCAGTTCCACCTTGTCGAACTGGTGTAGACGCAGCAGCCCTCGCGTGTCCTTCCCTGCGGCCCCGGCCTCGCGGCGGAAGCAAGGTGTGTAAGCAACGAACCCGTGTGGTAGCCAGGCAGCCTCCACGATCTCGTCACGGTACAGATTCGTCACCGGTACTTCGCCGGTGGGAATCAAGAAAAGGTCGTGGTCGCAAATTGCGTATTGCTCATCTTCGAACTTCGGGAACTGGGCGGTTCCCGTCATCGCCGCGCGATTGGCCACGAACGGCACCCACACTTCCTCGTACCCGTGCTCGCGAGCCTGCAGGTCGGTCGTGAACGTGAGCATTGCCCGAACAAGCCGACTCCCGACGCCGCGGAAGGCGACAAATCCCGAACCGGCAACCTTCGCACCCCGTGCCAGATCGAGAATACCCAGACTCTCGCCGATCTCCCAGTGTGGACGCACACCGGTTGACGCCCGTGGCTCGCCCCATGTCCTCACGACCGTGTTCGCTTCGGCGCCTCCGACCGGGACGTCCGGCAGAGTCACATTGGGCAGCTGAAGCAGCAAATCCGTGATTTCGGCTTCCGTTGCCACGCGCTCTCCGCTCTGCACCGTCAATTGGAGATTGATGTTGCGCCCCAGCTCCCTCTGCTCAGTCGCGTCGAGGCCAGCGCGTATTTGCTCACCCACGGAGCTAGACAGCATCGTTCGCTGCGCGCGCAGGCGTTCCTCTTCAGCGATCTGCGTCCGTCGCTTGCTTCCGAGCGCAATGGCCCTTTCTACGACCGGCCCGAGCTCGTCCCACGCCCCGCGGCGGCGCACCGCGTCGCGCAAGACATCGGGGTGTTCACGAAGAAGCCTGAGGTCGTGCAATGGCTGTCCCGGGTGGCGACGAGCCGTTTAAGACGCGCGCGTGCCAGCTCGCGTGCGCGTCACCGAGTCGGAAGACCGGGCAGAAACGATCGGAACCCACAGTTCGGGTCGACAGTCGCGCGAAAGTGAATTGTGCGGAGTGTGAGGTTTACGCTGTCGAGAATAATCTTGCCGTACACTGTGGGGTTACTGGACCCCGCGCATCCCGGGGGGCTGGTCGCGATGATCACCGATTGTTCCGGCACGAGGACGAATATCGAATCAAAAAAATAGTGGCTCGTGGGAGCGAATTGGATCGAGTCGAACGCGAGCGCCGACCGCTGAAGCCCGACCCGCCGCGTGCCTGGGCCGAATTCCGAGCCGAAATCCGCGGCGACGGCGCCGGCCGGCTCGAGCAACGCGTGGCCCCGCGGATTGATGTCGAAGGCGACATCGAATGACAAGGTCCCGTCAGGGACAACCAATGACACGGACGCGAGGTCAAACGCGCTCGGCTCGAGAGGGTCGGTCCCATTCAGTGCGTATGCGACAAGCGTGTCGAACTGCACGTCAACGGTTGCCGTACTCAGCCCTGGCCCGCAACCCGCCGCCGCGGCGAGCGCCGCGGCAGCGGCCACCGAGGCGAGGACGGCAAGGCGAGAAGAAGTCGTGGGCATCGCGAGCGCGGGCGTAGTGTAGGGCCCGGCGCGACTGCGTGCAAGCCGTTCTCGTAGCTTGACTTCGGTTTTCCAGCGGCCTAGCTTCGCCCTGCACATGCCGACCATTCGCGATCTCGTCGGCGCCATTGGGCAACGCGAAGGAGTTGATGCCGCGGTAGTGCTCGGTCGCGACGGTTTGTTGATTGATAGCCAGGTCGCGCCCGGCGTCGCGAGCGACGACGTGGCGGCTCACGTTCCCGCCATTGTCACCGCGGCGGAGGAGCTTGGCGCGGCGGCGCGACTGGGCACGCTGACCACTGCCGTTCTCGAATTGGCCAATGGTCTCGCGATTGTGTCAGCCATCTCCACGGAAGCAGTCCTACTCGTACTGCTGCAGCCCAACGCCAACATCGGGCAGCTCCTGTTCGAGCTTCGCCGAAACCGCGACCACATCGCTGCGTTGGTATAGTTGACGCGCGTGGACCCGATCCATGCCTTGGTGGCGGACGACGAGCCGCATATTGGGCGGATCATCAAGATGAAACTTGAACAGGGCCCATTCCGCGTCACGCTCGCGTACGACGGGCGCGAGGCGCTAGACGTTCTGCGTCGCGAGCGCGATGTGCAGATCGTACTCCTCGATCTAATGATGCCGCACCTGAGCGGCCTGGATGTCTTGGCCGAGATCCGCGCCACGCCCGAGTGGAAAAACCTCCCCTGTATCATTCTCACAGCGGCGGGACAGGAACAGCAGCACAGCCTCGCCATGCGACTGGGCGCCAGCGAGTTTCTGACGAAGCCCTTCAGTCCGAAAAAGCTGTATGCCCGGACCGCAGAACTCGCCGGCATCGCGCCCGAGGGACCCAGCTCGGAGGACGAGTGACGGCGCTGAGAAATCGGACGGACATGGACCGATGGCGGACGGTTCGATGAGCGCCGAGCCGTGGGCAGTCGTCCTCGCGGGCGGCGTAGGTTCGCGATTCTGGCCCTTGAGTACCCCGCAGCGACCGAAGCAGTTGCTGCCGCTCGTCGACCAAGAGTCGCTACTGGCGAACACGCTGCGCAGGCTAGCGCCGCTCGTTCCCTCTGAGCGCACGCTCGTGCTCACGAGCGCCTCGCTGGCCCCGGCCGTGGCCAGCGCGTGCGCAGTGCCCGCGGAAAACGTTTTGGCAGAACCCGCACCGGCGGGCACCGCAGCGGCGCTCACTTGGGCCGCCTTCACGATCGAGCGGCGCGCCGGTCCTGCCGCGAAGATGATTTGCGTGCACGCGGATTGGGCGGTCGCCGACGAGAAGGGCTTTCGGGCGTCGCTCGCCCGCGCCGCCGACGTGGCAGCGCGGCGTGCGAGCCTCGTGACGGTGGGCATTGTGCCGACGCGTCCCGACCCGGGGTTCGGCTACATCAAGCCCGGTGAGGCCGTGGAGCCGGGCGTATTCGCGGTGGAGCGGTTCGTCGAAAAACCAGACCGCGCGCGAGCGGAGCGGATGATCGCGGAGGGATGTCTCTGGAATTCGGGGATCTTTGCGTGGCGTGTCGGCGATTTTCTGGATGAGGTGCGGGCTCGTACGCCCGAGGTCGCGCCGGCGCTGGCGCGGGCGCGCGAGAGCAATCGGCCCGCCGTCGCGGAATTCTTCGGCTCGGTGCGCTCGATATCGGTCGATGTGGGCGTCCTGGAGCGCAGCTCCCGCGTGCTCGTGCTGCCAGGCGACTTTGGCTGGGACGACGTGGGCACGTGGGCGTCGCTCAGGCGCGTGCGAGAGACGGACTCCGCGGGCAACGCCATGTACGGCGTCGTACACGCGCACGATGCGGTTCGCAATGTAGTCCACGCCGAGGACGGCTGTGTCGTTCTGTACGGCGTGTCCGACCTCGTGGTCGTGACGCTCGACGGCCTCACTTTGGTGACAACGATCGAGCGCTCGGCGGACTTGAAGGCGCTGATAGAATCGCTCCCGGCTACCGTGCGCGAGCGGCCGGCCTAGCGCGCTGATCTTCGCGTCCCTGCCCCGCGACGCATGCCCTTGTACCTCTACGACAATGCGCGCGCGCGCCGATTCGAGCCCTTCGCGCTCACGCGGCCGGCATCCGAGCTGCGGGCGGGCGTCTGGCTCGCGCGCGAGCGATGGGAAGCGGCGTTTGGAGAGCGCGCAGTTGGCTTCATCGGAGCCGACCATCTTGCCGACTTCGAGGAGACCGGTGCGCCCCCTTGGGTGGCGCCCGATGCCGAGCTGCCAGCCGGCGCTGTCGTGGCCAATTCTCGCTTTCTGGCGACGCCCGGCCAGGCGCTTCCCGGTGCGGAGCTGTGGAGCAGTGCCGACCAGCTCGCAGCAATGCGGCTCCGACATGCCACTGGAGCCGCGGGTCTCGAGGAAGCCTTCTCCGCCGGCCGGTCGGCGGGGCAGGAGCTAAGCGGCCGATGGGTACGCGACGTATGGGATCTGATTCGCTATTTGCCTGACCAGCTCACCGACGACATCAGCGCGCTCGGTCCCAAGCTCGATACGATGCCGCCGGACAGTGTCATCCTGGGAGACCCACAAGGCGTATACGTCGAGCGCGGCGCCATAGTGGAGCCATATGCGCTGTTCGACGTTGGGAGTGGTCCCGTCCTGGTGAGGTCGGGCGCCAGGGTGCACGCCTTCACCCGAATAGTGGGTCCTGCGTACGTCGGCACCGCATCAGCAGTCATGGGCGACCGCGTCGCGGTATGCGCAATAGGCGATGCCTGCCGGGTGCACGGTGAGATCAGCAACTCGGTCATCCTGGGCCACTCGAACAAATCGCACGATGGTTTCGTAGGCCATTCCTACCTGGGGCGCTGGGTCAATCTCGGCGCCGGAACCGTGACGAGTAATCTCAAGAATACCTATGGCAGCGTGCAGCTATGGACGCCCGACGGCTTGCGCGACACCGGACTGATTTTTCTGGGCTCGATGATTGGCGACTACGCGAAAACGGGCATCGGTACACGCCTCACGACTGGGAGCGTGATCGGCGCGGGGGCGAACATATTCCCCAGCGGTTTTGCTCCCAAAGTCGTGCCGCCATTTGCCTGGGGCGAAGGCGACCCGTTCAGCGTTTTTGAACTGGCGAAATTCTTGGAGGTGGCGGAGCGACAAATGAAGAGACGCCAGGCGTCTCTCAGTGAGCAGGCCCAGCGGCACCTCACTCGGGCCCACCGGCGGGGGTCCCGGCCGGTTAGACCCTAACTACAGCAGCCGCTTCGGCTCGGCGGGCGCCTGTGGCATAGGCGCCGCGGTCGGAACGTCTGCGCGCTGCTGCTCGGGGCGACTATACGGCGCGGAGGGGGCGGAGGGGGCGGAGGGGGGCACAATCTCTTTGTTAATGTCGGACATGCTTCGCTTGAATTCTCGGATTCCCCGCCCCAATGACTGCCCGATTTCCGGGATGCGCTTGGCTCCGAAGAGCAAGAGCACCACGATCATCAAAAGAATCAGCTTCTCAATTCCAATGTCGCCCATAAAGGCCTCCGTGCGCCTACGCCGTGCCTCTTCCCGACTGTTGGAGCCTTCGCAGCGTAATATACGGGCAAAAAAACGGGGGCCGGTTACCCGGCCCCCTTGCCACCAAGAGCTAGCTGAGCGGCTTAGTACATCCCGCCCATGCCACCGCCACCACCGCCACCAGCCGGTGCTGGCTTCTCTTCCTTCTTCTCCACGACCAAAGCTTCCGTGGTCAGAAGCAGTCCCGCGATCGACGCTGCGTTTTGCAGGGCCGTGCGCGTGACCTTCGTGGGATCGATTACGCCCGCTTGGACGAGATTCTCGTACTTGTCGGTCAGTGCGTTGTAACCGAAGGCGCTGTCCTTCGACTCGCGAACCTTCTCGACCACGATCGACCCTTCACCACCAGCGTTCTGCACGATGATGCGGATCGGTTCCTCGATTGCTCGCCGGACGATCTCGACGCCGATTTGCTCGTCAGGGTCACCGGTCTTGAGCGTCTTGAGCGCAGTCTGCGCGCGAATGAACGCCACACCGCCGCCCGGGACGATGCCCTCTTCGACGGCCGCGCGAGTTGCGTGCAACGCGTCTTCAACGCGCGCCTTCTTCTCCTTCATTTCCGATTCAGTGGGCGCGCCCACGTTGATCACGGCTACGCCGCCAGCCAGCTTGGCCAGCCGCTCTTGCAGCTTTTCCTTGTCGTAGTCGGAAGTCGACTTTTCGATCGCGGACTTGATCTCCTTGATGCGGCCCTGAATCTTGTCCGAGGCGCCGGCGCCGTCGATCAGCGTGGTGTTGTCCTTGTCGACGACAATCCGCTTGGCCTTGCCGAGATCGTTCAACACTGCGTTCTCGAGCTTGAACCCAACTTCCTCAGAGATCACCTGGCCATTGGTCAGGACAGCAATGTCCTGCAGCATGGCCTTGCGCCGGTCACCGAAGCCAGGCGCCTTGACCGCACAAACCCGAAGCGTGCCGCGCAGCTTGTTGACGACCAGCGTCGCCAGCGCCTCGCCCTCCACGTCCTCGGCGATGATCAGCAGGGGCTTTCCAACCTGCGCCACCTTTTCCAGGATCGGGAGCAGGTCCTTCATTGAGGAGATTTTCTTGTCGTGGATCAGAATGAGGCCGTCCTCGAGGACCGCCTCCATCTTCTCCGGGTCGGTCACGAAGTAAGGCGACAGGTACCCGCGGTCGAACTGCATCCCCTCGACCGTCTCGAGCGTCGTCTCGAGGCCCTTTGCCTCCTCGACCGTGATCACCCCATCCTTGCCAACCTTTTCCATCGCCTCGGCGATCAGATTGCCGATCTCGCTGTCGTTGTTGGCGGATATGCTGCCGACCTGGGCGATCTCCTTCTTCCCAGCCGTGGGCACACTGATCTTCTTGAGCTGCTCGACGACCTCGGTGACGGCCTTATCGATGCCGCGCTTGAGCGCCATCGGGTTCACGCCTGCCGTCACGTTCTTGAGTCCTTCGCGGAAGATCGCCTGCGCCAAAATCGTGGCGGTCGTCGTGCCGTCGCCAGCGATGTCGGAGGTCTTGGTCGCAACTTCCTTGACCATCTGCGCACCCATGTTCTCAACTGGGTCCGAGAGCTCGATTTCCTTTGCGACCGTAACGCCATCCTTGGTCACGGTCGGCGCACCGAATTTCTTGTCGATCACGACATTCCGGCCTTTGGGGCCAAGCGTGACCTTCACGGCTTCGGCGAGCTGATCAATGCCGCGCTTGAGTGCTGCGCGCGCTTCCGTATTGAAGTGCAGTTCTTTGCTAGCCATGTGTGATACCGTAGGTCGAAAGGATTAACTAATGACCGCGAGCACGTCGGACTCGCGGAGGATAAGCAGCTGCTCGTTCTCAATTGTTACCTCGGTGCCGCTGTACTTACCGTACAGCACGCGGTCGCCGACTTTTACTTCCATTGGCACCCGCTTGCCTTCGTCAAAGCGGCCCGGCCCAACTGCCATGATCTCGCCCTGTTGCGGCTTCTCTTTGGCGGTGTCGGGGATGTACAATCCGCCCCGCATCTGCTCCGTCTCCTCCAACGCCTTAACGACAACCCGATCAGCCAGCGGGCTGACCTTGGCGGCCGTCGTACTCTTTGTGGCCATATCGATCCCTCTCTCCGTGCGAATTGGTTCCTGGAGCTTATTAGCACTCACCCAATGCGAGTGCCAGAACGTAGAAGTCTAGACGGCGGGCGGGGTATAGTCAAGGGTAGACTGGGCACAACCCTACCCGGTGCAACCCATTGCCGGACTTCTATTTAGACTGCCTCACCTGGAATGATTTGGTAAGCGATCCGGAGACCTTCGAGCGTCAGTTGAGGCGACACAAGGTCGAAGGACTCGCAGAATGTTCTGCACTGTCTCGGCCAGACCGCCCGTAGCCACGACGAACGGCGTGTCCGGGCGAGGCCACGCCCGCTTGATCCGCCGCACGATACCGTCCACGGCGTCAGCGGCTCCGAACACCACACCCGCGCGGATGCAATCCTCGGTGCGGGTGCCGATAACCTTTAGTGGCGGCGTCAGCTCGGTCGCCGGCAGCTTCGCGGTCCGTCGGATTAGCGTGTCGGCCAATGTGCGCACCCCGGGCGCGATCACGCCTCCAAGGAAAATGCCGTCCGACGTAACGCAATCGAATGTCGTCGCGGTGCCGAGGTCTACGACGATGGTGTCGCGGCCGTACAGGCGGCTGGCCGCCAATGTGTTCACTACTCGATCGGCGCCGACTGTAAGGGGCTCGTCGACTGCAAGCCGAATTGGAAGCGGCGAGGATGCGTCGACGACAACTGCGGGTCGGTCAAAGCACGCCGCACATGCGTCGGCCAGAGGACGAGTGAGCGCGGGCACCACCGATGCGATCACAGACCCTCGCACGCTAGTCTGCTCGTGGCCTCGCAAGGAAAGCAGCTCTCGAATCAGCAGCGCAAGCTCGTCCGGTGTCCTGTCCGCGGCGGTGGTGACGCGCCAATGCGCGCGAAGGGAGTCGCCATCGTACAGGCCAATGGTGGTTTCGGAGTTTCCAACATCGAACGCCATTATCACGCTCGCGCACCCCTATTGGGGAGAATCGGAGCCTCGGCTCCGACGTCTCGCGATCGAAGCTCGCGCCGCTCATGGGCCGTGAGTCCGCCCGTCATGGCGACACCGGCTCTCATTGCGGGCACCACAGCAGCGAGCAGGTCGATCCGGCTCGTGCCAGGCGGCATTGCCGCCGCGCCCTGAACCTCAGTCGGTACGACCGTGTTAACACCTAGTCCAACCGCCACCCACGACACTCGCTCGCCATGCCAACGCGCCTCGCAGAGAATCCCGCCGAGCTTCCCTGTCCAGCTGTAAAGATCGTTCGGTGGCTTCACGCGCACGCGGAACCCGGCGAGATCGTCCAGTGCCTGTGCCACGCGCAGTCCGAGCCGGAGTGAAAGCGCCTCGATGGCACTCGCGTCGCCAGGACGTTCGAGAAGGGTTAGCCACACGCCGGCCCCCGGCTCCGACGACCACGCGCGACCCTGCTGCCCGCGACCGGCGGTTTGTCTGTCTGCGAGTAGCAGCGTGCCGCCGAGCGCCCCCGATTCTCCCAGGCTGTGGGCTGCGTCCATCGTCGAACCGATGCAGTCGAAGAGCAGTACACTCGCAACGCCCAGCCGCGCCGCAATCGCCTCGGCGCCAAGCGAGTCGTAAGTCTGGGTCGCGCGGCTGGTAACGCTAGGCGTGGGCGTTGCGGGCTGTTGCGAGCGCGAGTGCCGCCGCTCCGAGTAGGAGGCGATAAACCGCAAATGCACCGTAGCTGTGAGACTTCACGTAACGCAGCACGACGGCGATGGCGAGCCAGCCACTCACTGCAGATGCAGTGATTCCCACCGCGAGCGGCAGCCCCGCGACCCCTGATGCGAGGAGGTGGGGAACCTTGAGCACTGCTGCTCCAGCAATGATCGGCATGCTCATGAGAAAGCTGAATACCGCCGCACTGTCGCGGTCGAAGCCGAGTGCCCGCCCAGCGGTTATGGTCGATCCCGAGCGGGACACACCAGGAACAAGCGCCAGAATCTGGGCCACGCCCATAACGAGGGCGTCGCGCGCCGTGACAGCGCTCAGGGGGCGCGTCTGTCGCGCCCAGATGTCGACCACCCATAGCAGCACGCCCATCACCATGAGTGTTGCCGCAATCAGCAGCGGCGATCGAAATGCCTCGTCAGCCTGGCGCTCGAGGAGCTTTCCGGCAATCGCGCCCGGCACCGTTGCGATGATGAGGTACCAAACGCGCCGCTGTTCCACACCGGCGTCGCCCTCGGCCGGCCTTCCGCCGCGAGATGCCAGCGTCACGGCAGCGCGAGCAAGCCGAGCCCATTCCGCGCGGAAGTACCACAGGACGGCGATGAGAGTGCCAAGGTGAAGTGCGACGTCGAAGGACAACCCCGGATCAGGCCAGTGCAACGCCCATGGGATCAGAATCAGATGGGCGGAGCTGCTGATGGGCAGGAACTCGGAGAGGCCTTGCACGATGCCCAGCACCAGCGCCTGGAACGTGGTCATGGCGGGAGGAAGCTACGCAGCAACGCCCGCGGTGGCGAGCAGCGCGATGACGGCCGTGGCCATGCCCCATTTGTACCAGCGAGCGCTGTCCGACCGGCCGAGCAGGGCGCAACGCGCGGCGTGCGCGCAGACGAGCAAGCCCGGCGCTGCTGCGGCAGCCGCCAGGCTGTGTCCCCCGACCGCCACCAGGGCAAACGGGACAAGCGCGGCGATCGTTGCCCCGACGATGATGGCGCGAGCGGCACGCTGGCCCAATGCGACTGGAACCGTTCGCCTGTGCCCCGCGTCGGCGGCAGCGTCGTCCACGTCCTTTGCCAACTCGCGCGCGAGCTGCAAGGGCACGGCAATGGCGAACAGCGGAACTCCCAGTGCCGGACGGCCCACCGCCCACGCACCGTAGACAAACGGCAACGACGCGATCACTGCGACCAGGGCATTGGCCGCAATGCCGCTCATGGCCTTGAGACGGCCGTAAGTGAGTGTAGCCAGAATCACGAGCGCGGTAGCGCCGGCCATCGCTGGGCGCACTGCGGCGCTAGCCAAGAGTGCGATTGCAGCGCTCGCGATCGACACTGAGACAGCGTCACGCGAGAACAGCGCGCCGCGAGGGAGCGGACGTGCCGGGTGCGCAACGGCGTCGATCGCTTGGTCACCATAGTCGTTCCAGGCATAGGCCAGCGCGGCGAGCGCCGCACCCGCGGTGCAGGCAAGAACGGTGGCCCGCACCCTGGGCACACCGCCGGCTGCCCACGCAGCGCCCGTGGCAACGCCGCCGGCTGCCAGCAGCATGTTGGGCCAGCGCACTAGCTCCAGCACTGCGGCGACGCGCGGTGTCCCCCTCTCAGGCACTGCGGTATAGCTCCTCGTATCGAGCCACAATAGCGTCGAGCGAGAAGCGCGCGCGCGCGTCGGCCGCGCCTGCTGCGCTCATCGCAGCCCACTGCGGCCGGTCGAGCAGTAGGTCGATCGCGGCCTGCGCCATGCCGTCAACGTCCCCGACTGGGCGCAGAACCCCAGTGATCCCGTCGCGCACGACCTCTGGGAGCCCGCCCACGCGTGAAGCGATGACCGGCACACCGCACGCCAGCGCCTCGAGCGCGCTCAAACCGAACGACTCGTTCTCGCTTGGCAAAAGGAATACGTCCGCGGCCGCGAGCAGCGGCGCGACGGACTCGATCTTCCCCAAGAACGACACGTCGTTGTCCACGCCGCGCGCGCGCGCTTCGTCCTGCGCGTCGACCCGGTCGGGCCCGTCGCCGACCATGAGGAGCATGCTTGGCACTTCGGCGCGGACGCGCGCGAAGATACGTACCACATCGCGCACGCGCTTGACCGGCCGAAAGTTCGAAACGTGGATGAGTACCCGCGCGTCGCCGTTCCGGCGGAACGCCAATGCGGAACGCCCCGCGTATCGAGCGCGATCGTACACTGTGGGGTCTACGAAATTGGGAATGACGTCGACCGTGCAGCCGGTGCATCCGAACGCCGTGATGGTCTCCGTGCGCAGGTACTCGGAGACCGCGGTGAGCCGATCAGATCGTTCGATTGAAAACTTCGTGATCGCGTAGAACGACGGGTCCTGGCCGACGATCGTGATGTCAGTGCCGTGCAGCGTGGTGACCAGCCGCACGTCGTTTCCGGTCTCCCTCAGCATCTCCCGCGCGATCCAGGCGCTGGTGGCGTGCGGGATGGCGTAATGCACGTGCAGGAGCTCGAGCCCGTGGCGAAGCACGACTTCGTGCATGCGGACCGCGAGCGCCAGGTCGTACGGCGGGTACTCGAAGAGCGGGTACCGCATGACTTCGACTTCGTGGAAGTAAATGCGTGGAAGGAACGATGGCAGACGGAACGGCTGCTGGTACGTGATGAAATGGACCTCATGGCCGCGTTCCGCGAGCGCAATGCCGAGCGCGGTCGCGACAGCCCCGGACCCACCGTACGTCGGGTAGCACGTGATGCCAATCTTCACTGCGAGGCCCAGGCGATAACGCGATCCGTCGTGTCGGGTGCCTGCGGGTCCAGGCGGATGACACCACCTCTCGGGAGCTGGTGTCGAAACCAGGTACGCTGGCGCTTGGCGTACTGCTGGGTGGCTCTGACTGTGGCCTCGATCGCGTCGGACCGCGACAGCAAGCCAGCCACGTGCGCGCGCATTGGTGCGTATCCACTCGATTGCCAGGCAGGCGCATCGGGGCCGACGTCGTTGGCCAGCGCCCGCACTTCATCCAACCATCCCCGGGCCATCATCTGCTCGACGCGCGTACGCACGCGCTCTCGCAGAATCGCCCCGGGGTCCAGCACCAGGTACCGAGCGTCATACCGCGGCTCACCCATTGGCGCGCGCGACGTCACCGGGTGCACGAGCGCGCGGAGGTAAAAGCCGGCGCCTCCAACGACGAGGGGGACGCGACCCGCGGCGCGCGCGACGCATATCGCGCGCTCGGCTGCGGCAGCCCAGCGGTACGCCGAGAATCGCTCGGAGGGAGCCGCGAGGTCGAGCCCTGCGTGGGGCACGACGGCACGATCCTCGGCGGTCGGTTTTGCGGTCCCGATGTCAAATCCGCGATAAATCTGACGTGAGTCGGCGACGACGATGCTGGCGGCCAGATGCCCAGCAAGCGCCATCGCCACGGCCGACTTGCCGGCCGCCGTCGGCCCGCAGATGACCAGGAGCGGCTCGGGCGCAACGCTACTGGCGCCCAAACCTTCGCTCGACCTCGTCCCAGGACAACAGCACGATGGTCGACCGTCCGTGCACGTCGTGCGCTGGGAGCGTGGTGCGCGCGAGCGCCAGGTACAGCGCCTGCATCTCTGCTGGCGAGAGCTCGTCGCCCGCCTTGATGGCGGCCTTACATGCAAGCGTCGCGGCGAGCTTCTCGTGCCGCCCGGCGCTGCTCGCCAAGCGATCGCCTGTCAGCGATCCCAGCGTGTCGCGCAAACAATGCTCGGCGTCGAACCGCGCATGTGGAGCTGGCACGGCGTGCACCAACAGCGTGTGGCCTCCAAATGCCTCGGCCTCAAACCCCAATTGCTCGAACAATTCGCGATGTTCCTCGTACGCCTCGGCGCTAGCGGCGCCGAGGTGCAGCGTGAGTGGAAAGAGCAGCCGCTGCGACGGTGCTCCGCCGTGGGTGAGCGACGTCATGAACGACTCGTACAGCACTCGCTCATGTGCTGAGTGCTGGTCGATCAAAACCACCGCGTCCGGCCGTTCGAACATGATGTACGTGCGACGCAACTGGATGAGACGCGGCACCGAGCCAATCCCATCCTCCGTGGCAAGGTCCGTCGTGGACGGCGTTCCGGCCGCGGCATACTCGGACCGGACGCTCCTGTCCGTCAGCCCTGCCCCGGCTGGCAGTGGTGCCCACACCCGCGCCATCCCGTCAGAGTCGGACCACCGCAGAGCCGCCCCCTTACCGAACGTGGCAGCACTCTCCAGGTTGCCGAGCGCGCGTCGAACCGCGTGTTCTACAGCACGCTCGACAGCCCAGCGGTCACGGAAACGCACTTCCGCCTTCGCCGGGTGAACGTTGACATCGACACTGTCCGCGCTGACTGTGACGTCGAGCACGACGGACGGGCGGAATCCAGCTGGCAGGCTCGATCGATAAGCGGATTCGGCGGCCCGAAGGAGACCCGCGTCGCGAACGACGCGGCCGTTGATTGCCAGATGGACGCGTCGAGTGCGCACGCCTACGTCGCCCGGACGCTCGATGAGACCCGACACCGCGACTTCGCCGAGCACATCGTCGACTTCTACGAGGCCGTCGGCGTATGGACCGCCCCACAGCGAGCCGATGCGTGCCCGCAGAGAGTTCACTCCAGGGAGGCTGAGAACACGCTTGCCGTCGTGCGCGAGCGTCAAGTGCGTGGCGCGACGGGCGAGAGCAACCGCCGTTATCACGTCGGACACAGCGCGCCATTCCGATCGCGCGGTCCGCATGAATTTGAGACGCGCGGGCACATTGTAAAACAGGCGGGACACGGACACTGTAGTCCCACGCCGCCGCGCTGCGTCGCGAACATTGGCGAGCGCGCCGCCTTCGACGCAAACGACCGTGCCCGAACCGTCGGCTGCTGCGGTTTCAAGTGTCAGCCGCGAGACCGAAGCGATCGCCGGGAGTGCCTCACCACGGAAGCCGAAGCTCGTGACACCGACGAGATCCTCGACTCGGCGGATCTTGGACGTCGCGTGGCGCTCCAGTGCGAGGAGAGCATCGTCCCTCGCCAGTCCCGATCCATCATCGCTTACCCGAATCGAGCTGCGTCCGCCCTGTTCCACCTCGACGTCGACTACCGTCGCCCCGGCGTCAAGCGCATTCTCAACCAGCTCCTTCACCGCCGACGCCGGGCGTTCGACCACTTCTCCCGCAGCAATCTGGTCCGCCACGGCGCTGGGCAGCACGGCGACGCTCGGCACGCGGGAAGTCTAGCCGGGTGGCCGAGGACGCGCGATCGAAGTCAGGGTGATTGTCTCGACCCATCCGTCCCGGTCGCCGTCCAACATCACGCGTGTCCACGCTCGCTCGCGCACGAGCGCACGAGCGATGTCGCCCGCGTCGAGGCTCCGCAGCTGCTCGGCGGCGAGCGCCGGGGCGGCATACAGCGTTGTGCGCGGACCGACGACCGAGAGGTCGCGCGCTTCGGCGGTTTCGTTGGCCCGTATGGCCAGCACTCCAAGAGCGAGTGCGGCTGCGGGGATGCCCAAAGTGAGTGGCGACAGGACCCGACGACGGCGGGCGGCGCGCACCGCGCCGAGCGCGCACGCAGCGAGCCAGGCAGCAAGAGTGACGTTGGCGGTGGTAGACACCGGGACGGGCGGAAGGCGAGCGATCGGTCCATCCTGTGGAGCGCGGACCAGCGCCAGTCGTTCACGAACATCGGCCGCCCACGGTTCGAGCCGCCCCGCGCGCTGCCAGCCCACTACGGCGTCGGCCGTGTCACCTGTGGCCCACGCCGCGGTGCCCGCGTTCGCCCAAGCATTGGGTGCTCGCGGCGATATCGCGGCCGCCGCGGCGAAATGTGACGCGGCCACACCGAAGTGGCCCTGCGCATAGGAGCTCAACCCCGCGTCGAACTCACGGGAGTCCCGACTCGTGTTCTCCGCGGCCGTCGACACAGTCACGACGACGCCGCTAGCCAGAAGAGCCGCGATCAGGAAAGCGGCACCGTCCCTGGTCCTACCACCGTCACCGCGCGGCGCTCCCGCGCCCGTTTTTGCAGGCGCAGTACGCCGCGAGCGCGCCTCAGCTACAGTCGCTACGTAGGCTGCGTGGACACGCGCGGACACACTGGACGAAACCGGTCGACGCGGGGCGGCCGCCGCATCAAACGCCGCTCGGTCCAAGGCAGCGAGCACGGCTTGCGCCTCGGCTGCGTGCGCGGCCGTCACTCCTTCTCGACGCAGCGCTTGCGTGAGCGCGCCTTGGTCCGTAAAAGTGGTCACGGGCAGGTCAAAGCGGTCTACCAGCGCGCGGACGAAAAGACGTCGCACGAGCAATGCGTCGGATGGGGTGCGTTTCCGCGCCAGCCGCTGCAGGCGAGCCGCCGCCGACGGAGGCGCGCGCCGGCGGCGCGGGCGTCGCCAACCGGTGAGCACGATGGCAGGAAGCGGTCCGGCGAGCGCGAGAGCCGCAAATAGCGGTTGAGTGTAGAAAGGCGGCGGCAGCGCGCCCCTATACAGCGTACGTACCGCCAGCGGCGGCGGCAGCGTCGCTTGCGCAGTGTCGGCAGGAGCTAGCGAGCCAGGCCGCACTCGCAGCGTCTCGGGGGCGGCGACCGCGATGTCGTATCGCTCAGTATACGGATTGAAGTAAGGGTAGCGAACCGGCGGAAGTGCCACCGTGCCGCTGTCCCGTGGGGTCACGAGCCAATCGAACTCTTTCTCTCCGCGCACCGCCTCAGACGTGGAGTCGAGCCGCACGCGCTCCTGCGCGGGAACTGCAGAGCCCCAGGGTACGTCGAGGCTGGGACGGGGAAAAAGCTTCACATCGCCGCGACCCTCCACTCGCACCGTGAGCAGCACCGGGTTGCCCACGCGCGCTTGCGTCGGATCGAGATGCTCGTCCACATGCAGATCGCCAACTGCGCCGGTGTAGCCTGGCGGACGCCCGGCCTCTGGCGGTGCGACCGCCACGACCGCGAGGCTTTCCGCGTACAGCGTGTGGCCCTCTTCTCTACTGAAGAAGCTGAGCGACAAGGGAAGCGAGTACGCGAGTTGCGCTTGTGGGATCTCATATCGTCCGGGCGTCAATGGAAAGAGAGCGCGATCGAACACGTGCACTTCGTAGGTACGACGGCCCACGTGGCGCGTCCCGGGCGTTGGTGTTGGCGCGGGCAGGTCGTACGTCAGCATGCCCTGGGGCTCGGGCGGTACGAACTCCGGATTACGCCGCAGGCGAAGCCGCAACTGGTCGTCGATGAAAACGCCCACCTCGTACGTCGCCTGCTGTCCCACGTAGACTGTATCCGGCTCGATGTAGGCGTGAAAATTCACGCCTTGGCCGGTATCGATGGCCGCGTGGGACATCACCGCGAGCTGCGGCAGGATGCGCAATACGCTGCACACGCCGGCTACCAATCCTTCCCCCCGGGCGGTACCTCAGCCGCATTCTGCCGCTGGGATTTTCCCTGCACGTCACGCTCTTCGCGGGCCGCGCTATTGAGAAGCTCGCTTGCCTGGTTCTGTCCCAACTCACCGGACTGCTCAGGCGCCGCCCCACGTTGATTGGATGGGCTCGCGCGTTGCTGCTTGGCCGACTGCCCGCCGCCGCCGCCACCGCCGCCGCCAGCATTGTGGTTATGCAACGCAAGCTCGTAGTTCCACGTCGCATCGTGGTCCCCGGGTCGGGACAGGAGCACGTGTTTGTAGGCATCCAGCGCCGCGTCAAGCTCCTGGTCGCCGGACTGTTTGGCGACGCGTGCCGCGAGTCCACGCCGCAGATGCGCGAGGCCGAGGTTGAAGAGCGCGCGGTAGCGTAGCTCGCCATCGCGAGTGGTTGCGGAAAGAGTCAGAGCGCCGATGGCGCCGTCGATCGAGTCCGCGTTGAGGAGTGCGGTGCCGTAGTTGTACAGCGCTGGCGGCGAGTGATCACCGGCATCGACCACGTGCCTGTAGGATTCCAGCAAGCCGGTGGAATCGGCGGGGGTCAGCGTTTGGCCAGGGCCCTTGGCGACGGCCGCGAGGAACGCGATCGGCGCAATCGCGGCGGCCGCGACTGCGCGCAAAGGTCGTTCTGGCCGGGCGGCTTCTGCTACCGGGGCAGCCGCTGCCGCGACGCGCTTTGCCCGGCGAACGTTTCCGTCCGTCAACAACGTGTCCGCAATTAGCAGCAGGATTGCCGGGAGCAGAAACAGCTGGAACCGTTGGGACAGCTCTTCCCCGCGCTCGATCGCGCGGCGCGCGACACGCAGCTTAGCGAGCGCCCTTCTGATATTCGACGCCTTGTCGGTCTGGTTCGCCGCGATGAAAGTGCCATGGGCGGCGTCCGCCGCCGCGCGCAGAAGCGCCGGGGTGTAATGCGTTATTACGATATCTCCGTTCTCATCCCGCTTTTGCGTAATCCCGTTCCCCGCGGCGTTTGGAACTGGAATTGTGGTGCCACGCTCCGTTCCGAACCCCACAGTGACGAGGCTGATTCCGTTCTCGGCAGCCCGCGCGGCCTCCCGCCGCACGTCATCCTCCGGCTCAAACCCCTCGCCATCGCTCATCAAGACAATTGCCCGGTCGCTGGCGGTCTTGGTGGTCAACAAGAGGTCGGTACCCTGACGGATGGCGCGCGCAAGCGACGTCCCGGGCTGGCCCACGACGGAAGGGTCGAGATTGTCTAGAAACAGGTCGAGCGCACCGTCATCAACCGTTAGCGGCGTCAGGATATAGCTGCGTCCAGCAAACGCCAAGAGAGCCACTCGATCGCCCGGCGAAAGATCGCGTAGGCGGCGAATTTCCTCCTTTACTCGCTCCAGCCGGCTGGGAGGCTCGTCGGTCGCCAGCATCGACAGCGAAGCGTCGATTGCGATCACGACGTCCGCCCCGCTCGTCGAGACTACCGTTTTCTCGGACCCCCAGCGCGGCCCAGCGAATGCGATCCCGGCGCAAACGGCCGCGCCGCCGAGCATGACAGCTCGCGCGCGCCATCCAATCGGCATCCTCGGCGGAAGCAGCCGGGCGACGGTAGGTGCGGTCCCAAAGCGGGCAATCCGCGCCAATACGTCTCGCCGCCGGCGGAGCAGCAGAAGCGCGACGACGACCGGGAGTACCAGCGCTAGCGCGAGCAACGCGGGCCTCTCAATGAACGTTGCCAGAAGCGTCGCCGGCGCGCGCAGAAAGTCCGGCATCATGTCAGCGGACCCCGCCAGGCGAGCAGTGACAGCTCCAGCGTCAACGCCAGAAGCGCCACGGCGAGCGGCCACCGAAAATACTCTGCCCAGTGCACGAACGATCTTGTTTGCACCGGAACGCGCTCGAGCTGGTTGATCTGCTCGTAAATGCTGTGCAAGGCCTGGACATCACGAGCTCGAAAAAAGCGGCCATTTGTCGTTCGGGCGATGTCGGAGAGCAATGGCTCATTGATGCTTACTTCCCGGTTCTCGTACCGCAATCCGAATAGCCCGCGCCCCACGGGCACCGGAGCCAGGCCGTCGGTGCCGATCCCGATCGTGTAGATCTTGATCCCGAACGCGGCGGCCGCCTTGGCCGCCGTACGAGGGTCTATGGCCCCACGATTGTTATCCCCGTCAGTCAGCAGAATCATGACGCGCGATTTGCCCGGCGCGGCACGCAGGCGGTTGGACGCAGTTGCAATTGCAGTCCCGATGGCTGTCCCGTCTTCGAGCTGCCCGGCCTGCAGATTGTCCACGGCGGCATTGACAACGGGGTAGTCGATCGTGAGCGGCACCTGTGTCAGCGCCTCCCCCGCGAAGGCGACTACGCCAATGCGATCGGACGTGCGCCCGGCAATGAATCGCTTCATGGTTTCCTTGGCCACTTCGAGTCGGTTTTCCGGCTGGAAGTCAAGGGCGAGCATGGAGCTCGATAGGTCCACAACGAGGACGATGTCGATTCCCTCGCTCGTTACGGTGTCGGCGCGCGCCCCCGACCGAGGGCGCGCGATCGCGACTATGAGCGCGGCCAACGCAAGGTTGCGAAGCAGGAATAGTGCTCGCACGATCCCGCGCCCCGCGCGCGGGCCGGCGACTAATACGCGCACCCGGGAGAAGGTGACGGCGCGCGGCTCGCCGCGCCGGCGCCATAACCACCAAGCCGGTAATATGAGCAACAGACCCAGTGCCCACGGTGCACCGAATGTCAGCCCGCCAGGCAACCCGAGATTGACGCTAGTCATGCTGCCCGTCGGGCACTCGGAGTCGTGGCCGCTCTCCGTGCCTCCGCCGCCGCCTCCGCCTTGGCCGCGCGGGCGGCTCGGTCCGCGGTCTCCACATCCGAAACGATCTGTTTTGAAGCTCGCGCGAATTTTCGGGCGCCATTGGCGGAAACCGTATATCGTGCGAACTTCACGAGGTCACTGTCCGACAATAGCGACCGTAACGCCGTCAGAGGTACGCGTGCTTCGTCCCGCACGGCGGTCAGCAGTTCCGTCGATGTGAGCGCAGGGCTCACGCGGGCGATCCGGCGCGCCAGATACGCACGGACCACCTCCGTCACGAGCGCCACGTATCGGCCGCGCTCGCCAGCATCGATGAGACCGAGGGCGTCCACGCGCGCGAAATCGCGTAGCGCGATGCTGTAGGGATCGAGATCCGCCGGCGAAAGTCGGCGTCGTCGCTGCAGCCAGCGCCACAGGAGCCACAGTGCGGCAAGTGCTGCCAGCGCGATCAGGAGCCACCACCATGGGGGCCAGGCAAATGTGGCTGTCCTCAGGTACCCGCGCGCCGGCTTGGGCACGCGCCGCGCCGAATCCGATGGGACCACGCTCCGGACGAACACCGTGAGATTGCCGAGCGAGATGCTGCGCAGCGTCGTCCCGGACACTCTGCCGGCCGTCCGCACGACCACGCTGTCCAAGCGGAGCTTTTGCAGTCCAATGTCCCACGCCGCCAATCGATACGTGGCGGTTGCCTCGTCGGCGGTCGTATCGGCTGAATGCTTGATCGCTCGCCGGTCGAGCGCTTGCACTGGTGACGCTGAGTCCGGGGCAGCTGGGAACATGATCTCTGTGCCGCGTGGCGCGCGCACTCGTACGTCTACCACGAAGGGCACACCCACGGTCACGGTTTCGGGCTGGACGCGCACGCCAAAGCTGATCGGCACTGAGTCCGCCAAAGCTGGGTCCGCGGCGGGCCCCGGAGCGGCGCGTGCCGGGTGGGCCGGGTGGGCCGCGTGTGAGGCGCCCGTCGCATGCGCGGCCAGCGGGCCGGCCGCGGCCTGCCACAGGGCGAGCGCGAACGCAACAATCATAGCCGGCCTTCAGTTCCGCGTGCGGCGATCGCTACGCCGCGCGGCGGCGGCCCCGCATCTCGCGCCCGCGGAAAAACCGCAACAGTGGACTGACTACGTCACCGTCGGTGCGCAGCACGATTTCGTCTATGGCGAGCCGGCGGAGTAGCTGTCGCCGGGCCGCGCGCTCGTCTTGTGCCCGGCGCGCGTACTGAGCGCGCACGACCGCGTTGCTCGTATTCACACTGACCTGCACTCCCGTTTCGGGGTCGATGAATTCGACTAGGCCGACATTCGGCAGCACATCCTCTGCCGGATCTTCGACCGTCACGGCTATTACATCGTGACGTTGCACGAGCAGCTTGAGCTGATGCTCGTACCCCGTGGCGAGGAAATCCGACAAGAGAAAAATGATCGCGTGCTGCGTGAGTAGTCGGTTGAGATACTCTAGCGCGCCGCTCAGATCAGTCCCCCGCTGCTCCGGGGCATAGGCCAGCAGCTCGCGTATGACGCGCAACACGTGGCGCCTGCCCTTGCGCGGCGGCACGACCAGCTCCACCCGATCCGTAAACAGAAGCGTGCCAACGCGGTCGTTGTTGCGAACGGCAGACATTGCTATTACGGCGGCCAGCTCGGTTTCCACTTCGCTCTTAAAACGGCGGGCTGTTCCGAATCGCGCCGAGCCCGATAGGTCCACGGCCAGCATTACCGTGAGCTCGCGCTCCTCGACGTACCGCTTCACGAAAGGGCGGTTCATGCGCGCGGTGACGTTCCAGTCGATCGAGCGCACCTCGTCGCCAGGCAGGTACTCGCGCACCTCGGCGAATTCCATTCCCTGCCCCTTGAAAACCGACCGATACTCCCCAGTGAATAGCGAGTTCACGAACCCACGGGTGCGCAGCTCGATGAGCTTGACCTGCCGCAGCACCTCCGGAGGTACTGGCAGGCTCACGGGCTTTCCACCGTCGCAAGGACTCGCTTGACAATGCCGTCGCTCGTGACGTCTTCTGCCTCGGCTTCGAACGTCGTGAGCACCCGATGGCGCAACACATCCGGCGCAACCGCTTTGACGTCGTCGGGCGTCACAAACGTTCGGCCGCGAAGAAACGCGTGAGCGCGCGATGCCTGAGCAAGCGCGATCGTGGCGCGCGGACTCGCACCAAACTCAATCAGGGGAATCAGGTCGTTCAACCCGGCGTCGCCCGGCGAGCGTGTGACGTGTACGATCTCGACGATGTAGTCCACGACACGCTCGTCCATGTATAGCTCCGCGATGCGGCGCCTTGCATTGAGAATCGCCGCAGGACTTGCCACCACGTCTACGGGAATCGCAATGCCTCCCGCCATGCGCCGCATGATCTCCTTTTCCTCGTCACGAGTGGGGTAACCAACTCGCAGCTTCATCATGAAGCGATCGATCTGCGCTTCGGGAAGCGGGTAAGTTCCCTCCTGCTCAATCGGGTTCTGTGTCGCGAGCACGAGAAATGGCTCGTCCAGTGGGTAGGTTACCCCGCCAATAGTTACCTGCTTCTCTTGCATCGCCTCGAGCAGCGCGGCCTGAACCTTGGCGGGCGCCCGGTTGATCTCGTCGGCCAGAATGATGTTAGCGAATATGGGGCCGCGCTTGACGGTGAACTGCCCGTTCGACTGGTCGTACACCTGCGTGCCGACAACGTCGGCCGGAAGCAGATCCGGCGTGAACTGAATGCGCTGAAAGGTCGTCCGAATCGTTTCGGCGAGAGTGCGCACTGTGAGCGTCTTTGCAAGTCCCGGCACGCCCTCGAGCAGCACATGGCCACCCGTGAGCAGGCTGATAAGCAACCGCTCGACCATGTAGTCCTGGCCAACCACGCGCCGCGCAACCTGGCGAGTCACAGCTTGCATGAGAGCGGTATCCGCGGAAGTAACCGCGGCCGCCGGCCCTATCTGCGAAGACGGAGCGGCCGCGAGCGTCGCGTCGGTCATGCGACCAGCGCCTCGATTGCCCGACGCTCACTGGGCGTGAGGCTACGAGTATGTCCGGCCGGCAAGGAGCCCAAATGGACCGGGCCAAACTGTGTCCGAACCAGACGCTCGATCTCAAGGCCCAAGGCCTCGCACAACCGACGGATCTCCCGCGTTCTACCCTCGGCGATGGTGATCTCGAGATCCCACTGACCATGCCCGAGCGGCCGCGCAACGGCACGCGTCGCGACGACGGGTCCGTCGCTCAGCACGACGCCACGTCGAATCTCGCGTAGCGCGGCCGCCGCATTGCCCCGCACGGTCGCGACGTAGGCACGCTCGACGGCGCGGCTCGGGTGTGTCAATCGATTGGCGGCAGCTCCGTCGGTCGTGAGCAATAGAACTCCTGCGGTCATGTAGTCGAGTCGTCCCACGTACGTCATTCCGCGCACGCGCTGATCGGGGGGTAACAGATCGAATACGGTCCGCCGCGCGGCTTTGCTGGCTGTTTCGTCCCGTACTGTCGTCAGCACACCAACGGGCTTGTGCAGCACCACCCATCGTGCCGGCGCGGGTGCATTCGACGGGTACACCATCCACCGTGATCAGGTCCCGCGTGGGATCTACGGCCTGACCCGTCATCGCGACGGCCCCGTTCACCCGCACCCGTCCGGCCGCGACCAGTGCGTCGGCTCTGCGTCTGGAAGCAACTCCGGCGCGTGCAAGAGCGCGCTGCACACGCATACGGGCCGTATCACCTTCGGCCCTACCGGGCATCACGGGAGCGTGACTGTCGTGGGCCGGAGCGCAATCGCGAGCTCGTCGGCCCGCGGAAGCTCGCCCAAGTGCCTCAGCGCGAAATGCTCCAAGAATGCGGGTGTCGTGCCGTACAGGAGCGGCCGGCCTAAGCCCGGCGCCTTTCCGACGACGTCGATCAGCCCGCGCTCGAGCAGCGACTTGAGGATCGATCCGACTGACACGCCTCGGATGTCCTCTATGTCGGCCCGAGTGATGGGTTGCCGATACGCTACGAGCGCCAGAGTCTCCAGCGCCGCGGCGGAAAGCCGTTGCGGGCGAGTCGCCAACTGGGCGCTCTCGATCGCGGCCGCGTACTCGGGCCGCGTCAGCAACTGCCACCCGCCGCCGGCTTCCACGACCTCGATGGCGTGCCCGTCGTCGAATTGGTCTCGCAATTCTGCGAGTGCGGACGTCACGTCGGTTGGCGAGGCGTCGGGGTCGAGCGCCGCGAGACCGTCGATGCTCACGGGCCCTGCGCTGGCGAACAATGCCGCCTCAAGCAGCCGCGCTAGTGGGCTCATTGTCCGCCGCGCTCAGAGTGCCTGCCGACGGGGTGTCGGCTGTTACCGGCCGGACCGACCCGGCATCGTCAGCTACCGATGCGTCGCCAGGCAGGTCGCGAACGCGATCCCCTCTTACTGCACCGCCGCGCGTCAGCTCCAGTGGAGCGAACGGGACGGGTTGGTACACAGCGCATTCGCCTAGGCGCGCAAGTTCGAGAACGGCCAACAGTAGCGAGAGGACCTCCCACGGTTCCGAGGCATCGCGCAGCATTGTCTCCCAGTTCACGCGGGTCCGACCTTCCAGACTCGCACGAACCAACGCCATGGCGCCCAGGACGTCGAGTGCACGTGGCACAACCGCGTGGACCGCCACGCGAGCCCCGGCCCGCGCCACGCGGTCGAGCGCGGCGAGCAAGTCCATGAGGTCGAGGACAAGCGGGCCGGGCGTTCGGTACGCGGCGAACATGGACCCGGCCGGGACAGGGCGCCCAAACCGGTCGCGCCGCCTGTCGGCGTGTCGTTCGAGGACGTCCACGACCTCGCGCATCTGCTGGTATTCCAGCAGCCGGCGCACGAGCTCGGCCCGCGGGTCATCCCACGCCTCCTCCCCTTCGCGCCGCGGCAGCAGCATTTGCGCTTTGATTCGGAGCAACCGTGCCGCCATCTCGAGGTAATCGGCGGCTTCATCGAGCGCCAGTTCGTGGATGCGCTCGAGAAATTGCTCCGCGACCCGCGCGATCGGGATGTCGTATATGTCGATCTGCTCGTCACGGAGCAGCGCCAACAGCAGGTCCAGAGGCCCACTGAACTGGGTGAGCTCGACTACGAACGGCCCGCCAGCGCCGTCCGCGACTGGTTTAGGCGATGTCAGGACGCCCACGGTGGAAGCCATTGAAGAGCCGAGGGAAGAACCAGCGGGCTAACCGCGCCTCGGAGCAAGTATGAAGCGTATGCAGCCGGGAAGAGCCAATACTGCAGAAACCTCGTTTGCAGGAGAAGTAGAACGATGAAAATCCCATATAGCCCGAGACGCTGGTATTGCATCGCCCAGGCGGGCGGGAGCAAGTACTTCAGGACGTGCGATCCGTCGAGGGGCGGGATCGGCAAGAGATTGAAAACGGCGAGCAGCAAGTTGAGATACAACCCGATCAAGAACATCGCCTGCAAGATTCCGAGCGTGTCCGCCAGCACCGGCACCCACTGCCCCACAGCCCCCAAGACAGCGACCATGAGTGTGCAACCGAGGGCGATCGCAGTGTTGGTTGCAATTCCGGCGAGCGAGACGATAATGTCGCCTCGCCGGTAGTTACGGTAATTGCGCGGATTCACGGGAACTGGCTTCGCTCCAGCAAGCACGGGCAAGTGCGCTAGAAACATCACCAGTGGGACGATGATGGACATCACTGGATCGATGTGCTTGAGCGGATTCCACGTGAGCCGTCCCAACTGGTACGCGGTAGCGTCGCCCTGAGTCAATGCGGCGTAGCCGTGCGCGTACTCGTGCGCCACGATTGAGAACAGCAGAACTGGCGCTAGCAGCAGTAGATGAGACGCCGGCACGCGGTAAGGTACGGGCGCGGAAGATGAGTGTCAAAACACTGCGGCGTCTTGACATCCATTCCACGCGACGCCGATCTTACGCGCCGTGCCAAACATTGCGTCGTCGAAAAAAGACATGCGCAAGTCGCGCGCAGCGACAGCTCGCAACAAGGCTCAGCGCTCAGCTCTGCGCACAGCGGTAAAGAGGGCCCGGCAGCCCGACGCGTCAGCCGACGACCGCTTGAGCGCTGTCAGTCTCCTCGATCGAGCCGCGCGAAAGGGACTCATCCACCGGAACGCGGCGGCCCGACACAAGAGTCAGCTGGCCAAACTGAAGTAGCTCGCTGCGCACGCTAGCGCGTGCGCGACGCCTGACAGCGTCACATTGCGGCCAGCTCGCCGCCGCACCGCTCGCAATACCACTCGGTTGGGTAGTTCATCGTGCCGCACTCTGCGCACCTGAGCGTCTTTGCCTGTTCGGCGGGCACGTCGCGCAGAAAGACCGGCACTGCATCGGTCTGCGATTGCTTGCGACCCATGGGATCGGTGCGCTTCTCGGCAGCGCCGACGTTGTTAACTGGGGCGGAATCCGGCGGAGTCTGGAGGGCGACCGCAGGCTCACGCGCTGCCATTGCCTCGGAGACTGGCGCAGGCGCAGCAGCCGCGACGGAAGCCGGTGCCTGCGGTACGACGAACGGCGGCGACGCTGGGGTCTTGCTACGAATTTCCGATGGTTTCGGCGTCACCTTTGGTCCGGTCTTGGGCTCGCTCGGGCGCGCTGGCTGCTTCATGTCGGGCTTCGGCTCGACCACCGATTCGAGAAAGGCAAGCTCGTCGAATTTCGGCGCCCCAGACTTGTCTGACCCCTTATCGGCCGGCGCTGGCCGTTTCGCCGACGCCATGTAGAGCAGCTGCTGTAGCTGTGCGAGCTCGGTGGACGCCTCGCCGCGCTTGCTGGCGATCCGAGCGATCTCTGCGTCTGCAGTGCGACTCAGGTCTTCCCAACGCTCGGCCGTGTACTCGCCGACTGCTGACCGCAGCTCAGCCTCTGCCCTCTCGTCGCGCTTAGTGTCCTCATCTGCCTGTAGCGCTGCTACCACCGCCGCCAACTCATCCACTGTTCGCTGGAGCTCGGCGGACCGTCCCCCGAGCTGTTCCAAAACGGCGGAAAGTCGGCCTTCGTAGTCGTCGTGTACGCGCGCGTACACGTGCGGCGGCGTGGTCGCGCGCCTGACCTCGAGCGCGGTGAGCCACCCCTCGTATCGCCGACGCTCCTGAAGGAGCGCCGCGATCGCGTCAGTAGCCTTGTCTGCCGTTCCGGCGGTCGTCCCGGATGCTGTCACGGTCCCGGATGCTGTCACGATTATGGCCTGTTTTGGGCAATATGATAGGCGATCCTTCCTCCCACAACGGTGCACACGGCCCGACCTGTCAGCCGCCAGCCGGCGTACGGAGTGTTGCGCCCCTTCGATAGGAACGCGGATGGTTCGACAACCCACTCTCGTGTCGGATCGAACACGGTGATGTCCGCTGGCGCGCCCCGAGCGAGGGTGCCGCCCGCAAGATGAAAGATGCGCGAGGGCGCTACGGACATTCGATCGACCAGCGCGGGCAGGTCCAGGCAGCCACCACGCACGAGCTTGGTCATCACGACCCCCAGAGCGGTTTCGAGGCCGACAATGCCATTTGGCGCATCTGCGAACTCGCGTTCCTTCTCGTCGTAATGATGCGGCGCGTGGTCAGTGGCAATTATGTCGATCGTACCGTCGCGCACGGCGTCCGCAACGGCGGCTACGTCCTCCGCGCTGCGAAGCGGCGGGTTCATCTTCGCATTCGTGTTGTAACCCTGGACCGCATCATCGGTGAGCGAGATGTGATGGGGAGAGGCTTCTGCAGTCACGTTGATGCCGCGCTCTTTTCCCCACCGCAGGAGCTCGACGGATCCTTTGGTGCTCATGTGAGCCAGGTGCACGTGACCGCCCGTGCGGCGCGCAAGAAGGATGTCGCGAATCACCATAATCTCTTCGGCTTCGCTCGGTATGCCTTTGAGACCGAGGCGAGCACTAATGAACCCCTCGTTCATCTCGCCGCCGGCAGATAGCGTCGGCTCCTCGCAGTGGTCCACCACCGGAATACCGAACGTGCGAGCGTATTCGAGCGCCGTGCGCATCAGATGAGCGCTCACGACGGGCTTGCCATCGTCGCTGATCGCAATCGCGCCTGCCCCGACCATCTCGCCAACCTCTGCCAGCGCTTGGCCTTTCTGCCCCATCGATATCGCTCCGATCGGGTACACGCGGGCCGCCTTTGCGGCCAGACCTTGGCGCAGCACAAACCCGACCGCGGCCTGGTTGTCGGTGACGGGATCCGTGTTTGGCATGGCGCACACGGCAGTGAACCCGCCGGCCGCCGCGGCTCGTGCACCCGTCGCTATAGTCTCGACGTCTTCGCGGCCCGGCTCACGTAGATGACAATGCACGTCGATGAAACCCGGCGCAATCACCGTTCCCGCGCAGTCGATGATCTCCGAGCCATCGGGACTGGCGATTGATCCGGCAGCCGCACGCTCGACAAGCCCGTCACGCACGAGGACGTCGCCCACTGCGTCGAGCCCGCGCGACGGATCCACGATCCGTCCGCCTCGCAACAGCAGTGGACGCGTCAACGCTCTGCCCCCACGGCGCCGCTCTTGGCAGCCTCGGCGAGCTCGGGCCTGCCTCCCGCAAGCAAGTACAGCACGGCCATCCGAACCGCCACGCCATTCGTGACCTGGTTCAGAATCAGGCTGTGTGGTCCGTCCGCGACGTCGGAGTCGATCTCTACGCCGCGGTTCATCGGCCCCGGGTGAAGAATGATGAGCCGGTTCTTGAGCCTGGCGAGGCGCTCACTGGTCACGCCGAAAACGCGATTGTACTCGCGAAGCGACGGGATGTAGCCGGCCGTCATGCGCTCGAGCTGGAGGCGCAGCACGTTCAGGGCCTGCGCCCACTCCATTGCGGCGTCGATCCGATCGAACACCGTCACGCCAAACTCCGCGATTGCGTTTGGGAGCAGCGACCGCGGTCCGCAAACGGCAACTTCGGCACCGACCTTTTGCAGTCCCCATATGTTGGACCGTGCGACGCGCGAGTGCAGGACGTCACCGCATATACAGACGCGCACGCCCCGGAGATCGCCGAAGTGGTCGCGCAGCGTTAGCAGGTCGAGCAATCCCTGCGTGGGATGCTCGTGCGTGCCGTCACCCGCGTTGATGACGGTGGATTCGATCCTTTCAGCGAGAAACTGGGCTGCGCCGGACTCCCCGTGCCGGATAACGACCATATCGATTCGCATCGCCTCGAGATTGCGCGCCGTATCCACCAGTGTCTCACCTTTCGAGACACTGGAGCTAGACGAGCCCACGTTGACGGTATCCGCAGACAGCCGCTTCTCGGCGAACTCGAACGAGATGCGCGTCCGGGTAGACGGCTCGAAGAACAGGTTGACGACTGTCGAACCGCGCAACGCCGGCACCTTCTTGATCGCGCGCTCGCTGATCTCCTTGAAGGGCTCAGCGGTATCGAGAATGAGGCGAATCTGGTCGGCGGTGAGAGGCTCCAGAGCAAGCAGGTCCTTGCCGAGCGCGCTCGTCACGCCGATCCTCCGCCGCTGCTGCCGGCGCGAGACCGGCTGACGACGACCACCGCGTCGCGCCCATCAAGCTCCTCCACGAGCACATCGACGCGTTGCTCCGGAGCGAGGTCGATTCGTTTACCTACCACGTCGGCGTGGATGGGAAGCTCCCGGCCGCCGCGATCCACCAGGACCGCGAGCGCAATCCGCGCCGGACGGCCGAAATCGGCCAGCTCATCCAGCGCCGCGCGCACCGTTCGCCCCGTGTATAGCACATCATCGACGATGACGACGATCGAGCCGTCGATGTTCCCTGGAATGTCGGTAGGCCCGACCACCGGGCGCGGCCCCACCGTTTGGAGATCGTCACGATAAAGAGTGATATCGAGAGCGCCGCGACGCGGCGCGGAGCCCTCGCTGGCCTTCATGAAGGATGCGAGCCGATCGGCGAGCTGCACGCCGCGCCGCTGAATCCCGACGAGCATCAAGCCGGCCGTTCCCTCGTTCAACTCGACGATGGCGTCCGCCATCCGTTTGAGCGTGCGCTCTACGGCGCGCGAGTCGAGAAGGACTGTCGAGGATTGTGTCGGAGCGTCGGGCATGCCGGGGCGGTGCGGGAAAGCTACGCCTCGGCGCCACTCGCGCAACGCTCGCGCGCGGTCCGCAACGCGCTGCGCACACGCGGGCTCAGTAACGCCGCCAATTCGGCGGCGTGGCGCTCGGGGTCTTGCGGCAGGATGTCCGAGTCGGGCCCGTTGGCGACAGCCGGGTGGAAATACAGCTCAGTGGCGCCTGGCGGCAGGTGCGCGATCAAGCGCAGGACCGTGTCTTCTGACATCGCTCCCGTGTCGCTCAGTCCGACGACGTACGCGTTGCTCGCGATCCCGGCACGACGCAGGCGCCAGCGCATCAGCGCCAGCCACGGAGCAAGCAGCAGGCTGCTGGCCGCCGCACGGAAACGCTGCGGAATCGGAGCGCCGCGGAGCGCGCGCAGCGGCTCACGCGGGACGCGAACGGCACGAACGCCGAATTCCCGCGCCACGCCGAGTATGGCGCCGAGCACGGTCGGATGCAGATGCATGTGCCGGTGGCCGTCCACGTGATCCAGCTGCAAGCCGGACGCGCGGAACGCGTCGAATTGCGCGCGCACTTCGGCGCGCAGCTGCTGCCTCGCCCGAGGAAGACAGAAAAAACGCAACCCGGCGACGAGGAGGTGCGCGCGGAGTCGGCCGCGGCCATCCACGAGCGCCGGGATTCTGGCTGCAGGCAGCATTGGCTGGCCGTCCGCTACCACTACGTGCAAGCCCACCCGCAGCGATGGAAGCCGGCGCGCGCGGGCGATCGCGTCCGCCGCGGCGTCGCCCGCGACCATCAGACTCGCCGCGTCGACCACCCCCGCATGATGCCCGATCTCGACCGCTTCGTTGATGGACTCTGCCAAGCCAAAATCATTGGCCGTGACAGTCACGCTCGGGCGCGGCGGCCGTTCGTCAGCCATGCGCTACACCTGGCACGCCTGCGCATTGCGGGCGTGTCCGCCCGGGCTCAGGCGACCATCACGCGTGCTGGCGACGACTCAGGAATTGGAAGAATTCCTTCCCTTCGCGCAGCCGCCGCTTGAGCATTGTCGCACTCGTCAACATTTCCGCCGTGATCTCGGCAATCTTCCCCGCGCGGAGGTAGAACTTCTTATAGAACGTCTCGACCGAATCGAAAATTTCCGTCCGGTTGAGATGGGGATACGAGAGCGCGGCAGATTGCGTGCCCCGATCGCTGACAAGCACCCCGTCATCGTCGTCCTCGGCTAGCCACCCGTTCTCGTGCGCCTGCTTGTATAGGGCGGTGCCAGGGTACGGCGCCGCGATCGAGACCTGGATCGTGTGCGGATTGATCTCTCGCGCGTAGCGGATTGTGTCCTGAATCGTCTCGCGCGTCTCGCCCGGCAGGCCGAGCACGAACGTCCCATGGATCACGATCCCGAGATCGTGGCAGTCCTTGGTGAATCGCTTGGCGTTGTCGATCCGAGTCCCCTTCTTGATGTTGTTCAGGATCTCCTGGCTTCCCGACTCATACCCCACTACCAACAGTCGCAGCCCGTTGTCCTTCATCACCTTCAGCGTGTCGCGGGGCACATTCGCTTTCGCATTGCATGACCACGTCACGCCAAGCTTTCCAAGGCCACGGGCGATCTCCTCGGTCCGGGGGCGATCGTCCGTGAGAGTGTCGTCGTCGAAAAAGATCTCTTTGACCTGCGGGAAATACTCACTGATCAAACTCACCTCTTCCAGCACCTTGGCCGGACTCCGAGTCCGATACCGGTGCCCGCCCACCGTCTGCGGCCACAGGCAAAAAGAACATTTGGACCGACATCCACGCCCCGTGTAGAACGAGACGTACGGGTACAAGAGGTATCCGCTGAAGTAGTCCTCTACGCGGAGGTCGCGCTTGTAGATCGGGATGACGGACGGCAACTGGTCCATGTCCTCGAGGATCGCGCGGTCGCGCGTGTGCACGACGCCGTTCTCGCCCCGAAACGTCACGCCGTCGACCTCGGCCAACGGCCGGCCATCGGCAATCTCCTTGATCGTGAAGTCGAACTCCTCGCGGGCGACGAAGTCGATCGCGGGTGAGGCCAGGAGCGACTCTTCAGGCTCGACGGCGACTTTGGCCCCGACGAATCCGATGAACAGCTTCGTGTTCTCGCGCTTGAGCGCCTCGGCCACCTGGACATCGCCTTCGAAAGACGGCGAGCTCGTATGGAGGATCGCCATCTCGTAGTCGCGCGCCATTGGCGCGACGTCCGTGAGCGAAAGGCCAGCAGCCGGGGCGTCGACCAATTTCCCGTCGGGAACCAATGCCGCCGGCTGAGCGAGCCACGTGGGGTACCAGAATGAGCGGACCTCACGCCGCGCCTGCCAGCGGGATCCGGCGCCGCCATCGAATCCCTCGTATGAGGGCGGGTGCAGAAAGAGCGTTCGCATCAGGCTGGACTCCCCTCTTCGCTTGTGTGGAGGACGCCATCGGGTCGGACCCACATCGCATTGCCCCGCCACATTACCCGCCGGCTGACGTAGCTCAGCATCCACACGCCGAACGACATCAGGTCACGGAGCGGGACGAACCATACTGTGCGTCGACTGGTGAAGCTCGTCGTGTCAATGTCGCCTGTCGGGAGCAGTACGACGTAATGTAGCGCGACGCGTAGCAGCACAGCGAGCACCACGAATCCCAACGTCCAAGGCTTGAACGAACTGCTGGCCATCGCGAGGAGCGACAGCGGCAAGGCGTACGTCACCCAGGACATCGCGTGGCCAAGCGGCGAGACGGTGCGCACCGTACGCATCCAACGGAGCTCATGTGCGACGAGCGATCCGAGAGACTCCTCGTGTACGGTCGCCGCCACTTCGTACCTGGCAACGACGGATCGGAGTCCGAGACGTCGCACCCGAGCGCCAAGCTCGTAGTCATCCGCCAGGAGTGGCGCGAGCACCGGGAACCCGCCGGCCGCCTCAAGCACGTGCCGTCGAAGCGCCATCGTTGTGCCGGAGCAATACGCCTCGGATCCGAGCGCGCGAGAGATCAGCACCGATGGGATAAACCATTCGTCGATCGCCATACCTCCAAGGCGAGACCATATTCCGCCGGTAGGTCGCGCTCGATAAAGGCAGCTCACTATTCCCACTGACGGATCGGCCAACTCCCCCACTATCGCACCGAGATACCCCGGCCCGACGCGGATATCGCTGTCGGCTATTACAAACACGTCGTGTCGGGCCACGGACGCCAGGTGGGCCAGCGTGTCGATCTTCCGATTTGCGCCGAGTGGCAGCGCGCCCGCGACGATTCGAATGGCGTGGTCCGGGAACTCCTGCGCTATGCTGCGCGCAACGTCCAGTGCGGGGTCGTCGGGACTCCGCGCCCCGATGACCAGCTCTGCCGACTGGTACGACTGCCTGCAGATCGAGCGCAGGTTCTCATCGAGACCAGGCTCCAACCCGCAGAGCGGCTTGAGCACACTGACCGGCGGTTCCGGCGCGAGCCGCGCAGCACGCCTGCCGAGCCGCCACCTCAACGTGACCGCTATGCACGCCGCGACGTATAACAGCGAAAACGCCATGGCTGCCAATGCAACGTCGGCAACGACCGCGCCTAGCATGCCGAGCCGCGCGCGAGTTCGCCTGGATGTGATGGCATGAGCCCGAGAGGGATGGTGGAGGCTTTGAGGGTCGGCTAATTTCGGTACGCCTGGGCGGCACCAGCGCAGTGACCGGGTGAAATCTCAACCTTCGCATGCGATCCCTCTAGTCCCCACACCCTAGTGCTCACGTCACTCGCGGACGCATCCGCGCCGGCTGCGCCGGTTACTGCAACCCACTCGCCACGGCTACGCGCTTTGCTGTGGGCGGTTGGTGCTGCCGGGCTCATCGCGGCCGTCGCATTGCTGGTGCGGGGCGGACTGTCCGGCATCCTCAGGCTTCTGGATATCGCGGGATGGCGGCTGCTGTGGCTAGTTCCTTTGCACGTCGTCCAGCTCGCTTGCTTTGGCGCGGCGTGGCGGTGCCTTCTTACGCCAGGAAAGAGGCCGGGCGTGGCCTACCTGACTTGGGGAGCGATCGTACGCGAGTCGGTGAGCGGCTTGCTGCCGGTCGCGCGCATTGGCGGCGAGGTGGCCGGTATTCGGCTTCTCACCCGCCGATCGGTTTCGACTGCCGAGGCGGCCGCGAGTGTCGCCGTCGAGCTGACATTGACCATGACTGCGCAGGTGCTGTTCGCGGCGACTGCCCTCGTCCTTCTCGCCACGTATTCGTCCGTCGGACCGGCGGTCCGAATAGTCGCGGTGGGCCTGCTCGTCAGCGTCGCCGTCATTGCCGCATTCGTAGTGACTTTGCGGCGATGGGGCAGCGCGGCGTTTGCCGCGGCGCAGCGTGTGATCAATGCATTGGTCGGGAGAGCTGCCGACGCCACTGGCGGAACCGATTCGGACGACTTCCACGCGGCGCTCCACGCCATGTATGGCAACCCGCGCGCGCTCGCTGGATGTACTGTATGGCAACTGATCGGGTTCTTCTCCGGTGCGCCCGAGCTGTGGATCACCCTACGTATGCTGGGCCAGCCGACCAGCGTGCGTGGCGCGATCATCCTCGAAGGGCTGGCGAACGCAGTTCAGAGCGCGATGTTCATCGTGCCCGCAGGGTTGGGTACACAGGAGGGAGCATTCGTGGTTTTCGGGGCGGCCATTGGATTGTCGCCGCAGGTCGCGCTCGCGCTATCATTGGCACGCCGCGCACGACAGCTGTTGCTCGGCGTACCGGGGCTGTGCTCGTGGTATCTGGCCGAGTGGCGCACAAATCGCGCACCGACGGTAGCATGATTGGTCGTATGGCTGCTTCGGCCCCGCGCCTGCGCGCTACCGTAAGTTCCCACCAACGATGAAATCGCTACTGGCGTCCACTCGCGCGCCCGCCGCTCCGCCGTCTCCGAAAGCTCCTTCGCCCAGGAGACGAGACTCGGGGCACGACATTCGATCCAGTAGCGCTCGACGCCCCAATCCGAGCGGCGGCCGACCAACTGGTCGGATGGCAAGATGCGGACGGGTTCTGGCGGTTCGATCTGGAAGCCGATGCCACGATCTCGGCGGAGTACATCCTGATGATGCACTTCATGGACGAGATCGATGCGCCCCTCGAGGCCAAGCTCGCCAGGTACCTGCGTGAGAAGCAGGCGGCGCACGGCGGGTGGGGACTGTTCCCCGGCAGTGACTTCGACCTGAGTTGCTCGGTGAAAGCGTACTACGCACTCAAGCTGGCGGGTGACGATCCCGACGCTCCGCACATGGCGACTGCGCGGCGAGCGATAACCTCCGCAGGCGGTGCAGCGCGCACGAACGTGTTGACGCGCATTACGATGGCGTTGTTCGAGCAGATCCCATGGCGTGGAGTGCCTTTTCTGCCGGTCGAGATCGTGCTTCTACCGCGCTGGTTTCCGTTTCATTTGACCAAAGTTTCCTATTGGTCACGAACTGTGATGGTGCCGCTCTCGATATTGTGCAGTCTCAAGCTTCGCGCGCGCAATCCGCGGGGCGTCAACATTCCGAGAGCTGTTCGTAACTGCGCCCGAGCGAGAGCGCGAGTATTTCCCCGCCAGGTCGCGTCTCAATCGGGCGCTGACCGCGCTGGACGCGTTGGGGCGAGTAAGCGAGCCGCGGTTGCCGGCCGCAGGTCGGCGCGTGGCCCTGTTGCGCGCGTCGCGATGGTTCATCGCCCGGCTCAACGGGACTGACGGTCTTGGCGGAATATTTCCGGCCATGGTCAACGCGTACGAGGCATTGGCCGCCCTCGGCTATGGTCCGAATCATCCATACCGAGTACGTGCGCGCGCCGCGTTACGAAAGCTGGTAGTGGTCGGCCAGGACAGGGCGTACTGCCAGCCGTGTGTCTCACCTGCATGGGACACCGCTCTGGCAGCACTGACGCTACAGGAGGTTGCCAACGGAGCGCCATGCGCGGCGGCAGACCGCGCGCTCGACTGGCTCGTTTCGCGGCAGCTGTCGAGCGAGCCCGGAGACTGGCGCGCCATTCGCCCCGGAGTTCGAGGCGGCGGGTGGGCATTTCAATTCGCAAATCCCTACTACCCAGATCTGGACGACACAGCGGCAGTCGCATGGGCGCTGTCGCAGGCAACCCACCCGGAACGCTACACGGCGTCGCTCACGAACGCCGTGGAATGGATTGCCGGAATGCAGAGCCGTAACGGTGGCTTCGGCGCATTCGATGCCGACAACACCTTCCAATACCTGAACGAAATTCCCTTCGCGGACCACGGCGCGCTTCTGGACCCGCCGACGAGTGATGTCACGGCGCGCTGCGGCCTGGCCCTCGCGCGCCTGGGGAGATCGCGCGACCGGTCTGCAGTCGGACGCTGCCGCGCCTTCATCCGCCGCGAGCAGGAAGCCGCCGGCGCGTGGTTCGGACGATGGGGGACTAACTACATCTATGGCACGTGGTCGGTTCTCGCGGCACTCGCCGAGATCGGCGGAGAGGAGGACGTGCCCGTAATCGCGCGCGCCGCGGCGTGGCTCAAGTCATGGCAAAATGCGGACGGCGGCTGGGGCGAGGGGTGTGAAAGCTACTGGGACCCTGCACCGGTCAAACGAGAGTATCCTAGCACTGCGTGCCAGACTGCGTGGGGGCTCCTGGGTCTCATGGCGGCGGGCGAGATCGATTCACCGGAAGTGCGGCGGGGAGTGGCCTATCTACTAGGCCGCCAGGAACCAGACGGCACGTGGGACGATCCATGGTTCAACGCGCCGGGCTTCCCGCGGGTTTTCTTCCTGAAGTACCACGGCTACGCGAAATATTTTCCACTCTGGGCACTTGCGCGGTACCGGAACCTCGTTCGCGCCGGTGCGGAGTCGTGACCTGTTGGGTGTCGTCGCAGCCCTGCCCGCGGAGGCCCGGTGCGTCGGTACCGACCCCCGCGTCCTTGCCCGCGTCGCCGGGATCGGGCACGAGGCCGCGCGCGCGACGTCCGACTCGCTGCTCGCGGCGGGCGCGCGGGCTCTGGTCAGCTGGGGGTGCGCGGGCGGGTTGGATCGCTCGCTGACGGCGGGCACCCTGCTGCTCGCCGACCTGGTCGTGCCGGTGGCGCGGCGTGGTGAGCCAGCCAGCGATCTCCGACCAACCCAAGTATGGGCCGACAGCCTCGCGCTGCGCCTCGAGGGAAAGATGCGGGTGGTACGTGGTGCGATTGCGTGTCCGCATCAAGTGCTCGGCACCCGCACCGCTAAGCGAGCACTGGCTGCTGCGCACCCGGAGGCCCTCGCGGCCGACATGGAAAGCGCGGCCGTGGGCCGAGCGGCCGCAGCGGCCGGCGCTCCGTGGATAGTCGTGCGCGCCATTGCGGACACGGCCGACGTGCACGTGCCGTCGAGCTTTGGCTTGGCGATCGACCGTAACGGCCGGCTTCGGCTTCTACGTTTTGCTGCGGCGCTCGTCCGGCATCCGTTGGATCTGGCTGCTATTCCCGCGCTGGCGCGTGGATTTCAACTAGCTCTGCGCACACTCCGCGAGGTCACGCGCTCGGTAGGACCTACCCTACTTGCACCGCTCGACGGCGCCCCGGATGCGGGCGGGTTCGCGTGACGGTGCTCGTCACGGGCGCTACGGGATTCGTCGGGTCGGCGGTCGTCCGCCGATTGGTGGCGTCCAGTGTCGCGGTCCGCGCGCTCGTGCGGCCTGGTAGCAACCAACGCAACCTCGAGGGGCTGCCGGTCACGGTTGTGACGGGCGATCTGACAGACCCGGCATTGCTGCAGCGTGCCCTAGCCGGGTGCCAAGGGCTTTTCCACGTCGCGGCCGACTATCGCCTATGGGTACGCAATCCGGCGGCGATGTACCACACGAACGTCGAAGGGACACGTGCACTGCTGCAGGCGGCGGGACGCGCTGGATTGGAGCGCATTGTGTATACCAGTAGCGTGGCCACCTTGGGGCTGCGCGCCGATGGGCAACCATTGGACGAAGACACCGAAGCCTCGCTCACGGACATGATCGGCCATTACAAACGCTCGAAATATCTGGCAGAGGAGGTTGTCCGCGAGCTCGCTCGCGACGGCCTGCCGGTGGTGATCGTAAACCCATTGACGCCTGCCGGGCCCGGCGATGTCAAGCCGACCCCGACGGGACGAATGATCGTGGATGCACTGGCGGGCCGCATGCCAGCATACGTGGACACCGGGCTCAACATGGTACATGTGGACGACGTCGCGGCCGGGCATTCGTTGGCGTATGAACGCGGGACGATCGGCCGACGCTATGTGCTAGGCGCGGAGGACATGACGCTGCAGGAAATTCTGGGAGAGTTAGCCCGGATCTCGGGTCGTCGCCCACCGCGGTTTCGGATACCGCGCACGGCCGTGCTGCCAGTTGCCCATTCCGCAGAGGGCTGGGCGCGTATTACTGGCCGTGAACCAGGAATCACAGTGGACGGCGTGCGTCTTGCCGAGAAGCGGATGTTCTTTTCCAGCGCGCGAGCCAAGCGTGAGCTTGGCTATCGTCCCGGCGAGGCGCGGGCGGCGCTGCGCGACGCAGCGGATTGGTTCAGGGCGCATGGTTATGTCAACTGAGCGGAGACTTGGCATATGATAGATCTGATTCTCGCTCAGCCACGTGGGGTTCTGTGCCGGCGCGGTGCGCGCGGTCGAAGTCGTGGGGGCACGCTCGATCGAGCGGCTCGGCTAGCCCCGGCTTCCGTCACCTGATACACTTCGAACGGCGGCACCGCCAACTCCCATGAGCATACCTGTTCTCCAGCAGTATCGCGTGGCTCGATACGTCGTGAGCAAGAAGCTGCGCGGCGAGAAGCGCTATCCGCTCGTACTGATGCTGGAGCCGCTGTTTCAGTGCAACCTGGAATGCGCCGGGTGCGGCAAGATCGCGTACCCGACCGACGTGCTTCGGCAGCGCCTCAGCGTTGAGGAGTGCCTGGCGGCGGTGGATGAATGTGGCGCCCCAGTGGTGTCCATCCCGGGCGGTGAGCCGCTCATTCACACGGAGATCGCCCAGATCGTCGAGGGCATCATCGCGCGTAAGAAATTCGTGTACCTGTGTACTAACGCGATTCTTCTCGCCAAACGGCTCGATGAATTCAAGCCCTCACCATACCTGACGTTCTCGATACACCTGGATGGGCTGCGCGAAAGGCATGACGCGTCAGTTTGCCGAGATGGGGTGTTCGACAAGGCCGTCACGGCAATTCGACTCGCGAGGCGGCGTGGATTCCGCGTGTCGGTCAATTGCACGCTGTTCTCGGGGGAGGATCCTGAGGGGGTCGCTCAGTTTTTTGATTTCGCGACCGAGCTCGGTGTGGAGGGTATCACAGTCTCGCCGGGCTACAGCTACGAGCGCGCGCCCCGACACGACGTGTTCCTCGGTCGTGCGGAGAGCAAGAGTCTGTTTCGAGAGATTTTCAAGCGAGGCCGCGGACGTCGTTGGCCGCTGAGTCACTCTTCGCTGTTCCTCGATTTCCTGGCCGGAAATCAGCGATACGAATGCACGCCGTGGAGCAATCCCACAAGAAACGTGTTCGGATGGCAGAAGCCCTGTTATCTGCTGGTGGGCGAAGGCTACGCGCCGTCGTTTCGTGCGCTGATGGAGGACACGGCCTGGGAGGAGTACGGTACGGGTCGAAATCCGAAGTGCGACAACTGCATGGCGCACTGCGGCTACGAGGGCACGGCCGTGAACGATGCCCTGGCGCACCCTTTGAAAGCGTTGGCGGTGTCTTTGCGTGGCCCGCGCACGGACGGCCCCATGGCGGCCGAACTGCCCGTTCGGTATCGGCGCGAGGCACGCGCACTACCACTGGCGGCGATGGGCTCCGAAGACCCGATCCCGCTCCGCCGGACGAGCTGACCAGCGCGCTCATCGGCGGCGCGCTCGGCACGGCGCCGCTCGTGATCCTCTTTTGGTTGGCGGCTGCCGCGGCCGCACTTTGGGTTGCAGTCCTCGCGGCACCGTGGCGTCCGTGGAGCACGCGAGAGCGGCTCGACCCCGCGCCATTGGCGCTCCCGGCGGAGGACGACCTGGAAAGCGTTACCGCATTGATCCCGGCGCGCGACGAGGCGGCCGTGATCGGCCGCACGATCGCGTCTCTCCGGGCCCAGGCGGCACGTATGCGGATAATTGTGATCGATGACGAATCCCGAGACGGCACCGCGGAGTTGGCGTTGCGCTCCGGAGGCCTGGGCTGCGAAGTCGTAGCCGGGGCTCCGCTACCTGCCGGCTGGGTGGGGAAGTTGTGGGCTCTGGAGCAAGGTCTGGGGCGCGTGCGTACGCCGCTGACGCTGCTGTTGGACGCCGACATTGAGCTGCGTCCCGGGCTGCTGGCCGCCCTTCTCGAACGCCGGCAGCGTGATGGGCGGCAGCTCGTGTCGCTAATGGCTCGGCTACAGACCACTACCACATGGGACAAGCTGTTGGTGCCGGCGTTCGTGTATTTCTTCAAGCTGCTGTACCCGTTTCGTCTGTCCAATTCGGCGAATCGCTTGGTGGCCGCGGCCGCGGGCGGCTGTGTCCTCGCGGAGACTGACGCGCTGGCGCGTGCCGGAGCATTTGGCTCCTTTCGCAACGAATTGATCGATGACTGCGCGTTGGCGCGTCGCGTCAAGAATGCGGGCGGCCGTACGTGGATCGGCCTCACGCACGCGGCGATTAGTCATTGGCCGATGTCGACGCTCGGTGCGGTTTGGGACATGGTCGCTCGGTCGGCGTTCGCCCAGCTCCGCTTTTCAACCAGCCTCCTAGCTGGGTGCATTGCGGTACTCGCGCTCGCATTCTGGATTCCAATCGCAGGGCTTTTGACCGGAACATCACTGACCCGGGCGGCGTCGGCGGTAGCTCTTGGAGCGATGACTGCGACGTACATCCCCGTCGTGCGCTTCTACGGTCTCTCGCCGCTGTGGGCGCTCACATTGCCGCTCGCGGGAAGCCTGTACCTGTTGATGACGGTGTCTTCCGCGATTCGCTCTTGGCGGGGCGTGCGTTCGCGATGGAAGGGGCGCACTTACTTCGCGCCCACTGGACCTCAGGCGCACGGACCGCGGTAACACCTTGATCGCGTGATTGCGCGACGGCATCGCGTGCAGCGGGCGCGAGGCGAAACGTGGCAAAACGGGGCCTTTATGCAATTCGAGAGAATTAGCCGTTGGATCGCGGGGTGCGGCGTGGCGGCAGCGCTCATTGCCGCCGCTCGGCCGAAGCCGAGCATCGACGCGGCCGCCCTGACGTTTGGCGAGACGGCCGGATCGGCAGATGCGTTCGTGAATTCCATTGGCTCAAATGCGCACCCGAGCTATACGGACCGTCCGTACTATCGTGCGTTTGCGACGATAGTGCTGCCACGCCTGCGTGAGCTCGGCATTAAGCATTTGCGCATTGGCGGCGCGGTCGTGCCGGACGACTCGTGGATGCGCAAGGTGTACGACAACGTCAACGCTCTCTATCGCCAACTCGGAATCACGTACGATCTTGTTGTAGTACCAGCTGGCGGTCCGAGGCCGGACTCCTCGTCGGTTCCATTCGATCGACTGTTCCGGTTCATGGATCCGGCTTCGGTCGATATGGTTGAGGGGCTCAATGAGCCAGACTATCCCGACAAGTATCCGAACTGGGCGGCCCGGGCTGCCGCGTGGCAACGGCTGGTGTACCAGGCCGTGAAATCCGATCCCCGGCTGGCAGGTCGGCCAGTGCTCGATCCTGCGCTGGTGCACGGTGAAAAGTCCGCCACCGCCATCGGCGATCTGACCTCGGCAGCCGACCTCGCCAACATACATCCCTACCCTGGCGGCCACGAGCCGTACCCGTCACTTGGGCCTAACGTCGCGAAGCTCCGAGCCGCAAACGGGACGCTCCCGTATGTGGCGACCGAGAGCGGATATCACACCGCCGTCAATGCGACGAGCGGCCAGCCCGGAGTGTCGGAGCTGGCCATGGGGAAGTACATCCCGCGACTGTTTTTCGAATATTGGAATTTTGGCATTCGCCGGACTTACCAGTACGAGCTAATAGACGAGGGTACCGATCCCGCAGATCCCGAGTATCACTTTGGTCTTGTACGGTTCGATGGAACGCCCAAGCCGGCATTCACGGCATTAAAAAACGTGATCGCGGTGTTGTCCGACCCGAGCGGGGCGCACTTCATGCCAGGGAACCTGAACTATTCGCTTTCGGGCGCTCCTTCTTCCGTCCACCACACGCTGTTGGAGAAGGCCGACGGCCGTTTCTATCTCGCGCTCTGGCAGGAAGTGCCGAGCTTCAATGTGACTACGAAGTCCGATTTGTCGGTGCCGCCGGTTACCGTCCAGCTCAAGTTCGATCACCCTGTGCGAGAAGCCAAGATTTATCGGCCCATGCAGAGTGCTGACGCCACAGCCGATCAGCAATCCGCCGCGTCGCTATCCGTGCCGGTGCCGGACGAGGCAATCATTGTGGAGATCACGCCGTAGCGCTGCCGCAGCCGGCCCGCCTCCGGGAAGGGAGGGGGGAGGAGCTGCCAGACGTGATTACTTCAGAGAGCGGACGAACTCGTCGATCGAGACGGCCGAGAGGGTCAGCAATTTTACGCTTCCCCGGAGGCGAGCTCCGCAGATACGCGAAGGATTGTGGCCGTGTCCTTCGCCTCCACCACGTTCACGAAGTCGTAGGGGCCAAGCACGGCGTACTGGGCCTTCACCGTTGCGCCAAGCTTTTCCAGTTCCTTGTTGACCTCCTTGATACGCTCCGGCTTGGCCTTGATCGTCTTCGCGCCCTCGTCGGTCAGTGTGCTGAGCAGGATAAACGTCGCCATTACTGGGCTCCGGTTCAGAGGTGTAGCCGAATATGGGCACGCTGCGGCGCGGCCGGCAGGGGTAGCGATGCAGCCGGGGAATATTCTCGCGCTGGATCGCGAACGGTTCGCCTAGGCGGCCTCTCAGCCATCGTGGCTCTGGCGATGAGCGCAATCCAGACGGCGGCGCACGCAAGGATGCCAATGTTTCCCTCGTGATACTGAAGGGTCATGAAAACGCCCGTGATCAACGCACCGACGACGAGTGGGGACGCTAGCTTCGTACCGCGGTGCGTCCAGAGGTACAGCAAAGGCGCCATGAGCGTGGTGAAGTAGTGCGTCAGCGTCCACGGATAGATGATCAAGCCCGTCGTGAGTAGGATCGCGAACAGCAGCTCTCCGCCGTCGGGGGCGCGATGAACGCGAGCGATCGCCCATGCCGCCACTGCGCCGACCGCACCCGCGAGCGCTAGATAGAACGGATCCTGCGTCACCAGTCCGCGCCTGGGATGGTATGGCGCCAACCGTAGCACCCACGCCAACAGTGACTGATTTCGGTTGGTGATTTCCGTGAAGTAGGTCGGCCCCAGCCTGGGCAAGGCATGTGTGATGGGGTTGTTCACGATGTAGCTCCGGAACACGCCCGCGCCGAACACCGCAAGCGTCAAGAGACAGATACTCGTGCCGCTCAACAGCGCGACGGCGAGCGCGCGCCTGTCGCGACGAAGAATCGCGTACGCCAAGAGCACAACGTACACCGGCTTGATGAGCGTCGCGCCCATCACATACGCGCCGGAAACGGCGCGTTCGCGAGACCGCCATGCGGCGGCGATAAAGAGCAACGCGATAAAGTTGATCTGCCCCAAATGGAGCGTCCATTGCGACGGCGGGAACATGAGCGTCAGCGTCGCGGCGAGTGCCAGACCACGCAGGCCGTAATCCGCGAGAAAGGTCGCGCCAGAGGAGAACAATCGCGCCGACACACGCGGCCATCTGGATTGTCATCCAAACGGCGGCGGCAGGCCGCAGCGGGAGCCAGCCAATGACTCCGAACAGAAGAAGGCTCGGTGGCGGATATACGCAGCCGACATTGAGCAGTTCTGGGCCAAATTCCTGGGGGAAAGGGCCCGGCCCTGCCAACGTATGGTACGCACTCGGAAGGTACGGATCGAGTCCAGCGTCGGCCACGCGTCCGTACATCCACAGAGCACGCATGTCCCACCAGGGTGGCGATGCCGCCGTGTTCCATGCGATTCGTGCCCCGTACACTACTGCCGCTGTGACGCAAGCGGTCAGGAACGCATGATATGCCTGGCGAAAGAGCGCCTCGCGCCGCCGGCTCGAATCGCTGTCCGCGCCGAACCCGCCAGCAATGTGATCGCCGGCTAGAACCAATGGGACGAGAAGGCACCCAACCCAGCTCGCTGCCATGTCCCTACTCCGTCGTGCGAATGACGTGCCTAGCGCCGGCGGCGGGCGCGACGGTCCAGTCCGCCTTAGGAACGATTTCTGCATATCGCGAAGGCAATCGGAGGCGGGATCCATGCGCACCAGTCGGCCGAGCACACAGCTGATAGCCACGACGGTTGCGGTCTTTGCCGGAGCAGCGCAGCTCGCGTGCACCAGTGTGACCACGCCCGACATTGTGGTCGCGAAGGTCGTTATCGCGCCGAGCAGCGCTACCCTCAGAGCCGGCACACAGGTGGCGCTCAGCGCGACCGCATATGACGCTCAAGGTCGCGCCCTCTCAGGACAGCCCGTCGTTTGGGTCAGTAAGGATTCGTCAGTGGCGAGCGTGTCGCCAAATGGCTTAGTTACCGGCCGGACTCCGGGAATCACCTTGGTCGCGGCCGGCGCGGAGGGACAATCGGGAATCGCGGAAGTAGACGTTGAGCCTGCGGCCGCCCCGCCGCCGCCGTCCCCGCCCCGTCCCCCGTCCCCCCCCCCGCCCCCGTCGCCGCCTTTATCCCCACCGGCGATCCTGGCAACCCGCATAAGCCGCATAAAGCCCCATGATTCTGTGAACGCGACTCTCGCCGCGGGCAACCCGGCGCCCCTCCCTAACCCCCCCCGGAAAAGCGAGGGAGAATTTTTTTCTTCGATGCAGGGCGTCCCTCTGCACTGCGGACCTCCCCACCAACAGATTACCTAGCGGATCCGAAGCACGATCTTGCCGAGCACGTGCCCAGCGGCGAGTCGCTTGTGGGCGCGCGCCGCATTGGCGAGTGTGTAAACCTTTGCGATCGGCACTTTCAGCTCTGCCTCTTCCACGGCGCGATTCAAGCGCTCGAACTGGCGGACGCCGGCCGCCGCGTCGTAGGAAATGATCCTAAGGCCGCGCCTCTTCCGTGGCTTGGGCTCGACGCCATTCGGATAAGCGAGGCGACCGCCTCGCCGAATCACGTCCAGACAGCGAGTCAACGCCTTCCCCCCTGCGAACGCGAGCACGGCATCCACCCCTTCCGGCGCGAGGCGCAGCACCGCGGCGGCAATGTCGTCTCGCCGTCCGTCAATGGCAACGTCGGCTCCCAATCGCTGCACGAGTTCCACGGCATCCTTGCCCCTGACCGTGGCGAGTACCCGGGCGCCTCGCAGCTTGGCAAATTGCAGCGCGAGACTGCCGACGCCACCAGCCGCGCCGTGGACGATGACAGTTTCACCCATCCGTAGGTGCAACGCATCGTCGACGCCTTGGATAGCGGTGAGCCCGGTCGCCGGGATGGCGCCGGCGTGCAGAAAGTCCAATCGCCGAGGCGTGTGTGCCACTGCATTCGCGGGGACTGCCACATACTCGGCGTAGAAGCCCCCTTTTGGGTTATCGAAGCTGTAGGCGTACACCCGGTCGCCAATCTTGAATCCGCGCGCCCGCGACCCCACCGCGGCCACAGTGCCAGCGCCGTCAGTCCCAAGCACAAGGGGAAATCGCTTGCGGCCGCTCGGTGACCAGCCGTCCCGCATGTCCGCGTCCCACCCGCCTACACCGGCAGCGTGCACTGCGATCAATACCTCGCGGGCGCTAGGCGTCGGGACTGGCAGCCAGTGGATTGATAGTACGTCGGGCCCACCATATCGATCGATGGCGGCCGCTCGCATCATTTTTGGAAGACCGGGCATGTTGGCCTACCTCCGCCCAGCTAGCTCCGCTTTTCTTGTGCCGCGCCGACGTTCTACGGCGCCTAATGCCTGTCCAGCACATCGCGCACTTTCCGGGTCTGCGTCGCCTTGTCCAGGCTGCATCCTGCACTGACGTTATGTGATCTGTGAGATCCCCTGGTCCGCCAAAACGATCGATGCAGAGACTGCGGCGCGCGCTCCAGGCCCGCCGACCGCGGATGCTCTCCTTCGCGTCCGCGCTCGTGCGCATCGCCAGCGAGAACCCGCCGGGCGCGCGCTACGACGAGTGCGTGGCCCTGATCAAGGACGAGCTGGAGCGGTGCGGCATCGCTGCTCGTGACGTCGGTGTGTCGCTCGGCGGCCGTGTCGGCGGCGCGACGCAGCGTGATCGCAGAGGTGGGCACCGGAGGGCCGCTATTCTATTTCCACGGACACTACGACGTAGTGCCGGCTCAAGAGCGCCGCCAGTTCACACCGATCCGACGCGGCGGACGGTTGATCGGCCGCGGCACCGCGGACATGAAAGGCGGGCTGGCGATGATGGTGCATACCGCGGCAGCGCTGGCGGAGGCCGGCCTCCTGGCGACTGGCCGAGTCGCATTGGTGATGGTGCCTGACGAGGAGACGGCTGGCGAGTTGGGAACCGCCGCGCTCGCGCGCGGTGGCTATCTACAGTCGGACGCGATCGGAATGCTGACGCCGGAGCCATCGGGCGGGGTGGTTTGGCACGCCAGTCGCGCCGCATTGACGCTACGAGTGACTGTCCGCGGCCGAGCTGCGCACGTGGCTCTTTCACACAATGGGGCGAACGCATTCACTGCCATGACCCGACTCGCGGCGCGACTGTCCCGGCTCGAAGCAAAGGTGGCGAGCCGACGGACGAAGTACCGCGTTCGCCCCAGTACGGCGGCACAATCGATCTTGCTCGTCGGCGGAGAGTCTTCCGCGGGGACCAACTTCAACATCGTTCCAGACCGTGCGGTGTTCACCATTGATCGTCGCTTGAATCCGGAAGAGGACTTCGATGCGGAGCGTGCGCGTCTTCTCGACATCCTCTTGACGAAGCAGCTTCCTGGTATCGAGGTGAGTGTCAAGACGATTCAGGAAGGACGCGCGTCGGTCACGCCACTCGACGCCCCACTCACTCGAGCGCTTCGCCGCAGCGTCCGCGAGATCACCGGCCGAACGGCGCGCGTCGAGTTGTGTCCCGGCTTGCTTGAGACCCGCCACTACGCCGGCGCGGGCATCCCGGCCCTGGCCTACGGCCCCGGAGACCTCGCGAGCTCGCATGGCCCGCGCGAATTCGTCAGCACGGCCCAACTGTTTCAGTGTGCCGAAATCTACGGACTCACCGCGCTGAGCATGATCGCTGCTCTGCACACTTCCTAATGGGCATGGAGCGTATGCGAGCGCTCCAAATTGACAAGCACGGCCCGATCGCTGACCTCAGGGCGCGCGAGGTACCTATGCCGGGCGCGCCTATGCCCGCGTCGCTGGCGGCGCACCGGGAAAGATCGTGCTGATTCCTGATCGGCTTTTTAGGCCGTAGGCGCGGGAGGAGTTCGAATCCAGATCCTGGTTCTCCCGCCCTGCCGGCGCGGGGCGAATGCCCCGCGCCGGTCACGTGGTCACGGCCGAGTGTTGCGCCGTGGGTTGAGCTCGCCGATTTACTTCGCCCGATTCGCGGCGTTGGTTGCGCGCTGCTGCAGTCACCTTCGTCTGCCCGTCCGTCTCCGCATGGACGTCGGTGCGACCCGCGGTCGGCAGCGAGCGCCCGTTCACCGAACCGCCCGTCGTAATCTGAATCTGTTTTGGCTTGGGTAGCGCGGCCTTCGGAATGTGCACGTGCAGCATCCCGTGTTCGACGTCGGCTTTGATCTTCTCGATATCGACGCCGTGCGGTAGCTGGAATTGGCGCACAAACGACCCGTAATTGCGTTCCATCAGGTGGTACCGCCCCTGGGCTCCTTCTTTCCGCTTCTCCGTCCGCTGACCGCGAATTGTCAGGACTCCATTTTCTGCAGTCACCTCGACGTCTTCCCGCGTCATACCCGGCAGTTCCACTGCGAACGTCAGTCCGTCGCCCGTCTCGCAAATGTCCACTGCGGGCGTCCATTCACTTGGCGCGGCGTCACTCCGCGCGGCCTGGTTGCGTCCAAACGTGTCCTCGAATAGGCGGTCGATTTCTCGTCGCAATCCAATACCGGGGCGCTCGCGTCGTCGTTGCGTACACCATGAATGCCTCTCTCTCACAAGGGACCCCACTACGCCGTCACCGGACAACCGGGCCCCGATGGCTTCCAGCTTTCCGACTCGCAACCTACCGCCCGGGCGCAGCTGGTGTCAACGTAATTGTACAGGACAATATATTGACAAACTCAAGGGTCGGTGGCTAATCTACGACATGGACCGTGCATTCCGGATCTGGGCAGCACCGGCACCCGATGCGCGTCGTGACTCGCCGCACCGGGCTGAGCGGCGACTTGCTGCGCGCGTGGGAGAGACGATACGAGGTGGTGAAGCCGTCGCGCTCCGCGGGCGGTCGCCGACTCTATTCAGACGGGGACGTCGAGCGACTGCGCCTCGTGTATCGCGCTACCCTGGCCGGGCGCAACATCGGTCAGGTGGCCGACCTGCCCAGCGATGCGCTGGCGGCGCTGTGCGAAAAGACGCCGCGGAGGACGCCGCAGCCCGAAGGCGCCAGCGACCGCGCGCAGATATCGGCGCTCGAGGCGGACGCGCCGGCCGCCGACTACTTGGGCGACTGTCTTCGCGCCATCGAGCGACTGGACCCGATCGCGCTCAACGTTACGCTGCAGCGCGCGGCGATTGCGCTTTCCGCCGCGGCGCTGTTCGACACGCTCCTGGTGCCGCTGCTCGAGTGCGTGAGCACACGCTCGCATGAGGGGACGCTCCGCCCAGTGCATGGGCACGTCGCCTGGGCCGTCGTGCGGCGCCTGTTGGACGGAGTGATCGAGCGCGCAAGCTCGCCGCACGCCACGGCGAACTTGGTCGTCGCGACTCCGGCGGGCCAAGTCCCCGAGCTCGGTGCCTTGCTCGTCGCCGCGGTTGCGGCGACGGAGGGGATGGCGGGTGACGTACCTGGGGGCGGACCTCCCGGCTGAGGACATCGCCGAGGCTGCAGTTCTGATGCGGGCACGCGCCGTGGCGCTGAGCGTCGCGTACGCCGTGGGGCGCTCCGCGCTCGGGGATGAGTTCCGTCGCCTCGCCCGTGTGCTGCCCAAAGATGTCGCGCTCCTGGTCGGCGGCGCGGCGTCGCCCGCCTACAGTGCGGTGCTCGACGAGATCGGCGCCGTACGCCTCAACGATCTTGCTGACCTCCGAGTGCGGCTCCGAACGCTACAAAAGGTCCGGCGCGCGAAACGGCGCGCAGCCTGACCTGCAACGCGGGCAAGCCGCGCTCCATCCTGCAACACTTCGCGCTCCGGCGGAGTATGGAGAATGTCCACGCTTGGGGTGGTAGTTGGGTTCTCGGCGCTTCTGCGCAATTGTCATGATGGTTTTCTCTCCGCTCGCCTGCGTCATCGGCGCGCGGCAAGCGCGCGCGCAAGGTGGCGGGATGAGCGGCGGCCGCGGGGGAGGAATGGGACGCGGCGGTGGCGGGTCGCACGCCGGAAGCCAGGATCCGCAGCTCGCGGTCTTGATGCGGGCGGCCGATCCGGACAATCCGGTTGCGCTCATGCTTGCCGCTCGATCCGAGCTCAAGCTCGCGGACAGTCAGGTCGTGTCCCTCCGCACGATTTCGCAGGCGCTGAACGCGCAGAATCTGCCGCTTCGCCAGCGACTCGATTCGCTGCGGCCGCCCGGAGACACCGCACGGGCTGTCGATTTTGTGGACCTGAGCAGCAAGGAACGCGATTCGATTCTGCAAGCGCGTCGTGCCGTGGCTGAAATGGTAGGTGCGCTACACGACAACGCGGTGCAAGCGCGCGCCGCGGCGCTCAAGCTTCTCACGCCCGCACAACGCACTCAGTACTCCGACATCGAGCAGCGAGTCGCCAACGCAACCCCGCAAGACACGGCAGCGCAACAACGTGGCGGTGGCGGGCGCGGAGGCGGTCACGGCAGATCATCGGGTATGCCGGCGAATGGCACGCCGGGCGGAGCGTCGTCGCCTCCGTAACGCGCTTTTCGCGACCACGTTGGGGCGTAGCGCGTGACCGGGATCTCGTTCCTCATCCCGTTGAGCCCGGTGCGACTAGGTTAATGAGATCATGAAAGCATCAGTGTTCATTGCCACGAGCATCGATGGCTTCATCGCGCGAGCGGACGGCGCGCTGGACTGGCTACCGCTCGATGGCGGGGAACCGCACGGCTACGCTGAATTCATGAACACCGTAGATGCCATCGTCATTGGCCGTAAGACATTTGAGACAGTGCTGGCGTTCGATTCTTGGCCCTATGACAAGAAGCCGGTGGTAGTGCTCAGCTCGAGGCCGTCGGATTTAGTCGCGCCTGACGGCGCCGTATGCGACATGATGGCCGGCACTCCAAAAGAGATCGTGACTCGACTCGCCGAACGCGGCATGAAGCATCTCTATATCGACGGCGGAGTGACCATACAGCGATTCTTGGAGGCAGGGCTCATTCAGCGCTTAACCATCACGCGCATACCGGTGCTCCTGGGAAGCGGGATTCCGTTGTTCGGGGCGCTGTCGCGCGACATCCGACTCGAGCATGTGGCGCACGCGGTCGTATCCGAGCGGCATGGTGCAGAGTGAGTACGTGGTCGTCGGCGGCGGCGGGCTGACGGCTAGCTCGCGGCGAGACGCAGCCGTAGCTTCGAGCACTCCTACTTCGGCGCTCACCTTATGATTGGCACCGTGGTTTTGCCGCTTTGCGGTCCTCTTCATCCTGTTGATCTGGATCTTCAACTGCCTGAACATCCTGCGGGAGTACGAGCGGGCGGTGGTGTTCCGCCTGGGTCGAGTGCTCAAGAAGGAAAAGGGGCCGGGCATCGTGCTGATCTTCTGGCCGATCGACAAGATCGTACAGGTGTCGCTTCGTGTCGTGACCTGGGAGATTCCGCCGCAGGACGTCATCACCCGCGACAACGTGTCACTGAAGGTGAATGCCGTCGTCTATTTCCGCGTCATGGACGCCACCCGAGCCGTCATTGAGGTCGAAAGCTATCGCTACGCCGTCGAGCAGGCGGCCCAAACCAGCCTGCGCTCGGTGCTGGGCGAAGTGGAGTTCGACGACCTGCTCTCGCAGCGCGAGAAGCTGAACGCTCGGCTTCAGACCATCCTCGACGAGCACACGGAGCCGTGGGGCGTCAAGGTCACGCAGGTCCAAGTCAAGCAAGTGGATCTGCCGCAAGACATGCAGCGGGCGATCGCCGCTCAGGCCGAGGCGGAGCGCGAGCGGAGAGCCAAGATCATTGCCGCAGAGGGTGAGTTCCAGGCTTCCGCCAAACTGGCTGAGGCGGCCGCGGTGTTGAACCGCGAGCCGGTGGCCATCACGCTGCGGTATCTCCAGACGCTCATCGAGATCGGAACCGAGAAGAACACCACCATCGTGTTCCCGCTGCCGCTCGATCTGCTGGGCGGAGTGGGAGGGTTGGTGGGAAAGCTCGGTGCCGGCGGCGCGCAGGCGCCTGCCGCTGGGGCGCCCGGAGGGGCGGCGGCCCGATGATGGCAACGGCTCGCGCGCGCATGGCGGCCCGCGTGCTGAAGGATCGAGCTGCTAGCGGCACGCGGTGGTGGCGGCCGGAATAGGCGCGCTCAGGACCAATGGGACAGACTGACCGGCCGGTTCGCCTTGTGATCCGAAATCAACACTGGCGTGGCGGAGCGTGCCGCCATAGGTTCACCGGCGCGCACCGGGCTTATGTGTAGCGACAGGTAGTTGCTGGCGTCGCACGGAGCGCGAAGTGGCCTGAAACCATGGCAGGATCGCAAGACCCCCCTCCCGGGCGGGGCTGCGACAAAGGCAAATCCGGCGAAAGCCGGAGACGCAAAGCCGCGAGGCTAACGTGTGCGGACACGGACCGCGCACCACGCTCGTCGGGCCGCCGAACAGACTCGGGAGGGTTGTATGCGGTCCGCAATTGGTCGCCTCGGCGTGGCGTGTACGGTGCTTTTCGGCAGCGTACTTCTCTGTACCTGCGGTGATTCGACAACACCCCCCGCCGCGCTCGCACCGCGAGAATGCCGCGGCGCTGCCAGTGGCCCAAGTGATGAGCGCCGTGCGATACCCGCTCGTCGCCATTACACCGTCGACCACCACGCTCGCGGTTGGCAAAGTCCAAAAATTCACGGCACGCTTGAACAATGCGACGGGCGCTCCGTGGACTTCCTGTTGCTCAACGTGGACGAGTTCCAATCCATCCGTCCTGAGCGTCACAATGCCCGACTACGGGAAGGCGGGGGCCGACACCGCGTTCGTGACTGGTGTGGCGGCAGGGACCGCGACGCTGACTGCGGAGACGCAGAGCAAGACGACCGGAAGCTTGACAATCACGGTGAGTGGATCGGGTGGATCATCGACGACGCCCTCGACCCCAGTGGCCTCGGTGACGGTGTCGCCAGCTTCGTCGGCGCTGACGATCGGTCACACCGTGCAACTCGCTGCCACGATGAAAGACGCTAGTGGGAATGTGCTGAGTGGCCGCCCAGTCACGTGGGCCAGCTCCAACTCGAGCAAAGCCACAGTATCGAGTAGCGGGCTCGTGACGGCACTGGCAGCCGGCAGCACTACGACCACCGCCACGAGCGGCGGACAGAGCGGCACGGCGGCGATTAGCGTCGCGGCATCCACCGTCCAGGGCGCGCGCGAATGCGACACGCCGCAACCGGGCTGGATCTGGTGCGACGACTTCGAAACGGACCGCACGGCGAGCTACTTCGAGTACATCAACCCCAACGGTCAGTTCGCCCGGGTGGCCGGTGTCGGCGTGAACGGCTCCACGGGAATGCGCGCGCGCTACGTGCCCGGCACCTCGGAAACCGGAAACCTCAAGCTCGCCTTCGGCAAGACGCCGTCATCATACTTCAAGCCGGTCGACGCCGGAACGGCGAATTACCGCGAACTGTATTGGCGTGAATACGTACGCAACCAGCCCGGCTGGACGGGGGGCGGCGGAGACAAGCTCAATCGCGCTCTCGTGTTTGCCACTCCGAATTGGGCGGAAGCCGCATTTGCCCACGTTTGGTCGGGCGACCCGGGGTCGGAGCAAAACTATCTCTTGCTGGATCCCGCCTCCGGGACCGACGCGGCGGGGAATCTCCTGACTACGACGTACAACGATCTCCCACACATGCGGTGGCTGGGCCAAGTCGTATCGCAGACACCGATTTTCGACGCGTCGCATGTGGGCCAGTGGTACTGCGTTGAGGCCCATGCGCGCCTCAATGATCCCGGTGCATCGAACGGAGTATTCGAGTTTTGGATCAATGGGCAGCTCCAGGGGCAGCGCACAGGGATGAACTGGCTTGGCTCGTTTACGGCGTACGGGTTCAACGCGGTATTCTTTGAGAACTATTGGAACGCCGGCTCGCCGGTCACCGAAGAGCGATATCTCGACAACATCGTCGTGAGCACGGCACGGATCGGCTGCCCGTACTGAGTCGCCCTCCGCAATTCTGGTGCACATCGTCCGGTGCGCCGCAAGGAGATTTGGCGGATCGCGCGCCCGCCTTGAACACGGGGGTGGCTACGCTTGGCACGCGTCGCGACCAGGCGAAAGAATACCATCCTCGAACGGGAATGGCTTTCGGCCGCGATGGCGAAGGGCTATGACAGTTTGGCGGTCGAGGTCGCTACGCCTGCGTTATTCCGGGCAACGTTGTCATCTGGGCGCCACGCCAAAGCCGCTCCATCAGCGCGCAGAGTCTGGGTGTGCGGTGCACCGACTCCCAACCGGCCATTAGCGGACCGAACGCGAGATATCCGGATCGCTGTCGGGCCTCTTCCTCGAGGCATCGGATCGCGGCCTCCTCCTCGCCCAGATTTGCATAAATGGTGGCCGCGTGATACGAGGAGACATAGCGCACCTTCGTCAGCTGCTCGAGCTCCGTGATGACGCCTCGGGCCTCATCGCCGCGGCCCAGCATTGCGAGGCAGTCGCCCTGCACTTCGAGCAGCATGGGATGGCGACCAAGCCTGGCCATTGCCGTCTCTGTGAGGCCAAGCCCGAGGTCCGCTCGCCCAGTCGCGGCAAAGACCCGCGTCACCCACGCGTGCGCAAGGCTGTTCGGGTCCATGCCGAGGACCGTCTGAAACCTCCGCAGGGCTTCGTCGTAGCGCCCGGCGAAATAGTAGCATCGTCCCAGCGCGAACTGCACTCGGATCGCGATGGGGTCGAGGCGCTCGGCCTCGATCGCCTCCGCGATCGCCTCGTCGTGGCGTCCGGCAATGCCCCGCAGAAAGGCGCGCCAGACATGGGCCATGGCGGCGGAAGGCTGAAGCTCGATGGCCCGCGTCAGTCTCGCTTCCGCCTCGACCGGGTCGTACTCGAAAAGCAGTGCGATCACCCCGCGCCACAGGTGTCCCTCTGCCAGCAGCGGATCCAGTTCGAGCGCTCGGTCCGCGGCCAGCTTCGCCCGGGGCATCGCCTCCAGCGGTGGGAGTTCACCGAACTCCTCAAAGCCGCTCATGGCCCAGCAGTGTGCCACCCCGGCATAGGCGAGGGCATAGTGCGGATCCAGTTCTAGGGCCTGTTCGAAGTACTCGCGAGCGACCCGGATCGAATCGGCGTTGCCCTTGAGGACGAAGTAGCGCCCCCGCAGGTAGAGGGTGTAGGCCTCGACCACGTCTGTCGGAGGCCGAATCCGGGGAGCGTGCCCGACACCATGCCCCTCAACCGAGAGCGCTGCCACGATGGCCTGTGCGACTTCTTCCTGCAGCGCGAACACGTCGGTAAGCGTACGGTCGAAGGCATCGGACCAGAGGTGGTATCCGTCGGCGGCACTGACCAGCTGAGCCGTGACCCGGATGCGGTTCCCGACCTTGCGGACACTGCCCTCCACCAGCCGCGTCACCCCGAGGCGGGCCCCGATCTTCCGGACGTCGACCTCCTTGCTCTTGAACGCAAAGGCTGAGGTTCGGGAGGCGACCCGCAGCCCCGCGACCCGAGTGAGGGCATTGGTCAGCTCCTCCGTCAGGCCATCGCTGAAGTACTCGTTCTCCCGATCGGGACTCATGTTGACGAACGGAAGCACCGCGATCGAGGCCGGCCCGGCTCTTGGGCGCTCCACCGTCGACCGGCTCTCTGCGGCGGCCGCGATGGATTGCGGCGCGGACGGCACGCCGACGGCCTGAGGCCCTTGGTGGGACGCAGATCGCTGCGGCGCGGGTGGCAGCTCGCCCCGCCGGATCCGTTCGGCCAACGCAAGGACATCGGGGTCCGCAGGCAGCTCCAGCTGGTGCCTGAGCTCGGTGAAGATCTCCGCGTGCCTGAGTGCCCCGGGGACATCCCCAGCCCCGGCCAACGCAAGCATGAGGCCCTGGGATATCGGGGCATCGTCGGGATCGAGTGAGACGCGCCGACGCCACCACAGCACGGCCGCCCCCCAATCCCCCCGACCGGCAGCGGCCCTCGCCACGGTCTCAAGTAGCCGGCGGTTCTCGCCAATGAGTACCTCTCGCTCCCCCTCGGCCCATCGGGCGAACTCGGCGGCTCCTGGAAGGTTGAAGTCTCCTAGGAACGGCGCGTACATCTTCGCGGCTTCCTCGAGGGCGCCCGAGGCCGAGGCGGCTTCGAAGTCGCCAACGTCGCTCTCCACCAGGTCCGGATTGAGTCTGATATCGCGGGTTCCCAGAATCGCTTCTTCCGAGCCGAGCTCCTGTCGCAACGCATACAGCGCCTGATTCAGACTGCGACGACCACGCTCTTCTTCCGTATCCGGCCAGAGCAACCCGACTAGGCGGTCCCGACTCACGCCCCGGCTCCCTGCTCTGGCGAGTACCGCAAGGATCGCCAAACGTCTGGGCTGCTGCGCCGAACCGGCGAGCGGCCGCGCACCTTCGAAGACACCGAGCCCGCCGAGGACCTGGATGCGCTTCATCGAGTGATCGGGTCTCGCCTGAGCCACATACGGACTATCAGCGTGAGGCCTCGCCATCCAGAATGATAACCTCGATGATAATCTCGCGATCATGAGATGAGGGCGTCCGGTAAACTGGGACCCACAACGCGGCCAATGCCGCAGTCGTGAGGTCAACCCCCTGTCCGGAGGCTCCCATGTTCGCCCATTCGCAGCTCGTAACCCAGCTTTCCTCGCGCATGCTGGCAGGTGCGGCACTGGTCGCCGCCGCCCAGCTTCTCGCTCCCACGGAGGCGCACGCGCAGTTCGGTGACGTCTCGCAGGCTGCCGTCACCGCCTTGCGGTCTCTGACATTCGAGGCCGAATTGTCCGGGCTCGACACTGACCACGTGGGTCTCGTCTGGCGGGGCCGCACGATTGGCACGCGCGGCCGTGATCTCACCCTCATCGTGAAGCCCTTGGGCTCGGCCATGAGTAGTGCCGAACGGGTGTGGCCGGTCCACGTGCGTTGGCAGCAGCAGAGCGCGGCTGGGCAACCCGCCCTCGTCGCCGATCTAGAAGGCATCGTTGACTGGAAGACGAAGCGCATGCACGTCGACGGGACTGTCATCGAAGGCGCCGCCAAAGGACGCCAGGTTACGCTGCGCGCGTCCTTCCGCGACCTCGACCCCAGCGGGACTCTATCCGTCGTCCCCGAACGCCATCTCGTGACCAACGAAGACGTCCCATGGCGCTTGGCCAGTCGCTAGTCGGTCTTGCGGCTGACGTTGTCGCCCGCGGTCCGCTCGTCAGCTGCTCTCCGCCTATGCCCCCGCCTTGTGCTTCAGTCTCATTGTGCCACCGGCTCCAGAAGAGGCTAATTCAGAATACGCGATGAAACTGCGCGAGCATGGTCGCCGACTGAAGTTGCCAACTGCGTATGTCGAGAGCATCCGGTAATGTTCGCAGGGACTCGAGATGCCAAGACCTGGTGCCGATTCGGGCAGTTCGGAACGCGACGTCACAGCACTTCCAGCACGCCCAAACGAAGGTGATCACCAATGCGAATGATGATGACGGTGTTAATTCCTGTCGAAGCCGGAAATCGAGCGGCAGGCACAGGACGAACGCGGCAGGAACCGCTATGGCGGCGATTGCGTCAGGGCTAATGTCTGACCTCCCAGCACGCATGGGTGCTGCCGCAGGTGCATCTCAATTTCCGTCGCGAGAAGCCAGGATTAGCTACACCCACGCACTAGCGAGCGCGAGGGTTTCGACGGAACCTGGCATCGCTCTTGCCCCTCGTGGCTCCCACACCGTTACGGGAGAAGCTCATGCGACCGCTCGGAATCGTTGGCGCTGTGCTGATCGTCTTGGGCGTTCTCGTACTCGCCGCGCGTGGGCTCAGCTACACCAAGGACCGCGACTCGACCCACGTCGGGCCAATTAAGGTCTCCACCGAGAAGAAAGGGTACGTGCCCCCAATCGCTGGTGGGATTGCGATCGTCGCAGGAATCGCGTTGGTCGCTGCTGGACGCGGGAGGACGGTCTAGGATAGGGCACGCACGAGCCGAGGCACCAGTCCTCACATTCCACCGTTTTGCCTCCGGTACCATCAATGTCCGTGGAACCGCGGCAAGTCACCGTCTTCTTTTACGGGTTGTTTATGGACGTTGAACTGTTGCGCGCCAAAGGTGCGCATCCCACCAACGCCCGGCCAGCCTGTGTTTCCGAGTTTGCCCTTCGTATTGGGCAACGAGCGACGCTGATCCGCAACGCTGCGTCCTCTGCCCACGGAATCATCATGGAGCTCTCTCACGCTGAGATCGAGAAACTCTACTCCGACACCAGCGTCAGTGCCTATAAGCCGGAAGCTGTGCTGGCGCAACTCGCGGATGGTTCATATACCCCCGCCTTGTGCTTCAATCTCATTGTGCCACCGGCTCCAGAAGAGGCTAATTCGGAATACGCGATGAAGCTGCGCGAGCTTGGTCGCCGACTGAAGTTGCCAACTGCGTACGTCGAGAGCATCCGGTAATGGTCGCAGGGGCTCAAGACGCCGGTCGTTTTCGCGCTTTTGGCGTTCGTGATCGGACGCTTGTGTCGACCCGCGCGCGGTTTGGATATGGCGAGGCGGCCTGCCGAAGCAGCATCCACGAAGATAGTCTCCCGAGGCGAAACACCGCCCCGAGAGCCTACCCACGAGCGGCGACGCGCTCGAGTGCTGCCGCCACTTTCGGCAAGACACTCTCGATATCCGCCACGGACGCGCCGCCCGCGGACAAACGAAACCACCCCGTGTCCTCCGACATGCCAAACGCCTGGAACGGAACGGCCGCGAAATCCGCGTGGTGCAGGAGATAGGTTCGAACGCCCTCGTTCCCGGTGAGCACTTCGCCCGTCGGGGCCCGCCACCCCACGATCGCGAAGCGCGCGCTCAAATAGATCGCCCCCGCGGGCGGCGTTGCATCGATGGGAAACCCGCGATCGCGCATCGCGATGAGCCCGCGATACAACGCGTCGAGCCGGTGGTGGATGCCTGCCTTCATCGTCCGGTGATAGGCGGTGATCGTGTCGCGCGAAACGAGCAGCGCCGCGGTTGCGACCTGTTCCGGACGCGGGGCCCACGCGCCCACGTGGCTCACGAAATCGATCATGTTTCGAATCACGTCCGCGGGTCCGAGGGCCCATCCGACGCGAAGCCCAGTCGCGGCGAACGACTTCGAGATCGCGTCGACCGACACCGTATAGGCCGCCATCGCTGGCCGGAGCGCAACCGGCGTGACGTGCGGTGCGTCCCCGAATGTCAGCATCCAGTAGACCTGATCGTACAGCAGATACAGCGGACGGTCATGCCTCGCTCGCCGCGCATTCTCCTCGAGGACCAGGTCGCAGATGGCGCCAAGCATGTCCGCATCGAACAGGGTGCCGGTCGGGATTGAGTGGCGAGTTGAGAACGAGCAGCCGAGCGCCCCGCACAACCGGCTCGAGCGCTGCGCGCGTCGGCAGGAAGCCAGTCGATCGATCGCAGACAATTGGGATTTCCGTCGCGCCGACAAGCTGGCAGTAATAGGAATATTGCCACGACGGCACCGGGTAGATGACTCGATCGCCAGGATCGACGAGCGTGCGAAAGGCGCCATAAATCCCCGGCCGCGCCCCGGACGTCACCAGCACGGATTCCAGTGGATAGTCGAGGGCGAGCCACTCCCGACTGAACGCTTGAATCGCTTCGCGAAGCGCCAGCACTCCCGCGGCGGCGGGATAGTTCGTCTGCCCGTCTCGCAGCGCCGTTACAATGCCGTCCCGCAGCGCCTCAGGGATCGGAAATTGGCGCGGATCGAAATCACCTATGGTCAAGTCGCAGACACGACGACCTTGGGCCGTGACGGCGCGAACGTCCGCGGCGACTTTCAGGATCGCCGACCCGGCCATCCCGTCGGCCATCGCCGACATGCGCGAGCGCGTCACGGCCAAGACATTACTTTGCCGCGAATGCTGCGATCGCGTCTCGAGTGAACGGGGAGAGCACGAGGGTCCCGCTCATAGCAGCGCGCTCCTCCAGGAGCGCATCCCAATGCTCGGTCCCCTGCCAAAAGGTCTCCTTCATGCGCGCCATCGCGTCTGGGCTCGATCGCGCGAGCCGCTCGGCGAGCGCGGCGACCGCCGCGTCCAGCGCCTCGCCGTCAGGCGTGACCTGCGCGAAGAGCCCATGCCGTTCGGCCCACGCCGCGTCGCGCCAGGTCGCCGCATCCACCGCCAGCGCCTGGAACGCGCCCAGCCCGATCTTTCGCTGAATGACGGGACCGACGACGAACGGGCCGATCCCGACGGCAAGCTCACTGAGCCGTACTGCGGCACTCGTCGATGCGATGACGATAGTCCGACGCGGCGGCCAGCACCACGCCGCCGCCCACCGTCTTTCCGTGCACGCGCGCGATGATGAACTTCGGGCAGCGACGCATCGCCAGCACGAGCCGCGCGAAGCCCATGAAGAATTCTTTCCCAGTAGCCGCGTCCGCAATGCTCGTGCAGCTCATCGAACGACGCCCCCGCGCAGAACGGGCCGGGTTCGTTACTCCGGAGCACGATCACGCGCGCGCTCGGGATCGGCACCCAGCGCATTGAGCGCGTCGGCCATGCTGCCGAAGCAACGCGCCGGGCAGCGAATTCCCTTTGGGGTGCCCGAACTGGAGCGTCGCAATCCCGATCTCGCGTACGGATCAAGACCTGGCCGGAATCGCGCGAAGAGGGTTGCGCTGGTCGACAGATGGCATCGCGAAGGTGAACGTGCAGGAGATGATCGGTGCGCTCGGAGAGCCCGTCTATTGCGTGAGCGTTCGCTCAATCGCGCCGGCGATGCGCTCCTCATCCGGCAGCACCGCGTTCAGTAACACTTCATGGTACGGCATTGGGACGTCGTCCACGGCGAGTCGCTCGACCGGCGCGTCGAGCCACCAGAAGGCTTCCTTCGCGACCGTCGCGGCGATCTCCGCCCCGAAGCCTGCAGTGAGCGTGTCCTCGTGCACGATGAGGCAGCGCCCGGTCTTGCGCACGCTCGCCAGCACGGCAGTCCCGATCCCACGGCGCCACGGTCCGCAGATCGAGAAGCTCGACGCGATCACCGAATCGGTCCGCCGCCGGCAGGCACCGGTGCACCATCGCGCCCCATGTCACGACTGTGATGTCCTTGCCCTGGCGCAGCGCCTTGGCCCGACCGAAAGGGCAGCACGTACTCGTCGCCCGGGTACCGCGCGCTCCCGTCACTGGTCATGAGCAGCGACCGGTGCTCGAAGAAGATGCTCGGGTTCCGACTCCGCATCGCCGCGCGCAGCAGCCCGACCGCGTCGGCCGCGTTCGACGGCACGAGCACCTGCCAGCCGATGCGCGTGCGCCCATGTCACCTCGCTGCTGAGCGAGTGCCACGGATCGCCCACGTCCTTGCCGAATCCCCCCGGCATCCGCACCACGATCGGCGCCGCGAACTGATTATTCGTCCGCCAGCGCACGGTACCGCAATTGTTGAGCTGTTCGGTCGCCGGATCCGCGTACTTGCGGAACTGGATCTCGGCCACCGGCATGAGCCCTGACACCGCCATGCCGACCGCGCGCCCAACGATTCCCTCTTCCGACAGACTCGTGTCGAACACGCGCCGCGGTCCGAAGCGCCTCTGCAGCCCTTCCGTCACCAGATGCACGCCGCCTTTCACTCCGACATCTTCGCCGAACACGAGCACCTTGGGATTGACCTCGAGCTCGTGTGCGATCGTGCGCCGCACGGCGTCGGCGAACCGGATCAGCGGCCCGTCGTCCAGCGCGACGTCGGTTCCGCCGAGCGCGCTGAGCTCCTCCTTCGAGAGGCCGCCCACGGTCTCCGCGTCGCCGGCTGTCGGGGCTCGGCGTACACGAAGCGTTTGACGGTTGACGGGTTCGGTGTTGCTCGCGCGCGGGCGCGGCCGAGCGCGGTGCTCACGTCGCGAGCGACTTCCTGCTCGAGCGCACGCCACTCGTGCTCCGACATGAAGGCCGGCACCACGTGCGCGCGCAGCCTGGGGAGCGGATCGCGCTCCCAATCCCGGGCGATCTCCTCGTCGGTGCGGTACGCTTGCTGATTGTCCGCGCCGGAGTGGCCCGAGAGCCGCGGCACCGTGAGGTGAATGAGCGCCGGGCCTTCGCCGCTCCGCACATGGCTCACGACTTCATCCAGCAAACGCAGCGGATTCCGCCGGATCGGTGCCATCGCCGTCCCGAATGAACAGATTGCCGAAGGATGCAAGGTTGCCTGCAATGTTGCCCCCCGGGGTCTGCAGGTCGCCCCGCACGGAGATGCCGAGCTGATTGTCCTCGATGTAGAAGAGCATGGGGAGCTCGAGCGTCGTTGCGATCGTGAGTGCGGCCCAGAAACCGTTGGTGGCTACCGAGCCATCGCCCCCAAGCGCGACGGCGATGCAGCCCGCGTAGTGCTCGTCACGAAGCACGTCGCGGTGGTACTGGATCGATTGCGCCCATCCCGCGGTCGGCGTGTATTGGCTGCCCACATCGCCCGACATTGGAAGCACAATCGCACCGCGGCGCTTCGGGAGGTTGCAGACAACGCCAATGTCGCGTCCGTCGCTGAAGCCGCCGGTGCGACCGAGTGGGCTCGCGAGCGCGTCTTCAATTGAGAGGCCAAGCGAAAGGAGAAACGGGCGCGACCGATAATATGCGCCTGCGGCGTCGTGTGGGCGGTCGAGCAGCGCGCCGAGGATGATCTGCGACATCTCGTGCCCGCGCGCGGAGAACTGGTAGTGCACGAGGTGTTCGCGTGGCACGGACGCCTTGTGCTGGTTTGTCGTCTCCTCGACGTCATCGAGTGCGCGTGACACGAGCAGATGATACGCGATGCGGCGCCAGTCCGGATGGACGGCGCTGAGTGGCGTGGTGGCGGAGCGCGTCGATCCGGTGTGGGCCCCGACGTTGACCGGCTGCGTTGCCACGGCTCGCCCCGATCTCCTCAAAACGCTTTGAACAGCTCGAATGGCTGGTGGCAGCGGTCGCAGTACATCACTGCCTTGCACGCCGTCGTCCCGAACTCGCTGCGCACCGTGGTGTGATCCGAGCCACAATACGGACAGGTCACCAGGGGAGAGCGGCGGCGAAGGGGCACGAGCTCCGCATCGCTCACAGCGGAGCCCGGCGGGGGGGGTGGTGCGATCCCGAATTCCTTGAGCTTTCGCCGTGCGTCGTCTCCAATCCAATCCGTGGTCCACGCGGGTGAGTAAACCGTCCGTACGCGCGCGTCGCGCCAGCCGCCGCTCGCGAGGGCCGTCACGATATCCCGCTCGATGATCTGCATCGCGGGGCACCCCGAGTAGGTGGGGGTGACCGATACGGTGACCGCGCCCCGCTCGTCGACCGTAACATCGCGCACGATTCCGAGCTCGACCACGCTGAGCACGGGAACCTCGGGATCCATCACGCTCCCGAGTATCGCCCAGATCGCGGCGGCGTCATGCGCGGCGGCGTCATGCGCGGCGTCACCAGATCGCTCCCGGATATGAGCGCTGAAGGATTTGCATCTCCGAGAGCATGTGGCCGAGATGTTCCGTGTGCCGCCCGACACGACCGCCCCGCTGCATGTAGCCGCTTGCCGGCACAGACAGCGTCGCGCGCTCGATCACGTCGGTCACCTGCGCGCGCCACTTGGCCTCGAGCGGCGCGAGGTCGGGCGCGATACCGGCGCGCACAAGCGTCTCGTCCCCCTCATCCATGAGGAACATCTCGCCGGCGAATCGCCAGAGCGCATCGAGCGCCGCCTGTGCGCGCGCGTGGCTCTCCTCTGTGCCGTCACCCAGCTTGAGCGCCCATTCGCCCGCATGGCGCACGTGGTAGCGCGTTTCCTTGAGCGCCTTCGCGGCAATGCTCCGAAGGTCCGCGTGCGTGCTTCGCGTGAGCGCCTCGAGCTGGTACAACGACGCCACGCTGAAGAGAAACTGCCGCATGATCGTAAACGCAAAGTCTCCTTTGGGGAGCTCCGCCATCAAGACGTTACGGAAATCGATCGCCTCGCGCAGGTATGCGAGCGCGTCCTCGTCCCGACCCGCGCCCTCGGTTTCGCCCGCGAGCTTGAGCAGCAGCGTGGCGTGTCCGATGAGGTCGAGCGCGAGGTTGGCAAGTGCGATGTCCTCCTCGAGGATCGGCGCGTGCCCGCACCATTCCGACAGGCGGTGGCCGAGCACGAGGCGGTCGTCGCCGCAGCGGAGGAGGTACTGGACGAGCGCGGCGCGCGTCGCATCATCCATCGTCGTCACATGCGAACGCCGCGCGGTACCGAATAGAACTGGGGATGCCGGTACGGCTTGTCGTTTCCGGGATCGAAGAACGGTCCCACGTCCTCGGGCGTCGACGCCGTAATAGCCGCACTCGGCACCACCCAGATACTCACCGCTTCGCCCCGGCGCGCATACACGTCGCGCGCGTTCTGTAGCGCGCTCTCGGCGTCGACGGCGTGCACGCTCCCCGCGTGCTCGAACGGCGCGCCGCCCGGCGGCTGCACGAACACTTCCCACAGCGGCCACTGGTTGTCCGGACGCGCGGCCATAGCGGAAGCGATCGCCTCAGGCCGCGTCAGACGCGGCCTGCGGCGGCGTGCTTCGCCGCGTACGCCGACGCCGCCGCGCGCACCCACGCGCCATCGCATGCGCCTGTTGCGCGCCGCGAGCCGCTCGCGGTTGAGCGGCCCTTCGCCGTGGATCACCCGCTGAACTCGTCCCAGTCGATCGGACCGAATCTCCCAATTGTCGGTCGCTGCATTGTACTGAGGTCGCGATCCGGCAAGTGTGAGATCGATCGCCTGCGCCTGGGCGACGGTGAGGTTCACGAAGCGCTGGCGTAGCTCGTCGTTGCCCTTCCGCTTGACGCCCCACCTGGTCAGCTCGGCGGAGTTCGGCGAATCCTTGTCCGATGGGCCGAACATCATGAGCGACGGCCACCACCAGCGATTCACCGCGTCCTGCGCCATCCGACGCTGCTCCGACATCCCCGCCGCGAGCGTGGCCATGATCTCGTAGCCCTGACGCTTATGGAAATTTTCTTCCTTGCAGATGCGCACCATCGCGCGGGCGTACGGCCCGTACGACGCCTTGGCGAGCATCGTCTGATTCACGATCGCGGCGCCGTCGACGAACCACCCGATGGCGCCGATGTCGGCCCAGGTCAGCGTCGGGTAGTTGAAGATGCTGGAATACTTCGCCTTGCCGCTCAGCAGCTGGTCCATGAGCTCTGCGCGATCCACGCCGAGTGTCTCGGTGCCGCAGTAGATGTAGAGTCCATGGCCGGCCTCGTCCTGCACCTTGGCGAGCAGATCCCATCTTGCGCCGCAGCGTGGGGGCGCGTGTGATCCAATTTCCCTCCGGCAGCATCCCGACGATCTCGGAATGCGCGTGCTGCGACATCATCCGGATGAGCTGCTTTCGATAGCGATCCGGCATCCAATCCTTGGGCTCGATCGTCTCGCCCGCGGCGATCCGGGCCTCGAATCCGCGCTCCGCAGCCGAAGTGTCCGGCATCATCCACGCTCCAACGTTCGTATCACGAGACCACACGCCATGACGGCCTCCGCGCTTCAGAAAATTAGCTCACGCGCGCCGGCGCGTCCCCGGACTGCGTCTTCTGCATGACGCGGGGCGGCACCAGCCGCGCTGGCGCCTCTCCAGACACGGTCTGCCGGAGGTCCTTCGGGGTTTCTGGGGGCCCGGCGCGCCGGCGGACGAGCGTCAGGATCGTGTACACCGCTACCGGTTCGTCATTCTGATTGGTGACTTCGACGTCCCACGCGACCACACCCTGCGGGATCTCTCCGTCGCGATCCTCTTTGGCCGTCTTTTGCTTGCAGGTGAGGCGAACGCGGATCGTGTCGCCGATGTAAACGGGCTTCACGAATCGCAGGCTCTCGAGCCCGTAGTTCGCGAGCACCGGGCCTGGCGCCGGATCCACGAATAGCCCCGCGGCGGCGGCGAGAATGAAGTAGCCGTGCGCCACGCGTCTCTCGAAGATGGAGTCTTTGGCGGCTACCTCGTCCATGTGCGCATAAAAGAAGTCGCCGCTGACCCCGGCGAAGTTCACCACGTCGCTCTCCGTGACAGTGCGCCGGTGCGTGTGCAACGTCTCCCCGATCTCGAGCTCGTCGAAGTACTTCCGAAACGGATGCACGCGATCTACGGTCTCATCCGCCTTGGGTAGCCACTCCCTGGTGACCTTTGAGAGCACGGTCGGCGAGCCCTGAAGCGCCGTCCGCTGCATGTAGCGCAGCACGCCACGCACGCCACCCAGTTCCTCGCCGCCGCCAGCACGTCCCGGTCCGCCGTGCACAAGATGTGGAAGCGGCGAGCCGTGGCCGGTGGATTCCTTCGCGCTCGTACGATCCACGATCATGAGGCGGCCATGATACGCAGCCGTGCCCAACGTCATCGTGCGCGCCGTGTCCGGGTCGGCGGTAAAGACTGAACCAACCAGCGAGCCGCGTCCCAACTTCGCGAGCTCCACAGCCTCGTCGAGCGACGAGTACGGCATGACCGTGTTGACCGGGCCGAACGCCTCCACGTCGTGCGGGGCTGTCTGTTCGAACGGGCGGTCATCGTAGAGGAGCAGTGTCGGGAAAAACGCGCCGCGCTCCGCATCGGCGCCGACGACTTTCATGCTGCTGAAGCCGCCGTACACGACCTCCGTCGCCTGGCGCAGCTTGTCCACGCTCTGTCCGACCTCTTTGACCTGCGACATGCCGGCGAGCGGTCCCATGCGCACCCCCTCGACACTGGGGTCGCCGATAGTCACTCCGTCGAGCCGTTTCTTGAGCGCGGTGATGACATCCTGGACCATCGGCTCGGGGACGATCGTCCGGCGGATTGCCGTGCACTTCTGTCCCGCCTTGACCGTCATCTCGCGCACGACCTCCTTGATGAAGAGATCGAACTCGTCGGTGCCGGGGCTGCAGTCCGGAGCGAGCATTGAAAAATTGAGCGAGTCCGCTTCCTGATTGAAACGCACCGAATGCTCGACCATCGCTCGACCGATCTTCAGCATGTGCCCTGTGGCGGCGGATCCGGTAAAGGCGACCGCGTCTTGCTCGCGCAGGTGGTCGACTAGGTCGCCCGCACTGCCGCACAGGAGCTGGAACGCGCCAGCCGGCAGGATCCCCGACTCCACGATCGCCTGCGCGACCGCTTCGGTAAGGTACGACGTTACGGTAGCGGGTTTTACGATCGACGGCATGCCCGCGAGGAGAGCGGTCGACAGCTTCTCCAGCATCCCCCACACGGGGAAGTTGAAGGCGTTGATCTGGACGGCCGCCCCTTCCAGCGGAACGCAGATGTGCCGCCCCACGAAGGTGCCGCCCTTCGAGATCATCTCCATCGGTCCATCGACGTAGAACGTCTCGTCGGGAAAGTCGCGACGCCCCCGACTCCCGTAGGCGAAGAGCGTGCCGAACCCGCCATCAATGTCGATCCAACTATCGTTTTTCGTGGCCCCGGTGGCCTTTGACACTTCGTAAAATTCATCCTTCCGTGCGGTGAGGTATTGGGCGAGCGCCTTGAGCATCCGCGCGCGCGCGTGGAAGGTCATCGCGCGAAGCTTTGGCCCCCCGACGGTGCGCGCATAGTCGAGCACGCCCTTGAAGTCGATGCCTTCGGTGCTCGCCTCGGCGAATTTCTCCCCCGTCACGGCGCTGAAGAGATCGGTCCCCTTGCCTAAGCCCGTGACCCACTCGCCTTGCACGTAGTTCCTGAGCCGCATCTGGGCATTCCTCGAAGATGGTGTCACGCGCGCCGGCGCGGCGCGCTACATCCTATGCGTGTCCGTCGTCGCTTGTCGCACGCCGTTCGTGCCACGTGTGATACACTGCGTCCTGTGACTTGCGGTCGGCCGGCACCTGGCGCAGCGGCTCGCACGGCACGAGCGACGCATGGAGCAGCGCGGGAAGCCGCTGGTAGAGGCGCGTCCCCTCTGCCTTCCACGCGAGCATCTCGTCGCTCACGTCTTTCACGACGCGCCCGGGATTTCCCATCACGACCTTCCGCTTCGGGATCTGCATGTCCGCCGGCACGAACGCGAGCGCTCCCACGATGCACTCGTCGCCGACCACGGCGCGGTCCATCACGACTGCGTTCATTCCGACGAGCACGTTCCGCCCGATGCGCGCCCCATGAATCACCGCGCCGTGGCCGATGTGCGCTCCCCTCTCGAGCATCACGGTTACGCCGGGAAAGGAATGGATCACGCAGGTCTCCTGCACGTTGCATCCGTCCTCGATCACGATGCCGCCCCAGTCACCCCGGATCGCTGCGCTCGGTCCCACGTACACATCGCGCCCAATGATCACATTGCCGACGATCGTCGCGTTCGGGTGCACGAACGCCGACTCGTGCACTACCGGCCGAATGCCGTCGAACTCGAAAACGTTGGCCACCGTGCGGGACTCAGACGCGCTCGATGATCGTCGCCATCCCCTGCCCTACCCCGACGCACATGGTGGCGAGCGCGTATTGCGCGCCGGTCGCCTCGAGCTCTCGCGCGGCCGAGAGAATCAGGCGCGCTCCGGACATGCCGAGTGGGTGGCCGAGCGCGATCGCGCCGCCGTTTGGGTTGACGCGCGGATCGTCGTCGCGAAGTCCGAGCTCGCGGAGGCAGGCGAGCACCTGCGCGGCGAACGCCTCGTTGAGCTCAATGAGACTCATGTCGTCGAGCGACAGCCTGGCCTGCGCGAGCGCCTTTCGCGACGCGGGCACCGGGCCCATCCCCATCGTCCGCGGCTCGACGCCCGCCGCCACGTCGTCACCACCCGCGCGATGGGTGAGAGATCGAACTCGTTCACCGCGCGCTCCGACGCCATGAGCACGGCGGCCGCGCCGTCGTTGATCCCCGACGAGTTCCCCGCGGTCACCGACCCGCCCGCGCGGAACGCGGGCTTGAGCGTGCCGAGCTTCTCGAGGGTGGTGTCGGGGCGGATGAATTCGTCGTGCTCGAACTGTCGCGTCTCGCCGCGCTTCTCGCCCGGCACGTCCACCGCCGTGATCTCGCGGGCGAAGCGCCCCCGCGCTCGCGCCGCGGTCGCGCGCCCCTGCGTCATGCAGGCGAACCGATCCTGGTCCCCGCGAGAGATCGTGTACATCTCCGCGACGTTCTCGGCGGTCTCCCCCATCGCGTCCACGCCGTATTGCTGCTGCATGCGCGGGTTCACGAAGCGCCAGCCAATGCTGGTGTCGTAGAGCTGCGCATCGCGCGCAAACGCCTTGTCGCTCTTGGAGAGGACGTAGGGCGCACGCGTCATGCTCTCGACGCCGCCGGCAATGTAGAGGTCTCCCTCGCCGAGCTTGACGGCGCGCGCCGCGTGTGCGACCGCGCTCATCCCCGAGGCGCAGAGGCGGTTCACCGTCTCACCGGGCACCGATATCGGAAGTCCGGCGAGGAGCAGCGCCATGCGCGCCACGTTGCGATTGTCCTCGCCGGCCTGGTTCGCGCAGCCGAGGATCACGTCGGCGATGCGAGTTGGGTCCAGGGTCGACTGTCGCTCGAGCAGCCGCTGGATGACCAGAGCGGCCATGTCGTCGGGGCGGATCTCACTCAAGGTGCCACCGAAAGACCCGATCGGCGTGCGCACGCCATCGACGATGTATGCCTCACTCATGCGCCGTCCTCCTCGGGGACTAGCTCGCGATCCGTTCGATAGACTGTCCCTCGAAAAATGGCGACCGTTGTGCCGTCCTGCTTGCGCACCATGACCCGGTAGAACGCCAGCCGTCCGGCCACGCTCTCCTCCTCGGCGACGGCCGTGAGCACGTCACCCAGCGCCACTGGGGCCACGTATGAGATCCCGTTCTCCACGCTCATCGTCACCCGGCCGTGCGTGTTGGACGCAAAGGCGAGCGCGCTGTCGGCGAGCGAGTACGTCACGCCGCCGTGACAGACGCCGAACCCGTTCAGCATCTCGCGGCGGACGGCCATGCGCACGGTGCATGTCTTCGGCGCGAGCGCGATCACCTCGAGCGCGAGCCACGCGCTGAACCCGTCGCGGTCCCGCATCGCCGCGACGAGCCGCTCGGCGAGCGTCTGCTCCGCGCTGGCGGTCACGTGAAGCGCCTGCCGTCGCGCACCATGCGCGTGAGCAGCACGCTCGGGCGGTAGCGGTCTTCGCCGTACTGCTCCTGCAGCGCCGTCAGCGTCGCCAGCACGCGCTCGAACCCCAGTTCGGCGCCCCAGGCGAGGAGCCCCTTGGGGTAGTTCACCCCCTTCGTCACCGCGAGGTCGATGTCGGCCGGCGACGCGACCCGCCAGTGCACGGCGTCGACCGCCTCGTTGATCAGCATGACGAGAATTCGCTCCAGGATCTGCGCGCCGAGCGCGCGGTCGACGCTCGGCCGGGGCTTGACGGCCCCCTCGCCGATACTCGTAGAAGCCGCGTCCGGTCTTTCGCCCAAGCATGCCCGCCTCGACTAGGCGCTGCTGCGTGAGCGACGGCTTGTAGCGCTGGTCGAAGAAAAAGGCCTCGAACACCGAGCGCGTGACGGCGAAGTTCACGTCGAGACCAATGAGGTCCATGAGCTCGAAAGGTCCCATGCGGAAGCCGCCGAGCTCGCGCATGGCCCAGTCGATCGTCGCGGCATCGGCAATCCCTTCATCGTCAGATGCGAAGGGCTTCGCCGTAGAAGGGACGCGCCACCCGGTTGACGATGAAGCCGGGCGTGTCGGTGGCGAGGACGGTCGTCTTGTGCCACGAATCGACGAGAGCGCGCGTCTGCGTCGTGACCTCCGGCGCAGGTTCCCAGCCACGGGATGATCTCGACGAGCGGCATGACTGGCGCCGGATTGAAGAAATGCACGCCGAGCACTCGCTCCGGTCGTTTGCACGCGGATGCGATTGCGGCGACCGCGAGCGACGATGTGTTGGTGGCGAGCACGCAGCCGTCGGCGACAACCCGCTCCATCCGCGCGAACGCATCGCGCTTCGTGTCGAGCCGCTCGACAATTGCCTCGATGACGAGTGCGCACATGGCGAAGGCATTCAGCCCGTCCGGCCGCCGACCCGCCGTCGACGAATCGGATGCGCGAGACGATTTCCGCGGCCATCGCCTCATCAAGGCGCCCCTTCTCCACCTCGCGGCGCAGCGCCTTTTCTATTCCCACGCGCGCGTGCTCGAGCGCGTCGCATTGCGCGTCCACCACGACCACCGAATGCCCGTTCGTGGCAGCGACCTGTGCGATCCCGCTTCCCATTGTGCCAGCGCCCAGCACGCCGATGGGCGCTCCTCGCTCGAGTCGCATGCGCCGTTATCGCCCCACGAACGTCGGCAGCCGTTTCTCCTGGAAGGCGCGCACTCCCTCGTGGTAGTCCGCGGTGCGCCCCGCCTCACGCTGGAGCTCTGCCTCGAGCGCGAGTTGCGCCTCGAGATCGTTGCTGAGCGAGGCGTTGAGGGCGCGCTTGATGAGACCAAGCCCGCGGGTGGGCTGTGTCGCGAGGTCACGGGCGAGTCGGCCGGCTGCATCCATGAGCGAGTCCCCGGGCACGACGTCGTGGATCATCCCCCAGTCCTTGGCCTGCTGGGCGGTGAGCTTGCCGCCGAGCATCATGAGGCTTGTTGCGCGCGCCAAGCCGACTAGGCGCGGGAGAAAGAACGTGCCGCCGTTGTCTGGGACAAGGCCGATCTTGACGAAGGCTTGGATGAAGGACGCATGCTCCGCGGCGACTATCACGTCGCACGCGAGCGCGATGTTGGCGCCGGCACCGGCGGCCACGCCATTGACGGCAGCAATCACTGGCTTTTCCAGGCGCCGGATAGCCAGGATCAGCGCATTGTATCCCCTGACGATGTCACCCAAGTCAGGTGCTGGCGATCCGTCGGGCGGCATCGCCTCCGCGAGATCTTGTCCCGCGCAGAAGGCTCGGCCTGCGCCCGTGAGCAGCACCGCGCGGACGGAGGCATTCGCGGCCGCGGAACCGATTGCGTCGCGCATCTCGGCGATCATCTGGCGGTTGCAGCTATTGAGCACCTGCGGACGGTTCATCGTGATCGTCAACACCCCCGCGTCGATGCTGCGGAGGACCAACTGCTCTTCCATGTGGGCCTCGCCGCTCAAGGTCTACCGGAAGGTAGCCGGAAAGGTCGCTCTGGGTCACGCACCGTCACGCGCCGCGGGTGGCACTCATTCCGCCGCAAGTTCACGACGGATTTGAAGCATGACGTCCCGCTCGAAGGATCTGGCCTACTTGGGTGGATGGAAGACCACAAGAACGGTCGCTGACGTGTATCAGCAGCCCGACGACGCCACTATGCGGCGCGCTGGCGGGAGCGCTAAGTAATCGGCGCTGTTATGCGTCCCGTTTTGGTAGAGTCTTTTGCTGTTATACTTTCGGCCACTACCCAAGCACCAGCTGTGATCGCCCAGGAAATGACGAACTCCGTCCACTGTGGCACGCTCGCCGGTGCGGCCAGGACCGCAGGGACCCAGACGAGAAGCGTGAACACACTCAACATTGCCGCCTCCATAGTCGCCGCCAAACGCGGATAGATCCAGAACAGGACGCCGATACCGGCGGCGATGTGTCCGGCGCCTGTCAGATAGGCCCAACCGGTTCGGAAAGGAAGCCACGTTGGCACCAATGCAGCGGTCTGACCGGCATACACAAAGTGTGAAAGCCCGAAGGCTGGCAGAGAGACTGCAAAGAGAATCCGTGCTATGCGTACGCCATTCTCGCCAGTGGCAAATTGCAATTTCGATCCCTCTCTTAAGTCGGCCAGCCTTGCAAAAAGAACCCACCCTCCCGCTACGAGCACGGCAAGCTCACCAGCGTTCTGCCAATTGACTTCGGTGAGCGGCGCCGCCGCCAAAGCTGGGGCCCTCAGCAGCAGCCAGATCAGGAGATATGGAAGCAGGATGCGCGCAGAAAGCCTGGCCGTGCGCTTGAACAGTAAGCCGGCGCCGCCTCCCAGCATGATGATGCCCGAAGCGTACGCGACACCTTCCCCCCACGGGACCCACGCAGGGACTGAATACCACACCAAGCCAAAATCGCCGTAGACGAAAGCGAGGATGCCGAGGCTAACCATCCCCAGTGCGAAAAGAATCCGGGCAAGTTGCTGGTTTCGGCTCATGCGTTAAGCCACGCGACCGATCGATCCGGTGATAATCGGTTAGACACAAACGCGCTAGTCACCGCGCAAGTGCGCGAGCTCTGCCGTCCGGCGCGCTCCCCTCGAGCAGGTCCGAGGACAGAAACTTCACGGGGGCGTCGATCTCGCTCGTCGTGATGGGGTCTGCTTTTTGCGGTCGAAGCAGGAATGCCGGGGAAGCGACCGACATCACAGTGGCGACGCAATACTCAAGTCTGCTCATGTGTTGGCGCTTCTTTCTCCAGGTGAGGACTTTCTATGCGCGCACGTATGCAAGGTGTGATCGTAGCTGCGACGCTTTTGGCGCTGCCGTACGCGGTCCAAGCCCAGACACTTGTCGCTCCCGTGGCTCCGGCCGGGCCAACAATGGCCGCGGCGACGGCGGGATTCCACCCGTCCGTGGCGCCGGATGATCAGGTAAGCCGCCAGCGGGCAGCTGACGACGCCGCGCAGTCCGGGCGTGGCCCGTACGAAGCGCTCATGGTCGTTGGCGGAGTCGTGGTCATCACCGGCCTAATCATTGGGGGAGCCGGGGGAACAGTCCTCGCCATCGCCGGCGCGGTGGTGGCGTTGTATGGGCTGTACATGTACTTGCGATGACGTAACCTGCGGCTCCGACCGAACTCTGCCCGCTCTCAGTCACGGTACCTTGGTCGCTCGGGGCCCCGCAGGGACGGAGCCTGGCATCGCTCTTGCCCCTCGTGGCTACCACAGCGTTACGGGAGAAGCGCATGCGACCGCTCGGAATCGTTGGCGTGGTGCTAATCGTCTTGGGCGTCCTCGTGCTCGCCGCGCGCGGGCTCAGCTACACGAAGGACCGCGATTCGACCCACGTCGGGCCAGTTAAGGTCTCCACCGAGAAGAAAGGGTACGTGCCCCCAATCGCTGGTGGGATTGCGATCGTCGCAGGAATCGCGTTGGTCGCTGCTGGACGCGGGAGGAGCGTCTAGGATAGGGCACACAGGAGCCGAGGCACCAGTCCTATCACATTCCACGTTTTGCCTCCGGCTACCATCGATCGCCTTTCTCGGTCGCATGCGGAATCGCAGCTAGAAAGTACGTGAGGTGTACTGCGCAAGTCGTTGTAAGGATTACACGGACGTGGCGGGATTCGAACCCGCGAGAGGCGTTCACCACCACACGCTTTCCAGGCTCCGCCCCTGCCCCGTCTATCGTGACCTAGGATCGCACTTCACGCGGCAGAGCGCACAATCCGCCCGGATTTGCCTGCCCCGATGTCACGATCTGCTCACATATTCTCCGGCCAAATTTGCGACCTAATTTGCGACCATCCGGGCTCTATGGTGCCAAGCATTGGGACTCGCCAGCCCCATCGAGCAAACGCGGGCATCCTGCACGGTTTCCCTCTGATGTAACGCCGATCCGCCCGGATTCGCCCGTCAGGATGCCCGTCTTTGCACGCTTGAATCGACACCGGAACCGACACCATCGGTTGGCCGGTGTCGGTTGAATCGACACCAATCGACACCACGGCCGAGAATCTTCCAACGCGGAGGCCTGGTACGGATACGATGTACCTCCGCGCGAGCGCGGTCGGCGCTGACACGTCAGGCGCTATTGGCCCGCGATGAGCCGCTCGAAGCGCGGGTTGCCGCGGAGCGGCGCGAAGTTGGGGTCGATCTTGAGCCACGCCGGCGAGAGATAGTAGGGCATCTTGAGCAGCGGCTCCAACTCGTCGAGCGCCTTCTCGGGCTCCCCTACGAGCATGTAGATCCGCACGAGCTGGTGCTGGAGGTAGGGGCCGTTAGTAGGCGTCCTTGCGAGATGGGCAGCAGCGCGACACCGCTGCTCTCCCTCGCGCACCGCATCCGCCTTCCGCCCCATGTACGCGAGCGCGAGCCCGAGAAAGACGTGCCGCTGCGGGTCATTCGGGGCCGCCTTGAGTTGGTCCTCGAACGCCGGCCCGCGCGGTGTCGGCGTAGGCTCGCGCCCGACGCATGTCGCCGCGGAAGCAGTACTGCTGCGCCAGCACGATCGCCCAGGTCGCCCGATCGTTGTCGAACGCAGCAGGTCCGAGCCCCAAGAGTACCCGCTCGTACGCGCTGTCCAGCACCCAGCCGAGGTCCTAGTACGTGCCCGAAGATACGCCGCGAGCGAGGCCGAATCAATGCTCGCCGACGACCGACTGATAATGGTCCGCGCCCCGACTCAGGTCGCCTTGGGCGAGCGCCACCATGGCCCGGTCCTCGAGGAGAGAGGGAGTTGCCGGGCTGCGAGCGCGAGGGCATGGTCCAACTCCGGCTTGTGCGTCTGCATAGTTGCGGCGCCAGAGCTCGGCCACGCCGAGGCGATCAGCCGCCACGGCGTTGCGTGGGATCGAGCCGCGCGGCCTGCTGGAGGTGCGCCGACTGCCGCCTGCCAGCGGCCCAGCGTCGTCCTCTGCCGCGCCGTTCCGCTCAAGCAGACGTCACGTTGTTGGGCGAGTGCGCGAGCGCGGCCGTGTACTCCGCGAGCGCCTGTGCGACATCGTCTGGAACATTGAGATAGTAGAATCCCATGGCCGCATGCGCCTCGGGCAAGTCAGGGGCGAGTGCGACGGCTTTCGCCGCAGCCATGTGAGCCGAGTCTCCCACGGCGGGCGTTGGTACGCCGTTGAAGTAGATCACCGAGTACGCGTCCGCGAGCGCGGCCCACGCCAGAGCGAACGTGGAATCGCGTTCGACGGCCTCGCCGAACGCAGCCGCTGCGCGCCGCTGGATCACAGGGGCTATCGCCTCCGCGGTCAATGTCCCTGCCCCGGAGGTAGGCGTCGTACGCGTCGAGGTTCTGCGTCGGCCGCTGCGGCGAGCGTCTGTTGGGACGGCAGGAGTGAGCGCCACCTTGAGCTGCTGCGCCACCTTGCCCGCAATGTCGGCCTGCACTTGGAAGACGTCGGTGAGCGGCGCGTCGAAGGACTGCTGCCCACTTGTCCGACCGCGCTCGTCCACCTCGACCAACTCGGGACTCACCTCGCACGCGGCTCTCAGCCACCAGAGGCCTTCGTCCCACCGCACCTTGCCGACGAGCAGATACCGCACGCCGAGCTCCTGGCCGATCTGCTGCGGCGACTTCGTCGTGTGGCGATACTGTCCCGAGCTGGTCGAGCGCGATGACCTGGAGCCCGGGCAGCGCCGTGAGCTTGTCCGCGGACCGCATCGGTCATGCCGTCGGCGAAGTAGGCGTCGGCCGAGTCGCCGAGATTGTCGAACGGCAGCACGGCGAGCCGCACTGGGCCCGCCGGCGCCGTGCCGCTCGCGTTGTGCGACCGCCAGGCGAAGAGCACGCCGACGCCGACGAGAAAGCCGAGTGCCGAGCGAGGGCGGCGACGCGATCGGCGATCGCCTGTCGGCGCGCGGTGGCGCGACGGCCGCCGGAGCGGATGCCGCGCCGCGCGTCGCGGTCGCTGGTGCCGCTCGGCGGCATCGAGCGCCGTGGCGAAGTCCCTCGCCGTCGCGAACCGGTCCGCGGGAACGGGAGCGAGCGCCTGCCGAGCGCCGCGTCGACGCCTCCGGCACCGCGGGCGCGCACGCGCCGCACCGAGGGCGCGTCGCCCGGCATCCTCTTGGCGACACGCCTGCGCCGTCGGGCCCGTGAACGGCGGCTCCCCGGCCAGCATCTCGTAGAGCACGGCGCCCAAGGAGTAGATGTCGGTCGCGCGCATCGAGCGTCGCGCTCGCGCGCTCGCCTGCTCGGGACTCATGTACGCCGGCGTGCCGACCGACACTCCGGTCTCGGTGAGCGTCGCGCCCGTCGCTGGCAGCTCCGGCGCGAGCGCCCGCGCGATGCCGAAGTCGGCGACCAGGGCGTGCCGTGCGCGTGAGCAGAATGTTCTCGGGCTTGATGTCGCGATGGATCACGCCGTGCTGGTGCGCGTAGTCGAGCGCTCCGGCGACCTCGCGGCGATCCGGAGCGCGTCGCGATCGGGAGCTGCTTGCTCGCGCTTCAGCCGATCGCGAAGGACTCTCCCTCGACGTACGGCATCGTGAACCAGAGGAGGCCAGTCGGCGTCTCGCCCGAGTCGAGAACGGACAGGATGTGCGGGTGCTGCAGCCGGGCGGCGAGCGCGATCTCGCGACGGAAGCGCTCCGGCCCGAGCGACGCGGCGAGGTCGGGGTGCAGCACCTTGAGCGCGACCGGCGGCGCGTGCTTGGTGTCGACCGCGAGGAACACCGTGGCCATGCCGCCGCGCCCGAGCTCACGCTCGAGCGTGTATTGCGTCCGAGTGCCGCTTGGAGGACGCCCGCGAGTCCCGCAGTCTCCACAGTCCCGTCTCCCGAGTGCGAGACGTCGCCAAGATACCAATGCGCTGAGAGGCGGGCCAGCGCCGAGCTATCGGTTCAGCTTCGACCGTTTGGTCTGTCCTTGGCCACCGCGCCAGCCGCTCGATCTGCGCGACCCGTCGGCGAAGCGCCAGCGCGGCCGCGTCGGCATCACGCTGTAGTCGCTCGTTGTCCTCTCGTCCGGCAACGCCCGCTAAATGGAGCGCGTCCTCGATCAGTCGGCTGCTCTTAGGTGAGAGCTGTGGCTCATCGGCGATCTTACGGGCCTTCGCAGTCTCGCCCCGTACCTTCGCGAGCAGCCACCGGACGTGAGCCGCACTAATCACTATGCTCCCGTCGCTAGCGATCGCTCCGTCTTCGACTGATTCGCCGATCTCGGTGAGGAGTGCGGCCTCTCGTTTGTTGACTGCTCGTCGCCGAGGTTCTCTCCGTGTTGCCATGCTGCCGTCCCTCGCATTGATACACCGTCCCGCTCCACGCCAAGTGCCACCAGCACCAGCGTGTGCCGGACCCTAAACCTATAGGGGTTTGCTCGGTCTAAATCCCGGATCTCCCGCTCCGCGCGACGCCGGAAGTAGCGAGCGATTCGGTTCGCAGCGATCCAACGTGTCGATAAGTGTTCATGAGCATTCCCGAGGGCGTGGCCTTCGAGCTGACGAGAGCGAGTTCGCGCGGGTCAGCGCTGTCCGAAAAGAAGCGCTTGCCCGGGCCCAGCAAGACCGGGTAGACGAGCAGCAGAACCTCGTCGACCAATCCCTGCTCGAGCAGCACGGACGTCAGCGTCGAACTTCCCCAGACGATCAGGTCAGGGCCGTCCTTTGACTTGACGCGGCGAACACCCTCCATGATGTCCGAACCTAGGTCCCCGACCGGGCCCCATCCGAGGCTGTCCGGCCTGTGGGTCGCGACGTATTTCGTCGCGGCGTTCAGACTGTCCGCGAACGGACCGTTCTTGACCTTCGGCCAGAAACTGGCCCAGATATCGTAGGTGCGGCGGCCAAGCAGCAGATCGAAGCCTTTGCCCTGTGCCTCGGCGACGGCCTCTGCCCCGGCGGCAGTTCGATACGGTGCTGTCCACCCGCCATGCGCGTAGTCGCTGTCTTCGTTCCGTCCGCCGGGCGAGATCACGCCGTCCAGCGAGATGTGTTCGCAGATCCTGATCTTTCTCACTTTGAGTCTCCTTCTTTATTAGATGTTCTGCCTGCTCGGTTCCTACACCGAGCAGCATTTCGATGGAGCGGCGCAAATGATTGCTCTACGGCGTCTCTGCCCGTGATCCGGCCACCTCACCCATGCTCACCGGCCACTGACCCCTAGTCGGCTCGAATCGTGGTGCCCACCGACGGGCGCCATATCGCGGCTTTCCAGTATCGGGACCGTGTGACAAGCCGCCTGGGCATCCGCCAGATCATCGCACCAGCCAGCACCGAGTGCGCGCTAGTTGTCACCGCGTTCTGCCCGTATTACGGGGCTAGATCGGCGCCCTACCAGCGATCGCCTTTCTCCAGCAATCGGTCAGACGTGGGTGTTCCCTGCGCGGTATGGCCCGCCCGGCCCCACCAGCCGCTCCACGTTCGCGAAGTGGTGGGAGATCGTGGCCAAGGAAGCGAAGCTCGTGCCGGTCAAGGGCCGCTGCTTCCATAGCCTGCGTCGGAAGTTCGCGACGGAGCTGAAGCACGCACCGCTCCGCGACCTGGCCTATCTCGGCGGGTGGAAGTCGGTCACTACGGTCGTCGAGGTGTACCAGCTCCCCGACCCGGCGACAATGCGAGCTGCGTTGGATGCACGGCGAGCGATTACAGTGCCCGAACGCCGCCAAATTGCGACCACGAATTGAGACCAGGGCTCAAACGCCCTAGCCTCAACCTACTTGAGCCGGTGCGGCTTACCGGCTGTGACACATAAAGTTGTAGAACGGACGGGGCGGGATTCGAACCCGCGAGAGGCTTTCACCCCCACACGCTTTCCAGGGGTGGCCCCCCTGTCCCGACCACGGGCAAGTTATCACACTTTTCACTCTGATGCCGCCACGATCCGCCCGGTTCGGCTGCCTCAGAATGCCTGCGGATGCACGGCTCCACAGTTCCCACATCAGTTCCCACTTTATCCGTCTCCATCGGCGGCCAGAACCGACGTCCAGCGGTGCCAGGGTGCCGGGCGTTGCCGTCTGGCGAGCAGGTGCCCTTGTAATTCACGGCCGCTGAGGGGGCTATTCCCCGCAATCACCTACAACGCAGTGCAGGGCATTTCCTCTCCTTGGCGAAACACCGCGTGAAGAACCGACTAATTCCGTAAGCCGCTGCCGGTCGCCGCATCACGCGCATGCAACGTGGCCCAGAACATGGCCCAAGCCGAGACGTTAGGGACAGTGGTATGATCGGCGCGCCAGGCCTCAAGCATTGGCCCGATCCGCTCCAATCCCCCGGCTGCAACCCCTGGTGGCGCGCCGAGCGCAACTCGGACGTGATCGGCTTCGCCAAAACAATCGTCCCGGTACGACGAGGTCCCACTCTCGCGCGTCAGCCGCGCGACAAACTCGCTCACATCGCCGATCCCGAGGTCGATCCACCCGATGCCACCGCCGGGTAGGCGCAAGCCGCCTGACGGCGGGCCGCCTCCACCACCATCTCGAGCGATCTCAGTGTGCTGTCAATTTGCTGGCATCGCCAAATTGATTGTGCGCCAGATCTTCGAGCAGCCGCGTCGAGCGAAAGAACTCAAATGCGAGCGGCACGATCGTGTCGACAGGCACTTGCTCTAAGCGCAACGAGTGCGTACGGAATGTCGCATCGCACCACTTTTCCCCCACCACGGAGCTCGCCGCCAAGGTAGTGTCCCACTTTGAAAAGTGGGACACTACCGACGCATAAAATCACCCTCCCACATCATAGCGCCGTAACCTCCCAGCCCGCTGTGCCCACCTTCGTATGATTGTTTTCTCTGGTCACGTGAGTATCTTTTGGACCATCGCGAGCGATTAACAATCCGCCGATCAAACATGACAGGAGCCCCAAAAACCCACTCATAACGACCGATCACCGTAAGATCGGCGTAGGTGCGGGGTCCAAATCATCCCCGAGAATCACATCTTGTCTCCAATGTCACGCCGCAGTTTCCTAGTGACTTCAGCCTCCGCGGGAATCGGCTTTGCCTCTCTCGGCGATACGAGCTTTGCAGCTTCAACGACCCGAGGGGGAACGAACATGGGTGTCACGACCGAACCGACCGCCGGCCAGGCGATCCGGCCATTCACATACAAAGCCACCGACGCGGAGCTCAAGGACCTGCGTACGCGCATCGCCGCCACGCGCTGGCCCGACAAGGAGACCGTCAGCGATCGGACCCAGGGCGCACAGCTGGCAAAGGTTCAGAAGTTCGTCGACTACTGGGCCACTGACTATGACTGGCGCAAGCTCGAGGCCAAGTTGAATGCGTTCCCCCAGTTCATCACGGAGATCGACGGGCTCGATATCCACTTTATCCATGTGCGCTCGCCGCATGCGAATGCGCTGCCGCTGATCATGACCCACGGCTGGCCGGGCTCGTTCCTCGAGTTCGTGAAGGTGATCGGGCCACTGAGCGATCCCGAGTCCCATGGAGCTCGCGCGGAGGACGCGTTCGATCTCGTCGTGCCCTCAATGCCCGGTTTCGGCTTCTCAGCCAGACCGCAGGCGACAGGCTGGAACCCCGAACGCATCGCCGGCGCTTGGGTTGAGCTGATGAGGCGACTGGGCTATCGGCGCTACGTCTCCCAGGGTGGCGACTGGGGTGCGCTCGTCACGGACGTGATGGGCCGCCGAGCGCCGGAAGGTCTCTTGGGTATCCACGTAACCACGTTGCTCGGCGCGATCGAACGACCACCAACCCCGAACATGCAAACGACGGTGCCCCCCGAGGTCGCGAAGGCGCTCAAGAACGGCGAACCGGCACCGACGGGCCTCTCGGTCGAGGAAGCGATCGCCTATGAAGGAGCTAGGAACTTTGCCACACACGGGTCGGGCTTTCGGGCGATCCAGGGCACGCGCCCGGAAACGATCGGCTACTCGCTCGCGGACTCGCCGGTCGGTTTGGCGGCTTGGTTTTACGAGAAATTCGCGGAATGGACCGACACCGACGGCGAACCTGAGCGCGCGCTCACGAAGGATGAGATGCTCGACGACATCACGCTTTACTGGCTCACGAACACAGCGGCGTCCTCGGCCCGCATTTACTGGGAGAACAACAACGCCCACAAGACCACGGCCGGCGAAGTCTCGATCCCAGCGGCCGTGAGTAGGTTCCCACGGGAGATAATCCCCCTACCGCGCAGCTGGGCCGAGCGCGCCTACCCCAACCTCGTGTACTTCAACGAACTCAAGAAGGGCGGTCACTTCGCCGCCTGGGAACAACCGGAACTCTTTGCGGGCGAGATGCGAGCGGCGTTCAGGTCGCTGCGCTGACCGATGCCGCCCCCATTGTCAGAGCGATCGCGCCACCAAACGTCAAGAAGAAGTTCAAGCGCGTGAGCAACGCCGTAGTAACGCCAACCATTTGTCTCGAACCGGCTCCCTTACTTCGCTACGGAGTAGTCCACACGATCCGCGACGCGACCCAACCTCGCCGCGAAGACACCTAAGATGGCGCTACCCATCGGCAGAAAATACGGTGTGAGTAAACTCCCGCCGGCCAAAACTCGTTGTTAAGCGACTTCCAAATGGCGTAATCGTTGTCCATAGGGACCGGATACGTCACCTGGAAAGTGTTCACTGCCCAGCCCACGTTCGCACGCTCGTGCTCGAACGGGAACTCCGGCGTGTGAACGCCAATCACTACCAGACCGGCGTCCTTGTATTTTGCCGCCCAGCGCGTCACGTAGGGTAGCTGCCGCAGCGAGTTGATGCACGAGTAGGTCCAGACGTCCACAAGTACCACCTTGCCGCGGAGCGACCGAGCGGTGAGCGGGGCGGAATTCAACCAGGCACTGGCACCCGCAAGATCGAACATGTGTCGGCTCGCGACCGCCACGGCGGCTGCCAGGATTGCGCCGACGCTGGCGACGCTGAAGAGGCGAGGGTTCATGAATGGTGATCTCCGGTGGCGCGACACGGAAGCCCGCAGATCGTCTGCGGGCTTCCATGTCTGCTGCACTATGCGCGCAGTGATCTCGAAGCCGGCACGAACCTCTTCTGAAAAGAGTTTCGGCTGTTCCCAGGCCGCAAAATGTCCGCCTTTGGCGACCTTGTTGTAGTCGATCAATTTCCTGGATACGCCTGCTCTGCCCAAGTCCGGGAGCTGGGTACAGCTCGTCAGGAAAGACGCTCACCGCAACCGGGATGGAAACGCCTTTGACGCCGAAGAAGGAAATGCCGTGCTGGAAACCCTCCCAATACGGCGCGCCCGGAAATCACCGTGTTCGTCAGCCAGGTAAGCGTGACGTTGTCCAGAACATCATCTCGTGTAAGACCTTCGGGCTGTCCATCAATAGCCCGAGAGATCTCATTGCCAAACTCCGCGCGTCGTGACTCGAGAAAGTACCCCGCGACGCCGACAGGGGAATCTGCGATCCCGTAGACGGCCTGCGGGCGCAACCCCATTCTGGTAGGCGTAGCCGATCCCCTTCCGCATATACGAAGGCCAGTCGTTCGTAAGCGACTTTTTCGTCCGCCGACAGACCAGCCGGTGCCGGAGCGCCGGAGAGCGCAGCCTTTTCGATGTTGCGGCGGAAGATGCCCGGCATGTTGGAGTGAATGCCGAGTAGCTCCGAATGCCCCTGCGCGGCCATCAGGTCCCGTGATGACTGCTCCCCAGTCGCCGCCCTGTGCTGCGAACTTCGTGTATCCAAGGCGCTTCATCAGCACGACCCAGGCGCGCGCGATGTGGCCAGGTTCCCAGCCCGTAGTGGTCGGTTTGCCCGACAACCCGTAACCCGGCATCGATCGGAATCACCAGATCGAAGGCGTCCGCCGCTGTCGCGCCATGTGCCGTCGGGTTCGTCAATGGATCGACGATCTTCAGCTGTTCGATGATCGAGCCCGGGCCAGCCGTGTGTGACGATTAGCGGCAACGCATTCTCGTGTTTCGACCGCACGTGAATGAAATGGATGTCGAGCCCATCGATCTCGGTAATGAAATTCGGTAGGGCGTTGATTCTCGCGCCCTTGACCTTGCGCCAGTCGTACTCCATCGCCCAATAGCGCGCGAGTTCCTGAAGCGTCGCGAGTTGGGGGCCTTGGGATTGATCGGTGACCGTTTCCCGATCGGCCACATGGTTGCGGTGACGCGCCTGCGCAACTCCGTAAGGTCGGCTTCCGGGAACGTCACGCGAAACGGCCGAATCGCGGTCTTGTCGGTGGCCTGCTCTCGCGAGGCAGCCATCTGTCGTGCAACGGTGGGCTTCCTGTCCAACTGTCGTCATGGGTGCCATCCCTCTCGGCAAGTTCGCGGACATGCAGGGAACGCCGCAAGCGCATGCTAGGGACCGCGGTCGCGACGGCGATCGAGGTCGGGCGCTCGAGTTCTATGACCACCTCCTTCACCAACTGGTGCTGGATTCGGCCGTGCCCGCACCTCGCGCGCAATTAAGTCACACGCTACGGTCCGGCTCTATTGCGCTCCCCTTTCCGCATGCGCCGTGCCTGGTTTCCGCGGCACGACGCTCAATCGACGACAGTGACGATAGTGGCGGACACGGCACTGTAGGCCCTCGTAGAGATCTGCGCGCTGGGCCGTTGCAATCCACTGCTCCGTCACACGCGGCGCCAATTGCTAGGGACAAGACGGCGATACGCACGCCTCACAAGGCCTTGCGATTATTGGACGTGGCGGAGCATAATTGTGATCGCCTTGGGGCGCAGTGGCTCAGTCAATTGCGAGGGCGTTGCCCCAGACGGGGTTCAATGTCTGCTCGTCCACGAGTGAAGCCGAGGTTGCTCAAAGCGCTGGCCCAGACCTCGACATCGCCCTTGCTCAGGTAGCCGGAATTTCGCGGGACGTGTTGCGCGATCGTGTCCACAGGGTTTCTCCGGCACAACAGAATGCGAAGAGGCGGGGGATAGAAACGCTGTCCTATCACTAGTGACCGCAGTTCCCGAGTCTGGCGCGGAAACGCCGATATCTCAATAGGTAAACACGCCTCCGATCGCCCTCTCACAAAAAAGAATGAAGAGGCTTTATGCGCACAATATCGCTAGAAGAGCATTTCACGACACCTGAGTTTCTTGCGGCGCTCGCGAAGGCCGGTGCGGGGGTCAGTCGGAGCCCTGGGCAATATCTGCGGAGCGACTCCTTGATCTCGGCAATCGCCGCCTCGCCGACATGGATCCAGCCGGCATCGACATGCAGGTTCTTCGCTGCCGGGTGGAGGAGATCGATCGAATCGGCGTCGCGACGGCCACGGCGATAGCCCGCGACACGAACGATCGGGCCGACAGACGCGGTCCGTGCTCATCCAGATCGGTTTGCAGCCTTCGCGACCCTCGCCCTACAAGACCCGGATCAGGCCGGCGCTTCGAGTTCAGCGGTGCATCACCCACCTCGGCTTCAAGGGGGCACTACTTAACGGCACAACGAACGGGCTATTCCTCGGATAATCCCAGGTTCACGCCGATCTTCGAGACCGCGCAACGGCTGGGCGTTCCGATCTATGTCCATCCAGCGCCCACCTCCACCGCATCATGCAGGAGGCGTATTTGAGTGGGTTGCCCGATCCATACGGCACGCTGCTGGCCAACGCGGGCTGGGGATCGAGCGCCGAGACCGGGCTGCACTCCCTGCGGCTCGATCGTGGCAGGCGTCTTGGATCGATTCCCGCGCTGCAGATAATCATTGGCCATATGGGTGAGGACTTGCCGTTCTCATTGGCGCGCGCCGACAGTTGGCTCTCTCCTGTGCCGGGTCGACTGACCAGGTCAGTGGCAGACTACTTCGGCGCGCACTTTCACGTCACGACAAGCGGCTATTTCACAGTGCCACCGTTCCTGTGCGCGCTAATGGTCGTCGGCGCCGATCGGCTCATGTTTTCTGTCGACTATCCGTTCAGTCCCAACGCCACCGGTCGTGCGTTCCTCAATAGTATGCCGATTGTGCCAGCGGACAGGGAGAAGATGGCTGGAACAACGCGGCACGGCTGCTCAAGTTGTAGCGACCGTCGCTTTCGGCGGATCGATGCGGGCCCGTCACACCATCAGCATCTAGCGTCGCGTGGCCCCGTACCCGGCGCTCGACATCCCAAGTAAGCCTTCCGGGTCGCTCGCCATGTGTTGTCCCTAGCTCGCACCTTCCTCCCTCAATCGCAACGCAGGCTCAGCCGCATCTCTTGGGGTCTTGGCGGGCTGACCCTATCTGGCTAATATCGACCGATAGCGTGTGGTTTCTACTGCCGCCAGGGAGATCTAGATGGCGCATCCTTAACCGATTGAGCCACGCTGTTGGATTCCACAGCCGGATCATCGCGGGCGTCGTGATTCGAAGGTTCAGTTGCCGCTGGTTGCCAGTCACCCGCCTCCTTCACTTCGGCGCATCAGTTGTGACGTAATCCGATGACTGAGTCGGTCACGACAGGACCGCGGCCGGCGCTATACACCGTTCCAGAGTAGGAGCCGTGATCGGCGATTGGGACAAGTTCATCCGCGAGCGCCGATCAGGGGC
>CAWISX010000004.1:0-65523 GCA_963838855.1 uncultured Gemmatimonadales bacterium | reverse complement strand
TCGTTCGACCAGCCGATCCTCGAAGACATCTCGCTGGGCGTGTGCAAGGGTGACACCGTGGTCATCGTGGGCGAGTCCGGCGCGGGCAAGTCCACAATTCTGAGGCTCATCCTCCGACTCCTCATGCCCGATAGTGGAAATGTGATCGTGAACGGCAAGGACATAGCCGGGCTGTCGTTCGAGGATGCTCTCGCAGAACGGCGCCACATGGGGATGGTGTTCCAAAGCGCTGCGCTGTTCGATTCGTTGACTGTGTACGAGAACGTCGCTTATCCGCTGCGCGAGCACACGGGCTTGGGGGAGGATGAGATCGAACGCCGGGTGCGGCAAAAGCTCGAAATCGTGGATCTCGATCCGGACCGAGTCATGCAACGGCTGCCGGCCGAGCTTTCCGGCGGCATGCGAAAACGGGTCGGTATCGCGCGCGGACTCGCCAACGACCCGGACATCATGCTGTACGACGAGCCCACGTCAGGTCTCGATCCCATGACCACCGCCTGGATCACGCGCCTGATCATGAAGCTGCAGCGCGAGCTCGGAGTCACCAGCGTCGTAGTGTCGCACGATATCAGAGCCGCCAATCGCATGGCGAGCTTCATTGCCGTCCTCGCCAACCACCACATCGTCTTCTTCGGCACCCCCGAGGAGATGGCCGCGAGTGACGACCCCTACATCCAAGACTTTCTTGGAGGTCTGTAGCTGAGCCGATGAAACGATCGACCATGATATCGTGGGATGAGCTGCGCGTGGGGCTCGTCGTAACCATTGGGGTCTGGGATCCTGGGCCTGGCCTCGTACAAGCTGGGCGACGCCGCCAACCTCTTCACTCGGCGATACACGCTTTACACGTTCCTGCCAAGTGCCAAGGGCGTCACGAAAGGCGGATCCGTGACGATCGACGGCGTAGTGGCAGGGTCGATCGACAGAATCGACTTCCTTCCCGTCAGCCAACGACACTACTCGCACCCTCAAGCTGACGCTCTCGATCGACCGAAAGCTGCAGCAGCAGGTGCGAGCGGACAGCAAAGCGACGCTGCAGCCGCTCGGCCTTCTCGGCGACAAAGTCCTCGACATTTCCTCGGGGACGTCGAACTTCAACGTGCTGCGACCAGGGGACACGCTGCGCGTGGGTACGTCGCTCGACTACGAGCAAGTGCTCGCCGAGGCGTCCTTCGCGATCCACGATCTCGTGGAACTCACTCACGACCTCAAGGCGATCACGGGCGGCATAGTGCGCGGCGACGGTACAATGGGCCAGCTCGTGACCAATCGATCGCTATACGATGAGCTGACCAGCACGCTGAGCCACACCAACACGCTGCTCAGCCGGCTGGAGAACAAGCACGGCTCGATCGGACAGTTCATCGACGACCCCACTTTGTACCAGAACCTCGTCGGCATGGTCGGCGCCGTGGATTCTCTGGCGGCCACACTCAACTCATCGAACGGCACGTTCGGCCGCTTCCTGCACGATGACTCGCTCTACAACCGCTTGACCGGGGTCACAACAGGAGCGGACTCCATCCTGCACGAGCTCAACGCAGGGCAACGGGCTGGCCGCGCGGATGCTCAGAGATCAGAAGATTTACGATCAGCTTGTCACCGCCGTGACAAACCTCAACGCGATCCTCGCCGACGTGAAGCAGAACCCGAGGCGATACACGCGGGGACTCATCAAGGTCTTCTGACGCTGGGCGCTCTCTGACGACCTGCGCGGCCCGCGTTACATTGCGGAGCGTGGACAGGTACTGCCTCGACGTCGCGGTCACCCGCGGCGGAACGATCGAGTCGCGCCACCGCGTGCACGCCGCGGTCGTCGGCCCAAACGACAGACTCATCGGCCACGCCGGGGATCCTGGCATAGTCTCATTCTGGCGCTCCGGCGCCAAACCGTTTCAACTGATTCCGTTCGTCGCAGACGGCGGAGTCGACGCGCTCGGGATGGGGCGAAGACGAGTTGGCACTCGCGTGCGGCTCGCACGGCGGCGAGCCGGAACACGTAGCGATCGCCGAGTCAATGCTGTCGGACATCGATCTGGAAGAAGGCGATCTCGCGTGCGGGATTCATGAGCCGCTGTCGGCGCGCGGAGTGCGCCTGGCGCGCGAGACAGGCACGCGCCTCTCGCGCCTGCACAACAACTGCTCGGGGAAGCATGCGGCGATGCTCGGCCGGGCCCACGCCGCCGGATGCGATGACCTCCGGCTATGAGCGCGATGGCCACCCGGTGCAACAAGGCGCAGTGGAGGTTATCGGCCAATGGACGGATGTGCCAGTCTCCGCCCTGCGCATTGGCACGGATGGATGCGGCGTGCCGGTCGTCGCACTTCCGCTCGAACACATGGCTCGCGCATACGCTCGCCTGGCCGCGGCGACCGCCAGAGGCGATGAGGTGCCTACCCGCGTGGTGCACGCAATGATCGCCCGACCTTTCATGGTGGGAGGAACCGAGCGCTTCGACTCCATCATGATCGAAGAGACCGAAGGGCGCGTCGTGGCAAAGGTCGGAGCGGAAGGCGTGCACTCGGCGGCCATTCCGGGTCTCGGTATCGGCGTCACTATCAAGGTGGAAGACGGTGCGCAACGTGCCCAGTACCCTGCGCTCATTCGGCTTCTGCAGCTCATCGACGCTCTGCCCGAGCGTCTCCCCCAGCGACTGGCGGATCAGTTGTACAAGCCGGTGCGAAACACGCGAAACGCCATCGTTGGAGAGATCGGCCCGCTCGTTTAGATCACCGCAACTCACCGCTGCGAGCGTGTTTTTTGCGCCGCCCCGCAAGGATTGATGGCACCAAATGTCCGCGGGCCCCATAGACTGAGCGCCAATGTTCATCGATCGCGTCGTCGTCAATGTCCGGGCCGGAACCGGGGGTCAGGGGCAACCTCGTTTCGACGTGAGTACCGCGTACCCCTTGGCGGGCCCGACGGCGGCGATGGAGGGCGCGGTGGCGACGTCTTCGTGCGCGCGGACGAAAACCTTGCCACCCTGCTCGACTACACGTATCGCGATTCGTGGGTGGCCGAGCGCGGCGAGCATGGCATGGGCTCGAACAAGACGGGGCGCTCGGGCGCCGACGTCATCTTGCCCGTGCCCCCCGGCACGGTCGTAAGTGATGTCGTCACGGGGGAGCGATTGGGAGAGGTGCTGGACGACGGCGAGAGCTCTACTCGTCGCGCGGGGTGGGCGCGGTGGGCGCGGCAACGCCTTCTTCGCCACGGCCACGCATCAGGCGCCGCGCGAATGGCAGCCCGGCGAGGAAGGGCAACGGCGACGACTCGTGCTCGAGCTCAAGCTCATCGCCGATGTCGGGCTCGTCGGCCAGCCCAACGCCGGTAAGTCCACACTCCTGTCGGTGATCTCCGCGGCACACCCAAGATCGGCGACTATCCCTTCACGACGCTCGCACCCAACCTCGGCGTCGTGCAGCTCTCCGACCATCGCACCTTCGTCGTCGCCGACCTACCCGGCATCATTGAGGGCGCGCACGAAGGTCGCGGGCTTGGGCTCAACTTCCTGCGTCATATCGAGCGCACCCGCCTGCTCGCCATGCTCATTCCGATCGACTCGCTCGACTGGCAGGCCGAGTACGACGGCCTTCGGCGTGAGATCGCCGCCTACTCGCCCGAGCTGCTCGCGAAGCCGCACTGCGTGGTGTTCACCAAGACGGACCTGTTGGGTGCCGATTCGATCCCTCCCCCCGAGATCGTCGCGCCTGACGCGTTCTCTGTGATCGCCATCAGCGCGGCCGCGCGCCAGGGACTCGACCGGATGCTCGAAACCTGGTGGTCGGAACTGCTCGCCTTGAAGCGCCGGGCCGAATCGTCCGCCGAGCCAGCCGCGCTGCCTTTGCCCTGACGCCGTGGCTGGCTGCTGCGAGACGTGGGAGCGGGACGATCCTCGGTACCCGGCGGCGTTGCAAGATCTGTCCACACCGCCGCGCCGCCTTTGGGCCCTGGGCGACGCTCGGGTTCTGGAGCGAGCGCAGATTGCAGTCGTCGGCACGCGGCGTCCCACGCTGTACGGCGCGCGAGTCGCGCGGCAGCTTGGGCAGGCGCTCGGCGAGGCCGGAGCCTGCGTGGTAAGCGGGCTCGCCGCCGGAATCGATGCCGCGGCGCACGAGGGCGCGCTCGACGCCAAAGGGCGAACGTGCGCCATCCTGGGAACTGGTATCGACGTCACGTATCCCGCGGCGAACCGACCGCTTCAAGAGCGCATCGCGGATGTCGGGCTTCTGCTTTCCGAGTACGCGCCAGGGCAACCGGCGGCGCCCTGGACATTTCCTCAGCGCAATCGCCTGATCGCCGCGCTCGCGCGCGCGACGATCGTCGTGGAAGCAGGGAAGAAGAGCGGAGCCCTGATCACGGCAGCGATCGCGGACGACCTTGGCAGAACGGTGGCAGCCGTCCCCGGGCCAATCGACGTGCCGCAGGCTGCGGGCTCCAACGGCCTTTTTCGGGACGGCGCAACAGTAATCGCGGCCATCGATGATGCGCTGCTGTTGATCGGGCCGCGGGTCGTCGCCGTGACAGCACCCCCTCAGCTCCAGGAGAACGAGGCGAAGGTGTGGGAGGCGCTTGCCGAAGCAGCGGGCGACATTGACTTTGTGGCAATGAAGTCTTGCCTGCCGGTTGCCCATTGCATGACAGCGCTCACCAACTTGGAGCTCGCGGGCATGGTTGCGAGCGATCTGATGGGGACATTCCGGCGTGCCTGAGTCGTGGCCGCCGCGGCACATATACGTGCACGTGCCTTTCTGCACGCGGCGCTGCTCATACTGCGACTTCTCGATAACCACTCGGTCGCAGGTGCCGGTGCGGGAATACGTGAATGCTCTGCGGTGCGAGCTGACGCTTCGATTCCCGCCGGAAATGCCCTGGACGGGCGTCGAGACGCTGTATTTCGGAGGAGGGACTCCGAGCCGGCTCGGTGGCGACGGTCTCGCGAGCGCGGTCGACGCGTTGCGAGAGCGTATCTCGCTCGTTCCGGACGCCGAGGTGACCGTAGAGGCGAATCCCGAGGACGTGACTGAACGCGCGGCGCGCTTGTGGAGGTCCGCTGGGGTCAACCGACTCTCCATTGGCGCGCAATCTTTTGATGACCGCATACTGACGTGGATGCGGCGATCCCATACCGCGGAGACTACACATCGCGCCGTAGATGCCGCACGCGCGGCCGGCTTCGACAACTTGTCACTCGACCTGATTTTTGCGATGCCGCCGGAGTTGAATCGAGAATGGGCTCGGGATCTCCAGACGGCGCTGCGATTGGCGCCCGATCACATGTCGATTTATGGTCTCACCTCTCATCCCGAGACACCGTTTGGCAAATGGGTCGGCCGCGGTCAGACGGAAGAGGCCTCGGAAGACACCTACGTCGACGAATTTCAGTACGCAGACGGCGTGGCCACCGCGGCTGGCTTCGAGCACTACGAAGTGTCCAACTATGCGCGACCCGGCCGGCGGTCACGGCACAACTCGTCCTACTGGTCGGGATCAGCCTATGCGGGACTAGGACCAGCCGCGCACGAGTACGACGGAGCTCGGCGCCGCTGGAACGTGCCATCATATCAGCAATGGCGGCACCGGCTGGCCCAGGGAACCGACCCTCTCGACGAGATGGAGACCCTCACCAACGAGAACGAGATCGCCGAGCGGGTGTACTTGGAGTTACGGACCGCCGATGGGACGGTCCTCAAGGAAGGGGAAGAGCCAGCGCTGAGCCGCTGGCGGGACATGGGATGGGCCGAGATTGCTGGTCAGCGGCTCACCCTCACCCCGCAGGGGTGGCTGCTGCTGGATGGGCTTGCTGCAACCTTGACCGATATCCGAAGTCGTTAGTATATTTAGACTTATGGCGTTAACAGAGTTGAACGACCGAGAACGGCGAGTGCTCGAGGCCGTTATCCAGTCATACGTCGAGACCGCGGAGCCCACAGGCTCCCGCGCGCTCGTCCGGCGCTTTGGCATGGATGTGTCGCCTGCCACGGTTCGTAACACCATGAGCGACCTCGAGGAAAAGGGGTATCTCTACCACCCCCATACCTCGGCAGGGCGCGTCCCAACGGATCGGGCGTACCGGATGTACGTGGATTCGCTCATGCGATTGACACCGCTCCCCACGCAGGAGCGCGGGCAGTTGGTCGAGCGCATCCTGGGCAATGGCGGCGGCGGATCCGCTATCGAAACTGTGTTGCGCGGCGCCGCGCAAAGTCTCGGCGTGCTCACACAGGAACTGGGCGTTGCGCTGGGACCTCGGCTGGACGAGAGCGTCTTGCAACACTTGGAATTGGTGCGCCTCTCCTCGGAGCGACTGCTTCTAGTTTTGACCCTCGAAGGCGGCGCGGTTCGCACGATATTCGTGGAGGTATCGGGCGCAGTCGCGGAAGAGGCACTTGCCGGCGTCACGGTCGTGCTCAACGATCGGTTGGCGGGCCTCAAGCTTCGCGAAATTCGGGCATCACTCGCGGAGCGGCTGCGCGACACCGGCGCGACCGCAGGCACGGGCGCTGGCGAGCTGCTCAACATCTTCATTGAGGAAGGCGAGGCGATGTTTGATGTGCCTCTCACCGGAGAAGACGCGGTCGTGCTTGGACAGGCCTCAGTGCTCGCCGAGCAGCCCGAGTTCGCATCTGGCGAGAGTCTGCGCCAACTAATCGAGCTTACGGAGACCCGTGAGCAACTTGGGGGCATCTTGCGGCAGCGGAGCGCGCACTCTGGGGTCTCCATCACGATCGGAACCGAGCATGACGATCCTCGGCTGGGCAAGCTCACCATCGTCACGGCCGAATATCGCGCGGGATCGCTGTCCGGGGTGATTGGCGTCATTGGACCGACGCGGATGCCATACGAAAAAGTCATCTCGCTTGTCAGCCATACATTGAGGCTCGTCAGCGAGCTGCTCGACTAGCAGCGAATCAACTTTGAGCGTCCGCGCAACCGGCTGGTCGGGGCTGGTCGGGGCAGGTCGCCGCCAGGCCGCGCCAGTTCACGAATAGATTTTAGACATGGCAGATTTCTACGCGACCCTCGGCGTTGAGCGAGGCGCGTCTGACGAGGACATCAAGCGAGCCTATCGAAAGCTCGCGATGCAGTCCCATCCCGGACCGAAACAATGGGTCGAAGGATGCGGAAGAGCGCTTCAAGGAGATCACCGAGGCGTACGATGTGTTGCGCGATGCTGACAAGCGCGCCGTGTACGACCGCTTTGGCGAGGCAGGACTGCGAGGCGGGCCCGCGGGAATGCACCACGTCGATCTGTCCGAGGCCCTCAATATTTTCATGCGGGACTTCGGTGGATTCGGCGGTCTAGGCGATCTGTTCGGCGGTGGCGGGCGCACTCAGGTCACGCGGCAAGGCGCTGATGTCAAGATTACGGCTGAGCTGACACTGAGTGAAGTCGCGCAGAGCGTCGAGAAGACATTTCCGGCGAAGCTTCTAGACACGTGCGAGCACTGTCACGGAAACGGCGCCGAGCCGGGGACCAAACCGCAGCGCTGTCCCACATGTGCTGGTACGGGCGAGGTCCGCCGCGCGCAGCGGTCGTTCTTTGGCCAGTTCGTAAGCGTGTCCCCTTGTCCGACGTGCGGCGGCGAAGGCACCGTCATCGCGTCGCCGTGCAAGGTGTGCCGCGGCGACGGGCGCGTGCGGGGCGACCGGTCGATCTCAGTGCGAATCCCGGCCGGTGTCGCGACCGGACAGTACATGACGCTGCGCGGAACCGGCAACGCGGGACCCAGAGGCGGACCTCGCGGCGACGTGATCGTGGTCTTCCAGGTTGCGGACGACCCCCGATTTGAGCGCGACGGAGAAGACCTCTACACCGAAGTGCTCGTCACGTACTCTCAACTCGTGTTCGGCGCCCAACTGCAGGTACCGTCTGTGTTAAACACGGTCACCGTCCGCGTGCCACCGGGAACTCAGAGCGGTCACGTGTTCGGCCTCCGCGCGCGCGGGCTGCCGCGCGTGAACGCTTCCGGATCCGGCGATCTGCACGTCCGGGTGCAGCTGTGGACCCCGGATGATCCGAGTGAGGCGGAGCAGGCAATGATTCGCCGACTCGGGGAGGTCGAGAGCAAGCCCCCGCTGACACGCGCCAAGGGCCTCTGGACCAGAATGAAGGAAGCACTCGGCGCGTGAGCTGGATTGCCGTTCGCGCTCGGTCTGACAACCATGACGACGACGCAGTGATCGCTCTGCTTTTCGCGCACGGGGCCACCGGCGTGCAGGACATGCGGGAAGATGGTGGCGGCCTCTGGACGAGCGGCCGGCAATGGTAGAGGCCATCGAGCGCGCGTCCTGGGTCATCACGAGCGAGGACATCGATGCGAGCAGCTGTGTGCCCGTCTTGGACGGCGAGGCTTCGTGGTGGAGCGCGGTCGTCGCCCCGTCGTAGCGACGTTTTTCGTCGCCGGCGCGCTCGACGTGGGAGCCGTCGTGACACTGGGCGAGGAAGCTGCGCACCACATGCACGTGCGGCGGCTTGCGGCCGGGCAGCGGGTGGGAGTCGTGAACGGTACGGGCGGCGCGGGCGGCGGGACCCTCCTCCGGTTGGGCCGGTTCGACGCAGAGGTTGCGCTAGACGAGGCCCGGTGGGTGCCACGTCCTCAAGCCGCACACTTGATCGTCCCGATCGCGGATCGCGAGCGCATGCTGTGGCTCGCTGAGAAGGGCACAGAGCTGAGCGCAACCAGCTGGCGGCCGGCTGCATGGCAGCGGTCGCGCAGTGTTTCGCCACGCGGGGAAGGGCCTCGGTTTCACGACAAGGTTCGCGCGCGCATGGTAGCGGCGCTCGAGCAGTCTGCTGGCACGTGGCTGCCCGAAATCCTTCCCGACTCGGCGATTGCCGATGCCCTGGCTGCGGCCGAGCATGGGACGCGGTTGTGGCTCGACCGCGACGGCGAGCCGCTGTTGGCGGCGATTGGGCCGAGCCCGGTAACCATCGTCGTTGGGCCGGAGGGAGGGGTCGAGGACGGCGAACGCAATGAGCTCGCCCGGTGTGGTTTTCGGGGCGTCTCGCTCGGCGAGAGTATCTTGCGGTTCGAAACGGCCGGCGTTGCCGCCCTAGCCACAGTGCGCGCTGTCCTTCAACACGCGGGAACGGAGAGCACGGCATGAGCGAAACCGCGCAATGTCTCTTCTGCCGCATAGCGCGCGGCGAGATACCCGCGAAAGTGGTTTACGAGACGCCTGAGCTATTGGCGTTTCGAGACATTGATCCCAAAGCCCCGACTCACGTGCTGGTGATCCCGCGCCAACACATCGCGACGCTGAACGACGTCAAAGATCCTGGCATCATCGGGCGTCTGATGCTGGCTGCGGCCGAGGTGGCGCGTCGCGAAGGGTTGACCGATCGCGGCTATCGAGCCGTGGTCAACACCAATCCGGACGGCGGGCAAACGGTCTTTCACCTCCACGTGCACCTCCTGGGCGGCCGGCACATGACGTGGCCGCCAGGCTGACTGCGGTGCTCCGGTCTAAAGCGTGAGCAGGGCCAACTCTGGGCGCGCGCCGATTCGGAAAGGGGGCCCCGAATTGCCCAAGCCTCGAGTGACGTACATGTGGTGTGCGCCGTCGGGGCTGTCGTACCATCCACTGACATAGCGGCCGCTCCCATCGGGAGTGACTAGCGCAAAGCCAAATGGAGCGATCTGGCCTCCGTGAGTGTGGCCGGCCAGCGTCACGGTTGGACGGGGGGCGATCTCGGCGATCCTGTCGAATGTGATCGGGCAGTGCGACATGATCAGCGCGCGAGGAGCGTCCGCGCCACCCGGCTCCAGTTCACTCACGAGCTCGTAGTGCGGACTGCCAGCGCGCCAGTCGTCCAGTCCGACCAGGTCGATCGGCTGACCAGCATGGTTTAGGCGGACGCGCTCGTTCACCAGCAACCGGACGCCCGCACGCTCATACTCGTGCCGCAGCAAGTCGAGGTCGCACCGCGCCTCGTGCTCCCAGTTGCCGAGCGTGGCGAACTTTCCCAGAGGCGCCTCGATTGATGTATACAGCGATACCATATGCTCGTCGCCACGCTCGTCTACCGCGTCGCCCACGACGCAGAGCACATGCGGGCGGAAGCTGGCGATGTTCGCGAGCAGCTGCGGCTGAGACACCCAATTGTGGGGACCATGCATATCGGCGACGAAGGCCACTCGGAGCGGCGAACGCGGGACAGCCGGGACACCCGGGATTCCGGGTACGCTGGCGAGAGTCGTCCGGACGCTTTGCGTCTCGTTCGAGTATCCGCTGTACGCCGAAGCGCCCGCGACACTGATGCCCGCGACCGCCAGGAACCGCCGCCGTGTGAGGCGCTCACCTCCGCCAGAGAGCATGGACGTCAATATACACCTGGACTGCTTGACAGTTCTCACGTAACCCACCTAATCTTCACAGCTTACCCCAGGATGTCGGAGGCGCGCGCCATTTGTCTGAAGTCATTATTCACGACGACGAGAACTTCGAGCGGGCATTAAAGCGATTTAAGAAAAAGTGTGAAAAGGCCGGCATCCTGTCGGACCTCCGCAAGCACAGGCATTACGAAAAGCCCAGCGAGCGGCGCAAGCGCAAAATGAATGCGGCGATGCGTAAGAACCGTCGCAGCCGGCACGCGTAGTTGCGACCACCTGTGGACGTGTAGGTGTCGGTACTGCTCGCGCGCCTGCAGGGCGATCTCGTGGCCGCGCGCAAGGCACAGGACAAGGCGGGGACGCTACTGCTCGGCACCATCATCGCCGACGCCAAGAACCGTCGAATTGAGCTCCGTCAGGACCTATCCGACGACGACGTCATTGACGTCGTGCGCAAGGGCATTAAGCGCAGACGGGAATCAGTCGAGCTCTTCGACAAAGGCAATCGCGCCGATCTTGCGCTCAAAGAGCGCGCCGAAATTGAGAGGTTGGAGCGCTATCTTCCTCCAGCAGTTGATCCGACCGATCTTCGTGCAGCGGTGCGCGACGCGATCACGGGGGGTGCCACGACGATGGGTGCGGTGATGGGACGCGTACTACCGCAGTTCAAGGGGCGGGCTGACGGGGGCACCATCAGCGCGATCGCGCGCGAGGAGTTGGCGGCATCCGGGTGATGAGTACCGCGTGACGGGGCGCATTCGCTGGCCGTGATCTCTGACGAGACCGTCGAGCGGGTACGCGAGTCTGCCGACATCGTCCAGATCGTCGGCGAGCACGTCTCGCTCAAGCGAGTTGGCGCGGACTATCGCGGCCCGTGTCCGTTTCACCAGGGGACGCACCCAAACTTCTCGGTCTCGCCGAAAAAGCGGATGTACTACTGCTTCGTCTGCCACGAGGGCGGCGACGTCTTCACCTTCGTGTCGAAGCGGCTTGGGCTGGACTGGCCCTCGGCGATCAGACTGGTGGCCGAGAAGTCTGGAGTAGAAGTGCGCGAGGTAGAGACGCAGCACAGTGGACCGGACCCGCGCGAGCCTCTGTGGGAGGTCACGGCCAGCGCGGCCGAATATTTCCGCAACATGCTTTGGGACGATGAGGTAGGCCGCCCGGCGCGGGAATATCTGGAGACGCGCAAGATCGACCGCACCACCGCTGACCGGTTCGGGCTTGGCTACGCACCGCCAGCGATTGGGCTGATGCGCGGGTACCTCCGCACGCTTGGTTTCGACGACGAGCGCCAGATCGCGGCCGGCGTACTGTCTCAGCCGGAAGAGGGTAATGAGCCCAGGCCGCGGTTTCGCGGGCGGTTGATATTCCCCATCTTCGATGCGGCCGGACATACGGTCGGTTTCGGCGGCCGACTGATCGGGCCCGGCGACGTCAAGTACGTAAACTCGCGCGAGTCTCCGATTTTCTCGAAGGGCCACCTGCTGTACGGCCTGAATTGGGCGAAGTTCGCGATCCGGCGCGACGAGCGGATGCTGTTGGTTGAAGGATATTTCGATGTGGTGCGGCTCATGGCGAGCGGGATAGACTCCGTCGTGGCGCCGTTGGGAACGGCGCTCACCGCCGCACAAGCGGGGCTGATTGCGCGGTACACGAAGCAGGTCTTCCTGATGTACGACAGCGACTCTGCAGGATTGCGCGCAACATTTCGAGCTGGAGATGAGCTTCTCCGCCACGGTGTCGCCGTGCGCGTAGTGACGCTGCCCGAGGGCGAGGATCCGGACACTTTCGTGAGCCGCAATGGGACTGCGGAGCTCGAGACCCACCTGCGCGCCGCGCTCGACGTTTTCGACCGCAAAGTGCAACTGCTGGAGCGAGCCGGCTGGTTTGCGGACCTACATCACAAGCGAGGCGCGATCGACCGATTGCTGCCGACCATCCGCGCAGCGTCGGACCAGATCACGCAGGGGCTATACGTAAAGCGTGCGAGCGAGGCAGCGGGCGTGGCGCCCACGCTGTTGTGGCGCGAGATAGGGCAGGAGACGCCTGACCGTGTACCTCGCAAGACCGACAAAGAAGGGCCGGCGAGGCAGTCGGCTGGCGGGCGGACAGGTGGCCGACGCTCGCGGCGAGCAGATCGGGACGGTCGTGGCCCCGCGTCGGGGGACGGTGCGGAGCGGGAGTTGGTGCGGTCGCTTCTCTTTGCCCGGTCACTGGCCGAGGCCGTTGGCGAACGTATCGGCGCGACGTCGCTACGCGATGCCACGTATCGTGAAATATTCGCCGCGCTGATTGCCCGAGGACCAGACGCAACGCCCGGCGTGCTCGCCGAGGATTTGACGCCGCATGCGGCCGAGACGCTGCAGTTGCTTCTCACCGAGGGCCCAACGGGCGCGGACGCGCAGCGCGTGATCGACGACTGCCTCACAGATCTCCGACAGCGCGAGCTCGCGGATCGTGTGGCCGAGATCGACCGTCTCATGTCGGTGGCGAATGATGCCCAAAAGTCGGATTTGATGCGGCAGAAGCAGGAGTTGGCGTTACAAGTACGGGCACTGAAGGGGCGTGGGTTCCGGACGTACGGCAAGTCGCGACAGACCGCGGGGAGGATCGAGAGTGCACCCTGACGTTGAAGCGCTGTTGGCGTTGCAGGAGGAAGACCAGGCAATTCGGGAGCTGGAGCAGCGGCTGGCCGCGTTTGAGCCGCGCCTTGCGGCTTTGGACGAAGCTCGTCGGAGTGCAGCCGAGGGAGTGGTGCGCGCACAGACCTCGGTCGAGTCCGAGGAGCGCCGCCAGCGTGAGCTGCAGGCTCAGATCGCCAAGCACAAGCAACTCCACGAGCGCAACCTCGCGCAGCTCGACATGGTCAAGCGCATGCGCGATGCCACAGCCGCGATGGCGCAGGTAGAGGCCGCCCGGCGGATGCTCGCCGAGGAGGAGAGCGAGCTGCAGGCAGTTTCGCGTCGGCTTGCAGAGCTTCGGGCAGGGGCGGAGGCACAGCAGCGCGCTTTGGCGGAGCTCGAGACGCAGCACGATTCAGAGCGCAGCGAGATACAGGCGGCAGGCGCCGAGGCCGAAGCAGCTTTACGGGCTGCCCGGGGAGCGCGAGACGGATCGGCTTCTCGAATCGACCGCATTCTATTGTCCAAGTACGACCGCATTCGCGGGGCGCGGCGGAACGGCGCCATCTTTCCCTTGCGCGGTCCCTCGTGCGGCAATTGTGACACGAGCGTGCCCATGCAGAGACGCAACGTGATGTCGGCCCGGGGTAGCATTGAGGTGTGCGAGACCTGCGGCGTGCTGCTTTACGCCGCGAGCTGAGTCGAGGACCTGGTGCGTACGGCGCCCCGCTGGGTGTTGCCCCAATCGACCGACAGCACCGCGGTTGCGGCGCTCTGTGAAGCGCTGAGCCTGCCCCCTCACGTCTGCCGCTTGCTCTATGCCCGTGGGCATGCGGATGCCGATTCGGCGAAGCGGTTTCTGCGTCCGCGACTCGAGCAGCTTCACGATCCGCTGCTCATGCGCGACATGGGCGCGGCGGTGGATCGGCTTGCCAAGGCGATTGAGCTAGGCGAGACGATCATGGTGCACGGTGACTATGACGTGGATGGAATGGCGTCCACCGCGTTGCTCATCCGCGCGCTCCGCGGTTTTGGCGCCAATGCGGTGCCGTTCATTCCGCGGCGCCTGACCGACGGCTACGACCTGTCGGCCGCCGGGGTGGATGCTGCCATCTCGGCGGCGGCGCGCGTCCTCGTGACCGCGGACTGCGGGACGAATGCGCGCGCACCAATCGACGCCCTGACGGCCGCGGGCATCGACGTCATAGTCACCGATCACCACTTGCCCAGCGGTCCGGTTCCCGAATGCCTGGCTGTGCTCAATCCGGCGCGTGAGGGCTGCGGTTATCCGGACACGGACCTCGTCGGTGCAGGTGTGGCGTTCAAGCTGGCGCTCGCCCTGGCACGGCGCGTTGGCGCGCCCGAAGGGTGCGTCTTCGCGCTGCTTGACTTGGTGGCGCTGGCGACGGTTGCCGACGTGGCGCCGCTTCGCGGTGAAAATCGCGTGTTCGTCCGGTACGGGTTGCGCCTGATGGCCGAGTCGAGCAACGCGGGGTTGCAAGCCATGGTACGGGCGGCCGGGCTCGAAGGAAAGCCACTGACCGCTGGGCGCGTGGGCTACATTCTGGCGCCTCGACTCAACGCCGTCGGGCGACTGAATCATGGGCTCCTTGGAGTGGACCTGCTGACGACGACCAGCCAATCCGAAGCGAACCGGCTGGCCCGGGACTTCGAGGCTCTCAACCGCGAACGCCAGGATCTCGATCGGGCTACGCTGGCACACGCCACGCGGCTCGTCGAGGCGCTCGATCTCGACACGACTTATGGAATCGTGTTGGCGGAGGAAGGGTGGCATCCCGGCGTGATTGGAATCGTGGCCTCGAGGCTCGTTGAGGAGTTTGCGCGTCCCACGGTGCTGGTAGCACTCGAAGGCGAACAGGGCCGGGGATCAGGCCGGTCGATTCCAGCGTTTGATTTGCATGCTGGCCTCGCCGAGTGCGCCGACACGCTTGTGCGCTTTGGCGGACACCGGTCCGCGGCCGGTATCACTGTTGCTCGATCGAGGTTGGCCGAGTTTTCCGAGCGGTTCAACTCGGTCGCGCGGTCGCGACTGTCCGCCGACGATCTTGTGCCGGAGCTGCGGGTGGACCTCGAGGTGTCGCTCGGAGACGTCACCGCGACTTTGGAGAGTCTGCTGCGCCACTTCGAGCCCTTCGGCGTCGGCAATCCGGCTCCGGCGCTGCTCGCGCGCGGAGTCAGGCTTGCAGCGCCACCGCGCGCGCTCGCCCGCGACGGCCTGCGGCTGCGCTTGGCGGCCGGGGGGGATGCCGGCCGCGCTGCAACTGACCTGGAGGCTGTGGCCTGGGGCATTGGTCATCGCGCTGCGGAGCTCGACGTGGGTCGGCCGCTCGACGTTGTGTTTCGAGTCGAGAGGGACGAATGGCAGGGCGAGGGGCGGTTGCAGGCACGTGTCGCCGACTTTCGCGTGTGACTGGGAGGCTCGCGTCGCTGTGCGCATCGTCGCGGGCGAGTGGCGCGGGCGGCGGATTGCCGCGCCGGCGGGCAGGCGCGTACGCCCGACGGCAGACCGCGTACGCGAGGCGTGGATGAGCGTCGTGCAGCCGTTGCTGCCAGGCGCGCGTGTGCTTGATCTGTTCGCCGGGTCGGGCGCATTGGGACTCGAAGCGCTATCGCGCGGGGCGGCAAGCGCGGATTTTGTCGAAGACTCTGCCCCGGCATTGCGCGCGTTGCGCACCAACCTGTCTGCGCTCGGTGCTGCGGATAGAGCGCGCGTGCATCGAGCGGACGCCCTTCGGTTCGTGCGGCGCCTAAACCCGAGCGGCGACGGGGGATGGTTCGACGTTGCGTTCGCGGACCCGCCGTACGGACGCGGCCTCGCAGCCGATGTCGCGGAAGCCTGGGTGGCCGAACCGTTTGCGGCGGTCCTTGGCATCGAGCACGCTGCCGCCGACGTCATGCCCCCTGGCGGCGAGACACGCCGCTATGGTACGACGGCGCTCACCTTTTACAAGGCCGCGCCTCGGTGACGCCGCGAATCGCCGTGTATGCGGGCAGCTTCGATCCCATCACGCGGGGTCACGAAGACGTTATGCAGCGGAGCCTCGAATTCGTCGATCGGCTGGTCGTGGCGGTTGCGATCAACGCGTCGAAAAACCCGCTGTTTTCAGTTGAAGAGCGCGTGGCGTTGCTGTGTGCAGTCACGGCGCGGGAGCCGCGAATCGAAGTCCGCACGTTCACGGGTCTTCTCGTCGATTTTGCGGGTACCGTCGGCGCTCGTCTGATCATTCGGGGGCTTCGTGCCGTGAGTGATTTCGAATACGAGTTCCAGATGGCGCTTATGAACCGACATCTTTCCGGCGGCCTCGAAACGGTTTTCATGGTGCCTTCGTTGGCCACGACGTATATCAGCTCGAGCATAGTGCGCGAAGTCGCGCGTTACGGCGGCGAACTCAAGGATCTTGTGAGCGACGGCGTGGCGCAGGCCTTGCGAGCGAAGTTCGCGTGAAGTTATGTACCTCGCCGCGTGCGACCGTACCGGTGCAGCGGGCCACACGCCACTCGCCCAAATTTAGCCCCAATTTGCGATGAGCTTTACGATTGCCAGGCAGGGCCCGGTCGTCGTCGTCGATGTGGAAGGGCAGTTGATCGTCGGCAACCGCCAGGAGCTCAAACAAAAAGTGCTCGACGAGCTGGAGAAGGGGGAACGCAAATTCCTCATAGATTTTGGCCGCACGGGCTATATCGACAGCTCGGGGTTGGGCGTGCTCGTGTCGCTGTCAAAGAAAATCCGTGAGCAGGGAGGCGAGTTACGGCTCGCAAACCTGAACGACGATCTCAAGACTCTGTTTGAGCTCACTAAGCTCGACACACTGTTCCAAATCGCCGACAGCCGCGAGCGCGGACTCCAGAGCTTCTGACGCGGTTTCCGCGTCGGCGACGCTGAGGCGGCCGGCATGAGACGTTCCCTAGCGAGCGTCTCATCGCATCGGCCTAACGTAGTGCAGCGCTCATGAGGCGCGGCCAATGGTGAGCCCGCCGCTGGTGGACGACGTGCGAATTGCCATGGAGCTTCACGTGCCGACCGACGTTCGGCTCATCGAACGCGTTGTTGCGCTCGTGAGCCGCCAGGTCCGCGAGCTGGACTTCCCCTTGCGCGTTTGCACGCTGAATGTGCCTGTCGCCCTCAGTGAGGCGCTCTCCAACGCCATGCTGCGCGGCAATCTGGACGACCGGGCAAAGCACGTGCGCATCCGTGCTGCCATCGATCGGCATCAGTTGGTGTTGGAGGTGGCCGACGAGGGCGGCGGATTCGACCTGGATCTCTGCACTATCGATCCAACCACCCCGGAAAACGTTGCCCGCGAAGACGGACGCGGCCTCTATCTCATGCACCGCCTCATGGATCGGGTCGAGCGGTTCAGTGAATCCAGCGACTCCGAGGGGTCTACCCGCGGCAACGTTGTGCGGCTTACTCTCAGGCGTACCTAGGACAGCCCCGCCGGCGGCCGCGTGCGCGAACACGACTTGAGCGTCGTCCTCGGCGCATTTGCCGATGCCACCCTATGCGCCGCCGCGGTCTGGACGCAATCCGACGGTTCGGCTCCTCTGACGCTGCTTGGCGCAGCCCCCGCTCGCCACCCAGCGGTCCCGCCACAGGTATCGGACCTCCCTGTCGGCCCGGATGCGAGCCGTCTCAAGACAAGCGCAGGCGACGCACTCGCCGCGAGGCTGCCGCCCGTCAAACGCGCTTGGCTGGTAGTCGGCCCCTATGTCGGTGTCGCGCCGCCGACATCCGAGGCGGCTGCGCTGCCGATACCTCCCACGCCTCCCCGTCCGCTGTCACGACTGACTCCGCCGTCATCGATACCGGCCCCTCCATTCCCGCTCGAGCGGCTGCTCGCGTTCCTCGCACCAGTCATATCGCAAATCCTGCAGACTGCTCTCGAGGTCGAGCACGCAGCCAGCGAGCTCGCCGAGCGGTACGAGGAGATCAACCTCCTGTACACGATCAGTGAGATTCTTGGGCGCACTGTGCGTTTGGATGAAGCCGCGTCCACGATTCTCACCGAGATTTCCGAGACCGTCGGCGCCCGTCGCGCGTCGATCCTGGTTCACGACAGGGTCACTGACACGCTTCAGGTGGTCGCTGCGCAAGGCGTGCAGGGGGCCGAAGTACCTCCAATTGCCGTGAACGATGCGTGCAGCGTGTCCGCACGCGTTTTCCGCACCCGGCACCCCGCAATCGTCGAGCAGGACGACGCGGCGTGTCAGGCTGAGACGCCCTACCGGCGCGGGGCCATGCTCTCCGTGCCGATCATGTGGACCAACCCCGATGGAGGCGAGCCGCTGGGAGTCGTGAATCTGTCGGATCGACGCTCGGGTGCCCCGTTCACAGCGGGCGACCAGAAGCTCGTGGCAGCGATCGCGACGCAGATCGGGACCGCGATCCAGAACACACGGCTGGTGCGCGCGTCGCTGGCCCAGCAGCGGCTCGTCCAGGAAATGGAGCTCGCCCACGATCTTCAGATGAAGCTGCTGCCGACTGGCGCCGTTGTCGCGCCCGAGGCAGAGGTCGCGGCGCGAGTCGTGCCAGCCGAAAGCGTGGGCGGAGACTTTTACAACCTTTTTCGGCTAGGGCACGGGTGCACTGGCGGACTACTGGGCGACGTGTCCAGCCATGGTTATCGCGCGGCGCTGATAATGGCCCTCGCGATGAGCGCATCAGCGATCCATGCGCAGGCGACCATGGACCCCGGCGCCATGCTGGGCGCGGTGTTGTCCTCACTTCGCGAGGAGCTCGCGAGCACCGAGATGTTCATTGCAGTGTTTTACGGTGTGGTAGACCGTTTACGCGGGGAGCTGCATTACGCAAACGCGGGGCATCCGCACGCGTTCGTGATCAGCGCTGACGGGCGGGTCCAGCGACTGCCCGCTCTCGACCCGCCTTTGGGGATGGTGGATGGTAGCCCCACATCCGCGGTTCGCGAGTGGGCGAGTGGATCCGACGTGTTGTTGGTGTTCACCGACGGCATCAGCGATGCACGCAACGGCGCAGACGAGCGACTCGGAGAGCGGGCGGTCCTCGACACCGTCGTGCAGCACCGCACGCGACCTGTCACGGAGATCGTCGAGCGAGTATTCGAGACATTGGCGCAGCACACGGGAGGCTTGCCGCCTCGCGACGACCTCACGCTGGTCGTGCTAAGGAGCTGATGACCTTTGCCGCACCGCGTAAGAGGCTCGGCCAGCATTTCCTGACTGACCGGCGCGTGCTGGCGCGCATCGCCGATGCAGTGGCGCCAGGCGTGACCGAGACAGTGGTGGAGATCGGCCCGGGTCGCGGTGCTCTTACGGAACTGCTCGTAGCTCGCGCCGCGCGTGTTGCCACCATCGAGCTCGACCGCCTACTGGCTGCGGCGCTGCGACAGCGGTACGAGGGAGACGAGCGAGTCACTGTCATCGAGGCAGACGTGCTCGATGTTCCGCTCTCCGAAGCTGCCGGAGTCACGAAGTACGTAGTCGCGGGCAACGTGCCGTATTACATCACCACGCCGATCCTTTTTCACACCCTCCGGCCCCCGCGGCCGACGCGGACCGTGTTGCTGGTGCAACGCGAGGTTGCGGAGCGCGTCGTCTCAGCGCCCGGGTCGGAGCGGTACGGCGCGCTCTCGGCAAACGTCCAGGCACTCGCGCGGCCCGAAATCGTTGGGCACGTGAGCGCTGGAGCGTTCACACCTCGCCCATCGGTGGAATCTTCGATTCTCCGCCTATCGCCGCTGGCCAGGCCCGTGGTGAGCGATGAAGAACAGCCTGGCTTCAGCGAATTCGTCATCGCGGCGTTCGGTGCCCGTCGCAAACAGATGCGACGTGTGCTCCGCACTGTGTGTGGCATTCCGGCAGATGACGCTCAACGTGTGCTCGAGGCGGCCGGTGTCGCATTTGATGCGCGTCCCGAAGTACTCACGCCCGAGCAGTTCGCTACGGTTTGGCGGCGCCTAGGCGGCGCAGGCGGCAAACGAGGGGGCCGCTAAAGCGGCCCCCTACGGCTGCGCCTGACCCTTGGCGCCGTACCCGCGCTGCGCCAGTGCATACGACAGCAACTCGAGCTCCGTCGCCATGCTGACTGCGCGGACGGTGACGCCGGCCGGCACACGGAGTTTCACCGGTGCGAAATTGAGGATCCCCTTTATCCCTGATCTCACGATTATGTCGGCCGTCGCCTGCGCGCTCCCGGCCGGCACGGTCACGACCGCGATATCGGGACGCTCGCTGGCAACGTCGCCGGCCAGCGTCGCGACATCGCGCACGTGATGCCCGTCCCACAGCCCGCCGATCTTGGCTGGATCGTTGTCGTACACGGCGACAACCCTGAAACCGCGCTGGCGAAAGCCACCGTAGTTTGCGAGAGCGAGGCCAATCTTTCCCGCACCGACGATTGCGACCCGCCACTCACGATCCAGCCCCAGAATGTCGCGGAGCACCTCGATGAGATCCGAGACCGCGTAGCCCAGTCCGCGAGTCCCGAAGGAGCCGAACAGAGACAAATCCTTGCGCACCTGCGCAGACGTTGTGCCGCCCAGCCGGGCGAGTGCCTCGCTCGACACCGTCCTCGTGCGGCGGCCGTCAAGCTCCTCGAGAAAGCGCAGGTACAGCGAGAGCCGCCGCACCGTGGAATCGGCAATCTGCCTCACGGACGGACAGTATATTCCGGCGTGCCCGTCCACGTTAGCTCCGAGATAGGCCGGCTGCGCGCGGTTCTCGTTCACACGCCGGGTCCGGAGCTCCTCGCGGTGACCCCGGCGACGCGCGAAGACTACCTGTACGACGACATTATCGACGTAGACACGGCCCAGCGGGAGCACCGCTGCTTCGTCTCGATCTTGGAGCGATTCGCCAGCGTGCTGTACGTCCGGGACCTGCTGGCCGAGGTGGTCCAGACCCCAGAGGCGCGCGAGCTGCTCATTCGCGAGACGATGGACATCGTGCCGCTCGAGCCACTCGCGCGCGAGCTGCAGGAGCTGGAGCCCGACGCGCTTGTGCGCATGTTGATCGAGGGGCGTGAGGAGACCCCGGGGGCGCTCGCCGGCGCCCTCAACGAGTGCAGCTACGCTCTCCCTCCATTGCCGAACCTGTTTTTCACCCGCGATACGGCGATGGCAATTGGCGACCACGTCATGGTGGGATCGATGCGCTATGGTGCTCGCTGGTCCGAGGAGCTACTCATGAAGGCGCTCTTCAGCTACCATCCGAGTCTTGCCAACTGCGGCATTCTGTACGACGGCTCAGCGGAGAGACGGCACAACTACTCGCTCGAGGGCGGGGACGTGCATCCGCTGCGCGGGGACACGATGATGATCGGCTTCAGCGAACGATCGAGCCCTGCGGCGATCGATTCGCTTGTCGCGCTGCTATTCCGGCGGACTTCGATCGAGCACGTCATCGTGGTCGTGATGCCAGCAGAGAACACGGCAATCCACCTGGACATGATCCTGACTCACGTGGATTTGGGACGCTGCATCGTTTACCCGCCGCACTTCATCGGCCCTGAGCGTCTGCCGATTCTGTATTGGCGAAAGGGCCAGCCGCATCTGAGAGAGATGCCGGACGTGTTTGCCGCGCTTCGGGAATGCGACCTGCCGATGGAGCCCGTGTTTTGCGGCGGCACGCGGCGCATCATGCAGGACCGCGAGCAATGGGCATCCGGGTGCAACTGTGTTGCGCTGCGGCCAGGCCTTGTGACGTCCTATGCGCGGAACACCGCGACGCTACGCGAGCTGGAAGGGGCTGGGTTCCGGATCGTGACGGCCGAAGCGTTTCTTTCAGGCGCCGATACGGTGGAGGAAGGCACTACCGCGGTCATCACGTTCGAGGGCGGAGAGCTGGTGCGTGGAGGGGGCGGCCCCCGCTGCATGACCTGTCCAGTGAGTCGCGACGACGCGTGGAGTTGACGCCTGGTCCGGGCGAGCTCCGGCTTAGCGATCTGTCGTACGCCGTGGTGGACGTCGAGACGACAGGCGGCTCGCCCGCCCGAGGGCATCGAATAACCGAGATCGCCACCGTGCCCGTTCGCGACGGACGCATCGGCGATGTTTTCGAGACGCTGGTCAACCCCGAGCGACCTATTCCGTGGTGGATCTCGCGCCTGACCCATATTACCTGGGACATGGTGCGTGACCGGCCGACATTCCGCGAATCACACGGCCAGATCGCGGCCGCGCTATCGGGTGACGTGTTCGTTGCGCACAACGCGGCGTTCGATTGGGGGTTCGTGTCCGCCGAGCTGCGTGTGAGCGACCTCTCGATTGCGGGATTCGTCGCCCCGCCGGCGGCCGTGCTGCCCACCCGACGCCTCTGCACGGTTCGACTCGCGCGCGCACTCCTTCCGCATCTTCGGAGACGCTCCCTCGACGCGGTCGCACACTACTACGGCGTGCCGATCGCCGGTCGCCACCGCGCAGCTGGCGACGCGCTGGCCACGGCGCATTGCCTGCTGCGATTGCTCGACGACGCTGGCACGCGGGGCTGCGACACTTGGGACGATGTCGAAAGGCTTACCGCGCGGAGGGCTCGCCGTCCGTCGCGACGCGGCCACCGCGGCTGGTATGCGATGCCGCGCACCGGCGAGTGGGAGGTCGGGGCGTGACGCTGGCGGCTTCGCCGCCCCCGGCCGGTCCGATCGTGGCACGCCACCGAATCGGAAAATGGGCGGTACACGCGATTCAGGCGGGAGGGCTCAAGCTCGATGGCGGCGCGATGTTCGGCGTGGTGCCGAAGCCACTTTGGGAGCGGAAGATCGCGTCGGATGCGCGCAACCGCATTCAGATGGGGATGCGGTGCCTCCTCATAGAGCACGAGATTGGACTGGTCTTGATCGAGACGGGCGCCGGGAACAAGGAAACCGCCAAGTTCCACGACATTCTACGGCATCGAGAACGCGGGCGCCAACGGGCGAACCGCGCTCGAAGACGGCATACGGGAGGCTGGGTTCGAGCCCACCGACATTGCTCTCGTGATCGACACGCACCTGCACTTTGACCACGCGGGCGGCAATACGTACCGCGACGCGTCGGGGGACGTGCGTCTCACCTTTCCGCGCGCGCGATACGTTGTTCAAGGCGGTGAGTATTACTTCGCGACACATACGAACGAGCGCACCGCTGGCAGCTACTTCGCGCCAAACTTCGTTCCCGTTCACGAAGCAGGCCAGTTTCTGTTGGTGGACGGCGAGCAGGAGGTCGCGCCAGGGATCACAGTCGTGCCAACACCCGGACACACGCCGCACCACCAGAGCGTGCTGCTCGACGGCGGTGGCGAGCGGGCGTTCGTGTTGGCCGATCTTGTTCCTACCGTGGCTCGATCTGCCACTTGCCTGGATAATGGGCTACGACGTCGAGCCGCTGGTGACCTTGGATACAAAGCGCCGAATCTTGCAGCGTGCTCGGGATGAGCGTTGGCTCGTCTTTTTCGTACATGATGCGAGCCTGGCTTGGGGGCGCGTGACGCACGACGGGAAATCCTACGGCATCGAGCCAGCGGCAATCCCTGCGGTTGACGCCCCACGACGGGCCAACTAGTTTCAGCGTTTTAACTTAGGAGAGGTACGCCTTATTCAGGATCCGACAAAACGCGTTCGCGTCAACCGGCAGATTCGTATCAGCCCCATCCGGGTGATCGCAGCCGACGGCAGTCAGCTCGGCATTATGGACGTGGACGCCGCCCTATTGGCGGCGCAAGACCAGGGGCTCGATCTCGTCGAAGTTGCGCCAATGGCCCGACCCCCCGTGGCTCGGATCATGGACTACGGGAAATTCAAGTTCGAGCAGGCCAAGATGGCGCGCCAGGCCAAGAAGAAGCAGCACGTCATCGACCTCAAGGAAGTGAAGTACCGACCGGGAATTGACGAGCACGACTTCGACACGAAAACGCGTCACGCGCGCGAATTTCTGCAGGACGGAAATAAAGTGAAGGTCACAATGATGTTCCGGGGACGGCAGATTGCGCACCCCGAGCTGGGCAAGGAAGTAGTCGATCGCATCGCGGCGTCGCTCACTGACGTGGCGAAGGTGGAAAGCGACGCGAAGCTCGAGGGAAAGTCGATGATCATGATTCTCACGCCACGATAACGGATCCAGACGATGCCAAAGATGAAAACTCATAAGGGCGCGAAGAAGCGCTTTTCGGTGACGGCTACCGGAAAGCTGCGGCGCCTGAAAGCCTATAAGAGTCACATTCTCACGAAGAAGTCGGCCAAGCGGAAGCGCAATCTGCGGCGGCCCACGATTGTGCACACGCCCGGTGAAGTGAGACACATCAAACGATTGATACAGGCCTAGCGACCATGCCACGCGCACGATCGAACGTCCCGCGACTGAAGCGGAAAAAGCAGGTAATGAAGGCAGCCCGCGGCGCATTCGGCGGCCGCTCGAAGCTGTGGAAGGCTGCGAAGGAGACCGTCGAACGTGGATGGCGCTACGCCTACCGCGACCGTCGCAACAAGAAGCGCGATTTCCGGCGCCTGTGGATCACCCGGATCAACGCAGCCGCACACCAACACGAGCTGACCTACAGCAGGCTCATTAACGGGCTCAAGCTCGCCGGAATCGAGGTCGACCGGAAAATCCTCGCTGACCTGGCGGTCCGCGACCCTCAAGCCTTTACGGCGCTCGCCGATCGCGCGCGCGAAGCGCTGGCTGCTGCCTAACGCTCCCGGGTTTCCCACTTTCCTATCACCAGCGGCGGCAGCGCGACAAAAAGTCGTGACTGCCGCCGAGTCGTTTTCGGGGCATGAACACTTATAGTGATTTTCTCGGGCTGCATCGGGAGGTTGAAGCAGACGCGAAACGTCGTCTCGTCGTGTCGCCCATTAACTCATGGGCCGACCTCGAAGACATCCGCGTCGCTCTCGCCGGGCGAGAATCGGGGCGCCTGAACGAACTGATGCGGCTCCTCCCGGAGCTACCGGCGGCCGACCGCGGGGCGGCGGGGGCGCTCGCGAATCAGCTAAAGCACGAGATCGAAAGCTGGCTCAAGCAGGCAAGCGAAGCTTTGCGAGCGCGCGAGACAAAAACTGCGCACGCCATCGATCTCACGATGCCGGCGCGTCGAACCTGGAAGGGCTCAATCCATCCCGTCACACAAGTCATCGACGAGATCGTGGAGATCTTTCGCGAGATCGGCTTCGCCGTGGCGCTCGGCCCGGAGGTCGAAACCGAGTGGTACAACTTTGCGGCGTTGAACTTTCCTGCCGACCATCCGGCGATGGACATGCACGACACGCTGTACCTAGGTCCCAATGTGCTGCTGCGCACGCACACGTCCCCCGTGCAGATTCGCACGCTGCAGCGCTACCCGCCGCCAATCAGGATCCTCGCGCCCGGCAACGTTTATCGTCGCGACGCGTTCGATGCATCGCACGCGCCGATGTTCGCGCAGATCGAGGGGCTGGCAGTCGATGAGGGAGTGGCGTTCGTCGATCTCAAGGCGACACTGTCGCATTTTGCACGGCGGTTTTTCGGACCGACGGCGACCCGCTTCCGTCCGAGCTTCTTCCCTTTCACGGAGCCGTCTGCTGAGATGGATGTCGAGTGCCGTATCTGCCAGGGCGCTGGGTGCGGTACGTGCAAGCAGACGGGTTGGACGGAGATTCTCGGTTGCGGCATGGTCCATCCCTACGGTGCTCGAGTCGGCCGGAGTCGACTCAGAGCGATACACCGGATGGGCATTTGGAATGGGACCCGGACGCATAGCCCAACAGCGCTACGACATTCCGGATATCCGCGTCCTGTATGACGGCGATGTTCGGGTCTTGGGCCAGCTCGCGGAATAGCGTCGCAGCATGAACGCGTCTGTCGAGTGGCTGTCAGCGTTCGTCGAGAGCGGACTCTCACCGGAAGAGCTGCGCGATCTTTTGACTGCGCGGGTCGCGACTGTCGATGCGGTGGAGCCGGTCCGGGTGGATCTCTCGCCGATCATCATCGCCCGCGTGATTAGCGCCGAGCGGCTTCCCGAGAGCGATCACCTATGGGTAACGAAGGTGGACGTGGGTGGGCCTGAGCCGCTCGACGTCGTCTGCGGGGCACCGAACGTAACCGCCGGGTTGAAGTATCCTTTTGCGCCCGTGGGTACCGTGATGCCCAGCGGCGTCGCGATCGAGCGTCGCAAGATCCGTGGGCGTTTGTCCAATGGCATGCTGTGCTCGTCGCGGGAACTCGGTCTCGGCGACGATCACGAGGGCATCCTCGCTCTCGATACCGACGCTGCTCCGGGCACGCCGCTGCTAACGGCGTTGGCGGTGGGCGATACGCGGTTAGTCCTCGATGTGCTTCCCAATCGCCCCGACCTTCTGTCGCATGAGGGCCTCGCGCGTGAAATCGCGGCCGCGACGGGGCGGCCCTTGCTGGAGGCGGTAATTCCGGGCGCGACAGTCCAGCCGGTACGACCGCCGCGGCGCGCGGACAGGGCAGGCGAGACGGCTGGCGTGCGGGTCACGGTCGAGGATGCCGGGGATGCCGGGGATGCGCCGGCGTACCTTGGCGTCGTGATTCGAGGACTGCGCGTGGGCCCAAGTCCCGCGTGGCTCGCCGCGCGACTGACCGCGGTCGGCGTTCGGCCGATCAGCAACGTCGTCGACGCTACGAACTACATGCTGCACGGCTACGGCCAGCCCATGCATGCCTTCGACCTCGATCGCCTGGCCGGCAACGAGGTTCGCGTTCGTCGCGCGGCGGCTGGAGAGCGCCTCCGCACGCTCGACGGCATTGAGCGCGTACTAGACAGGGGGACTCTGGTGATTGCCGACGCGGAGCGCCCCCAGGGGATAGCTGGCGTCATTGGCGGCGCAGAAAGCGCCGTCAACGACTCCACCACATTCATTTTTCTCGAGATCGCGAGCTTCAATCCACGGCGTGTTCGTGCAGCGCGCCAAGCCCTGGGCGTATCTACGGATGCAAGCTACCGCTTCGAGCGGACGGTACCGGCGATATCGCCCGCGGTCACGTACGAGCGTGCGATCCAGCTCATCCTGGCTCTGGCGGGCGGCGCTGTCGCGGATGCGCCCGTGCTGGTTGGGCCGCCGCCATTGCCAGCGTTGGAGGTGGCTCTGCGCGCCAGTCGCGTTGCAGACGTGCTCGGCGTGCCGCTGTCCGCGGATGAGTGCATGAACCTGCTCACGCCCGTGGGCTTCGCGTGCGCACGGCATGCAGATGACTTAGTCGTCACTGTGCCGTGGTTTCGCGTGGATGTGCTGCGGGAGATCGATTTGGTGGAAGAGGTCGCACGCCTTTACGGGTACGACCGTATCCCGGACGTGCTGCGCCCGTTCCGTGTCGGCTCCGTACCTGACGATCCGCTGGTTGCCATCGAGAGGCGAGTACGCGCGTCGCTGGTGGGCCTCGGCTGCACAGAGCTTCGCCCCATGCCGTTCGTACACGACGCCGGGTCGGCCGCCGTTCGCGTCGTCAATCCGCTGTCTGAGGACGAAGCGTTCCTCCGTCCCGACTTGCTGACCACGCTCGCGCGCTCCGCCGAGTTCAACGTCAGGCACATGGAGGCAAATCTCCGCCTTTTCGAGGTGGGAACAGTTTTCGGCAAGTCGCAGCCCGGCGAACGCCCAGTCGAGGAGATCAGGGTCGGCGCTCTGGTAATGGGTGCTCGGCGGCCGCCGCACTTTACGGAGCCCCAGCCCCCGGCGTGGGACGAATGGGATGCGAAGTGGCTAGGCGAGGCGCTTGCCGGCGCGGCATTTCCGCGCTCTGCCGTAGTGCTCGATCCGGCTCAGCAGGACGGAGAGGCCACCCTTTGGCGCGTTCGGGTCAACGGCCAAGAAGTGGGGCGCGTAGCCCGTGTCGCGCTCGATCTGCCGGTCGCGCAGCGGTCAGCCGCGCCGGCCTTTGGTGTGGAGATAACGCTGCAGCGCGTGGTCAACGGAGTCGGCGGCGGCGGCCAACCTGCAGCGGCTGGGATAGGTGAGACGCAACCGGGCGCCCCTGGGCCGCGGTATCGGCCCGCGCCCAGCCAACCTGCCTCTTGGGTGGACATCACACTGCTCGTGCCCGACTCGATCTCGGCCTCTGCGGTCGAGCGGTCCTTGCTTGCGGCAGGGGATCCGTTGCTGGAGCGAATCGAGCTGACCACCGAGTATAGAGGGGCGCCGGTGCCGGCGGGGCACCGCAGCTTGACCTGGCGATTGACGTTCAGGCATCCGGAGCGCACTCTTGTCGAGAAACAGGTTGAGGCTCGGCGGGATAAGCTCTTGCAGGCATTGGAGGCCACCCTGGGTGTCAGACCACGAACGTCCTGAGATGGCGGCGCTTCGAGAGCTCGAGCAACTCGTTCACAACTTGGGCGAGGAGCTGGCAGCTTTCCGCCGCCGCGCGATACAGGCCGAGGGCGAGCTCAAGACGCTACACGAGCGGGTGGGTGGATCGGGAGCGAGCGTTACCGAGCTCGAGGCAGCGAATGCCGAGCTACGCCGTAGGCTCGACGCGGCCGGCGGGCGGGCGAAGGTGATGTTAGACCGTGTGCGCTTTCTCAGGCAGCAGCAAGACCGGGACGGTGAGAAGTGACGGCCAAGAAGCACGTCGTTCGGGTGAACATCGTGGGTGAGGAGTACACGATTCGCAGCGATGCGAGCCCGGAGCACACCCGGGCGGTCGCTGAATACGTGGATCGAACGATCCGTAACGTGCTGAACGGTGGGGTCGGGGAGACCAGAAAGGCGGCAATTTTGGCAGCGTTGCAGATTACTGACGAGCTGTTTCAGGCAGAGCAATCGGCGACGTCGGTCGCCGATCGTATGCGCACCCTTAGCGCTGAGGCGCGGCGGTGGCTGCCCCCGGCGAAACGATAGATCGCCATGCAACTCGTATTGATCGCGGCCGTAGCGGCCGCTGTGTGTGTCGTGTGTTGTGTCTTCCTCTATCGCGCGGGCCAAGCGGCCGAGCTCGCGCGCCAGCGTTCGGCGCAGACCGATGCAGAATCGGTAAGGCGCAAGCTCACCGCCGAAGCGGAGCGTGAGGCTGAAAGCCTCCGCAAGAGCGCGGTTGTCGCTGGCAAAGAAGAGCTGATTGCACTTCGCGAGGCCTGGGAGGTCGAGGGCCGCCAGCGGCGCGAGGATGTAGAGCGCGAGGAAAAGCGCATCAAAGAGCGTGATACCGTTCTCGACAGAAAATTTGAGATCCTCGACCAGCGTGAGAAGGAAGCGGTAGCGCGTTCGGCTGACGTCGCTCGCCGAGAGAATTCCATTCTCGAGCGCGAACGCGAGCAGGAGCGCGCGGCCGCCGAGGAGCGGCGGCGACTCGAGCAGCTAGCGGGCATGTCTGCCCAACAGGCTAAGGCCGAGCTCATGCGTCGCATGGAAGAGGAAGCCTACGCCGACGCTGCCAACCGTGTGCGCGAGATCCGTGAAAGCGCCCGCAAGAACGCCGAGCGCGAAGCCAAGAAGATTGTGGCGCTCGCGGTTCAGCGAATCGCGGCGGAGCACACGGCGGAATCGACTGCCTCGGCGGTCTCGCTGCCGAACGACGAGATGAAAGGCCGCATTATCGGGCGGGAAGGCCGCAACATCCGCGCGTTCGAGCTGGCGACCGGAGTAGACGTGATAATTGACGACACTCCGGACACCGTGGTGGTGTCCTGCTTCGATCCTGTGCGCCGCGAGATCGCGCGGGTGGCCTTGGAGAAGCTCGTCGCCGACGGGCGCATCCATCCCGGACGAATCGAGGAGCTGGTGGAGAAGGCGCGACGAGAGATCGATGCGGCCATCGTCGAGGCGGGCGAGGAAGCCGCCTACGAGACGGGTGTGCGCGGGCTGCATCCCGAGCTCGTCAAGCTCATTGGCCGCATGCGCTGGCGTACGAGCTACGGCCAGAACATCCTGGAGCACTCCAAGGAGGTTGCGTGGCTCGCGGGCATCATGGCGGCGGAGCTACGCCTGGATGTGGCCACCGCAAAGCGGGGCGCATTGCTGCATGACATTGGCAAGGTCATGACGCATGACCACGAAGGCACTCACGTGCAGCTCGGTGTTGAGGTCGCGGCCAAGTACGGCGAGAACCCAATCGTGATCAATTGCATCGCCGCCCACCACGATGACGTGCCGCACGAGAGCGAAGTGTCCGTGCTCGTGCAGGCCGCCGACGCCATTCTCGGGCTCGCGGCCCGGCGCGCGTCGTGAGGCGTTCGAGACCTACGTCAAGCGATTGGAAGGGATAGAGCGGATCGCGTCGAGTTATCGCGGAGTCGAGAAGGTGTTCGCCATCCAGGCAGGGCGAGAGGTGCGTGTAGTAGTGACTCCGGAAGACGTGGACGACGCCCGCATGATTTCCCTATCCGAGGAGATAGCCCGGCGCATTCGAAGCCGAACTCCAATATCCGGGGCAGATCAAAGTGGTGGTCATTCGCGAAACGCGGGCGGTGGATTTTGCCCGCTGAGCTAATCGACGGAGTCGCCATCGCGCGCGAGGTACGCGCGGACGTTGCACGTGAGACAGCGCGGCTGATTGCGCGTGGCGTCCGCCCTGGCATTGCTGTCGTGCTAGTCGGTGACAACCCGGCGAGCGCGGTATATGTCCGCTCGAAAGGAAGGGCGTCGGAGGAAGCTGGTATGCACAGCGTTACGATCCGTCTCCCAGCTGACACTACGCACGAGGACCTCATCGCGCACGTCGATCGGCTCAATGAGGACCCCGCAATCCACGGCATCCTGGTGCAGATGCCCCTTCCCAAGCAGATCAAATCCGAGGCGGTGATTCGCCGCGTCCGTCCCGAGAAGGACGTGGACGGCTTTCACCCTGAGAACGTAGGCAAGCTCCTGATTGGGGACCGAAGCGGCTTCGCCCCTTGCACGCCGGCCGGCGTGCAGGAGCTGCTCGTGCGGCGGCACGTCGAGACCAAAGGCAGCGAGTGCGTCATCGTGGGACGCAGCACGATAGTTGGAAAACCCATGGCCGCCATCATGATGCAGGATGGCCCCGGCGCGAATGCGACTGTGACGGTGTGCCACAGCCGAACGCCGAATCTGGGCGACCAAACGCGGAGGGCCGACATACTCATCGTCGCCGCTGGCCGGCCAAGGTTCGTGACGGGAGACATGGTGAAGCCTGGCGCGGTCGTGATCGACGTTGGAATCAATCGGGTGGACGATGCGCGCGCGAAGAACGGATACGTGCTCGTTGGCGACGTTGACTTCCCGAGTGCACGCGAGGTCGCTTCGCTGATCACCCCGGTCCCTGGCGGGGTCGGCCCAATGACCATCGCGATGCTGCTCAAGAACACTGTACGTGCGGCGGAGCTCGTGTCGTGAGCCCTTGGGAGCGCGAAGCAGGCGCTGCGTACCAGAGATCTTCGGGTCTTGCGGCGTCGCGCTCTCTGTCCGACGCAATGGCGCCGGGCGCCTCGCCGCACAATGCGGTCGCCGTCTCGACGCTGACGCAGACTGCGAAGCAGCTTGTCGAGCGCGTCCGGCCTCTCTGGGTGCGTGGCGAAGTCGGCGACTTCAAGGCGCACCGCAACGGGCACTGGTACTTTTGCCTTCGCGACGCAACGGCGCAGCTGCGCTGCGTGGTGTGGTCCAGCGATACGCGGCGCATTCCTGCGCCGCCGGACGACGGTATGCAGGTCGTCGCATATGGCCAGCTCAGCGTCTATCCCGCGCGTGGCGATGTGCAGCTGCAGATCTCTGCGCTCGATGCCGAGGGCGACGGACTGTATGAAAAGGCGAAACGCCGGACCATTGCCGCTCTCGAACGCGAGGGCCTGCTCGCACCCGAGCGCAAGCGCGCGCTACCGCTCCGGCCCCGCTGCGTGGCCGTGGTGACGAGCCTCGATGGGGCGGCGCTGCACGACATCGTTGCCGTCATCCGTCGCCGCTCCCCCGCCGTGCAGGTCGTGGTGGTCGGCGCCCGCGTGCAGGGCGACGGGGCACCGGGGGAGCTCTGTCGAGCGCTCGACCAGATCTGTCGCTGGGGCCGGGCCGACATTGTCATTATCGGACGCGGTGGTGGCCCGCGCGATGATCTTTGGGCGTTCAACGACGAGAGAGTCGCGCGAGCCGTGGCTGCCTGTGTCGCTCCCACCATCTCAGCCGTCGGGCACGAGGTCGACGTCACGGTCTGCGACCTCGTGGCGGATCTGCGTGCGGCCACTCCTTCCGCCGCTGCGGAGGCGGCCGTCACGGTTGCGGCAGACGATGCACGCCGACTTCGCGTGCTGGCTGATCTGATGTGCGATCGGGCACGGCGGCGTGCGGTTGCATCTCCGCGTGCGACTCGAGCACGCCGCGAGTCACACTCACACGCGAGCGCTTCACCACGTGACCCGCCAACGCGCGCGGTTTCGGGCCGTGGCCGGTCAACTGGATGCGCTGAGTCCATTGGTCACGCTCAGCCGCGGGTTTGCGGCCGCGCGCGCGCTCGACGGCACGCCACTCCTCGGCGCGCGCGACTTCACCGTGGGGGAATCGTTCGACCTGGTCCTTCGTGATGGCTCCATATGCGCGCGCACGGAGCAGGTGCGGCCGTCGTGACCTTCGATGAACAGCTCGCGCGCCTGGAGGCCATTGCGGCCGAGCTTCAGGGCGACGCCGTCCCGCTGGATCGCGCGATGGCGCTGTTCGAGGAAGGCGTCGAGCGGCTCCGCGCCGCGTCGGAGGCGCTGGTGCGCGCGGAAGCGCGCGTCGCCCGGCTCGTGGAGAAGGCGGACGCCACTTTCACCCTGAAACCGCTCGGCGAGTGAGTGTAGCCGCGGCGAAGCCTGAGGGAGAAGCGCAGACCGTCGACGCAGTCTACGCGGCGGACCGCGCAGCCGTGGCGGCCGCCATGGAGGCCGCATGCGCGCGGTATCTCACGGGAATCCCGCCGGTCGTCGCGGACGCGATACGCTATAGTCTGCGCGGAGAAGGTAAGCGGCTACGCGGCATTCTCCTGCTGTGTGCCTACCGTGCGGCCGGTGGAAACGGCGACGCTTACGATCTCGCCGCGGCGGTCGAAGTGGTGCACGCGTATTCGCTCGTGCATGATGACCTGCCATGCATGGACGACGACGACATGCGAAGAGGCAGGCCTACCGTGCACCGCGCCTTCGGAATCTCGGCGGCCACGGCAGCCGGGCTTGCGATGGTGCCGCTAGCCGCTCGCTGCGCCATTGCGGCCACTCAGGTACTACAGTTGCCCGCGAGCGTGTGCGGCAGCATTCTTCGTGAGTTAATGGGTGCGGCCGGTGCCGGCGGAATGATCGGCGGTCAGTTGCTCGACCTCGATGGGGAGGGCCTAGCGCTGTCGCTTGAAGAATTAGAGCGCATCCACCGGTTGAAGACGGGAGCGCTGGTGACGGCATCAGTTCGACTGGGCGGTCTCGCGGCTCAGGCCGACGACGCGACTCTGGATGCGCTGGGGCGGTATGGCGCGGCGGTCGGGCTGGCCTTCCAAATCGCCGATGACGTGCTCGATGTGACCGCGACGACTGGAGAGCTTGGCAAGACGGCGGGTCGCGACCTGGCGCTCCGCAAGAGCACATACCCTGCGCTGCTAGGAGTGCAAGGCGCAACCGCCCGCGCTCGCGCTTTGGTCGATGAAGCATGCGGGTCGCTCCGCGCCGCCGGGCTGCTCACGCCGGCCCTCGAAGGCCTCGCCACCTTTACAGTGACTCGCCGCTCATGACCGGTTTGGTACCGCTCCTGGAGAACGTGCAATCGCCCGCAGACATCAGGGCATTGACCCGCGACGAGCTGCGACAACTCTCGGCTGAGATGCGCGGCCGCCTAATAGACGTGTGCTCACGCACGGGCGGCCATATCGGCGCCGGCCTCGGTGTGGTGGAGCTGACCGTGGCGCTGCACCACGTCTTCGATACACCCCGCGATCAGCTCGTTTGGGATGTCGGGCACCAGGGATATCCGCACAAGCTGCTCACAGGGCGGGGCGCCGAGATGGAGACGCTTCGGCAGGAACACGGAATCTCTGGGTTCCTCAAGCGAGCGGAGAGCGCGTACGACACGTTCGGCGCGGGCCACGCAGCTACCGCGATTTCGGCGGCGTTCGGTATGGCCGTCGCGCGCGATCTCCAGGGCGAGCAGTTCAAGGTGGTGGCCGTCGTGGGAGACGGCGCACTCACGTGCGGCCTGTCGTACGAGGGCTTGAACAACGCCGGCGCGTCCGGCCGGGACATCGTCGTCGTGCTCAATGACAACGAGATGTCGATTGCGCCAAATGTCGGCGCGATCTCGAAGTATCTCAATTCCGTGCAGCGCAACCCTCTGTACAACCGCGTGCGGACTGCAATTGGGCAGGCCGTCAACCACGCGCCCGGGCCGCTGTCCGCGGTCGGCACGCTGGTGCGTAAGTGGGAGGAAAGCGTCAAGTCTTTCCTGACGCCTGGCGTCTTGTTCGAAGCGCTGGGCTTCCGGTATTTCGGGCCGATCGACGGCCATGACATTGATACGCTTGTCGAGACGCTCGCCGCCGTGCGCGACCTCAAGGGTCCCCGGCTGATCCACGCCATCACGCAAAAGGGCAACGGCTTTCCGGCAGGCGAGCACGTCGAGAAATGGCATGCGCTCCCGCCAGGCCACGACCCCGCGACCGGAAAGCCGCGGTCTGCCTCGTCGGCCAACCCCGCCTACACGGCCGTCTTTGGCGCCGGACTCGCCGAGTTGGGCACCGAGCGATCCGACGTGGTCGCGGTGACGGCCGCAATGCCCAGCGGGACTGGGACCGCGGCGTTCGCGAAGGCACATCCATCTCGCTTTTTCGACGTCGGCATCGCCGAAGCACACGCGGTGACATTCGCGGCCGGGCTGGCGACACGCGGGTTGCGACCGGTGTGCGCCATTTACTCGACGTTTTTGCAGCGCGCGTACGATAGCGTCATCCACGACGTGGCGATCCAGCACCTGCCGGTAGTGTTCGCGATGGATCGTGCTGGGCTCGTGGGCGAGGACGGGCCCACCCACATGGGTCTGTATGACATCGCGTACATGTTGGCCGTGCCGGGGATGACGGTGGCCGCTCCCAAGGACGCGCGCGAGATGCTGGGCCTCCTGCGGGCTGGCGTAGAGCATACGGCGGGGCCGTTCGCGTTTCGGTATCCGCGCGACGCCACGCCTGACGGCGCCGTGTCCATTGCCAACGTCCCGGCGGTCCCTTACGCCACGTGGGAAGTCCTGCGCAACGGCGCTGACGTCGCGATCCTGGCGGTGGGCACAATGGTCCTTCCGGCGCTCCGGGCCGCGGAATCGCTTGCGAGCGAAGGACTCAGCGTCACGGTTGCCAATTGCAGATATCTCAAGCCGTACGATGAGCTTACCCTGGCGGCTTTGATCGCCGACCACAAACACCTCCTTGTGGTGGAGGAGGGAACGATCGTAAATGGATTCGGCGCGTACATGGCAGCCGAGGTCGCGAAGATCGATTCCGGTGTCCGCGTGCGCGCGCACGGCGTTCCGGACAGGTTCATCGAGCAGGCGCCCCGATCGCGGCAGCTGGGACTAGTAGGCTTGGATGCCTCGGGGATCGCCGAGCGCGTCCGCGCACTCTACGAGAGCGAAGCGCTCGCTGGGTGATCCGGCTCGGAGTCGTCGGGCACCGGGGGTACGGTCGCCTAAGCGAAGTACTCACTACGCTGATGCGCGTGGCGCCCGAGCTGGGGCTCGAGCTGCACCTCGAGTACGAGTTGCACGCGATGGCGCCAGCAGGCGACCGACTGACCGGCCCGCAAAATATCGACGCACTTCTCACGCTCGGCGGCGACGGCACGCTGCTTCGTGGCGCGCGCCTGCTCGGCGGTAGGCAGATACCGATACTGGGCGTGAACCTGGGACGGCTCGGGTTTCTGACCAGCTGCGGCGGCGCCGAACTGGAGGAGGGCCTACGACGATTCGCCGCAGGCGAGTATCGAGCCGAGGCACGCATGGCGCTCGACGCGCGCGCACTGGATCGCACAGGCGTTGAGCGCCGCCGCTGGTTCGCCCTCAATGACGTAGTGCTGCACAAGGGCGGATTCGCGCGTGTAGTGCAACTGATCGTGGAGTCGAACGGCGAAGAGATCGCGGGCTACGCCGCGGATGGCGTGATCATCTCGAGTCCAACTGGGTCGACGGCATACTCGTTGTCGGCTGGTGGGCCGGTGGTCGAGCCGACGGTCGAGTCGATCATTCTGACTCCGGTGTCGCCCCACACGCTGGCCATTCGCCCCCTCGTGCTCGCGCCAACCGCGACGGTCATTGTGCGTACGGAGGATGGCCCGGAAGAGCTGCTAGTGACGGTCAATGGACAGGTCGGGACCACCTTTGCGGCGGGTGAGACGCTGGAGATTCGCCGTGCTGGCCGCCCAGTCCTGATCGTGCGATTTCCCGGGACCACGTACTTCGGTCGTCTCCGACACAAGCTCGGATGGGGCGGGAGACCGAAGGCGTGACGACGGCCGCGCCGGCCGCCGAACCACCCGGAGACATCCCAGTGGCCGATTTTGCGGCGGCCGGCCACGAGCTGATCGATTGGATCGCCACATACCTCGACGACGTCGAGCGCTATCCCGTGCTCTCGCGCCTCGCGCCTGGGGATGTGCGCCGCCGCATCGGCGGAGCAGCGCCTCTGCATGGCAATGGGCAGCTGCGGGCGATTCTCGCTGATTTCGAGCGCGATCTACTACCGGGCATCACCCACTGGAATCACCCTGCGTTTTTCGCCTACTTCGCGATCTCCGGATCGGCGCCAGGCATTCTGGCCGAACTGCTGACGGCCGCGCTCAACGTCAACGCCATGCTATGGCGCACGAGCCCGGCTGCCACGGAGTTGGAGGAAGTCACGCTCGATTGGCTCCGCGCCATGCTGGGCCTCGAGCCGGGGTGGTTCGGGGTCATCACGGATACGGCTTCGATTTCGTCTCTGCTTGGCTTGGCGGCGGCGCGTGAGGCGGTTCCAAATCTGGCGGTCCGCGCGAGAGGCATGGCTGGGCGCCCCGACCTTCCGGTGCTTCGCGTGTACGCTTCTGCCCAAGCACACTCGTCGATCGACAAGGCGGCCATCACCCTTGGGATCGGCCACGACAACGTCGTGCACGTGCCGGTTGATGGGGACTGGCGAATGCGCCCCGACGCATTGGCCGACGCTATTGAATCCGACCGCGCGCGAGGGTGCGTGCCAATGGCCGTCGTCGCCACCGTCGGGACGACAAGCACGACAAGCATTGACCCGGTGCCTGAAATAGCTGACGTCTGCGCGCAGCAGCGCGTGTGGCTTCATGTGGATGGCGCCTATGGCGGAATCGCCGCGATTGACCCCGGGCACCGCGAGGTGCTGAGCGGTGTCGATCGTGCGGACTCCCTCGTGGTCAACCCGCACAAGTGGTTGTTCACGCCCGTCGATTGCTCCGCTTTCTACACGCGTCGGCCTGACGTCTTGCGGCAGGCGTTCTCGCTCGTGCCCGAGTACCTCACCACCACGGCTCCCGACGACGTAACCAATTACATGGACTACGGCCTACAGCTGGGGCATCGATTTCGCGCGCTCAAGCTCTGGGCCGTGATTCGGGCTTTTGGCGCCGAGGGGCTGGCAGAGCGCATTCGCCATCACTGCGCGCTTGCGCAGGAGTTCGCATCATGGGTGCGAGCGGCGCCAGACTGGGAGCTGTCAGCGCCGGTGCCATTCTCGCTCGTGTGTTTCCGCTACGCGCCGCCGGACCTCGACGCGGCCGATGTGGACGCGCTCAATGCGGAAGTGCTCGAAGCGGTCAACGCGACGGGGCGGGCGTATCTCTCGCACACGCGGCTTGCCGGCCACTATGTACTCAGGCTGGCGATCGGGAACGTGCGCACCGGTCTCCGGCACGTGCGGCTGGCTTGGGAGCTACTGCAGCAGGCTGCCCGGGCTGTGACGATCGAGACTGGCGATTGACCGATGCTCTCCGAGCTGCGGATACGGCACTTCGCGATCATCGAGTCGCTCACGCTGCCGCTCGCTCCGGGGCTCAACGTCTTGTCCGGGGAGACCGGCGCCGGGAAATCGATAATCGTGGGCGCCCTGGGATTGTTGTTGGGTGAGCGCGCCAGTGCAGACTTGATTCGCACGGGGGCCGACCGGGCTACGGTGGAGGGGCTGTTCGACGCGGATGACCGGCCCGAGCTCGCCGCAACGCTGGACGAGCGTGGAATCGACGTCGATGGCGACCAAATCATGCTCAAGCGCGAGGTCTCGGCGGCTGGCCGCACGCGAGCCTGGGTAAATGGATCGACCGTAACAGCGGCGTTGCTAGCCGAGATTGGGCGGCAGCTCGTGGATCTTCACGGTCAGCATGAAGCCCAGGCGCTCATCGACGCTGAATCGCAGCGTCGCATCCTGGATGCATTCGCCGAGGCAGGGGACGCGGCGATGCGAGTACGTGTCGCGTACGACGCGTGGACGGCGGTGCGCCGTGAGATCGCGGAGCTCACGAGTCGACGCGCCGACATTGAACGCCGAGCTGATTTTCTGCGACATGTGTCACGCGAGATCGATGAGGCGCGGCTAATTCCCGGTGAGGACGTCGCGCTTGACGATGAGGCGCGGCGGCTGGAGCACGCGGACGAGTTGCGAACTCTCTCGGGGCAAATCGTCTCGGCACTCGAGGGAGAGGCCGACGCCGTTCTCCCGCGACTGGGCGCGGTGCAGCGCTCACTGGCCGCCATCCAGCGAATCGATCCCACTCTTGCTCGGCTGCAGGAAGTGTTCGACTCGGGCTATTACGCGCTGGAAGCGCTGGCTCGCGACATGGCAGACTATGAGCGGGCGGTCGACCTTGATCCCGATCGACTGGCCCAGGTACAGCAGCGCCGTGACCTGCTGTTCCGCCTGTGCAAGAAGTACGGCGGGACGCTCGATGCGGTGCTGGAGTCGGGAAGGCGCGCGCGCGCTGAGCTCGAACTAGTGGACTCGGCGGCAATCGACATCAAGCAGTTGGAGCGCCGCGAAGCGCTTGCGAGAGCGCAGCTGGCCGAGGCATCGCTGGCGCTCACGGCCGCCCGAGAAGCCGCAGCGAATCGACTCGCTCGCGAGGTAGACGCTCTGCTGCCGGAGCTGGGAATGCCGGACGGCCGATTCGCTGTGGCGTTGGAGCATCGCGCGCAGCCGGGTCCGTCGGGTGCCGAGGATGTGGAATTCCGTGTGACTCTGAACGTGGGACACGAAGCGCGACCGCTCGCCCGCGTGGCCTCGGGGGGCGAGCTCTCTCGCGTCATGCTAGCCTTGAAGACGATTCTCGCCCGAGTCGATCGCGTGCCCACTTTGGTGTTCGACGAAGTGGACGCGGGGATCGGCGGCCGCGTGGGTCTGCAGGTGGGAGACATGCTCCGGAGGGTCGCCGGAAAGCATCAGGTGTTCGCGGTCTCGCACCTTCCACAGATTGCCGCGAGGGCGCACCACCACATCCTGGTCAGCAAAGCCGCGCCTAGTGGCATGACCACGGCCGACGTACGCGTGCTCGAGGGCGATGCGCGCGTGCGTGAGATCGCGCGAATGCTGGGCGGTGATCCCGAGCGTTCAGTCAGCCGCGCGCACGCGCGCGAGCTGTTGGCCGCCGTTCCCCCCACCCCCTGACCCCCTCCCCCAAGGGGGAGGGGGAATCTGTTTTTTTCTAGTGGGGGCTTCGCCCCCACGCCCCTGGCTGCTGCTTTGGGGGGGGGGGGGGGGGGGGTCGAGGGGGCGAAGCCCCCTCGTCATTCAAGCGAAGCTTGAAAGCAAAGATTTCCCCCTCCCCTTCAGGGGAGGGGGTCAGGGGGAGGGGTTGCCCGCGCGCTGCTTATGACCCCACAGGCGCACGTACATCCGGACTTGAACTTCGTCGTAATTGAGACGCGGGAGCTCGGTGCCCGAGCCGGTCAGAGTCTGGTAATGGAAGAACGAAACCTCGAAGGGGAGCGCCTTGCCGCGCGCCGCGGCAGCGACCGTGGAGAACGTGACGCCTAGGCCTATGCGGTGCTCTGTCCAATCCGTGCCGGCATCCAGGATGCTCGCGTCCAGCGTCGTCGGGCCGAATCCGGTCTCGGCGGAATCAAAGGCAAACCGGCCGGTGTAGCGATCGGTCTCCTTGCGGTGGTACGAATAGTTGGCAGTGAAGCCGAAGTAGTCGTTCAACGAATAGTGCGGATCGACTTCGACGCTGAGCGAGCGCCCGAGCGAGCGTCCGACCATCTGCTCGGCGAACTTCGGGATGTACACGTTGAGAGCGCTCAGCGGTATACGCGCCGAGATCTGGTCGCTCATCGGCTGCGTCCCTATGGCGATGATCGACGCCCATAGATGCCGGCCGAATAAGAGGTCCGTCGCCGAGTGTACCTCAACTGCGTTGACGCCGGTTCCGGTAGCCGCCCCGATGCCGATGTAGTCATCAGGTGATTTCGGGAGTCCGCTGCCGAGTCGAAAGAGGCCTGTAACGGCAGTTCGCACATTGAATCCTCTCGGATGCAGCCGAGCGCTGTCACTTCCGTGAAATGAGTCGAACAGCTGAAGCGTAGCGCTCAGATCGACGTCACCTATCGACGTTCGGTCGATGGACTGCAACGAATCACCCTGGAGTCCGAACGCGGGCGACGTTAGCAATGTTTGGCCGTCGCTGTACCCCAGTGGCGCCGCCGGGGCAGGGCCGGGCCCCGTGATGCCTGGTCCACCGGTAAGCGAGTCGAAATGCGCGTACGTCGAGGCGAACGACGTCACACGAGCCGACACGGCATTCTGCGCCGCGCTGTTGATCACGGGCACCACGAGCGCTGCCGCGCTGCCGCCACCTCCGTACACGCGAGCCATTGCGGCGGCGAAGCCGCCTGACTGTTGAATGAGCGCCGTGGCGGCCGCGGCCTGAGCGTCGAGACTCGGGCAGTAGGCTGCACTTGCCGGATTGGCCTCGCATGCTGCGAGGTCGGCTTGCAGCGTGCTGCCCGCAGTCGAGAACTGAGCCAGCAGGGTCGAATCGGTTACTCGAGCGCCGGTGTGCGAGAACAGGGCAGGGTTGAGACCAACGTTGCCTATGCGCGTCGGATTCGGGTTGAAGAACACCTCATCGTGCGTGCGCACGATCGGAGCGGTGGCGCGAAGGGTAAGCCAGTGCGTGACGCCCACCTCGAGGGTGATAGGCGTAGACGACATGCGGACTGCGGAGCCCACGACCGTGTTGCCCAGCGTGAGTCGATATGCCGGGTCACCCAGCAGAGATTGCAAGGCCGCCTGCGAGGAGCCGAGTATCGGCAGCTGCGCGACGTTGAGCGAATCGACACTCAGGTCGGCGCCAAGTGGTAGCAGGCCGCCCGGGCCATATCGTTGATTGAAGCGCGTGTCGGACTCGGACAGGGAGATCCGTATGTCGCCGCCCGGAATCGTGCGCGCCTCATCACCCAGCGACGACACTGCCTGCGCCCGCGCGCAAGGCGGGGCGCACAAGGGCGCACACAAGGCCGTGGCTGCGCTTACGAGCACGGCGCTCGCGAAGCGCGTTGGGACTCTGCGGCGACTCAGGGTGCGAGAACGTGAAAAGTGGATAAAGGCTCCCATAGCGGCGATTTTCCGCCACAATGCTAACACCTGACACGGCCTCGCCGTGACCAGCACCCTGCTAGCCGTGCCCATACCGCCCGTGGCATGGCAGGTAACCGGCAACCACTGGGTGTCGCTGCCATGCATACACCCGCGGGACGGGTCGGTCTACGCGATTGGTATTTTGCATTGCGGGGCGCGGTCGGCGGTCGAGTTCGCCGGGTCATCCGACTTTCTCTCGGGCGTTGGCGCGCCGCTGCTGCGGCTCACGCTCAGCGTGAACGGCGTCCCGAGCACGATCGAGCCCGGCGAGTTGCTGTGGGAGAGGGTCGCCGGTTGGATCCCGACGTTCACGTGGACGGTCGGCTCGTTGGTCGTGCGCGGGACGATATTCGCGCCGTTTGGACGCGACGCGGACTATCCCGGCGCCGTGTATGCGGTTGCGGTCGAGAATCGCGGCGACGTCGCAACTGTCGAGGCTCGACTCACGGGAAACGTTGGGCACCGGCAGCAGCGCGTGCGGTCCGCGCGCACGTTTGCGGACGGGTCGCGCGTCACGCGCGATGAGGATACCGTTGTGGTGTCCGGTGTCGCGCTGCCCGCGGTCGCAGCTCTGGCCGTGAGCGCGGACGAGGAGGGAGCGCTTACTATTGCCCCCGCTCGGAATGCTGACACCGACGCGGGCGCCTTTACGGTTGCGCGCGGCTTCACAGTTGAATCGGGTACGACTGCGCACGCGGCATTTTACCTGGCGGTTGCTCCAGAGTCTGACGGAGCGCAGGCGACCGTACGTGCAATGAGACGACGCGGCTGGCGCGCCTTGCTGGCGACCACGCGTGATGCCCTCAGATCGCTCGAGCAGACGACGGGGAGCGCGGCGACCGACAGACTGGTGAACGCGAACTTGTTGTTTGCATACTTTTATGGCGCGGGGCGGGCGTTGGATGATGCCCGCTTCTATTTGCTGCGCTCGCGCGCGCCGTGGAACGGGTATGGCGTGACCGTACGGGACTGGGACGCGCTCGCATGGACGGTCCCTGCCATCCAGTTGGCGGATTCGCCGCTTGCGCGAGAGCTCATACTCCGGGCGTGCGAGGTTCACGGGGCGGCTCCCGGGCGCGGTGTCAACTACATCGATGGAACGCTCTTCGAGCCGGGCTTCTCGCTGGAAGGGGCGGCGGCCTACGCTGTCGCGACCGAACGATACATTCGTGAGACGGGTGATGACCAGATCGTCGAGGAGCCGGTGCTGGCAGACACTCTGTACGCCAGCGCGGATGATCTTGCCAGTCGCCGTAATCGCGAGAGTCCGCTGTACGAGACGGAAGTTCTCCCGTCCGGAGCGTCCGCGCCGATGCCGTACACGCTGCACGGGAATGCGGTAGTGGCCGTGGCGCTCGATGTGTTCCGTCGCACTCTCGATGAAGAGACCGCAAAGTCGGTCGAGGATCCGAGCGCGGTGCGAGCCGCGATCCTGCGACAGTTTGTCGCCGATCGAGACGGCAAGGCTGGTTTGGCGTCGGCAATCGATATGAAAGGCGGACTGACGCAGGACGATGACCCGGTCTCGTCGGCGCTCTGGCTGCCGCTGTACGATGCGGTCGACCGACAGGACTCGATGTATCGTCGGACGGTGCGAGGTATCGGCGGCGCTAGTCCGAGCGACGCCCCGTTGTCGCTCGCGCGGCAGTGTGCGCGGCTGGTGGGTCCCGAAGCGGGGAGCACGCTAGCATGGCTCCGGAAAGCCCCGCTGGACGGCGGGGTTGCCGCTGAACTGGTCGATGCTGATGGCCGAGCCGTGGGGAACGGCGGCGACGCGTCGTTGGCTGGGCTACTCGCGTACACGGTGTGGTACGCCGTGCATGCTCTTGGTGTGACGCCATGAGCCTGGAGCGTGCTTGTTCGCCCGCGCAGGCCGGGCTATACTAACTCGTCGCAGGCATACTGCGGGAATAGCTCAGTTGGTAGAGCACAACCTTGCCAAGGTTGGGGTCGCGGGTTCGAGTCCCGTTTCCCGCTCTTATAGGGCAATGGCTTACGGGCCTAGCGGCTTCGGCTGTTAGGCCCTTGGCACCATAGGTGGCACCATGCCGGCTTTGTCCTTGTGGACGTCGGAGGCGCGATGCATTGAACGACCACGGACGCCGAAGGCACAGAATGGGTGGTCACGGTATCCGAGCAGCTCGTCGGCGAGGCGTTGGTGCCGACCGGCACGATCGTGACGTTCCGAACAAAGGGTCGCACGCGGATTGCCAGCACCGGCAAGCCGGCAAAGGACGTGCGTGCCATGCCGGACGCTGAACTGAGCGGGCTCCTAGCCACCGCATCGCCGGCCGACGCGTAGAGGAACCACTGGAGGAACCACAGTCAGCGCAACTCGGCGCCGTAGCGCGCCGCTAGGCGAATGCGGCTTGACATCGACGCGGCGCCGCCATTCGCGCACGCGCGGCCCGTCCGGAAAACCAGCCGGTAATGGCTAGATTGTGTTTGGGCCGCCGTGCGGTCGCCCCACAGCGGCGGGAGACTCTGAGCGGGCCCGAAGAGATCACCGCGTGACCACCGACAACACGGAGGCGCAGGCGAGATCATGGCAAACTTCATCGAGATAACCGAGGGAACTCAGGTCAACGCTGACCATGTTTCGAAGATCCAGATCAGCGGTCCGGAGAGCGAACGCCAGGTGGTGATAACGCTCTCGTCCGGCAAGGATCTGCCCGCAATCCAGATAGACAGCATGACGAAACAAGGGCGGCGCCTCGTAGGAGTACGGGACGCCGACAAGGAGGTAACGGCTGACGACTTCCCGAGCGTCCAGCTCTGAACGCTCGGGGGAACTGAGCACAATCGGCCAACCGACCGGAGGCACGCGCCGCATGTGAGCCGGCGAATGGACCCGAGCCGCTCTGTCGCTGGCACCACGCTTGGCACCACGAGGCAAGGGACCGATGGCTGGAGTAATGACATACAAAGGATTCATCGGCCGCGTCGAGGTCGATGAGGACGAGAACGTGCTGCACGGGCGGATTGTGAACATCGACCATGTGGTGACGTTTATTGGAAAGAGTGTCCCTGAAGTTCGGAAAGCGCTTAAAGATTCCGTCGAGGATTATCTCGCCTTCTGCAAAGAGCAGGGGATCGAGCCCAACAAACCGTATTCAGGCAAGTTCGTCGTGCGCCTCGATCCCAAGGTTCACGCTGCCGTCGTAGCAGCCGCCGCGGAGGAGGACCAAAGCCTCAACGATTTCGTGGTGGCACAGCTCGCGCACGCGGTCGGCGTCGATAAATGACCAAAGAACAGATCGCGGCATGAGGCGGTTGCGCTAGATTCCACCAGGGACGCACCTCATCGGAGGGAGCGCGTGGACCCACACATCTGGCCGCTGCTGGGTATCATCGTCATCGTCGGTATCCCGGCGGCAGTGAGCACCTTGTTCTTCTCGTCGATCCGGGCCGCCTTCGTCCGCCGCCTTGGGGCCCACGCGGCGGAGGGCGAGGCCGCCCTCGCGGCGCTGGAGCTCCGCATTGACGCGCTCGAACGGGAGTTCGATGTCTTGACCCAAGCGCTCCAGCACCCCGGCTCGCCCGCGTCCTTCCCGGCGCAAACCTCGCCACCGCCCGACCGCTCGCTCATGCGCTAGCATGCGTCAGCGAGATGGTGAGGCCGGAATCGCACCGCGGAGATGCCCTGTGTGCACGACCACGTGAAGTAAACTTTCTGGGCTAGCGTACCGCCGTGCCGAAGGGACATCCGCCGTCCGTGAAGGAGCTCGTGACGCAGGCTGTCGTTGTCGCGAACACAGTGGCCGTGCTCGCCACCATGCTGCATCGACGACTCGACACGGACACGGGCGACCTTTCCGAAGCGCGGCGCCAAGCGAGCGTCGTCGCTGGCGAAGCCAGTCGCTTGGCGACTCTCGTGAGCAGACTTGCACCTCTCGCCGAGCTAGCGGACGACACGGCTGCCGCAGCGAAGCTCGCCACGAGGGCCGAGGCGTCGCTACACGGGCCGAAAACGGATCGTGCCGACGCTCGATTGGCAACGGCGGAGCTCAGTCAGGCCGCATGGTCGATACACGCGCGGGCAGCCAGCGCCGCGAAAAAGCTTAGCGCGACGTAAACGCGGCACCGATTCCGCGCTCGCGACTACCGTGGTCAGTCAGTGGCCGAACAACTTGCGTACCCGCGACTCGCGCTCCTTCTCTACGAGCGCAACGGGGTCGATCGACTCTCGTGGCACACTGTCCGAATCCGAATGAAAGACCACGCATCCGCTGGCATCACGCGCCGCTGGCACTTCAGTGCCAGCCGGGCGCAACACGATGCAGTCCGGTTCCTCGATAAGCTCCATTTCGTGTGATGCGCCAGTGAGACCGAACCGCTCGCGAACCTGCCGCGGCACGACGATTCGGCCAGCGCGATCCATGGTGACGGTAATGGCCATGCTATAACAATGGTTCGTCCCTAACCAATTGTCAGGCCATAACAGCGCATCGGAGGTGGTTTTGCCGTTGAAAGGGCACGCGAAAGCGATCGGCTCCGGGAAGGGTGAAGACACCCCAAAGGCGCAGCGGGCCCCGAAATTGCCCGCTAAGGCCCCCATGAGTCGTGTGTCCATCCAACGCCCGCACAGCTCGCCCCGCCGGGCGATTTGGGGCGCCGCGTTCGGCGCGGCGGTTCTCGCGACTCCCAATCCGCATCGGGCAATCACGGGGAGCATGTCAGGCACACGGCGGGCGGAAGACAGCTCCAGACAGCCTCGCCGTCAACAAGGCGGAGTATCAGGGCTGGAAGACATACCACACCTACTGCGATCGGTGTCACGGACAGGACGCCATGGGGACCACGTTAGCGCCGGACCTGCGTCACTCGGTAGGCCCCGACGGATCGGTCACCCACGATGTGTTCATCCAGAAAGTCACGGACGGCGTGCCTGACAAGGGGATGCCGGCGTGGAAGGGGACCCTGAGCCCGGAGCAGGTGGAGGACATCTGGGCCTACGTCAAGGCCCGAAGCAGCGGGCGCCTAGCGCCCGGTCGCCCGCACCTGGCCTCCGGGCGAGAAGCCAGACTCAGGGTCGTAGCGGCATCCCTCACCGCCGTGCGTCGCAAACCGAGACGCTCCTCGTGCGCTCGGCGTAGTCGACGATCAGGCGATCGGCTGTAACAAGAGGCAGGGCGCCGGCCGCGGCGTGCGCGATCAGGATCCGATCGACTGGATCGCCGTGGATGGCGCCGGCAAGCTGCGTGCTGGCAAGCAGCGCCGCGCGATCAACTGGAAGAAACGCGAAGCCAGGCTGGGCCTCGGCACGCGCCAGCCATGCCGACACCGACGGCGCAAGTGTGAGCTTGCCCTTGGCTGCCTTCGTCCCGAGCTCCCAAATCGACATATCCGACACAAGGAGACCAGACGTGCGCGCGGCCCGGCGAAGCATCCCCAGCGCCGCATCCGAGATCTGATCCCGCGCGCCGTCGAGATACCAAAGCCAGATGTGCGTGTCGAGCAGCGCCGGACCAACCAACCGCGAGCGCGTGGTCGGGCGCCACGCGCCAGCGCGCGGGACGAGCGACCGGGCAGGGCTAGCCATCGTCCGACCAGACGTCCAGGTCGGGTTCGACGATATCGCCGCGGTAGGTCACGGTCCCTTGAAGACTACCGAAGGAGTCGTCGCGGCAGCATCCGCCTCGTCCAATGGCGCAAGCTTCGCGATCGGCACCCCGCGTTTGGTGACGATGATCGGGTGCGGCGTTGGCGTACCTCGTCCATCAGCTGGAGGCAGCGCTGCTTGAAGTCACCGGCAGCAATTCGCGCCTCGCGGGAAGATCGAACCTTTGGCACGGATTGTGTCCACATGAAAGTGTCTATGGACAAGATACTATAGCCACGACGCCCCGGGCTAGGCGGCATTACCCTGCAGCTGACAGCTCCGATCTCGCTGCCGCAGCAGCGCAGCGAGCTGTCGGCTCAAGCTCCAGCGGCGGCAGGGTCGGTCCTCGCTGGCGCACCGTGTCGCTCGACGTTTGGCAGGAATGCCGTCAGCAGGCCAATGAGCGGCAAGAACGAGCAGACGCGATACACAAACGTGATGCTCGTGTGGTCAGCGAGTGCGCCCAGCACCGCCGCGCCTACTCCGCCCATGCCAAATGCCAGGCCGAAGAACAGTCCGGACACCATCCCGACGCGCCCGGGCATGAGCTCCGTTCCGTAAACGACGATCGCGGGAAACGCCGAGGATAGCACCAGCCCGATCACCACGCTCAGGGCCACTGTCCAGCCCAGACCCACGTAGGGAAGCGCGAGCGTGAACGGCAGCACGCCAAGAATCGACCACCAGATCACGAACTTCCGGCCCAAGCGATCGCCTAGCGGACCGCCGATGACCGTGCCCGCCGCCGTAGACGCCAAAAAGGCAAAGAGATACAGCTGCGCCGTCTTCGTCGGCACGCCAAATCGCTGTATCAGGTAGAAGATGTAATAGCTCGTGATGCTCGCCAGATAGAAATACTTCGAGAAGATGAGCGCGATCAGCACCGTGAGTGCACGGCGCACCTGTCCGCCCGTAAGCGACCCGGCCCCGTCCGACGGGTGAGCGGCGCCGACGGGTTCGCGAGCCTTGCGAGCGTGTTTGCGCCAGCGCCCCAGCGCGGTGGAAACCAATACGCCGGCAAGCGCCACCAGTGAGAACCAGGCCAGGCTGACCTTCCCGCGCGGCAGAATGAAGTAAGCCGCGAGCAGCGGACCTAAGCGAGGCGCCGAAATTTCCACCTAGCTGGAAGACAGATTGTGCCAGGCCATGCTGCCCGCCCGAAGCAAAGCGTGCAATTCGTGACGACTCCGGGTGGAAGATGGAAGAGCCCATACCCAACAAGGCGGCGCCCAGCAACAGCAGAGCAAAGCTGCCGGCCGCAGCGAGGGCGAGCATGGCGACGAGCGTGAACCCCATTCCGAGCGACAGGAAATAGGGCTGCGGACTGTCGTCGGTATAATGTCCCACCAGCGGCTGCAGCAGCGAGGCCGTGGCCTGGTACGTGAGAGTGAGAAGACCAACTTGCCCGAACGTGAGATCGAAGTCGCTCTTCAGGATCGGATAGATGGCCGGCAGCACCGACTGCATCATGTCGTTGAGCAGGTGGCAAAAACTGATCGCCGCCAGAACGCTGAACGCGGTACTACCGGGCTGCGATCTCTCCTGGTCGCGCGTCAGAAGCGAAGCCCGAACGTCACGGGCACAAGCGTCGTTGCATGCGCATCCGTGAAGATTCGATGATAGCGGGCCTCGATGAAGAACCTCGGGTACCAGCCGAAGAGCAGCCCGGCGCCCGCGTGCTCTCCAAACTTGATCTCCGTGTCCGTCGCGTGCGTTGCGTTCGGCGACGTGCTCAACATCACGTTGTTGAACCCCAAGTCCGGGTTATTGAACGTCACGGCCGTGCCCGGGGCGCGCCACACTTCGACTGCACGGTTGTAGACACCGACGCCGCCAACCAGATACGGGCATAGCCCGCGACAGTGCAGGTTGCCGAGAAAGACGTCGGCCAGTCCGGACCACACCGTGCTCACGCCCGAGGTGGCCGTTGGGAGCGCATGAATCACCGAGGATCCGATGGAAAATCCATCTATCATTGTTTCCAGGGCGAAGCCGAGGGGAATTCGCGCGGGCAGATATCCCAGCTGCGCGGGAGCGACGTGGTAACCGGTTGAAACGATACGCCCGTAGGTGGCGGTGGGCGTTACGAATCCTAGACCGCCAGCGAAGCTGACGGATCCCACGGCGTCGTCCTGCCCATGTAGCGCCACAGGTGCGACGATCACCAGGACCGCGACAACGCCCGCCCGTAGGGCTCGTGATGCCGGCCTTATCGCTACCAACCAGCTGGACCAGTGTGCGATCGGAATCACTCGCCGGTACGCGGCTCCGCGAAGCGGCCGCCGGGGCGCGCCATGGCAGCCTCCACGAGTGCGACGATGCGATGCACCTGCTCCGCCTGGGTAAGGTGGGTCGTATCGATCACGATCGCGTCGCGGGCTTGAAGGGTCTGTGTCGCGTCGCGTGCATCGCGTTGAGTGAGACGGGCCGTTTCGTCTGCAATCTCGGCGTCAGTAGGCGCGCGACCCGTTCCTTCAACGAGACGCCGTCGCGCGCGCTCCCAAGAGTCGGCCACGAGAAAGATCTTAACGGCCGCGTCTGGGAATACGGCAGTCCCCATGTCCCGTCCATCGACGACGACGTCGTACTCGCCCGCCAACGCGCGGACACGCTCATTCACCCACGTGCGGACGCGAGGCATTTGCGCCACACGCGATACGTGCCGGGTGACGTTCGCGCTTCGGATATCGACCTGCGCGTCTTCCCGAGCGATGCACGGAGTGAACGAAGTGTCGCGAGCGACTAGCGCCACCGATTCAGCGGCCGCAAGCACCGATGCCTCGGTCCATTGTGAGGCATCGGCTTCGATGCGCGCCTGCGCAGCCGTGGCGGCACGGTAAAGCGCACCCGAGTCGATGTGTCGAAATCCGAGATGCTCGGCGACCCGCAAAGCCGTGGAGGATTTCCCAGCGGCCGCCGGCCCGTCGATCGCGATCACGAAGCCGTGCGGACGTGACGCGTCGTCGCTCACGTGGGCTCGCCTTTGGCCGATCCGCTTGGACTGTCCGCAACCGCACCGGTCGCTCGCTCCAGATCCTCCCAGAACCCCGGGTACGACACGTCAACGCAACGCCGATCGTCAATCGCGATCTCGTTGCCAGCCAGCGCGCCAAGTACACCGAAGGCCATGGCGATTCTGTGGTCGCCGTGCGTGGCGATGGGCCCCCTGAGCGGCCTTCTGCCAGCCCCGACGATACGCAGTCCATCCTGCAACTCTTCCACTGTCGCTCCCACGGCGCGAAGGTTAGCTGTCGTCACAGAGATGCGGTCGCTCTCCTTGACGCGGAGCTCGGACGCGCCAGTCACCACGGTTACGTCGCCGACAGCCGCCCTCGTGGCCACGCACGCCAGGAGCGGCAGCTCGTCGATCATTGCCGCCACGTCGCCCGCGTCGATATCAATTCCCTGCAGCTCCGAGGCTGGAGCCCCGACGGTGTACGTTGCCAGAGCGTCACCCGCTGAATTCTGGCCGAGCTGAGCGCGGTTGACCCGCGCCCCCATGCGGCCGAGCGCGCGAAAGAAACCGTCTCGGTACGGGCTATCGAGAACGTCTTCCAGAACGATCTCGCCTTCGTCGGCGAGGGCGGCGAGCGCCGCCAGATATGCCGCCGAAGATGGATCCGCCGGCACCGCCACATCGAACGGGCTGAGCGAGACTGGCGGATCGAGCGTCACCGCGCGACTGCCGTTGCCCTCGGTAACAGTTGCACCGAGCGCCTTCAAGAATCGTTCGGTGTGGTCGCGCGAGGGGCGCGGCGCCGAAATGCGCACCGATACGCCGCCGGTGAGACCCGCCAGAAGAATTGCGCTCTTGACCTGGGCGCTGGACGACTGGTTCTCCCAGTCGATCGGTCTCAGCGGGCCGCCGCGAATCTCCATGGGAAGGACATCGCCGCGAGCCAGCGCAACCCTGGCTCCCATGGCGCTGAGTGGCTGCGCCACACGACGCATGGGGCGGCGGCTCAGGCTCTGGTCGCCCACGAACTTGGTGACGAAGTCGTAGCTGGCGACAACTCCCGCCATGAGACGAGTCGTGGTGCCGCTGTTCCCACAATCGAGAGCGCTCTCCGCCGAGCGCAAACCGCGTAACCCCACGCCGGCAATCGTCACTTCGTCCGCCAGCTCGGGAACGTGCACGCCCAGCGCTCGAAGCGCGTTAGCCGTGGATCTTACATCGGCCGCGTTGAGAAGTCCGCGCATGCGCGACCGCCCGGTCGCAAGCGCGCCGAAGACGAGCGCACGGTGTGAAACGGACTTGTCGCCGGGTACTCTGATCCTGCCGCGCACGATCGTCGCTCCGCGGCGCGAGGCCCCGGTGCTCACCTCAGCCAGCTTTCTAATGCCGTCGCGGCGTCGGTCTTCTGGTCACGGTACTTGACGATGACCGGCGTCTGCAGCGCGAGGTGCTGCTCGGCTCCCCAGCCACGTGAGATATGTCGCGCGCCCGGCACGACGACGGCGCCCGCCGGGATCTCGAGCGGTGCATCCGCGGAGGAGCGATACACTGTTTCGCGCACGAGATCGAAGACTGGCGTCCCTCGGGTGAGGATGACCCCGGCGCCAAGGACCGCGTGCTCGCGCACGACCGTACCCTCGTACACGCCGCACCCACCGCCGACGATGACGTCGTCCTCGATTATCACGGGCACGGCGTTTACGGGCTCCAGCACACCGCCGAGTTGCGCTGCCGCCGACAGATGCACCCGCTCGCCTACCTGGGCGCATGATCCCACAAGCGCGTGGGAGTCCACCATGGTGCCGCGGCCCACGTGGGCACCTACGTTGATGTACATTGGCGGCATGCAGATCACTCCCGACGCCACGTAAGCCCCCCGGCGGATGGTCGAGCCGCCGGGCACGACACGCACGGCGTCTCGCACGGTGAAGGTCCTCGCCGGCAAGGTGTCCTTGTCCACGAAGGAGAACGGCGGCGCCGCCGTCTCGGCGAGCTCGCCTACGCGGAAGGCGAGGAGGATGCCCGTCTTCACCCAAGGCACCGCGCGCCAGACGCCGTCCGCGCCGCGCTCGGCGGCGCGCACTTGGTCCGCCTCCAGCGCCGCGAGCAATTGCGCAACGACGGTTCGCGCTGCGGCGGAAACCCCACTGTCCGCCGAGCCGCCCGCCAGCGCGTCCACGTCTCGCTCCAGCTGAGTCGTCATGCGTCCAATGCCCCGGCCGCCTTGAGACTGGCTCGTACGGCTTCGTGATGTTGCGGCGCGAGCGGCACCAGTGGCAAACGGTGCGCAGGCCCGATCATCCCCATCATGTGCAACGCGGCCTTGACGGGCAAAGGGTTGGACTCGATGAAGGCAGCCCGCATCCATGGTGTGAGCTTGAGGTGCGCCGCCCGCGCGCCGGTCAGATCGCCTGAGCGCGCCATCGTAACTAGCCGCGTCATGAGCCGTGGCGTCGCGTTGGCCGTGACGGAAATGACGCCATCACCGCCTGCCGCAATCACGGCGAGAGTCAGCGCATCGTCTCCAGATAGCACGCTAAAATGCGGCGGCCGATGTCGGATGATTTCGGTGATCTGCGCGAGGTCACCAGACGCCTCCTTGACGCCGACGATTCCTTCGACCTCCGCCAGGGCAAGCGTAGTCGCGGCGTCCATGTTGATGCCGGTCCTGCCGGGCACATTGTACAGGATTATCGGGAGCTGCACCGATTCCGCGATTCGCCGAAAGTGCGCGATGAGGCCGCGCTGGGGCGGCTTGTTGTACATCGGCGTGACGTGCAGTAAATGCGTAGCGCCGGTGGCCGCGAGCGCTCTCGAGAGCGCGACCGCGCGGGCAGTATCGTTCGATCCGGCCCCGGCGACAACGGGCACCCGTCCGCGCACTTGGTCCACCGTTACCTGTACGACGCGCACGTGTTCTTCCTGCGTCATGGTCGCCGCCTCGCCTGTCGATCCGCACGGCACGACGAAGTCAATGCCTTCGGCGACCTGCCAATCCACCAGCGCGCGAAGCGCGACTTCATCCACGGCCCCGTCGTTCGTGAACGGAGTGACCAAGGCAGTTCCGCACCCGACCATGCGTGATTCAGGATCGGCGCGTCATCTGGTCGCTGCCATTCCCGTCGGGTCGCGGCGCCCCCGCCACCACATTGCGCATTGTGAACACCCCCGATCGCCTCTCCGCAACGAGCCACGCCGCGGCTACCAGTGCGCCCTCGGCAAATACCCGTCGGTCACGCACCGTGTGCTCGAATCGCAGCTGTTCATATGCGGCATCGAAGATCAGGTCGTGGGTTCCGGGAACGTGCCCTACGCGAACGCTCGTCACCGGCACTGGGCGCCCTAGCGCGTTGGACGCCGAGCGCGAGATCAACTCCGCTGTGCCGGAAGGCGCGTCCTTTTTCGTGGCATGATGCATTTCCGTGACGTGAGCGTCGAACGCCGCGCCACTCCGGCGCAGTAAGCGGGCGGCCTCCGCCGCCACTGAAATGAGCACGTGTGCGCCCAACCGAGAAGTTCGCCGCCCACAATAGAGCGCCACCGGCACGCATCACCTCCGCCTCGAGCACCGGCAGCTCGGCGTACCAGCCTGTCGTTCCCACTACGATCGGGCATCCGGCCGCGAGGCAGGCGCGCGCGTTGGCAACGGCGGCCGTCGGATCGGTGAACTCGATGGCGACGTCAGCCTCGGCCAGCTTATCGCGAGTCAACGGTCCGTCGTGCTCAGTGATAGCTCGCGGCAATGCGCCAATCGCGCTGGCTGCGCGATCTCCGCGACAGCCCGTCCCATTTTCCCCATGCCAATGATCGCCAGGGCGGGCTGTTTCACGCAGCACCGTCCTCGGTGAGTTTGTCACGGACCTCCTGCTGATCCGCCGCGACACAGTCGGAAGGAAAGAATGCGGCGTGCAGTCTGCGCATTGCGGGGCCGACCTGCTCGGCATCGACGATGATGGTCAAGTTGATCCCGGTCGCGCTGAGCGACAGCATGTGTACCTTGAGGCCCGTGCACGGCGTCCAACGCCCGCGCCATGGCGTGTGCGTCTTCGCTCAAGCCCGCGCCGACCACGGCAATGATCCCTCTCGATCGCTCCACCGACACGTCGCCCAGCCCCGCCAGATCCACCAGCACGCGCGTCGAGCCGGTCTGTCTGGTCGACGGTTACCGACACCGAGACTTCCGAGGTTGCCACTACGTCCACCGACGTGCGGTGTCGCTCGAACACCTCGAACACGTCGCCGGAGGACGCCGTGCGCGAGCAGCATTCTTGACGACCGCACTTTGACCACGACGGTGGGTCCCTTGCCGGCAATTGCGGTTACGGGCCGGCGCGGCGCATCGAACGTGATGAGCGTGCCGCGGCCCGCTGGATTGCGAGCGTTGTACACGTAGACCGGGATGCCGAGTCGAACGGCCGGCGCGATCGTGTTGGGATGCAGTACTTTCGCACCAAAAGACGCAAGCTCAGAAGCCTCGTCGAACCCGATACGCTCGATCAACCTGGCATCTGGGACCACACGCGGGTCGGCGGTCATCATCCCATCCACGTCGGTCCATATCTCGATCGCGTCGGCACGCAATGCGGCGCCCACCAGCGCGGCGCTGTAGTCCGAGCCGCCGCGACCGAGCGTCGTCGTGATACCGGCACGTGTCCCGCCGACGAACCCCCCGAGGACTGGGACGCGGCCGTCGCGCAGTAGCGGCAGCACCTGCTCACGGGCCGCCGTTGCTATGGCGTCGGCGTGCGGCTCGGCCTTTGTAAACGTGTCGTCGGTCACCACGCAGCTGTCGCGGGTCGATCAGCGTCGCCGGTATCCCCAACGACTCGTACACCGCAACCACCAGTCGCGAGGAGAGCATCTCTCCCGTGGCCGCGACGGCGTCGAGCGACCGCGGCGTCATGTGCGCCAGCACGGAAAGCGCCTCCGTGAGGCTGGCCAGCTCATCGAACATCACGCTCAGGTCGGCACACACATCCGCCCCGGCCTCCTCGCCGAGCAGCGCGTCGCACTCCGCGAAGTGCCGAGCGCGCAGCGTCGCGATGCCCTGCATGGCCGCTATCGCCTGGCCGGACACGGCCTGATCGGCGACGTGGAAGAGCGCGTCCGTCACGCCTGCCATGGCCGATACGACCACGACAGGCTGGCGCGTCAGACGTCCGCGGACGATCTCCGCGCTGCGTCGGATGGCGTCGGCGTTGCCAAGCGATGTCCCGCCGAATTTCGCGACGATCACGCGCGGCGCTGTCGCCGCACCCACCGGCGAAGCGCCCCGCGAGCCACCAGCACCTCGGCGTTGAGGATGGAGCCCGCCCGCCGCGCCGCGCACGGTGTTGTGCGCTAGCGCCACGAGGCGAATGTCGAAGACCGGGTCAGCGCGCACGCGCCCAACGCTCACGGTCATCCCTCGTCCGAGCGTCACGTCACGCCGAGGCTGCGGGCGCGCGTCGTCGAGAAAGACCGCCAGTGCTCGCTCCGGCGAAGATGGCAGACCGCGGGCCGCGTCGTCACCGCGCCATGCGCACAGCGCTTCCAGCGCTCCAGCGGGCGTAACCGGCGTGCGGCACTTGATCGTGAGACACGTCAAGTGTCCGTGCTCCACCGGAACACGGTTGGCCTGGGCGCTCACCGTTAGCTCGGCTGCCAGGAAATCCGAGCCAGTCCACGTGCCGAGCATCTTGGGGATCTCGCGCTCGATTTTCGACTCTTCGTCGGCGATGTACGGAATCACGTTGCCGAGAATGTCGAGCGACGGGATGCCGGGATAGCCGGCGCCCGAGATGGCTTGCAGCGTCGTTACGATGACCGCCTCGACTCCAAAAGCTTCGTGCAGGGGCGCCAAGGCGACCGTCGCTCCCGTGGCCGCGCAGTTGGCGTTCGTGACAATGGCCCCGCCGGCGTCCCACCCCCGCCGAGCGCGCTGCACGCCGATCGCCGCCAAGTGACGTGCGTTGACCTCCGGAATGACAAGAGGAACGTCGGGCTCCATGCGGAAATTCTTAGCGTTGCTGAGGACGAGTCGTCCAGCGCGAGCGAAGGCGGCCTCGATCTCACCCGCGACTGCGGCGTCGAGCGCGGAGAAGACAATGGGAGAGCGTATCGCGCTCGGCTCACACGGTTGGACCTCACGGTCTGCAATGCGCCGCAGGGAAGGGACCTTCGAGCCAGCGCGCGACCTCCCGGTAGGTCTTACCCGCGGACCGTCCCGAGGCGCCAAGCTCCGCGAGCTCGAACCATGGGTGGTCGATCAACAGGCGGACGAAGGTCTGCCCCACGGCGCCTGTGGCGCCCAGCACCGCTACGGGCCAGCGACCCGGGGGGGGGATGTCACGGCGGCAGAGGATGACACAGTTAAGCGGCTAAGAGCTTGCGGGCAATGCGCTCGTAGGAATCGACGCTCGCCCGCAGCTCGCGGACATCAATGAATTCATCTGGCGTATGAGCCACGTGGATCGAGCCCGGCCCGAACAAGAGCGGTGTGCCCCACCGTCCCAACAGAGGAATGTCAGACGTATAAGCCACGGGCGCGGCGTCGAACCCAGGAACCGTGTGAAAATGCTGTGCAGGTATGTATGAGCCGTACTCGATCTCGGCCCTGCCCGCAACCCATCGCTCGATGGCGTGTTTTACATCATCGACGTTGCCTACCACGCGCACCATCAGCTCCGCTTCCGCGAGCCCGGGCACGATGTTGGCCTCGGTGCCAGCGCGCAAGACTCCAATGTTGATGGTTGCATCACCCAACACGGAATCCGTGGGAAGAGTGAGCGATCGCATTGTCGGAAGCAGTTGCATCATCGGGTCTATGGCCGACCGCCCCAAATGCGGGTATGCGGAATGCGCCTCGCGCCCGCGAGTACGCAGCGTCACGCGGAGCGAGCCCTTGGCTCCGGTAGCCAGCCGGCTCTCCGTGGGCTCGCCGTTCACCAGGAACCGGCTCGTCGCGGCGAGATGATTCGCCGCGCGCGCGCCATCGGAGCTCTTCTCCTCGCCGACCAGGAACAGCAAGTCCACGCGCGACTCGCCAGCGGCCACCAGCCGATCAGCGGCCGCCATCATGGCCGCGGCGATGCCTTTCGCGTCGCAGGCGCCGCGACCGTACAGCCGCTCGCCGTCCAGCCGGGGCACGATATACGGAGGCACGGTGTCCAGGTGTGTCGACAGCGTCACGGCGCCTCCCCCCCCCCGGGCCGAGACGCCCAGACGTTGCCGCGACCCGGCGTGACCTCCTGAACGGTGACGTTCCATCCGCGTCCGACCAGCCAACGCGAAACAAAGTCTACGACTCGCGCCTCGTGGCCTGTGGGCGACTGGATGGAAAGAAGCTCAGCTGCTAGCGCGACAGCGTCAGTCATGGCGCAAACTTACGGGCGCTCAATGCCGGCGGCGAGACGAGTTCTGAGCGCCATGTGAGCGTTGATTTGGGTCGAGAATCGGTTAATTTTCGACTACCGAACGGATACCGAAGCATAAGTGGAATGAGAGATGATTGTGCGCCAGAACATTGAGGAGATGGACATGAGTGACGTATGGGGGAAATTGTCGGCCCCCGTGCCGCTGAGCAGCATTTCGTGGCGGCAGGATGGGCGGCCGGTGCTGCGAGAAGGGAAGTCGTTCGCGCGATTCGTCGCCTACATCGATGCGAACACAGTGCGCGAGCGCTTGGACGCCGTTGTACCCGGCGAGTGGGACCTGACGCTTGATCTGCTGCCGCCCGTAGCGGGTTCGGCGGGTTCGGCGGGTTCGGCAGATGATGGTGACGGGCAAGTTTGCTCGTTCAAGGCTCGACTTCAGGTGATGGGCGTCATCCGAGAAGACGTCGGGACGGGGCGCGACTACAAGCAGGCCGCAACCGATGCCTTCAAGACGGGCGGCGGTGCGATTCGGCATCGGGCATGAGCTGTACGCCTATGAGACCAATTGGGTCCAGGTTGATGGAGAATGGCCGTGGGGCGAAGCCGGTCGAAGACCCACAGGTCGCCTATGAGCGGCGGTATGGATCGGCAAATGGGCGTGGGGTGGCCAGTGCGATAGCCGCCTCGTCGGCCAGCGTGAGCATGATCGGCGCAGCAAACCCGAGCGAAGCCGAGTGTCCCAAGTGCGGCGGACGCATGTGGGACAATCGCCTGACGAAGCGGAATCCGAAAGCGCCGGATTTCAAGTGTCGCGACCGCTCGTGCGACGGGGTTATTTGGCCAGCGCGACCGCCGACTACGCCTGCGTTGGTATCCGTGTCGAGTGAGGGCGGCTCGTTAGGCTTCGACGCTTCGCCTCTCGCTGCGGAAGACATTCCGTTCTAAGTTCTCAGCATGCGCAAGACGGCTGAGCTGCTGGTCACCGTGTTGGTCGAAGCGGACGACCAGTTGACGGATGACTTCCCTCGTCGGGCCATGTCGGCGGTGCGCGACTGCATCAAGGTGGGTCGCGCGCGTCACCCGGAGCTCACGATCACGGTACAGCATGTGATCGAGGAAAAGAAGGCGAGCTGAGCCTAGGAGCTAGGGGGCTACTGGGTAGCGGGCTAGGGGGCAGGAACGACGTCGTCCAAGCCGTGCTGCAGGTGCTCTAAGAAGCCGGGGATCCGCTTCTTCGTCCAGTGAGGCGTTTTGTTTACATCGATTGGAACGATCGCGCCATCGGTATCAATGACGCAGTCCGCCGCTCCCACGTCGATATGCAGATTCGCCAAGAGTCGGCGCGCCACGGCTACGGCGCGCCCAGCCGCCTCGGTCGTTCGGCCAATTGGCGTGTGCGCTCCGTCCGGCGTGGTCCAATAGCAATAGTTGATGCGATTGCGGAGTGGTAAAGAGAGCTTCTTGATCTTGTAGTCGCTCCACGCCTGCGTGACTATCGACGCCGGGCCGGCAACGGACACTCGCAGAAAGAGACCTTCCTGGTTGTCGATAAAGCGCTCGACGACGAGCGTCGGATCACCCCACACAGCGGCAGGGACCTCGTCGCGACGACATACGCGGTAATCCAGAGGGCCAGGGACGAGTTTGCTCAGCTCAGCGGCAAAGCGTTCCCCGGCAGCTCCCCAGCGACGCACCAGCTTGCGTTCGGGAGCGCCGCCAGCGTTGAGCGTAGTCTTGATGATGAGTCGCTCGTCCGCCGGGCCTTCACGCTCAGCGCGCGCCGAGGGAAGCCCGAGGGTCGCGCACCGACGATGAAGCGTCCGCTTCCGAATATCGGTCGCCTGTACGTTGAGCGCGGCGATTCCACGCTCCGCCAGCGACGACGTAAAGGCGGCCTCGTCGGTCAGGAAGTCAGCAGTCAGGCTGGCGTCGATGTGCATGACCACGGCACGTGTCGAGGCAGGAAGGGCAGCGAGCACTCGCTCCGCGGGGGCGCCGGGTCTGAGCTTCACGCGAGTCGCTTGCGGTCGCATCGCCTGGATCATGTACCCTTTCCAGGCATTGCACTCGCAGACTGCGATGCCGGCGGCGCCGTCGGCGGTTTGAAAGTCTGTGGCGACGGCTTTCCCGAGCCGTCGCTGAAGAACGGATATTATGGACATCTGAAATCCCGCCGCGCCGCCTTCGCGGTCACGGAAGCCTCGCGCGACCGGTGACTCGTCACGCTGTATCGACGACCGTGGGCCTGATGTAGTTTCCGCAGCCCTCGCGTACAACGCGAAGTGCGCGCTACAACTCTATGCTGGGAGCCGAGATCGCAAAGCGCGCCCCGGTCGCGCGAATGCTGCCAGTGGGGGCGGCCGCGGAGTCACACGGCCGTCGAGCGCGGGAGCGGATGACGGAAGTGTCATGCGAATTTCACGGCCCCGTCACGCGAGTGATCGCACTCTTGGGTGCAAGGCGAGTTGCACGTGGCCCCAGGACGCACGGCTCCCTCTCTGAAGGTAGGACAAACTTCCTGCTGCCGCGTGCAACCGCCTTGCCACTCCCGGCGACCGTCGCGCCAAATGCGTTGTCGACATCTCGGAGTGTGATATGACCGGTCAGCCGCCCGTCGTCGTGGTGGTGCGCGCGCAGAAGAACGTTGGCGTCGCGATCATCCTCGCGATCCTGTTCGGCCCGCTCGGGCTGCTGTACGCGAGCGTCACTGGCGGCATGCTCATGTTCGTGCTGAGCGTCGTCGTTGCGATCGCCACGATGGGGGTAGGTCTCCTGCTTACTTGGTTGCTTTGCATCCCCTGGGCGTACATCGCAGCGACGGGCTACAACGCGCGCCTCGATGCGGAGCCCGGCGGAGCGAGCAGCCCGGACGTCTCAAGGCCGGCGAGCTAGACCGCCATGAGCGCGCTCTGGCGTGGCGACCCAATATCCGCCCCGGCGGAGATCGGCATGCGCCGCATTGTTGTCTGCCTGCTGTTAGCGCTTGGTCTTCTCGCTGCGCTCGGCGGCTGCTCTTCGCCACCACGCGAGAGGACCGACCCCAATCGCGGACGCGCCGGTCATTACAATCCGGCCGCTCCCCGCCGCGACGCCAGGCCGCAACTCATTCTCGCCTTATCGGACCAAAGCGCCACTCAGCGCGCGCTCGACTTTGCCCGCTCTTAGCAGCGTGTAGCAGCGGCGGACCGATTTCGCTCACCGCAACACCACCGAGGAAGGGAAATCCCGATGGAAGATCCTAGAATCGCCTTTGTTTTCGTTGCGGCCTTGAGCGGCTTTGTGAGTCTGTGGCTGTTTGGACACTACCGGATAGAATCTCGCGCAGTGGCCTCCGGTGCTAGCCACCGCTGGGTCACCCAATGGGAGTTCACACCGCAGGAGCTCGGCGGTTTCAGCCACGGGAGATTGGCTTTAGTAAGTGTGTTCGGGTTGTTTCTCGAGCTGCTGATGATCCGCTGGGTGTCTTCTGAGGTACAGATCTTTGCATACTTCAAGAATTTCGTATTGATTGCCTGCTTCTTGGGATTTGGATTGGGATGCTACCTGGTGCGTCGCCGGATCAGTTTGTTATCCCTGCTTGTTCCTCTCGTAACTCTTGCCGTAATCATCACGCTCCCTTGGCCTGCCTTGCGCGACCTGATTATTGGTCTGCCAGCTTATATTGGCGCGGCTTCGGAGGTGAACGTGTGGGGTGTGCCTTACATCCCGCTGGGCGCGACTTCATTGTTGCTTCTGGCCACGGCATTACTCGTGGTCGTGCCAATCTTTGCTCTGATTTCATTGGCATTCATTCCCGTTGGTCAATTGGTTGGTTGGTATCTGGAAAACGCCCCCAACGGCGTCTTCGCGTACACCGTCAACATTGTCGGCAGCCTGGTCGGGATCGGTCTTTATACGCTGCTTTGCTTCCTGTTCCAGCCGCCCCCGGTGTGGTTCCTGTTGGCTGGCCTAATGCTCGTATGGTTCGTTTGGCCTCTGGCCCGCTTGCGATGGTTCGCCGCTATGGTCCTGACTATTTGCGTGGGCTTAACTGCGCTCGGCGCGGGCAGTGGAAGCAAAGTCTACTGGTCACCGTATCAGAAGCTGACCGTGACTCCAGTGCACCACGCTGGTGAATTGGTTAGCTACCAACTCACGACCAACGGTAGCTGGTACCAGTGGATCGTCAATCTGTCACACTCCTTTGTGACCTCACATCCGCAAATCTTCGGGCAGCAGCCAATCGAGTGGAATGCCTATAACCTGCCCTATCATTTCTACCCGGACCCGCCGTCGGTGTTGGTTTTGGGCGCGGGGATGGGCAATGATGTTGCTGCTGCGCTTCGTAACGGCGCCGGGCGCGTCGCCGCGGTGGAAATCGACCCAATGATCTTGAATCTGGGTCGCACGCTCCACTTCGAAAAGCCCTATGACTCACCCCGGGTGAAGGTGGTTGTCGACGACGCGCGTAGCTACGTTGAGACCACCAGCGATCGCTTCGATCTGGTGGTTTTCTCGCTCCTGGATTCACACACCACCAGCTCCGTATTACTCCAACATCCGCATCGACAACTACGTCTACACGGTCGAAGCGCTGCAAGCGACCAAGCGATTGCTGAAGCCGGGCGGCGTTTTGGTCATCAAGTTTAAGGTCACGACCCCGTGGATCGGCGGGCGGCTTTACGGTCTGCTCCAGAATGTGTTTGGCCGCGCGCCGCTCGAAGTGCAGGCAAGTGGCGCCATGTACACCTCTTCTGGCCGATTCTTTATTGTCGGTTCCCAGGCTCGTATCGATCAAGCCTTAGCCGAACCGTCTCTCGCCGCCTACATGCAGACGCATCAGGATTTCTCGACTTCAAAGGCGTCGCTCACCACCGATGACTGGCCGTATTTTTATCAGCACGAGCCCGGCTTGTCGGGATCGGTAATTATCCTTTCGGTGGTGCTTATCCTGCTTTGTTGGTCGTTCATACACGAAACCGGCACCGTCGTGAGTTCCATTCGTTGGCACTTCTTTTTCTTGGGCGCGGGCTTCCTTCTGCTCGAGGCTCAAATCATCAGCAAAATGGCGCTGTTGTTCGGCACGACTTGGATGGTGAACTCCATTGTCATCGCTGGACTCTTGATGCTGATTGTAGCTTCGAACTTCTTCGTGCAATGGAAGCCACAAACGCCGGTAATCGTCGGTTACGCCGGCACCTTGTGTACGATCGCTGTGGGATACTTTATCCCGCTCGACTGGCTCTTTTTCCACTCTTTTTGGACGAAAGCGTTGGTGGCGACTGCCGTACTTTGCCTACCTGTCTTTTTTGCCGGGATCGTGTTCATTCGGAGTTTCGCGCTCGAAGGGTTCCGCAGTGAAGCACTCGGATCGAATCTCCTGGGGGCATTGACTGGTGGAATGCTGGAATCGCTTTCGATGTGGACAGGAATTCGATCGCTGTTGATCATTGCAGGTTTGCTCTACCTGGCAGCGTGGGTCGCGTTCGGCGCACAGACTCGCCAGAAGGCATTTGTGCCGCTGGGTGATGCGCTGGATGTAGGGCCGGGCGGTTTTCGTGCGCGCAAACGTCAGCCTGCCAGGCGCCCCATTGTCAGTATCACGTAAGCGTCCGCCTCGGGCTCAAGAGGGACCCGACGCCCATGGCGATCCGCGACCCGCGTCGTGGCCTAGCGCATAGCATGCGTTGCGCTGATACCCATGTGGTCGCTGCCGAGTCTTGACAGCACTTCCGAAGGGGCGAGACTAGCGGTCTGGCCGGGCGTTCAGCGCCGCGTAGTAGTTCTACGCCCATCACGTGCGTCACGCCGGCCCGCGCTCGTATCGCCCCATCCCGCGGACCATTGGCTTCACCGCCCTGGCGCGACGCTCGCCCGCCGGGTCATCTTCGGCGCGATGATCTTTCTTGCCTGGCTCGCGCGGCCCTGTCTCCCCGATAGGGACACCCCTCTCGATGCCTGATATTCTCTCGCGCCTCCAGTCGGCCTTGGCCGGCCGCTATGTTGTCGAGCGCGAGCTCGGTCGTGGCGGGATGGCAACCGTCTTCCTAGCCCACGACGTGAAGCACGACCGTATGGTTGCGCTCAAGGTGCTGCATCCCGAGCTCGCAGCCAGCCTTGGCCCCGAACGGTTTCTCCGCGAGATCAAGGTCGCCGCTCGGCTCAACCATCCGCACATCCTCCCGCTGCACGACTCCGGTCAGGCCGGTGAGCTTCTGTATTATGTCATGCCGTACGTGGAGGACGAATCGCTCCGCCACCGGATGAACCGTGACAAGCAGTTGCCGGTCGAGGATGCGCTTCAAATCGCCCGCAACGTAGCGGCGGCGCTCGACTATGCCCATCGCCATCAGGTTGTGCACCGGGACATCAAGCCTGAGAACGTCATGCTGCACGAGGGCGAGGCTCTGGTGACCGATTTCGGGATCGCCAAAGCCATTAGTGCGGCTGGTGGGGAAACCTTGACGCAGACGGGCATCGCCGTGGGCACGCCGGCCTATATGAGTCCGGAGCAGGCGGCAGGGGAAGCGGACCCGGACGGCCGGAGCGACGTGTACAGTCTAGGCTGCATGCTCTACGAGATGCTGGCGGGCGCCCCACCGTTCACCGGACCGACGGCGCAGGCCGTCATCACGCGGCGCTTCACCGACCCGGTGCCGTCGCTCCGTGCGGCACGGCCTTCTGTCTCGGAGGCGGTGGAGCAGGCGGTGACCAAGGCGCTGGCCCGAGTGCCCGCCGACCGCTTCGCTACCGCCGCGCAGTTAGGGCAGGCCCTGGTGGTGCATACGGGCACCACGCCGCCAGGGACCGCCCGAGCCCCATTGGCCGCCCCCACGACCGTAGCCGCGAAGTCCATAGCCGTGTTGCCCTTCGTCAATATGAGCGCTGATCCGGAGAACGAATACTTCACTGACGGCATCGCGGAAGAGATCATCAACGCGCTGAGCAGAATTCAGTCGCTGCGAGTGGCGTCGCGCACCTCGTCGTTCGCCTTCAAAGGAAAGAGCAAGGATATCGGCGAGATCGGGGCGACGCTCAAAGTGGCAACGGTGCTGGAAGGGAGTGTGCGCAAGGCCGGGAACAAGCTCCGAGTGACGGCGCAACTCGTGAACGTTAGCGATGGCTATCACGTCTGGTCACAGCGCTACGATCGGCAGTTGGAGGACGTGTTCGCGATCCAGGACGAGATCGCCGAGAACATCGTGCGCGCGCTGCGCGTGGTGCTCAGCGAGGAGGAAAGGCGGGCGATCGAAGCCGCGCCCACTACCGACATTGAGGCCTACGATTACTACCTGCGCGGTCTTCAGTTTTTCCACCAGTTCCGCCGGGCCGGCGTTCAGTTCGCCCGCCGCATGTTCGAGCGGGCAATGGAGATCGATCCGGGCTACGCGCTCGCCAATGCCGGCGCTGCCGACTGCTGCTCGTTTCTTTACATGTACTGGGACGCGAGCAAGGCGAACCTCGAGCGGGCCGATACGTATAGCAAGAAGGCCCTCGAGCTCGGCCCCGACCTGGCCGAGGCCCACGCGTCGCGGGGCTTCGCCGTGTCCCTGAGCAAGCGGTACGACGAGGCACGGCGGGAGTTCGAGACCGCGATCCGACTCAACCCAAAGCTGTACGAGGCCCACTACCTGTACGCGCGGGCCTGCTTTCAAGAGGGCAAACTGGAGGAGGCCGCACAGCGCTACGAGGACGCATCCCAGGTGCGACCGGAAGACTATCAGGCGCTCTTATTGATGGAGAGCCCGCTGACCGGGCTTGGCCGCGTGGCAGACGCGCAGGCGGCGCTCCGCCGCGGGCTGCAAGTAGTGGAGAAGCACCTCGAACTCAACCCCGACGACGCCCGTGCCTTGCTCCTGGGCGCCGTGGCCTTGGTGCGGCTCGGAGAGCGAGATCGGGGTCTCGAGTGGGCAAGGCGTGCGGTCACCATTGACCCAGAGGACTCGGGCGTTCTGTACAACGTCGCCTGCGTTTATGCGGTACTGGGGCGGGCCGACGATGCGATCACGTGCCTGGAGAAAGCGGTCCAGAATGGTTTCGGCCATCGGGAGTGGCTGGAGAATGACGCTGACCTCGATTCGCTGCGCAGCGACCCGCGGTTCGAGGCGCTCCGGAAGAAGGTCTGAAAAGTGATCAGCGGACGGTTTCTAAGGGGCGCTCGTGGTCGGCGCTG
>CAWISX010000003.1:0-207603 GCA_963838855.1 uncultured Gemmatimonadales bacterium | reverse complement strand
CCGAAATCCGCGTGGCCAGGCGTGTCGACAATGTTGATCTTCGTTCCGCGCCACCGGACCGACGTGTTCTTCGCGAGAACCGTAATCCCCCGCTCTCGCTCCAGCGGGTTGGAGTCCATCACCCGGTCCTCGACCACTTGGTTCTCGCGGAAGGCGCCGGCCTGACGAAGCATCTACTTGTCAGCCGAGCGTCGTCTTGCCGTGGTCCACGTGGGCAATGATCGCAATGTTACGTATCTGCATCACGGGTCAATATACCGGGCGCCCGTTGCGCGGTTCAAGCGCGATCCAGTCGCTTCAAGTATTGGAACGACAACGCTTTCGCGAGCCCGATAAGGGTCGGTCCGTTACCTCTTCGCGGTCGGAGGCCAATGCGGCACGGGCCTCGGACGTAAACACCGGTTCCACCTTGGCTTGCGACGTGACCGACCCCGAACTCCCAACGTCGTTCTCGACGAAGCTGGTATCGTGGCCCCGCGCACGCAGCTGCGCCGCGAACCCGGTCTTGTCAATCGCCTTAATGTCGGCGTCCCTCGACTCGACGTGCTTCGCCTCGACGAGCTCCAAAAGCGCGTCGTTCAACGATATCATGCCCAGCCGACGCGACGTTTGGATGACCGACGGGATCTGGAACGTCTTGCCCTCGCGGATCAGGTTCGCAACCGCGCGCGTGAGAAGGATCTCGCGCGCGGCCACACGCCCGCCGCCGATCTTCCTGCACAGAGTCTGCGAGATCACGCCTTTGAGCGACTCCGAGACCATCACCCTGATCTGCTCCTGCTCGCCCACCGGGAATTGGTCGATCACGCGGTCGATCGTACTCGAAGCGGTGCTCGTATGCAACGTTCCGAACACCAGGTGGCCAGTCTCGGCGGTCTCGATGGCGATCGACACCGTTCTCGAGATCGCGAAGCTCGCCAACCATTACAATGTCCGGATCCTCGCGCAGCGCCGCCGCGAAGCGCGCTCTTGAACGACCCCGTGTGAACCCCGACCTGTCGCTGAGTGATGATGCACTTCTTGTTCTCGTGCACGAACTCAATAGGGTCTTCGATCGTGATCACGTGATCCGAGCCCTCGCAGTTGGCACAGATCCAGAAGAGCGCAAAGCGTGGTCGTTTTCCCCGAGCCCGTCGGCCCAGTGACGAGCACCAACCCCTTGCTGAGATAGCAAAGGCGCTGCACCTCAGGCGAATGCCAAGCTCCTCGACGGTTAAGACGTCGGCCGGAATCACGCGAAAGACGGCGCCGGCGCCCCGTCGGTCCCGCAATGAGTTGCACCGGAAACGCGCCAGCCCCGGGATCTCGTACGCGAAGTCGGTGTCGTTCAATCGGCAAACTCCTGGCGGTTGCGCGCCGGCATGATGGCGCGCAGCATCGCTTCCACCGTGTCGTTCTCGATCAGCGGCAAGCCGTCCAACCGAGAACCATCTCGCCCTGGTGCCGAAGCGGTGGCTCTCCCACGCGAAGATGAAGATCCGAGCCCTGCCGCTCCACGAGAACGCAGAGCAAATGATTTATGTCGGCCAGTGCAGCGTCGCTGCGCTCTTCGTCCGTATTCGCGTGGGCAGGAATGGCTCCCAGGTGGTGAGCGATGGCCGTTAGGCCCGCAACGTGGGTTCAGCTTGTGCGCCTCCCGACGTTCGTCGGCCGGGAGCGCGTGCGCCCGAGGATGCCGTCTTTGCGCGGCCGCCAGAGCTGCGCCGAGAGCCGGCCTGCGCCGAGTTGCCCGCGTTGGACGCCCCGTGTTGTCCTGTCTCCGCGTCACCATTGTTCGGAGTTTCGGCGGCGGTCGAGGCGTCATGCGCGGTCGACGCGTCATGCGCGGTCGACGCGTCATGCTCGGAAGCCGCAATAAACGCGTGCCACCGCCCGGCTGTGCGTGCCGTGCGCACAACAAATCCTCCAATCTCGTTGCCATAGGCGAACGACGCCGGCTTCCATCCTGCAGGTCGGCGGCCGCGTCTGCCGGGCGCAATCTCGCACAGCAACATGAGCGGCTGCGCAGCACTCAACGGGTGCTTCGTGATCGGCTGCGGCACTCCGTTCTTCTGGATCGTAGCCAGGTCGCTCTCGATGACGGAGAATCGAGTCGGCCCCGTTACTGACCATGAGCTGCAGAAAGCGGTCGAGTTCGCCATGGCTCGACTGGGTTACTCGACCGGTCGCACGCGTTCGATCAGGCCGCAGTTCACTCGGCGCAGCCCGGCAGTCGCGTGAAGCACGACGAACCGCCGATCGTATTGGTTCAGGAAGTCCAGGAGCCGCGGCCGCTCGGACGGCATCTCCAAATGGAGCTCACCCGTGCGAATCGTGCCATCGGTGAGCGTGAGCTCTACCGGCTCGACCCGCGTGCCAACCGCGTGAAGCTCGGTCAAGTCGGGATCCCAGCTGACCTCGACTTCGCGCACTTGATTCTTTGCGATCAGCAGAGTGTCACCTGCCCGCACGAGTGGGAAGAAAGGCTCGTCTCCGTTCAACACGTCGGGGACTTCCTCGCGCCCAGGTAAACCGTGAGTACGCCTGAACGAACATGTCGCCGTTGAGACGCTCCCCCACCCGACATGAGCAAGGAGACCGGTAGGCGAGCTTTGATGCGGAGGTCGACGGTCATAGGGCGCAGTCTCAAGAGAGACGCTCGGCCCCAGAGGCGGCAACGATTAGAGCGGCGACGGCGCGCCTTTTGGAGGTCCTCTACACGTGCAAATGGTGCTCGCGATCGAACATCTCGTCGCGCTCGAGCTGCACGGTTACATGATCGATACCAAAGAGCCGCACCGCGTCATGGATGTGTTCGAGCACATGCCTGGTGAGCTCCGGCTCCGGACGATCGCGTGCACACTCATGGCAATGACCCCGGAAGTCACCGTCCAAACGTGGAGGTCGTGAACCGATTCAATGCCGGGAATCTCCGCGAGCTGGGCCCGGACAGCGCCGGCAGAAATGTGCAATGGAGTGGCCTTCAGCAGTATGTCGACCGACTCGCGCACCAGCCGCCACGCACCCCGCCCAATAGCACCGTCATGATGATCGACGCGAGCGGGTCGGCCATGAGCCAGCCCGTGTACCGAACTAGCAGCGCGGCGACGACCGTTCCGACAGAGCCCAGAAGATCGCCCAGCACGTGCATGTAGGCGCCGCGCAGGTTGAGGCTCGCGCGCGACCCTCCGTGCAGCAGCCACGCCGAGGCAACGTTCGTCACTACGCTAGCGGCCGCCACGCCAAGCATGAGGCCGCTCTCCACCGGCCGGGGATGCCGGAGCCGGACGACCGCTTCCCCGATGATCCACACCGAGATCGCAAGCAACGTCGCCCCGTTGAGCAGCGCGGCAAGGATCTCCCATCTCAGATACCCATACGTCTTCTCGGGCGTTTCCGGCTGCTGGCTGAACCACGTCACGAATAACGACAATCCCAGCGCGGCCACATCCGTCAGCATGTGACCGGCGTCCGCCAATAGCGCCAGGGAGTGCGACAGCAGCCCGCCAATTACCTCAGCAACCAGGAATACGGCCGTCAAGGCGAGGGCAAGTCGCAGCCCTCGCGAATGGTCGTTGGGCGGGGCGACCGCGAGGCGGTGCGAAAGGCCCTGATCGTGATCGCCGTGGGCGCCATGCGAATGCGCCGCATGCGAGTGCTCCCCATGCACATGCGCGCCGGGGCCGTGTCTGTGTGCCATGCCTACTGGCTCACGATCGTGTAACTTGCAAATGTGCTCGCCCGGCTGTTGGCCATAGTCGCGCTTGTGCTCCTGAACGGTTACTTCGTCGGCGCCGAGTTCGCACTCGTCCGGTCGCGCCAGACCCGCTTCGAATCAATGGCGGCCGACGGCGACCGCCTGGCAGCCCTGGCGCTCCGCGCTACATCTAACATCCCAGCCCTTCTCTCAGCCAGCCAGCTGGGCGTTACGCTCGCCAGCCTTGGACTCGGATGGGCGGCGCAATCAACCCTGGCAAGAGGGCTGAGTGGCCTGGTCGGCGCCATTGCCCCCAGCGCTGATCTGGGAGTTCGGCTCACGATCGCAACCGCCGTTGCGCTGGCGGCCGTGAGCTACCTGCACGTCGTCTTCGGAGAGCTCGCGCCCAAGGGGGCCGCCCTGCGCCACCCCGAGCAGCTGGCTCGCTGGCTAGTGCCGCCGCTCATGCTGTTCGCGTTTATCGCCACCCCCTTCACCTCACTGCTGGCAAAGTCAGCCCAACTCGTCCTGAGCGCTCTCGGCCAACGTGGCGACCTGACGTCAGAAGATCGGGTGCATTCGCCCGACGAGCTCCGACTGCTTGTCGAGCAGAGCCAGGAAGGCGGAGCGCTCGAGCAGCAGGACGCGGACCTGCTCGACGCGGTATTTGAATTCTCGGAAAAAAACGCGCGCGAAGTCATGACGCCTCGCACGGAAATCGTTGCGCTACCGAGCGATGCTACGTTGGATGCGACGCTCGCCGTGGTAGTCGATGGTGGCTTTTCCCGGTATCCGGTGTACACCGAGACGATCGATAACATTGTGGGCGTGCTACTCGCGAAAGACCTACTTCCGGTAGCTCGCGCCAAGCCAGCGACGTTCACGCCGGCCTCCATCATGCGCCCGGTGCACGTCGTTCCTGGCTCTCGCGAGGTCGAGGAGGTGCTGGCCGACTTCAAGCGGCTGAAGGAGCACATGGCGATCGTCGTGGACGAATACGGCGGGACAGCCGGCATCGTCACGATGGAGGATCTGCTCGAAGAGATCGTCGGCGAGATCCTGGACGAATACGACGAGCCGGAAACGCCGCCTCCGCCCATGCGTGAAGGTGAGCAATTGGTGTCCGGCACCCTGAACATCGGCGAGCTGAATAGCCGCTACGAGCTGACCGTGCCCGAGGGCGACTACACCACCATTGGTGGTTTCGTGTTCGGCGCCCTGGGTCGCCTTCCCGCCGTCGGCGACCGAGCGACAGCCGGTGGCGCGACTTTTACGGTGCGGTCAATGGACGGCCGGCGCGTAGATGCGCTAGCCATGGAAAAAGTCCCAGTTCCAGAGCCCGAAGCCGCGGCCGAGCAGAGCGCTTAGCAGGCCCTGAATGATTTTTGTTTCAAGCTTCGCTTGGATGACGAGGGGGCTTCGCCTCCCCCGAAGGGGGGAGGGGGTTAGGGAGAGGGGGACACATTACCTAGCCTGAACCTGCGTACCAGCCGCGCCGCGAGGTAGCAGCTTGGGCAGATTGGCCAACTCGTACGCCGTCACGGCCATGACGGTCGCGCACTGTTGCACGTCGCCGATGACCGCGTGCTCGAACGTGTCGGCTTGCGAGTGATGCGTGTGGTTGTAGCCGCGGGTCAGCTGATCGTAATTGAACGACGGCACGCCGAACGGAATGAACGACAAGTGGTCGGTACCTCCCTTATCGCGCGCCTGGATGGCAAATGGCCCCAAGCTCGCAACTGGCGCGAAGAGAGACTGCCAGAGGTCGTGCATTTCGTTGTGGCCCTGAAGTGACATGCCCGTCACTCGCCCGGTGCCGTTGTCCAGGACCAGCACCGCCTGGTATTTCGCAAGCTCCGCTGCGTGGCGCTCGGCGTAGCGCTGCGAACCAAACAATCCTTCTTCCTCTCCAGTAAACAGCGCGAACCGAATTGTCCGCTGTGGCTTGACCGACGCAGCCGCGAGTATCCGAGCCGCCTCGAGCACCGCGATAGCGCCAGTACCGTTGTCCGTCGTCCCGTCGGCTAGGTCCCACGAGTCAAGATGGGCGCCAAGTAGCACGACCTCGTCCGGATGTGTCGTCCCGCGAATCTCGGCCACCGTGTTCGCGGCGTCCACGTCCTGTGGTGTGAGCGTATTGGAAATGTCCGCCCGCAGGCGCACAGTGTCGCCCAGAGCGAGCAGCCGATGGAATTGCGCGAACGTCTCGTGCGGGACGACGACGTAGGGCAGCGGAGTGGTTGGCTCGGCGAGCCGCTCATCGTCAGCAGAGTGAACTCCTTGCCGCCATCGACGAGCACTCCCATCGCGCCATCGTGCGCGAGCGCAGCGGGAAGCTGCTGGCGGTACTGCTGCGCCACGGGGTCCCGGTATTGCGCGATGGCGATCTTGCGGGCCGAGTCGGCCGAAGCGCTGTCCGCCGCGGTCATCGCCGGACCATCGCTGTTCCATACGGGCGTGGGCGGTCGGGTGATGACCCACTTGCCGCGTACGGCGCCAGCAAAATCCTTCTGCGTACTCGTCCATCGTCTGCGCGTTCATGTAGATCACATCGCCGGTCTCCGGGCCCTTCGTCCCGGGGGCCCAAGCCCATGACGCGCCTATCAGTTGTCGAGTGTGCGGCGCCAACAGCGTGAGCGTGATCGGCCCCCGCTCCCACCCTCGTCCAAAGTGCCACGACTCCGTCCACGCGCTGTCGACTCTGTATTCCTTGAATTTCCCGAGAGTCCATTTCGTAGCGCGCGTGACTGCCTCCGACCCGGTCAGGCGTGGGCCGATCACATCCGACAGATATTCCAAATCCGGCTCCGACCCGCGAGTGCCGCATCCCCTGGCGAACCAGCGCCGCCACGGCTTCGGAGTCAGCGGAAACGGGCACGTCGAGCTGCCGAACGGACGTATCCTTGGTCGCGCCCGACGCGGTCGTGACGCGCGCGGTGGCGACCGGAGGCGGTCGCCGAATAGACGCGGAGCATCCCGCGGCAACCACGACAAGGCACAGCAGCGACGAGCGACTCGATAGCCGAGCGCTCATGCGGCAGCCACTGGCGCGGGATGGGGGGCGGCCCGGGCGGCGATTCGCGCGCACTCGAGAGTCGCGGCTGATGAAGCTCGAGGGATCTGCAATGCCCCGACCTGCAATGTCGAACGCTGTCCCGTGGTCGGGCGACGTACGCGGAAACGGCAAGCCAAGAGTCACGTTCACCGCGGTCCCGAACGATGCCACTTTGATCGCCGTCATGCCGACATCATGATAGGGCGCCAGCACGGCGTCGAACTCACCGCGAATCGCGCGCACGAATACGGTGTCGGCGGAGTACGGCCCTGCAATCCCGGCGGCTTTCGCTGCAGGCGCCAGAAGTATTCGGTCCTCGTCCCCGAATCGCCCGCCATCGCCCGCGTGCGGGTTGAGCGCGCACAGCGCGATACGAGGCTCGGCAATCCCGTACCAATCGCGAAGCCCTTGCTCGGTGATGCGCGCGCATTGCACAATGCCGCTCGCTGTGAGCTTGCGCGGCACATCGCGTAGCGGTAGGTGCGTCGTAACCAATACCACCCGCAGTCGGTCCGACGCGAGCATCATGGCCACGTGCGATCGCGTCAGCGCGGCCAGCATCTCGGTGTGTCCGGCATAGTCGAATCCGCCCTCGAAGAGCGCTCTCTTGTCGATGGGCCCCGTGACGATACCCTGCACCACGCCAGCCTGCGCCAGTGCGACCGCGCGCTCAATGGCGCGGCCCGCGAGGCCGCCCGCTATGTCCGCGGCCTCGCTCCCCTCGCGCTGCCAGACCCCAACTGGCTCGTCGACGGCAACTTCAGTCCCAGAAGGACCCACGAGCACCACTTCGGCTGCCCGACGCACTCGCGAGTCGGCGATAGCGGCCGCGACGACCTCGGGGCCAATCCCACGTGGATCGCCCAGCGTGATCGCCAGACGAGGCCGTGCGCGCACTACAGTCGCACCGAGACGTACGTCTCCTTCCTCAGCCCGTCGAGCAGCCGTCGGATCGCGAACTCATAAGAGAGCTGGTCACGAATGCGGTCACGCAGGTCAGCGATCGTGAACTCGCCGCCTTCGGTCGCGCTCAGTATCTGCGCGATCACGTATTTCATGGTGTTGTTGGACCTGTCTTCGATCGGGAACGGTCCGGTGAAGTCGTTCGCGCCCTTGCTGGCGAACGCCTGTGCGTAAGAGGAAGGGAGAGAGTCGCGCGGGAAAGGCTGCAGCGCACCCTTCTCCTCGCGAGGATCGTGGTGGCGTGCCACGAGCGAATCGAATGACGCACCTGCCCTTCCACGCAGTGAGGACACTGTCGGCTTCGGTCCTTGCCGCCGCGACGCGCGACGAGTCGATCTTCCACTTCGACGAGGATATGGCTTGCCTTCACTTCGGCGGGTTTGACACGATCGACTCGGATGATGTGGTAGCCGAACACGGTCTCGATCACGGGGCTGAGCATGCCCGGGCGAAGCGCGAACATCCACTGCTCGAACTCCGGAACCATCACTCCACGTCGGTTCCAGCCAAGGTCGCCACCCACCTCGCGAGTGCCTTGGTCCATCGACTCGTGCTTTGCCACTTGTGCAAACAGGTCACCATTCGCGTCCGCGCCGATCTTCTTGAGCTCCACGAGAATTGAATCGGCTTTCGCCTTCGCGATCGCCTTGTCAGCTGGCGTTGGGCGCGGCGGGATCACGATCTGTCGGAACGTGACCGTCGCCGGGCGCCGCGGGAACGAGGCCTTGTTGTGCGCAGTAAGCCGAGTCGATGTCCGCCTCAGTGACTCCGACGGGGACCAGTTTGCCATCGTGCTTCAGTGAATCGACGACCTTCTGCTGCAGCGCTGCGCGTTTCGCTTCGTCCAGCAGCGTGCGCCGGTACTCCTCGCTGGATCCGAACCCGGCTTTCTTGAGCTCGGCCCGAAAATCCGCCTCGGTCGCTGAATTGCGCGCGGACGCGCTTGTACTGCTGGTCGACCCCGGGCACCACATCATCGTCCGGCACGTCGATCTTGAGCTGGCCCGCCTTCTCAACGAGAAGCTCGGCGTCCACGAGCTCGCTTAGCACGTCGCGGGCCAGGTCAACCTGACCTGCTGAATCGGGTGGAACGTGCATACCCTGCGCGCGGCGCACGTTGATTCGCTCGAGCACACTGCTCCACAGGATCGGTTGGTCGCCTACCACGGCGACGACGCGCTCGAGCGGCACCGTGCCCGCCCGAGCCGGTGCGGCGCCTGGCATCGCGACGGCGACAGACGGGTTTGACTCCGCGGGCGGATGCAGCATGACAGCCGCTGCCGCCGAATCCGACGCGCGGCTCGCGGGTGTCTGACCAACCTGGGCGGACGGCGGGCGCAGTGGCACCAACGCTTCAGTAGAAGCCGTGTCGACCGACACGGTGATCGTTTGAGCAGCGGGCAAATGCTGGTGCGTGGAATCCCCTAGCTGCGGCGTAGCCGGCAGCGACGAGGGCAAGCCGGAAGACGGCGGGTTGGGCGGAGGCACGGAGTCTCGAGTCTGCGGCGGCGCAGCGGCGGCGCGGGCAAGACCTGGGCGGCAATGCTCGCCGGCGCCAGGGTCGCGACGCACCCGGCTAGGAACGCAGCCCGGAAGACGAGCGATTCCCGCATGCTAAGCGAGAATACCCCCGTCTTCGAGCTACGGTTTCTTCGTTGCCCCACCCGAACCCGGCGAACCCGGTGAACCCGGCGACCCCGGCCCGCGCGGGAGCATTGCCACCTGCGGGACTCGCGCCACCAGGGAGCGGAACTGCGGAGGGCGGTTCCTGAGCCGTGCGTGCTGAGTCAGCGGTCCTGCGAATGGTGCTCGCGCTCGCGAGCGCGCGGTCGAGCCCCGTCTCGTTCAGTTCCGACTGGTACTGGGCTCGGAGCGCCGCATCGAGCGGCTGGGGCACATCCACGTAACGCACGGCGGGCGATGGCCCGAGCAGCAGCTTGTCGAGAAAAACCTCTATGTGGGCGGCGGCGAGTCGCTCGCGGTCCCCCGGTGCCTTGGCGCTGTCTGCCAGCATCTTCGGGTCAACTCCGAGCTGTGACCATGCATTCGTGATGAGCTGGCCGTAAGTCCTGCGGATGCCGTTCGTTTCGGCCGAGTCGAGTGTCACGTGCGCGCTGTCGGCCTCGCGCAGGATCATCTCGTTGCGCGTGACGTTTTTCACGAACCCTTCGATCGTAGAGTCGGGCGCGGTTGGAAGCTGTGTCCGAATCTGAGGCGGAAAGATCGATAGCCACTTCGCGAGGCGGCCAGCCGTGAACTCGCCCATCGCGGTCGTGGCGATTGGAGTCTTGTCGTTGCGGTGACCGTCCAGGTCTCTGGCAACGGCACGTGTGGTCGTGACGGCGTTGGACGTCAGGTGGACCTTTGACGCAGAGTCGAGTCGTACGAAGTACGCGCTCTCCGCCTTCTGGAGAGTCCGCTGCCGCATGGCCTTCGCGAAATTCTCCTTGACCTCATCGTACGTCGGACGGTAGATGATGTGGTATCCGAACTGTGTCTTGATAGGCTGCGAGATCTCGCCGGGCTTGAGCGAAAGGACGGCCTGCTCGAATTGGGGCACCATCTGTCCCTTGGAGAAAACGCCGAGGTCACCGCCGCGAGTCGCGGAGCCGGGGTCCTGGCTGTTTTTCTTCGCCATGTCGGAGAAATTGGCCGGCGTCAGCTGGGCGCGAAGGGTCACCGCCTTCTTGCGCAGCGAGTCGAGCGCGGCCGCGCTCGTGTCATTGGCCTTGGGCACGAGGAGAATGTGTCGGGCTGCGATCGCGTCGCCGCTGGCGTAGTCTTGCGGGTAATGCAGTGAGTCCGCCCCGACCCATTCTTTCGACAATATCTCGAACCACTGCTTCGCTTTGGCGTTGGCCATCACAGCCCACAGCGCGTTGTCTTCGACATCAGGCCGATTCAGTGAATCGCCGACGGCGGCCGCGTGCCCCAGCAGCTGGTAGTCAACCCAAACTTGCGCCAGCTGGCGCACGAATTCGCGTTGCAGTGGCGCTTTTGACCGGCCGACGAGCGTGGCCAGCCGTGTCACGGAGAGCTCCTGATTGCCCGCCCGAGCTGCCACGTCCACATGGGCGGTCATTGCCTCCTTGAAGCCCTCACAAGCGGTGAGGCCCGTGGCGAGCAGGCATGCGGCGACTGGAATCATGCTCGAGCGCAACGCTCGGGCGAGTAGCACATCGGTCATTGATCGATCGTGTCGGTAATCGTGGTGAGTATCAGTGATGCGCGGAGCCAATGGTGCGGAGCGCCCGGACTAGGCCCCCAAGCAAGTCCATGGCACCGAGCCGCGTGAGCTTCAAGACAAGCGGCTGCGTTCGGCGCACGTCGGCTTGAAACTGTACCTCGTGGAAGGCCGCCGAATATGCCTTCATTCGCGGAACCGCGTCAGCCCGAAACGTAACACGGGCCTCGCCCCCGCGCACGAGGATCCCCTCGATGCGCTGCATACCACCCAACACTCGCAGTGCGGCCACGGCGAAGAATGCCTCAGCGGACGGAGGCAGCACACCAAAACGGTCGCGCACCTCGGCCTTGAGCGCGTCGATTTCCTCTGCATCCGTGAGACGCGTGAGACGGCGGTAAATGTCGAGCTTTGCCTCCTGCAACGGCACGTACTCATCTGGTAGAAACGCCGGCACGTCCACGGACACGTCGGCGGGCGAAAGCTTCGGCGGGCCGCCCACGGCGTGCTGCAGCCGGTGTACCTGCTCGTCGAGCATCCGGAGGTACATGTCGAATCCCACCGCCTGCACGAAACCCGATTGCTCTGGCCCAAGGATGTTCCCGGCCCCGCGGAGCTCCATGTCCTTGAGCGCGATGCGGTAGCCGGAACCCAGCTCCGTGTGATGCTCGAGAACTTGTAGACGCCGCTCCGCGTCCTCATCAACCGCGTCGGGCACCATGAGGTAGCAGTAGGCGCGCCGATGCGACCGCCCCACACGTCCACGAAGTTGGTACAGCTGCGCCAGCCCAAATGTGTCGGCCCGATTGACGAACATCGTGTTGGCGTTTGCCACATTGAGGCCGGACTCGACGATCATGGTAGACACGAGGACGTCTACCTCGCCGTTCACAAACCGGCGCATGACCGATTCGAGGTCAGCGTCGCGCATCTGCCCGTGTCCCACAGCCAGCCGTGCGCGAGGCACTAGGCGAGCCACGTGATCGGCGATTGCGACGATCGTCTCCACCCGGTTGTGAACGAAGAAGACTTGCCCGCCACGGTCGAGCTCTCGACTGATCCCCTCTTCGATGAGCCCGTCATCCCAAGGCTCGACAAACGTCAGTACGGGGGACCGGTCGCGGGGCGGAGTTTGCATGAGCGTCATGTCGCGGAGACCCGCCAGCGACAGGTGCAGAGTGCGCGGTATCGGCGTAGCGGTGAGGGTCAGCACATCCGTTTCCAGGCGCATCTGCTTGAGCCGCTCCTTGTGCTTCACGCCGAAACGGTGCTCCTCATCCACCACGATGAGTCCGAGTCTCCCGAATTCGACGTCCCGGCTCAGTAGGCGATGCGTTCCGATTACGACGTCAATCCTTCCGGACGCGAGATCGGCAAGGATCGCCGCGTGCTCCTTCGGGGTTTGAAACCGGCTGAGCACGACGACGCGGACGGGAAAATCGGCGAAGCGGTCTCCGAACGTGCGCAAGTGCTGCTCGGCTAGAATCGTCGTCGGCACGAGGACCGCGACTTGGCGCCCGCTCTGGACCGCCTTGAAGGCGGCGCGCACGGCGATCTCGGTCTTGCCATAGCCCACATCGCCCACGAGCAGCCGATCCATCGGGCGGTTGCGCTCCATGTCTGTCGTCACGTCGGCCGTCGCTCGTCGCTGGTCGGGCGTGTCCTCGAAGAGAAAGGAGCTCTCGAGCTGGCGCTGCCAGGCGGTATCCGGCGCGTGAGGCGGGCGCTGCGCGATCTGCCTCCGCGCGTACAAGTCCAGCAGCTCGTGTGTCATCTCCGCGATCGCCGTGCGTGTGCGGTCGCGCTGCTGGGCCCAGCGCTTCCCTCCCAGCTTGTGGAGCCGTGGGGGCGCGGCGTCGCTCGCGGGATCGCCGGCCGACCGATATCGCTCGAGCTGGTCGATACGGTACAGTGGCACGTTCAGGCGGTCACCGCCCTCGTACTCGACCACAGCAACCTCGACAGTGGTCTCTGATACGAAGATTGTCTCGATGCCTCGGTAGATGCCGACGCCGTGCTCTAAATGCACCACGTAGTCGCCGGGTCGCAGCGCCGTGATGGTTTCCAGCGCCGCGCCGGTCGCATACTTCCGCACGCGACGAATGCGACGCTCGCGCCTGAAGATTTCGTGATCGGTGAGAACGCGCAGGCCGCCACGAGCGCCATCGCCGGAGACATCCGGCACGACGAAGCCCCCGTCGAGAACGCCGACGGCGAGTGTCGCTGGCGACTCGCCGTTACGATCGCCACCGGCCCGATCCGAAAGCAGCTCATCCAGCCGTTCGCATTGGCCGGCGTTATCACACAGGATCAGCGTCGGTATGCCGTCGCGGACGATGCGCGCGAGTCGATCCATGTCGCGATCGACCGAGTCAGGCGCTCTGAGCGGGAATGCCACTTCGGGTTGAGTACCGTCGTCGATGTCTTCGGCGATGCTGCCGAAGGTGGCTAGCGCCGCGATCGCCTGCTCGGGCGCCCGATACAGCTCGTCCCGTGACGGCGCATCCTCGCCACGGCGGCGCGCAAGCTCAATGTGATGCTGAGCCTCATCCCAAGTTCGGCGAAGTTCGGGAGCGATGTTGGTGCCGCGTGGGAACAAGACGATTGTGTCCGCCGGCCACAAATCGCTCACTGTCACGCGCTCCCACTGCTCGTCGCTCGCACGGTCCTCGCTGGTGTCCACGCGCGCGCCGTCCACAGGCAGCACCAGCGCCAGCTCAGCTGGCCGGGTCGAGCGCTGCGTGGCCAGATCGAAATGGCGAAGCTCGACGATGTCGTCTCCCCAGAATTCCAGACGTACCGGGTCGGCCATCCCAAAGCTGTAGATGTCGAAGATCCCGCCACGGACGCTGAACTGGGCCACGTCTTCGACCATCGGCACGCGCTCGAACCCAATCGATTCGAGGTGCGCGGCCAGGTCTTCCGGACGCCACACGTCGCCTTGTCTCAGCTCGAGGCGGGCGCGCTGCACCGCACGGGGCAGCGCGGTGCGCTCGAGAACCGCACGGGCCGTCGTGAGCAGCACGCGCACGCCTCCCCGCGCGATGCGCTCGAGCGTTTCCACCCGCTCGCCGGCCACTTCAGCGTGCGGCTCGGCTTCTCCAAAACCCTCGCGCGGAGGATACAGAGCGACCGAGGGGTCAGCGATCAACGACTGCAAGTCCGCTAGCCATCGCTCGGCGTCGGGCAGTCCTTGCGTGACCACAACCAGAAAGCGCGCCGGCAGGCGCCGCGCCAGCGACGCTACCAGTACCGCTCCGCTGGATCCCGGCAGGCCGCCGACAGTTCTGCGCTCCCGAGGCCCTGGCAGTGTGTTCATCAGCCGCGTAAATGCGGGCAGCCGCTCGATCGCGTCGAGCAGAAGCGGGAGTGCCACCGTGGTAACGCTTAGGAGTTCATGTGGCCGAGTAGCGACGCCAAAGCGCCCGCCGCCCGCACCGAATCACGCCGCGCGCCGCGTGTCGACCCGGTGCGAGCGCTGAGCACGGCGCCAACCGGCATTCGGCGACCAACTGCGAACGACGAGAGCTTCCAGGATGAGCAACCCAAGCACGCCAGCGAGCAGCGGGGCTGCAAGCGGGCGACCCGCCGACGCGTCGAACGCAGCAGACGCCCAGCGCTGGGCGTCGACGTACACCGACACGCGACGTCCGCGAACGCGAGAAGCTAACTCGGATGGCGGAAGTCGTCGCAGTTCCGATTCGCGTGCCTCCCCATTCACGACAAGAACCCCGGCGCGCTCGCCGCCCAAGCGGTGCAGGAAGTACACGCCGGGCCGGGCCGGAGCTTCCATCGTCAACCCACCGACGGCACGCCGCGTACCGTCCGGCCCTTCGATTTCGCCCGCCCACTCAGGTCGGCGGATTGTCTCGCCGGGGGCAGCTTGTATGGGTCCGCTTCGACCAGCGGTCGTCGCGCCTCGGCCTGCGATCGCCGGCTCGCCCGGTCGCAAGCGCTGTGTCAATAGCTCGCCCACCCACGGCACGAAGCTCGCGCGCAGGGGGAACGTCGTCGCGCTCGGCTCGAGAGGTGATGCTACCAGCACGTAGCCGGGGCCAGCCACGGCCCAGGGTGCACTCGTCGCACCAGCACGCGCAATCGTGTCAGCTGTCGTCCCGCCCTGGAGCTCAAGCGAGTACGGCGAAGACGCTGAGACGCCTGAGAGAGGCGCTCCGCCAACAGTGCCCTCGATGGCTGTCTCGCCCAGACGCGGGCTACCGAATCGCCACGGAACTCCAGCGCGTTCGAGGGCACGATTCGCGGCGCCCGCGCGGACGGGGTCGCGCGGCGCGATGATCAGTGCCGGAAGTGCCCTCAGATTGTCAGCCGAGACTACCGCAACGCGGTTTCCCGCGCGGCCGAGCGTCGCCTCGCCACCGGCCACGAGCGCGTCCACCGCGCCACGAAGGAACGGACCAACGCTGCTGTCCACCAACACGGCCGGTGGCTCGCCAATCCACAACGCAAAGTGGCGCACGTCGTCGCCGCGCAATTCATCCGGGTCGAGCTCGACGGTACCCGCGACCCATCCGCGCTCTCGTGGAGCGGCGTGCACGGCAATCTCGCCGTTGGTCACAGAGCCACGGGCAAGGGTGCGCCCGCCCAGGGTAATACGGTACGGCGTCGAGTCGCTTGCGCCAATCACGGTTGCCGCGATCTCGCCGCGGGGCGTCCAGCGCGCAGGCCTGACGTCAACGGCGGTAACAGCGTGATTCGCCGGCGGTGGCGTCGAGAGGGTGAATAGGACCGCACGCGCGGCGCCGGCGTCCGCTACGTCTCCATTCGCCCAAGCTGTCGCTTGTCCGTCGGTCACGATGGCAACGGCACCGTCTGCGATCCCGCTCCCACGGACGAGGTACGCCGCAGTGGTGACAGCGCGCTGAAGATTGCCTGCACCGGCGAGCGCCTCCGTGCGCGCAATTGCAGCCGCAACGACAGCCTGGCTTCCCCCCTGCACGCGCCCATCCGCCGTTACGAGCCACACCTGATCGCCCGCGGCGGCTCGGGCGACGGCTGAACGAGCAACTTCCTTCAGGCGGTCTAGCACGGGACGGCCACCTTCTATGGCTGACGTGCTCAGCGAATTGTCCAGCACTACGGCCAACGCCGTTGGCGCATGGCCAACTCCCGCGAGCGCACCGAGCGCTTCGCCCAGCGGACGCGCCGCCGCCACTGCGATGAGCACCACGGCCAGGACGCGAAGGAGCATCAGCAGCAGATTGCGAATACGAAGCTGGCGGCTGTGTTCCTGTTCGGCACGCGCGAGATAACGCACGGCTGGGAAGTCCACACGCAGTCCCGACCGGCGCCGCAGCAGATGCACGACGAGTGGCACGGCGGCTCCCGCGCCCAACAGCAGGTAGAACGGGGCGAGGAACCCCACTATTGAGCGCTGGCCTGTCGCGCCGCGAACGCGCGTCGCAGCGGGGCCCCGAACGGCGCGTCCGTGGCAACGATCTCATACCGCGCTGATGCGCCGGCAAGCGTGGCGCGCCATTCCGCAATTGCCGCATCAACGGTCGTGCGATACGCTTCGCGCACTTCCGCGACAGTCGCCGGCACCTCGTCGCCGCTCTCTGGATCGACGAACAGCGCCTCGCCGCTGCCTGGCGCCGAGAGATCGCGCTCCGCAGGATCCATCACGTGGAGCACGGTCACATCGTGGCCGGCCGCACGCAGCGCGCGCGCGGACCGTTCCACGGGCTCGATGTCGGTCAACATGTCGGATATGAGCACGACTAGGCCTGGCCGGCGCACCAATTGGCCGGCACGCATCAGGGCGTCGCCGGCGCGCGACTCCCGACTTTGTCCTGCGCGGCCCGTCGGCCCTTCCAGAGCGACAATGAAGCGCCGCCACTGCGTGGACCGCGCGCGCGGGATGAGAGCCGTGCGCACCTCATCGTCAAAGCGCAGAAGGCCCACGGCATCCCGCTGGCGCAGGAGCAGGAGCGCGAGCGCCGCGGCCAGCCGTTCGGCATATGCCAGTTTGGTTAGCCGGGTTGGTGCGCCTCGCCAGGCCATCGACCGACTCACGTCCAGCACGATCCCGGCTCGCAGGTTGGTCTCTTCCTCGAATTGCTTCACCACCCATTGGTCCGCGCGAGCCGCGATCCGCCAATCCACGTATCGCAAATCGTCGCCCCGCTGGTAGGGCCGGTGCTCGGCGAACTCCACGGAGAACCCTTTGCGTGGCGAGCGGTGCAGCCCCGCGAGAAATCCATCGACGACCCAGCGAGCCACGATCTCGATGTGACCCTCGCCCAGCGCGGACAGCGCCGCCGGGTCGAATAGGTCCGCGCGCGTGGGCGTCTCGCGCGTACCACTGTCCCGCGTTCCTACCTCCATGATCGTCGCGAAACGTACCGGCGGGTCGTCGTCACACGCCACCCCATATATTTCCGCCGTGGAGCTTGCCCGGATCCGTAACTTCTGCATTGTCGCGCACATCGATCACGGCAAGTCCACCCTGGCCGACCGCCTCATCGAGGCCACAGGGACGGTGCAGAAGCGCGAAATGAAGGACCAGGTGTTGGACACGCTTGACCTCGAGCGCGAGCGCGGCATTACGATCAAGCTCAACGCCGTGCGCATGAGCTACCGGGCCAAGGACGGCCAGGACTACGAGCTCAATCTTATCGACACGCCGGGCCACGTAGACTTTACGTACGAGGTGTCGCGATCACTCGCCGCGTGCGAGGGCGCAATACTCGTCGTCGACGCGTCGCAAGGCATCCAGGCGCAAACGCTTTCGAACCTGTTTCTGGCACTCGACGCCGGTCTCGAGATCATCCCCATCCTGAACAAGATCGATCTGCCCGCCGCAGAGCCCGAGCGGCGGCGCGCAGAAGTCATGGAGCTGCTGGGCGTTTCAGCCGAGGACGTCTTGCTGGTGAGCGCAAAGGAGGGCGTGGGGATCAGCGACCTCCTCGAGCGCATCGTTGCTCGCGTGCCGCCGCCCGCCGGCGACCCGGAGGCGCCACTACGTGCCCTGATCTTCGACTCTTACTACGACAAGTATCGAGGTGCGATTCCGAGCGTACGGGTCATGGATGGCTCAATCACGCCCGGCATGCAGATCACGTTCGGCGCCGGCGGCGATCGCTATGATGTCGCCGAAGTCGGGTACATGCAGCTCCGCCAGATTCGTGCGCCGTCCCTCGGTACCGGAGAGGTGGGTTACGTGGTCGCCAACGTGCGCCACGTTAAGGAGACGCGCGTTGGCGACACCGTATTCGACGCGAACCGCCACGCGGCTGTCGCATTGCCCGGCTATCAGGAAGTGCACTCGATGGTGTTCGCGGGCCTGTATCCAACGGACACGACCCAGTACGAGAATCTCCGCGACGCGCTCGGCAAGCTGCAGCTCAACGACGCGTCGTTGCGCTACGAACCTGAGACGTCCATGGCGTTGGGCTTCGGCTTTCGCGCCGGATTCCTGGGCCTTTTGCACATGGAGATCGTCCAGCAGCGTTTAGAGCGCGAGTTCAATCTCGACCTCGTTACGACCGTCCCGAACGTCGAGTACAATGTGTACCGCTCCGATGGCTCAATGGTGGTCGTGGACAATCCATCGCTCATGCCGACGGCCCAAGGTGCGGGCGTAGACCGGATCGAAGAGCCCTTCGTGAAAGCGCGCATCGTTGCTCCTGCAGACTACATTGGGCCGATAATGACCCTCGGAAACGAGCGCCGCGGCATATACCTCAACATGAGCTACGTGGACGTCCAGCGCGTGGAGTTCGATTTCGAGTTCCCGCTGGGGGAGATCATTCTCGACTTCTACGACCGTCTCAAGACAATCAGCCGCGGCTACGCGAGCCTGGATTATGAGATGTTGGGGTACCGCGCGAGCGATCTCGTGAAGCTCGACATGTTGATCAATGGCGAGGCTGTCGATGCATTCTCCGTCGTGATTCACCGCGACAAGGCCTACGAATGGGGTCGGAAGATTGCGGAGAAGCTCAAGGATCTGATACCGCGTCAGCTGTTCGAGGTGGTGATCCAGGCGGCAATCGGCACGAGAGTGATCGCGCGCGAAACGGTCCGTCCCCTACGCAAGAACGTGCTCGCGAAATGCTACGGCGGGGACGTCACGCGGAAGCGCAAGCTGCTCGAGAAGCAAAAGGAGGGGAAACGCCGGATGAAGCAAGTCGGCACGGTCGAGATTCCTCAAGAGGCATTTCTGGCCGTTCTGCAGGTCGATTCTTAAGGGCGCGCGTGCGCCCGCCTGACCCGGGTGAGGTTGTAGCCGAGCAGCCAGAAGTGGCCCAACTGCTTGCGCCGGAGCCCGAGCCTCTGACCGCGCGGTCCGAGGCTGCCCCTGCGCGCCCTTCGCTGGTGGTACAGACAAGTTTCCTCGGGGACGTGATACTCACGACCCCTCTCATAGCAGATCTCGCGACGCGCGGCCCGGTTGATGTCGTGACAACGCCGGCGGCTGCACCGTTGCTCGCGAACAACCCGTCGATTCGCGACGTCATTGTGTACGACAAACGCGGTGACGCCGGTGGGCTTGTGGATCTGTGGCGGGTGTCTGAGCGGCTCAAGGCAAAGTTCGAGCTCGGATTCGGCTTCATGCGGCCGCCGCGCGGTGAAGAGCCGGTGGCGTATCTCGCGCAGGGCTCGATCCGGAGCGCAACGCTGGCTCTACTCGCCGGCTTTCGCGTGCGCGTCGGATTCGCCACGTCTGCTGCGCGCGCTCTGTATACGCGAAGGATTCCCTATCGCGACGACCGTCATCATGTCGAACGGCTTTGGGCCCTGGGGGCGGCCACCGGCGTCGAGCGACCAGCTCCCGATTCGCTGCGGCCGCAGTTGTTTCCGGGCGCGCGCGACGTGGCCGCCGTGGACGCGTTGCTCGCGCGCGCAGGCTATGCCGGAGAGCCGCTGGTCGCGATCGCGCCCGGAAGCTCATGGCCCACGAAACGGTGGCCGCACTACGAGGCACTCGCGGCCGCAATGACGAGCAGCGACGAGGTCGGGCCGCGTGCAGCGCGGATCGTTCTGATCGGTGGCCCCCACGACTCCGAAATCGCGCGTGCGGTGGTGGCGGCCGCACCGCAGTCGCATTGGCCAATAGACGCAACGGGTCAGCTCTCGCCGCTCGCCTCGGCGGACCTCATCCGACGGTGCCGCGTGCTCGTCACCAACGACTCGGCCCCACAGCACATTGCGTCGGCAGTCGGCACTCCGACAGTGACAATCTTCGGGCCTACCGTGCCACAGTTCGGTTTCGGGCCACTCGCGCCCCGTCACGCGACCGCCGGCCTCACAGGGCTTCCTTGCCGGCCGTGTCACCGCCACGGTCCGCCGCGGTGTCCTCTCGGACATTGGCGTTGCATGCGCGAGCTGGCGGTGCGCGACGTCACCGAGCTCGTGCAGCAAGTAACTTCTCCGACGCCAGCCTCCTAAACATGCCCACCGCTGCCAAAGCCCAATACATAGTCGGCGTCGACCTCGGTGGTACGAACATCGTCGTCGGCGCCATGCCCGTAGATGGTAGCCGGGAGTACGCTTTGCGCTCGCAGCCGACAGCCGCCGAGCAGGGCGCCGACGCGGTGATCGATCGTATCGTGCGGATGATCCTCGACGTGATCGAGGCCACGTCGGCCGAGACGGGCGCGTCTCGCAAGGATTTCCTCGGGATTGGAATCGGCTCGCCCGGCCCGATCGATAGAGGGCGCGGGGTTGTGGTCGTGACCCCGAACCTAGGGTGGCGTAATTTTCCGCTCCGGCAGGTTGTGAGCGATCGAGTGGGGTTGCCGGCGACGCTCGACAATGACGCGAACTGCGCAACAATTGGAGAATGGTGGTGTGGTGCCGCTCGGGGCGGCCGCGATGTCGTTGGCCTTACGATTGGCACTGGGATTGGCGGTGGACTCATACTCGAGGGCGCGCTGTACCACGGGGCATCGGACGTGGCCGGTGAGATCGGGCACACCACGATCGACGTCACGGGGCGACGCTGTAAGTGCGGCAACTATGGCTGCCTCGAGGCATATGCCTCAGGACCCGCGATCGCCGAGCGCGCGCGCGAAGCATTGGCCGGCGAGGAACCGTCGCTGCTGCAGGAAATGGTCGCGGGCGACCTGTCCTGCATAACGGCGAAGACGGTTTACGAAGCCTCCACGCTGGGCGATGCTATTGCCCGCGAGGTCGTGCGTGAGACGGCTCGCTTCTTGGGTGCCGGTCTGGCGAATTTGCTCAACATCTTCAACCCGGACACCGTCGTGCTCGCTGGGGGAGTAACCGATGCTGGCGCAGCCCTATTCGAGCCTCTGCGCGCCGAAGTGCGGCGCCGAGCGTTTCGCCCCGCGGTCGACTCGTGTCGCATAGTGCCGGGCGCGCTTGGCGGCTCGGCCGGCGTGGTCGGCGCCGTAGCGACGTTCAAAGCCCAGACGATAGGAGAGGTCTGAGGCGCAGGTGAGCCGGCGGTGACTCGTCGCGTGGGCGTGATCGGCACGTTCGTCTGGGACGTGATATACGGGCGAGGGGCACACGAGCGCGGTACGCGAGCCGTGCCGGTCGAGGAGTGGGGCGGAATCACGTACGCGCTGAGCGCGTTTGATGCCGCCCTGCCCGACGACTGGGTGATTGTGCCTGTGATGAAGGTCGGGAGCGATCTCGCCGCTCGGGCGCGCGCGTACTTGCACACGCTGCGACGTCTCGCGCCCGATGCAGAGCTGGTCGAAGTGCCCTACCCCAACAATCGCGTGGAGCTACGCTACCAGAGCGACGAGCGCCGGGCAGAGATCCTCACGGGTGGCGTGCCCGCTTGGTCGTGGCTCGGGCTCAAGCCCTTGCTCTCGGGGCTCGACGCTCTGTACGTGAATTTCATCAGCGGGTGGGAGCTCGATCTGGAAACGTTGCAGCTCTTGCGGCAGCACTATCGCGGGCCCATCTACTGCGACCTGCACTCCGTACTACTCGCCATTCAACCCGATGGGCTCCGCACTCCGCGCCCGTTGTCGCAGGTAGCAGAGTGGTGTCGGTGCGTGGACTTTCTGCAGGTGAACGAGGACGAGATGGCGCTCATGGCGGCGGACCCGATGGCGCTTGCCGCAACCGCGCTCAACGAGGGTGTGCGCTGCTTGAGCGTCACGCTTGGCAGTCGTGGCGTGGTTTATTTCGCGTCCAGCGATTTCGACGGTATTCGCGACGTCAAGCCGCAAAAGCGCGCTGGCGCGTCATACGGTCCGATTCGAACTGCATTGGTCCCGGCTGAGCGGCCTCCCGACGCGGGCCTGGCCTTCGGCGATCCAACCGGCTGCGGCGACGTGTGGGGCGCGGCCTATTTCTCACGGCTGCTCGCGGGTGATAAGTTAGCCGACGCGATGCACGTCGCTTTGGTGGCTGCCGCCCGTAACGTCTGCCACCGAGGGGCCAGCGGCCTCGCCCACCACCTGCGCGGAGAGCTGAGCCGGACGTGACGACTGTAATACAGGTGCCACCGTCGCTCGACGATGTGACCTTTGAACAGGTCCTCGACCGCCTCGCTCCGCTCCCTGCTGACGAAAAAATCCTGCTCGACGCCCGGCACACCAGGTGGGCGTCGCCGTTCGGCTTGACCGGGCTGCTCACGATCGCGCAGACGCGAGGCGCGCGACCGGCGCTGGCTGTGCCAGACGCCGAAGACACGCAGTCGTATTGGTCACGTGCCGGCTTTTTCAAGCACGCCGAGCCACTATTCGATTTTCACGGCACTGTGCCCCGCGCACGCGCCGCCGCAGAATCGAGCGTGCTATTGGAGATCACGCCGGTCGCGAAGAGCGGCGACGTGCACGAAGTCGTCGAGCTGATCCAGATGCGGGCGCAACAGATCCTCTCCAATGAGCTTGGTATCGATGCGCAGGCGTCGGTGCGTTTCGTGATGACGCTATCGGAGGTATGTCAGAACGTGGTCGAGCATGCTGGGAGGGGCGGTTGGGTCGCGGTGCAGACCTACAAGTGGCGGCAACGCCTGGGTCGCCGTGTCGTTCAGATTGCCGTCTGCGACGCTGGCGTCGGCTTTCGGCGATCGCTAGAAAGCACGCCTGGACGGGTTCTCGATGATCGGTGGGACGACGGCATGGCGCTCGAGGAGGCCGTCGTCCGCGGAGTGAGCCGCTTCCGCGACCGCGGAAGGGGACAGGGACTTGCCGGCGCCCGGAACTTTCTCGGCAAGTGGGCAGGCAAGCTATCGGTCCGAAGCGGGACCGCGCGCATCGCCATCGTGCCTGCGTGGGACGACGACCTTCCGCTGCGCGAGCAGCTGGCGCCATTTGTGGGAGCGCAGGTGCAAATTACCATCCCGGAGCGCGTCTGATGGTTCAGCATATCGACCTGAGTTCCGTGCTTCGTCGCACAGTGTGCGACCTGTACTCCAATCTCGTAACTCGCCCCACCGGGGCCGCGGTGCGCGCAGAGATAGAGGCGCTGGTGGCGGAGCGACCTGCGGGAGCGCGAACACTCACGGTGATCGATTTCACGCACGTTGGGTTGTTGGACTACTCCTGCGCCGACGAGGTGGTAGCCAAGCTGCTCCTGCGCTATTCCACGCCCGACGCACCGCACGACGCATATTTTGTCTTGCGCGGGACGCACGAGGCGCACGTTGACGCCATCGAGACTGTGCTTGCCCGGTACGGCTTGGCGCTGGTGCTCGAAGATTCGGAGCGCCATGCGCGCCTCGTCGGCGCGGTGGACGACGACGAACGACAGGTGTGGGACGCAGTGTACCGCGTAGGTCCCGCAGACGTGACAACTGTGACTGCGGCTCTCGCCACGGAGCAGGCCGCTCGGTGGGAGCGGGACGACGTGGGGCGAGTGATGGACGGGCTCTTCGCTCGGCGCGTGGTAATTGCCCTGGGAACGCAGTATCTCGCAGTGGGACGGACGGAAGTCGTGGTGGGGTGATGTCTTTCTTTCGCATGCGGCGGCCGAGTGAACCGCCGAGGAGCGGTCAGATGTCCGCGGGATTTTCCCCGCCGCTCAGGGTCCTGAAGTTCATCAACACGCGTCGAGGCGACGCCGACCGGGGCCCGGAAATACGCATGCGGGGCGACGAGGCAGCGATTCGGGTGCTTCTCGACGGTGAGCTCGTGCGCGTGGAGACACCGCGCCGACAGGAAATCGCGACTCTGCGCGTGGATGACGACATCCCGCGAGGTGAGGTGGTGGTGCGTGACATTGCCGGAGTCTCGCCATCGGAGATTGTGCGCGTCCGGAAGATCGATCTGGACTCTCCGCCCAGGCATTTCGCATGAGTCCGCGACAGCCGCACCCGGTCCCGACGCCGAGCGTTCGGAGCCAGGCCCAGATGGCGACCGACAAGGCTCGCCAGCACGCCCTCCCGACAATCGCCGTGCATGGCGGCCGCGTATCGAATACGGCCGGCTCGCCGGTCGTGACGCCGATCTACCAGACGGTCAACCACGTGCAAGAGCTCGGTACCGACGAGGGACTTCGGTATCCGCGATATGGCACGGGCGTCAACGCGGAGATCGTGCAAGCAAAGCTGGCTGCGCTGGAGGGTGCCGAGGCAGCTCTCGTGCTCGCGAGCGGAATGGGCGCCACTGCGTGCGCGCTGTTGGCATTACTGCGGCCCGGCGATCACCTGCTGGCAAGTGCGTGGATATACGGAGGGGCACACGAGCTCTTCACCAAAGAGTTCGAGAGCATGGGGATCGCGGTCACACTGGTTGACCCGAGTGAGTCGCGTTCGTGGCGTAAGAGCCTCCGACGAGAGACTCGCGTGATTTTCCTTGAGTCGCCGGTCAACCCGACATGCCGAGTCCTCGACTTACGCCCAGTCAGCCTCCTGACCAAGGAGTCTGGCCTGGCACTGGTGATCGACTCGACGTTTGCATCGCCCGTAAACTTCCGGCCAATCGAACATGGCGCTGACGTCGTGATCCACTCGACGACGAAATTCCTGAACGGCCACCATGACGCTCTGGGCGGCGCGGTGATGGGCACGGCGTCGTATATCGATGAGGTCAGACGAAAAATGATGGTGTGGGGCCAGGCGCCCGACCCATTTGCGTGCTGGCTGCTGGAGCGCGGGCTGCGCACGCTCGACGTGCGCTTGCGCCGGCAAAACGAAAACACCGTGCGTATTGCAGAATGGGCGAGATCCCGGGCCGGCATTGCGCGGGTGCACTTCGCGGGGCTGACGGACCATCCCGATCACGCCGTCGCCAAACATCAAATGGACGGGTTCGGCGGGATGCTCGCGATTGAGCTTGAGGGCGGCGGAGCGGCGGCTGATCGGTTCTTACGGCGTCTGAGGTTGTGGCTGCACGCCCCAAGCTTGGGAGGCGTCGATTCGCTGGTGAGCGAGCCTAGATATTCTTCGCACGTGCACCTTAGCGCCGACGCACGCGCAGAAATCGGTATTCCTGACGGATTCATCCGTTTGAGCGTCGGTATCGAAGATGCCGACGATCTCATTGCCGATCTCGACCAGGCCCTGGAATAATCCGCCGTCCCCCCGATCGCGCTCCGCGCGCGCCGTGATTGCGTCGTGATCCGCCTGACGAAAGTCTCCAAGGAGTACCCGCGCACCGGGTTCGCTGTAGACGGCGTGTCGCTTCACATCGCCAAGGGCGAATTCGTTTTCCTGACTGGTCCCAGCGGTTCGGGAAAGAGCACGCTGCTCAAGCTGGTGTTCCTCGAAGAGAGGCCGACGTCCGGCCAGGTGAAGGTCAGCGGGACGGTGTCCAGCCCCCGGGGAGTCCCAAGCCGCGAGGTTTCTCGACTTCGGCGCAAGCTTGGAGTCGTATTTCAGGATTTCCGGCTCCTGGAGGATCGCACTGCACACGCAAACGTCGCCTTCGCCCTGGAAGTGACTGACACGCCGGCTGCGGTCATTCCCGGCAGAGTCAGCCGTCTACTGACCCAGGTGGGCCTCGCCGCGAAGGGGTCAGCTTTCCCACGTGAGCTTTCCGGCGGCGAGCAGCAGCGTGTGGCGATCGCGCGGGCTCTCGTTCACGATCCCTTCCTGCTGATTGCGGACGAGCCGACCGGGAACCTCGACGATCGTGCCACGCGGGTCGTGTTCCAGCTGCTGCGTGACATCAATGCCGCCGGGACCGCGGTGATAATGGCAACTCATGACCTGGACCTCATCCGGCGGACACAATACCGCACGGTGGAGATGCTGCACGGACGCGTGGTCGGCGACAGCACAGGATGAGCCGCGGGTGAGTCAGACGTGAGGCTTGCGCTCCGCGAGACCCTCCTCGCCTTTCAGCGCGCACCGCTGCTGAGTGCGCTCAGCATCATCACGATTGCGTTCTCGTTGTTCGCCTTCGGACTTTTTGGTCTGGTAGCAGTCAACATCCGGGACACGCTGCGCCACGCCGAAGAGCGCGTCGAGATTCGCGCGTTCGTCTCTGACGCAACGCCTGTGGAGGCCGTCGGGGCGGCCTTGGGCGACATTTCCGCGTTTCCCGAGGTCGCCCACGTTGCTTACATCTCCCCTGACTCAGCGCTGTCGCGCGCGCGCCGCGAGCTAGGCGAGTTCAGCGATGTATTCGAGGCCGGAGTGCTGCCAGGGTCGATCGAGATTCGCCTCAAGGCGGGCTCGCGCGACCCGGCTTCCGTGAAGTCTGTCGCCGACCGAGTGGCCACATATGCCTTTATAGACGACGTCCGTTACGGCGAAGACTGGGTGACCAAGCTTTACCAGATCCGCACCGTCGCGACGCTCGTGGGACTCGTCCTTGGAATGGCATTCGCGGCAGTGGCCGTGATCATCATCGGAGCGACGATACGCATGGCCGTTCTCGCTCGCGAGCGCGAGATCGCGATAATGAGACTCGTGGGCGCGACGGACGCGTTCGTCCGACTCCCATTTCTGATCGAGGGCTTCATCAAGGGGATTCTTGGCGGCGGTCTCGCGCTGTTGCTCACGTGGCTGGCGAATTTGCTGATCAGCCACTACTTGATCCGCACGAGTTTTTTCGACCCTGGAGTCGCCGCGCTCGGAGTTTTGGCCGGTGCTCTCATCGGTCTCGTCGGAAGCGCGGTGTCGGTGAGCCGTCATCTCCGTCGAGTATGAAGTGCTCCGTCACAGTGGTTTGGATATCTGTCTTGGCGCTCGCCTTCGCGGGGGGGGCCGCTGCTCAGCAAGGCTCGACTGACACATCTCAAGCAGCCAGTGCCGAAGCGCGCCTGCGAGAGGAACGTGAGGCGCTCGACAAGATCCGCGCAGAGCGAACTGACCTCGAGCACCGCATGAGTGCCTTACGGGGGAAAGTGCACGATCTGGCGGATGAGGTGGCGAATCTCGACCGCCAGGCGGACGCCACCGCTCGCGCTGTCTCAGCGCTGGATCACCAACTCGCGGAGATCACGACTGAAGTCAGCTCGGCGACGGGAGAGCTCGTACGCGCGCAGGATGAGCTAGCCATGAAGCGGGCGGCGCTGCGTCACCGGCTGGTAGACATCTATAAGCGCGGCCCTCTCTATACGACCGAAGCGCTAGTGACAGCGGAGTCGTTCGGAAATCTCATCGCCAGGTACAAGTACCTCCACCTGATCGCGCTGCATGACCGGGCCATGGTCGCCCGGGTGGAGCAGCTGGGCGACCAGATAGCTCGCCAGCGTCACGCGCTCGTGGGACTGCACGACGCGGTGCAGGAGAACCTCTCCGACAAGGCGTCCGAAGAGCAGCGTCTCCGCGGATTGGAACAGGAGAGGCGCGATCGCCTGAGCGAGGTTCGGCAAACCCAGGACGTGACCGCCGGTCGGCTCAAGCAAATTGCCGACGCCGAGGCGCGTTTAGGATCGGTCATCAATTCGCTCGAGGAAGCCCGCAAGCGTGCGGAATCGCGCGCCAATGCGCCGGCGCCAACCGCGAGTACGCTGACCACGCGCGATTTCGGGCAGCTAAACTGGCCCGTGGACGGCCCGATCCTGTATCGCTTCGGGCGCGTCGTGAACCCGCAGACGAATACAACCACTCGGTGGAACGGAATTGGTATCGGCGCTGAAGCAGGCACCGCCGTGCGAGCGATTGCGTCAGGACAGGTCGTCGCCGCCCGACCGATCGGCACGTACGGGCCGACCGTAATCGTGCAGCACGGCGGTGGTGACTACTCCGTGTACGGGTCGCTGAGTCGCATGGACGTGAAGCCCGGCGACCACGTGAATCGCGGGGATATCATTGGAGCCGTTGGCCGCACTGATCCTGACCTGCCGTCGCATCTGCACTTCGAGATTCGTCGCGAGCAAGGCCACGCGGTTGACCCGCTCGACTGGCTGCGGGGGGGCGAGGACAAGCAGCGATGACGCGACGGTGGTGATGCGGGGACGGCAGGTTACGATTTGGTAAATGATTACGACGGAGTCTGGTCGCGCTTCGCCGACGTCGTACGATTCGATCGGCCTCGCATGATGCACCTCAATGACTCCAAGGCGGCGCTCGCATCTAGTCGCGGCCGACATAAATGCCTACTGACATCTCCCGACGCGATTTCCTGCAGGCGGCAGGCGGCATCACCTTTCTCGCGCTTACGCCCGTCGGCCGAGGGTTTTTCGCTCGTCACGGGAGCGTATGGTCACTGGATCCACCGCTCCAGTTCAGCGCCCTGCCATATATACAACCCGGCTCCGCGAGCGCTCTCAGCGCTGGTGCCGAGAGCCTAGTCATCGCTTGGCAGACGGAGAATCGCACCGCCGAGTTCGCGGTCGAATACGGACGAACGCGAGCCTATGGTCGCTCCGCGCCGGTGCAAGGCTCGCAGCGGCCTGGCCACGAAGGCGACGGCTCGGACACTCGTCGGAACTACGCGGCCGTACTGACCAATCTGGAGCTTGGGAGTACTTACGTATACCGCGTCCGCCAACTCACGCCGGACGCGCACACGGTCGCCGAAGGCTACTTCACCACGCGCACACCACGGGGCGTGGCAGTTCGGTTCGTCTCGTTTGGCGACAATTCATACGGCGATCCCGGCCAGCGGGCGGTGGCATACTGGGCCTACCGGGCGCGGCCCGACTTCATCATGAACACTGGCGACAACGTGTACGAGAGCGGCCTGGACACGGAGTACCAGAAATACTTTTATCCGATCTACAACGCCGATCACGCTCGACCCGACGTCGGAGCGCCGCTTCTCCGTTCAATCCCGTTCTATACCGTGCTTGCCAACCACGATATTCACGGCAAGGATGGCAATGGGCACCCGGCCGCCGACTTGGACAAGGCGCCAGACGCGCTCGGGTACTACACGGCAATGCACCTACCGCTCAACGGCCCGGTCTCACCGCCTAATCCCACGCCGGCTATTGGTGCAGCACAGCGAGTCAGCGCGTTCACGCGGTCAGCCGGCGATCGCTACCCCCGAATGGGCACGTACTCGTTCGACTACGGCGACGCGCATTTTCTCTGCCTCGATTCCAACGTGTACGTGGATCCCACCGACGAGCGGTGGCACACGTTCATCGCCGAGGACCTGCGGGGAACGGACGCGATCTGGAAGTTTGTCGTGTACCACCATCCTGCCTTCAACGTCGGTGCGAACCACTACAAAGAGCAGCAGATGCGGGTGCTGTCGCCGCTCTTCGAGGCGGGTGGAGTGGATTTCGTGCTGAGCGGCCACGAGCACAACTACCAGCGGACGCGACCTCTCCGGTTCAAGCCCACGGACGTGAGTCGCGCTCGGGCTCGCGGCACCGAGGACAGAATTGTGCCGGGCGAGTTCGTGGTCGACACTGCGTTCGACGGCGTGGCGCGCACGCGTGCGATTGGTGTGCAGTACATCACGACCGGTGCTGGTGGGAAGGAGCTATACGATGAGGACTACACCGATCGGCCCAACAAATGGCTGCACGCCGAGGACAAGAACGCGGCATACGTGGCCAAGATGGTCAGCGATCGCCATTCGCTGACGGTTTTCGACATCGACGGCTCGACCGCAACGTTGACTCAGCTAGACGAGCACGGCGCAGAGGTCGATCGAGTGCTGGTAACCAAGGGATAGCTCCCCACCACCGACATCTCACTTTAGGACGGCGTGGGCGGCGACAAGCAATGTCTTTGCGCTTGCCCCCCTCCCCCTAACCCCCTCCCCGTAAGCGGGGAGGGGGAGTGTTTTTGTTTCAAGCTTCGCTTGGATGACGACGGGCTCCGCCCCCGTCCACCCCGATTGATGATGCTGTGCGGGTTGTGTCGCGCACTGTCTTTGCGAATGACGCCCCACCCCCTCACCCCCTCCCCGCAAGCGGGGAGGGGGAACCCTTTTTTTCTAAGTGGGGCTTCGCCCCACGCCCCTTGAGAAACACCGCGTGCCACCCGCGCCTTCAAAGAGGGGTCCGCGGACCAAGTCAGACCGGCGTGCCAAGAGCGCCTCACGCGCCAGGGGGTCGAGGGGGCGAAGCCCCCTCGTCATTCAAGCGAAGCTTGAAAAGAATCCCCCTCCCCTAAAGGGGAGGGGGCAGGGGGTGGGGTCAACCCAAAGAAAAAAGTCAGTCCCTAGTAGCGTCGAGAACCGCTTTGATCTGCTCCACACCCCAAGCGAGGTCGTCCCGCGAGACGACCAGCGGCGGCGCGATCCGGATCACGTAATCGTGCGTCTCCTTGCACAGAACCCCGCGGCGTTGGAGCGCTTCGCAATACGACCGAGCCGGAACCGTAAGCTCGATCGCCACGAGCAGCCCTCGGCCCCGCACCTCTTTCACGTGAGGGTGCCGGATCGGCCGAAGCTCCTTTAGCAGCCAAGCCCCAAGCTCAGCCGATCGCGCGACCAGTCCCTCGTCCTCCAGAACACGCAGCGCCGTGCGTGCAACCGCGCACGCGAGTGGGTTTCCGCCGTACGTGCTGCCATGACTTCCCGGATCAAACACCTCCATTATGTCGCGCCGTGACACGATAGCCGACACGGGATAGAACCCGCCCGATAGCGCCTTGCCCAGTATGAACAGATCGGGCTTCACGCCTTCATGGTCGCAGGCGAAAAGCCGACCGGTGCGGCCAAGCCCGGTCTGGATCTCGTCCGCGAGAAAGAGCACACGATGCCGCGTGCATAGCTCGCGAACAGCGCGCAGGTAGCCGTCCGGTGGAATCAATATCCCTGCCTCGCACTGGATCGGCTCGATCAGGATGCCACAAGTGTTCGGCGTGATGGCGCGCTCGAGGGCCGCCGCGTCACCGTACGGCACGCTCACGAATCCCGGGGTGAACGGGCCAAATCCCTCTCGGTAGGCCGCATCTGACGAGAAACCGACGATCGTCGTCGTGCGTCCGTGAAAATTGTTGGCGAAGACGATGATCTCCGCTCGATCCTTGGGGATCCCCTTCTTCTTGTAGCCCCAACGCCGCGCCGCCTTTATCGCCGTCTCGACACCCTCGGCGCCGCTGTTCATTGGCAGCACGACTTCCATGTCGCAAAGCTCGGCCAGCTCCTCGCAGAATAAGGGAAGCTGCGTGTTGCGGAATGCCCGCGACGTGAGAGTCACGGACGCAGCCTGCTCGCGCAGTGATTCCAGGATTCGCGGGTGGCAATGTCCCTGGTTGACGGCTGAATAGGCGCTCAAGCAGTCGAGGTATCGCCGGCCATCAACGCCGTACAACCACGCCCCCTCGCCGCGCTCGATCACGACATCCAGCGGGTGGTAGTTGTGAGCGCCCCATTGTTCCTCGAGATCGATGAACTCCCGGGCCGTTTGCGGGTCAGCTACATATGTCGCGTCAGTCATGGATTTTTTGGTAAGCCAAGGGTGGATGCGATCCGTGTCGCTTCCTCTACCGCACGGGCGAGCACCGACCGGATCTTGCCGTCTTCGAGCATGAGAAGCCCCCCGATGGTGCAACCCGCGGGGGTGGTGACATCATCGCGCAAGGACGCCGGATGGCGTCCCGTCTCCTGCACCATCTTAGCGGCGCCCGCTACAGTTTGCGCGACCAAGGTGAGTGCCACGTCGCGCCGCATTCCAATTCGCACGCCGCCGTCAGCCAACGCCTCCATCACCAGGTACAAATACGCCGGGCCGCTGCCGCTTAGACCCGTCACGCCGTCGAAGTAGCTCTCATCAAGCGTAAGACACCGGCCAACCGCTGAGAAAACTCGATGAGCGCGATCCAAGTGCGACGTGTTGGCGTGTGTGCCCCCACAGATGACGGTCATGCCCGCGCCGACGACACACGGCGTATTGGGCATGGCGCGCACGAGCGGATTCGGCTTGGCCAAACGCGACTCGATGTGCGCGATCGTCGTGCCTGCGGCTATCGAAATAATCAGCGTGTCCGGCGCGAGCGGTCCGGTGCGCAAGGTGTCGAGCACCGAGTCCACCTGGGCCGGCTTCACGCAAACCAGGAGAAGCCCGGCGCCCTCGACACGGTCGCGATATCCGGTTTCGACCGGCACGCCAAGCGCATCCGCGAGGCGATCCGACGAGGAGGCGGAGCGCGCGGCACCCCACACCTGCTCGCGTGCGACCACGCCCCCTCGAACTAGCCCGCGAATGAGGGCCTGTCCCATGACGCCGACCCCCAGAACACCCACAGTCCGCGAGGGTTCGACTATTGGTTGCGACACGCTGCCGGCCGCGCCAGACGCGACCGGTGCTAGTGGTGTGGCGATAGCACCGGGCATATCGCAATCTGGTGCAGAGTCTGCCGTTGGGCTAGCCTAGGGCGACGTGACTACCGCTCCCTGCTCGTTCGCGCTGCAACGGATGGCCGTTGAGCGGAGTAAGAGACGTGTGCTCGGCGCATTAGTGCTGTGCGCTGGCACCCTGTCAGCCCAGCAACCGAATCGGAATCCCGATGACACGCTGCGCATCGCGCGTGCCGATGCGATCGCTCAAGCGTTGCTGCGAAATCCCCAGCTGGCGGTCGCCCGGGAACAGACGGACGAAGCGCGCGCGCAGCGCGTGCAGGACGTCTCCATCCCCGATCCTGTGGGCACGGCCGCTATTGAGCCACAGCATGGCATACCAACGACGAAACCGGTGGGGGCGACGATCGCAGTGCCCTTCCCGGACAAATTTCGGCTGCAGTATGGAATCGGCACCGCAGGGGTCCGCGCCGCGCAGGCAACATACGAAGGGCTCAAACAGCAGATCGCGTCACAGACTGCTCAGACGTACGACTCGCTGCTCGTGGGGCTGCGTCATCAGAGGCGACTTAACGGAGAGTCTGCGGTTGGCCTCGGAGTTCTTGACCAAGACTCAAGCCCGCTACGCGGCGGGCACAGTCGCCAAGCTCGACGTTGTGCAAGCCGAGGTCGGCGTGGCACAGGCAAGAAACTCCCTGCTCGCCAACACCCGCGACATCGCGAACGCGCGAGCATCGCTCAACCGCCTTATCGGCCGCTCCCTTGCTCTGCCAATCGCGCCGGCTGACTCGCTAACGGTCCCCCCGGAGCTCCCCGACCTCACGGCAGTAGAGGCACACGCGCTCGCCAACCGGCCGGAGCTGGCCGGGCTTCGCGCGCAGCAGCGCGGCGCACGCTCGACGACCGGGCTTGCCAAAGAGTTCTGGCTGCCGGATCTCACAGCGGGGGTCACGTGGGATTTCGGGGCTCCAGACCCCTACTTCCCAACCCAGGCACCGTTGTTCTCTTTGGGCGTGTCGCTGCCTGTGCCGATCTTTTTTTGGCAGCACATCCGAGGCGAGATCGCGCAGGACCAGCACCACGAGCGCGAGCTCGAGGCGTCGTACCGCGATACCTACGCGGCGATCGATCAGGACGTGCGCGCTGCTTACGCGACCGCGGCCACTGCGCTGCAACAAGTGATTTTCCTGCGCGACCACCTGCTTCCCTCCGCGCGCGAGGCGTATCGTGTGGCGTCCGTCAGCTATGGGCTGGGAGGGTCGTCCGCGCTCGAGGTCCTCACCGCACAGACCACGCTCGTCCAAGCAGAGAGTCAGTATTCCGACGCGCTGGCGTCCTCGAATGCGGCGCAGGCCGATCTGGAACGCGCAGCCGCGGGCCCCCTCTCTCAGTTCCAACCAGGAGTTCCGCATGACTAGTAGTCGGCGGCGCCGTTGGAAGTCTGCTGCGACCGCGCTGGTACCCCGCACGCGCCCGGAGTTCGCCGCGCTGGCGGCTGTTGCGGCCATTGCGACTGCGGTGGCTCTCGGGTGCTCTCGGGACGATACGCCCCCGCATCCGCTTGGCCACGCGGCCGCCGCGACACCTCGGGCGGCCGCAGACACGTCGAACAGGCCCGCCGGGTTCATCCTGACCGAAGAGCAGCGTCAACGCATTCATCTCGAAACCATCACGCCTTCGGTTTTTCGTCCGACCATCCACACCACCGGAACGGTGGCCTTCAACGGAGACCGATCGACCGCCGTGATATCGCCGATATCAGGACCCGTTTCGCGCATCCTGGTCAACACCGGCACGCACGTTCTGCACGGAACACCGCTAGCCAGGGTGGCATCCGCCGATTTCGCCCAGGCGGTTGCCGCGTACCAGAAGGCACAGACGGCTCTCAAGAACGCGGCCCGAATCGCGACTCTCGACGAGGCGCTCTTCAAGGCCGACGCCATCGCGCGCAGCGACCTGGATCAGGCTCGCGCTGATTCCGCCTCTGCCTATGCCGATCGCGAAGCCGCGATCGAGCAGATGACGTCGCTGGGTGTGGACTCGGTCACTACGAACGCGATCCGCGACGGCAAGCCGGTGCCGCCCGCGGAAGGCATCATACGCGCGCCGATCGACGGCGTCGTGGTCGAAAAGCTCATCAACCCCGGCGAGCTCCTGAGCGCCGGCAGCACGCAGTGCTTCACCATCGCCGACCTGTCCACCGTGTGGGTGATGGCGAATGTCTTCGAGTCGGATGTGACCGCCGTCGAGAATGGAGAGCAAGTTGATGTTACGACATCCGCGTTACCGGACTCCTTCCCCGGCCGCGTCGATTATGTGGGCGCGCTGGTCGATCCGACAACGCGCGCAACCGCCGTGCGCGTTGTCGCTCGGAATCCGCGCGACGTTCTCAAGCGCGACATGTATGTGAACGTCGCGATTCACTCGACCCGGCCGCGAACCGGGTTGCTAGTGCCGGTATCTTCGGTGCTCCGCGACGAACAGAACGTCCCTTTTGTCTTCGTCGCTCGTCACGACGGCGGATTCGATCGCCGCACGGTGATACTTGGCGGACGCGTGGGCGAGCGCTACGAGGTGACGCGCGGGCTCAGCGCGGGCGAGCAGGTCGTTGCTGAGGGCGCACTCTTTCTGCAATTCGCGGAGAGTCAGTGACCGACGTGCGCCGGGACACGGCCAAGCCATCGGTCGTTCACCGGCTGGTGACCGCCGCACTGGATCAGCCGCTTCTGGTCGGGCTGCTCGCCGTGTGCCTCATGGGCGTTGGAGTCTGGTCGTTCACACGGCTCCCCGTGGACGCATACCCGGATCTGTCTCCCCCACTCGTTGAGGTCATTACACAGTGGCCAGGCCGGGCTACCGAAGAAGTCGAGCGACTGATCACGGTGCCGGTCGAAGTGGCGATGAACGGCATTCCGAATCTCCGTGTGGTGCGTTCGATCTCGCTCTACGGTCTGTCGGACGTGATAATGACCTTCGACGACGCCACCGACCCGTATTTCGCCCGGCAGCAGGTATTCGAGCGACTCCCCGATATCTCTCTGCCGGCCGGAATCACTCCGTCCGTGTCGCCAATGTCGTCTCCGTCAGGGCTCGATCTACCGATACGTGCTGACCAGCCCGGACCGCAGCCCGATGGACCTCAAGACAATCGACGACTGGGATATCGTCAAGCAGTACAAGTCGGTTCCAGGCGTGGCCGACCTATCTCCGCTCGGCGGACCGACGATGCAGTACCAGATTCTGCTGGAGCCAACCAAGCTTGCCGGCGCCGGGCTCTCAGCAAACGACGTCGTGACCGCGCTCTCAAACAACAACGACAACGCCGGCGGCGGTTTCTACTCCGAGGGAGGGCAGTTCTTTTACGTGCGCGGGCTGGGGCGCGTGGTTACAACCGAGGACATCGGTACCACCGTGCTCGCGGTGCACAATGGAATTCCGGTCCTGGTGCGCGACGTAGCGCAGGTCGTGATTGGCAACGCGCCACGCCTAGGACAATTCGGGTTCAATGGCATCAACGACGCCGTCGAAGGAGTCGTCATGATGCGCACCGGCGACCAGGCGCAGACGGTGCTCAAGCGAGTCGAGGCGAAGACCGCGGAGCTCAACCGGGCCGTGCTTCCGCGCGATGTTCAGATTCTGCCTTTCTATGATCGCAGCGACCTCATCGCGCTGACGACCCATACCGTGGAGGGCAATCTCCTCCGCGGAATCGTGCTAGTGCTCGTGGTCCTGATCTTTTTCCTGTACGACGTGCGGTCGGGTCTGATTGTCGCGCTGACGATTCCACTGTCCTTGTTGTTCGCGTTCATCTGCCTCGACCTGCGCCACATCCCGGCCAATCTGTTGTCCATCGGCGCGATCGACTTTGGCATCCTCGTGGATGCGTCCGTGGTGATGGTCGAGAACATCCATCGCCAGCTCGCTGACCGTTACGGGACCACTTACTCCATCCGGGACGCCGTCTCACAGGCTGCCGCACAGGTCGACCGACCGATCGTCTACGCTGTCGCCGTGATTGTTACCGGGTTCTTGCCAATCTATGTGCTGTCGGGACCATCAGGGCGGCTGTTCCGGCCGATGGCCGATACCACCATCTATGCGGTTATCGGCTCGCTCCTCGTGACTCTTACGGTCGTGCCGATCGTATGTACGCTTGCTCTCCGGCGAGGCGTGCGCGAGCGACGCAACCCAGTCTTCGAATGGGTGCGCGAGCGATACGCTCGTGTGCTCGAGTGGTGCCTCGTGCACCGATGGGCGACACTATGGGCATCGGTCATCGTGTTCGCGCTGACGATTCCCATTCTGGCTCGCGCTCGGCGGAGAGTTCATGCCGAAGCTCGATGAAGGCGCGATCTGGGTCCGGGCCACCATGCCGTATACGATCTCGTTCGATGAGTCATCAAGGATCGTTCCACAGATCCGCGCCATCCTCAAGCGCTTTCCCGAGGTGACGGACGTCGCGTCGGAGCACGGTCGGCCCGACGACGGGACGGACCCAACGGGCTTTTTCAACGCCGAGTTCTACGTAGGACTGAAGCCGTACAGCGAATGGCACGGCGCGTATCACTCCAAGCCGCAGCTCGTAGCGGCGATCGACCGTGCGCTCGAGACGTTTCCGGGCATCACCTTCAACTTCACCCAGCCCGCCGAAGACGCCGTCGACGAAGCTGAGACCGGACTGAAAAGCTCGCTTGACGTCAAGATCTTTGGCGCCGACCTGCCGACACTCGAGGATCGCGGCAAGGCGATTCGCCAAGTGATGCAGAGCGTACTCGGTATCGCGCACATCACGCTCGTGCAGGAGCTTGGCCAGCCTGCACTCACCATCGCACTGGACCGCGCCAAATTGGCGCGCTACGGCATAAACGTCGGTGACGTGAACTCGCTGATCGAGGCTGCGGTCGGCGGTACCGCGGCCACTCAGGTAGTGCAGGGCGAAAAGTTGTTCGACCTGGTAGTTCGACTCGCGCCGCAATACCGCAACACACCCGAGACGATTGGAAACATCCTCGTGCCGACGCCCGGCGGGCCACAGATCCCGCTGCGTGACCTCGCGACGATTGCGGTGACCAACGGCGCCGCGTTCATCTACCGCCAGGACAACGAGCGATACATCGGGATCCAGTATTCGGTTGAGGGGCGGGATCTTGCCAGCACGGTTGCCGAGGCGCGACGAAAAGTCGATCACCAGGTGCGCCTGCCGCCCGGCTATCGAGTGATATGGGGCGGCGAGTACCAGGACTACACGGCATCACGTGCTCAACTACAAATTGTGTTGCCCGTGACGCTGTTGTTGATCGTTGCAGTGCTGTTTGCGCTGTACCACAATTTCAAGTTCCCACTGATCACGCTACTCGGCGTGATTCTATCCGACCCCATCGGAGGTGTCGCCGCGTTGGCTGTCTCAGGGACGCCGTTCTCAGTCTCGTCTGGCATCGGATTCCTGGCGCTATTTGGCGTATCCGTTCAAACGGCGGTCGTGTACATCTCCTACGCGAACGACTTGCGCATTGGCGGACTCGGTATCCCGGAAGCTGCCCGCCAGGCCGCGTTGCTGAGGTTGCGGCCCATCATGATGACCGCATTGGTCGCCGCGCTCGGGTTGTTGCCGGCCGCGCTGGCCACCGGTGTGGGCACGGATACGCAGCGACCATTCGCGCTCGTTATCGTAGGCGGACTCTTCTCGCGGCTTTTGATCAGCGTTTTTCTAATGCCTGTCCTGTATGAGCTCGTGGCCCGGCCCGGCGATCAACTGGAGGTATAGCTGACGTGTGGCTGGAGGTCGGTCTTCCGGCGCGCTAGGCTTAAGAATGGCAACACAGTTGCGAACACCGCCCGGCACCCCCAGCCGAGAACCTCTTCAAGGCCTTTCCCGGCAAGGACTGCAGCCGCGTGGCGAAGTCCATTGGAATCTCATTCCCCCCGAGCTAGTCGAGCACGCGATTCGGCGTGGCGAAGGACAGTTGGCCGCCATGGGTCCATTCGTCGCCGTCACGACGCCGCATACTGGGAGATCACCCAAGGATAAGTTCGTCGTGCGGTCGGGCGCCTCTGCCCAGGACGTGGAGTGGGGGCCGGTCAATCGCCCGATGACCGTTGAGCATTTCGAGAGGTTGGCCGGAGATGTTCGGGCGTATCTCGATGCGGCGCCAGATCTGTTCGTCGAGGATGTTTACGCCGGCGCCGATCCCGCCCATCGGCTGGGCGTGCGTTACGTGACGCCGAACGCATGGCACGCGCTATTCGTGCGTAACATGTTCATTCGACCGACAACGACAGACCTGCCGACGTTCAGCGAGACGTACACGGTCCTTCACGCGCCCGAGCGCCACGCCGAACCCGAGCGACACGGGACGGCGAGCGGCACGTTCATCGTAATCAGCTTCGAGCACCGGACGATACTGATCGGAGGGACGCGATACGCGGGCGAGCTCAAGAAGGCGATGTTCACGGTCTTGAACTACCTCATGCCAAAAAAGGGCGTGCTTTCAATGCACTGCTCTGCCAATGTCGGGCGAGCGGGCGATACCGCCCTGTTCTTCGGACTCTCCGGCACGGGCAAGACGACGCTGTCGGCTGATCCCGAGCGCGCGCTTGTCGGCGATGACGAGCACGGGTGGTCTGACTCCGGCGTCTTCAACTTCGAGGGTGGCTGCTACGCGAAGGTGATCAATCTTTCAGCCGACGGCGAACCGGACATCTATCGCACGACCGAGATGTTCGGCACGGTACTCGAGAACGTGGTGCTCGACCCGCTGACGCGTGCAGTGCGCTTCGCCGATCAATCAATCACTGAGAACACGCGCGCGTCCTACCCGTTGTCGTACATTCGCAATCATGTCCCGGGCGGGCGTGCCGGCCACGCAAAGCACGTGGTGTTTCTCACGGCCGATGCGTTTGGGGTACTGCCACCGATTGCCCGACTCACGCCAGAGCAGGCGATGTACTACTTCTTATCCGGATATACGGCGAAGGTCGCGGGAACGGAGCGTGGGGTCACCGAGCCCAAAGCAACATTCAGCGCATGCTTCGGCGCGGTTTTCCTGGTTTGGCCGGCGACCAAGTATGCGACGATGCTGGGCGAGCGGCTGCGACGCCACGGCTCGCACGTGTGGCTCGTGAACACAGGCTGGAGCGGCGGCCCTTTTGGGGTAGGCAAGCGCATCCCGCTGGCGCAGACGCGCGCAATGGTGCGAGCGCTGCTGAGCGGGGCGCTCGATGAGGTGGCTACGACTCGGCACCCGGTGTTCGGGCTCGACGTGCCTAACGAGGTTCCCGGCGTGCCGCCCGGTGTTCTCCGACCACGCGAGAGCTGGGCGGACGTGGCCGCATATGACCGGCAGGCCGTGCAGCTAGCCGGAATGTTCCGCAGCAATTTCGAGCGCTTTGGGTCGCGAGTCGACCGAAGCGTGATCGACTCTGGTCCGCGCGGGTAGGCAGCCACAATACAGGAGGATTCCATGATTGCGACTCGCGCCGCCCGATCCGTCGCGGCCTGGATGCTCGCCGTGTCTGCGACGCTGGCGTGCACACAGTCCGACAGGCGCACGTCCGGCGTGGCTCAGGCATCGATGATCAATCTTGCCGACGTGCGCGCAACCGCGGTCGAGCCGCTCGCAGCACCTCCGACTAAAGTGAACCAGTTCATGTCGTACGACGCCGCAAGTAAGACCGTGAACCTCAAGATCTTCGCCGCGTTCAACTCGCAACAGGGAGGATTCAACTTCAACGGCGGCTCGAATGGCAGCCAGACCATCACCGTTCCTGCGGGCTGGACCGTCAACGCGGACGTCGTCAACAAAGACGCCATACCGCACTCCGCCATCGTGATCGCCGACCAGCGCCCGATCCCAAATGCGCCCGACAAGCCGGCGATCGAGCGAGCCTACACGGCGCACCTCACCGACGGCCTGGCGCCCCAGAACGGCGAAGACACGATGAACTTCAAGGCGGAGCCAGCGGGGAACTACCTCATCGCCTGCGGAGTTCCGGGTCACGCGCCAAGCGGGATGTTCATCAAGTTCGTCGTGAGCGCGAAAGCGGCGGCGCCCACCTACGCGATGTGACAGCCGGGGGCGAGAGCCCCGACATGCAATTTGACATCGTACGTGACCCGTTGTGGAACAGCATACGGGTCGATCCATTCGCGATGCGGTTGGCCGATACCGGCGCGATGCAGCGGCTCCGGTACGTCCGCCAGCTCGGCCTCGCGTATCTCGTATATCCAGGCGCGACACACTCTCGCTTCGAGCACGCGCTCGGCACCTACCACCTGACGCGACGCACTCTGGCGCTACTGCAGGAGGGCGACCCCGGGGGGATCGGGGCCGACGGAGGCACACTCGTACGGTCTGCGGCTTTGCTACACGATGTGGGACATTACCCGTTCTCTCACGCCCTCGAAGAAATCGGAGCCCCGCATCATGAGGTGCTGGCCAAACCCATCGTGACGCAGGGCGAGGTGGCGGAGCTATTGCGCGCGGAGCTGGGTGCGGGAGCGGAAGAACGCGTGTATGAGCTGATCGCAGGTGTGAGCGCGAGCCCGCTTCAAGGTCTAATCTCGGGGTCGCTCGACCTCGACAAGATCGAGTACTTGAAACGAGATGCGCTGATGTGCGGCGTGCCGTACGGCGAGATAGACGTTGATCGTCTGACCAGCTCGATGGTGCTCGTAGATGACCCGGTTTCGGGATCGCGCATGATCGGCGTCGTCGAGAAAGGCCTGGCCGCGCTCGAGTCGCTGCTGTTCGCGAAATATCAGATGTACCGCAACGTCTATTGGCACCACGCAGTCCGTAGCGCTACCGCCATGTACAAGCGGCTCGTGGGAGACGCGCTCGCGTCCGACGCGCTGGACGAGGCGTCGCTCGTGACTTTCACCGACGAGGGGCTATTCGATCACCTCGCACGAACGCGGCACGCATGGCTCGTTCTGGCGATACGGGAGCGGCGGTTATACAAGCGGGCCGCCGAGTGGCCGGCTTCAGATCTGCCGGAGGGCGCAGCCGAGTGGATTGCGACCGATCGACCGAGGGTCATACGGATGGAAAATGAACTGGCCGGCGACCTCGGGCTCTCGCCCGGCGAGCTGCTGCTCGACTATCCTGCGAAGACCCAGATGCTCGGCCTAGACATTCCGGTCCGGCGCAGGCACGGCGGCACACAGCGGCTCACGGGCGCGGGGTGGGAGGGTACAATCAACCTCCCGTCCCTGTCCGATGAGCTTTATCGTTCGGCCCGATGGCTCCGCGTTTTCACGGCACAACGCATGTCACTGCCCGCGGAGGAAATCTTGCCTCGCCTGCTCGCATCGGCACACGCACGCGCGTGAGACGGCGAAAGTGATACGCGCATTGGTATCGTTGCGCGGTTCGTCCGTCGCCGCCGTTGGGATGCTGGGTGCAATCGCGACCGCGCTCGCCGACCCCGTTTCTAGAGCGACACCCCGCGCCGCACCACCGATTCGACACGTATTTCTGATCGTGCTTGAAAACGAATCATTCGACCTGACGTTTGGTCCCCAGTCGCCGGCGCCGTATCTGGCGCGTGATCTCGTGTCTCGCGGCGCTCTGCTGCAGAACTACTACGGAATTGGTCACTCGAGTCTGGATAATTACATTGCGATGATCAGCGGACAGGCGCCGAATCAGGCGACTCAGCTCGACTGCATTAGGTACACCGAGTTTCAGCTCGCGCAACCGAAGCTCGATGCGCACGGACAGGCGATCGGCACCGGGTGCGTTTATCCGGCTTTCGTCAAGACCATCGCCAACCAGCTCGACAGTGCGCGCCTGAGCTGGAAGGGATACATGCAGGATATGGGAGACGACCCATCAAAAGAGTCGGCTCACTGCGGCCATCCGGCTATCGGAAGCGACGACAAGACGACTAAGCGCGAGAAGCACGACCAGTACGCAACGAAGCACAACCCCTTCTTCTATTTTCATGCGATCATAGACAACCCAGCGGCGTGCGCAGCACACGTCGTCAATCTGCGAGAGCTCACCAACGACCTGGCTTCCGCGGCGACAACACCGAACTATGTCTTTATCACGCCCAACCTTTGCAACGACGGCCACGACTCGCCATGCGTTGACGGCGCGCCGGGCGGCCTCGTTCAAGCCAACGGCTTTCTGCAGACGTGGGTGCCCGTCATCAGGAGTTCACCGGCGTTCACCAGCGATGGTCTACTCATTATCACTTTCGATGAAGCCGGCGGACCGCGGGGCCAGGACTCGTCAGCATGCTGTGGGGAGCAAGGCTTGCCAGGTCAAGACCACCCTCCGGGTTGGGACGGGCCCGGCGGAGGACGAGTCGGCGCGGTCTTGCTGTCGCCGTTCATCCAGCCGGGCACTGTGTCAACCGAGCCGTACAACCACGATTCAATGCTGCGGTCGATCGAGGATTTCTTCGGCCTGCATCACCTGGGGTACGCAGCGGATCAGCAGCTCAAAACGTTCGGCGCGGACGTATTCGGGAAGCAGTAGCTCGAGACGCCGACGCGGTTGTCGTTGAAACCGATGTGCCAGCGCGGCTCGATCGGTTGCCGTGGAGCAGGTTTCATAGCCTAGTCGTCGTCGCCCTCGGCATCACGTGGATTCTCGACGGACTGGAGGTAACGCTGGCGGGCTCGGTCGCTCCCGCGCTTCAAGAGAGTCCGGTTCTCCATCTCGACGACCGCACGTCGTGGGCGCCGCGGCGAGTGCGTATCTCCTGGGTCAGGTCTCCGGCGCGATCGTTCTTTGGGTGGCTCACCGATCGGTGGGGTCGCAAGCGACTCTTCACATCACGCTTGGCCTCTATCTCGTAGCCACGGCCGCCACCGCGCTGCTCGTGGAGCTTCTGGAGTCTCGCGCTCTTTCGATTCCTGACCGGGGCTGGGATAGGCGGTGAGGGCACGGCAATCAACTCCGCCATCCAGGAGCTGATTCCGGCCCGATTTCGTGGTCGAACCGATCTCGTAATCAACGGAAGCTTCTGGGTCGGTGCGGCGATGGGCGCGGTAGGCACGCTGATTCTGCTGCATCCGGGACGACTGCCGCCCGATGTGGGGATGGCGTTCCGCTTTCGGCATCGGCTCCGTCCTCGGACTCGGCATCCTATTTGCTCAGGCGATTCGTGCCCGAGAGCCCGCGGTGGCTGATGGTGCACGGCCGGAATGGCGAAGCGAGCGCGTCGTGGGTGAGATCGAAGAGCGTCGTGGCGCGTGCGGGCCATGATCAGCTGCCTCTCGCGGAGGGCCGCCGACTGCGCATCGCGGCACGCGGCCACACGTCGGCTTCGGGGTCGTCGTTCGAACGCTTTTCACGACCTATCGCGGCGCACCGTTCTTGGCATCGCGCTCATCGCGTCACAGGCGTTCTTCTACAACGCGATCTTCTTCACTTACGCGCTGATCCTCACGCGATTCTACGGCATCGCGTCTGCACGCATCGGCTGGTACATGCTGCCGTTCGCGCTTGGCAACTTCATGGGGCCCCTCCTGCTCGGTCGGCTTTTCGACACGTTAGGGCGCAAGCCCATGATCGCGGGCACCTACGCGATGTCAGGGGTGCTCCTCGCGCTTGCAGCAATGCTGTTCGCTCGGGGGTACCTGGACGCAACCACGCAAACGGTGGCGTGGACGCTCATCTTCTTCTTTGCCTCGGCGGCCGCGAGTGCCGCCTACCTCACGATCGGAGAGTGTTTTCCGCCTCGAGATTCGCGCCCTGGCGATCGCCGCCTTCTACTCTGCGGGGACACTGCTTGGAGGGGTCGCGGCGCCATGGGTATTCGGGCGATTGATCGAGAGTGGCGATCGAATGCATATCGTATGGGGGTACGCCGTCGGCGCGACCCTCATGCTTTGCGCGGCGTTTGTAGAGGTCAAAATCGGGGTCCCGGCCGAGCGCCGATCGCTCGAGAGCATCGCGGCCCCTCTGTCCACCGTGGATTGACGAGAACCCGCGTCCGCCACCGGCACATGAGGTCGGACTCCGCGATCCCGGGTGGACTGGGCAGCGTATAGGCCGAACGGCTAATACCTAGCACGTCGGCGGCCAGCCAGCCTTCCGCGTTGGGAGCGCGCGCATCCCGCACGCGCTGCGATAATCTGCAATCAGGATCGGCTCACATGGCTCGCTCATCTGGCACGCAATCGTTTCCAGCGCTCCAGGCTCTGTCAGAAGACCTCACCGCAGCCGTCGAGCGCGCGGGGCGCGCAGTCGTCGCCATTCATGCCAGGCGCCGCATCCCGGCCAGCGGCGTGCTTTGGCGCTCTGGGGTCGTCGTCGCCACCAACCACACTATTCAGCAGGACGAGCAGATCACCATATCGGTCGGCGACGGTGGCAGGCTGCCCGCAACACTGGCAGGCCGCGACCCGACCACCGACCTCGCGGTGCTCAAGCTCGACGCCGGCGCGAGTGGATCTTCGGGCGCCACCGTGGCTGAACGTGGCCCGGACGACGCGTTGCGCGTGGGACAGATCGTGCTCGCCCTGGGTCGTCCGGGTCGAGACGTCACAGCGAGCCTTGGCCTCGTCAGTGCGGTAGGCGGCGAGTGGCGTACGTGGCACGGTGGAAAGATCGATCGATTGGTCAGGTTAGATGTCGCCGTGTACGACGGGTTCTCCGGTGGTCCGCTTGTCGATGGCACTGGCCACGTGCTCGGCATCAACACATTGGGGCTGTCCCGGGGAGCGGCTCTCACGATCCCGGCGACCACGGTAGACCACGTGGCCAACCAGCTTCTGGAGATGGGCCGCATCAAGCGCGGATATGCCGGCGTAGCTGTGCAGCCCGTGCGCATCGCGCCCGCCGCGGCGGAAGCGCTCGGACTGAGCGGGAGCGGTGCACTCATGGCGGTTGGCGTGGCGCCGGGCGGACCGGCGGACAAGAGCGGCATCCTGCAAGGAGACGTGCTCGTTGCCGTGAATGACGCGCGCGTGTCCGACCCGTCGGACCTCATCGCGGCGTTGGGGCCAGATCATGTGGGTCAGAGCGTCCGCGTTCAGATTATTCGCGCGGGCGAGTCTCGAACAGTCGACTTGACGGTCGGCGAGCGTCCCATGCGTGAGGAGAGATGACCGCGTCTGCATCAGAGCTTGCCAGTGACCCGGCGGCTGGCATTGGCAGAGGGGACTCCGGCGGCGTTGCACGCGACCTCGGCTCACTCGCAACGCGACTCCGCGAGGGAACGGTCGAGGTTACGTCCGTCGATGGGCGAGGCAGCGGCTCCGGTGTGATCTGGGATTCGCGTGGGCTAGTGATCACGAATGCGCACGTCGTCCCGCGGGGCGTGCGCGCCGTTGACCTGCGAGTGATACTGGCCGACGGGCGCAACGTCGCGGCACACGTGGTGGCGCGTGACGGGCGACGCGACTTGGCACTGCTCGCGATCAACGCCGACCAACTGCCTTCGCCGCTTCCCATTGGTGAGCCGACGGCACTGCGGCCTGGTCAACTGGTCGTCGCCATGGGCCACCCGTTCGGAATCGTCGGAGCTGTCGCGCTCGGAGTAGTGCACGCACTCGACCGATATGGCGCCGAAGGTTTGCCGCGATGGGTTTGCGCCGACATCCGACTCGCCCCAGGTAATTCGGGCGGTCCGCTTGTCAACGCCGTAGGCCAGGTCGTTGGGATCAACGCGATGATAGTCGGCGGCCTGGGCTTCGCCGTTTCGACCACGCGGGTCGGACGTTTCCTGGCCGACGTGGCGTCGATGGGCCGCCTGTAAGGCTCGTCCCCCCCCCGGCTACCCACTCCACGCCGTGCCACCCGTAGAGCTTTCCGCAATGGCGTGGATGCGAGTACTCATCGTCGCGGAGACCGCTGCCAGGACCGCGGCGCTGACGAGCGCTCTCGAAGGGCAGCCGTCGGTCGCGGAGGTGCAAACTGCGTCGCGGTGGACGGACGACCACGGTGGTGGGCTGGCCGACGACGGGTTCGACGCTGACGTCATTCTTGTGGACGTTTCGTCCCCAGATCAAATCCCGCTCCAGGAGGCTCAGGATGGGTCATCACCTGGGCCCGCGATTGTCGCTCTAGTGGACATGCGCGACTATGCGCAGGTCGGCGCTCTGATTCGTCGAGGAGCGCGCGCAGTTCTGCCACGCGACGCAACGCCCGAGGAGATCCGGGCAGCTGTCGACGCCGCGGCGGCGGGGCTGGCCGTGTTCCCGCCCGACGTAGCCATGCTCATTCTCGAGCCAGCGCTTGCGCGGTCGGCCACCGCGACGACGGAGGCCCGTGCGCCACTTACGCGCCGTGAGCGCGAGGTTCTGGCGATGCTCGCCGAAGGGCTTCCCAACAAGGTGATCGCGGCCCGCCTACGTATATCCGACCACACCGTCAAGGCGCATATCGCGGCAATTTTCGGCAAGCTCGAAGCCTCGTCGCGTGCCGACGCGGTGGTGCGCGGGGCGCGCGCCGGTTTGCTGATGCTGTAGCGCGACGCGAGCGGCGGCCCTCACCGCCTACCCTGCTGCAGTACGCCTGGGTTCGGTAGCGCAAATGGCACCCGCCACCCCCTAACCTTGCGCCGATGCGACGTTATCTTCTTTGCGTTCTCAACACACACGCATACGGCTCATCCTCTACGAGATCTATCGTCCAGATCGCGTGGAAATCGAGCGCCTAGGACCGGGGTCTCCTACATGGCTAGTAGGCACGTAAAATTTGTTCGCGCTTTGAGTCTGCTGTGCATCTCCGGCGTGCTCACTGTCGTCGTGGTACGGTGCTCGGGTGACCGGCCACTCGCACCAGCCCACGTTGATGCGCCCGTAGCGGTGGCGCAGACTGCATCGGTCAACGTCTCGCTGATCCAATCGAGCTACACGTGCGGCAATTATTTCCGAATCCGCAATTCAAACACGTCGGCCGTCACTCTATCGTACGCGGTCGCGGGAACGAGCGAGACTGGCAGCGTCGCGCTGCCCGCGGAGCCAAGCACGTATCCTTACAGCGAGACGTATCTCCTCACGAAAGCGAAGGGCACAGTATACCTGTCGTATAATGGAACGCGCATCGCGACGATCTCGAACAACGGATCCACGTGCGCGACCGTCGCCTCGAAAGGATTCTTCACGAATCCCATAACGTGGCAGAGCCCGACGCGATCGGACGGCATAGTGGCGATTCATGCCGTGATGTTGCCAAACGGAAAAGTGATGTCATGGGGGCGGGCCGAAGTGAGTCCCGCCGAGTGGCCGCAGATATGGGATCCCCATGCCGACTCGATGGCCGCGCACCCGCAGGCGCAATTTCCGGTGCCAGCCAACAAATATCCTGACGCGAGCAACTGGTTTGAGACGGTGTCGGACTTTTTCTGTTCCGGGCACAGCCTACTGCCCGATGGACGCCTGCTGGTCGTCGGCGGCCACGACGCGAAAGACCTCAACGGCAGCAACCACGGGCTGAGCATCGCGTTCACATTCGACTATCGGACGAACACATGGACGCAGCTGCCAGACATGCGTTCATTCTCGATGGTATCCCACCGTGACGACTTTGCCAGACGGCGAGGCGCTCGTGCATGGGGGCCAAAACACCGCGTTCAACACGGCGACGGGCGACACGATCGTGGTCGCCGACAGCATTCCTGAGGTCCTACAGACCAACAACACGTGGCGCGAGCTCTCGACCGCCAAGAACAAGGAAGGCTACTGGGCGTGGGACTTCGTCACGCCGAACGGCTCGCGTCTACATGGCCGGCAACAGCGGCGGAACCGCTTTTCTGTCCACTCTCTGGTACGGGGTCCGTCGACGGGCGGACCGACACACATCTACACAGGATCGCGGGACTACGGCTCGGCGATCATGTATGACGCCGGCAAGATCATGGTCGTCGGCGGCGCCCACACGCTGAACACGGCCGAACTGATTGACCTGAACAGTACCAGTCCGAAGTGGACTTCGACGGCTTCAATGGTGTACCCGCGCCGGCAGATGAGCGCGGCGATCCAGGCGGACGGGAAAATCCTGGTCACCGGCGGGTCCGCAGGACCGCAGTCGATTCCACCGACAAACATCGCCTATGTAGCCGAAGCGTGGGATCCGACGACGCAAACGTGGAGCGAGTTGGCGTCGCTGCACAAGGAACGCCTGTATCACTCCAACAGTCTTCTGCTTACGGACGGGCGCGTGCTGGTAGTAGGCGGCGGTGAGCCAGCGGCGACAGGATTTCCTGACGAGCGCAACGCCGAGATCTACTATCCGCCATACCTATATAACCCGGACGGTACGCCGGTAACGGCCTCCCGTCCCATCGTCACGAGCGCGCCGGCCGCCGTTGGCTACGCGGCGAAGTTTTCGGTGCAGACGCAGAACGTAATTGCGAGCAAGGTGCTGTGGATTCGGCTTCCTGCCGTCACGCACGCTTTCGATCACAGCCAGCGGGCGAACTATCTCTCATTCACGCAGAGCGGCGGCACGCTGACTGTAACATCGCCAGCAAACGCCGACCTGGCGCCGCCGGGATTTTACCAGCTTTTCGTTCTAAACGCGCACGGAACGCCGTCGGCAGGCAGCATTATTCAGATTCCGTAGACGCCGGGCGCCGGGCGCGTCGTAGCGCGCCCGGCCGTTTCCACTGACCCCGCGATGGTAGCCGTTCGCCAGTGCGGGAACGGCATTTGCCCCGAAGCCCTCCGTGCCGACGCGCGCCTCAGCGGCAGCATTTGCCGCACATGCGTGAACGGGACCGCGTCACCGTGCGCCCGATCGGCCTGCCGATTGTCTTGTTCGCCGCCGCCGCCGCCGCCACTGCCGCCGCCATCCCCGGAATCACTTTCGTTCGTGTGACCAGCGCAGGCGCCCAGGCCGTGACCGACAGCTCGGCGCGCCACGCGCCAGCCCGTGATCTCAAGGGCGCGGATCGCCAGTGGATCGAAATCCGAAATGTCGATCTGCATCTCACCGACCGGGTAGTCCTGCGTGTTCGCACGCTGCATGGCGAAGTCGTGCGCACTTCAACCCAGCCCGCTACGCTGGACGACCCGAAGTCGTTTCGCATTCGCGTTACCGCGGCCACGGTGGGCCAAACCGGCGATGATCTTGCGGCGCTGCTGAACGGGGTCGTATTCGCCTACCCGGGCGCCCCGCTGCGCGACATTCGAGTGCGCACGAACGGCTCCGAGATCATTCAGACCGGCATCATGCACAAGGGCGTCGACATGCGATTCCGACTGCACGGCAAGCTCGACATCATGCCGGACGGCCGCGTGCGGATACATCCGACATCGGTGAGCATCTTCGGGCTGAACGGCGAGAAGGTCCTGCACACGCTTGGGATGCACCTGGACAACATGCTCGATCTGCGCGGCGCGCGGGGCGCATCGGTCAAAGGCGACGACTTGTTTCTCGACGCGACGGCGATTCTGCCCCCACCCATGATAGAAGGTCGGCTGGCGTCAATTGGGACCGATGGCGATGAGGTGGTTCAGGAGTTCGTGACGCTGCCCGACGATTCCGTATTCCGCGCGCACGTGCGCGCGGACACGGCCGACGCGAGCTTCATGTATTTTCGCGGCGGCGAGCTCCGATTCGGCAAGCTTCTGATGAACGACACCGATCTGCGAATCCTGAACCGGGACCACAAGGCGCCTTTCGACCTGAGCCTGCCTCACTACTCCCAGCAGCTCGTCGCTGGCCACTCGCAGACCAAGCCCAATTTGGGGCTCGTCGTATACATGCCAGACTACGGGGCTTTGCAAGCCAAAGATTCGAGCGCAACCGTCGCCACGCACCAGAAGTAGGCTTGCGCTGCAGGGCCCCTCCCCCTGCCCCCTCCCCTAAAGGGGAGGGGGATTCTTTTTTTCTTAAAGCAGGGGCTTCGCCACTGCACCCCGCAGAAGCTCCTAAGCCAAGGGGGATTCATTCCTTCTACTAAAGCGGGTGCTTGCTCCTGTACCCGAGAAGCGCATAGGCTTAGAGCGGGGTCTTCTTTCAAGGCAGGGGCTTCGCCCGTGCACCTTGGCGCTACACGCGCTCGATCTTGCGGCGCCGGGGGGGTCGAGGGGGCGAAGCCCCCTCGTCATCCAAGCGAAGCTTGAACAAAAAAATTCCCCCTCCCGCTTGCGGGGAGGGGGTTAGGGGGAGGGGCTCTCGCCGCGTAGGGGCGGCATGAATGCTGCCCCTACGCCACGCTATCCGCACTCTTCGCTACCCGCACTCTGAAAATCCGCACACGTGGCACTTCACGCAGCCTTCGGCGAACTCCAGCTGTGAGCCACAGTCTGGGCATGTGCCGATGAACGAGGTGCCGGCATCGTAGCCCTGAAATGCGGATTGCGGTTCGACCACGGATGCTCCGTTCCCATTCGTGGGCACCGGTACGGCAGCTGCTGGAGGAACCGCGTCACGCAGCGGCACCCCCGCCTGGGGTGCCGTCGAGCCCAAGAGGTCTTGCTGAACGCCCTCTTGATGGTCGCGCCACCACTCTTCCAGTGCGAGCGCAATTCCGTCGGGTACCGACATGATCTTCTTGGGTCCGAGACCCACGATCCGGTCGGACGCGATACCACGGAGCTGCCGGTGAATCTCGCGCAGCGGAATTCCCGACCTTAGCGCGAGCGAGATGAGCCGACCCATCGCCTCTGCATCCGCCATGGCGGATCCGCCAGCCTTACCGAGATTGATGAACACCTCGAAAGGCTGTCCGCGCTCGTCCTCGGTAACGTTCACGAACATCACGCCGAGCGGCGTCTCATATCGCATTGTCGTGCCGCGCAGCTTGTCGGGGCGCGCGCGTTTCGCGCGCCGCTGCGTGCTCTCAGCCTCCGCTTCGTAGAGCGTGCGCTTGAGCCGGTCGATCTCGGCCGTGAGTTCCGCGATCTGTCCTTGCAGCTCTCCAACCTCTCGGCGATCCGACACCGATGGCGCGCTCGCGCCCACTCCTTTCTCGCGCGCGGCCTTGGCTTTGTCCGTAGCTCCCGTGGACAAAACCTGATTGTCGCGCGAGCCGTCCCGATACACCGTCACGCCTTTGCACTTGAGCGAGTACGCAAGTTCGTAGATCGCTCGGACATCCTCGACCAATGCGGTGTGTGCGAAGTTCGTCGTCTTGGAAATGCCCGAATCGCAGTGCTCCTGAAAGGCTGCCTGCATGCGGACGTGCCATTCCGGCGCAATGCGGTTGGCGGTCACGAAAACCCGCTGCCACTTGGTCGGCACCTCGGGGAAATTGACGTGCCCCTCTCTCGCGATGCGCTCCATGAGAGCGTCGGAGTACCACCCCTCGCGCTTCGCGATTGCGACGAAGTCTTCGTTCACGTCTGGCATCAGCACGCCGGCTTGGTTCCGCATGAAAGCTACGGCGAAAAGCGGCTCCAGACCCGACGAGCATCCCGCAATGATGGAGATGGTACCTGTCGGAGCAATCGTGGTAACATTGCAGTTGCGCAAGAGCTGCTTTGGGCGAATGCGCTTGCCGTTGGAGTCTCGCGCGCACGTCTCATCAGGCCCCCAAATTGACCGCTCCCACTCCGGGAACGCTCCCCGCTCATGCGCCAGTCGCTCGCTCTCCCGCTTCGACTCGGTGTCGAGGAACGCCATCACCTTGCGCCCTAAATCCACAGCCTCGGCAGAATCGTAGGCAATTCCGAGTCGCACGAGCGCATCCGCAAAGCCCATGATCCCGAGTCCGATGCGCCGAATACGCTTGGACAGCTTGTCAATCTGGGCTAGCGGGTACTTGTTGACATCGATGATGTTGTCGAGGAAATGCGTGGACAGATGGATGTCGCGCCGGAACGCCGCCCAATCCATCTGCCCGTCCTTCACGTAGTGGCCGACGTTGATGCTGCCGAGGTTGCAGACATCATTGGCAATCAGCGGCTGTTCACCACACTGTGCCGTCACGAACCCGTTTGCCACGATGGAGTGCGTAACGTGCTCCGTCGTGCAGTACACGTCCTCTACGCCCGCAGGCTCGATTGATAGGACGCGCGTAACGAAGTGCTCGCGGTTCGACACCCTTTCTTTTTGCGCAATCCACCGTTCCGCCTTCTGTTGTTTCGCGGGCGAAAGAAAGCCAACAACACGGACGAAGGCGTCGCGATTCGCCTTGTCGAGTATCAACTCGTATTGTGCGAGGCACGGATAGGTCTTGATGCCTCCACGCCCATCAGGCATCGCCCGCTCCTGTGCATGGCGCCGGCGATATCGCTTCGACACAATGCCAAGGTTCAGGAGGAGCAGTTGCACCTCTTCGAGCAACACTGGGTCGCTCGACGCAAGGCGCACAGAGCAAGTCTTCCTGTATTCAGAGATATTGACCGTTCCGTCCGCCGTGAACATGCCCTGCAAAAACCCGATTACCGCCTCCCGAGGTGCGCGCCAGATGCTCGAGGGAACGCGCTTGCGTTCGCCGGGACCTGTGACACCGAGCGACCGCAAGAAGTAGTACATCCCGGACCTGTATATCAGCTGCCACCGACCAGGACGTTCGACGAGGTTGCCGTCCATCCCCGTCCAATGCCGGAGCCGGGCGCGAAAGCCTTCCGCCAACGGCCGCTCGTCGCCGCCAAAGAGGAATCCGACCGCGTAGCAGACCGACCGGCCCGCAGGGGCCTCGTGACTCGTCCAGCCATCGGCCACGAGCCATCCCAGCGTCTGTCCGAGCTCGCGCGACCAGTGCCGAGGCAAGTGGGCCTCGCCGTTGTCGCACCGGGCGCGGAACTTGGCCGTCGGCTCGAATTCCGGCAGATTGTGGTCCGTGCTCCAAGCCCCTTCACCTGACTGCAATAGGATTTCGTCACCCGCTTTGAGATCCGCGAGCTGTATGAGGCCGCTGCGAGTGAAGAACTTGTGATTGCTTGTCGCGGTCACCGTGTACCCGTGAGTCGTTTCAAGTCGAAAGACTGGTGCGTTGTCGCGGGTCTTGAAGACGGGAACCGCGTAGCGCAAACTCGTCCCTTGCTTCACGCGCACCGCCACTCCTGACCCAGCGGCGTATTCGCGGATTCCTACCACGCGATTGTCGGTTACGACCTTGATCTCGATCACCTGGCGGCAGAGCTCTTCCATCGTGAGCAGACCGCGATCAGTAGCCAGTCGCGTCGGCCCGACTACGCATGGATTCGTAGCCTCGTAGCTCCCGAGATGAGGCACGGGATTGTACCGATTCGCTTCGTCGATGAAAAAGCATCCCGGTTCGCCCGTGCGCCACGCGCCGCGAATGATCGTGTTCCACACCGTGTTCGCGTCCAGCTGGCCGGTCACGTTGCCCGTGTGTGGGTCTTTCAGATCGTAGCTCGTACCGGCCTTCACCGCGGCCATGAAGGCATCGGTGACGGCCACCGAGATGTTGAAGTTTGTCACCTGGGCAAGGTCCTCCTTGCAGGCGATGAACTCCATAATGTCCGGGTGGTCGACGCGCAGGATTCCCATGTTGGCTCCGCGACGGCTCCCGCCTTGTTTCACAGCGTCTGTGGACGCGTCATACAGCTTCATGAAAGAAACCGGGCCAGATGCGACGCCGGTCGTCGAGCGCACCATCGAGCCCCTGGGCCGCAGGCGGGAGAAGCCGAACCCCGTGCCACCTCCGCTCTGGTGAATGAGCGCCATCGCGGTCAGTGTGTCGTATATCCCGTCCTTGCCGTTCGACAACGCATCGGCGACGGGCAGTACGAAGCAAGCCGACAGCTGTCCCAGAGGACGCCCCGCATTCATTAGAGTCGGGGAATTGGGCTCGAAGCGACGCTGAGTCATCAGGCGGTAAAACTCCTCCGCCACCCCCTTCACGACCGCCTCGCTCGCGCCGTACCTTGCGTCCGCCTCGGCGATCACGCGCGAGACCCGCCAAAACATGTCCTCGGGCGACTCGACAGGCGCTCCCGTCTCGTCGCGCACGAGGTACCGTCTCTCTAGGACGGTTCTCGCGTTCTGACTTAGCTCCGCAGGCCCCGGCGGGACGACTGGCAACGACATGACCGATTCTCCGTGCCAAAAAAGTGGCGCATATCTGAACGTAGCCGATGACGGACGCCGCCGGCCGCGCATTTGAGCGTAACAGGGACGGGCATTCTAGCTAGACTCGTGAGTCCGCGCCAGTGTAGTCGTAAGCTACTACACCCCAACGATTTCCAAAATCCACATCACAACCGCGCAACACGCGTCGTCTTTTCCACGTGACGTGTCCGTCGCTCGGCCGTTACACCAGGACGGCAACTATCTTGCCCGGTCACACGAGATGGCTCAGCCTGCTTGGTGGGCTCCACAGGCAGGCAACAGTGGATGGGCGGCCGCCGAATCAATATCCTGCCGCACCGCCCGGAGCGCGCGGATCAACCACTCCCTCGTAGCCAGACCCGGTTACACGCACGATCGCCGTACACGTGCCCGATGCGTCTCCGGCCGCCGTCGCGTAGCCCATGGAATGCAGGGAATCCGCGGCAGAGGCTGAGATCGCGCCGGGTTCATAACGCAGCGTGTCCGGCAGAGCTTGATGGTGCAGCCTCGGCGCACTCATCGCATCGTCGAGGCCCATGTGATAGTCGATCACGTTGAGGATTACCTGCGCCACGCTTGTGATTATCCGTGAGCCGCCGCGCCCGCCAACGATTGCCAGCAAGCCGCCAAAGTGATCCACCACGATCGTTGGCGACATGGAGCTCAACATGCGCTTACGTGGCTCGATGGCGTTCTGAGGACCCTGCACCAATCCGAACAGGTTTGGGACGCCCGGGCGCGTAGTGAAGTCGTCCATCTCGTCGTTGAGAAAGAAGCCCGCGCCGCGAACGTACACGCCCGACCCATACAGATCGTTGAGCGTGGTTGTCGTAGCCACCGCGTTGCCGGCTGCATCGACAACCGAGTAGTGCGTCGTTTGCGTACCCTCGGCCAGTACTCCCATCTCCCCGGCGAGCGTCGTGGTCGGGATCGCGTGTGTCGGGGAGATCGTCTGTCTCACACGCCGCGCATGCCCGGTGTCCAATAACAGCGCGAGGGGGACGTGCACGAAGTCGGGGTCGCCGACGCGCTCATTCCGATCTATGAACACACGCTGGAAGACATCCGAGATCAGACGGGCATGCGCCACACTCGAGAACGGCGGCAACGAGTCATACGTCGCGAGCACATTCAGCGCCTCGGCAATCGCCACACCACCGGACGAGGAGGGCGGTATGGTGACCACCGTGTCGCCACGGTAGGTGGACACAATTGGAGCCCGTCGAACGACCCGGTAGCCCGCGAGGTCCTCGGCCGTGATCAACCCGCCGCCCCGTCGCTCCTCGGCGATGATCGAGTCGGCGATCGGTCCGCGGTAAAACGCATTTGGGCCGCTGGCCGCGATCAACTCGAGTGTGCGAGCCAACTCGGGCTGAATGAAAAGAGCGCCTACCTTCGGCGGCGCACCGTTCGGTAAGAACCGCGCGCCACCCCCGAACTGGCCAATGAGCGGCGCCGCTCGCTCGAGGGACCTCGCGAACGCGCTGTCCACCGAAAACCCTTCCCGCGCGAGCCGAATGGCTGGCGCAATCACGACTCGGAGTGAGAGCGCCCCGAATTCCGCTTCGGCAGCGGCCAAGCCCGCAACCGAGCCGGGAACCGCAGCCGCCTTGTAGCCGACTAAGCTCTCGTTGGTTGTGGTTCCGTCGGACGCCACGAACATGTCCCGCTTGGCTGCCAGCGGCGCCACCTCACGATAGTCGATCGCCGCTCGACGGCCGTCCGCCAAACGCACCACCATGTACCCGCCCCCGCCAACGTTGCCAGCCTCGGGGTGAGTCACGGCGAGAGCAAAGCCCACCGCCACCGCGGCATCCACGGCGTTCCCACCGCGGCGGAGAATCTCGACACCCGCCTCGCTCGCGAGCGCACTGTTGCTCACGACCATTGCGTGCCGGCCCACAACCGAGCGACCCTCGACGATGGCCCTGACCGAGTCAGCCGATGCAGAGCTTACTGCCGGCCGTTGAGTCGCGCAGGCCCCGCACAGATGTCGCCAGGAACGCTCCTCCCACGAAGAGCCGACACTTGTGGGGTGCGTTCATCGGCCGATAACTTAGCCAGCGCGCTGATGCCGCGACAGGCGGATTCCACTCTGGCGGACGCAAGCATCACGGACCTCAGTCTCACGGAGCTGCGGAACCCGCGAACAACGGACATCGATCTCGCGACGCCTCTCGAGATCGTGGACCGCATGGTGGCGGAGGACGCGGTCGTTCCTGCTGCCGTCGCGACGCAGCGATCGCAACTCGCGCGCGCAATCGAAATAGCGGAGGCCACTTTTCGGGCTGGCGGTCGCCTCTTCTACGTGGGTGCCGGCACCTCCGGCCGGTTGGGCGTGCTCGATGCCAGCGAATGTCCGCCGACGTTCGGGACTGATCCCGACATGGTGCAGGGAATCATCGCTGGTGGCAGCCCCGCGCTAACTCGCGCCCAGGAAGGCGCCGAAGACCACGCCGACCACGGGGCGCGAGATCTCACCGCGCACGGGGTGTCGGCACGAGATTTCGTCGTCGGCATCGCGGCTTCCGGCACCACCGCCTATGTCCGGGGCGCCCTCGCACACGCTCACGAGATTGGCGCGCACACGGCTCTCGTGGCCGCGTCGCCGCCGCCCGCCGACGTCCTTGCCACCGTCGATGTAGCGATCGTTCCGGTGGTCGGACCGGAGATCGTGACGGGGTCCACTCGCCTCAAGGCGGGCACGGCAACCAAGCTCGTACTCAATACGATCACAACGGGCGCGATGATCCGGCTCGGCAAGACCTATGGCAACCTGATGGTGGACCTTCGTGCCTCCAACGCCAAGCTGCGTGCCCGCGCCGAGCGAATTGTGAGCGAGGTTGAAAACATATCGCGAGCTGACGCTCGCAAGTTGTTGGCCGATGCTGGCGGCGTCGTCAAGATCGCGATCGTGATGCACCGCCTGGGTGTGCCAAGTGCCGATGCAGAGCGCCGGTTGACCGCTGAAGGTGGCGTAATTCGCCGCGTCGTGCCCGGTCCGCCGCCGCCGATCAGGCAGCCCGGAGAGTGACCCCAGCGGACCGCGAGGACATCTTCGTCGGACTAATGTCCGGTACGTCGCTGGACGGCGTGTCGGCGGCGATCGTGCGGATCGTGGGCGGCGCGCACGGCACTGCCCACGCCGCCGACGTGCTGGGTTTCTTGACCCGCCCTTATACGACGGACGAACGAGAGCGGGTGGAGCGCGCCATTCACCAGGGCGCGACCACCGCCGAATGGTGTCGGCTCGATTTTGATGTTGGCGGATGGCTCGCCGAGGCCGCGCTGGCGGTGATAGCGGAGGCTGGGATTCCCCGCGCTGACATCCGCGCCATCGCGTCGCACGGCCAAACGGTGTGGCATGAGCCCGCACGCGCCACCTGGCAGATCGGCGAGGCAGCCGTAATCGCAGAGCGCACGGGGCTGGATGTCGTGAGCGACTTTCGCGTGCGAGATGTGGCCGCGGGGGGTCAGGGAGCGCCGCTGGTACCGATTGCGGACGCTATGCTCTTTTCAGCACCCGACGCGTGGCGCGCCCTTCAAAACCTTGGCGGCATCGGCAACGTCACCATAGTGCCACCCGGGGGTGCACTCGACGGCGTGCGCGCTTTCGATACCGGACCCGGCGTCGTAATCATCGACGGCGTCGTGCGCGTGCTCCGGCCAAATCTTCGTTACGATGCCGGCGGCGAGCTAGCTCGCGCGGGCACGCCGATACGCGAGGTGGTTGATCGGCTGCTAGCCGACCCCTACTTCGCTGCTGCGCCGCCCAAGTCGACCGGACGCGAGCACTTCACGACCCACTACGTCGCCGACTTGATTGCGGGCTGCCGCGCCGCGCGCGCCGACGCCACCGACGCAGACATAGTGGCGACGGCCGTGTCGCTCACGGTGCGCAGCATAGGCGACGCATACCAGCGCTTTGTGCCCGAGCCGGTGCTCGATGTATTGCTTTCGGGCGGCGGGGCGCGTAATCGTGCGCTGCGCGACTCGCTGTCGGCGGAGCTCGCTCCTAGGCGTGTCCGCGCATTCGACGAGCTCTATTTCGACGGCGACGCCAAGGAGGCAGTCGCATTCGCCTTCCTGGCGTACCTTCACTTCCAGGGCAAGACCGGCAACCTGCCGACCGCGACCGGCGCGCGCGGACGGCGCGTGCTGGGGAAGCTCACGCCGCGGTAGGGGGCGGCATTAATGCCGCCCGCACGCTCAAAACGAGACGCCTAGGCTCAGATACGTCGCGATGGGCGCTGCTCCGTAGAACGACCTGTTCGATGTCGGTGCGGCGAGACCCAAGCGGAACCGGTAAGGAACATCGTATTGCAACGCCGCGTCGAGATCGAGCTCAGCGCCCGCTGAGGACATGAGGCGACGTTGTGCGTCGGCGGCAGAGCAGGCGGCGGGCAGCGCGCCGCCGGTTGCCTGACACCACGCCTCGCCGGCGTCGGTGAACGCCGTCAGCGACGTGCGGCCCAGAAAGAGAGGCAACAGCCGCCAGCCGCGTCCTGGCATCGTGAGCGGCAGTCTATACTCTACCGATCCTGCCCAGGCCCGAGTCCCGCGCGCCGCGCCAGGCCCGAAGCCGCGAACGCTGAACACTCGTGGCTCGTCGCCGATGGTAATGCCCGGCACGAGCTGCACCGGTTGTCCGCTCGGGCCGCCGGCCGAAAAAGTCGACGCCGAGTTCGAGCTCTCCCATCCAGCCGCCAATCGCGCCGCCACGACGTGGTGCGCGTAGCCTGGCAAGTCCAGCGCCCGGTATAGGTCGGCAATACCCACGACGTACTGCGCCGCCCCCGACGTCGGGCCGCTGCCGGGTTGCCATTGCTCGGTCGCGGTCGCGGTGAGCGATACGCCGTTCTCAGGTGAGATGCCGAGCTCCGGATACTGAGCATTGGACCAGCTGGCAGACGTGAACACCGATGGGTACACAGGGTGTGATCCGTACACGGGATCGAGAAACCCCAGCAGCGAGTCCGGCTCAGCGTGGTAGTCGCGAAACTCGAGCTCCCCGCCAACGGTCCACGATGCGTTTGTACGTACCCTGGGCCTTAGCAGTGTCTCCGCGAGAGAAAGTGCCGTGGTACGGTGCACGAGCAGCCCGACGGTCCGCCCGGATGTATCCGCAATGCGCTCGTGATCCCAGAATGTCGCGGCGCCAAAGTCTATCACCGGCTGCGCGAATCCGCGGTACTCGTACGTCGCCGTCAGATCGGGCTCTCCGGGTCGCCGCACGTTGTACAGCGCTTGCAGCGTGTACGAATGTCGCTGGACCGGGTCGTACGCCGACGTGAAGACTCCTATTTCGAAGTAGCCCTGATCGGATGTGCCGGTCACCGGCGTCCAGTACCGCGGAATCAGGGCGCCCCACGGCGAATATCGGTGGGCGCGCGACGAGTCTCGACCCACCTCGGGCACCTCGGGCACCTCGGGCACCTCGTCGGAGATCACAGGAGACGTGTCGGCACTTACTGGTTCCCCAGCCGCCGTATCGAAGGGCGCTACCGCAACGTGATAGCCGTCGCCGCGATATGAGGATACCGCCAGCTCGCGCCCGTCCGGAGAGAGCGACGGGTAGAATACGCCTGCACCAGAGCCGCCCAATCTCCGCACACACACACTGTCGCTGTCGCGACCGCCAAACGTGGCTTCATATACTTCGGTGCGCCCTCGCCGATCCGATGTGAAGAGCACCCGCTGGCCATCGGGAGACCACGCGGGCGACGCCTCGACGGAACGGCTGCGGGTGAGTATCTGGGACACTCCTCCCAGCGTGTCCAGCACGACGATCTCGGAATACCCGCCCCGCATCCAACGCACTGCCGCGATCCGACGCCCTTCAGGAGACCAGCGTGGCTCCGCCCACTGCGTGTCAGGCGACGCGCTGGTGATAGTCTGCACCGTCGAGTGTCCCGATCCACAGCGCGACTGCGTGACCAGAACTAGTCGCGTGGACGCTTCCGTGGCTTGCACGGCGACGATCAGGCCATCAGATCGGGCGTCTGCGTACGACAGTCGCGCGCCATGTGTCAAACGCTTGTCGCGCCCGGAACAACTCATGTACAGGTCGGAGCGTATGACGTACGGCGATGTGTAGTCGAGCTGACTGTATACCAGGTCGTCGCCAGCGCGCGCGTCTCGCCCGGCCGCGAGTCGCGAAGCGGAATCCAAAGGGGCCACGCGCGGCTCTGGCACAGGTGTATTCGGATCCGTGCCATTGCGTCGGTCGAGCCGGGTCTCGCGGCCGGTGAGCGAAACTTCGTAGAGGCCAGGCAGCTCGCGCTCATTGTCGCCAGCGTACACAATCGCCGACGTGTCGAGCCACCGAGGGAAGACGGCCACGTAGCCTTCGTGCGTAAGCGGCTGCAGCTGTAGTGGCCGCTCAACCGGGCGTTCGGCAACCATCCGACGCACCGAATCCCGGAACTGCTGCCAGGCGGTCTCGAAACTGATCCCGAATACCGCTTTGGACGATCGATCCAGGAGGTAGGGAATAGTCTGCCCGCTCGAACGCTCGACAAACAGCGGTATCTTGTCGGCTCCCCGCGTGGTGGACAGGTATTGGAACAGCAGCGAGCCATAGGCGTAGGCGCTCTGACCATTGGGCCATTGCGGGCTCGCCAGACTCACCTGGTCTAGCCGCGGTAGGTCGTTGTCGCGTGCTGCAGCTTCGGCAATCGTTCGATGTGCGGTCCCGGCCACCCGACCAAAACCTGTCAGACGCGACTCGTAGTAGACAGCCAGCCCTTCGGTCAGCCATGCCGGCGTGTACAAGTTCGGGAAAAACATTCGGTTACGCCCGAACACGTGCTGCGCCACTATCCACCACCCTCGCGTGCGGTCGAGGTGGAAGATGTGAGTCAGCTCGTGTTGAATCACCAGCGCGTTCCAGTCCCCATAAAATCGGAGCGACTGCACATCGACTGGTGGGTGCGCGTACAGGATGATCCGATTCGTGGGCGTCGGCGACGCTTGGCCGTTGGTATAGTCCACGTCGTCGGACAAGACGACATTGATGGTTCCGCGTGGCGGCACGAGCTCCCGGGCGAGAGCGGCGTATGCCCGCTCGGCGTTCACGGCCGCCCGACGCGCGGCATCCTCAAGTGGAGGAGCGAAATGAATACGAAAGTGGGCCGTTCTCAGCGTACGCCAGGACGCGCTGGGATCGACCTGGCCGAAGACCGGAGATGCGACGGAGAGAAGCGAGAGAGCTAGTGAGCCGAGGCGCGACCAGTCACTGCGAGGCATTGGTCGCGGCGAGGGACCGGAAGTAGGCTTCAAGCCCGTCAGCGACACCTTGAGCGTACGCCTTCTGATACTCAGGAGTGCGGAGAGCCGCCTCCTGCGCGGGTATGATAATGAACGCGCCTTCGCACAGAACGGCCGGCATCCACGTGGCCCGGACAAGTGCGAGGTTGTCATAAAAGACACCGAGGTCGCGTAGCCCCATGCGGTGAACCATCCCTTCCTGCACTGCGCGCGCGAGCGCGGCGCTGTGCGGCTGGAAGAAGTACGTTCCCGTGCCGTGTGACGTGAAGGGATTCGTGCCATCCGGAAGGGCATTCAGATGGATCGAGACCAACGCTTCGGCGTTGGCGCGCCGCGCAATGATGGGTCGAATGCCGAGTGCGACAGAGTCGGGTGTGGTGCGTGTCATGACCACGCGCGCGCCCCGCTGCACGAGGATGGCACGAAGTGCTTGGCTTACCGCAAGGGTCGGGACGGGCTCGTAGAGGCCCGTCGGACCGGTCGCCCCCTTCGGCGGGTGGCCGGGGTCGATCACTATCGTGCGTCCGTCCAGCGGCGACCCGGGGTCCACGACCGGGGGCCGGCGCACCCGCAGCACGAACCCGCCGCCGGTCCACATCGCCAAGTATCCATACGGCGGCCGCGCGAGGTGCAGCGTGTAGCGCGCACGGTCACTCGCTTCCTGTGTCCACGTCACGGTCCGCACCAAAGGGTTCTTCTCACCGGGCAGATAGTGCACGACGTCGGTGGCCGCATGCGCACCGTACAGAGTCAGCACGAGATCCGTCCCCTGCTCTTCTACGGCAAATGGCGGTCGGTCGCTCATGGCAAGGGTGACGTCGACCCATCCAGCAGCCGGAACGACGCGAACTGGACCCACCACTCGACGCGGCGGCCGCACCCACGAGGGCAGAGGCGTCATCCTCGCTTCGCCCAGCGACACCCACACGTCCAGCGCACTGTCTAGCCGCACGCGGTCGTATCCCGGACTCCGCCCCGTTACCTCGACCTGCGTGCCTGGGAAAAGGAACCACTTGTACGTGCCGCCCGCGACGGGACGAGCGGCCACGGCGCGGTCAGTGTCATCGACCGATGAATCGGCCGCGTCCAGCGTGACATACCTCCCGCTATCCGGGAACGCGTGCGGCAATGTGTCACGCGTGGTATCAGTAACGGGTTGGCGCGGCAGCAGTTGCACCGGCTGCGTCGCGCGCGCGGTATCCGTGCCGGACACGGCAACGAGATTGTACGCGGACGTCGCGCTATCCGGCACCGGTAACCACGCGAGAAATGCCCCATTGGGCTCAACGTGCACCGCATAGCCGTTAATGGTGAGCTGCGCATCGCCGGTACCAACTGCGCCAAGAATGAAGTTCGAATCCCGGCTCGCGACCAGGGTACCGGCTTTGGGATACACGACGGCTATGGCGAGCGGGCCGGAGACGTGGGGGATGGGTGGAAGCGCTGACGTCGCCGGGCTCGCGGATGCCCCGGTTGGCGCCACACCTGTCGATGGTCGCGGTCCCCCGCCGCAGCCGCTGAGGAGCGAGCTAAGTAACGACGCCCAGATGGGGACAAGGAGCGGACCGGACAGCAGGCGCACAAGGCTGCCGCCCGCGCTCCGCGCCGCACGCGCATGCATTGCCGCAAAGTTAGTCAGCACGGCCAAGGGTGGCGAGAACGCCGCATTGGGTGACATTTATGTCACGAATGGCAGACCTCGACCATCCTACCGTCCACGTGTTCGGCGAGAGCGACGTGGGTCGCACGCGCGAGCACAACGAGGACGCGTTCGCAGTCGCCGACCTTTCAACGGCGACGAAACTGCCATTTGTCGGGCGAGCGCCGCAAACGGTAACTCCGGGCCCGCGCGGTCTGCTATTCATGGTGGCGGACGGAATGGGGGGTGCCGCAGCCGGCGAAATCGCGAGCTCGATGGCTGTCGACGTCGTGCTCGAAGAGCTGAGCTCGCGCTGGTCGAAGGCGAGAGCCGCTGACGCGGCGACGTTCGCTGCCGTGCTGCAAGCGGCAGCGACGGTAGCAAACGAGCGCATCTACCAATTCGCTAGCGAGCACCCTGAATACCGAGGGATGGGTACGACTGCAACGATCGCCGGGGTGCTTGGCGATACCCTGTACATCGCTCAGGTGGGAGATAGTCGAGCCTATCTGGTGCGTGGCGACGAAGCACGGCAGATGACTAAGGATCAGTCACTCATGCAACGCCTGATTGATGCCGGGGAGATCACGGCCGAGGAAGCTGAGGTGAGCGACCGCCGTAACATCATCCTGCAAGCGTTGGGGCCCGAGGGCGTGGTCAGTGTGGACGTGACACATCAAGCCTTGCGGCGCGGTGATACCCTGGTGTTGTGCAGCGACGGACTCTCCGGCGTCGTGCGCGACCAGGAGATTGCGCGCGTAGTGCACGAGGAGCCCGACGTCGCGGCGCTGTGCGCTCGGCTCATCGACAAGGCAAATGCCAGCGGTGGCCCTGACAACATCACCGTAGTGGCGGCCCGTTTCGAGGGACCAGCCCTCGTCGATGCCGAACCGGATGACGAGGTGGGACACTACGAATTTCCCGTCCCCGACTTGAACGCCCTGATTCAGCCTACAAAGGACGGGCCGGCCTCGGTGAGCGCTGCCGCGGCGGCGCCGCCCGACGCGACCGTCGATGTTTCGCCAGGTCCCGGCGCGATCACGGGCGAGACCGCTGCTGCAGCGGCCATATCTCCCACGATTCCGGCGAGGCAGAGCGTGCTTCCCATGATCGCCGTGATCCTGATCGCCGTTGCAGCCGTCCTCGCGTTCATGGTTTGGCATCGGCATTGACCTGCGGCGCGGCGCCCCCACCCGGCGCGCCGGTCAACGATCTCACGACTCGACGAAGACGGCGCGGCCGAGCGCCGGGCCAATGGCGCGCACAGACGCGCGCGCGCCGCCGCCTACGCGGATAGTTATCGGACCTTCGAAGGGCGCGATCGCGATGACGACGACCGTGGCACCCGGTACGAGCCCCAATTCTGCCAAATACCGGAGCCGGGCAGGATCCTCGTCGCCGACTCCGACGATCCGCGCGTGCGCGCCCGCTGCCAGGTCGGCCAGCGAGGCGTAGCGTGTTTCGACGACCGTGCCTTCGCGCGTCGGGATGGGCGCGCCGTGTGGATCGACAGCTGGCTCGTCAAGCGCGACCGCCATGCGGTCAATCAATTCGTCGCTTGCGGCGTGTTCCAGACGCTCGGCTTCTTCATGTACCTCATCCCACGGATAACCGAGCACCTTCGCCAAATACGTCTCGATGACGCGGTGGCGGCGCAGCGTGCGAAGTGCAACCCGTTGACCAGCCTTGGTGAGGCGCACGCCGCGATACGGCTCGTGATCGAGCAATCGCTGCTCGGCCAATCGGCGCACCATGCCTGTGACCGAGGCCGGTGCGATATCGAGCCTGTGCGCTATGTCCGTGGTCGTCGCGGTACCCGTCGCGCGCTCGAGGTCGTAGATCGTTTTTAGGTAGTCCTCGACGGACGCGGTGTAGGCCGGACGTCCGGGCGACGGCACCGGAGTAGGAGTCGGGACTGTCGCCGTACCACGTAGCGATGTCATCGTGATCAGAGCCTCAGTGTACGCCAGTCCAGATCTGATATATCACCACCGCCATCATGAACAATAGATAGATTCGCAGAGCCGCGAGGACGACGATTGCGGGCCCTTTCAGCGTACGTCGGGGAACGTGCCGCCTCTTCGCGTCCGCGAGTTGGTCGCGCTCCAGCGACGACAGAACCAAGGCTTGCTCGGAGGACCCGATCGAGCCATTCGCCGCATCCTGCGTCAGAGTCATTGCTTTGTCCGTCACTTCCCCACCAGACCCGCGAGAAAGTTCGGCGCAATCACACTGACTCCAAAGAGTACGCCGGCAGCCGTCAGAAAGATCACCACGGCTGAGGCGAGCGCATTCGCCCAGCGCGGGCTGACCATGTCGCCCATTAGGTCTCTGTCGTTCACAAGCATGAAGAGGAATACGAGCGCTGGCGCCATCGCCAGCACTGCAATGACGTTCACGATTAGAACGACGTACACCAGTGGTAATCCCGGTATCAGCACGACTGCCCCTGCAAGCACTGAGCAGAGAAACAGCACTGAGTAGAAGGCCTTGCCTTGACGGATCGGCAGGTTGAGGCTGTGCGGCCTGCCAGCCACCTCGCCGAAGGCGTAAGCTGATGAGATCGAAATCGTGATGGACGCTACCATGCCCGCCTCCACAATGCCGATGGCGAAGAGCGACGCACCCAATCGGCCGATCAGCGGCTGAAGCGCCTGCGCAAATTCTGCCGCCTGGAAATTCTCGGCGGCCATGTGGTGCGTGAACAGCGGGGTCGTCGCGATGACCGTGGCGACCGCGGCAGCCGCTGCCAACGCCGCCCCGAGGACGGTGTCGAAGTGCCCAAAGCCGACGTCGCCCCTCGTTAGACCCTTGTCGACCGTTGCACTCTGCTGAAAGAAAAGCATCCAGGGTGTGACGGTCGCGCCAATATCGGCCAGCACGATCAGGAGTGTGTCTTTGTTCAGGCCACCCGGAAGCGGCTTCCACGTCGCGAACGCGTGACTGACAGAATGCCAGTCGGGATGCGACAGCAAGGCAACCGGGATGAAGACGAGGTTCAAAGAAGCGGCCGCGAGCGTGATCCGCTCCCACGTCCAATAGCGGTGTGTCATCAGCGCTGTGTATAACAGCACCAGTGCGGCGAGCACGGCGGCCCAGGGCGGCACACCAAAAAACCCCAGTCCCGCGCGGATGGCGATGAACTCGGTGATGAGCGTCAGGAAGTTCCCGATGCCCAAGTCGATCATCGAGAACCAACCCCAGAAAGGTCCAAAACGCTCGAAGATCAGTTCAGCATGGCCGCGGTGCGTCACCGCTCCCAAGCGAACCGTCATCTCCTGGACGACGATGGCCATCAGGAACGTCAGGACGATGAACGGGAGGAAGAAGCCGATCCCGAACCTCGCCCCAGTGGCCGCATAGGACAGCATGCTGGGCCCGTCGTTCTCGCCCAACATGACAAGCACCCCGGGCCCGACCAGAAGCCACAACAACCGCAACCGCGAGGAAGCGCCGCCGCGCCTGCGAGCGGACTGCACGCGAGCTCGGTCGTGCGCCCGGTCAACATCTTCGTGGGTGATGACGATTTCTGCATCGCCGGGCGCCTCGACCGGCTCCGCCCCACGAGCCGAAGCTGGCCGAATTAGTCGGCGTCGACTCCGCAGTGGTTCCATGCGCAAAATCTACTTTAGCTGAACCTAAAGGACCATTCCTTTTGAGGGCGCCGCTTCGGGCCCCACGGAACAAGACGACGGGCTATGGTCGGGAGTAGAGCACGGCGCGCCCGCGCCGGCTTACGTCCGGATCGGTGTGTCGGAGTTGAGCTTGATGGTGATCTTGCCGCCTTGCGGGACGCAGCCTTGGTACTTGGCCGTGCCAACCGCGACCGCGCCGCCACCCGCCGCGCCAGCCGCGGCCCCGATTATCGCGCCTTTGGCACCGTGCCCGATCAGACCACCCAGAAGGCCCCCGGCTACGGCCCCGACACCCACTTTCGTTGCGTCCTGGCCCGTCGACGTCGCGCGTTGCTTGTCAACCTGGCTGGACACGACGGTAGCTGTCACGGGATAGCTCGCGCCGTTTACGCTGATCGCGTCGATCGCGAGCTGCAACGTGATCGCCTGGTTCGCGTTATTGCTCGGCGCCACCGCGACGACGTGGCCCGACGCCGTCGCGCCAGCCGGGATCACCGCGCCGTTGGAACCCAAAACCGCGTCGCTCACCGTCGCGGTGAACTGGTCGCCCGGATGGTTCGTGTTCGTGCAGATTTGGGTGTTGGACGCAAGCACGATCGTAGTCCCCGCCGTGATTAAACCCGCTCCACCGGCGCCAGTCGGATTCTCGTTGTGCACGACGGTGTTTCCGCTTGGGCTGACGCTCGTGTCGGAAGTCTTGGCAGGCGCCGGCGCAGGCGGGCTGTTTGTCGTGCTCGCCGCCGCCGTGGTCGTCGGCGTGGGTGCGCGATGTGACTTGCGGTGCGAAGCCGACGCGGTCTTGGCGGGTTTGGCTGGAGCAGCGAGCGCAGGAACGGTGGCCGGCGATGCCTCGGCCGATGGCGTCGGCGCCGTGACTGGAGCCGACGTGTCAGCCAGCTTCGGTTGTGCGCTGCTGTCGGCCCCGGCGAGCTGCAGGTCCTTGGTTAGCGTGCTGTCCTGCGAGAGCGCCGATCCATTCGACTTGGATTTGTCGCATCCCGCGATCACGGCTACCAAAGCCCCGATGAGCACCACGTGGCCAGAGCTATATTGCTTCATCAGCCTCTCCTCATTCAGCGAAAAACGGGGGCGCGCAGTCACCCGGATGTGAAGTTAGCCTGCGCTCGCGCGCAAGGCACACACGCGGCACACGCGGATGCGATCCCTTCTCGCCCTGCTTCCTTACATGCGCCCGCACCGGAGAACCCTGGTGCTGGGACTTCTGTTCGTGGTGGGCGCGTCGGCGTTCACGAGCGTCATTCCGTGGTTCGTGGGGCGGGCGCTCGACGACATCATTCGCCATGCGCCACTTGCGCACATCCTCGAGCTCTGCGCAATGCTTGTTGCATTCGCAATCATCGGCGGCGGTTTCCGGTATGGGATGCGTGAGTGCCTGAACGGAGTCAGCCGGCACGTCGAGTACGACATGCGAAATGCGCTGTTCGCGCATTTGGAAACGCTCGATGCGTCGTACTATGCCCGCACCCGCACCGGGGACATCATGGCGCGGCTCACGAACGACCTGAGCGCCGTGCGAATGGCGGCCGGACCCGCAATCATGTATCTGGTGACGACAATAGCGAGCGGCGCGTTCGCTCTTGCGCTCATGATCCACGTGAGCGCGCTTCTGACCGCGCAGGCGCTTCTTCCCATGACGTTGCTGCCGCTAATCATGCTGCGCCTCGGGCGCGTCATTCACGACCGGTTTGAGGCAGTGCAAGACCATTTCAGCACCATGACCACGCACGCGCAGGAGAACCTCTCGGGAACGCGCATCGTTCGCGCGTATCGGCAAGAGCCCGCCGAGATCGGGCGGTTCGGCTCACTCAACGACCAGTACCTTGCCAAGAACATGCGGCTGGTCCGCCTGTACGGCGCCATGAATCCTACCTTCGGGCTACTCGCGGGCCTGGCGGCCGTGATCGTGCTCGGCAGCGGTGGCGCGCTCGTGCTGCGCGGCATCATCACCGTCGGCAACTTCGTTGAATTCGGATTTTACCTTGGGGCTCTCACCTGGCCCTTGATCGCCCTTGGCTGGGTCATCAACCTGTTCGAGCGTGGTGCTGCATTGATGGGGCGGCTCGACGAGATCTTTCGCGCGCGCCCCGCGATCTCAGACGCTCCACGACCGCGCAGGCTGCCCCCGGCTCGCGGCGGCCGTTCGATAGAGTTCCGCGGCGTCGGCTTCTACTATCCAACTAGCGCGAACGTTGGTCTCAACGGCACGCCACGCTGGGTGCTCCGCGATGTGTCGTTCACCGTCCCAGCGGGTGGCACGCTGGGCGTGGTCGGGGCCACCGGGAGTGGTAAGACCTCGCTGCTGGACCTGATCCCGCGCGTGTACGACCCGCAGGAGGGCGAGATCCTCATCGACGGTGTCCCGATTCGTGAACTGTCGCTGCGGGAGCTGCGTAGGAACATCGGGTTCGTGCCGCAGGAGAGCCTCTTGTTCAGCGACACCATCACCGCCAACCTGGAGTACGGTCTTGCGAAAGAATCCGACGTGGTTCAGCGAGAGCTGGCGTTGCGCGAGCCGCTTCCGCGCGAGCCGGTCCCGCACGCACCAGGCGAGACCGACGAAGAGGAGACCGACGACGCCGTGACGCACTGGGCCGCTCGGATCGCGCGGCTGGATGACACGATCGCGGACTTCCCAGGGGGGTACGACACGGTGCTGGGCGAGCGGGGCATCAATCTTTCCGGCGGTCAAAAACAGCGGGCTGCTCTCGCCCGCGCGTTGGCCCGCAAACCCGCGATCGTTCTCTTGGACGACGCGCTCTCCGCGGTCGATACGCATACGGAGGCCGAGATTCTGAGAGGCCTGCGCGCTGCCCTCAGCGGTCGCACGGCCGTCATTGCCTCGCATCGCGTGAGCGCAATCCGCGACGCGACGTGGATCATCGTGCTCGACGGAGGGCGTATCGTCGAGCAGGGCCGGCACGACGATCTGATTGCCGCCGGTGGGCGATATTGGTCGCTCCTGCGCAGGCAGCAACTCGTCGAGGCGATCGAGGCGGATGTAGCATGAAAAGAAGGGGTGCCAAACCAAAGGCCGGCCATCCGGTTGCGCCACATGTGATCATCGTCGAAGACAACGATGATGCGGCGCACGCGCTGTCCGTTGTCTTCTCTCTCTCCGGATATGGCGTGACCGTGGCGCACACGGCGCGCGCGGCAGTCGAGGCTTGCCAGGCAGTGCGCGCAACACGCGGGCGCGCGGCCGACCTCATGCTGCTCGACCTGACGCTGCCGGACAGCGGCGGACTCGTCGCCCTCGCACGCGCGACGGTGGCCGGCGTGGCGCCACGCGTGACAGTGGCGTTGACCGGTCACGACGACGCTGCGATTGCCGCGGAATGCCGGGCGGCTGGTTGCGCGGACGTAATGCTCAAGCCGGTATCGCTCACGGACCTGATCGCGCGGGCCAACGCGTGGACGCGGTAGTCGAGCGACGACGACGCCCGCGGGCTGGGCGTCTTGTAAACTGGTACTATCGACTCAAGTACGCCGCCTTCCGACGCGAGCGGCGCCCGCACGATGGACGGCGTGGTCTCCTGGCAATTCAGATCGACGCTCTGGCGTACGCCGATCTCCAGCGCGCGATACGACTCGGCTACTGTCCCACGATCGCCAGACTGCTCCGCGAAGAGTCGTATGCGATGCGACGCTGGTTTTGCGGTCTTCCAGCTGCGACGCCGTATGCCCAGGCTGGCATCTTCTATGGCGAAAACTCCGGAATTCCGGCGTTTCGATTCTACGACAAAGCCATCCGACGGGTCATCACGTGCAACGCCCCGGAAGGAGTGCAATACATCCGCGACCGCATCACGGCACCGGGCGCGCTGGCCGGCGGGTCGAGCTACGTGAACCTGCTCGATGGAGACGCTCAAACGGTCGCATTCACAGTCGCGACGCGCGAGCGTGTCTCCGTGTATCGGCGGCTCGGCGGCACTCGCATGCTTCTGCTGATCGCTCTGCACCCGGTGCGCGTGGGTCGCATGGTGCTGCAGGCCGGAGTGGAATGGCTTCGAGAGGAATGGGAGCGCGCGAACGGCGAGATGGCCGGCCGAGCGACATTCGCGGAAGGGATTTTCCCATTCATCCGAATTTTCACCAACGTGGTAGTGCGCGAGCTGCAAACGATGGCCATCCTGCTCGACCTGTATCTCGGCGTGCCCGTTATCTACAGCACCTTCATGCAATACGACGAGCTGGCGCACCACTTCGGCCCGTCGAGCCGCCAGGCCCTCTCGGACCTTCGGCGCACGGACGCTCGAATCGCGGAGCTACTGCGCATGCTGCGAGCGGCCGCGGGGCGCGGATACGACGTCGTGATCCTATCGGACCACGGCATGACACCGGCTGTGAGCTATCGAGTCCGATTTCACGAGTCGCTGGGCCGCACGGTCGAGCAACTGCTGGCTGACGACCGAGCGCCGCTCCGCGCGGTAGCAAGCTTTGCCGAGGACAGCGAGTACTCCGATGTCGGCGCCCAAGTGCTCGAGGCGGCCGCGCAAGTCGCACCACCTGACTACGGTCGCGTGCGCCGAGTGCTGCACGGCGTACGCGATTGGGTGCGCGCCCACTACGGGCTGCGCGAGCTGATTATCCCCGAGAAGTACCGCGTGGACGCCCGTAACGCCGTGGTGGTGACGTACAGCTCGTGCCTTGCCCAAGTGTACTTCGCCGACGACCAGCGGGCACTCGACCACGGCGACATCATGCGTGACCCACGCCGCGCGCGCTTGTATTCGGGGCTGCTCGCGCATCGCGGCATCGGTCTGCTCGCCACACGTACTGCGAGTGGCGTACACGTAGAGAGCCGACGTGGGAGAGCCATGCTCCGTGACGGTGCCGTGGACGTCATTGCGGGGGGTAATCCGCTGGACCCTTACGGCGTGGACGCGATCGCCGTCCGGGCAGTGGCCTCAATGGTCAACCAGCAAAATGGTGGCGACGTGGTGCTGTTCGGAGCCTACGACGGGTACGAGATCATCTCGTTCGATGACCAAGTCGGGGCGCACGGCTGCGTGGGCGGCGACCAGGTTTACCCGTTTCTCATCACGCCGGAGACACTGGATGCGAGTACAGCGCGCATCGAGGATGCGCGCGACATTCACAGCGTCGTCATGCTGCCTTATGCGCGCGCCGAGGCGCCACCAAGCCTTGCCGGACCGCCGATGCCGCCATCTGCGGCTCCCTCCGACGCGGTCGCCCCCACGATTGCGCGAAACTCGTCTCCCGTGAGCTTATCGGGCTCCGCCGCGACCGCGGACCGCCGCTGAACACCCCGCACTACAGCGAAGACCGCCTCGAGCGGCGCATCCGCCTCCGCGCTCACCTCGACGCTCCAAGCCCCGCGGTCCGGTCCTTTCACCGTATGGCGGTAGGTCGCTCGATACACTGCAAAGCGGCTGCCTGGGCGAGCAATGCCGTCGGAGCACTCTGCGCTGGCTTCGCCCTCCGCCACAACCGCGACGCCGCTGTCGACTGGTCCCTGTCGCAGAGCCGGAAACAGGTAGACCTCGGCGACCCGGTCGGAAGCGACACGTTCGCTCACGGCTCGTAGGAAACGCAGCTCGGTTTCAGTCATTCTCGCGTGAAATTGTGGTATGACCTACAATAGCGCCACCGGATCGCGATCAAGCATGACGCGGAGCCCGCCGCCCGCTGGGACAGGGAACCGGCGCACGAAATACTGAGCCACGCTGGTGAGAGGCGCCGGCCGCTCGCTCTTCAGCAGCACGTGCCACCGCCACCGGCTTTTCACCCGCTCCACCGGGCAGGGCGCAGGGCCCACTACGGAAACCCCCACGAGCTGCCGCGCTTCAATGAGCCTTCGCACCCAGTCCGCCACCTCGTTCGCGCAGCCGGCCGTCGCCTCTTCCGCGTGTCCACTCACGACAATGTTCGCGAGCCGTACGCAGGGCGGGTATGTCGGATGCGATCGGCCTTCCAGTTCCGACTTGACGAACGTCGCGTAATCGTGCGCGACGGCGCAACGGACCGCATGGTGGCTAGGCACGCGCGTCTGAATGATCACACGACCACCCTTAGGACCGCGGCCAGCGCGTCCGGCGACCTGGCTCAGCAGCTGAAAACATCTTTCCGACGCTCGGAAGTCGGGAAGGTTGATTCCCACGTCGGCGTCGATCACGCCGACGAGCGTCACGTTCGGAAAGTCCAACCCCTTGGCGATCATCTGCGTACCCAGAAGCAGATCGACGTCCCCGCACGCTACACGATCGAGAATCGTGGCGTGCGCCCACTTGCCACTCGTCGTGTCGAAATCCATGCGAGCGATCCGCGCGCGCGGAAATCGCTCAGCGAGCAGTCGTTCGACCTGCTGCGTTCCCATGCCTCTCCTCCTCAACGTCGCCGCGCCGCAGCGCCTGCATGTCGCGCCTGGCGCCTCCTGGTGCCGGCAATAGTGGCACACTAGCCGCTCTGGGGTCCGATGATAGGTGAGGCTGATGGCACAGTTCGGACACGCGACCACGTCGCCGCACGCGGAGCATTGCACGAATGCCGCGTAGCCGCGTCTGTTGAGCAGCACGATCGCTTGCTCGCCGCGCGCAAGTGTCGCTCCCAATTCTTCTTCGAGGCGGTCTGACAGCACGCCACGGTGTGGCGCACGCTCGGCGGCGGCCGGGCCCTCCTTCTGCCGCATGTCGACCACTTCTATCGAGGGCAGGCGTCCGCCGCCCACACGAGACGGCAAGCACACATAGCGGTACTTGCGCCGTGTGGCGTTCGCCCAAGTCTCGAGGCTGGGCGTTGCGCTCCCAAGAACGGCGACCGCTCCCGCGAGCCGTGCACGGACCACGGCGACCTCTCGCGCATGATATCGAGGCGACTCGCCGTTCTTGTAGCTGCCCTCGTGCTCCTCGTCCACGATTATCGCGCCTAGATCGGCGACGGGAGCAAACACCGCGGAGCGGGCACCAACCGCGATGCGCTTGGCTCCGGACCGTAACGCTCGCCACGCATCGTAACGTTCACCCTCGCCGAGGGCACTGTGCAGGACCGCAACTCGGTCTCCAAACACCGCTCGGAAGCGATCGACTGTTTGAGGTGTGAGCGCGATCTCAGGGACGAGAACGATGGCGCCACGTCCTCGTACATTGACGACCTCGCGCAGAAACTCGAGGTAGACGAGCGTCTTCCCGCTGCCAGTGACGCCATGCAGCAGAGTCACTTCGCCCGGAGATGCCGCCGCGGAGCGTCTCGATCGCGTTCCGCTGGGCAGCGGTCGGGTCGTGCGCGGGAGACACGCTTCGCGGCCGTGAGGCGAACGGATCGCGCTCTACGTCCTCGTCCGTGAGGTCGATGAGTCCGCGCTCGGCAAGTCCCTTGAGCACCGATGGTGAGCAGCGGAGTTGCTCGAGAAGTACGTGTGCCGCCGCGCGCCCACCGAGCGCCTCGAGGAGCTCGTAGGCGCGCCCGTTGGCGCGCCGCACGCGCGAAAGCGCGATCGCGTTCCAAAAGCGAGGGCACGCCCGCCCGTATGATGGCCATTCGACGCGTCTTCGGCGCAGGTGACGGACGCGCCGCGCCAGTGAGCAGGGCAGGTAGCGCGCATCGCAAGGCCAAGCCGATGGGCGCGGCATAATAGTCGGCCACCCAGCGGCACAACTCCACCGTGTCCGGAGACAGCGCAGGCTGCTCATCGGGAACGTCGAGGACGGACTTCACCGCAACGCCGGCGGGCGCAACGTCCCGAGTTCCTATGCAAACGCCGATCTCTCGTCGACCACGGAAAGGCACGAGCACACGGGCGCCAGGGACGAGCGGACGCACTGGCGTCGCACCGACCGCGTACGTAAAGGTTCGAAAGACTGGAAGCGCGAGCGCGACTTCTATAAGGGCGGGCGCACGGTCGACGGTCAATGTAGCTGGTTTATCCACACTCGAAACGTACGGGTTACCTTATCCGCATGACGTCCCGTGCCTTCCCCGAGCCCGGAGTCCGCGTGATGCAGTATGCGCGCACTTCGCTGGGCCCTAGTGACGTACTCGCCGAAGCGAAGCGGTTCTTTCTGCGACGCAACAGCATTTACCCTGCGTATCTCGATCGCGAGGGCGAGACATACGTCACGTTTCGTGGACAGGGCGGCGAAGAGGTGGCAATTGGCGTCGGCGCTGAAGCAGGCGGAACGGCCGTTACCGGTTCGACATACATGTTCGACCAGCAGATCGCGCGGTTCTTCACCACCCTGCCGCCGCCCGTCCCTCGTGACTGACGCACCTTTCGTTGCCTCCTTGCGCACGCGCCCTGGCACAATCCTGGTGGGAGCGGCGGGTGAGCCTGGCATCACGATCAAGGTCGAGATGCCGGAGGTATGGGACGCCGTGCGAATAGAGACGTCTCCAAGCGAGCCTGTGCTTGGGATCAAGGTACGCGCGCTCGAGGCGTTATACCCTGACAGCGATTTTCACGATGCGTTCGTGATGAAGTTGGATGGGTGGGAAATTCGTGATGAGCGCGAGTCGGTTGTCGGGGTCGGAGCCAAAGACGGCTCGACATTTCTGCTGACGTTTCGGCGCCGGCGACCCGTACGCGATTGAAAGCGGCGCGGGGGCTGCGGCCCCGCGCCGTCACAGACATATTGTTGGCGTGAGCGCCCCCACAGCCACGCTGGACAGCGCCACGCCCACGCGCGTGGCCAACCTCCCGAGCGCGCAGCGCACAGCGCCGCCGAGTCGCAATCGGCTGGACTCAATAGACCTGTTGCGCGGGATCGTCATGGTCATCATGGTGCTCGACCATACGCGCGACTTCGCGTTCGCTGGCACGCTGCATTTCAGTCCGACCGATCTGACCCACACCACGCCCGCGATCTTCTTCACGCGCTGGATCACGCATTTCTGCGCGCCGGTGTTTGTCTTCCTGGCCGGCACCGGTGCCTATCTACAGCGCGCGCGCGGCAAAAGCCGGTCCGAGCTTGCGTGGTATCTGGTAACACGGGGCCTGTGGCTTGTGGTGCTGGAGTTCACGGTCGTCAAGTTCGGCTTTACTTTTGCCGTCGACACGCACTTCCTGGGCGCCGCGCAGGTCATCTGGGTCATCGGCATCAGCATGATGCTGCTGGGGGCGCTGATCTGGCTTCCGCTCCCGGCCATCGCCGCATTCGGCATAGGAATGATTGCCCTGCATAACCTGCTCGACCGGTTTCCAGTGTATCAGTGGAACGGTCCGGGATCGCCGTTGCCGACGTTTGCTCAAGCAGTATGGGCTCTGGCTCACGCGCAGTTTCAGCCGCTACCACTTGGTCATCCTTTCCCCGTGGTACTTGCCGCCTATGCCGTCATACCTTGGGTGGGCGTCATGGCAGCGGGCTACGCATTCGGTTACGTGTATGTGCTTCCGGCGGATCGCCGACGCCGACTCCTAGTCACGTGGGGCAGTAGCGCCTCGTTGGGGTTCGTGGCCCTGCGGCTGCTAAATGCCTACGGCGACCCGTCCCCGTGGAGTCGGCAGTCCAGCACGACGTATACTGTGCTCTCTTTTCTCAACACGACCAAGTACCCTCCGTCGCTTCAGTACTTGCTAATGACGCTGGGGCCAGCGCTGCTTCTTCTCGCCTGGTTCGAGACTCTGCCCAAATCGCCGATCACGGCCCCGGTTATCACGTTCGGACGAGTGCCGTTGTTTTTCTATCTGCTCCAGTGGCCTCTCGCACATGCGCTCACGCTCGCCTTGGCTGTAGCCTCGCATCACCCGACGGGATACCTGATCTGGCACTTCCCATTGCAGCCACCAGCCCCGGGCGCCGGGTTCCGGCTCAGGACAACCTATCTCATTCGGCTGGCGACCATCGCTCTGCTCTACCCGGTGAGTCGTTGGTACGCCGGGGTCAAGCAGCGGCATCGCGACTGGCGGTTGCTGAGCTATCTGTGATCTGCGCACTCTAGGTAACCCCGCGAGCCGCTCACGGTGGCGCGGGTGGTAACCTATCTCTCACACCCCGACTGCGGACGGCACGATACGGGATGGGGCCATCCCGAGCACGTCGGGCGACTTCGCGCGATTGCGCGGGCCCTGGGGTCCGACGTCGGGCTGGCCACGACGATCGAGCAGCGAGAAGGACGACACGCAACGCCGGACGAGTTGGCTTTGGTTCACGACGTTGCCTATATCGAGCACATACGCAATGTCGCGCGACCCGGCGAGCTTGTCCGGGTAGAGGCCGACACGGTGGTGAGCGACGGATCGTGGGACGCCGCAACTGCCGCGGCGGGCTGTGTTTTGGACGCCGTAGACCTTGCGGTCGCGGGGCAGAACGCCCGGAATTTCGCCGCCGTCAGGCCGCCTGGTCACCACGCGCTGCGCGACCGCCCGATGGGGTTTTGCCTATTCGGAAACGTGGCGCTCGCGGCCCATTACGCGCGAAAACGACACGCCCTCGATCGCGTCCTCATCGTCGATTGGGACGTACACCACGGGAACGGAACCCAGTCTCTTGTCCAAGACGATCCGGGAATTCATTTCGTGTCTATGCACCAGTGGCCGTGGTATCCTGGCACAGGCGCGAGCGATGACCGGGGACCGTTGCGCACAATATGGAACGTGCCCATGGCAGCCGGACGTCCCGCCGTCGAATATCGAGAGGCTCTACTTCAGGCCGTAGATGAAGCGGCGGCCGGCTTTACGCCGCAGCTGATTCTGCTATCGGCGGGATTCGATTCGTTATTGGGTGACCCTTTGGGTGGATTCACGCTCGAGATCGAGGACTTCACGCTGCTAACGCAAGAGCTCGTGACGAGGGCATGCGCATGGTGCAGCGGACGAGTAGTCAGCGCGCTGGAGGGGGGATACGTCCCTGACCGGATTGCGCAGGCGTGCATGGCGCATCTGCGCGCGCTGCAGTAGGGGCGGCCTTGGGGTATTTTTCCCGCGCCATGCACACCACGCCCCGGGGCCGACCCGCGCCAGCGATGCTCCGGTTGGTGCAGTTGGCAGTCTTAGGCCGCTGGAGAGACACCGGAGAGCAGCTGTACCGCGAAGTCGTCCGTCTTACGGAGGCCAGCCGCGGCTACGAGATTCTCGTCTCGGGATGCGGAGACGGCACAACCGCTGAATGGCTCGCGAGGCGGACGCAGGCGTCGGTCACCGGTGTCGATCCGAACCCCAAGCAAATCGAGCGCGCCGAAGCGAGAGCGCGCCACGAGAGCGGTGGCCTGCCCCTATCCTACCAGCACGCTGAGCTGGACGACCTTCCGCACGAAACCGGCGTATTCGACATTGTCGTCGGGGAACCGGCCCTGGCTGCCACGGCCTCGCCCGCGCGCGCGGTCGCGGAGATGGCGCGCGTGACTAAGCCTCTGGGCGCAGTAGTGCTTCTGCAACTCACTTGGGGCTCGGAATTAGCTGGAGACGAGCGCGAGCTTCTCGTCGAGCGGCTCGGGCTTCACCCGCATCATCTCGTGGAATGGAAGCAGATGCTGCGGGAAGCCGGAGTAGTCGACATTCAAGTTCAAGACTGGACGTCCGGAGCGCCCGGCTGCCGCACTCGGTCCGGAATGGCCCGCGAGATGGCGGAGGCTACACACCTCACGTGGCCACAGAAGGTCCAAATCGCGACCCGCTCATGGAGCACCGTCCGCGGCGCGCGACGAGCGATCGAACGTGAAGTGGCGCTGCTCCGCGACCTGTCGAACGAGCGGGCGATCGGCTTTCAAGTTATCAAAGGGGTTAAGTGGCCACGTGACGGGTCGCGCGCTTAGCGCGTCCGTGATGATTGGCAGCATCGCTCGATAACTTGCACCATCGGTCGGTCGTCGTCCGAGGGAGCAGCCCTGTTTTGCCCTGACTGCGGCACGTGGAATCGCGCGGTCGCAGTCCAGTGCGCCCGGTGCGCGGTAGCGTTGCCGGTTCTCGCCGAGGCTCCGGCCGAGCAACCCGACGCGGAGATCACCCAACTCCGCTCACTGACCGGAAATCGCTACCGGATCCTGCGACGCTTAGGCAGCGGCGGCATGGCACATGTCTACGTAGCCGAGCACGTTCAGCTCGGAAGCCCGGTAGTCATCAAGGTCCTGCACGCGCATCTCGCGCGCGAAGCAGAGATGCGCGAGCGATTCCGGCGCGAGGCCGAAGCCGCCGCACACCTGGGCCACCCGTTCATCTGCCCCATACTCGACTACGGCATGTCGGACGACGTCGTGTACCTTGTGATGCCTTACCTCCCGGGCGGGTCACTGGCCGACCGTTTGGCCCAGGACCGGATTGTCCCGCCAGCGTTCGCAGCCGGTTCAGCAGCACAAGTCGCCTGCGCGCTCGACCACGCACACCGCCGTGGTGTCATTCACCGGGATATAAAACCCGACAACATTCTGTTCGATCACGAAGGCTTCTCCATTGTCACCGATTTCGGGATTGCAACTGCCCGCCGCCACGGGCGCCTGACGGGAACAGGGCGTGCCATGGGCACGCCGCACTACATGTCCCCCGAGCAGGCAATGGGCAAAATGGTGGACGGCCGAAGTGATTTGTACGCCGTGGGCGTCGTGCTGTATGAGATGCTGCTCGGATTTCCGCCATTCGACGGCGCGGATTCGTACTCGGTGGGTTACAAGCACGTCCACGAATCCCCCGTGGATCCGCTCGTCGTCGATTCGCGCACGCCGCCCGCATTGTCATCCGTGATCATGACGTGCCTCGAAAAAGACCCGCAGAAGCGGTATCAGTGCGGCAACGATCTGGCAGACGCATTGCTCGACACCCTGCGCGGTACTCCGGCAGCGACGCCTTCATCCGGCGAGGACTACCGTCGAGCTCGCCTCGCTCGCACCACCGGCCCCCGCCCGATTACAGCGGCGTAACGGCCCAGTATCGCCATACGGTAGAGGCCGCTCGGATACGTCTGTTCCTTCGGGACGTGGCGTGTACATTGGAGTTATGGCTAAAATGTTCAGGTCGTGACTAAATCGGCGGCGAGCGTTGCTCACCCGCCGCGTCTCGGGCCCGCCGAGCGACCTCGCTCGTCAGGACTCACGACCGTCACTTCCGAGTCGTCTGACGCAGCGGTCCGCGAGCTCATGGCGGTTCGCGAGATCGTCCATGCGTTTCTGACGGCTGACCAGCCAGAGGAAGTTTTTCGCTTCGCGCTGGAGCGTGTGAGCCCCGTGGTCGGCGCGACCTTCGCATCCGTGTATCTGGTGGACGGCGCGTCGGAGCTCATGCGGCTCGCCGCAGCATACAACTGGCCGCATCAATACGAGCCCTGGCTCGGCGAGATGCGTGTGCGATTGGGATTTGGACCCAGCGGCGAGGCCGCGAGCGAGCGGCGCGCGATCGAGATTCCCAATGTCTTCGCAGACCCGAGCCTCGAGGATTGGCAGGAGGTAGCAGCGGAACTCGGATTCCGCGCACTGATCGCGCTTCCGCTCCAGACCGGTAACCGAGTCCTAGGCGCGGTCACATTCTACTTTGCAGACGCTGGTGGCTTCAGCGCCGAGCGGCGAGCGCTGCTCAAGATCGTCGCCGCACAGATGGCAGCGACTGCCGAAAAGGCGTCGCTAATCGACGATCTGCGGCGGACTAACGCGGCGCTAACGGAATCGAAGGCGGAGCTGGAACAGCAGTATCTGGCGGTACTCGAGGCTCGGCAGGTGAAGGACGAATTTCTGACGAACGTCACGCATGAGCTTCGCACACCGCTCACAGCCGTCATGGGGTACATCGCGCTGTTGCAGGAGGAATTCTCCGGGCCGCTGACGGGCCCACAACGCGCCGACCTCGCCCTCGCGCGCGATGCCAGTGAGCGGCTGCTCGGGCTGATCGACAACCTTTTGGAGATGACCACGCTCAAGCGCGGAGCGTTGGGCGTTCAGGTCGATACTTTCGACCCGCGTGACCCGTTGCGCGAAGCAGCTGCCTCAACACGGGCGCGTCCGGTATCGACCGAGCTGCTTCTCGAGGAACCAGCCGACCCGGTGCCGTTCATGCGCAGCGACCGGAGGAAGATCACAAAGATCCTGGCAGGGCTGCTGAGCAACGCTTACAAGTTCACATCCGATGGCGCGGTCACATTGTCTTTAGAGATACAGCACGGCCGCGCGATGTACCGGGTGCAGGATACCGGCATCGGTGTGCCGGCGACGTCGCAGCACCTCATCTTCGAGGAGTTCCGGCAGCTCGACGGATCCCTGACTAGGCGGTACGGCGGCACTGGGTTGGGCTTGGCCCTTTCGCGCAGACTCGCTCGTCTGCTTGGCGGCGACATTCGAGCTTGTTTCCGCGCCAGGGGAAGGCGCAAGCTTTACCGTCGAGATTCCTCTGGAGTATCAAGCGACGGAACTCCATGCAGATGGAGCGGCTCCGCCGCCATAGCTGGCGTTGCGCGCTTAGGGCGTTGGGTTGTCTAGTCGACCAAGCCCTCGACTGCGCGTATCACGCGCGTGAAACACAGTGGCTGGCCCGAGATCCGCTGCGACAACTCGTGCGCGAGCTCGCGCTGACCTTCGCCGAAGAGTTGACCCACCATCCATGGCCCCGCACGCGGGTTGCGGTACCAGTCTTCATTAAACTGCTCCACCAAGGTTTGGGCGATGATCGCTCCGAGCTGCCAAGCCCGAAGATATCTGGCCGCGTAGTAGCGTGAGTCCACGTCCACAAACGCGTCGGCGGGATTGTAGATAAACGTCGTGGCGCTGGTGAGCATCTCGACGTACAGTGGCGGCAGCGCGTCCCAAGGGACACGACCACTGTAGAGCTGCTCTTCGTAGATGAGTTTTGCGGAGTAGCGTCGGAGAAATTGCAGCTCTTCGAGCGCCGCGGCCCGAAGGTAGTTCGGTAGCTCGCGCCGGCCGAGGCCCGAGTAGCGCAGCAGCCATCCTCGGTTCTGCATGAGATGGTCGAACAGCATCGCATATGACTCGGTAACCGAGTTGTCCCCCACCCAGCGAAACTCGAACGGGTAGCTCGCGTTCGTGTACGCGAAATGCAGCGCGTGCCCCAATTCATGCAACAGCGTCTGCCAGTCGATTTGCCCGCCGTGAGGACGCATGACGAGATACACCTCCTCGGGGATTCGCACCGGCGCGCAAAACGCGCGCGAGCGCTTTCCTGGGCGCTCGCCAGTATCGTACCTGACTCGATCGTTGGCAGTCGGGTCGATGCCCATGTCGAGCATCTGGCGCCGGACCGTAGCTTCCAGGTCAGACGCGGGGAAGAACTGATCGAACTGTGGCGCGCGAAAGAGTGCCAGCGCGTCGGCTCGTGTGGCTTCGCCGACGTTGATGCCCAGCGATGCCCGGAGCGCCCGGGGCAGCATGTCATCCCACATCGCTTGCGTGTCGCGCAGCAGCCGCTGGCATTCAGCGGCAAGTGTGCGCAACGACACGCCGCTCAGAGCTTCGAATGCGGCATTGTAGTCTTCCGCGATCCCTAACGACTCCACATAGTCCTTCTCGCGCTGCAACCGGCCCAGCCGCATCGGCGTCAACTCGCGGGCGACCAAGTCAGCCCGCGCCGTCTCCAGGGCCAGTCGTTCTGCTCGCGTGGGCGCATTCGCCAGCTCTATCCCCGCACGCATGTAGGGAACCTCGCGACCGTCGGGGACTCTCACGATCGCCGCAGACTCCCAGGCGATCTCACGCTCTTCGATCTCGGCAAGCACGTGCGCCGTCTGTGATTCCACGAGCCACTCGAGCAGCAGACGCGCTGAGCGATGTTCCTCGCTGCCCGGTGTGCTGAGCTGAAACTGATTCAGTACGAAATCCAGCGCGTCGCGCCCGAGGATCTGCTCGTACCGTGCGTAGATCGCTTGCAGCTGGGCCTTGGATTTGAGTCCCGCGTGCGCCTGGTAAAGCTCCCAGGACACGTCTTCCATCAGGCTTTGCCCATCACGCCGCAGACTCTCCAACGATTCGATCATCTATGAGGGCCTCCTCTCCCCCTAACCCAGGGGGTGGGGCAGCATCACCCGCGAAGACGGTCCTCGATGTATGCGCGCACACCCGTCGCTGCCACACGATCTTGGCGCAACGTGTCGCGGTCCCGAACAGTGACAGTTCCGTCGACCGACGTCTCCCCGTCGACCGTGATGCAGAACGGCGTGCCTACCTCGTCCTGACGCCGATACCGCCGGCCGATCGATCCAGACTCGTCGTAGAAAACGGGAAACGTTCCACGTAGGTCGTCTGACAGCCGATGCGCGTACTCAGGCAACCCGTCCTTCTTGACTAGCGGAAAGACGCCAGCCTTGATCGGCGCGAGCATGGGGTGCAGCCCCAATACGGTGCGGCCCTCAGGCTCGCCCGCGACTTCCTCCTCCCGGTACGCGTTCACCAGAACTGCCAGCACGACCCGGTCCGCACCGACAGACGTTTCGACAACTACCGGTATGTAGCGCCTGTTGCTCGGCTGGTCGAAGTACTCGAGTGCCTTGCCCGAATACTCGCTGTGGCGGGTCAGGTCATGCTGGCCACGGTTGTGAACTCCTTCGATTTCCTGGAAGCCCAGACTTCCACCGAAATCGAACTCCACGTCGTAGGCGGCCCGCGCGTAGTGCGCGAGCTCCTCCTTGGTGTGCTCATGAAAGCGGAGCCTATCATCGTCGAGTCCGAGCGAGAGATGCCATGCCATGCGTTCACCGCGCCAGTACTCGAACCAGCGCTCGTCCGTCCCGGGCTCGACGAAGTACTGCATCTCCATCTGCTCGAACTCGCGCATGCGGAAGATGAAATTCCCCGGCGTGATCTCGTTGCGGAACGCTTTGCCGATCTGCGCGACCCCGAATGGGATCTTTTGGCGCGTAGACTGCTGGACGTTGAGAAAGTTGACGTAGATCCCTTGGGCGGTCTCCGGCCGGAGGTACACCATTGACGCGTCTTCCTCGACCGGTCCCATGAACGTCTTGAACATGAGATTGAACAGACGGGGCGCCGTCAGCGCGCAGGCTTCAAATTCTCCCGGGTGCTTGGAGGGCTTTCGCGGACACGACGCATCGTCGAGCTTGTCGGCCCGGAAACGTCCTTTACAGGTCTTGCAGTCCACCAGCGGGTCCACGAACCCCGAGACGTGGCCGCTCGCCTCCCACACGCGCGGGTGCATCAGGATCGCCGCGTCCAAGCCCTCAATGTCGTTGCGCGCGCGGACCATCGCGTGCCACCAGTGATCCTTGATGTTTCGCTTGAGCTCGACGCCGAGCGGCCCGTAGTCCCACACCGACCCAGTGCCACCGTAAATCTCCGACGACTGGAAAATGAACCCGTGCCTCTTGCATAGGGACACGAGCTTCTCAGTCACGTTCGGGTATGCGCCGGTGATGCTCATACGCCTGCCAGGTCGCGCGAGACGATTCGCGGGGCAATGCGATCTCCGTGATTGCGTCCGTTCTCGATGAACACCTTATTGGCATCGTACCCGCTCACTAGTACGCCGGCGACGAAGACCCCGGGTACATTCGTCTCCATCGTCGTCGGATCGTGCGCGGGAATCCCGGTCGCCGGGTCGATCGAAACGCCCAGCTGCGTGAGCAGCTCGCTACTGGGCGTGAACCCGGTCATGAGGTACACCTGGTGCGCCAAGAGGCGGTCGGACTTTCCCTGGCCGTCCGTAACCACAACCGCATCGCCTTCGATTGCTACCACGCGTGTGTTCCATCGCGCTGCGATACTGCCGTCAGCCAGCCGGTTCTTAATGTCGGGCAGGACCCATGGTTTCACGTTCGCATCCAGGCGATCCGCGAAGTGCACGAGCGTTACCCGGGCCCCGCACCGCCACAGGTCCAGCGCTGCATCAACCGCGGAGTTGCCGCCGCCCACGACGACGACGTCTCGCTGAAACGCCTGGTGTCCCTCTCGGTACACGTGGGTGACGTGCGGCAGCGACTCCCCGGGCACGTTCAGCAGGTTCGGCGTGCCAAAATATCCCGTGGCAATGACCACGGCGTCGACCGCCGTGTCGAGTTCTCCCCGCACAGTGGCTGATCGCACTACAAATCGGCCCCCGCCCGGCGTGACCGAAACAATGGGCTCGTACTGCCGAACTTTGATTCCGAAGTACTGCACCGCCATTCGATAATATGCCAGGGCCTCGCGCCGCGTGGGTTTTTCCCCTGCCGTGATGAAAGGCAGGCCGCCGATCGAGATCCGTTCGGCCGTCGAGAAAAACGTCATGTAAATCGGGTAGCTCGCGATGCTGCTAACCACGCACGACCGATCGAACACGGTTGCACGCACCCCCGCGCGCTCGAGCGATATGGCGGTGGCCAATCCGCAGGGGCCCGCGCCGATGATGGCCGCCGTGGGCACCTCTTCGACACTCATTACGCAGCAGCCTTCGAGGCGGACGACTGAACGTCGATTATCTGATCCCGCCTAGTGCCAACGCTCACGAACCTGATCGGCGCCTCGACTAGCTCCTCGATGCGATCCAGGTACCGGCGCGCTGCCCGTGGCAGGTCAGCGAGCCGCCGAGCTTCTGCCGTCGGCTGCTCCCACCCATCGAACCACTCGTAGCGGGGAGCCGCGTGATGCAACGCGGTGAGGTCGCCGGGGAAATCCGTGTGCACGACGCCATCGACCTCGTAGCCGGTGCAGATGGCCAGTCGGTCCAGCGTGTCCAGCACATCCAACTTTGTCACCGCCAGACCGCTCAACCCATTTACCCTCGATGCGTAGCGAACCACGACCGCGTCAAACCACCCGCAACGCCGCGGCCGACCTGTCACCGCCCCGTACTCGTGTCCGAGCTCGCGCACACGTGTGGCCAGCGGCTCACCCAGCTCCGTGGGCAGCGGCCCATTACCGACCCGCGTCGTGTATGCCTTGACGACCCCCAGCACCGCATCCAGCGCGGTCGGGCCGATTCCCACCCCCACCGCAGCGCCGCCGGAGGTGGTATTACTCGAAGTCACGTACGGATATGTACCGTGATCCACATCGAGCAGCGCGCCCTGGGCTCCTTCCAGCAATACGGCCAGACCGTCGCGAACCGCTCGATGCACCGCCAGACCTACGTCTTCGGCCATGGCCAACAGCCTCGGCGCCACCGCCTTGAGCCCAGCAATCGTCTCATCCACATCGGCCCGCCGCCCGCACCCGAATCCCGTCAACAGCGCGTTGGCATGCTCCACGCCTCGCTTGACGATTGCCGAGAGATTGTCGGGGTGACGGAGGTCGAGCACACGCACGCCGCGACGCGCGATCTTGTCTTCATACGCGGGCCCAATACCGCGTTTGGTCGTACCGATTTCACGGTTGGCCGCACTTTCAGCGTCAACCATTTTATGGTAGGGCAGAACAAGGTGAGCGCGGTCGCTGACGATAAGGCGGCCTTCGACACGCACTCCACTGGCCGTCAGCCCATCGATTTCCGTGAACAGCGTCTCGGGATCTAGCACTACGCCATTGCCGATGGCGCAGCGCACCCCAGGGTGCAGGATACCGCTCGGAATCTGCTGCAGAATAACGCACGACGTGCCGAGGTCGACGGTGTGGCCAGCGTTTGCGCCGCCTTGGTACCGCACGACCAAATCAGCACGCTCCGCAAGGACGTCGACCAGCTTGCCTTTGCCTTCGTCACCCCATTGCGCGCCAACGACGACGACGGTCCGCGTGGCCGAATCGAACATTGTTCTTAAGATAGCGGCCCGGCGTCGAGTCCCATACGCGATTTTACCTCGCGGAGCGTGTCGTCCGCGCGCCGGCGTGCCGACGCGGCGCCGTCGCGCAACACCTCGGCAACGCGCTCTGGTCGGGCGCGAATCTCTGCGGCGCGGGCCCGGATGGGTTCAAGCGTGCGCTCCATGCCCTCGAACAACACGCGCTTGCAGTCGATGCACCCCCATCCGGCGCTTCGGCATTGCATGGCGACGTGTTCGACTGTGTCGGGCGGATTGAACGCCCGATGCAGGTGGTAAATGTTGCAGACCTCCGGCGTGCCCGGATCGGTTCTGTGTACCCGCTTGGGATCGGTAACCGCGGGGCGCAGCTTGGCCCAGATCTCCTCCGGCTCGTCGAGCAACCCAATCGTATTCCCCATTGACTTGGACATCTTGGACTGACCATCCAGCCCCATTATCCGGCGCGTGGGTGTGAGCAGCGGCTGGGGTTCGGGAAAGAACGGCGTGCCCTCTGCAAAACGGGCGTTCCAACGGCGCGCGATCTCGCGCGAGAGCTCCAGGTGCTGCACTTGATCTTCGCCCACGGGGACGACAGTGGCGCGATATAGCAGTATGTCCGCAGCTTGGAGCACGGGGTAATTGAGCAGCCCGGCCGCCACGCTCTCCTGTCGCTGAGCCTTTTCCTTGAATTGGGTTTGCCGTTCGAGCTCGCCGAGCGGCGTGATCGTGTTGAATATCCACGCCAACTCGGTATGTTCCGGCACCGCAGACTGAACGAACAGAGTCGCGTGTTCGGGATCGATGCCGGCGGCGAGTAGCGAGATTGCGAGGTCGCGCGTGCGCATGCGCAGGTCGGCCGGCTCGTACGGCACCGTGATCGCGTGATAGTCGACGATGCAGAACAACGACTCGTACCGTCGCTGGATCTCCACCCAGGTTTGCACCGCGCCCAGGAAGTTGCCAATGTGCAGCTCGCCCGATGGTTGGATGCCGCTGAAGACGCGGGCCGGTGAGTCCATCGCGCGAAGGTAGGCGCACCGGAACGGCGTCGCAAGGAATCGCTGAGGCGACGGTCCTGCTCGACGTTGCGGTCGCGGCTGCACGCTGCGCCGTCGCCGTCGTCCGGGCGCGGGCAGGCGACGTCGGGGACCTGCGTTGGGACGAGAAGGGACCCTCGGACTTCGTCAGCGACGTGGATCGCGCCGCGGAGCAGGCACTGCGCGCTGACATTCTGGCGGCCCTGCCCGAGGCCCGGGTGCTGGGAGAGGAACTCTCGCCGACGGCAGTAGCAGCGGCGGGAAGCTCTGGTGCGCGCGACGTACTCTTTGTGGCCGACCCGCTCGACGGCACCACAAATTTCCTGCACGGCTACCCAGCCTACGCCGTCTCCATAGCCGTCCTAGTCGACGATGCGCTGACTGCGGGCGTCGTAATCAACGCAGTGACCGGCGACACGTACACGGCCATCGCCGGCCGCGGTGCGTGGCGGAACGGCAAGCCCATGAACGTGTCCAAAATCGTCACGCCTTCCCGCGCGCTAATTGGAACCGGCTTCCCGTTCTCGCACCTCGAGTGGCTGGATAGTTATCAACCACAATTTGCCGCCGTGGCACGCCAGACTGCGGGCATCCGCCGAGCTGGATCAGCCGCGCTGGATCTCGCGGACGTTGCATGCGGACGGTTCGAAGGATTCTGGGAGCTCATGCTCGCGCCGTGGGATATTGGGGCCGGTATCCTTCTGATACGGGAGGCTGGCGGGATCGTGACCGATCTTGCCGGCGAGCCCGCGCGCGTGGCCCACACGCCCATCGTCGCCGGCAATCCCGTTATCCACGAGTGGCTCCTCGGCACCTTGCGACGGGCTTCGCCAATAGTTTCCCCACCACTGCCCAATACCCGATGAGACTGGTCGAGTGCGTTCCCAACTTTTCTGAAGGCCGTCGGTTGGAGATCGTGGCGCGCATCCGCGACGCGATCGCGGCCACACCAGGCGTCGCGATGCTCGATGTGTCGTCCGACCCGTCGCACAACCGGTCTGTCGTCACGTTCGTCGCTCCGATCGAGAGCGTGGCCGAAGCGGCCTTCGCTGGGATACGCGAAGCGCGCGACCACATCGACCTCACGAAGCATTCTGGCGAGCATCCACGCATGGGCGCGACCGACGTCGTGCCATTCGTGCCACTCGAAGGCGTGACGATGGATGAGTGCGTGGCTCTGGCTCGACGCCTTGGCGAGCGCGTCGGCCGCGAGCTCGAGATACCGGTGTACCTGTATGAACGCGCGGCGACTCGGCCGGAGCGCGAGAACCTGGCGAACGTCAGGCGCGGCGAATTCGAAGGACTGCGCGACGCGGTCCCGCGCGACCCCGGTCGCGCGCCAGACTTTGGACCAGTGCGCGTGCATGCGACGGCCGGTGCTATCGCCATAGGCGCTAGGCCATTCCTGGTGGCGTATAACGTGTACATGGGGCCTGCGTCCAACGTCCCGATCGCGAAAGAGGTGGCGAAAGCCGTGCGTGGGTCGTCCGGCGGCCTGCGCTACGTAAAGGCGCTCGGACTCGAGGTAAATGGCCAGGCACAGGTGTCGATGAACCTCGTGGATATCGACCAGACGCCACTGCATCGGGCGTACGAGGCAGTTCACATCGAGGCGGAAGCACGCGGGGTGAACACGACGTGGAGCGAGATCGTCGGACTCGTTCCGGAGCGTGTGCTGCTCGATGCCGGCGCGCACCATGTGCAGCTCGAGGGGTTCTCGGTAGAGCAGCTGCTGGAGCGAAGAGTTCGCGCGGCGTCCGGTGGTGCAGCGGCAGCCGCGGCGGCCCACACACCAGCGGGCGGCCAGTCGCTAGACGAGTTCGTCGCATCGGTTGCTGCGTCAACGCCCACGCCGGGGGGCGGCAGCGTAGTGGCTCATGTCGGCGCGCTTGCGGCCGCACTATCTACGATGGTCACAGGGCTCACGATTGGGCGTCCCAAGTTCGCGTCCGTGGAGTCGGACCTGCGGGCCGTGGCCGCGGAGGCGGCCGACCTGCGTGCGATTCTCGCGAGTCTAGTCCAACGGGACGCTGCCGCGTATGCCGTCGTCTCGGCGGCATACAAGCTACCCAAGGACCCCGAAAGCGCCGCCGCTTCGCGCCGTCTGGCCATTTCGGATGGGTTGATCGGGGCCGCACGAGTGCCACTGGAAACGGCGCGTGCATGCGCCCGCGTCGCGCACCTCGCGGCCGTCGCCGCGGCTAAAGGCAATCCCAACGCCGTGTCCGATGCGGGCGTGGCGGCTCTCCTAGCGGAAGCAGCCTGTCGTGGAGCCGCGTACAACGTGCGCATCAACGTGGCCGCGCTGGGTAATCCCGAGAGCGGACGTGCTCTCGTCGAGGAAGCGAAACGATTCGTCGGCGAAGCCACCCACGCTGCATCGCTGGCCACTGCGGAAGTCGAAAAGCATCTATAGAGTGCCCCTCCCCCTGACCCCCTCCCCGCAAGCGGGGAGGGGGAACGGTCTTGTTTTTCAAGCTTCGCTTGGATGACGAGGGGGCTTCGCCCCCTCGACCCCCTTAGTGCCGCTAGGCGGTGGGGGTGTGGGGGCGAAGCCCCCACAAGAAAAAAAAGAGATTCCCCTCCCCTTTAGGGGAGGGGGTTAGGGGGTAGGGCCCTTAAAGCGTCGCGGCGGCTGCTTGCGCGGTCAATATCCGCGGACCGTCCTGGGTGATCGCCACTGTATGCTCGAAGTGGGCGGATCGGTTGCCGTCGGCGGTGACGACGGTCCACCTGTCGGCCAGCGTTCGAGTATCGGAGACGCCGAGGTTAACCATCGGCTCGATCGCGATGGTGAGACCGGGGAGAAGCTTTGTTCCGCGCTTGGGCTTGCCTTCGTTCGGCACCTGCGGCTCTTCATGCGGCTCTAGTCCTACCCCGTGACCGACCAAATCCTTGGCGACCGAGAAACCGGCCTGCGCGACGACCGCCCCAATGGCAGCGCCGATATCGCCCAGGTGATTACCCGGCTGCGCTGCGGCGATACCGGCAGCCAATGCCTGCCGAGTGACATCCAACAATCTCGCAGACTCCGGTTCTACCTGACCGACCGCCACTGTCACAGCACCGTCCGTGTACATGCCGTCGTACTTTACGCCGACATCGATCGACAGGATATCTCCCTCTCGCACCACTCGCTTGCGGGACGGAATCCCATGAACGATTTCGTGGTTGATGGACAGGCACACGCTCCCGGGGAACCCGTATAATCCCTTGAACGCCGGCACCGCGCCTGTGTGGCCGCGGATGAACGCGTCGGCCAGTTCATCCAATTCGCCCGTCGACACGCCGGGCGTCACGCTCTCGGAAACCCGCGCGAGCGTGGCCGCCAGTATCTCGCCGCCGCGCGCCATGATCTCGATCTCGCGCGTCGACTTTAGCTGGATATTCGCCGCGTTGCCGCTCAGCCTATACCCGGGACTCGCCGAGGGGTCGCCGCTCAAGACCCGGCTGCCGCTTCCGTTCCGCCCGCGAAACACCATGACCTCAGGCTAAGTGCTCACGACTGGGGCCGCCACCGAGCGCCCGAAGGAGCCGGTCGCGTACCTCGTCGGGAGTGCCCACGGCATCGATTGATATGACACGGGCGCCATGCTTGCGGTACCAGTCAATGACCGGTTCGGTCTGCGACTTATATACGGCGAGCCGGTGGCGCACAGCCTCGGGCTCATCGTCCGGTCGCCGCACTAGTTTGCAGCCATCCTTGGGACAAGAGTCCCCGGGGTCGAGCCCGGCGTACGTGCTCTGGCACGCTTCGCAAACCACGCGGCCACTAATGCGGCGTATGAGCTCGTCCTCCGGGACGTTGAAAACGACGACAGCGTTCACGTCACGCCCGAGCTGCGCAAGAGCCTCCTGCAGCCCACGCGCCTGCGGCACAGTGCGTATCACGCCATCCAGAATGGCCCCGCGCTCTGCCTGTGGGCGCGCGAGCGCCTCCTGCATAATGCCCAGTATGACATCGTCGGGAACCAGCTCGCCGCGATCCATGAAGCTCTGAGCCACTTTGCCCAATTCCGTGCCATCCCGAACCGCCGCGCGCAAAACGTCACCGGTGGCGACCTTCGGAATCTTCAGTGCGGCGGCCAGCTTGTCGGCCTGAGTTCCCTTGCCAGCACCGGGCGGACCGAGCAGCACGACGATCCTACTCGGCGTACCACTTTTAGGGGGCGCGCCCGAGGGTCGCGCCGCGGTTGCCGCCACTCAGTACCCGGCCACACCAGCCCCTGCGCCGCGGAACCGTACTCGGCCTCCTTTCTTCATGAAGCCGTCGTATTTCCGTAGGATGAGGTGCTGGTTCATGTTGTTGAGCGTGTCGAGCGCGACGCCGACGACGATCAGCAGCGAAGTCCCTCCAAATCGGAACGGCACGTTGATCTGATCGGCAATGAAGACTGGAAGCAGAGCAATGAACGTGAGGAAAATCGCGCCGGGGAGCGTAATGCGGGACATCACCTCGTCGATGTATTCCGCCGTCCGCGCACCTGGCTTCACCCCAGGGACGAAGCCGCCCTGCTTCTTTAGGTTATCGGCGATGTCGACCGGGTTGAAAATGATCGACGTGTAGAAGTAGGTGAAGAAGATGATCAGGATAGCCGATAGCAGGAAGTACAGAACGCTGCCAGGGCGAAACAGATCCGCGAAGTCACGCAGCGCCGGCCGACCGCTGAACTGGGCGATAGCGCCCGGGACGACGATCACGGACTGCGCGAAGATGATTGGCATCACGCCCGCAGAGTTGATTCGGAGCGGGATGTAGTTCTTTGCAGCCTCGCGCATGCGCCCGCGAGCCATCGTGCGCTGCGGGATCTGGATCGGCACCTTGCGCGCGGCGACCGTGACGGCAATCACGCCGGCGACGACGCCGACCATGAGCCCGCCCAGCACCAGCAACTTCACGACGTTGGTGGCTCCCGTGCTCACATAGCGAAACGTATCAAAGATTCCAGGCCAGAAGCGCTCTACGATCGAGAAGAAGATGATCAGGCTCGCGCCGTTGCCCACGCCGCGTTCCGTGATTTGCTCGCCCAGCCACATGACGAAAACGGCACCAGTCGTGAGGAACAACACCATCTGAATCCTGAAAGCCAGTCCCGGGTGCACGACGGCGCCCTGAAGTGATTCCGTGAACAGGGCGAACCCCCAGGCCTGAACGACGGCGAGACCGACCGTGAGGTAGCGCGTCCACTGCTCGATTCGTTTCCGCCCTTGCTCGTCCTTTTGCATCTTGTCGATCTGCGGGATCACGGCCCCGGCGATCTGGGAGAAGATGCTAGCCGAGATGTAGGGCATGATGCCGAGCGCGAACACCGTGGCGCGCGAGAGGCCTCCTCCCACGAACAAGTCGTACAGCCCCAACAGCCCGCCTTTGCCCTGATTGGCGAAAAAGTCCGTGAGCGCTACCACGTCAACGCCCGGCGCCGTGATGTGCGCGCCTAGCCGATATACGGCGAGGCAGAGGAGCGTGAAGAGGATCTTGTCCTTCAGCTCCGTGGTTTTCCAGATGTTCGCGACTGCTGCGGCTGGATTTGCTTGAGCCATAACGTCCTCACATACGTAGGGGGCCGCTCGGCCCCCGCACGAAATCTACCGCCTGTACATAGGTCGCCCTACGCGACCGTGCCCCCAGCTGCTTCGATCTTGCGGCGCGCGCCAGCGCTCACCTTGACCCCGCGCACCGTGACCGGCCGTGTCAGCTCGCCGTTTGCGAGGACCTTCGCAGGTCCTTTGCTGTGGCGAATGAGGCCTGCTTCTGCGAGCGAGGCCTGCGTCGCTTCCGTACCCGCTGGGAGAGAGGCAAGCGCGTCAAGCCTGACCACTTGCGATTCCTCCCGAAAAGGGTTCGTGAATCCCCGCTTGGGCACGCGGCGCGTGAGGGGCATTTGGCCGCCCTCGAAATGCGGCTTGCCGCCACCGGGCCCGTGGTGTCCCGAGCGCGCCTTGATGCCCTTGTTGCCCTTGCCGGAAGTCTTCCCCGTGCCCGACCCCGGCCCCCGACCGATCCGCTTGCGCTCGCGATTCGATCCCAGCGAGGGCGCGAGATTATCTAGGCCAATGTGCTCCGCCATGCTCAGTCCTCGACCGGTGTGACGGTAACCAAGTGCCGCACGCGCTGGATCTGGCCCGCGAGCGACGGGGTGAACTCCTTTACCACCACGTCCTGATGGTGTCTCAATCCGATTGCTGCCAGAGTTTGCTTCATGCGCCAGGAGTGGCCGATCCCGCTGCGAACCTGACGGATCTCGACTTTTCCCTCAGTGGCCAGCGGCTTGTCGGTGTGATCAGGTCCTCGTCCTGGGTGCCATACGAATCGCCTAGGCATGTGCAGCCTCCTTCGACTGCGCGCGAGAGCGGTAGCCAATGCTCGCTGCCTCGACACCTCGTTCGTGCGCAATCTCATCCACCGTCGTCAGCCGGCTGAGCCCATCCAGTGCCGCCAGCACCATGTTGTGTGGATTGGTTGACCCTAGGCTCTTCGTCAGAATGTCGTTGATGCCCGCGCATTCCATGATTGCGCGCACAGCGCCGCCGGCGATCACGCCGGCACCCGGTGCGGCTGGCTTCATCCAAACGCGGCCGGCTCCGTGTTGGCCGATGATCTCGTGAGGAATCGTGCTGCCGGTGAGGGGGATCTGCGACATCTTGCGGCGCGCGCCATCGACGGCCTTGCGGACCGCTTCCGACACTTCGTTCGCCTTGCCCGTCGCGAACCCGACTTTCCCTTGGCCATCGCCGACCGCAACGAGCGCGTTGAACGAAAACCGGCGCCCGCCTTTGACGACCTTGGCCACGCGATTGATGGCGATCACGTTCTCGACGAGATCGGCACCTTCACGACCACCGCCGTCGCCGCCACGCCCATCGCCGCCGCCGCGGCTCCGCCGGTCGCCGTCGCGCCCGCCGCCAGGGCCACCGCGCCCGCCTGGGCCGCCGCCCCCAGGGCCGCCTCGACCGCCGCGCCCGCCACCCGGGCCACCGCGTCCGCCACCGCCGCCCGGTCCGCCACGCCCGCCGCGTCCGCCACCGCCACGCATTCCTCCGCCACTACGCGCGCTGCCGCCTCCAGAGCGCACGCTCCCGCCCCCGCCGCCCCCGCCCGCTGCCGCTGCTGCCCCCGCCGCCCCCGCCGCCCCCGCCGCTACCGCTGCCGCTGCTGCCGCCGCTGCCGCCGCCGCCGCTGCCGCCCGGCGTATTCTGGTCTGCCATAATCGCGTTTAACTCCTAAAACTCGAGACCGCCCTCGCGGGCGCCGTCCGCCAGTGCCTTTACCCGCCCGTGGTATTTGTACCCGGCACGGTCGAAGACGACACGGGTAATCCCGGCCGCCTTGGCTTTGGCTGCGATGTTCTTTCCGACTTCCGCGGACTTCTCCGTCTTCTTGCCTTCTTGCAACGAGGTGCTGGATACAGTCATTAGCGTGCGGTGCGAATCATCGTCCACGATCTGAGCGTAGATGTGCTTGAGCGAGCGATACACGACTAGGCGCGGCCGCTCGGTCGTACCGGTGATCTTCTTGCGAACCCGCAAGTGTCGGCGGGCACGCTTCTCGGACCGCGTTTTCGGAATGCCTACGCGCGCCATCAGTTCATCTCCGTCATTTGCTGCCCGCCTTACCCGCTTTCCGCCTTACCTGCTCATCCAAGTACTTGATGCCCTTACCCTTGTACGGCTCGGGCCGGCGCAGCTGCCGCAACTCCGCGGCAACTTGCCCGACTATTTCCTTGTTCGCCCCTTCGACTACGATCAATGTCGGTTGCGGAGCTGTAAGCTTGATGCCAGCCGGCGCGCGAAACTCGACAGGGTGAGAGAAGCCCAGCGCGAGCTGCAGCCCGTATGGACGGGTCTCTGCCTTATAGCCCACGCCGACGATCTCGAGCTGTTTGCGAAATCCTGCTGTCACGCCTTGGACCATATTGGCCACCAACGTACGCGTGAGCCCGTGCAAAGCACGATGCATAGGCTCGTCAGACGGCCGCGCCACCGTGATCGTGGCCCCGTCGACCGCAACGCGCATATCGCGGTGAACCACACGGCTCAACTCGCCGCGCGGACCCTTGACCTTGACCGTCAATCCATCAACCGTCACAGTCACGCCCTTGGGAACAGGCACGGGTTTCTTGCCGATTCGAGACATGAATTCCTCAGTTCCCTACCACACCACGGCGATCAGTTCGCCACCCTGGCGAGCTTGTCTGGCTTGCCGATCGGTCATGAGCCCCTTCGAGGTGCTCACGATAGCCATCCCAAGGCCGTTGCGAACACGCGGCAGCTCGGCCACGCCCACGTATCGGCGTAACCCAGGTGAGGATACCCGCATAAGCTCGCGAATTACGGGTTGGCCACCAGAGGCGTACTTGAGCACCAGCCGAAGCACCTTATGTCCGCGCTCCGTGTCGAGCGTGCGGTAGTCTTGAATGAAGCTGCTCTCTTTCAGTACACGGGCTATCTCGAGCTTGAGCTTCGATGCCGGCATGTCTACCCGCCGATGCTTCGAAGCACAAGCGTTCCGAATCCGAGTCAGCATATCCGCTACAGGATCAGTCATCGACATATGCGGCCCTCACCAACTAGCCTTGCGAACGCCCGGGATAAAGCCGTTCAGGGCCTGATCCCGAAAGCAGATTCGGCAATAGCCAAACTTCCGCAGGAACGCACGCGACCGCCCACATCGCTGACAGCGGTTGTGTACCCGCACCGAAAACTTGGGTTTCCGCTTCGCCTTCTCCACCATCGCCTTACGCGCCAATCTGCCTCCCGCCCTTGTCCGCATCCCGGAATGGCATGCCGAGCTCGCGCAGCAGTGCGAGCGCCCGGTCATCCTGCTTCGCATTCGTCACGACAGTCACGTCCATGCCATGCACCTGTTCCACCATGTCGTAGTTGATCTCTGGGAAGATCAATTGCTCCTTCAATCCGATTGAGTAGTTCCCGCGCCCGTCGAACGAGCGTGGCGACAAACCGCGGAAGTCGCGAATACGCGGGATTGCCACACTGATGAACCGGTCCAGGAACTCCCACATCCGCGCGCCGCGCAGCGTGACCGCCGCGCCAATCTCCTGACCTTCCCGCAGCCCGAAATTGGCGATCGACCGCTTCGCACGCTTTCGCACCGGCCGCTGTCCCGTGATCACGCTCAGCTCTTCGACGACCTTGTCCAGCACCTTGGGCTGCTTTATCGCCTCGCCCACACCCACGTTTACCACAATCTTCCGAAGCGTGGGCACCTCGTGCGCGTTACGGTATCCGAAATCGGCCATGAGCTTGGGCTTCACCTTCTGGGCGTAGAATTCCCGGAGCCGTGGCGCTGGCGCGGGCCGCCCCACTCCCGCATGCGGGATCTTTGGCGCGGACTCCGCGGCCTCACGGCCACGGCGCGATTTGCCGCCGCCTGACGCACCACCACCACCGGCGCCACCGCCGGCGCGTTCGCCCTTGGGCTTGGACTCGCCCTTTTGTTTTTCCTTCGTTGCCATACGTGTTCGGTCTAACCTCCCTTGGCCGTTTAAGCTGTGCGCACGCGCGGGATCGCTTCCCCGCTCTTGACGGCCAGCCGCTCCTTCGTCCCGTCCTGATCGACCCGCACGTGAGTCCGTGTCGGCGCCCCCGTCTTCGGATCGAGCAACATCACGTTCGAGGCATGTATCGGGGCTGGTTGCTCGATGATGCCACTCTGCTCCTCAGGGCGCCGCGCCTTGCGGTGCTTCTTCACCAGGTTCACGCCCTCGACGAGCACGCGGCCGGTCTTGGTGTACACGCGCATGACCTTGCCTTCCTTGCCCTTGTCTTCGCCCCGCATCACGCGCACGGTGTCGCCCGACGCCACGTGAAGTCGCGTGCGCTCTCGGTTTATAGCGTGACGCACCACATTGCGCTTCCGCGCCGTCTTGCGATGGGTCAGTATGCGCATGCTACAAGACCTCCGGCGCCAGCAATACCCAAGGGGACATAGGCCCCTCCCCCGCCGGGAGGCCATAACCTTGCAACTTCACAAAACCTCCGGCGCCAGCAATACCCAAGGGGGCCATAGGCCCCTCCCCCGCCGGGAGGCCATAACCTTGCAACTTCACAAGGCCTCCGGCGCCAGCAATACCCAAGGGGCCATAGGCCCCTCCCCCGCCGGGAGGCGACAACATTGCGGCTTCACAAAACCTCCGGCGCCAGGGAGACGATCTTCATGTATTTCTTTTCTCTCAGCTCCCGCGCTACCGGCCCAAAAATGCGCGTGGCCCGCGGCTCGCCCTGTTCGTTGATTATTACCACCGCGTTCTCGTCGAACCTGATGTAACTCCCGTCCTTCCGGCGCGTTTCCTTGGCCGTACGCACCACCACCGCGCGCGCGACGTCGGATTTCTTCACTGTCCCATTCGGCAAGGCGTCCTTTACCGTCACGATCACCGTGTCGCCCAATCCCGCGTATCGGCGGCGCGTGCCACCGAGCACTCGGATGACGAGCGCACGCTTTGCCCCGGAGTTATCCGCGACCTTGACCATTGATTCCTGTTGAATCACGTGCGGTCGCCTCCCTCAGCGCGCCCGCTCGACTATCTCGATCACACGCCACCGCTTGTCCTTCGAGATCGGTCGAGTTTCCATGACGCGGACTGTGTCGCCCGCCTTGGACGCGTTATCCTGGTCGTGGGCTTTGATGTGCTTGGTGCGCGTGATCATCTTGCCGTACACCGGGTGGGGCACTCGGCGCTCGATCGCCACGACAACCGTCTTCTGCATTTTGTCGCTCACAACCGTACCGACGCGCGTCTTCCGCATCCGGCGCGGCGCGAGCGGCCGCCGGCCGTTCGCCACGTCTTCCGCGTGCCCACCCACCCGCTGCTCACTCATGCGCCAACTCCTGCTCTCGTAAGACTGTCTTTAGGCGCGCTACATCGCGCCTAATCCACCGCAAACGCAAAGGATCGTCGAGCGTTTCCGTTGCCGATCTGAACTGCAACCGAAAACGCTCCTCTTCGAGCTCAGCTACGCGCGCCTGAATGTCCGCAACTGACATTTCGCGAATGTCCGCCACCTTGAGTTCCTTAGGCATCGGTGTGCGCCGCCTCCCTGACCACGAACTTGCTTCTGACGCTGAGCTTCGCCGCAGCAAGTGCCATTGCCTTTGCGGCGATCTCGGGCGTCACGCCTTCCAGCTCGAACATCACGCGCCCTGGCCGCACCACGGCGACCCATCCTTCCGGCGAGCCCTTGCCTTTTCCCATGCGCGTCTCGGCCGGCTTCTTCGTGATCGGCTTGTCAGGGAAGATGCGAATCCACACCTTGCCGCCCCGCTTAATGTGGCGAGTGAGAGCGACACGCGCAGCCTCGATCTGCCTGTTCGATACCCACCCCGGCTCGGTCGCCTGTAGCCCGTAATGGCCGTTAACCACCGTGTTGCCACGTGTGGCCAGCCCTTTCGTGCGGCCTTTGAACATCTTGCGAAACTTGACGCGCTTGGGCGAAAGCATCGACTATCGCTCCGCCCCGGTCGAATACGTCTTCCCGCGGCGATCCTCGACGATCTCGCCTTTGAAAATCCACACCTTGACCCCAATCGTTCCGAACGTCGTCTTGGCGGTCGATGTCGCATAGTCGATGTCTGCGCGAAGCGTGTGCAGCGGCACGCGCCCTTCGTGATAACCCTCGACTCGCGCGATCTCGGCGCCGCCCAGCCGCCCTCCGGTCTTGATCTTGATTCCCTGTGCGCCCATCCGCATGGCGCTCTGCACAGCGCGTTTCATTGCCCGACGGAACGAGAATGCGTTGCGCCAGCTGATTGGCGATGTTGTCAGCCACCAACTGGGCGTCCAGCTCGGGACGCTTGATCTCCTCGACGTTGATCCCCACTTCCTTCCCCACCAGCTGCGTCAGCTCGTCACGCAGCTTGTCTACCTCGGCGCCTTTCTTTCCGATGACGACGCCTGGCCGCCCGGTATGCACGGTCACCACGACCTTGCCCGGCTTCCTCTCAATGTGGATGTCCGAGATCGCCGCGTGCCCGACGCGGGCGCGAAGATATTTCCGCAGCAGCTCGTCCTCTTTCAGCAGCTGCGGGAAATCGCGCTGCGCGTACCAGCGCGAGCGCCACTGCTTCGAGATTCCGAGCCGAAAGCCAATCGGATTGGTCTTCTGTCCCATGCTACCGTCCCTTCTTCTTTGAAGTGCCCGGGGTCGGCGAGGAGCGACCTCGCGGCGAGGTCGCGCGCTGCGTCTTGGACGCCGCCCGCGTACCGCGGACTGCCGACCGCTGATCCGGCCCCCGCGCCCTGACCCGTTCCGCGATCACGATCTCGACGTGGCTCGTGCGCTTCTGGATCGGGTTGGCCCGGCCCATCGCGGCCGGCATGAACCGCTTGAGCTTGGGACCTTCGTTGATCACGGCGTGCTTGACGAACAGCTCATCGACGTCGACTGGCTCGCTAGCCGACCGCCCCCGATACTCCGCATTAGCCACGGCCAATGTTAGTACCTTCTCGATTTGCCGCGCGGCGTGCTTCTTCGAGAACTTGAGTGTCGCAAGCGCCTCGTTCACGCTCTTGCCGCGAATCTGGTCGATAACGAGCCGCATCTTGTAGGGCGATTGGCGCGTCGCCCGCTGCACCGCACGCACGTCAGCCACGGGCGCCTCCCGAGCCGCCACTCGTTCGAGCCGCGGGCGCTGCCGGCGCTGCCGCTGGTACGCCCGCCGCCTTCTTGTCAACGGCCTTGCCGGCGTGCCCACGGAACAACCGCGTCGGCGAGAACTCACCCAGCTTGTGCCCAACCATGTTCTCAGTCACGTACACCGGGATGAACTTGTTGCCGTTGTGGACGGCGAACGTGTGTCCGACAAAATCTGGAATCACCGTGCTCGCGCGCGACCATGTCTTCACGACGCGCTTCTCGTTGCGCGTATTCATGGCCGCGACTCGCTTGAGCAAACTCTCGGCGATGTATGGGCCTTTCTTGACGCTGCGCGCCATTATTGCGTCGCCTTCCCGCGGCGCCGGCCGCGGACGATAAGCCGCTGTGACGGCTTCTTGGTGTCGCGTGTCTTCACGCCTTCCTTCTTGCCCCAGGGGCTTACGACGTTGCGACCACCGCGTGTGCGGCCACCGTGCGGATGGTCGACCGGATTCATGACTTCGCCACGCACCTTGGGCCGCCGACCCATCCACCGCGTCTTGCCAGCCTTCCCCCACGAGAGCAGCTCGTGCTCGGCGTTGCCTACAGTGCCGATCGTGGCGAGGCAGTTGCCGTGGATCAGGCGCATTTCAGTGGACCTCAGGCGGACCGTCACGTATTCGCCTTCCTTGGCGACCACTTCCACGCCCGCGCCAGCAGAACGTGCGATCTGGCCGCCCTTGCCGACTTTGAGCTCGAGGTTGTGAACCTCGGTACCGAGCGGGATCTCCCTGAGCGGAAGTGCGTTCCCGGTCCGCACGTCGGACCCGGGTCCCGAGACGACCATGTCGCCAACTCCGAGCCCACGCGGGTGCAGGATATAGCGCTTCTCGCCGTCGGTGTACTCGACCAGCGCGATACGCGCAGACCGATTTGGATCGTATTCGATCTCTCGCACAGTGCCAGGAACCCCGAACTTGTTCCGTCGGAAGTCGATGACCCGGTACTTCCGCTTGTGCCCGCCGCCGCGGCGACGCATCGCGATGTGACCGTGGTTGTCACGCCCGCCCGACTTGGTGAGCGGCTCGAGCAACGACTTCTCGGGCGTCGTGCGCGTGATCTCCGCAAAGTCTGGCACAGAGCGAAATCGCGAGCTGCTCGTGACTGGCTTGAATTGACGTATGGGCATTGGAGGGTCTCTATCCTTCGAAGATCTCGATCGTGTCCCCTTCGCGGAGCTTCACGATCGCCTTCTTCCAGTTTGGGCGCTTTCCGGCACTGCGGCCAACCTTGCGCGATTTCCCACGCACGTTGGACGTCCACACACCGGTGACTTTGACACCGAAGAGCGATTCCACAGCTTGACGAATCGCTGGCTTTGTGGCCTCGGGCACGACCTCGAACGTGTACTCGCCGCGGTCCTGATAACCGGCCGAGCTCTTTTCCGTCATCACCGGGCGCACGATGGTGCGATGAAGCGGGGGCATCGGCTACTTCCTCTTCTTTTTGGCTGCGGACTTCTTGCTGGCCGCTGGCCGTTTGGCAGCCGCCTTCTTCGCTCCTGACTTTTTCGCGGCTGCGCGCTTGGCGGTTGCCTTCTTGGCGTGCTGCGCGGTGGCTGCAGCCTTTCGCTTTGATGGCCGCGCCCCGCCCGCCGTCTCCGCCCCCGCCCCCGCCCCGACCGCTGGCTTCGTCTCCCGCCGAGTACTCGTAGAACGGTGCCGAGCGGGCCGTTCCTTCGTTGGCGGCGCCGTTTCGTCCAGTGGTTCGAGAGTCTGGCCAATGGCGGCCGATTCTACCAGCACGACATCGGACCACAGCACGTGGTACGTCGATACATTGCCATACGGCATGACGTGCGCGGTCGGGATATTGCGGCCGCTCAGGTACACGTTCGGCTTGATGCCGTCCGTAAGGATCAGCACCTTGCGGCCAGCCAGCTCCAAGCGATCCAGAAGCGCCTGCAGCCTGCTAGTCTGCGGCCGATCGTAGGCAAAGTTGTCGATCACCTTGAGCGCGCCCTCGAGTGCGCGCGCGTTGAGTGCGCTCTTGCGAGCCAGCGCGCGAACTTGTCGGGGCACGTACTGCGCGTAGCTCCGCGGAGTCGGGCCGAATACCGTGCCGCCTCCCACCCATTGGGGAGCGCGAATCGACCCCTGGCGAGCCCGCCCCGTGCCCTTTTGCTTCCAGGGCTTTTGGTTGCCACCCGTGACGAATTTCCGAATCTTTGTCGCGGCGTTGCCCTGTCTCTGGTTGGCAAGGTAGGCAGTCACCGCTCGATGCATGACTGGCGTATTGACCGTGCCGTCGAATACCTCCGCAGGCAGTTGGACGGTGTCGCGCGGCGTGCCGAGAGATGAGAACGCGGGCGCGTCACCGGGCCGGGTCGGATGAGTGGCCTGGCCTGCGTGTTCGTGACGGTTGGATTCGGCCATAATCAGCTCTGCTTCCGGACGACGACTATCCCGTTCTTCGGGCCGGCCACGGCGCCACGGATGTACAGGAGATTCCGCTCGGCGTCCACCTTCTCGATGCGCAAATGCGTTTGCGTATGCCGCTCGGCGCCGTAATGCCCAGGCATCCGCTTTCCCTTGATGATCCGGGACGGGTCGGTACCGGGGCCGATCGACCCGGGGCGACAATGCTTGGTGTTACCGTGTGTGTTAGGGCCGCCACCGAAGCTATGGCGCTTTACGACACCCTGAAATCCTCGGCCTTTCGTCCTGCCCGTGACTTTGACCTGGTCACCCGGACTGAATACGCCGACGTTAACCGAATCGCCAACCGCAAAACTGGGCAGCTCCGTGTTTTTTCCCGGCGCGTCGTCCAGCCGCACGCTGCGCAGCACTAGCGGCGGCGCTGCTAGCCCAGCTTTGGCGGCATGCCCAATGGCGGCCTTGCTCGCGCGTCGTCCTCGAGGCGTCCGCTCGCCCTTTGCGTTCTCACGCCGTACGCGCTGTGCGCCGTATCCCAATTGGATCTGAGCCATGCCGGTCTTCGCCTGGTCGCTAGCCATGAGCACCCGGTTTGGCGCAGCCTCGACAACGGTCACGGGCACCTGGTGCCCATCATCGTTGAAGATCTGAGTCATCCCGACCTTTTTGCCAATTATGCCGATCATTGTTATTCGACCTTGATCTCCACATCTACTCCAGCCGGCAGGTCGAGCTTCGTCAACGCGTCGACCGTTTGCGCGCGAGAATCGTGAATGTCTATGACCCGCTTGTGAGTCTTGAGCTCGAATTGCTCACGCGACTTCTTGTCCACATGGGGCGACCGCAGTACCGTCCAGCGCTGCGTCTTGGTTGGCAACGGAATAGGCCCCGACACTTGTGCACCGGTCTTTTCGGCCGTGCGCACAATGTCGGCCGACGCCTGATCGATCACGGCGTGGTCGAACGCTTTGAGTCGGATGCGAATTCTGCCAGCCATGATTACGTCCCGAGAGGGCAAAGCCCTCTCAAAAAGAACTGCATTTACCTACGCCTTCGGGCGATTTGAAAACCGCCCCTACGTCTGCCTCTATGTACCACGGGCGGTTTGAAAACCGCCCCTACTTGAGAATTTTGGTTACGACGCCGGCACCCACGGTGCGGCCGCCTTCACGGATGGCGAAGCGGAGCCCTTCGTCCATGGCGATCGGCGTTATCAGCTCGATCGTCATCTGCACGTTGTCGCCCGGCATCACCATCTCCGTCCCCTGGGCCAGCTCCACCGTGCCAGTTACATCGGTCGTCCGAAAGTAGAACTGCGGCCGGTACCCCTGGAAAAACGGCGTGTGCCGACCACCCTCCTCCTTCGTCAACACGTACACCTCTGCCTCAAACTTCACGTGCGGTGTGATCGAGCCCGGCTTCGCCAACACCATCCCGCGCTCCACGTCCTCCTTCGCTATCCCGCGCAACAGTAACCCAACGTTGTCCCCAGCCTGTCCCTCGTCCAAAAGCTTCCTGAACATCTCCACCCCGGTCACCACCGACTTCTTGTCACTGCCAAACCCCACCAACGCCAACTCCTCCCCCACCTTCACCTTCCCTCGCTCCACCCGACCTGTCGCCACCGTCCCTCGACCCGTGATCGAGAATACGTCCTCTACCGGCATCAAAAACGGCTTGTCCACCTCCCGCTTAGGCACCGGGATATAGCTGTCCAGCACCCCCAACAACTCAGTCACCTTCCCGCCCCACTCCCCCTTCGGGTCCGGTGCCTCCAACGCCTTCAGCGCGCTCCCACGTATCACCGGCGTCTCGTCCCCCGGAAACTGATACGAACTCAACAGCTCCCGTACCTCCAGCTCTACCAAGTCCAACAACTCCGCATCATCTACCGCGTCCACCTTGTTCATGAACACCACAATGTACGGCACGTTCACCTGGCGAGCGAGCAATATGTGCTCCCTCGTCTGTGGCATCGGTCCATCGGCCGCGCTCACTACCAAAATCGCCCCGTCCATCTGCGCCGCCCCTGTGATCATGTTCTTCACATAGTCCGCATGACCCGGACAGTCCACGTGCGCGTAGTGACGTGCCGTCGTCTCGTACTCCACATGAGCCGTCGCTATCGTGATCCCGCGCTCGCGCTCCTCCGGCGCCTTGTCGATCTGGTCAAACGCCACCTTCTGCGCCAAACCCTGCGACGCCTGTACCGCCGTGATCGCCGCCGTCAACGTCGTCTTACCATGATCCACGTGCCCTATCGTCCCTACGTTCACGTGCGGCTTCGTCCGCTCAAACTTTGCCTTTGCCATTATGCGGCCTTCACCCGGTTGATAATTTCGTCCGCCTTGCTCTTCGGAACTTCCTCGTACCTGCTGAACTCCATCGAGTACACCGCGCGCCCCTGCGACTGCGAGCGCAGCTTGGTCGAGTATCCAAACATTTCGGCCAACGGGACGCTGGCCTCGATTACCTGGGCTTCTCCGCGCTGCGTCATGCCACCGATCTTGCCGCGCCGGGCCGAGAGATCGCCCAGTATGTCGCCCATGTAGTCGGTTGGGCAGACTACCTCGACGTTCATGACCGGCTCGAGGAGAAACGGGTCAGCGCGCTTGGCGGCTTCCTTGAAAGCCATCGACCCCGCGATCTTGAACGCCATTTCGCTCGAGTCCACGTCGTGGTACGACCCGTAGACTAGCTCCACCTTCACGTCCACGACGGGGTAGTGAGCCAGAACGCCGTTATCCAGCGCTTCGCGAATCCCCTCCTCGACAGGGCGAATGCTGCTCTCGTGGGATAACGCCGCCCACGATCATATCCTCGAAGACGAATCCCTGACCCGGCTCGGCAGGCTGCATGTTGATGACGACATGGCCATACTGGCCGCGTCCACCCGACTGCCGAATGAACTTGCCTTCAACCTTCTCGACCCGGCGCCTGATCGACTCGCGATAGGCCACCTGCGGACGTCCAATGTTCGCGTCGACCTTGAACTCGCGCTGCATGCGGTCCGCGATGATCTCGAGGTGTAGCTCGCCCATGCCGGAAATGATCGTCTGGCTGGTCTCCGTGTCCGTATGGACCTTGAACGTCGGGTCCTCCTCCGAAAGCTTGGCCAGCGCGATCGCGAGCTTGTCCTGGTCCGCCTTGGTCTTTGGCTCGATTGCCACATCGATTACCGGCGCCGGGAACTTCATGGCCTCGAGGAGTATGGGCGCGTCCTCGTCCGACAGTGTATCACCGGTGCGGGTATCCTTGAGCCCGATCGCGGCCGCTATGTCACCGGCTCGCACCTCCTCGATCTCTTCACGCTTGTTGGCGTGCATCTGGAGCAGCCGTCCAATGCGCTCGCGCTTGTCCTTGGTCGAGTTGTATACGTAGGACCCGGAATCCAACACGCCGGAGTACACGCGCAGGTAAGTGAGCTTCCCCACGAATGGGTCGGTGGCGATCTTGAAAGCGAGCGCGGAGAACGGCGACTCGTCCGACACTGTGCGCTCGGCAACTGCTGTGGTGTCGAGCACCGGGTGGCCTTTGATCGTCCCAATGTCGGCTGGCGCGGGTAGGTAATCGATCACCGCGTCCAACAGGTCTTGCACGCCCTTGTTCTTGAACGCCGCGCCACAGAGCACGGGAACGAGACCGCCGTGGATGGTCGCCGCGCGGATCGCGCGGCGGATCTCCTCTACTGACAGCTCCTCACCGTTCAGGTATTTCTCGAGAAGGCTCTCCTCGTGCTCGACCGCAGCCTCGATAAGCTCGTGTCTTGCCTGCTCCATCTCCGCCACGTAGGCCTCTGGCACTGGAAGCTCCTCGAACGTCTTGCCCAGCGTCTCATCGTCGAACACGACTTGAAGGCGTCGCACGAAATGTCAATGTGCCCGGTGAAGAGATCCGACGAGCCTACGGGCAACTGAATGGGGAAGGCCTTCTTTGTCAGCCGGTCGCGAATCATCGCGAGGCAGCGGTCGAAGTCCGCGCCAGATGCGGTCCATCTTGTTGGCGAAGACGAGCCGCGGCACGCCGTAGCGGTCTGCCTGGCGCCACACGGTCTCCGTTTGCGGCTCTACTCCCGCCACCGAGTCCAGCAACGTCACCGCGCCATCCAATACTCTCAGCGACCGCTCGACTTCGGCCGTGAAATCGACGTGGCCAGGGGTGTCGATGATGTTGATGCGGTGCTCCACGCCATGCCGCGTCCAGAAGCAGGTCGTCGCGGCCGACGTTATCGTGATTCCGCGCTCCTGCTCCTGTTCCATCCAATCCATGGTCGCGGTCCCTTCGTGGACCTCGCCGATTTTGTAGTTCTTCCCGGTGTAGTACAGGATACGCTCGGTCGTAGTCGTCTTCCCGGCATCGATGTGGGCCATGATGCCAATGTTCCGATACAGTTCGAGCGGCGTGTGGCGTGGCATATCCTCGTCAGTTCTCCAGCAAAAAAACGGGTGGACCGAACGCCCCTTCCTCGGGGCTGGTATCCATCCGCTAACCGCCGGGTGCAACCGCCACGTTTTGCGGTCGGGGACCCTAGGCGCGCCGGCTGGGCAACGGATTGCCCGCGTCTCCCGGCGTCAGATTGTGTGATCGTACAGCCCGGTAACTTCGTTCCGCCAGAGACGTTTGTCAACGCGCCACTGGCTCCGTGGGCGTGTTCAGTCTAACCTATGAGGTCCACGCCAGGGGAATGATCGCGGTGTCCTCCGAACTCGCCGACCGCTTGCAAGCGGCGCTCGGTAGCTCCTACACCCTCGAGCGCGAGCTCGGCGGTGGGGGCATGAGCCGAGTGTTCCTGGCCACGAGACCGCTCTCGGACGTCCGGTGGTGCTCAAAGTCCTGCCGCCCGAGAATGGCCGCGGCAGTGAACATCGAGCGCTTCCGGCGAGAGATCCGGCTCGCCGCCTCGCTGCAGCATCCGCACATCGTGCCCCTGCACGCAGCTGGGCAAGCAGGCGATCTGCTGTACTACTCAATGCCCCTCGTCGAGGGCGAATCGCTGCGCGCCAAGCTCGCGCGCGAGGGGGAGCTGCCGGTAGGCGACGCCGTACGCATCATGCGCAATGTGGCTGAAGCGCTGGCTTACGCCCACGACCATGGCGTCGTCCACCGCGACATCAAGCCAGACAACATTCTCATATCTGGCCACTATGCCGTGGTTACCGACTTCGGCGTCGCCAAAGCCGTCAGCGCCGCCAGCGGATCGTCGTCGCTGACGTCTCTGGGCATCGCTCTCGGCACACCAGCTTACATGGCCCCCGAACAGGCTGCAGCTGATCCACACGTCGATCACCGAGCCGACCTGTACGCGCTCGGCGCTGTCGGCTACGGAGATGCTTTGCGGCCGCCCGCCCTTCGTGGGAATGACTCCGCAGCAAGTCTTGGCTGCCCAAGTCACTCAGACTCCCGAACCGTGCACCGCGCACAGACCCGCGGTCCCAGGCGCGCTCGCCGCACTGGTGATGCGGTGTCTGGAGAAGAAGCCAGCCGATCGCGTCCAGCGCGCCGAAGATCTAGCCGCGCAGCTCGAAGCCATGGCGACTCCGAGCGGCGGCATGGCGCCGACGGCTGCAATGCCGTCCGTTTCGAAGGAAGCACGCGGCCCGATCGGGGTAGTGCGTCCGCTGAAAGTCGCTGCGCTTTTTGGCCTAGCATCCTTGGTCGCGCTGGCCGCCGTCTACGGCTTGATGATTCACTTCGGGCTGCCGGGCTGGGTGTTCCGCGGCGCCGTTGTGCTTCTGGCGATCGGCCTGCCAATCATGCTGCTGACCAGCCGTCGAGAGGGGAAGCGCGCTCTCGCCCAGGCCGGCGGTACCATGCCGGCTGCGACCGCGGCCGACAAGTTGCTCACCTGGCGGCGGGCGCTGACAGGTGGTGGGCTCGCTTTCGGCGCGTTGGGCGTTGTGACGGCCGCATACATGGCAATGCGCGTTCTCGGTATCGGGCCGGCCGGCACGCTCGTCGCCGAGGGGGTTTTATCCGACGAACAGCGGATTCTCCTCGCCGATTTCGAGAACCGGGCGGCGGACACAACGCTCGGCCCAACACTCACGGAAGCTTTCAGAGTCGATCTCGCACAGTCTCCCACTGTGCGGCTCGAGGACGCGGCCAGCGTTGGCGACGCGCTCGTGCGCATGAAACGTGATACGCGAACCGCCCTGACTCCCGCGCTCGCGCGCGAAGTGGCCGAGCGGGAAGGGATAAAGGCTATCGTCACTGGCCAGATCGACCCGGTCGGCGCCGGCTACGTGCTCTCGGCGAGTGTTATCGCTGCACCCGACGGACGAGTGCTAACCGCGGTGCGCCAGACCGCGGCAAACGAGGGCGCACTAATCCCGGCGCTAGATCAACTTTCCAAGGCGCTTCGTGAGCGTATCGGCGAGTCGCTAACCACCATTCGCGCCAATGAGCCCCTAGCTGAGGTCACGACCGGTTCCCTCGATGCGCTCCGCAAGTATACGACTGCGATCAGGCTCGCCGATGCCCAGGATTACGACGGCGCCGTGCCTCTGCTCGAGGCGGCGACGCAAGAGGACACTGGGTTCGCCATGGCGTATCGCAAGCTCGCGGCAACGCTGACAAACACTTCCTCGTCGCCGGCATTGGCGACTGCTGCTGCAACAAAAGCCTTTGAGCATTGGGACCGACTTCCGGAGGTAGAGCGCGATCAAGCTGAGGCTTTCTACTATTGGGTGGTTGCGGTCGACCTGGCGAAGGCGACTGCCGCGTACCGCGCAGTGCTGGGGCTAAGACCCACTGATGAAATCGCGCTGATCAACCTTGGCGCCATCATGCAGCAGCAAGGACAGTTTGCTGCGGCCGAGAGCCTCTTCGCCCAAGCAGTGGCGGCCCACCATGACCCGGCGGCCTATGCCAGTCTAGCGGACGCGCAAGCCAACCAGGGGCGATACGCGGCCGCCGATTCTACCGTTGCGAAAATGCAGCGACTGCCGTCCGCGGGTCCTACCGCGGCTGGCTTCCCGATCATATTGGCTGCGGCGAGACGGGACTTCGCTTCCGCCGAGCGACTCGGAAGCTCTATCGAGCGCATTCCTCCCCGGTCTGGCTTGCGACAGAGAGCCATGTTCTTTATGGCAGCCGTGAGCACGACTCGTGGCAGGCTGGCGGAGGCGGAGGAGCGCCTGCACTCTGCGATGTCGATCGCCGAGGATCGCGGAGTGCCGGGCGATTACCTGGTGGCGGCGGTGGACCTGGCCGACCTTGATATCCGATATCGCGACCGACGCCCCGCTGCATTGGCCTCGATCACGGCCGCGCTTCAGATACACCCCCTGGCGTCGATCCCTGCGACCGACCGTCCTTACACAGAACTGGCGCGACTGTACACAGCAGCGGGACGCGTCGATGAGGCGCGACGGCTTCTCGCCGAGTATGACCGAGTCGTGCCGGTGGGCTTAAGGCGCGCGGACTTCGAAGAAAACGCCGCCGCGGGCGACATCGCTTTCGCCGATGGCCGCGCGCCGGATGCGATCCGTCTATACCACGCGTTTCATGATGCTGGGCCTTGTCCGCCGTGCGGCCTCTTCGAGATCGCGGAGGTGTATCAGAAGACAGGGGCGGGAGACTCCGCGATTGCGTACTACACGCGCAGCGTCGAGGCCCCGGGCCTGCTTCGAACGATGGGGGACGCCAAGAAACTTGCGGCGAGTTACCAGCGGCTTGGCGAGCTGTACGAGCAGCGCGGCGATCGCGCCAAAGCGATCGACTATTACGGGCGCCTGATCGACCTGTGGAACACCGCGGACCCAGAGCTGCAGCCGATCATTCGCGACATGCACGGTCGAATTGCCCGGCTTAGCGCCGAGCACTGAGCGGGGCTCACTTCCACGACTCCGTCGGCACATTCGGCGGTGGCTTGAGCGATCGCAGGTACGTCACGAGCTTCCATATCGACTCGGCTGACATGACGCCACCAAATGCCGGCATCCCGTGCGAGCGCCCGTAGGAAATCGACTGAAAGATCTCCCCATCAGCGCCGCCATAGCGCCAGCGACCGACTGACAAGCTTGGTCCCACGGACCCAGTGGCGCCCAGACCGTGGCACCCGTCGCAGTTCATCGCGGTGAACAATTTCTCGCCTTCAGCGGCGGATGCCGAGTCTCCCGCGTAGGGGTTGCGTGGGCTCGCTCCTTTTGGGGCGACCCCGCCGGCAAACACATGCTGATCGTAGCGCACGGACGGTGGCGCAGCGCTGGCGGCGCTCTCTCGACTGTGCCTCCCGCACCCGATCGAGGCCAACAGTGCCGCAAGCGGCAGCAGCGCGGCGCGAGTCCGGCGTGGAGTGTTGCGACGAGTCACAAGCCAAAGATCCAGACGATGCCTCCTTGGCTTGTGTGCCGAGCGAGGTCGGGCATGAAGTCGGCAGGGGGCCGAACGTCTGCCGGATCGTCGGAGCGAACGTCGCCTGACAGGAGAAACCAGTCGCCGCCTATGCCGGCGTAGACGGCCACGTACTGCTTGCCGTCGGGACCGACGTACGTAATGGGGTTTCCGACAACACCGGATCCGACCTTGAATTTCCACAAGACCGCGCCGCTCGTCGCGTCGGCCGCCTTGAACCAGCCATCGAGCGTGCCATAGAACACCACGTTCCCGCCGTCGGCCAGCACCCCGCTCCAGACGGGGTACTTCTCCCTGATCTCCCACGCTTTTCGCCCACGTTCGGCATCCCAGGCGATGAACGCCCCCATGTTCCCGCCAGGGCCCGCGTGATACGGCGAGTTCACGCCGATGAACGGCGTGCCGGCGATATGCACCGTGCGTGTCGCCTGATAATCCATGCACATATTGTTCGTGGAGACGTAGAAGAGTCCTGTCCGCGGCGAGTATGCTGCCGGTGAGGCGGGGCTCTTGCCCCCTTCGAGCGTCGGGCAGATATCGGTCGTATTACCTCGTGACGCGCCCGTCTGCTTGCTCGTGTCCAAGACTGGCCGTCCAGTCGCCAGATCTATCCGCTTCGCCCAGTTCACGTACACGAACGGCTCGGCGACGAGCACCTCACCGGTCGCGCGGTCGATCGTGTAGGCAAAGCCGTTCTTGTCGAAGTGGACGAGGACCTTTCTGCGGCGACCATTGACCGTGAGATCCGCGAGAATCATCTCCGCGACGGCGTCGTAGTCCCAGTTCTCGTGCGGCGTGAACTGGTAGGCCCACACGAGCGCGCCATCCTCAGGACGTCTGGCCATCACGCTCGCGGTCCACTTGTTGTCGCCTAGCCGCTGCTCGGAGTTGTAGGGCGCCGCGTTTCCGACACCGTAGTACACGAGATCGAGCTCTGGATCATATGACATCCATCCCCACACGGGTCCCCCGCCGATCTGCCACGCGTCCTGCGGCCACGAAGTGAGCCCAAGGTTCGCCCCACTATCGTAGAACGGCTTGAACACTCCTGGCTTGGCCAGCACCTGACTATCCGGGCCGGTGTTGTAGGCCGTCCATGAGAGTTGCCCGCTCTCGAGATCGAGCGCCTTCACCCATCCGTGAATGCCGAACTCTCCTCCCGATGCACCGACGAGAACTCGATGCTTGACGATCAGTGGAGCGACAGGGGTCGTCTCTCCCTTGGAGACATCGGCGATCTTGGTCTTCCAAAGCTCGGCGCCCGTCTCTGCATTGACGGCCACTGTATGTCCGTCGAGGAGATTGTACACGATCTTCCCGTCAGCGTACGCGGCGCCTCGGTTGATCGCGTCACAGCAGGCAATGCCCACGGCGTTCGGGTCAACGTCTGGCCGGTATTTCCACTTTAGCGGGTAGCCCTCCTTAGTCAGGTCAAACGCGTAGAGGACGTTCGGGTAGGGGGTCACGACGTACATCGTGTTGTTCACGACCAAGGGCTGTCCTTCGTGGCCGCCCAGGACACCCGTAGAAAATGTCCAAACTGGGCGAAGATGCTTCGCGTTCCCCGCGTCGATCTGTGCCAGTGCGCTGTATCGTGTCGCGGCGTAGTCCTTCGCGGGCATCGTCCACTGACCGTCGGCTCCGGGTGCCGAGTGAGCTGTGGCCGATGTACTCGGCTGCGACCTCGCGTTCGAGGCGCAAACGGCGCAGAGAAGGGCCAACGTCGCTTGGATGACGAAGGGGCTTCGCCCCATGAAGGTTATCAAAACCCCATGCGCGCGACCTGTGTCTCGGCCTCGCTCCCAGTTTCGGTCGGTTTGCCCGCCTGATCGAAGGCGTCGTACTTCATCGTCGACGTGAACGAGTTTCCGTCCTCCGACAGCGCGATTCTCTCCACGAAAACTCCCCGGCCCCCAGGTGACCAGCCGCCACCTTTCGCGACGTCGTCAAAGGTTTTGGGAGGCTTGGTCCAGTAGAATTCGTACCTAGCCAAGAACTGTCGCGGCCCGGTCTTCCTCCACACGCCGTAGGCAGGCGGCACGGGCGGGGCCGCGTCAAAGTTCGAGGACTCTGTCATGGTGCCGCCTGCGTTAAAGACGTACATGAACTCGAGATCCTTGAGCGTCGCGAAGCCTCCGTTCTTGAATTGAACCTTGCCTCGCCACGCTCCCACAAGCTCGGCGTCGGCCGCGCGTTTGTCCCCGGCGGACGAAGTCGACCCCGTACAATCCGCCGCCAGCAACACCGCTGATACCGCGAGCAGCATGTAAGTCTGTCTTCTCACGGCCCCACTCCGTTGTCGCTATCCAGGGGATGTGGGGGCGAAGCCCCCACATAAAAATGGCGGTGTGCCCTGCCCGGGGTGCGGGAGCGAGCCCCCGAATAAGTGTGTAGTGCTGCGGGTGGGGGCGAAGCCCCCACATAAAGTGTGCAGTGCGGGGTGTGGGGGCGAAGCCCCCACGAAAAAGAATCCCCCTCCCCTTTCAGGGGAGGGGGTTAGGGGGAGGGGTATCCCTAACCTACCAGCGATAATGCGCGAACGCCTTGTTGGCCTCAGCCATCCGATGCGTGTCTTCCTTCTTCTTGACAGCGTTGCCCTCGCCACGCGATGCGGCGATGACTTCGGCGGCCAGCTTTTCGGACATTGACTTCTCGCTCCGATCACGCGAGAACGATATGAGCCAGCGCATGGCTAACGCTGTTCGCCGCTCCGGGCGCACTTCGACCGGTACCTGATACGTCGCGCCCCCGACGCGCCGGCTTTTGACCTCGACCACCGGTTTCAGGTTCGACAGAGCCTGCTTGAACACGCTCACGCCAGGCTGGCTCGTACGCGCCTCGACCAGATCCATCGCGCCGTAGAAGATGTGCTCCGCGGTGGACTTCTTCCCTTCGAGCATCATCGCGTTGATGAACTTGGACACGGTCTGACTGTCGTACCGCGCATCCGCGAGGATCGGACGCTTGACCGACTTCTTGCGACGACTCACTTCTTCTTGCCCCCAGAAGCCGCGGGTGACGCTGCGCCAGCGCCGCCACCACCGCCACCACCGCCACCGCCGGCGCCGCCGCCAGAACCACCGGCCGCGCCGCCGGCCCGTGGCCGTTTCGTGCCGTACTTCGAGCGGCTCTGATTTCGCCCTGTCACACCGGACGCATCGAGGCTGCCGCGCACGATGTGATACCGGACGCCTGGAAGGTCCTTCACACGGCCCCCGCGAATGAGCACTATCGAATGCTCTTGCAGGTTGTGTCCTTCGCCCGGGATGTAGGCCGTGACCTCGAACCCGTTGGTGAGGCGCACGCGAGCGACTTTGCGGAGCGCTGAGTTGGGCTTCTTGGGAGTCGTGGTGTACACACGCGTGCACACGCCGCGCTTCTGCGGATTGGACTTGAGTGCGGGCGCTTTTTCTTTTTTCGAGACGTCGCGGCGGGATTGCCGGACTAGCTGATTGATGGTCGGCATGTCGGTGGCGAAAAATGCGCGCGCCGCCCGACGATTCCCGAGCGGCACAGCCCGTGAAGGTAACCGCCAGTGACTGGCAGTACAAGCGCGCCCACGGTCAGAGCGTCCGGCCGCGCAGGGCATTCTCGATGCACTCGCGGGGTCCGCCCGGCGCCCAAACGCCAAACGAACCCCGCGATATTCGACCAGTCGGCACGGACCGCTGGCCTACATCCTCATGTGAGGCTCAGAGACCTCGGGCGACCCGTGCCGTACTTGGTTGACTAGACAATGGATCACCTCCTCGCAAAAGGGTTCGACATAGGGACCGAATAGCGGCACAAATATACGCGCGCCAAGACCGGCTGCCCACGCCTGCGAATCAAGAAGCGCCCTACATTCCCCGCATGCAATTGCGCCGGGTCATGGTAGCGTCGGGCTGCTTTGGCAGCGCTCTCGTCGCTGCGCTCGGGGCTCCGCTACAGGCCCAACAGCGTCCGCCGGACGTGTCGGCGGGCAGGGCGATCGGGCAGGGTGCGGCCGGCCTGGTCGCGATGCCCATTGGCTTCGTCGGCGGGGGCCTGGCAGCACGGTGGGCCGCGCATCGCTTCGGAAGCTCTGACGACGCGGCATCGAAAGCTGCTCTTGTTGGCGCCTACTCGGTTGCGGCACTCGCCACCGCGGCCGGCCCGACGATCGTCGGCGGTGGACCGCACGTCGCCGGGTCGTACCCGGCCGCTCTTGCAGGCACGATCGTAGGCGGTGTCGGCAGCATTCTGCTCGTCCGATTGAACCGGGCCGTCAATACGGGCCCGGTGCTCCGGATCATTAGCGCGGCCGGGGTCGTCCTCCTGCCCGCCATCGGCGCCACTGTTGGATACGACTGGAGCCGTCGCTACACGAAATAAGAACCCGTCAAGCGCGGCGCCGTCAGCCGCCGCGCGTCCTCAAGGCAGCAGTCGCTTGGGTTCCGCCGTCTCGTCGGCCGGAGTTGTCGCGGATGCTGATGCCGGCGGCGCCGGCGGGATCGATTCGCGCGGGGCATCGCCCTTGTCCGACAGACTGCCCTTGAACTCGCGGATTCCCTTTCCTAGCGACGCGCCAAGCTCGGGCAGCCGCTTCGCGCCAAACAGGAGCAGCAGCACGACGACGATGAGAATGATTTTTTCCGGTCCGATACTCCCCATGCGGCCCCCTGAGTCGAGCGTTCTCTCGCCGAAGTCTACATGGCGACAGCGCGCGACGCGAACCGGAGGCACTAAGCCTCGGCATATCGGAGGGCCGCGCCATGCTCGTTGGCAACGAGCGGCTGATGGCGGCTCCCCCTTCCCTCACGCAGTGAGGGGAGGGGGCTAGGGGGAGAGGAGACCTAATGAAATAGTTTCTTCAGCGACTGTCCCACCCCTTGCCCGACGCCCTGCACCTGTTTTGTCGCGTTCGAAACGAGGTTGAGCGAGATCTTGGGGTTCGAGGCGGTACCTGTGACGGTACCTGGGATATTGATGTTTCCGTTCTGATCTTGCAGCGGTTTGGCCAGCCCAACGAGGCGCCCGACGCCATTCAGTTTTGTCGCCGCCACCGTGACCGTGACCGGCATATTGATGGTTTGATCGAAGGCAATGCTGCCCTTCCCGGCCACGTGCAGGTCGCCTGCATGCAGAATCAGATCGTTGGTGGTCGCCTTGCCACCACCCAGCATGGCAGTTCCAGACAGACTCTCGAATTTCGTGTCGCTGGATGACCCTCCCGTGATCCCGAGCACCTGATTCACGGTCGCGAGCATGGGCATGTTGCGAACGTCACCGTTCGTGACCGCGAATTTCGTCGTGCCTGTGAGCGTCTTCTCGATTTCCGGTTGTGCGGCGCCACTGGCATGCACATCGGCCGACATCTCCGCCGTGCCCAACAGGAAATTCTTCATGGTGGTGTTGGCGCTCAGGGCCTGATTGACATCGAGGCCTGTTATCGCTGTCTTGATTGCGTAGGTTGGCGTACCCTTGGCCATGTCGATCGACACCGTCCCCTGCTCGTGACCCGAGTACAGCGTAAACGTGACCGGGTCGAGCGTGACAACCCCTTTTTCGAGGCGGAACGGCGCGCGGAGATTCTGCATTGCGATCGTTCCGAATTGGACACTGCCAAATGCCGCGTGTCCCGTAGCTCCGAGGCTCTTTAAGTCCGTTCCGCCCACGGTTGCCGCCACGTCGAACGACGACTGTCCTCCGATCGACAGCCCGGGATAGGGTCGCATCCCCGCGAGGGCGAAGAGAGAAGGTAGGTCGGCGTTCGATATGGACTTGGATACGAGGGTCAAGTCGGCGCCGGTGGGTGTGGTGCGCGCCGAGCCGGAGACGACGGTTTGGCCAAGCTGCCCGCTGAACTGGGGAACCGAGAGCGCGCCGTTGATCGCCTGTAGGTCTGCCGTGATCTTGGAGATGGTGGTGATAGTGGGAGCGCCGGCCGCCGTACGCAGGCTGTCGTCCACGACGCGAACGGCTCCCTTTCGTACGCGCAATGCGTACAGGTTGATAGCAATCGGGGGCTCGCCGCCACCTTTGGCCGGTGCCACAGCCGTCGGAGCGGGCGCGGCTGGCTTCGCCTCTCGCGTGGGTGTCGCACCGGTGGCGGGAGCTTGCGCTTCCCTCTCCGGCGGTGCGGCGGGAGGCTGGCCCGCAGCTGGGGCAGCAGCGGCCGCGGTGGCGGAGGCTCCGGGGATGAGCCATTGTCCGGTCGCGGTGCGCCGCACCGAGACCACCAGCCCGTCGAGGTCAACTGCGTTGATGGTCTTCGTCCGACCCGGCAGGAGCGAGAGCAGGTCAGGCGCCACGTGCAGCTCGGCCAGCGCGAGACCTGGCGCCGCCGAGGAATCCGATCCGCCCACGCGAATCTGTTTTGCGTCGAGCGCTGGCGCCGGCAGCAGCGAGACTCCGAGCGCGCCAATCGCCACGGGTTGACCTAGAGCGGCAGTCAACGAGGTCTCGATCTTATGCCTGAACGCGTCAGACTTGAGGGCCTCGAGTCCAGCAACGACGAGCACGAGCACGAGAAGCACGGCCGCGCCGGCAATCATGAGCACATGGCGTCGCGTAAGCCATTTCATCGTGTGCCTCCGGAAAACGCGCGACCTTGGCGTATCATGTTTCCCACCCCCTGACCCCCTCCCTAAAGGGAGGGGGAATTCTTTGTATTCAAGCTTCGCTTGAGTGACGAGGGGGCTTCGCCCCCTCGACCCCCGTCGACGCCTAGTCGCAACGCGATCTGGAGTTTAGGGGCGCAGGGCGAAGCCCCACAAAGAAAAAGATACCCCCTCCCCTTTAGTGGAAAGGGCAAGGGGGTAGGGTCCCGGTCATTCAACCCGAAGCTTGACCACAAAGAACTCCCCTCCCTTTGGGATGCATTTGCTCTCGAGTCATTGGGGGTCGAGGGGGCGAAGCCCCCTCGTCATTCAAGCGAAGCTTGATTACAAAAAACTCCCCCCCATTTGGGACGCTTTGCTCTCGAGTCATTGGGGGTCGAGGGGGCGAAGCCCCCTCGTCATTCAAGCGAAGCTTGATTACAAAAAAACTCCCTCCCTTTGGGACGCTTTGCTCTCGAGTCATTGGGGGTCGAGGGGGCGAAGCCCCCTCGTCATTCAAGCGAAGCTTGAACACAAAAAACTCCCCCTCCCCTTTCAGGGGAGGGGGTCGGGGGGTGGGGTAACCACCCCCCGCTTACTCGCTCTCAGCTCCGGCCGGAATGGCCTGCAGCGGAGGCAGCGGAGCAAATGGCGACAATGCCATGAAAGGATCTTCCGTCGCGGCTGGAGTCGGCGGGATTTCCATCCCCTCGATCTCCACCTCCTGATACCGATACATCCCTGTTCCAGCCGGGATCAGGTGTCCAATGATGATGTTCTCCTTGAGACCCTGCAGATCGTCCTGCGCGCCGCGGATCGCGGCGTCGGTGAGTACCCGTGTCGTCTCCTGGAAGGACGCCGCGGATATGAACGACTGAGTAGTCAGACTCGCCTTGGTGATACCCAACAGTAACGGCTCGGAAGTCGCCGGCTTGAGCTTCTTCTTCTTCGACCGCTCATTCTCCTCGCGGAAGGTCTGCTTGTCCACGTGCTCGCCTTCGAGGAATTCGGTCTCTCCCGGGTCGATCACACGAACCTTCTGCAGCATCTGCCGCACGATCACGCCAATGTGCTTGTCGTTGATCTTGACGCCCTGCAGCCGGTAAACCTCCTGCACCTCGTTCAGCAGGTACTCCTGTACCGCACGTGGTCCCTTGATACGCAGGATGTCGTGCGGGTTGACCGGACCTTCTGACAACCGATCGCCGGCGCGAACGCGGTCACCTTCGTGCACGCGCAAGTGTTTTCCGGCCGGCACTTCATATAGCTGTGGCTCCTGCGACTCATCTACTACCACCGTAGAACCATCCGCGCGTATCGGCGACACGAAAATCTCGCGCTTGCCACGCTTTATGTCTCCAAACCGCACGATGCCGTCGATCTCCGAGATCGTTGCGGGATCCTTGGGCCGCCGAGCCTCAAACAGCTCCGCCACACGCGGGAGACCGCCCGTGATGTCGCGGGTTTTGTACGCTTCCCGGTTCACCTTGGCTAGCACGGTGCCCGGCGTGATGACATTGCCGTCGTCAACCGTCAGCTGGGCCCCGACCGGTATCACGAAGTCGCGGATCTTCCGCTCGTTCGCGTTGTCGAGGATCTCAATGTGCGGATGTAGCCGCTTCTCACGATCCTCGATCACGACCCGTTGACGGAGTCCGGTGAGCTCGTCGAGCTCCTCCGACACCGACTCGTCTTCCACCAGGTCGACGAACCGAATCTTCCCGCCGACGTCGGCGATGATGGGGTTGGTGTACGGATCCCAGCTAAAGATCACCTGGTCGCGCTTCACATCATCGCTGTCGTTCACCATGAGGATCGCGCCCAATGGTACCTGCAGCCGCGCGCCAAGCGTGCCGGATCGGTCGCCCGGGGCGCGGATGGTGACCTCGCCTTCGTATGACGTCACGATCTTCTGGCCGTCGGGCCCCGTGACGACGACCAGCCGGTCGCCGAACTCGATGCGTCCAGCCACCTTCGACTTACGCGTCGTCTGCTCAGCGATTCGCGCGGCGGTACCACCAATGTGGAATGTCCGTAACGTGAGCTGAGTGCCCGGCTCGCCAATTGATTGCGCCGCAATGATGCCCACGGCCTCGCCAAGGTCGACCATGGACATGGTCGCCAGGTTGCGCCCGTAGCACATACGGCAGAGACCACGCTTGGCCTCGCAGGTGAGCACCGAGCGAATGCGCACGGTCTCGATGCCAGCGTCCTCTATCGCGCGGGCGGTGTCCTCGTCGATCAGCTTTCCAGCCTCGATGAGCAACGTCCGTCGCCCGCTCGCGTCGGTCTCGTGCGGATCCTCGACATCCTCGGCTGCCACGTTTCCGACAATGCGCTCGGAAAGAGGCTCGATGATGTCCTCGCCCTCCTTTAGAGCGGACACATCAAGCCCGAGGATCGTGCCGCAGTCGTCTTCCGTGACTACGACATCCTGCGCTACATCGACCAGCCGGCGGGTGAGATAGCCGGCGTCGGCCGTCTTGAGCGCGGTGTCGGCCAATCCTTTGCGCGCTCCGTGCGTCGAGATGAAGTACTCCAGCACGGACAATCCTTCGCGGAAATTCGACTTGATCGGGCTCTCGATGATCTCGCCGATGCCGCCCGTGAGTTTCTTTTGCGGCTTGGCCATGAGTCCGCGCATTCCAGCCAACTGGCGGATCTGGTCGCGCGACCCGCGCGATCCCGAATCGAACATCATGAAGACGGGGTTGTACCCGTCCTTTGATTCGCGCATAGCCTTCACCATGGCGTCGGCAATGTCATTGTTCGCGTGGGTCCACGTGTCGATGACTTTGTTGTAGCGTTCGCCGTTGGTGATGTTGCCGGTCTGGTAGGCGCGCTGGAACCGCTCGACACGTTGCTCGGCCTCTCGGAGCAGCGTTTCCTTGTCCGCCGGGATGTGCAGATCCTCGATTCCGATCGAGACGCCGCCGCGCGTCGCCTGCCGGAACCCGAACTCCTTGAGCCGGTCGAGGAACTCGACCGTGGCCGCCAATCCAGCCTGGCGGTACGACTCGAACACAAGCTCGCCTAAAGCCTTCTTCTTCATCTCGCGATTCTGGAATCCGATCTCCGGCGGCACGATCGCGTGGAATAACACGCGCCCGACGATCGTCTCGACCCAGCGCTTGCCATCGGCGTCGTCCACCCAGAACCGGACCGGCGTGTGGTAGTCCACTCGCCCCTGAGCCAGCGCAAGCTCGACCTCATCCACGGTCGTGTAGTACGGCGCATCCTTGACGGCCTTCTCGAAATCCGGCGCTGCACGGGTCGCGAAATAGCAGCCGAGCACGATGTCCTGGCTTGGCTCCGCGACGGGCCGTCCGTCCGAGGGTTTGAGGATGTTGTTCGAGGAAAGCATGAGCAGCCGGCTTTCCAGCTGCGCCTCGAATGACAGCGGGACGTGCACGGCCATCTGGTCGCCATCGAAGTCGGCGTTGAACGCCGCGCAGACGAGCGGGTGAATCCGGATGGCCTTGCCCTCGACCAGCACCGGCTCGAACGCCTGGATACCGAGGCGATGCAGCGTCGGCGCCCGGTTGAGCAGCACCGGATGGTCGCGGATGATCTCCTCGAGAATCTCGTACACCTCGGGTGACTCGCGCTCGACGATCTTCTTCGCGCGCTTGACGGTCTCCGCGATACCCTTCTCGACAAGCTTATGGATGATGAACGGCTTGAACAGCTCGAGCGCCATGGCCTTGGGCAGCCCGCACTGGTGCAGCTTGAGCTCTGGCCCGACGACGATCACCGAGCGCCCGGAGTAGTCCACGCGCTTGCCCAGCAGGTTCTGGCGGAACCGCCCCTGCTTGCCCTTGAGCATGTCAGACAGCGATTTGAGTGGCCGCTTCCCGCGTCCACGAATCGCCTTCGACCGGCGGCCGTTGTCGAACAGCGCATCCACCGCTTCTTGCAACATCCGCTTCTCGTTCCGGAGAATGACCTCCGGGGCGCGATGCAGGATGAGCTTTTGCAGGCGGTTGTTGCGGTTGATCACGCGTCGATACAGGTCGTTCAGGTCCGACGTCGCGAAGCGTCCACCATCGAGCGGTACGAGCGGGCGCAGGTCCGGCGGAATGACAGGCACGACATCAAGGATCATCCACTCCGGCTTGTTCCGCACGTCGCCCGCCTCGCCCGAATTCCGGAATGCGTCGACGATCTTGAGCCGCTTGAGCATCTGCTTCTTGCGATGTTGCGAGCTTTCGACCGCAACTTGCGCACGGAGCTCCTCCGCGGTCTTGTCCACGTCGAGCCGGCGCAGCAGCTCACGCACCGCGGGTGCGCCGATGTCGGCCAGGAACGCCGCGTCGCCTTCTTCCCTCGCCTTCTGCCGCAGGGCGAGGTATTCCTCCTCGTCGAGCAGCTGGTTGGGGCGAACTTCCTGGCGGCCAGCGTCTATGACGATGTAGTTCGAGTAGTAAATGATCTTCTCGAGATCACGCAGCGTGACGTCGAGCAAGTTGCCCATGGGGCTGGGCAACGTCTTGAAGAACCAGATGTGCGCCACTGGAACGGCGAGCTCGATGTGCCCCATGCGCTCGCGCCGGACTTTGCTGAGCGTGACCTCCACGCCGCAGCGGTCGCAGATGACGCCGCGATAGCGAATCCGCTTGTATTTGCCGCAGTGGCACTCCCAGTCCTTGACGGGACCGAAGATCCGCTCACAGAAGAGCCCGTCCTTCTCGGGCTTGAACGACCGGTAGTTGATGGTCTCGGGCTTGAGCACCTCGCCCCACGACCACCACGTGCGCAATCCGGCCATCTCGAGCCGCTCGCGCTCCTTGGGATCCTTTGGACCGCGGATCTCCTCGGGTGACGCGATCCGAACCTGAATGAAATCAAACGCTGAAGCCCGGGTTTCCCGGACGCCGCGAAAATCGATCATGCGTTATACCTCCCCGTTGCCAGAGCCATTCCCACTTCCATTGCTCGCGCCATAGCCATCTTCCGTGGCGCCAAGCGTGACCTTGATCCCCAACGCCTGGAGTTCCTTTACCAGCACGTTGAACGATTCCGGTATCCCCGGCTCGGGCAGATTTTGTCCTTTCACAATTGCCTCATAAACGCGACTCCGGCCGTTCACGTCGTCAGACTTGACCGTCAGAATCTCCTGTAGCGTAGCGGCCGCGCCGTACGCTTCGAGCGCCCAGACTTCCATCTCACCAAACCGCTGTCCGCCGAATTGCGCCTTGCCGGCCAGTGGCTGCTGAGTCACGAGCGAGTACGGGCCAATGCTCCGCGCGTGGATCTTGTCGTCGACCAAGTGTGAGAGCTTGAGCATGTAGATCTCTCCCACCGTGACCGGGCTCGCGAACGGCTCGCCGCTTCGCCCGTCCCGAAGTGTCACTTTGCCGCCCGGTGTGATCCCGGCGTGCCGGATGAGCTCCATCCCGGCGCGATCGATATCGGCGTCGCTCGCGCCACGTACCAGAGCCGCGAGCGCCGGCAATTCCTCCGCCACCAGCATCTCGCCAGCACCGCGGTCTCGTTCGCGTTCTAGCGTAGACACCAACCGTCGATAAGGGACGCGCACCGAGTCGGCCTCGGACTCGTCCGCCGCTCGGGTGGCGTGATACTCCACTCGGTTCCCCAGCTCGGCCCGTTCCCGCTCGGCGAGCTCCTTCGCAGCCGCGGTGAGGTAGTCGCGCACTCGGGCGAACACATTGCGCGTCCGCTGGGACCGTTTGCGATCCGATAGATCATTTATCGTAGCATCGGCCAAGAGCTGCTTGCGCTCGCTGACCGCCACGTGATGTGGCCGAATATCCGTCAGGATCGCCTGCACGTCCTCGTCGTTGATCTTGATCCGCGGAGTCTTCACCAGCTCCAGAGCATCGTGCGCCCATTCCAGCGCCGACAGCTTGAGCAGCAGCCCGATCTCTCGCTCGTTGGCACCCTGGAACACGGGCGTCTTGGCGTAGAAACCGAGAATCCGCGCAGCCCAGCCCAAGTGAGTCTCGAGAATCTGGCCGACGTTCATGCGGCTTGGCACGCCGAGGGGGTTCAACACGATGTCGACCGGCCGGCCGTCCGGCAGGAACGGCATGTCCTCCTCGGGGACGATACGCGCCACGATGCCCTTGTTCCCGTGCCGGCCCGCCATCTTGTCGCCCACGGAGATCTTCCGCTTCTCGGCCAAGTAGACCTTTACCAGCTGAATGACACCCGGCGGCAGCTCGTCCGGCTGCAGAATGCGGTCGATGCGCTCCTCCGCCTTCTCTTCGAGCCGCGCCTTTTCCTCGTTTGCGGCGTCGATCACCGCGCGCACGCGCTCGTTGACCGCCTTGTTCTCGACGCGGAAAGTCTTGAGGTCGAGCGCCGACATCTTCACCGTGCCGAGGAAATCACGGTCTAGCACGGTGCCTTGCGGAATTGCTTCCTCTACGGTGCCGTTCTTCAGCGCGAGCGCGACTTTCTGGCCGTCGAGCAGCTCGGTGAGCTCGGCGTCGCGTACCTCGTTCACGCGCAGTTTCTCTTCTCCTTCGAGACGCCGCACCTCGCCGATACGCTCGCCGCGGTCCTTTTCGACCACCTGGTCTTCGACGCGCGAGAAAATCTTCACATTGATCACGACGCCTTCCATCCCAGGCGGAACCTTGAGCGATGAATCCTTCACGTCCTTGGCCTTCTCGCCGAAAATGGCCGTGAGCAGCTTCTCTTCGGGCGACAGCTCCGTCTCGCCCTTGGGCGTGATCTTCCCGACCAGGATATCGCCAGGCTTCACGTGGGCGCCGATGCGCACGATTCCGCGCTCGTCGAGGTCGGTCAGTGACTCCTCGGCGACGTTGGGGATCTCGCGCGTGATCTCCTCCTGCCCGCGCTTGGTGTCGCGCACGTGCAGCTCGAGCTCCTGGATGTGGACCGAGGAGTAGATGTCGTCCTTGACCAGCCGCTCGGAGAGGATGATCGCGTCCTCGAAGTTGTGCCCATACCACGGCATGAACGCGACCGTGACGTTGGCGCCGAGTGCAAGCTGCCCTTGCTCGGTACCCGCGCCGTCCGCCAGCACATTGCCCGCCTTGACGCGCTGGCCTTGAGTGACCAGTGGCCGTTGATTGATCGCGGTGTCCTGGTTCGTGCGCCAGTACTTCTTGAGGCGGTAGCGGTCGTTCTGCGTGAGCCGCGCCAGCGGCCGGTCACCCGTTCGCCGATCCTCGCCACGCTGCCGTGTGTCGCCTTGCCCGGCATCAATGATGATCTCATCCGCCGTTACGCGAGTGACGATACCAGCTCGGCGAGCGATGATCACGGCACCGGAGTCGACGGCAACCTTCTCCTCGAGGCCCGTGCCCACGAGCGGCGTCTGAGGATTCAGCAGCGGCACGCTCTGTCGCTGCATGTTCGAGCCCATGAGGGCGCGGTTGGCGTCGTCATGCTCGAGGAATGGGATCAAGGCCGCGGCGATGGACACCAGTTGCTCGGGCGCCACGTCCATGTAGTCGATCCGGTCTGGCGGCGTGAGCGGTGCATCACCCTGGTGCCGGCACAGCACTAGCTGCTCGACGAAGCTCCCGTCCTTGTTGATCGGGGTGTTGGCCTGAGCAATCGTCGCATCCTCTTCGCGATTTGCGTCCAGCCACGCGATCTCGCCCGTCACTTTGCCGTTGTGGACGACACGGTAGGGCGTCTCGATGAACCCCAGGTCGTTTACCCGCGCGAAGCAGGCGAGCGACGTGATGAGGCCGATGTTCGGACCCTCGGGCGTTTCGATGGGGCACATACGACCGTACTGCGAGTAGTGAACGTCGCGTACCTCGAATCCCGCGCGCTCACGCGTGAGCCCGCCCGGACCCAAAGCGGAGAGACGCCGCTTGTGCGTCAGCTCGGCCAACGGGTTCGTCTGGTCCATGAACTGCGACAATTGCGAGGACCCGAAGAATGCCTGAATCACCGCGGACACCGTGCGCGCATTCACGAGATCGTCGAGCGAGATCTTCTCGGGGTCGGTATTGATCGACATGCGCTCCTTTACTAGGCGCGCCATGCGCGACAAACCGACGGAGAACTGATTCGCGATCAGCTCACCCACCGACCGAATGCGACGGTTGCCCAGGTGATCGATGTCGTCCGTGTGGCCGCGCCCCTCGTGCAGCTCGACCAGGTAGCGAATGATCGCGACAAAGTCTTCGCGCGTGAGCACGGTCTCGTTTGCCGGACGATCCAGTCCCAGCCGCTGGTTGATCTTGTATCGTCCCACGCGCCCCAGGTCGTAGCGCTTGGGCGAGAAGAAGAGTCGATCTAGAGCCTGGCGCGCCGTCTCCTTGTTGGGCGCGTCGCCCGGACGCAGCAACGAATAGATCTGCTTGAGCGCCTCTTCTTCAGAGTGTGTCGGGTCCTTGGCAAGCGTGTTCTTGATCAGCGACGACTCGACTCGCCCCGATTGCGCGAAAACCTGCACGCGCCCCACGTCCGCTTTGCGCAGCCGCTTTACGAGTGTCATGGAGAGTGACTGGTCGGCCTCGGCCAGAACCTCACCCGACGTGGCGTCGACCACGTCGCGCGCCAGCACATGCGGCTCATCGCGCTCGCCACGCTCGATGGCGTCCAGCTCATCGCGCAGGTCCACTGTAGCGTACGAGGCGAAAACCTTGACCTTGCGGTACTTGAGCTCGCGCAGACGCTCTGTCAGCTCATCGGTGAGCTCGGTGCCGACGGCGATCGTGCGCTCGGCCTCGGCTGCTGCCTGCTCGGCCTTCGCCTTCTTGGTCTTCGGCTTGGGCGCGTCCGGATCGTGCTCGCGTCCCGGCAGAGTGAGCGGCTCGGCGATGATCGCGCCGGCCAGCTCGCGCTGCTCCTGACGGTTTTGACGGATCTTGGTCAGGTCCAGCTCGCGCACGCCGAAAAACAGGTGGTAGATGTCGCTGTCGCTCCCGTAGCCGAATGCGCGAAGGAGCGCGGTGGCCGGAAATTTCTTCTTCTTGTCGATGTGGACGTAGATCACGTCGTGAATGTCCACGGTGAACTCGACCCACGAGCCGCGGAACGGGATGATGCGCGCCGAGATGAGACGCTGCCCGTTCGGGTGCGTCGATTCCTCGAACACCGCGCCCGGCGAGCGGTGCAACTGGCTCACCACAACTCGTTCGGCGCCGTTTATGACGAACGTCCCGAGCTGCGTGAGAAGCGGCAACTCACCGAGGTATACCTCCTTCTCGATGATGTTGCGCGGCCGCTTGACCCCGTTGACCTCCTCGTTGATCACGAGCTGGAGCGTGGCCTTGAGCGGAACGGAATACGTCATGTCGCGCTCGATGCATTCCTCGACCGTGTACTTGGGGTCCCCGAGCGAGTATTTCACGAACTCCAGCGAGAAGTTCTCGTGAACATCGGATATCGGGAACAAGTCCTTGAACACGCGCTCGAGACCTATGTCCTCCCGGTTTTGCGAGGCGGCGTCGAGCTGCAATAGCGCCTCGAACGCACGGGTCTGAATGTCCAACAGGTGGGGCATCTGCATGCCCCCCTCGAGCTTCGCGAAGGAAATCTGCTTGATCACTGTGTCTGGCATGTCTACCCTCTAATGGGCCCTAACGTCTCCCCGGCTGGGGAGTACGGAGCTTCGTGTTGATCCACGTACGAGCCGTACGATAGGCCCTTACTTGACTTCGACGGACGCTCCTTGCTCTTCCAACTTCGTCTTGATCGCATTCGCCTCGTCCTTCGACACACCGGCTTTCACCGTCTGCGGTGCCCCGTCGACGAGATCCTTGGCTTCCTTGAGTCCCAGGCCTGTTACTTCGCGCACGACCTTGATGACCTGGATCTTCTTGGCGCCGGCCTCTTTGAGCGTGACCGCGAACTCAGTCTGCTCTTCGGCCGCTGGCGCTGCAGCCGCACCGCCGCCCCCAGCACCAGGGGCCGCTGGCGCCGCGCCGCCTACAGGAGCCGCGGCAATGGTGACGTTGAACTTGGTCTTGAAAGCTTCAATCAGCTCGGCGAGGTCGAAGACCGACATATTGCCGATCGCGTCGAGAATCTCGTCCTTGGACATTGTTGCGTTCGCCATGACTCGTGTACCCCTGTGGGAAGGAAATCGTGACTGGAGAGGGAGGCGGCGTCAGGCCGCTTTGCTCCGGTCGGCGTGCAGGGCTGTTAGTGCCCCTACGAACGTGGACAACAGGCCATTCAGCGCACCGACAAATGCTGCGATCGGCGCCTGCAGACCGGCTCCAAGCTCGGCCAGCATCTGCTCGCGCGGCGGCATCGACGCGAGTTTCTTTACCTGCGCCGAGTTGATCGCTTTGCCTTCGAGCAGCCCGCCTTTGAGCTCTGGTTTCTCCTCGAACTCCCTGGCGAAATCGGTCAGCACCTTCGCGGCTGCCACCGGATCGCGGCCGATCACTACACCAGTCGGTCCTTTCAGGCTGCCGGTTAGGCCGGTAAGTCCGCTCTCGCGCACGGCCCGCAGAGCCAGTGTGTTCTTGATGACCACGTACTCCACCCCGGCCTTCCGAAGCCGGCGGCGCAGCTCTGTCAGCCGTTTCACGTTGAGACCTGTGAAGTCGGTGTAGTAGAGCGCCTTGGCCCCTCGCAGCTTGGTGGATAGATCCGTAACCAGCGCCTGCTTCTCAGTTCGTTTCATAAGTGAGCCTAGTAACGGTGGTTAACCGCGGTACGGGGTGGTATCCACGCGTATGCCCGGCCCCATGGTGCTCGACAGTGTGACGTTGCGAATGAACACCCCCTTGGACGCGGCCGGCTTGGCACGCACCAGCTGGTCCATGAGAGCTGTGAAGTTGGTCTCGAGAGCATCGACCCCGAAGGAGACCTTGCCGATCGGGGCGTGCACGTTGCCGCCCTTGTCAACGCGGAACTCGATCTTGCCTGCCTTGACCTCACGGACGGCCCGCGTGACGTCGAAGGTGACAGTACCTGCCTTGGGATTGGGCATGAGCCCTCGCGGTCCGAGGACTCGACCCAGCTGCCCGATCTGCGCCATCTGGTCGGGCGTGGCAATCATCACGTCGAAGTCGAGCCAGTTGTCTTTGATGCGCTGAACGAATTCAACTCCGACGTAGTCTGCGCCCGCTGCCTGTGCCTCGCGCGCCTTTTCACCCGCTGCTATGACAAGTACCCGAACAGCCTTTCCAGTTCCCGCCGGTAGGACAACGGTGCCGCGCACGAGCTGATCGGCATGCTTGGGATCGACGCCCAAATGGACGGCGACTTCTACCGTCTCGTCGAACTTGGCGAACGCGGACGTCTTGAGCAGCTCTAGCGCTGCCCTTGGTTGATACGCCAGCGCCTCCGTGCGGCGCTCCGCGGCCTGCTTGTACCGCTTGCCGTGTGTGCGCATCAGCCTTTGACCTCGATCCCCATCGAGCGCGCCGCGCCTGTCACCATGGCTTCCGCGGACTCGATCGTGTCGCAGTTCAGGTCTGGGAGCTTGAGCTCGGCGATCTTGCGCACCTGCGCGCGTGTCACGCTACCGACCTTGTTCTTGTTCGGCGTCCCCGAACCTTTCTCGATCCCAGCTTCCTTTTTCAGCAGCACAGCGGCTGGGGGCGTCTTCGTGATGAACGTGAAAGACTTGTCACTGAAGATCGTGACTTCGACCGGCAGGATAATGCCATCCTGACTCGCTGTCCTGGCGTTGAACTCTTTCACGAACGCCATGATGTTGATGCCTTGCGGACCCAACGCCGTCCCCACCGGCGGCGCGGGATTCGCGCGACCGGCCGGGATCTGAAGTTTCACAAAGCCCACTGCTTTCTTGGCCATCTACTTACCTCTCATTGTCATTCGAGTGCGCCTAAGCGCTCCCACAAGTCTTTTGCGTCGTAGTGGTTGTCGACGAACTGCACCCTCCTCTCCCCCTCACCCCCTCCCCTCCCTTCGGGAGGGAAGGGGGAATTTTTCTTTTTTTGGGGGCTTCGCCCCCAGCTACGCTCCCCTTAACCGCAACCGCGACCTACCGTCCTGCGCGCTAGCGGCATCCCTTTCCCGCCCCGGGGTGCAGGGGGCGAAGCCCCCTGCGAAAAGAATTGGGTTCCCCCCCTCACCGCTTGCGGGGAGGGGGGCTAGGGGGGTGGGGATCCCAATCGACGCCATTTCCTTTAGTACGCCTTGAGCTGCAAGTAGTCCAACTCCACGCTCGTGGGGCGGCCGAACAGAGACACCGACACGCGAACCTTTCCTTTGTCGGCCATCACGTCCTCGACCGTTCCATTGAAATCGGTGAACGGCCCTTCGGTGATCGCCACAGCCTGACCGACCAGGAACGGAATCTCTTCCTTGGGCTCCTCTGGTTCTGTGTCGGTCGCGATCCCCAGCAACCGGTTCACTTCGTCCGGACGCAGCGGCTGCGGAAGGCGCTCCTGGCCCACGAACTTGATGACCCCCTGGATGCCGTTGATCGTGTGGATCGTGTCCTGGTTCATCTTCATGTCCACCAGCACGTACCCCGGATACATCTTGCGCTCGACGTTCACCTTTTTGCCGTTCTTGATCTCCACCACTTCCTGGGTCGGCACGAGTGCCTGCCTGATCTCGCGCTCCTCGGGAGGATGCGGATCCTGATCGACCTTTCGCTGAATCAGCGAGCGAACCTTGTTTTCGTGCCCAGCCGTGGTCTGGATGGCGTACCACCGGTGCTCCACGACTATCGGCCCGCGAAGAGTTGGGGAATCCATTTGACGAGTATCTGCTGAAACGTGAAATCCATCACGGCGATCACGCCGCCGATGAAGAGAGACAGTAGGATCACGTGAACCGACGCTTGCCAGATCTGGGTGCGATCGGGCCAGGTCACACGACGTAGCTCCGCCATCACGCTGCGATAGGCGGCAGGTAACCCTTGCACGGCGCCCATGACCCGAGCGCCCCAGCGGGCCGTGCCGTTGGGGCGTGCGACATCAACCGCCATGCTACTTCGTTTCCTTGTGCAGTGTGTGTGCGTTACACCGCGGGCAGTGCTTCTTCCATTCGACCCGCTCCGGATGCGTGCGCCGGTTTTTTGTCGTGAAGTAGTTGCGGTTCTTACACGTCTCGCACGCCAAAATGATCTTTTCTCTCGGCATCTATCGTTACGTCCTTCGTCGGATTAATCGCGCTGTCGTGTCTGCGGGCGGCTTGAAAGCCGTCCCTACCTGCGGGCGGTTTGAAAACCGCCCCTACGTCTACCTCTATGTACCACGGGCGGTTTGAAAACCGCCCCTACTTGAGAATTTTGGTTACGACGCCGGCACCCACGGTGCGGCCGCCTTCACGGATGGCGAAGCGGAGCCCTTCGTCCATGGCGATCGGCGTTATCAGCTCGATCGTCATCTGCACGTTGTCGCCCGGCATCACCATCTCCGTCCCCTGGGCCAGCTCCACCGTGCCCGTTACATTGGTCGTCCGAAAGTAGAACTGCGGCCGGTACCCCTGGAAAAACGGCGTGTGCCGACCACCCTCCTCCTTCGTCAACACGTACACCTCTGCCTCAAACTTCACGTGCGGTGTGATCGAGCCCGGCTTCGCCAACACCATCCCGCGCTCCACGTCCTCCTTCGCTATCCCGCGCAACAGTAACCCAACGTTGTCCCCAGCCTGTCCCTCGTCCAAAAGCTTCCTGAACATCTCCACCCCGGTCACCACCGACTTCTTGTCACTGCCAAACCCCACCAACGCCAACTCCTCCCCCACCTTCACCTTCCCTCGCTCCACCCGACCTGTCGCCACCGTCCCTCGACCCGTGATCGAGAATACGTCCTCTACCGGCATCAAAAACGGCTTGTCCACCTCCCGCTTAGGCACCGGGATATAGCTGTCCAGCACCCCCAACAACTCAGTCACCTTCCCGCCCCACTCCCCCTTCGGGTCCGGTGCCTCCAACGCCTTCAGCGCGCTCCCACGTATCACCGGCGTCTCGTCCCCCGGAAACTGATACGAACTCAACAGCTCCCGTACCTCCAGCTCTACCAAGTCCAACAACTCCGCATCATCTACCGCGTCCACCTTGTTCATGAACACCACGATGTACGGCACGTTCACCTGGCGAGCGAGCAATATGTGCTCCCTCGTCTGTGGCATTGGTCCATTGGCCGCGCTCACTACCAAAATCGCCCCGTCCATTTGCGCCGCCCCTGTGATCATGTTCTTCACATAGTCCGCATGACCCGGACAGTCCACGTGCGCGTAGTGACGTGCCGTCGTCTCGTACTCCACATGAGCCGTCGCTATCGTGATCCCGCGCTCGCGCTCCTCCGGCGCCTTGTCGATCTGGTCAAACGCCACCTTCTGCGCCAAACCCTGCGACGCCTGTACCGCCGTGATCGCCGCCGTCAACGTCGTCTTACCATGATCCACGTGCCCGATCGTCCCTACGTTCACGTGCGGCTTCGTCCGCTCAAACTTTGCCTTTGCCATTTGTCAGTTGTCAGTGATTCGGTTGTAATGCCAACAATACGCCACGCGCCCATGCACCAAGTTCGTCATCATCACCCCAGAGCTCGCGACCGGGATTGAACCGGTGACCTCACCCTTACCAAGGGTGTGCTCTACCAACTGAGCTACGCGAGCGCTGTCCCCACTTCTCCCCTAGCCCCTCTCCTCCCCAAGGGAGGAGAGGGGAATTCTTTTTCTTCAAGCTTCGCTTGGATGACGAGGGGGCTTCGCCCCCAATGAGAGCGGGAGACGGGGCTCGAACCCGCGACATTAAGCTTGGAAGGCTTGCGCTCTACCAACTGAGCTACTCCCGCGAATCCCGACCCGATATGGTGGGGGAAGGATTCGAACCTTCGAAGGCGTGAGCCGGCAGATTTACAGTCTGCTCCCGTTGGCCGCTTGGGTACCCCACCCAATTCCCCCAAACTCGCTGCGCCCCCTCGCGACGTTCTTCACCTGCGCCCTCCGGCCGCTCACTCACGAGCAGAGCTGACGGCGAGACTTGAACTCGCAACCTGCTGATTACAAATCAGCTGCTCTGCCTATTGAGCTACGTCAGCGCACGGCAGCAGCAAGCCCCCGCGCGTCCCAGTTTTGCGCGAATCCTTAGAATAGAAGGGCCGCGGCCCCCTGTCAAGATGTGTACCGGAACGTCAAGTCGGTTCAGCGCAACTTCTTCCACCGCGTTCCGCCGCCCGAGTCCGCGATCGCGATTCCCTTCGCCGCAAGCGCATCCCGGATTGCGTCTGCGCTGGCAAAATCACGTCTTGCCCTAGCTGCCGCCCGAGCCTGAATCTGCTCGTTCACCCAGCGCTCGAGCTCGGCGTCGGAGCCATCACTCTCTGAAGCATCGCTCGCCCCCAAAGCCGGAGCAGACCCAGCGGTTGGTGGCTCCAGCGGGACAATTCCACCCGGGCGCCGAGGGGGCACGATATCGAGCGCGCTCCGTATGAAGTCGAGCGCTTGCCTGGCGCGGCCGGGCGCTTGCCTGTCTCGTCCTCCACGATCGAGCTCCGCATTCGCGATGTGCATGAAATCGGCGACCGCCGCGAGCGCGCCGGGCGAATCCAGGTCGTCAGCCAACGCGTCTCGTACGCGTTGCTCCATTCTGCTCTGCCGCCGCCGACAAGGCGGGGGTGCCGCCGGCCCCCTCGGGTAACAGATCCAAGCGCTCGGCGAGCTCGCCCAGTCGAGCGACGTTCGCCGTGGCCGCCGCCATCGCGTCGTCTGTGAGATTCAACACTTGGCGGTAGTGCGTGTTGAACACGAATCGACGCACGGCTGCGGCGGACACACCGCCCTCACGGAGGTCGGCCACCGTGACGACGTTGCCTACTCGCTTCGCCATCTTGGCGCCTTCCATCAACAGGAACTCCCCGTGGCACCACGCGCGCGCGAACGTGTGACCTGTCGCACCCTCGGACTGCGCGATCTCGTCTTCGTGGTGCGGGAAGATGAGGTCAACACCTCCGCAGTGGAGGTCCAGCGTCTCGCCAAGAAGCTCCATGGCCATCGCGGAACACTCCAGGTGCCAGCCCGGTCGCCCACGGCCCCAAGGAGAATCCCACGCGGCACCCGCCACCTCGTCCTCGGGCTTTGCTGCCTTCCAGAGCGCAAAGTCCTGCGCATCCTCTTTCGCGTAGTCGTCCTGCGCCACGCGTGCGCCCACCTTCACCTCGCGAACATCCAGCCGGGATAGACGCCCATAGCTCGGAAAGCGTCGTATCGCGAAGTACACGGATCCGTCTTCCGCGTGATATGCGAGTCCACGCGATAGCAGTCGCTCGACGAGCCGGATCATGGAAGCGACGTACTGCGTCGCCCGCGGATAGTGTTCGGCAGGCTGGATGCGCAGGTAGTCGCGATCAGCGAAGAACTGCGCCGTCGCGGGCTCGGTGATCGCCCCAATAGTCGTGCCCTGCGCGTGCGCCTTCGCAATGATCTTGTCATCCACGTCGGTAAGGTTCATCACCTGCTCGACGCCCCACCCTGCAAGCGCCAGCGCTCGGCGCAGCAGGTCCTCGAACAAGAACGTGCGGAAATTGCCCAGATGGGCTGGGCGGTACACGGTAGGTCCACACGTGTACAGCCGCACCGTGTGGCCATCCGCAGGCGCGAACGGCTCGACTTGCCGGGTCATGGTGTTGTGCAGTCGAAACGTCGGCATCACCGGTGGTCGGCGGCCGTCAGTGCGCCAGCAGGGGCAGCCTCCCGTAATCCTTGTTTATCGCTCTCGCCCAGATCAAAGCCTTGCCCGCCGTAAACTCGGTCAATGAGTATGCGCCGTACGAGCACCATGACCACCGCCAGCAGCGGCACGGCGACAAGGATTCCCAGTGGTCCAAACAGCTCGGCGGCCAACAGCACAGCGACGATTGTGAGCGCGGGTGGGATCTCGACGCTCCGCTCCATCATCACAGGAGAGATGAAATTGCCCCAAACGACATGGATAGCGTTGCCGAGCGCAACGACCAGAATCGCACGCGTGACGCCGCCTGGCTCGCCGAGAACGAAGAGCGCAGGCGCTACGGTCGCAATGATGACGCCGAAGTAGGGCACGAGCGCGCACAGCGCGGCCAACACGCCGAACGTCAGCCAATAGGGAACGCCGAGGATCCATAGGCCAAGCGCCGTGAGTGCACCCAGGATGAACATCGTGGCCAACAGCGTGACCACGTACGCGCGGAGCGTGTCGCCCAACGCGAGCAAGACACTGCGCACGAGCTGCCGTTGACCCGGCGGGAATAGCACGACGAACCACTCGCGGTATTCGGCCGGGTACAGCGCGATGTAGATGGCCATGACGCCTACCGTGATGAGCACCAAACCCGCCGCGACGACCGACACCGCGCGCTTGGACACGTCGCCAAAGAATCCGGGCAGCCCCTGCGAGGCGTACTGGTAGAGTTGCTGCAGAAGCGGGTGCTCACCCAGCTTCGCGGCTGCGTCTGTCCCGCCAATGCCGGGCATTTGTGCGATCGTGCGATTTACCCAGGCGTCCCACGACTGAAGATGCCGGGGGAGCGTGTTGATGATGTCCCCGGTCTGGTTCACGACGGGCGGGACGATCAACCACACCAGGCCCACGAGCGCCGCGATCGACAGGGTGATCCCGAGCCAGAACGCCGCGGTACTGTTGATCCTGACACGACGCGCGAGGTAATCGCGAAGCGCGCCGAGGTACAGCGCCATCAGTATCGCGACGAAAAGCAGCAGCCAGACAGTCGCGGTCCTGGCGAACAACCACAAGCCGAGGCCTGTGAGTACGACCGCCACCAGCGCTGGCCCGATCCGAAAACCCCCCGCCCGGGCGCGCTCGCGGGGTGCTTGCTCCGTCACCCCCTACGCCGGCTTGCGGCCGGCCGCGTCGGGCGGAAGCTCTTCAACCTCGCCGTCTGGAATGTGCTCCTCGTCGGCCGCGGATTGCCCAGCCCCCAGCTGCTTGCTTTGCGCTGCGGTTCCGGCCGGGAGCACGCCCATCTTTTGCTTGAGCGCGAGCAGTTGCATATCGGCGGTCGCCGCACCAGCCGAGCTCTCCAGCTGCTTGAAATCCTTCGAGAGCCGATCCCCCGTGAACTCCTCGTCGATCTCGGCGGACGCACGGATCTGGCGTTCCGCTTGGTCGATTCGTGCCTCCATACGCGAGAAGGCGTCGAACGCCGATTTCTCCGACAGAGCCGACATCGTCTCGGTGATCCGCTTCTGGGCCTGCGCTCGACGCTGGCGCGCGATGAGGAGATTCTTCTTGCGCTTCGCCTCCTCAATCTTGTCGTTCAGGTCGCGCAGCGCGTTCTTGAGTTTTTCCGTCTCGTCACGGTGCGTGGACCACGTCGTTTCCAGCGCTTGCCCGTGCGACAGGTACTCCTGCTGTCGCAGGAGAGCCTGCTTCGCAAGGTCGTCCCGCCCTTCGCGCACCGCCATCACCGCGCGCTTTTCCCAATCCTCGGCTTGGTGCAGCTCGTTGTCGACTTGGTCGCGCAGTCGTTTCTCGTCGGCAATCGCGGACGCGACGTGCTGCTTCGCCTTAACGAGCTGAGCGCGCATGTCGACGATGATCTGGTTGAGCATCTTCTCGGGATGCTCGGCCGAGGAGATGAGATCGTTGATGTTCGATTTGAGAAGCGTCGACAGCCGGTCGAATAGGCCCATAAGTGGCGTCACCCCGCGTCGCGGTACGTCGCAAGCTCTTTCAAGTGCGCGGCGAGCGCGAGGGTCATCCCCTCGTACGCCGACCGAAACTCGGCGTAGTCCAGGTGCGCCAGCTCGAGCGCTTCAGAGAGCACAATCGACTCCCTCTCCAGGCCGTACGAGCCGTGCACGAGATCGGTTGCATTGAGCTCGAGCAGCCGGCGTGTGAGCTTCGCCGCCGCCGGCTCCTGTGCCGGCACGTTCATGACCTTGACCCTCAATATCACGACCGGAGGGGAATAATTCACCACGACATCGACATCCAGTGATCCGGTGGGCTTGACCACCCACAGGCCAGGCTCGATCTCGTTGTGCCCGGCGCTAGCGCCTTCGGCGGCCAGGCGATCGAGAAACCCTTCTATGTCTTCGCGAGTGACCACCGGTTCCCCTCCTGCCCCCACACCCCCGTGCCCCCACACCCCCACACCCCCACCCCCACACCCGACACGATCCTCTCCTTCTCAATACGGGGAGAGGGTGAAATGGTTTCTGCACTGCTGGACCCGCATAAAGGTACGTGACAAAGCGGCAGGACGCCCGCCCGCTCGCAGCTTACCCTACTTTCAGGTGTCGGGCCACCGGCCGTGAGGCTCTGAGCAGGGGACGCAGGTACGCACCGGTGTACAATGCCTCGGTCGCCGCCACATCTTCTGGCGTCCCGGCCGCAATGACTCGGCCGCCGCGCTCGCCGCCTTCCGGACCCAGATCGACAACCCAATCCGCCGTCTTGATCACGTCGAGGTTGTGCTCGATGACGATCATCGTGTTCCCTCGATCTACCAGCCGGTGCAGCACATCCAGCAGCACGCGCACGTCCTCGAAGTGCAGGCCGGTGGTAGGCTCGTCCAGGATGTACAGCGTGCGGCCAGTATCGCGCTTCGAGAGCTCTGTGGCGAGCTTGACCCGCTGCGCCTCTCCCCCGGAGAGCGTGGTAGCGCTCTGCCCAAGGTGAACGTATCCCAATCCCACGTCTCGAAGCGTCGCGACCTTCTGGCTGATACGTGGCTGATTCTCGAAAAAGGCGCACGCGTCCTCAACCGTCATCTCGAGAACGTCCGCGATGCTCATCCCGCGGAATCGAACCTCTAGCGTCTCGCGGTTGAAGCGTTTCCCCTTGCATACCTCGCAAGGGACAAACACGTCCGGCAGGAAGTGCATCTCGATCTTGACTAGGCCGTCTCCCTGACACGCTTCACAGCGCCCCCCCTTGACGTTGAACGAGAAGCGGCCCGGTCCATACCCGCGAATCTTGGCTTCCGGCATCTCCGCGAAGAGCTCCCGGATCGGCGTAAACACGCCCGTGTAAGTGGCGGGGTTGGAGCGCGGGGTGCGCCCAATGGGGCTCTGGTCGATGTCGATCACCTTGTCGAGATGCTGCAACCCGGTGACGCGCGCGTGCTCCCCGGGCAGCACGCGCGCCCGGTAGAAGTGCCGCGCCAGGACGCGATGCAGGATGTCCTCTATCAAAGTTGATTTGCCCGATCCGGACACGCCCGTCACCGCCACGAAGCAGCCGAGCGGCAAGTCAACGCTGACATCCTTCAGATTGTGGGCACGCGCGCCTTCGAGTCTGAGCACGTGGGATGTGTCGAATGGTCGCCGCGCGGCCGGAACGGGAATCGCAAGGTCGCCGCGCAGATAACGTCCCGTGACCGAGGCCGGCGCAGCCATCACGTCGGCCACGGTGCCTTCGGCGATGACGCGCCCACCGTGCGTGCCTGCGCCGGGCCCCATGTCGACGATGTGATCCGCCGCGCGCATCGTTTCTTCGTCGTGCTCGACCACGATGACGGTGTTGCCCAGGTCGCGCAGACTGGCCAGCGTGGCAAGCAGTCGTGCGTTGTCGCGTTGGTGCAGCCCTATCGACGGCTCGTCGAGGATGTACAACACCCCTACCAGCCGCGATCCGATTTGGGTGGCCAGTCGGATGCGTTGCGCCTCGCCTCCGGACAGCGATTCCGCGGGGCGGTCGAGCGTGAGGTACTCCAGCCCTACGTCGACGAGGAAACGCAGCCGCTCGCGGACCTCCTTGAGTATCGGGCCGGCGATTTCGGGATCGAGACCTGTTGGTTGCCCGGGGCCGCGGATTGGTATCTCGTCGAAGAAGCGCCGCGCATCCACGACCGAGAGCTGGGTTGTCTCCCCAAGATTCCGACCGGCAATCGTGACGGCCAGCGACTCGGGCTTGAGCCGGCGTCCGCCGCACGCTGAGCACAGCGCTGCCACCATGTATTGCGCCAGCTCGACCTGAATTGCGTCCGACTTGGTCTCGTCATGGCGCCGCTGCACGTGCGCGAGAATGCCTTCCCACTTCGTCGAATCATCGGCGGCATCAACTCGGCTCCCGTGCCTGCCGCCAGCCCCGTACAACAGCACTTCCCGCACGCTCTGAGAGAGCTGACCCCAGGGAGCATTCAGGTCGAACTTGTAGCGCTTGGAAAGCCCTGGCAGAATCACCTTGCGCAAGTATCCGTCGGGCTCGCCCCATGGAAGAATGACCCCTTCCAGGATCGAGATGCTGGGATCCCCCAGAATGAGTTCCTCGCTGACTTCGCGCCGAGTGCCTAGGCCGGCGCAGCGGGGGCAGGCTCCGAATGGCGAATTGAAAGAGAAGTGGCGCGGCTCGAGTTCGGGCAGCGAGATACCACATACGGGGCACCCGTATTTCTCAGAGTACAGGTGCGTCTCGGGCCCTCCTCCCGAATGCTTGACCACCTCGACCATTCCGTCGGCGAGTCGCAGCGCGGTTTCCACTGAATCGGCCAATCGCCCGCGGTCTTCGGCGCGAACGGCAAGGCGATCCACGACGACCGACACCGAGTGGTTCTGCCGCCTGTTGAGCTTTGGTGGGTCGGCCAGCTCGATTACCTCGCCGTCCACGACAGCCCGCACGAAACCCTGCGAGCGTGCAGACTCGAACAACTCCCGGAACTCGCCTTTGCGCTCCCGCACGAGCGGCGCGAGCACTTCCAGACGCGTGCCTTTGGGCCAGGTCAGAATGGTGTCGGCGATTTGGCCTGCGCTCTGGCGCTCGACGGGCCGGCCGCAGTTGGCGCAATGCGGCGTACCGGCGCGCGCATACAGCAGGCGAAGGTAGTCGTAGATCTCGGTTACCGTGCCGACGGTTGAGCGCGGGTTGTGTCCGGCTGTCTTTTGCTGGATCGCGATCGCCGGCGAGAGTCCATCGATCGAATCGACATCCGGCTTCTCCATGAGCCCGAGGAATTGCCGGGCATACGCAGACAGCGATTCGACGTATCGGCGTTGGCCCTCTGCGTAAATCGTGTCGAACGCCAGCGAGGACTTGCCGGAGCCCGACAGTCCCGTGATCACGGTCAGCCGGTCGCGCGGTAACTCGACGTCAATGTTCTTGAGGTTGTGCTCGCGCGCGCCGTGGACGATGAGCGATTCTTCGGGCATGAGCAAAATCTAAGGGGCCGTTGAGAGCCGTCCGATCGATCGCGATAGGCCCTTACATTCCGCCCAACTCCCTCGTCCTACTCACAGGTCCATGCCACAGACCGACGCGATTGTCGTCCTGACCACCACAGCCACCCCGGAGGAGGCCGTGACGCTCATCCGCGCCCTGGTGGACCGCCGCCTCATCGCGTGTGGAACCATGCTGCCGGGTGCACGGTCGTTGTACCGGTGGGAGGGAAAAGTGGCCGACGAAACCGAAGTCGTAGTGCTCCTGAAAACGCGGGCAGCTCGACTCGAATCGCTGCAGGTCGCGTTCGGCGAGCTGCACCCGTACAAGGTTCCCGAGCTGCTGGCGCTTCCCGTAAGCGCTGGGGCGGACAAGTATCTGGGCTGGATCGACAAAGAAACGTCGCTCGCACTCGTCTGACCATGGCCGATTCCGTGCGTGATGCGGCGCCCCCCGAAGTGCACGAATCCACGGCAGAGTCACCGCAGTCGTCGGCGCCCGGAGCTGGCGATCCATCGCGTGCTGAGGAGGTACCCCGATCGGCAGTCGAGTCTGTTTCCGCGCCCGAATCCAGTTCGGCACTGTCGGCCACGGCCACGGAAGCCACTGACGCGACAAACCTGGCTCAACGGCTCGTTGAAGCAGATGCTCTGACAGAACAAGGCATACAGCTCTGTCGCAAAGCCCGCTGGCGCGACGCAATCGATCCCCTGAAACGAGCAACGGAGCTCAACCCGGTCCACCGGAGCGCCCACTACTACCTAGGGGACGCCCTCAACCACACGGATCAGTTGGCCGCCGCGCTCGAAGCGTTCGAGGCAGCGGCGAAGGCGGACTCGGAGAACTGGAGAGCACTCAAAGGCGTAGGCATCGTGCTCGACCGCATGCGACGTCCCGAGGATGCCTCAGCCGCGTACCAGCGCGCCCGCGAAGTTCAGCAAAGCCACGACCAAGATCAGGACACGCTCAGGGACTTAGGGCGACAGCAGCACCGTACCCATGTGTTTTTCGGTCGGCAAACGTTTTGGCGGCCCGGGCGTTGCGTAACGGTGTACTAGGTGTACTAGTAGTCGCCTCGCGCCAACGCGCCGCGTGTCGCTGGGCGAAACCGCATGAGGTGCGTTGTGACGTTGGGTCAATTGCCCGAGACTTTGATTCGCGCGTGGAGAAACCGTCGCGTGCCGCCGAGGGGGCAGCCTCGCAGGCGACGGCCGCCCGTAAAGCCGTGTGTGGTGTGCGGCGGCGTATCGGCCACGCGCCTTTTTGCCGCGGACGGGTTCGCATTCTTCTTGTGCCCCACGTGCGACGTCGTGTTCGTGGATGGCGCCCGAGACTTCAACCGCCCTGAGGAACTATTTTCGCGCGAGTATTTCACTGATGGCGGCGCCGGCTACCCTGGTTACCTCGAAGACGAGGCCGTGCATTGGCGGCAAGCCGGTGTCTATTTCCGCCGCCTCGAGCGTTACGGGATTCTGCCCCGCTCTGGCAGTCGGCTGCTCGACGTCGGGTGTGCCGCTGGATTCGTCGTGGATGAAGCCAACAAGCGCGGCTGGCGCGCCTCTGGATGCGACGTCAGCGAGTACATGGTCTCGTTTGCGCGCGACACGCTTGGACTCGATGTCGCGCGCGCCGAATTCCTCAGCGCGCCGTTGGAGCCAGCCTCATTCGACGTCATCACGATGTTTGCCGTGCTCGAACATCTACCGCTGGCGCGCGAGGCGGCTCAGCGCGTGTACGATCTACTGCGTCCCGGCGGGGCCTTAGTAATCGAGACCTGGGACCGGGGCTCCTTGCTGAGCCGCGCCCTCGGGTCCAGGTGGCATGTGTACGCTCCGCCGACCACGCTGTACTACCATTCGAGGCAGTCGCTGCGGCACCTCTTTGGAGATCGCGCCTGGGACTTGGTCGCGTACGGACCGTCGGTGAAGTGGATCACGCTGCGTCATGCAGGAGGCGCACTGGACCACGCCGCGCGCGCGCTTGGCCTCCAGGCCGGCCACCTCGTCGATCGGTTTCCGATGACGAACATGGCGGTGCCCTACGCGTTTGGCGACCTAGTGTTCGCAATCTTTCAGCGCCGCGACGGCGCCGGGCAGGGCGCGCTCACCGCCGCGTGAGCTGCGTTGCTCAGACGTCGAGGTTGCTGACGAACTTCGCGTTGGCCTCGATGAACTCGCGGCGCGGCTCGACCTCGTCACCCATCAGCATTTCTGGAACAGCAGATCCGCCTCGTATCGCGTCCTCCATGGTGACCTTGAGGATCGTGCGCGTCTGAGGATCCATCGTCGTGCGCCAGAGCTGCTCGGGGTTCATCTCGCCGAGGCCCTTGTAGCGCTGAATGTTGACCGCCGCCTTGCCGTCGCCGTTGCCGAGCCGCGTCGGCGATCGCGTCGCGCTCGGCCTCGTCGTAGGCGTAGTACTCCTCTTTGCCCCTGCGCGACGCGGAAGAGCGGCGGCTGCGCAATGTAGATGTAGCCCGCGTCGATCAGCTTCTGGCATCTGGCGGAAAAAGAACGTCAGCAGCAGCGTGCGGATGTGCGCGCCGTCGACGTCCGCGTCCGTCATCAGAATCGATCTTGTGGTACCGCGCGTCGTCAGATCGTGAAGTCGTCCTTGATGCCGGTGCCCAGCGCCGTGATGATCGTCCGGATCTCCTCGTTCGAGAGCACTTTGTCGATCCGCGCCTTCTCGACGTTGAGAATCTTGCCGCGCAGCGGCAGAATCGCCTGGAACGACCTGCTCGCGGCCCATTTTCGCGGAGCCGCCGCGCCGAATCGCCCTCGACGAGGTACAGCTCGCACAGCGCCGGGTCGCTCAGCGAGCAGTCGGCCAGCTTGCCGGGCAGCGCGCTGACATCGAGCGCGTTCTTCTTGCGCGTGAGCTCGCGCGCCTTGCGCGCCGCCTCGCGTGCCCGCGCCGCCGAGACCGCCTTCTCGACCACGATGTTGGCGACTCGCGGGTGCTCATCGAGATAGGCGCCCAGCAGCTCGTTGACGACCGTCTTGACGGCGCCTTCGACTTCGGAATTGCCGAGCTTGGTCTTGGTCTGCCCCTCGAACTGGGGCTCGCGCACCTTGATCGAAAGCACGGCCGTCAGCCCTTCGCGCACATCGTCGCCGGTCAGCGTGAGATCGTCCTTCTTGTCCTTCTTGAGAAAATTTGCCCTTCTCGGCGTACGCGTTGATCGTGCGCGTCAGCGCGCCTTGTAGCCCGGTGAGATGCGTTCCGCCTTCGTGCGTGTTGATGTTGTTGACGAAGGAGAAAACGTTCTCGTTGTAGCCGTCGTTGTACTGCATCGCGAGCTCGATCCCGATGTCGTCGCGCTCGGTCTCGATGTAGATGACCTCGGGATGCAGCGGCTTCCTGTTCGCGTTGAGAAACTGCACCATCTCGCTCAGCCCGCCCTTCGCGTGGAACGTCTCCGCTCTCGGCCGGGTCGTCGCGCTCGTCGGTGAGCGTGATCGTCACGCCCTTGTTGAGAAACGACAGCTCGCGCAGCCGGAGTGCCAGCGTGTCGTAGTCGTAGATGAGGTCGCGTGAAGATCATCGGGTCGGGCTTGAACCACACCGTCGTCCCGGTGTCCTTCGGCAGCGACCTTGCCAAGCACCTTGAGCTTGGTGTTGGTGATCGCCGCGCACGAAGTCCATGTAGTGCTCTTTGCCGTCGCGCTTGACCCAGACCTTCAGCTGCTCCGACAGCGCGTTGACGACCGACACACCGACGCCGTGCAATCCGCCCGACACCTTGTACGATGCTCTTGTCGAACTTGCCGCCGGCGTGCAGCACGGTCATCGCCAGCTCGACGCCCGGGATTTTCTCCGTCGGGTGCACGTCGACCGGAATCCCGCGGCCGTTGTCGACGACGGTGACGGAGTTGTCGGCGTGGATCGTCACGGCGATGCGATCGGCGTAGCCCGCCAACGCCTCGTCGATCGAGTTGTCGACGACCTCGTAGACGAGGTGATGCAGTCCTCGTTCCGACGTCGACCCAATGTACATCCCCGGGCGCTTGCGCACGGCTTCCAGTCCCTTGAGTACCTGGATCTGCCCAGCGTCGTAGCGGTCGGACTCGGAGTCCGATTTTGCCATGTTGTCTCGAATGAAATGTAACGGGAACGCCGGCCGATTACCGCTTCACCTGCCAGCGAATTTTCTTTACCGGCGGCCGGCCCGGTGCAACGTTAATCGCCGCCAACACCTGTGGCTCGAGCAACGACAGCTCGTTCATCCACGCATGCGTGGTCACCGCGACGAACAACGTTCCATCCGCTGTGACCCGGATCGGCACGGTCTCAGCCGCGATCTTCTCGCCGACGAGCTTTGGCCATTCCTGCAGCACGTCCGCCAGAGCCAGCCGCCGGGCGAGGCCGGTCTTGGCGAGTAGCTCGCCAGGACGCCGCCCACCCGTTCTGGACGTTTTCCGCGCTCGCTCATTGATCGCTCATGCGGCCCGCTTGACGATGCCTGCGGAGATTTGCCAGCGTTCGAGTGTCGTAAGAGCCAGATGGAATGTCGGCCGTACGCGGCACTGCGAGCACCACCTGCGCGCCGCCACCGCTACGGTCACCGTCAGCGATGGGCGCGTCGCCTTGCACGAGGCCTCCGCAATGCAGCACCTCCAGGACGGCGCGCGAGCGTCGCTCATCGAGCTCCGCGAACGGATCATCGAATAGCAGCACCGGCGAGCCGCCCGCGTGCGCGCGCAGCGTTTCGGCTTCGAGCAGCCTGAGAGCTATGGCAACGGTGCGCTGCTGACCGGCGGAGCCGTATGTCTGCAGCGGCCGTCCGTCGAGCGTCGAGACAGATGTCGTCTCGGTGCGGGCCGCTCAGGGTCATGCCCCGCCGGCTGTCGCCGAGCCGCCCCGCTGAGAAAGCGCGCTCCAGGATCGGGCGAAGCGTTTCCACGGTCGCGAGTTGGTCCGCTCCGTCGCCGTCTGGGCCCTCGAGGTCGACGGGGTTGTCGGCGCGCTCCCTGGCGGCCGCGGCGGCCGGCGCCGGGGCCGCCGCACGAGCGGAGTAGCGCACTGCGACCGTCCCAGGCTCCCCCGCCGCCGTGCACACTCGCCCCAGCTCCCCCGCCCACCGGCTGACCCATGCCGCGCGATCCGCCCACACGACCGCGCCGGCGTCGGCCATTAAAGGTTCCCATGCCGAGACCGCCGCCTCGCGGGCGCCACTGCGCAGTGCGGCATTACGGCGGTCCAAAGCGCCGCGGTACGCCTGTAGCGCTGCCAGGTACGGACGTGATGTGGTCGCGAGCACGACGTCGAGATAGCGGCGCCGGAGACCGGGGCCGCCGCGAACGAGCTCCACATCCACGGGCGAGAACGTGACCGATGGTACGGCACCCAGCCCGTCGCTCAGGCGCGCGGCTTCCCCGCCGTCTATCACGACCTTCTTGCGCCGCGTGGCGCGCTCGAATCCGACCGCGGCTTCCCGCCGCCGGGCATCAAGGTCCGCAACTCCGCGCACGTGAAATCCGGCCGACCCGAAGCGCACGACCTCTGCGTCGGGCGCGCCTCGCACCGAGCGGAGCAGATGCAGGTATGCGACAGCTTCGAGCAGGTTGGTCTTGCCCTGTCCGTTGTCACCGATCAGGACAATACCCCTCGCGGGCAGCTCCAGGGTCGCACGTGCAAGATTGCGGAAATCCCGCACGTCGAGCGTGCGCAGCCACCAGTGCGCGCCGACTTCGGTTATCTCCCCTATCTCGCTGCGAAGCTCGGTGCGCGCTTGGCCATGAACGCCGCGAGCCCTTCGGCGGCGTCGGCGCTCGCGGCGACCACTCCGAAGTAGCCGGCTTCGAGCGCCTGGCCGTTGTCAAGACTCATTTCCAGGCCGCGGTCCACCGCATCCAGGCAAAGAGCAACCGCTAGCGGGCCGTTCTGCAGTATCGTCCGAATCCACGCAGTAGCGACGCTCAAAAGGTCTTCCGAAGGCACTACGCGGTTGACCAGTCCGATGCGGTGCGCTTCGGCGGCATCAATGGTCTCGCCTGTAAGCAGAAGCTCCAGCGCGCGCCCCTTGCCCACTAGGCGGGGCAACCGCTGGGTGCCACCGTAGCCCGGCGTTATGCCGAGTTTTACTTCGGGCTGTCCGAACTTTGCGCCCGTGCTAGCGACGCGCACGTGGCACGCCATTGCCAGCTCGCACCCACCACCGAGCGCGAAACCGTTGACGGCGGCCACGACAGGCTTGGGGCACGTCTCGATGCGCCGAAGCACGCCTTGTCCGCGGGCGGCACGCGCCGCTGCCTGCGCCGGGCGACTGCGACGCCAGCTCGCCAATGTCCGCGCCCGCGACGAACGCCCGCCCCGCACCGGTTACGACTGCGCCCCCGACGTCATCTCGCGACCGAATCTCGGCGATCGCTACGCCAAGCTCGGCGATCATCGCGTCGTTGAGCGCGTTGAGCTTCTCCGGCCGATTGAGTGTAAGCGTCGCTATCCGGTCGGCGACCGCCAGCGTGAGAGTCTCGTACGGCACCGCTGGACAATCTATTGCGCATTGATCGCTCATGCGCGCGCGCGAGCGGTAGCGGCGCGGGAAGGGCATGGTTATTCATTCCTCCGGCCATGCTCGTCGTCGCTGCCGATACAGCCGCCGTCCGTGCGATCGAGACGGCGCTGCTCGCGGGGCTGCCACCCGCGCTGCTCATCGGCGATAACGCGCTGAGCGACGCTGTCCACGGCGCGACACGGCCACGATCCCTTCGATTCGCGTACATGATTCTTCTCTGTATTGCGATCGCGGCCGGCGGTGCGATTGTCGCGCACAACGCGTGGCGCGCGACGGCCACGCCACCTGACGCTGACTTGCGTGGCTTCTGGGTCTGGGGACGAGCACTCGTGGCCGGGCACAACCCGTACTCCCCCGAAGTGCTGCGCGCGGCCGCGGTGGGCACGCCCGTAGTACCAAGCCAAGTTCCATTTTTCGACGTCGGGTGCGTGTACCCACCTCCCTCGCTGCTGCTCTTCGCTCCACTGGGATGGTTCTCGTTTCCCGTTGCGGCTGCGTTGTGGAGCGGACTGCAGCTCGTTGCGCTGGCAGTCAGCACCTGGCTGGTTTGGCGCCTCTTTTTCGCCGACCGCGGCGCCCGAGGCCTTGCCCTCGCCGCCGCGCTCGTGTGCCTCCTCCCGGCCGGCTGGCTCACCCTCGGCGATGGGCAGACCAACTTTCTAACGCTGGCGTTTGTGCTCGCCGCATGGCGGACGCGTGATCGCGCGGTCAGCGGCGTATACCTCGCCGCTGCGGCGATCGTGAAACCGCTCTACGCCGTCGTGTCGCTGTACCCGCTCGTTCGGCGGCGCTGGGGTGCGGTGTTCGCAAGCGCACTGACGGTCTTGCTCGCGACGGTTGGCGCGACGATTGCCTTCGGCACCGACACCGTTCTCACGTACGTCCGCGACAACCCGGCGAAGCGACTCCCTGTCTCGTTCTTTAGTACCGAATGGACCAACCAGTCGCTCGCCGCGATGGTCGTGCGATTCGCGCCGCACGAGTGGGTGACCGCGAACCCGATATCGAACCCGCTGTATTTGGGACTGGCAGCAATGGTCCTGGCGGTCACGGTCTTGGTCGCGTATCGGCTGCCGCGCACGCCAGAGGGCGAAGATTGCGCGTTCGCGTTGTTCGTTCCGGCGTCGCTGCTGGTATACCCCGCCACGCTCGGCATGTACAGCGTGATGCTACTCCCGCCACTGCTGGTGCTGTGGCGGCTTCGTCACATATGGAGCGATGGCGTTGTGTGGGTCGCCGCCTTGGCGGCAGCTGTCTACACTCTCGCGCACGTGGACGATGCCCACTTCTCCGCGATAGCCACCGTTCTGGTGTGGGGAGCGTTGGTTGCCTTCGGTGTGCGGCTGGCGACCGCCCGTCTCGATCTCACGGGTCAATTGATGCCCGCGCCCCGAGCGGCGTAAGCAGCTCGACGCGTGACGCCGCGCCACCGTGGTGTATTGGCGATCGACCAAGGGACGACCGGAACGACATGCCTCGTCGTGGACGCTGATGGACGTGTGATAGGTCGAGCATATCGTGAGATAACTCAGCATTTCCCGCGTCCTGGCTGGGTGGAGCACGACCCCGTAGAGATCTTCGACCGTTCGCTCGACGCCGCGCGCGAGGCAGTCGCCGCCGCGGGCATTGTTCCGTCAGCCATCGGCATCGTGAACCAGCGAGAGACTGTCGTCGCGTGGGAAAGAGACCGCCCCCGCGCGGCGCCCCATGCGATCGTATGGCAAGACCGCCGAACAGCCGATCGGTGCGTCGAGCTCGCGCCGCATGCGGCTGAGATCGCGGCTGCCACCGGGCTCACGGTTGATCCCTATTTCTCTGCGGCCAAAGTTGCGTGGCTTCTACGCGAGCACGGGTGGCATGATCGGGCACGCAGGGGCGAGGTCCTGGTCGGCACGATCGACACGTGGCTCGTGTGGAACCTGACGGGCGGCCGGGTCTACGCCACCGAGCCAACTAACGCATCACGCACGTCACTCTACGACATCAATACCCACGAGTGGAGCGACGCCATGTGTGCCCTGTTCGGCGTCCCCCGTGCGGCGCTTGCGGCGGTTCAGCCGTCGGCCGGGGTGTTCGGCACGGCCGACGCGGTGTTATTCGGCGCGGCCATTCCGATCGCGGGAGTGGCGGGGGACCAGCAGGCGGCGCTGTTCGGGCAAGGTTGCTGGCTCGCAGGCGAAGCCAAGAACACGTATGGGACGGGCGCGTTTTTATTGCTCAACGCCGGCGGCGACAGGCCAGCCGGTGGCGGTGGCTTGCTCACCACGATTGCCTGCGATGCGCGCGGCGCGCCGTGCTACGCGCTGGAAGCCGCCATTTTTGTCGCGGGCGCCGCCATTCAGTGGCTCCGCGACGGCCTCGGCGTCATCGCGGCGGCCGGCGAGTCTGAGTCACTCGCGCGCAGCGTACGGTCCACCGAAGGCGTTTACTTCGTGCCGGCGTTGACGGGCCTTGGGGCGCCACATTGGGAGCCGCAGGCGCGCGGCACGATAGTCGGCCTGACCCGGGGAACCACTCGCGCGCACCTGGTGCGGGCGGCGCTCGAGGCTATGGCGTACGGTACCGACGACGTGCTTTCCGACATGCGCCAACACTGCGGCGCGAGCGTGGACGCGTTACGTGTCGATGGCGGCGCAGCGCAAAACGATTGGTTGATGCAATTCCAGGCCGACCTGCTTGGCGTTCCCGTCGAGCGCCCGGCCCTCGTGGAAACCACGGCCCTCGGTGCCGCCGGTCTCGCCGGACTGGCCACCGGAGTCTGGGCGGACGCCAATGCGTTCGCAGGCACCGGCGCGCGAACGGTTTTCACTCCGGGCCCGGACCACGCCGCCGTATCAGCCGGGCGCCACGGCTGGGCACGGGCGGTGGCCGCCGCGCTTCACTGGGCGCGTGCGGCCCGCCATGAGTAAGCGGCCGCGGCCGCGATGGTTGACTCGGGGCATGTATATTCTCGCTTAATGCCACGCGTCGATTCCACAGCCGCGGAGCGCCGGGCCAATCTCGAGCTTCGGGCGTCGATCGACGAGATGCTCGAGCGCGTGCGCGATTTCCGACGCCTGACAGGCGTGTGGACACCCGAAGAACGAGATCAAGCCGAGCGCGAGCTCGCGCGCATCATGGATGACATTCGCCGCAGCGCCGGACGGGCACGCTAGAACTGCAGCTCCAGGCTTCCTGGCGGCATCTCCACGGCGCTACCGCGTGTTAGACTACCAGTCGCAGTGACACCGCGCGCGAAGTTCCTCATCGGAGGTGTGTTGATCCTGGCCGCGGCCAGCTATCTCATGGCGACCGCGATCACCGAGACCGGCGTCTACTATCTGACTCCCCAGGAGCTCGCCGGCCGAGTCGCCGCGGATCCTTCGTTCGCGCGGGCTGGCGTAAAAGTCGGGGCACGTGTGGTCCCCGGGTCAATCGAGCGAGATCCAGGCGGCCGCGAGGTCGCGTTCCGCGTGTCCGACGGCGCAGAAACCATTCCGGTCATATATCGCGGCGTAATACCCGACACGTTCTCCGACAGTGCTGACGTCATCGTCGAGGGGCGGATGGGGAGCGACGGGACGTTCCGCGCCACGTCGCTGCTCGCCAAGTGCGCCTCGCGGTACGAGAATGCGCCGGACAAGTACAAATACCGGAATACCCCGGGGTACAAGTCGGCCAGCCGCGTGTGAAGCGGGACGAATGATTCTCGTTGGCGAGCTTTCTCTGTGGGTTGCGCTCCTTGTGTCCGGGTGGGCTTGTGTGGTTTCGTTCGCCGGCGGGGCGCTTGGGCGCGATGATCTCGTCGCCAGCGGAGCCAGGGCAGTCTACGCGACGTGGGCGTTCGTCGTTCTCGCGTCGCTCGGGCTTTGGACTGCGCTTCTAACGCACGACTTCTCGTTCAGGTACGTCGCTTCATTCACGAGCGCGAACCTGCCCCGGGTGTACACGCTCACCGCCTTCTGGGGTGGGCAGGCCGGGTCGCTGTTGTTCTGGGCCCTCATATTGACCAGCTACTCGGCCATCGCGGTTTGGACCAATCGCGCACGAAACCGCGTTCTAATGCCGTATGTGGCCGGGACGCTCGCGGCGATCACACTGTTTTTCTTGGCGACACTATGTCTCGGCGCCAATCCTTACGAGCGCCTGGACTGGATACCGCCCGACGGGAACGGGATGAATCCCCAGCTGCAGAACCCCGGGATGGCGATCCATCCGCCGAATCTGTACTTGGGCTATGTCGCAACGGCGGTTCCGTTCGCATTCGCGATCGCGGCACTGATCACGCGGCGGCTGGACGCCGAATGGCTCGCGGCGGTGCGGCGGTGGTCGCTCGTGAGCTGGTTCTTCCTGACGATCGGCATCACGCTGGGGATGTGGTGGGCGTACGTGGAGCTCGGGTGGGGCGGATACTGGATGTGGGACCCGGTAGAAAACGCGTCTCTCTTACCGTGGCTCACAGGCACGGCGTTCTTGCACTCGATCATGATTCAGGAGAAGCGCGGGATGCTGCGCAAATGGAACGTCGTGCTTGTCGTGTCGACGTTCCTGCTCGCCATCCTGGGAACATTCATCACGCGCAGCGGCGTGATCAACAGCGTGCATTCATTCGCTCAGTCGCGAGTGGGCACATGGTTCGCGGGGCTGCTGGCGCTGACGCTTGGCGTGACCGTGTATCTGGTCGGCACGCGCCTGAGAGACCTCAGGTCCACGGCCCAGCTGGAAAGCATGGTGAGTCGTGAGGCGGCATTTCTGTACAACAACCTGCTGTTCGTCGGCATCGCGTTCTCGGTGCTTTGGGGGACGCTTTTTCCGATCTTGAGCGAGGCCGTCCGCGGGACCAAGATCACGGTGGGCGCCCCTTTCTTCAACGCGGTAAACGTCCCACTCGGCCTTCTGTTATTCGCGCTGACGGGAATAGGTCCGCTGATCGCATGGCGTCGCGCTTCGCTACCGAATTTGCGCCGCCAGTTTGCCGTGCCGCTGTTCGGCGGGATCGCCGTATTGGCGATACTGCTGGCGTTGGGGATGCGTGAATGGCACGCGCTCGTGGCCTACGCGTTGGCAGGGTTTGTCGGAACGACGATCCTGCAGGAGTTCTACAAGGGGATTCGCGCCCGGATTCGGATACACGGCGAGCACGCGATCGCCGCTGGCATGCAGCTGATTGCGAGAAACCGTCGGCGGTATGGCGGATACATCGTGCATGCGGGCGTTGTGATCTTATTCTGCGCGTTCGCGGGCCGCGTCTTTCGACACGACTACGACGAGACCCTCCGCGCCGGACAATCCGTGTCGCTGACCGACCCGTACGGGCATCGCTGGCGGTTCGTGAACAGCGGCGTCTCCGTTTTCGACGTGCTCAACCGCCACGTGACCGCCGTGTCGCTCAAGCCCACGCGCGACGGCAAGCCGATGCCGTTGATCGAGAGTGAGAAACGGCAGCATTTCGATACACGTGGCGTGCCGCTCTTTGAGCCATCCACGGCCGTGGGCATTCTCGGTTCTCCCAGTCAAGATGTGTACGTGGTTCTGACCGGAGTGCGGGGCGACGACGCGGCCGAGGTGCGCATCACGTTCAACCCGCTGGTTTGGTGGGTGTGGGCAGGCGGCGTGCTCATGGCGTTCGGCGGGCTCATCGTGATGTGGCCCCAGGCGGATCGTGCTCGGGCGCGAAGTGGTTATCACGCGGTCATGCAGCCCGAGGCGTCGATCGCGGGATGACTGACCAGCCACGTCGAGCGGCAACGATCACGCGGCGCGACTTCATTGGCGCCTCCTCCTCCGCAGTCGTCGCTGCCGCCGCGTTCGCGCGACTGGCCGGCGCCCAACAGACCGACCAGAAGAGCGACAAGCAACCCGACCAGCAGGTCCGCATGACGATGAGCGGACCCATGGACGAGCAGCGGTACCGTCCCGTCTCTCTGCCGCCAAAACCAAACGCGGCGCCGTCGATGACCGACGTGCAGCGCGATGAGCTCGAGCGCGGCATCCATTGCATGTGCGGCTGCACGCTCGACATCTACACCTGCCGCACAACCGACTTCACGTGCCCTGTGTCGCCTTCCATGCACGCTGATGTCCTGCGACTCGTTGCGGATGGCTACTCGGGGCCCGAGATACTTGCCGCGTTCGTCGTGGTCTACGGAGAGCGCGTTCTCATGTCGCCTCCGCGTAGCGGCTTCAATTGGGCCGCGTATCTGGCACCGTTCGTGGCGCTGGGCGCGGGCGGGATTCTCGTGGCGGCGCTCGTGCGGCACTGGCGTCCAGTGACCGCAACGACGACGGCGCCGAGCGCGGGACCACCTGGACAGCCAGTGGCAGGAACGAGCCCGGCCCCGGCCGGCGGGCCGGCTGTGGCGAATGCTACCCCCGAGGAGCTCGCCAAACTCGACGCGGCCATTCGAGACGACAGGGCGTGACAGCGCTGGCCGTCGGGACGGTGGTGGCGATCGGTATGCTGTGCTTTGTGCTCGCGCCGATCTTCTGGCCGTCGGCCGCGTCGTCACGCGCGCCAACGCGAGCGTTGAACGAGCTCCCAGAGGGCGGCTCTGCGATCGACGCGCTGCGCGAGATCGAATTCGACCGCGCCACGGGCAAGTTGTCCGACGTCGATTACGCGAGTCTGAAAGAGTCGTATACGGCCCGAGCGCTCGCCGAGCTGCGGGCGGACGGCGTGGCGGCGCCGGCGCTGGTTTGCCCCGCCTGCGGACCGCGCCCCGAGTCTGACGCGCGGTACTGCTCGTCGTGCGCGGCTTACCTGACGGGATCGTGCGCCGCCTGCGGCGCCGCCGTCACCGAGCCCGCCGCCCGGTACTGCGCCGCCTGTGGCGTGTCGCTGGCGGCGTAACGACGCGCACTTCACCGCGCGCGCGACCCGCTGCCCTTTCGAAATTCCGGCCGTTGCTGTATCTGTCCAGTCTGGCTATATTCAGGCCAGTCTAGCCATATCTCTGTCCATTCTGAGCCATACCTCTTTCTAGTCTGGCCATACCTCTCATGAGAGCCGGGCCCTCGAAAGCTGCATCCACGCTGCGGCGCCGTGCGTGGAAGCTTGAAGAAGCCAAAAATCGCTTCAGCGAAGTCGTCCGCGCGGCGTTGGCGCATGGGCCACAACGTGTGACCAAGCACGGCAAGGATGCCGTGGTGGTCGTGGCGGCATGGGATTATGACCGGCTGGCGTCGCCGCCGGAAAACCTCGTGGACTTCATGCGGCGCTCGCCGCTAACCGATGCCCTGGCCACGGGAGCGCTCAAGCTCACGCGCTCTCGCGATCTCGGCCGAGACGTCGACCTCTGAAGTATCTCCTAGATACGGTCGTCGTGTCCGAGCCGTCCCGATCAGCGCCCGACGCCCGCGCGGTCGCCTGGATTGCCGCGCAGTCTCCGCTCGACTTCGCGCTGAGCACACTCACGCTTGGCGAAATTGAAAAGGGCGTGGCGCTCATGCCGGCGGGGCGCAGACGCAGCGCGCTCCAGGCATGGCTCGAGACGGATCTGCCGATGCAGTTCGCGGGACGGCTTCTATCGGTCGACGAAGCGGTGGCCCGAAGCTGGGGCCGTCTGACAGCAGCGGGCAGGCGTCAGGGACGCCAGCTCTCTGTCATCGATGGCCTTCTCCTCGCGACTGCCCAGGTATACGATCTCGCCTTGGTGACGAGAAATGAGGCCGACTTCACTGGGCACGGTGTCACGATTCTCAATCCCTACACGCGCTGATCGCACGAGGTCGGAATGCCGGTGGGAGGGCGCAAGACCCCTGCCTGACGCGCAGCACTGCTCGTCGGGAGCGGCCCCCTGGCTGGATCGTGCGCTGCCCGGGCCGTTACTCGAAAGGCGCTTGCAGCTTGAGGCGGCAACGCTGACGCTGCTGGCTCGTCTTGTACGTGCCTTCTATATTGGCGGCGTTTCAACCGCAGGTGTGCCACGGATCACTATGGTAAGGAACTTGCGAGATAGTTCCCCAATGCGTGCGCGGGGCCGGCTGCCGGACCGTATGCGACATCTCGTCGCGGTCCGTGAGCCGCCGTGTGACACGTACTGACCCTCACTCCTCATACGCATGCCCATTGCCTCGGCCGTCGCGCCCAAGACCATACTGCTAGTTGAGGACAACGAGGACAACCGGATCGTGTACTCCACGATCCTCCGACATTTCGGCTATCGCGTCATGGAGGCTCTCAACGGCGAGGAAGGGATCGCCAAGGCGCGAAGCGAGAAACCGGACCTGATTCTGATGGATATCTCGATACCCATCATCGACGGGTGGGAAGCGACACAGGTTCTCAAGCACGATCCCGAAACGCGAACGATCCCCATAATTGCTCTGACAGCGCATGCGTTGGCATCGGATCGCGAAAAGGCAATGGAAGTGGGCTGTAACGGTTATCTCGCGAAGCCGTGCGAGCCGCGCGCAGTGGTAGCGGAGGTGCAGCGCTTCCTGGCGCCGACGCAGGCACGCGAGACCGTGAACACTTGAGCCAGTCGATCGCCCCGAAGTGATCCCGCAGATCTGCGGCCGGTCAGTCGCACATGTCGATGAGGGTGTACGCGGGCGACGTGAACGGATGCAGAGGGGCACTCAGGCAGGAGACCGGTCCGGGGGTGGATGAGCCGTGGATGAAAGACGACGCGTGAGGAATTCCGACGTGCCCGACCTGACGAGGGAGAGCACTGGGCCGGCGCGGATTCTGGTCGTGGATGACCACCCGGACAACATCACAATCCTGCGAGATCGCCTGGAAGCTCGCGGCTATGTGACGACCGCCGCCCGCGATGGCGAAGAGGCGCTCGCGGCACTCGGCGCTCTCGACGGGGAGACCCCGCCCGACAACATCGAGTTTCCCGACCTGATCCTTCTCGACGTGATGCTACCCAAGATCGATGGGTTCGAGGTCGCGCGCCGAATAAAGGCCAACCGGCGGCTGCCGTTCATCCCGGTGATCATGCAGACGGCTCTAGACACGACCGCGGACAAGGTCGTTGGCCTGGATGCCGGCGCCGACGACTACATCACCAAGCCAATCAATTTTGACGAGCTCGAAGCGCGCATGCGTTCGCTGCTGCGCATCAAGCTGCTGCAGAGCAAAGTTGAGCGCCAGAAGGGAGAGCTCGAGGCAATCAACGATCAGCTCGTCCGCATCGCGCAGACGGATGCGTTGACTGGCATTGACAACCGGCGGCGGCTGGATGAGCGGCTGGCGGAGACTTTCGAGCACTCGGTACGACTAGCAGAGCCTTTCGCGGTCGTGATGTGCGATCTTGACCGATTCAAGAGCGTGAATGACACATATGGACACCAGGCGGGCGACGCCGTGCTGCAGCAATTCGCCCGCTTGCTGGAACAGAAGGCGCGTGCAATCGACTGGGTCGGCCGTTATGGCGGCGAGGAGTTTCTCATCATACTCCCCGGCGCCGATTTATCGGACGCGCGGGCGGTGGCGGATCGCGTGCGTCGGGCAGTCGAGGCGTGCACATTCACGTTTGACGATGTCGAGATTCGCCGCACGATGAGTTGTGGCGTTGCGGCATGGCCGCACAGCCGGCTCCACGACGTCGGCTCTGTGGTACGCGCGGCCGACGACGCGCTGTACCGCGCCAAGGCGGACGGGCGTAATCGGGTAGTGCAATGGGACGAATCGATCGACTGCGCGCCGGACCCTGGAACAGAAGGCAAGGAGCGCGACGGGACCGCGGACGTCTCCGCGGCCTCATCGGCCGCGGCCCGGTCGCCGACCCCCTCCAATGCCGACTTCGGATCCAACGATCGCCGCGCCTGATCGCGAGCCTCAGGTGAGCTACCAGCACGACGGTGACGCCGCACGCGAGCTCGCCGACCTGCGTACCCGGTTCGAGGAGCTGCAGCACGAGCGCGACCACCTCGTGGCCGTGGTCGACATTCTCCAGGCCATCAGCGGCTCGGTGCATTTCACGGACATCCTGCAGACCATCGCACGCCAGTTAGGCGAGACTTTCGGCCTCGACCGAAGCTCCATCTTCCTGGCCCGCGAGTCGGAAGACGTCCGGCTGGTCGCAACCTACGAGGACCCGTCGATCAGAAACATGGTCATCGACCTTGCGCGGTATCCGGAGCTCCAGCGCGTTTTCGAGTCGGGCGAAACTGTCGTGATCGCGGACGCGGCCAGCGATCCCATGCTGCGCGACATCAAGCCGCTGCTCGACATGCGCAACGTGCGATCCATCGTTGTGGCGCCCATTCGTTGGCGGGGACAGGTAATTGGCGCGATCTTCGTTCGGACGGAACGCGATGCAAAACCGTTCTCGGACAGCGACATTCGCTTCCTGCAGGTCGTCGCATCGCTAACGGCGAAGGCGCTGCGCGCCGCCCAGCGGTTCGAATCGATGATGCGAGCCAATCAGGACTCGTCGCGCGCTCAGCGGCGAGGCGAGTTGCAGCGAATTGCACTGCTTTCGTTTGTACGCCGCCTTCTCGATCGCTACGCCAAGTCGGAGGACCACGCTTGGGCTGAGACGCTCCTGCCGAAGGAGTCCGACGACGAGCTCGAGCGGCTAGTATCCGTGGCCATGAAAGTCGTGGACGAGGAAACTAAGGGCTAGCTCGTCTCGCCTCCGCAGATCGCGCAGTGAGCGGCACCGCGCACTCGGGGCACGCGACAGGAGCTGTGGGACCCCCTCAAGTCGGTTGTTTCTTCGCGGCAACGGGTTTATCGTTTTCAATAGTCGCGAAAGTGTTCGTAGACACGTAAGCGCGATGATTGATGCCTAAGCACGGCCCTGGCTCGTCGAAAGTTCCGAGTACGCGCCGTAGGCCACGCGCGGAGGCGCAAAGCGCACCCGGCACCGCACCCAGCCGTAAGAAAGCGGGCGCGAAGAGCACAAAGCGTGCGGCGCTGAAGGTCGCGGCCGGTTCGACTCCGACGAAATCGTCCACGGATGCCGCGCCGCCTGACCCGGAGTTGGCTGCGCCAATGCTCCCGTTTCCCGTCGTGGGCGTCGGGGCATCCGCCGGCGGTCTCGAAGCGCTCCAGCAGTTGCTCGAGCAGCTCCCCCCGGATAGCGGGATGTCATACGTGCTGGTGCAGCACCTCGACCCGACGCACCCGAGCGCACTTGCAGGCATTCTGGCGCAGAGGTCTCCGGTCCCGGTCCAAGAGGTCCACGACGGCATTCAACTCGAGCGCGATCACGCCTACGTGATCCCGCCCAATACGAGCATGACGCTGGTGGACGGCCACCTGCGGCTCACAACGCGGCAAACGGGGCGCGGCATACCGGCGCCGGTAAACGACTTTTTTCGCTCGCTCGCCGAGACTCAGGGCCGAGGCGCAATTGGCATTGTGCTGTCCGGCACCGCGACCGACGGCGCGGCCGGTCTGGTGGCGATCAAGGGAGCTGGCGGCATCACGTTCGCACAAACAGAGTCGAGCGCGAAGTTCGGCGGAATGCCGCGCAGCGCAATCGCGACCGGCTGCGTGGATTTCGTTTTGTCACCGAGCGATATCGCGAAGGAGCTCGCTCGGATCGCAAGGCATCACTACATGGCACTGCAGGAGCCAGAAGTGGATGCCGAGCTGGTCGCGGATGATGATGACTTCGACCGGATCCTCACGATTCTCAGAGAGAGTTGCGGCGTGGATTTCGCTCAGTACAAGCCGGCAACGCTGAGACGTCGCATTCGACGTCGCATGTTGCTGCAGCATCTCGATTCATTGAACGAGTACGTCGACGCTTTAAGGACAGACTCCGCCGAAGCCGAGGCTCTTTGTCAGGACCTGCTCATACGGGTTACGAATTTCTTCCGCGACCCGGGCGTCTTTGACGTTCTCAAACACACGGTATTTCCGGGACTGGTGAGCGGCCGCCCGGCAGAGGTGCCCGTTCGCGTATGGGTTCCCGGGTGTTCGACGGGCGAAGAGGCGTATTCCCTCGCCATGTGCCTCATGGAGTTTCTGGACGATGTCCCAGACGCGCCGTCCGTTCAACTGTACGCCACGGACATCAATGAGACGGCGATACTGAGAGCCCGCGCTGGCGTGTATCTGGACAGCATTGCGTCTGATGTGTCCCCCGAGCGTCTGCGACGCTTTTTCACACGCGACGACCGTGGCTATCGCGTCAATAGCAACATTCGCGATCTGTGCGTATTCGCCAAACAAGATTTGACGCGCGACCCCCCGTTCTCGCAGATCGACCTGATTAGCTGCCGCAATGTGCTGATCTATCTGGGGCACGAGCTTCAAAAGCGCGTGTTTGCGCTGTTCCACTATGCCCTTCGGCCGACCGGGGTGCTTGTCCTGGGTGGAGCGGAGAGCGTGGGCGCATTTCCGGAATTATTCGCTTCGGTTAACAAGAGACACCGGATCTACCGCAAGACTACGGCGCCTCCCGGGCTATTGCAGTTCGACGTATTGACCGGCACCCGCATTGCGCAGTCCACCGGGCAGTCCAAGGCCTACCGACCGCGCGAGCTGTCGACCATGCGCGATTTGCAAAAGGAGGCCGATCGCATCGTACTCACGGCTGTGGCGCCCGTTGGAGTAGTCGTGAACGAATACCTCGAGGTCGTGCAATTCCGTGGGCGCACCGGCCCATTTCTCGAACCACCCGCCGGGGCCGCGAGCTTTCACCTGCTCAAGATGGCGCGGCCTGAGTTCCTAACCCCGCTTCGGGTCGGGCTCGACGAAGCCGCCAAGACATCTCAGACAGTCCGTAAGTCGGGCATCGGAATCGTCATTGACGGTCGGCACACACAGTTCACGCTGGAGATCATTCCTTTCAAGGCCGTACCCACCGGCCAACGTTTCTTCGCAGTGCTTTTCTCGCCTGAGCGCAGAGCAGCTCCCAGGCGCGGCTCCAAGGTGCAGAAAGGCGCGCAGGCTGGTCAGGCAGTCACGCGACGCGCGAAAGAGCTCGAGCAGGAGCTCGCCGCGACCAAAGAGTACATGCAGGCGATCGTCGAGGAGCAGGAGGCAACCAACGAGGAGCTTCGATCCTCGACTGAGGAGATTCAGTCGAGTTACGAGGAGCTCCAAAGCGGTAACGAGGAATTGGAGACTGCGAAAGAGGAGCTGCAGTCGGCGAACGAGGAGCTCACAACCGTCAACGAGGAGCTGCAACGCCGGACGTTCGACCTTGGCGAAGTGAACAACGACCTGAGCAACTTTCTGGCGAGCGCCAATCTCCCGCTGGTGCGGATCGGAAACGACCTCCGCATCCGCCGCTTTACTCCCAACGCCGATCGCGTCCTCAATGTCATCGCGACCGACATAGGTCGACCGATCGGGGACATCACGTGGAAAGTGGCCATCCCCGATTTGGAGCAGATGATCGCTCAAGTCATCGACACGCTCGTTGTCGCGGAGCGAAGGGCGCAAGACGACGAGGGTCGTTGGTGGTCCGTGCGAGTGCGACCGTACCGGACATCGGAGCACAGGATTGACGGAGTCGTCATCGCATTTGTGGACATCGACTCAGTGAACGAGAGCAGTCGCGTGGCGCAGTTGGCCCGTCGGCAGGTCAAGACAATCCAGAATGTCGCCGCCGCCTTGTCGCAGACACTCGAGCCTGCACAAGCGGCCGCTGTCATGGTTGGCGAGGCGCTCGCGGCCCTGGGTGCGACAGGCGCCGTTGTGGCACTCAGACGCGAGGATTCTGTGTGGGAGCCGCTGTACACGACAGGGGTTGCGCCCGACGCCGTGGAGCAATTGCGCCAGCTTTCAGAAAAGGGGGCCACCCCGATCGGCTGGGCCCTCATGTCGCGCGAATCCGTCACACTGGCCTCGCCGGCCGAAATCGAAAGAAGATTTCCAGAGGCAGCTGCTGCGCACGCGACAGCGGGCGCGCAGGCTGTGGTTGCCCTTCCTCTCGAGGCTGAAGGAGAATTGATCGGTGCGGTAGCGTTCTATTTCAGCGCTGCACGCGAGCTGACCGAAAGCGACCTGGCACTCGCGCGGACCATTGGCCTCATGGCATCTCAGGCGCTTCGGCGAAGCCAACACATTGCGGTTGAACGCACGTTGCGAGAGGAGCTCGACCGGACCAGAAATCGGTCGCGGGCGACGGAGACCGCCGACGGCAAGAGTCGTGGAATCAAGCGAAGCGAAATCGTGGGTCGCGATGGCTAACCACGGCGACACGCGCTCGGACGCGTCGAGTAGCCCCAACGTGAAGCCCCCAAGGGGGGCGCCGAACGGCGCGGCCGCTCCGCTTGCCGATGCAGCACCTGCCGGTGAGCCGATCGGTGAGCAGATGGCTGTGACTGGAGCTAGGCTCAAGGCTGCGCAGGACATCGCGCGGGAGCTTTGGCGAAGCGTGCCCACAGGCGCCACCCCGCGGGCTGCCCGGGCCGATGGTCCAGCCCGTGACGAGATTCGCGAAAGCCAAAGGCTCGCCACGCAGCTCGACCGCGCGCTCAAGGAGCTGAACTTCGCTTTGCTCGAGCTGCATAAGCAACAAGAGACGCTCGTCACCATGTCGCAAGAGCTCGAAGTTGGACGCCAGCAGTATCGGGACCTGTTCGAGCTTGCCCCCGATGCGTATCTCGTCACCAATACGCAGGGCGAAATCATCGACGCGAATAAGGCGGCAGAAGGCCTCTTCCGGATTGCCGCGGAGTCACTGATCGGTAAATTGCTCGGCGTCTATCTAGTCTCCTACGACGAACGTCCGGTCGGCACAAGGGAGATGGCGGATCTCGCCAGCCGCGTCCATATGCGGCGGGAATGGAACGGGCGCGTGCGAAGGCGCCACGCTGGCGCCGCGGACGTGTCGGTGGCCGCGCTCGCCGTACGTCATCCGGCCACTGGGGCGATGTTGGGCGCTCGCTGGCTCATTCGAGACATCACGGCCCAGGTGCGCGCGGAATCCGCCGTCCGTGAGCTGAACTCAAGCCTCGAGAAGCGCGTGGGACAACGCACGCGCGAACTGGAGCGGCGCACCAAGCAGCTCGCGAAACGCACAATCGAAGTCGAGGCCGCGAACCAAGCCAAGAGCGCGTTCCTCGCCAAGATGAGTCACGAGATTCGCACGCCGCTCAACGCGATCACCGGGTACGCGGACCTGCTCGACATGGGAGTCCACGGCCCCATGACGGAGCACCAGCGCGACTTCGTCCACCGGATTCGCCGCTCTGGCGGCCACCTCTTGGGTTTGGTCAACGACATTCTCAACGTCGCCAAGTTGGAGTCGGGACGGATGGCCTACATGATTGGCCCCGTGCCGATCGACGATGTCCTAAAGGCCAGCGAAGCGATGGTCGAGCCGCAGGCGAGAGACAAGCGACTCGGATTCAGCCGCGTGGCGTGCGACCCGGGCTGCAACGCCATGGCGGACAGAGAGCGGGTTCTGCAAATCGTTCTCAACCTGCTGACGAACGCGGTCAAGTTTACGCCCAGCGGGGGCCAGATTACGCTCTCTGGCGGCAACTCGGACGAGCACGTCTGGATCGAGGTTCGCGACACCGGATGTGGAATAGCGCCGGGACAGCTCGCATCGATCTTCGAGCCGTTCGTTCAACTTGGCCGGCAGTATCTTGGACCGAACGAGGGGGTCGGACTGGGGTTGACGATTAGCCGCGACCTTGCGCGCGGCATGCAGGGCGATTTGACGGTAAAGAGCGCTTTCGGAGTGGGATCGGCCTTTCTATTGACGCTTCCGGTTTGCAAGGATGCTCCGGAGGCTGGCGAGGGCCCGACCCTCTAGGGGCGGGGCCCCATCGCCCCTTCGCTTAGGCGATCGCTTCTGTAGCCGCTTCGTACCCCACGCCCTGGCCCATCTCTTCGTAGATGTGGCTCATCACCTCGGCGTTGCCGACCAAGAAACGACAACGCTCGTCGCCGGCCGAGCGACACTCGACTTCCAGGACGGCGACCGGATGGTCAGCGATGCGACCGAAGAAGTCCGCGAACATGCCAGTCGTGAGATGGCACGATGGATGATCGACTCCGTTCGCTGGATCGGCCTCGCCCCAATCGGGCGAGTCCAGCGTAGCGACCGTATCGCGAAGCGTCCCGATCGACAGCGATCCCCACCCGGCGTCGCGAAAATATTCGCTGGCGCGCAGCTCGAACATCGACACCTCGAGGGCCTCCGGCGGCCCCTCGCCCTGATCCCGCAGCCACGCGCTGAACGAGGCAAACAACGCATCGCCGCCGGCATACCCCGCTTCCTGGAGATATGATGCGGCCGTCGGGCCGGCGTCGCGGACTAACGCGGCCCGTAGCGCAGCAAGCGACGCGCGCGTGAGCGCAAGCAACTCATGATTCGCAAGGTCAATCGATTGCGGCATCTGCCTTCCTTTTCAAACGGCGAAGAAGCTCTGCTTCATCGATGATTTCGGTACCCAACTCCTGGGCCTTCACGAGCTTCGAGCCAGCCTCAGCCCCGACGACCAAAATACTCGTCGCCTTCGACACCGCGCTGGTAACACGACCCCCAGCCCCCTCAATCAGTTCCGTCGCCCGCTCGCGAGATAGCGTCGGCAACGTCCCCGTGATGACGACGGTCTGCCCCCGGAAGACACCGTCCGCGGCCACCGATCGTGGTTCCTTGAAATTCACGCCGGCCGCCCCAAGCTTGGCCACGAGTCGCTGCACGGATGCATCGGAAAAAAAGTGGCTCACTGCGCGTGCGATCACATCGCCCACGCCGTGCACCGCCGCGATCTCTTCAGCGGACGATGCCGCCAACCGGTCGAGCGTCCCAAAGTGGCGTGCCAAGACCTCGGCACCCGTGGCTCCGACGTGCCGGATCCCCAAGCCATTGAGCAGTCGCGACAACGGACGCGTCTTCGCGTCGGCGATGGCTGCAACGAGATTTGCCGCGCTCTTTTGCGCGAAGCGCTCGAGTCCTAGTAGCTGCTCCACAGTCAGCGCGAACAGGTCAGCTACGTCCTTCACCAGTCCGGCCTGCACCAATTGGTCGATGCGCGCGTACGAGAGACCGCGAATATCGAGTGCCCCGCGTGACGCGAAATGCACGAGCGCTTCGAGCCGTCGCCCGGGACACGCAACATTGGGGCAGTAAATCGCCACCTCGTCGCCGTCGCGTTCAATGGCCGTGTGACAAACCGGGCAGATGGTTGGCTCATTGGTCACGGGCGGCGGGTGACCGGGATCTCGTCGCTCGGTGAGCGGCGCAATGATCTGCGGGATGACCTCGCCGGCACGCTTGACCTGGACGCAGTCGCCGACGCGAAGGTCCTTCTCGGCTATGAGATCAAAATTGTGCAATGTCGCGAGCTTGACCGTCGCCCCCCCGATCTCGACGGGTTCGAGCATCGCATATGGGTTGAGCGCGCCGGTCCGTCCGACATTGACGCGGATATCGATGATTCGAGTGATTGCGATATCGGGAGCGAATTTTCTGGCAATGGCCCAGCGCGGCTCGCGGTTCCCGACAACGCCGAGCTCCTCCTGCAGCGCGAGACTGTCCACCTTCACCACGCCGCCGTCGATGGCGAAGTTGAGATTGGGACGAAGACTGTGCTCGACGGTCGCCGCCCATGACTGCACTTCGGTCATCGTGCCACAATGGGCGCGATGCGGAGCCACGGGGATTCCCCATTCCGCGAGGGTATCCAGAAGCGCCCATTGGGTCCTGAACGGAAGCGGCGCGCCGCGCCCGGCGTTCGCGGCGGCATACCCGAAGAAGCGCAGCGGACGAGCGGCCGTGACCGCGGGGTCGAGCTGGCGCAGCGCCCCGGCCGCCGCATTGCGCGGGTTGGCGAACACAGGATCACCCGCCGCCGATCTGGCCTCATTCATCTGAGCGAACCGGTCGAACGGCATGTACACCTCGCCCCGTATCTCCACCAGCGCTGGCGGGTGCCGTGTTCTGAGACGCAGGGGAATCTCGCGAATCGTGCGAAGGTTGGGCGTAACGTCCTCGCCGACGGCGCCATTCCCCCGAGTCGCACCCATCTCCAGCACACCATCGCGGTAGGTGAGGCTAACTGCGGCGCCGTCAATCTTGAGCTCGGCGGTATATCCCGCCTCGTGGACGGCTTCGCCCACTAGGCGCGAAAGCCGATCATCCCACGCCACGAGCTCCGCGTCGCTGAACGCGTTGGACAGCGAAAGCATTGGAACGACATGCTGGTGCTTCGGCAGCGCCGACTGCGGCGCCGCCCCCACGCGCTGCGTTGGCGAATCGGCCGTGCGAAGTGTGGGGTTGGCCTTCTCGAGCTCCTCGAGCTCGCGAAACATCGAGTCGTAATCCCGGTCCGACAGGGTCGGACGGTCGAGCACGTAGTACTCGTACGATGCCTGGTCGATCTGCTGGCGAAGCGTCGCCGCGCGCGCGGCAAGTGCCGGATCCGTCACACCCCCGCGTACACTGGGTTGGGCACGAGCTCGCCGTCCACGAGCACCTCACGATCCCAGGGAAGGACAATGTTGCTGTCGGTCGCCAGCGCATGGAAGTCTGGGACGAACGAGCCGGTCTTGAAGCTCACGGCCGTGCGTACCTCGGCCGCACCTGCATTGACTATCGCGGCGACGGCCAACCGCATTGTCGCGCCGGAATCGCAGGTCTCATCGACGATCAGCACGCGCTTTCCTCGTACCTCGTGCGGTGCGGCGCCGAGCACGGCAGGGGTATCCCGCACCGTGTCCGCCCGAAATCGGCGGCTCACCATGATCGAGTGAAACTCCTTGTCGAGGATGGCCGAGACGACGGCTCCCGGCACCACGCCTGCTGTCGCGATTCCAACCACGATCTCCGGGTCGTACTCCCGCGCAACCATGAGCGCAAGCGCGCGCGACAACTCGCCAAAGAGCGGCCATTCGACGTGCATGACGCCCTTCGAGCGATCGACCGCGTACCGCCGAGGTGACATGCCGTAAGGTACGGCTCCGATTGGTTGCTCGGGAGTGTCCGCGACCCTACCTTATCGCCGTTATGTCCTGGTTGCGTCGCCTGCTCGGCGGCCCGTCCGCGCGGGACCCGAGAGCGCAGCGCGTCGACTATTTGAACGAAGCGTTGACGCTCGAACGCCAGGGGGATTACGACGCCGCCCTGACGTCGTACAAACTTGCCCTTCGGGACCAGCCCCAGGACCATCGCGTGCTGCAAAACATGGCGATAGCGTACTCGAAAACAGGGCGGCACGAGGAAGCCGTCCGATGCTACCGCCGGGCGCTCGATCTGCAGCCCCGACTGTCTGGGGCGCACTACGGGCTCGGGTTTCTCCTCCTCAAGCGCGGAGACGCGCGTGGTGCCCAGCACCATATCGAAAAATTTCTGGCCGCCCCGCCCGAGGGTCCCGACGCGGATCGCTGGGTGCGCCACGCGCGCAACACGCTGGCGCGATTGCGCGGGGAAGAGGCAGACGGCGACGAAGCGTCCGAGCCCATCGCCGACGATGCGATCCCGCGCGCCGAGTAACGCCGCGCGCAGATCGTAAGTTCCTTCGGTCCCACAGGAGGTTCACTGCAACGCGTCGGGCACGTCCTCTCCATCGTCAGCCAGAAGGGCGGCGTTGGGAAGACCACTACCGCGGTCAACTTGGGCGCGTGCTTCGCGCGCAGTGGGTGGCGTACACTGCTCGTCGATGCGGACCCACAGGGATCGGTGCGCTACGGCGTGGGACTGCGGCGCGGACACCCGCCGTCCGGCTTCTTCGACTACATGAGCGGCAGCAAGAGCCTTCGCGAAGTAATCCTCCCGACACACTTGCCGTGGCTCCGCGTGATTCTGGTTGGAAGCGTGAGTGACGCCGCGGATCATTCGGGGTATCACGCCCTCATGGCCGAGTCGAACATGCTGCACGAGGTGCTGGAGGAAGCTCGGTCGCGATGCGATGTTGTGATCGTCGACACGCCGCCGGGGCTCGGACCGGTCGTGCGGCGCGCGCTCGAGGCCAGCCAGCACGTGCTTGTGCCGCTCCAGTGCGAGCCGCTCGCGCTGCAGACGACGCCCCAGATCCTGCGCGCGATTCAGGACATAGTGACATGCAATCCGCACATCACGCTGGATGGCATCCTGCTCACCATGTACGACGCCTCGAACCCCGCTTGTGTGCGTGTCGCGGACTACGCGCGCGCGCATCTGCCAGCGGACATGGTCTTTCGAACGGTCATCCCGCGCACCGTGGCATCTACCGACGCGTTCGGTGCGGGCCAGCCCGTGGTCCTTCGGGCTCCGTGGGATCCAGCGGCTCTGGCGTACGCCGAGGTCGCGAGCGTTCTCGCCGAGCGATTTCGGGATTGAGCGTGCGTCTCAGGGCCGTAATCGGTACCACGATCGCCTGCGCTACGGCCGCCGGGGCGCTGGCTGCAGTTGTCGCCGCATGTAGCCAGATCCCGACAAACCCCAACACGGCGTTCTCCATCCAGGTGGACACGCTTCCGGCGCCTTCGGTAGTGGCAGGCGACACAATGCGCGATACCACCGGGACCGTGCAGCGGATCCGCGTCGAGGTATTCAACATCCAGGGACATGTATTGCCCAACGCGCGCGTTCGATTTCTTTCGTTCGACATGCATCAACTGCTCTTCGACACCCTGGGGCACGCCATCGGTGCTCCCGGCGGCGACAGCACGCCGCTGTTCGTGGTCGACGCACAAGCGTTGCAAACGGCGCCGCAAACGCTGCCGGTGGTGCTACGCCCGGACAGCCTGCTGTTCGCGGACAGCGACTCGGTGCAGACCGATACGCTTCAAATCATCGGATCGTCAGCCGATACGCTCTCCTTGCCGCTCGACGCCACGCTGCACCACAACCCGGATTCGGCGGGCGCGGACTCCGTCACGCGCAGTTATATCGTACGGTATTCGATTGTCTATCCGGCCAAGGCGGCCGCAGGAACCGGAACGCCGAGTGATACGGCGCTCCCGATTTATATCACCGATGCGAACCAGGTCCCGGCGCGCGTCGATACGACGGATCAGAACGGGGCCGCGTCCAGATACGTCTTGTTCAACAAGGCGAAGATAGTGCCCCCGGTGTCCGACTCGGTGATCGTGCAGCTGAGCGCACGGTATCGCGGCGCGCCAGTTGGTGGGAGTCCGCTTCGATTCGTCGTTCACTACGCATACCAGTGAGCCGTCCGGCGCCGGGTACGCTGACAGAGCTCTTTTTTCGCGCCGCAGAGCGCTACGACAAGCCCGACGCACTGCAGTACAAGGTTGACGGCGCGTACCGGCCAATCGGCCACCGCACGCTTGTCGATCGCGTGCGACGAGTCGGCCTAGGCCTGTGTGGCCTAGGCGTTAGGCGCGGTGATCGGATAGCGATATTGTCGGAGAACCGGCCCGAATGGGCGATTGCGGACTATGCATGTCTCACGGCGGGACTGATCGACGTTCCGCTGTATGCGACCTTGCCCGCCGAGCATCTGATCCCGATGCTCGTGGACTCGGGTGCAGTTGCGGTGTTCGTTTCCACAGCCGACCAGGCGGCCAAGATTGCCGCCATTCGGGATCGCGTCCCGGCTGTGCGTCACGTGATCGGATTCGCGAGCGAGCAGCTCGACGGCGCGAGCCTTACGTTCGGCGAGCTAGAGGCAAGCGGAGCCGGCGCCGACTCCGCAGATCGCGCCGCGCAGTATCGCTCGGCGGCGTTGGGCACGCGTCCGGACGACCTGGCGACGATCATCTATACGTCGGGCACCTCCGGCGAGCCCAAAGGCGTGATGCTGTCGCACGACAACATCCACTCCAACGTCGCAGCGGCGGCCACCGTGCTGCCTTTCGAAGGACGCGACGTCTGTCTCAGCTTCCTGCCGCTCTCGCACATCTTCGAGCGAATGGCGGGCCACTATCTCATGTACGCCGTCGGGGCATCGATCGCCTACGCGGAATCGTTGGACTCTCTGCTCACGAACTTCGCCGAGGTACGCCCGACGTTCGTGATGTCGGTGCCGAGGGTGTACGAGAAGGTTTACGGCGCTGCGCTGCACCGGGCGCTTACTGGGGGGATGCTCACGAAGTCAGTATTCCTTTGGGCGCGCCGAGCGGGGAGTGAATGGGCTGACGCGAAGTTGGCTGGCCGCAAGCCTCGTGGCCTGTTGGCGCTTCGCCATGCGGTCGCCGATCGCTTGGTGTTCTCGAAGTTGCGGGCACGCATGGGTGGCCGTCTCCGATACTTCGTCTCGGGAGGTGCCCCGCTCGCCGCCGAGATCAACAAGTTTTTCTACGCGGCGGGCCTCGTGATTCTCGAGGGATACGGACTCACGGAGACATCGCCCGTCATCGCCGTAAACCTGCCAGAGCATTTTAGAATTGGCACGGTCGGCTGGCCCCTCGACGGCGTGGAAGTCGGGATTGCCGGCGATGGCGAAATTTTGTGCCGCGGCCCGAACGTCATGCTCGGCTATTACAAGGACCCCGACGCCACCCGTGCGGCAATCGACGCTGAGGGCTGGTTCCACACTGGAGACATAGGCGAGCTGCGCGACGGGTTCCTGACCATCACCGATCGTAAGAAGGACATAATCGTCACGGCGGGCGGCAAGAACATCGCCCCGCAGCCAATCGAGAACCGGGTGAGGACGAATCGGTTCGTCAGCCAGGCAGTCATGATCGGCGACGGTCGCAAGTTTCCCGCACTGCTCGTGGTACCAAACTTCGATGCCCTCGAGCACTGGGCTTCCGCGCACGGGCTCGCGTGGCGCGACCGCAAGCAGTTGGTCGCACTTGCAGCGGTGCGCGCACACATGGAACGTGAAGTGTCAGCTCAGCTGACGGGGCTCGCTGGATACGAGACACCGAAGAAAATCGCGATCCTCGACGCGGAGTTCTCGCTGGCGCTAGGTGAGATCACGCCCAAGCTGAACGTGAAGCGGCGCGTCGTCGCCCACGTGCACAGAGATCTCATAGACGATCTTTATCGCGAAGGCGACCACGGCGCATAGGCCAGGCGCAGGAACTCGTCCCGCGTCTTGCCATCGTTGCGGAACGTTCCGCGCAAAGCGCTCGTGATCGTCTTCGAATTCTGCTTCTCCACGCCGCGCATCATCATGCACAGGTGTTGTGCTTCGATCACGATTCCGACGCCGTATGGCTCGAGCGTCTCCTCGATAGCCTGCGCGACCTGCTCGGTGAGCCGCTCCTGAACCTGAAGGCGGCGCGCGTAGATCTCGACTAGGCGCGGCAGCTTGGACAGACCGATGATGCGCCCCCTGGGTATGTAGGCAATGTGCGCGCGGCCAAAGAACGGAAGCATGTGGTGCTCGCAAAGCGAGTACAGCTCGATGTCTCGCACCATGATCATGCTCTCGTGCTTCTCCTCGAACAGCGCGTCGCCGATCACCTCGCGGGGGGTGATCCCGTAGCCGCGGGTGAGCCATGACAATGCTTTGGCGACGCGCTCTGGCGTCTTGACGAGGCCGGGCCGGGTCGGGTCTTCCCCCAGTAGCTCCAACTCTCGCCGCACGAGGGCTTCGAGCTCCGGGGCACGCGCACGTTCGCCTTCCGGCAGTGGTGAATTCGTCGCGCGCGATCGTCTCGCGGGCGCCCACCGCGCGATCGATCGCGTGCGCTCGCGCCTCTGCGGCGCGAGCGGCCCGGCCGTTAGTCCCCCTGGTATTCGACATAGTTATTCTCCGTTTCCCAGAGCCGAAGCCGAGCTAGACGAGACTGGTGCGAGTCGGGGCGCGAGCACCTGCCAGCACGCCACGACAATGTTTTCCGTCGTCGGATTGATCCCGCGGAGGAAATCGACATCGAGGTTGAGGTTGTGATGGTCGAGGTGAGAGACCACGACCTCGTCGGCGATTGCCTCGATCACGCTCAAGTCCATGACGTACCCCGTACGCTCGTCTATTGGTCCGACCACCGACACTTCGAGCGTGTAGTTATGTCCGTGGTAGTTCGGATTGTTGCACTTGCCATACAGACGTTGATTCTCAGCGTCGGACAGCGCGGGATTGTGAACCCGGTGAGCGGAGCTGAATCGGATACGGCGCGTGATGGTTACATGAGGCACAATAGAAGCCATCGAAAAGAAACCCCGCCTGGTGGCGGGGTTTCCCAAGAGAAGGGTGCGAAGAGGAGTTTTTGAAGCCCAGTCGAATGTTTGAGGCCCTCACCATGCCTTTCGCCTTCCCCGCCCTGGGGCGTGACGTCAGCACAGATTGTCGAACCCACCCGGTGGACTTATCGGCTCAAAAGTTAAGCCTCTCCGCCCCAAAGTTGGCGGAATGTAGACGAGCAACCAGTGCAACGTCAATCAGACGCGCAAAGGGACCCCTTAGTTATCTTCTCGGTATGGACGTCGGCCTGATCGCTGGAATCGTGATGCTCATTGTTTGGGCTGCCGGCGCGTTCGCGCTCGACGCGCCCGGGTGGATTCACGTGCTGCTGAGCGGGGGCATGTTTCTTATCATTTGGCGCATCTCCGCTCTCACGGTGCGGAGGCGCTCTGCACGCGCGGAGCGCGATTCCGGCGGCTGAGGCAAGGCCGCAGAGCGACACTGCCGTATCAGGATCGCCATCACAGCTACGTTCAAGCGCCCACTCCCGCCAGTTACGGCTCAGTTCGCCGGCTTGACGCAGTGGAGCAATTCCAATAGGGTCAATGGCTACGGTCAGCGGCTCAATCGGTTCCCTGTTGGTCCCTTTTTCGATGAGGTGGTCACATGGACGTGTTGATGGCGCTCGGTGTCAGCATCGGCGTGCTCATTGCCGTGTGGACGTATCTCGCGGTCAGCGTCGTATCCCTCCCCGTATGGGTGGGGATTATCACGTGGGGAGCGTTCTTCGCAGCGGGTGGCAAGACTGATGGGCTAGTCAAGACGATCGCAGCGTCCCTCTCCGGATTGGTGTGGGCGTTTATCGCGATAACGGTGTCGGCGAAGTTGGGAGGCGGAGTGCCCGTTCTGGCGGTTCTCGTCGGCGTAATCGCATTCGCGATGGTCATCGAGTCACGGGTCTCCGTTCTCAGCTTCATTCCGGGTGCATTCCTCGGCGCTGCATTCGACAGTGGGTGCCGGCGCGACCACCGACGTAAGCTCGCTTGGCAAGATCGCCCTTGCTTTGGTGGCGGGCGCGGTGTTCGGCTACGTGTCCGAAGTGTTCGCAGGCGCGCTCACGTCCAAGAAGGCGCCCGCGGCGGCGGCCACCTAGCATAAGCGACTCTCACGGCCGCGCGACCAGTCTCGTTAGGGTTACGCGCGGCCGTCTGGGCGGTTGTCGTCGTGGCGCTGTCGGCCGCCACGTGGCGCGGCCATCGCGGGTGATCTCATTGGGCGACACCCAGGTCTTGTGAGCGCGGCGATGCTCGTATCCTGCCCATGCGACCTGTCCGCATGGCGGCGCCACATGGCGGCCGCGCAGCACTCCTTGATCTGGTGGCTCCCGGTACGGAGTCTCTCGCCCATGGACCTGGCCGGTCAGGTCGATCCACACACGCTTGTGCGAGTGGTGGTCGGCAGCGCCGACGATGTCGCGCCGGAGGCGCTCAGTCGAGCCTACGTGCAGCGTCTAGAGATGCGCCACGTCAACGTCAGGCTAGCGATTATTCCGGACGCTCAGCATGATATACTCCTCGACTCTCGCGTGATGCTTGAGATCGCGTCCCTCATAGCCCAGGTTCGGTAAAGCGGATTGCCTCGGCTCTATCGCCGCAGCTCTGTGCTCGTGGCCGCGATGCTCACGGCCGCATGCGCAATGACGCCGACGAGCGATGTGCGTCCAAGGACGCGCAGCTACTATATCGCGGCTGACGACGTGCCGTGGGACTACGTCCCAGGCAACATTGACCAGATCACCGGTCATCCCTACACAGACACCGCCTATTTCAAGTCCGCGCGCCCTCGGCCGGCTCCGACGAAGTACATCAAGACACTGTATCGTGAGTACACGGACAGCTCGTTCACCAAACTGAAGCCTCGCGCGCCGGAGTGGGAGCACCTCGGTTTCCTTGGTCCCGTCATTCGGGGAATCGTTGGGGACACAATCCGCGTCGTTTTTCGCAATAACGGCACGCACCCATATAGCATGCATCCGCACGGAGTGCTGTATGGCAAAGACTCCGAGGGCGCGCCGTACGTCGACGGAACGCGCGGGTCCCTTGCGTCAGACGCCGGAGTGGCTCCCGGCGGGACGCACGTGTACGTGTGGCTTGTCCCCGAGCGAGCGGGCCCGGGGCCGATGGACGGAAGCTCGATCGTGTGGATGTACCATTCGCACGTGGACGAGATCCGTGACGTCAATTCAGGGTTGCTGGGGCCGCTGATCGTGACCGCCCGAGGGAAAGGGCGGGCGGATGGCTCGCCCGTCGACGTCGACCGTGAGCTGGTCGCTGCGTACGTGCAAGTGCACGAGGAACAGAGCTGGCACGAGCGTGAGAACATTCCGCCGTCCGCCGAATCCACTGCTGTTCCGAACCCGAACCAACTTCAGAACATTTATCCCTGGTTCGTTCAATTCTCGATCAACGGCTACACGCACGGGTCGCTGCCGTTGCAGGCGTACACCGTTCGACAGGGACAGCGCGTGCGGTGGTACGTGTTTGCATCGACAAACGACTTCGATGGACATAGCCCGCACTGGCACGGGAACACGGTTCTCGTGAACCAGATGCGGACCGACGTGCTGAATCTTCCCGCCATGGGAATGCTGGTCGCCGACATGGTCCCCGACGACATTGGCACGTGGCTCTTCCACTGCCATGTCTCCCTGCATCTCGCGGCGGGGATGCAGGCGCGCTACGCCGTCGTTCCCTAGCTCAGCGACACCGGATCGCCCGACTCGCCGAAGGAGCTACCCCTGTTTCGGCTCGCTGAGCTTTGCGAGCCGCTCCTCGTACTCCGCGGTGCTCATCGCGCCCTCGGCGTAGCGCCGCTTCACTATATCGAGCGGTGACTCCGAAGGTCGCTGAATTGGCGCACCCGACCAGCGGCTGACGAGCCGCCAGATGCCGACCGCGATAAAGATCCAGAACAGCCACCACAGAACCCGCATCCCAAAGAACCAGCCGTGATTCCAGTACATCCCGTGCATGCCGTGCATCCCGTGCATCCGTAGTCCTCCCTATGTCTCCAGCACCTGTACATATACGAGACTATCTCGACGATCGCTGCCGCAATAGTGGGTCTCGCGTCCCGCGCGCGCCCCGCGCCCCGCACCTCCCCCCCCCCCCGTAACCCCCAGGTGGCATTGCGAATTGCTGGGCTCTGCGTGGGACCTCTCACTTGACCAGTCAATCTGGATGGACAATCGTTCGGGCTGTCACGACCAAGGCCACTCGGCAATGCTTCTTTACACCAGAGGCGTCATGCTGACACGTTGGGTTCCTCGTGTCGTGCTGCTCGCTCTCCTCGCCAGTTGCGCTGGCCCCCGAGATTCCGGCCGAGATGCTGCGGCGAAAGCCGTGGAGCAGCGCCCGGCGGATGGGCCTTCTCCGACCAAGGCGAACGTGGTCACCGTGGTCGCAACGGACTACGCCTTTCAGGCGCCGGCGGCGGTCCCCGCCGGGCTGACCACGTTTCTGTTAGCCAACCGCGGGCACGAGCTCCACATGATGGGGCTGACCAAGATCGAGAACGGAAAGTCAATCCCCGAGCTGCTGACCACCATCGCGAAGAACCAGCCGCAGCCGGCGTGGGCGGTGGACATGGGCGGCCCCAACGCGGTTTCACCCGGTGACACGTCGAACTCAACAGTCCTTCCTGACCGCGGGGCACTACGTGCTCATTTGCTGGATGCCCGGCGCGGACGGAGCGATGCACGTCATGAAGGGCATGGTCGCGCCTCTAGAGGTGACCACGGCGGATGCGGCTCCGGGAGCGGAGCCGTCGGCGCGACATCGTGGTCCGGCTTGGCGGACTACCACATCGAGGTCTCGCGCCCGATCACGTCTGGGCAGGCACACCTTCCGGGTCGAGAACGATGGACCGCAGGAGCACGACGTCACCGTGCTGGAGGTGGCGCCGGGCAAATCGCAGGCCGAGGTGCTGGCGTGGTTCAACGAGCCCGCGAAAGGCGCTCCGGCCGCACGGGCACTCGGGGGAATCGTCGGTATACCACGAGGCACACACGGCTTCTTCAGCGCGGACTTTCACCGCGGCGAGTACATACTCCTCTGCTTCGTCCCCGACGAGCACGATGGCAAGCCGCACTTCCAGCACGGCATGGTGCGCCGGATAACGGTGAGCTGAGCGCCCGGACCGGGACAACGCGTCATCATGCGCGCCGCGCCAGTTGTGCGGACTCCTCCGACGAGGATAACCAAGTGGAATCCACCGCGAGCCCAGAGTATGTCGACCCAAGTAGCGAATCAGAGCAAGCCGTTCGCCGTGTCCTCGCGGCCTTGGCCGAGGCCTGGAATGCTCACGACATGCGCGCCTTCGCTCAATTGTTCGCCGCGGACGCGGACTTCGTGAACATTCGCGGCAAGTCAATTAAAGGCCGGCACGAGATTGAGAGTCAGCACACCGCGATTCATGCGGGCATCTACAAGGACAGCCACCTCACCACTCACGCCGTGGCCGTTCGATTTCTACGGCCCGACGTCGCACTGGCCCATATGGGTACGGAGGTCCTTTACAACTCGGGAAAAGAGAGCAGAGCGACCTTCTTAACCCTGGTGCTGACCAACGAATCCAACCGCTGGGTAATCGCCGCCGCCCACAACACGCTGGTCGGCGACCCGCCGGTCGCCCAACCACGGAAGGCTTAGCGATAACAAGTCCTGCGCCTTACACCTCCCAGTTCGACCATACGAGCCCGCCGCGTGGGGTGAGGTCGGGAGAGCCGGACAGTGTCATGCGGAGATCCGTCCAGCGCACGCGGGCGCCGAGGGCTATCAGGCGCTCGTAGGCTTTGAGGTATTCTCCCTGAACACGCAGTGCCACTCTACGCGTACCACTCCTGCGGGCGAAGTCGCTCAGAAGACGAACCATGACGTCCAGATCGCGCTCGCGACGCATGACGAGCTTGAGCACACGCAGCTCCTCCCGCGTTCGGCCTTCCACCAAAGGCGCCGTGTGACATAGCGCGAATCCCAGCAGGTCGTCCGTGGCCGGATCCCGCATGAGCACCGTGTCTCCCAGCGCGAGACGATCCGTGAGCCGAATCTCCCGCGTGAAGTCGTAGCCTTTGACGAGATCGTCCACCAGCGCTCGGCACTGCTCGATCGACTCCTCCTGCTGCCGCGCTGGAAGGCGGCCGATCAGCGGCGCGGCGCGGTCGGCGGCCACGGCATCCAGAGTCACGGTTACCGTGAGCCGACCCGGCAAGAGACCGAGCGTGGAGTAGAAGCCGATGTTGTCCATCGTGCGCGGCATGGTCTCGAGCCCCACCACCTGCGCGCCGTTGACGCGCAGCCAGTCGAGCCCAGCGCGAACCACGTCCTTCCCGATTCCCGCGCCCTGCGACTCGGGTCGCACAGCCAGGGGACCCATCCATCCCTCGATCCCCGACCGGTGCGCCATGTTGAACGCCGCGATCTCGCCGCGCTCGCCGTGCCACACGAGAGCGCCTGCACCGGCATCTTCGAGCGCATAGCGCCACACGGCCGGATTGAGAAACGGCACTCGCACTCCAACCATGCCATCCCGCCGGTACCGCTCGGTGAACGCGTCGCTGAACACCTGGTTCAAAGCGGGAATGTCTTCCCGCCGGGCCGGGTGCGGGCCGTCCACGTACCGCACGTGCTTCCAGCTCCGCATGATCGCCATGGCGCCTCTATGTCATTCGCATTCGGAAAATGCTAGGCAGCCGGACTCGCGAGCACCCCAACCACTCGCATGTCTCCAGCACGTCACGCGCCACAACCACATCGGGGCCGTCCGGCAGCGCCATGCCTCCCGGGCTCGACCACCGATGTACCGTGCTCCTCGTCGTACCGGACGGTGATTACGCGATCCAGGCCATCACGCACCGATTCCATGTGCGTGATCACGATCACCTGCTCGAACCGGTCGTGCAGCCGCCGCAGCAATTCCACGACGTTGTGCCGCCTAGTCTCATCCAGCGACCCGAACACCTCGTCCAAGATGAGCAGGGAGAACGACTGTCCGGCGCGCTCGGCGATCATCTGCGAGATCGCCAGCCGCAGCACCAGGTTGGCGATGTCCTCCTCGCCCCCCGAGATCACCGGCTTGGGCATGCTGTCTTCGAGCACGATCACGTTGTACTGATCGTCGAGCTCGAGCTCCGAATACCGGCCGTCCGTCAGACTCGGAGAGGAACGCGCTCGCCAGCTCGGACAACTCGGGACGCAGCGCGAAGTTGAGGTCAGTCCTGAGATCGGAGTATGCGCGATCCAGCTCGTCGTGCAGACGCTTCTCGCCCTGCAACACGTCCAGCCGGCCCTGCAGCCGCTCCAGCTCGCGCCGCCGCGTCTCGGCCTCCTCGAGCGCTTCGTATGCGGCACCCACCTCGGCCCGCGCCGACGCCAGCGCGACGTCGGCAGCGTGAGCCTCGATCGCCGCCCGCTCATGTCGATCTCGCATGGCCGCGTACGCGACCTCCGAGAAGCTGATCTGGTCGCGCCGCTCGCGTAGCCCCTTGAGTCGGCCGAACACCGACCCCGCCCCGGCTTCCACCCTCGCCTTCTCTCGCATGAGCTGCGGCTCACGCTCGACGAGCGCCCCCAACCGCGCCGCGCGAGCATCCAGAGGGGAGAGCCGCTCCACCTCGCCTTGAGATGCGTATGGCGCTCGGCGTCGTAGCCGCCAGGAATCGCCGCGATCTCGCGCTGCAGCACGGCCTGCCGCTGCTCCTTCGATGACACGTCACGCGCTACCTGCTGCAGCTCCTGGACCGCAAGCTGCACCTTGGCAAGCCGCCGCTCGAGCAATCCCACGTCCTGCTGCAAGAGACGACGCCGCTCGTCCAGCGCCTTCACCTCCGGCGGCATCTGCTCGAGCTGCTCCAGACGGGCCTTGAAGTAGTTGCCGTCAACTCGCACGGTCTCGGCCTGATCAGTCAGCAGATCGAGCACGGTCTGGTAGTGACCGCCACCGAGCGGACGCGCGCACGTCGGACAGGCCCCCTCCTCGCCTGCGGCCACCAGTCGCTCCCGCTGCTGCCGAAGGTCGGCGAACTGCGTGCGAAGAGCCTGCAGCTTCGTTTCGGCCTCCTGCCGGTCGCGCACCCACTCCGTCCGTCGCGCCTCCAGCTCGCCTTGGGCGTCCTCCAGCTCGCGCCGCCTAGTCTCGAGCTCGATGGTGACTTCCTCCTCGAGCGACGGCGCGGTCTCGAGCCGCACCCGCCGCTCGCGCAGCCGAGCCAGCTCGTCGGCGACAGACCGCTCGGTTTCCAGCAGCGTTTGGCGACGACCCTCCTCGCGATACCGCTCGTCGGCCTGCTGCAACTCGTGCACGATCGCCGGAAATGCGTCCAGCTCCTGACGCAGCGGCTCGAGCTCGCGCCGGGCCGTCGCGACGTCGCGCAATTCGCCCGCAATGCGCTCCCCGTCGCGTGCCAGCTCGTCCTGGTCCCGCTCCGCGACCTTGAGATCGGAGAGCAACTCCTGCAGCCGCTCTCGTTCGCGCTGGAGCGTGTCCCATTCGGGGGCAATCCTCGCGACCCCGCCCTCGGCGTCCGCCCTGCGCCGCTCGGCGTCCGCTGCCCGGCGCTCAGCGTCGGCCACCCGCGATCGCGCGCCATGCACCATCTGCTGCACTGTTTCGCGATCCGGCATTCCGCTGCGCAACCCCGCGGTCTCGGCCGTGATCAGCTTACGGCGCTCTCGAACCAGGTCCTGCGCCGTGCGCAGCTTCTCGTAGCCCAGTACGCGAGAGAGAAACTTGGCGCGATCCGACGGCCCCATGGCCGCCATCACGTTGAGCTCTTTCTGACCCGTGAAGTAGGTGTTGAAGAACTCCCCGCGAGTCATCCCGAGGCGCCGCTGCAGCAACTCCGTGACGCCAGTGATCGAATTGGCGATCGGCTGCTCTCCGCCGTCGAGATAAAGCTCGGCATTCGTCAGCCCGCGGACGACCAGATATCGGTGACCAGCCATGTCGAAATCCAGCTCCACGCGCACCGAGGCACGCGCGGGCGCACGGCTGAACCGGATGGACTCCCGCGTCCCACGGGCCGCGGAGTTGCCGTACAGAGCCCAGGCGATTGCCTCGAGGATCGTGGTCTTGCCAGATCCGTTGGGGCCGATGATGCCCGTCAGCCCGGAATCGAACGTGAGCCGACTGTCCTCGTGTTGGCGGAAGTTGACGAGACGCAAGCTGTTGAGCCTCACCCCGCCTCCTCTTCCGCCATCGCAGTCGCCGTAGCCGTCACGGAGTCGGCGTCTGCCAGGTACTTGAGCCCCAGAGTCACCAACGCCTCGCGATCGAGGTCGCCCTCGAGCAGGCGGCTCTGGAGCTTGTCCCGCACGATGTCGGCGAGCGACGGACGCCTGCCCGGCGCGCCCTGACCGTGCAAGCGTAGGACTTCGGGGCGACGAAGGTCGAGGTGAAAGTTGAGCGCTCGGCGCTTGTACGAGCGCAGCGCGTGCTGGTCCAGCTCGCGAGCGATGTGACGCGGAACATCGCGCACGACGAGGCGAACGATCTTGTCGTCAATGCCCCCTGGTTCGCAGGCGTCAACCGCGGCGCAGATGCGCGAGTCCAGGTCCGAAGCCGTGAGTCCCCGCGCGGAAATGGACGGCAGGTCCACCAGCGCACGTGCCGGCTCGATCGGATGAAACTTGTGGTCGCCTGTGGCTAGATCGCGCTCGATGAAGCCCTTTCCGCCAATGCGATACTGCTCCTCCTCGGAGCGCTCGCCCCAGATGTTGGGGCTCGTGTATTCGAGTCGAGCCTGAGTAGTACGCCGTGTCGGCTACGCGGCGGTAAACGTGGTAGTGCCCAAGGGCGACGTATGTCCATCGCTCAGCGCCAAGTTCGTCCGGCGTGATTGGTAGTGGCCGCGCGGTCACCGGACGCCACCGATGCAGGCAGCACGCCCTGCACCTCGCCGTGGAGCAACAGCACGTTGTAGCGCGCGTCGGGGTCGGGAACGAGCGCAATTCGCGAAGCTCCCACATCGGGCACGGCGAGAATCGAAAGATTCCGCTCCGGAAACGACAGCCGCTGTGCCATGTGGTCGACGACCGTAATGCCAAGAGGCGCGAACAGTCGCAGGATGCACCCGGTGTCGGCAGAACGCGGAGTGTCATGATTGCCGGCGATCATGACGACGGTCGCCCCCGGCAACTCGCGCGTCAGGCGCGCGAATTCCCCGAACGCAAACAAGATCGCCGGGTTGGTGGGTCGGACGTTGTGGAAGATGTCGCCCGCCAGAACGACGACATTCGGGCTGCAGGGAAATCGTCTTGTCCACCGCGCGACGAAACGCGCGCGCCACGTCGGCCTCGCGCTGATTGTGCGCCGCCGGGTGTCAGCCGCTGATACTGGCGATAGCCGAGGTGCAGGTCCGAAATATGAACCAGCCGCACATTCTCAATTTACCGTGCGCAACCACTGCGTGACGGTCATGTGCACGAGCGTCGGTGGCGAGCTATCCGCGAGGGGGGGGGCGAGAACCGAATTGACCACAATGACGGCGTGTGAATCCGTCAGCCATCCGCGCCGCCGGTCGACGACCATCGTCCCCGTAACCGTCCCGGTAACGCTCACGCGCATCGCATCCGCCGGGTCGTGCGCCGCGTCGTGTCGCAGCGTGCCGCGCATCGAGATGTACGCGGAGTTCCCGTCGTGCGAGAGCGAGTCGAGCCGAAACGTGGACGTGAGCGCAGCGCCCGCCACGACCGCCGCCCCGAACCGGGACGGTCATGGTGCGGTCCCATGCATGGCCGACCGGAATTGCCTCACGGGGCAGAGTCGCTGGCATCTGCGCGAAAACCGCGCGGAGCTCGGGGCTCACGCCCGCGCTGTCCACGAGCGAGGTCGCCCCGTCTGGTGCGACGCGAACGCGCACTTGATTGCCCAGCAGGCGGCGCATGACATCGCCGGACTGGGGCGCGCTGCTGCCCGTCGTTCCGATGGCGACCGAATCCGTGACCGCGAGCAGCTCGGTGCCCGTCGTATCCGAGTTCTCGACGATTGCCCTGCTGAGTACTAAGAGCGTCGTTGTCCGAGTGACCGTCGAATCGTGCGTAGACCCCTGACCAGCACCCCCTCCGCCAGGAGTTGATGGACGTACGCCGGTCATGTCGACCTGCTGGTCGTAGCGCATCCGCAAAGTGTCGCCGATACGCGGACAGATTCGTAACGTTACGCGCCTAGGCACCGGCGTGTGAGCAGCTTGCGCAGATACTGACGTGGAGCTGGCGGCGAGACTCAGTGCCGCAACGAGCCACCCACGCACCCAGCCACCCACGGTCAAAAGTCGTACGGGTTATCGTCGGGCGCGGTGCGGAGCGGCGCGGCCGCCGGCGCGCGAACTATGGGCTGGGCCGGCACGATGTCGCGGAATTGCGATTTGAAAAAAGCACGCACGTCGCCCGGCCGCTTCAATTCGGTAGCCGTGCGCGCCCGAATGATCTCGGCGTCGTCGGCGAGCTGCACGGTCTCGCGCACCCATTCCAGTGTCACGGATGGGTCTAGCCGCCGCAGGGCGCGGGTGGTCGCCGCGTCGATCGACAGCGTTCCAGCCTGCGGGAAGCGCTCGGCGCCGTCGCGGCCAGATAGAATGGCGGGCCGAGGAAATCGAACGAACACCGGTTGCGTGAAGTGCGGATGCCGTACCATGAGCTGCCCTTTCTCCAACGTTGCCAGCTTGGTCTTGATCGCGGGACTCAGGACAGCGTACCCCGGCGTCGCCAGCTCGTCCGCGTCCATACGTCCGAAAACAGCCGTGCCCGCGTTGCCCACGACTCGCCGGTGCACCTGCGATCGAAACTGCTGAGCGCCGAACAGTACCAGCCCCAGATACCGCCCGCGCTCGGCCACGTCCAGCAACATTTTGCGCACGTACGTGTCAGGACCGTCGCTGGGCGCGTACTTGTTTAGCTCGTCGACAAACACGACAACGTGATTCACCCCCAGCTCCCTGCGCTCGAGGCACTGACGCAGCGTGGAAACGACGCGCGTGAACACGAGGTCCTGCGCGTCCTCTTCCAGGTTCGCGACGTCAATGACATACACCGTCCGGTCCGCGAAGCTCCCCCAAGGCAGGTCGCTGACGGCGCCGTCACTGGTCACGAGCCCCGCGCACCGCTGCGCAATATTGGTCAACCGGTTGCGCACTTTGCGCACGGTGGCCACGTGGTGCGTGCGCCAGCTCTCCGCGTTTCGTTGTTCCATGCCGCGCAACACGTCCGCGAACCAATTCTCGAGGTCCGCGAAGGACTGTACCTGATGGGGTCGCGAAAGTATGGAATCCGTAAAGCGGCGGTCGATGACCTCATGGCTGACAAAGTCGATCAGCGCATCGGCTTTCGCGTCGACGTCGTCCTTGTTGAGCAGCACTTCGGCGAATTGCAGCACTTCGCGCAGACCCCAACGAAGGGCCGACACGTTGTGGGCCAGCGCCTCGTTGGACCGAAGCGTGTTGAGCGCAATCCCGTCCGCCGCGTACGGCGCGAAGTACTGCACGCGATCGAAGGGCTTCGCGGGCACGCCGAGCTTCTCGTAGATCGCCCGGTCAGCCGCTTCGAGCGTCGCGGCGGGCTGGTCGAGAAAGCACAAATCAGGGCCCTTCACGTTGAAGCACAGCGCCGCAACGGAGCCCTTCTGCTCGGGAAAGTGAGCAAAAATCGAGGCGAGCAGCCACTCCACCGCGCTGGTCTTGGTCGCAAGCCCCGACACGCCGGTGATCGTCAGGTGCGCCGCCTCCGGCCCCATTAGGAAATCCGCGTCCAGATATACGGGCGACTCCGTGCCACCCGCGTGGTAAAGACCAATCGGGATGCCCGTCCTTGCGCCGTCGCGAAGGTAGCTGTCCATCCGCAGCGCACATGCGACATCGGCGTCGTCGGCCAGAAAGACCTCGCCCATGGGCACGGGCTGCAGCGGCTCCTCGGGGAGCTGCCGGAGAACGGCCGCCGTATAGAGTCGGATCTCGGTCCGGACTGTGGCAGCGTAACCCGCGCCGCCCGGTACACCGTCGTGTCCGAGAACATCGTGTAGCGGCGACTGTAGATCGGTGAATCCGAATCCCTCTACGACGACGCCATAGACCACCGGGACGTGGCCTGCCACAGGGTAAGTCCCGACGACACGAACTATCGTTCCGATGCCGACGCTCGCGTCAAGCGCCGTCCAGAAATGGAACTCATGGGGAGTATTGGGCCGGCGCTCGGTTGCCACTACCCGACCAAGGGGTTGCGGCGATTCCGGATTAGGGGGCACCAGCCGAGACGATTGCATCAGATGACAGCCCGGAGAAACGCTTCGCAGTCGTGAACTCCATAGGCGAGCGTGTCCCATCGCGGATCGGGTAGCGAGAGTGGCGCGGGCGCGGCCATTCTCGTTCAACACCCAGCGGCAGACTTGGTCCGCTCGGTCGGTCATGGCGTGGGGATCGATATCGGCAACCTCGATACGCACGAGCCCCCAAAATGGCCCGCGATTCGCTCCTTCGCGCACTCGCAGATACCAGCTTAGCACGGGCGTCCGCCGGTGCGACGTCAGGCGAACAATGGTGGTGCGCTCGGCGCTGCGAAGGCGCACAAGCATGGAAACGTCGTTGGGGGCCACGTATAGCGTGCGGTGGCTTTTGACGACGCCCACCACGTGAGGGGAAACGGCGGCTGGCTCGTTCCTACTTACGCTGCCGTCAACGTACAGCGGCGCCGGCTCGGCGGTGCACCATGCCTCGGCCAGTCGATGTTCAAGCGCCTCGCGATCGGCCTGCACGAGATGCAGCGCCCGCTCACTCATGGCGTACGGATGCGCCCCGCTCGTCGCCGTGTCGGGCTCGCGCGTGTCGCGGAGCAGCCAGCCGAGCCGCTCTGCCTCGGTGTGGTAACCCTGCGGAAGCAGGTCCCACGGCGCATAGAGGGCGCGTTGCTGCAGTGGCCCCCGCCCGTACGTTGTCAGCCGGCGACTGACGCGCCGTCGAATGACCGCGGCGACCTTGCCAATAACCACGGGAATGCCGTCGAAGTGGCCTACCACGCGACTCTGCTGTACTCCGTCGAGAAATGCGGCGAACCCAGTGCCGGCGGCGTCGGCTGGGGACCATCCATGTCCGTCTGGGGCGCAGTCCGCGACTCGCCTGGGAACGACCGCGTCATGCTCCACCAAAGTCGGGGTCACGAGCCCGGGTGACTCGGCAACTGAGGGGAGCGTCTCAAGTGTGAAGCCGTGCGGATCCGCCGCCGCGAATGCGGCGGTTGGGGCGGCGGCAACCCAACGACTGACGAGGTGCGCGAGACTGGCGGTGTCGCCGGGCGCGCCCGAGGCCCACATTGCTCGTGACTCGATACGTGACGACAACCGCGGTGCTAACCAGCCTGTTATGCGTAACGCTAACGGCCGTCACCGGGTGCGACAAGGCGAAAGCGCTCGCACGCGCCAGCGTGGTAGACCCCGACGATGCGGTCGGAGCTAGCGCGACTGCCGCTGAGCCGATCGACGTCTCGGCCAATCCTCAGATCCTGTTCGAGGTGTTCGGCGAGCGCGAGGACCCGCGCATGGTGCCCGTAGCCGTAATTGACGGAAAGCAGCTGCACAACATCCAGCTGCCGCCAGAGGGGTGGCGGCAGTTCGACCGCTTGTTTCATCGCGCGGGCACCACGTACACGCTGTATCAGGATGGGCGCGCCGCCGGAGAGGTGACGGTAAGAGCAACGGATGTGGGCGCATCCCGACGCGCCATTGTACTCGCTGCCAAACTGCCGAAATCTCGTTCCGCTGTCGTCGGTCGCCTTGGACGGAAAGGCGCCCGCGGGGATCACTGTGGAGTTTCTTGCGTCCAATGCGCCGCTATCAGCGGCTGCCCCTGGCGTAATGCTTCCGTCCAACGTCGTCGTCAAGCTGGCGCGCAAAGTGGGCATGATGGCCGCAACTGGCGCCGGAGTGCCCGCGAGCCGTCTCGACTCGCTCGACTTCCGCGCCGTCGCCATTAACACCGGGGCGACAACCGAGCCTACCATCGTCGCTTCGTTCATCGACCCGAACGCCGAGGAAGCGGCCGCGCGCGGCGATGTGACGTCAGGGACATTCGTGATCGCGGACAAGACGGGAACCGAGTACGCGCCCACCTTCACGCACATCGTCAGCGGCGCGGCGTCCCACGCCGAATATCGACGCTACGTGGACCATGTCGATTTCGACGGCGATGGCGTCGATGAGATCGTGCTGGAGGCGTGGAAATACGGGGGGGATTCCTACCTCGTCGTGCTGAAATACTCGGAAGGCAGATGGCGCGAGGTATTTCGCGCGTCGCCCACGTGGTGCCTCGACCCGCCTCGCTAGCTCTTCAGACAGGGTAGGCTCGCTGAGTCCATTCGGGGATACGTGCCGAGGACCCGGCAGAACGTGCAGGCCCGACGTACCGCCGCAACCGCGTCGGCGGCCTTCGGGTCGCCGGCAGCGTGCTCGAACTCGACGAAAAACTGGTAGTCCCACGGCTCGCGTGTGGGCCGCGCGGTCAAGTGGCATACGTTGAACCCCTGGGCGCCGAGCGGTTGCAATACGCCCAGGAGCGCCCCGACGGTGTTTGGCAGCCCGCACAATAACGCGGTGCGGGCCGGTGCTCGGGACTGAAGAAGCGTGGGCTCCGGGCCGACCGCTAGAAAGCGCATCATTGTGTCAGGACGATCCTCGATGTGCTCGGCCAGCGTGACGAGCCCGAAGCGCTCTCCCGCAAGGTGGCTCGCGGCCGCCGCCCACGTCGGGTCTCCGCGCTCGACCACCTCTCGCGCCGCGCCGGCGGTATCCCAGCTGGGCTGTGGCCGTATGGACTGGTGCGCACTGAAAAAGTGTGCGCACTGAGCCAACATGAGCGGGTGGCTCGCGAGCGTGCGCAACCTCGAGATTGTCGCCCCGCGCAGCCCAAGCACGCTCAAATGGATCACGACCACCGTCTCGGCGACCACGAAAAGCCCGTCGTGTAGCTGTAGCAAATCGTAGGCGACGTCGACTCCGCCCATCAACGTGCTCTCGATCGGGAGCATCCCAAAGTCGACCCGGCCCGTCTCGGCTGCGTCCGCCACCTCATCGAAACTGCGCATGGCGACTGGCTCGGCCTTCCCGCGCCACAGCTGGACGATGGCCTCCTCGCTGAACGCGCCCGGTTCACCTTGAAAGCCCACGCGGATCGGTGCCGTAGCGACTGCTGGCGCGTCCCGGGCCTGCGGCAGAGTCTCCATCCCGAGGTTGTGCACTCTAAGCGGCCACTACATTGTGGTGGTCATGACAGCTCCTCCCGGCCCAGAAGCTCTTCCGACACGCGAAGACGCACTGGCACTCGTTCACGAGTATACCGCGAGCGACTCACTGCGTAAGCACATGCTGGCAGTGGAGGCGGCTATGCGCTCGTATGCCGAGCGGCTGGGCAGCGATCCCGAGCGCTGGGGCATCGTCGGCCTCGTCCATGACTTCGACTACGAGCGCCATCCCAATGCCGAGCACTCGCCAGGCTCTGGCCACCCGGCCGAGGGAGTGCGCATTCTCCGCGAGAGGGGATACCCGGAGGACATTCTCGACGCGATTCTCGGTCACGCGAGCTACACCGGCGTGCCGCGCGCCACCACGATGGCGAAGGCTCTGTTCGCCGTCGACGAGCTCACGGGGCTCGTGGCCGCGACCGCGCTCGTGCGGCCGTCGCGAAGCGTGCACGATGTCGACGCACCGGCCGTTCGAAAAAAGATGAAGGACAAGGCGTTTGCGCGTGGCGTGAGCCGCGAAGACATTGTCGCCGGGGCGGCCGATCTTGGCGTCGACCTCAATGAACACATTGGCGTCGTCATTGCCGCGATGCGGTCGGTCGCTCCGACACTTGGGCTAGCGCGGACCGAACCGGTTAGGGGCGGCATTAATGCCGCCCCTACTTGGTCGGCATCGACGACGGCGGAACAAGCCCTCGCAGACGCAGATAAATCACCATGTTGCCGTAGTGCTCGTTGGCGTGTGAGATGTTCGACACCATCGAGTACAGCCGCGTGTGGGTCTCACCGAACATCATCACCTTGTCGTTCATCGCCGCGTCGTGCGCGCCGCGAAACGGGTCGTCGCAATAAGCGAAGGACGCCGACAGTGTTTTCACGAGCTGGGCCTTTGTGGTCAGCTTCTCGGCGCTGGTTTTCTGGGGGTTCGGCACCCCTCTCAGACCAGCACAGAATTCGTACTCCGCGTCGGCGACATGACCAACTATCTGGCCGAACGTACGGATCTTTGGCGTCGGCCTGAAACCATAATCCGCAGCCGGCATCTCTTCGGCCGCCTTAACGATGTATTCCTTGAGAGGCTCATATTGCTGGGCAAGTGAAGCGCTGATCGGGTTTGTGGCCGAATCGGGAGCGCTTGCTGTTTGAGCCGCCAGTGCTGGCGCAACCGCGACGCACGCGAGCGCCAAGGCGCTAAGGACACCGCTGCACGGTCGAGGCATTCGTTGACTCCGAAAGGGTGTGTATGCCGCGGTTTAGACGGCAGGACTTTCACGACTACTTTCACGACTCTAGTGTCGCTCCGGCCTAGTGCGACGGCAAGGCGCCGCTCGCCCGGCCGGGGGGGGCAGTCTATTGAGCGCCCGGCCGCAGACCGATATGGTCCCGCGCAATCCTCTCTGATGGCGCAATAGTCCAATCGGCCAAATGCGCCCACCAGGCGTCGGGCCGCATATAGCGTAGCTGAACGCGTCGGTGCACGCCTGCTACCTGCTTGGGCTCATACAAGCCACACAGCCGGCGCATCGTCCGTGATCGTCTGAAACGCTCGGTGCAGGTAGAAGCGCCGGCGAGCCGGATCGAGGGCAGCCAAAGCGCTGTCGACGGCTGCGTCGAACACCGGATTCGAATACGATCCCCAATTGACGCCGCCTGTCTCCCCGGCCGTCTCCCAAGTCTGCCGCAGGCCGCCGGGGCTTGGGTCCAGCACCCATACGCTGATGGTGGCATCGAAATCGTGAGTCTGCATCCGCTGCTTGAACGCGCCGAACTCAATAGCCTCGATCGAGACAGCGGCGCCGATATGGCCGAGCTGATCCTGGATCAGCTGGGCGTATCGGAGTCGAGTCTTGCTCGACGTGGGAACCACGAGCGATAGCGCGAGCGGCCGGTTTCGCTTCCGGCGCACCCCGTCCGGGCCACGCATCCACCCAGCCGAGTCCAGCAGGCGACCTGCGGCAGCCGTGTCGTACGGCAGGGTGGGCACAGTCGAGTCCGCGAATGCCGCCGATCTATAGAATGGCCCTTTCGGCACGACCGCCAACGAGTCGAACACGTTTTGCAGCATTCGCGTGCGGTCGAGGGCCATGCCAAGGGCGCGACGAACTCTGCGATCTCCAAGCACGGGATGCGGACGTGCCGCTCGCCGATCGCGCAAGTTGAACCAGAGAAAGCCGTACGATGGATCCACGTAGGGCACGGCTCGCAAGTTTGGGTGGCGCGCAAGCTCGGCGATGTTCTCCGGTAGTAGGACCTGATAAAAATCCGCCTCCCCAGAGAAGAGCCGAGCCACCGCGGTCGTGAAGTCCGGCGCGACGCTCAGGATCACGCGATCGAGCTGGGCGCGGCCGCGATAGTTCGCGGTGTCGGACACGAAGTCCACGGATGCGCCTGGCGTCCAAGACATGAATCGAAACCGGCCCGAGCCAACCGGGTGTCGCCCAAAATCCGCGCTTCTGAGGTTTGCGGGGGCGATCCGGTCCAGAAGATGGGCCGGACAGAATGTACATCTGATACGTGGCGTTGAAGAACTGCTCGGGATCGCGTCGCGAGAACCAAAAGACTGCCGTCAGCGAGTCGCGAACGGTCACGGAGTCTATGGTCGAAAGCTGCGACCGCACGTCGGCGCCTACGATGGAGTCTCGATACATCTCATAGGTGAAGCGCACATCGGATGCGCGAACTGGAACGCCGTCGTGCCAGCGCGCCTGCGGATTCACATGGAACGCGATCGACAACGAGTCGCTGCCCCAGGTCCAGCGATCGGCGAGCCGCGGGCGGAATCCTGCATCACCAATTGTGTTGAGCGAGTCACCGATCTCGCTCAGCCGGTCGAATAGCAAATCAACGGCGAGCTTGCTTTGGTTGGCGAGCGCAAACGGGGGGAAAAGCGTCTCCACGTCAGCGGGCACCGAAATGACGACCGTGCCGCCCGCGTTGCCGCTTTCGCCCGCTGCCCCCCGGCCGGCTTCTCCATGACAGGAAACCAGCGCGGCCGACAGCCATCCCGCGTACGGGGCGAAGCGCCGGAGGGTGCTAAAGCCGCCAGGTCCAAGCATCGGATTCGTAATGCGTCATTAGCTGGGCGGCTGCATTGCCCGTACCGGAATCGAGGACAAGCGGCTCGGCGGCTTCATCCAACGCGCCGCGCAAAGCCGACGCAACCTCTGCCGCAGTGGGCCCACGGCCGAGTAGCTCACGCAACGTCACGCGACGCTCGGACGATGAAGACTGGCATGAGGCGAGCTCGGACAACATCCATTGGTCGTCGTCGATCAGAATCGACCCGTGTTGCATGGTTGCCTCGCGCTCACGCCATTGAGCGCTTCCGACCAGTTTGCGACCGTCGCACACGACTTCGCCTGCGACGGCTCGGTCGAAACACGGCGCGTCCGAACGAGGAAGGGCAGCCTTGCTCTCGAGCGCCAGCTCAGCCGATACACCTAGGCGCCGCAGCGCGCTCACGAGTAGACGATTCGTGGCCGCGTAGGATTCGCCAACGCGACCGTACAGCGGTGCAGTCACGCTGTAGGTAACCTCGCGCCAATGCAGGACGGCGCGCCCGCCGGTCGGCCGCCGCACGAAGGCGATTCCCATCTCGGCAGCACGCAGCTCGTTGTATGTGCCGCGCGCCGCCTGATTGCGCCCGAGGGAGACAGTCGGCTGGCGCCAGGCGTAAACGCGCAAGACCGTCTCTCCCGTCATCCGCGCGCGCCGCAGCAGCGCATGGTCGAGCGCCATGTTCTCGGCGCCCGACATCGGCGGTGTGAGGAGAAATCGCGAGCGGATCAGGACGTCCCGATGCGCTCCGAGTATTGCGCCGCGGTTAGCAGGCCCTCGCGATTCGTCGCGTCGCGAGGACGTAAGCGCAGCATCCAGCCTTCGCCGTACGGATCGGCGTTGACGAGCGCCGGCTCCTTGTCCAGCCGGCCGTTGACCGCAACGATCTCTCCGGCGAGCGGACAAAACAGCTCAGAGACGGCCTTCACGGCTTCGACCGTGCCGAACACGTCATGCGCCTCAAAAGTGGCGCCGACTTGGGGCAACTCCACGTAGACTACGTCGCCGAGTTCGCGCTGCGCATAGTCGGTGACGCCTATCTGCGCGACTCCGTCAGGGCCGAAGCGGACGTACTCGTGCTCCGCCGTGTAGAAAAGGTCGCCGGGAATGACAGCCATGATTGATTCGTAAGAGGAGACCGCCGACAAACGGCGGCCTCCAACAAGATCTCACGTCGCGACCGGGGCCGCCACTGCAGTCGACCTCTCGCTCGAGCTCAGCCCAAACCTCGCCGACACGCGTGGCGAGCTCTGCGAGCGTACGCGTATTGTCAATCACGAAGTCCGCCCGTGCGCGCATGAGTGCCGCCGGCATCTGGGCGGCAATCATGTCCAATGCCTCAGTTTCGTTGAGCCCTCTGTCCCGCATGAGGCGCTCGAGTCGCAAGGGCCGCGGTGCATCGACCAGCACTATCCGATCGAATTCGTCGGCCATGTGCCGCTCGAAGAGCAGCGGCGTGTCGCACACGATGACGCGGTCGCCTCGTGCGCGCGCTTCGGCCACCAAGCGGTTGCGCAGTCGCATAACCTCGGGGTGCACGATGCGGTTCAGCTCCTCGAGCTCCGCTTGATCGTTGAACACGCGCCGCCTGAGGGCGTCGCGGTCGAGTGCGCCCTCGCTGCCCGGCGCGAGCACCTCTTCGCCCCACCGCGCGACGATCTTCTTGTGTGCCGAGGTGCCGTTCTCGACCGCGCGCCGCGAAAGCACGTCGGCGTCGATGACGGTAGCTCCCCGCTCAGACAGAAGTCGGGATACCGTCGATTTCCCGCTGGCGATGTTGCCGGTCAAACCGACGATACGCGACATGAGGCAATGGGGCTAGTTATCGGACACATGAGGTATTTCGCCGGCCTCAATTGTCGGGCCGTTTCCCTTCTCCCGCAAGACTAAACGGACGCGGTTGCCGGGTCGTTGAGAGCGGGGGTGCGGCTAAGTGGGTCCTCGCCGTCGGGTTGGACCGCTTTGGCGGCCGCCGTTAGTTCCGCCGCTGCTGCGCGCGCACGGGCTTGCTTCATGAATTCGGCAATGACGTATGGTGCGCCGCCGCGGGCGCGGATCTGCTGCGGCGTTGCGCTCAAGTAGCGTTGGCAGGTATTACGGAAAGCACTTCCCGATGGGAAGTCGAGCACGTGGGCAACGCTGTCGGCGCTCCTGTCCCGGTCCTCCAGCATATGGGCTGCGACGACGAGGCGGCCCCACGTTAGCAGGCGGTGCGGGGCCGGAAAGCCAGCGTCCGTTAGTCGCCGGGTGAGCAGACGGCGTGGCACTGCGAGTAGCCGTGCAAAGGCATCCGGGGTGAGTCGCTCGTGGGCCCGGGTAACCGACGCGAGGACCGCATCTCGCACTGTGGCTTTGAGATCGGTGATGGCAGGACGCACCACGCTGGCCACGCTGCGTGCCTCGGCTTTCTCAACGTGCACGAGCAGGCTCGCTGGGGCATCATCCACGTCCGCGACCACGAGCCCATCCAGCCCACACCGACCCGCGTCGAACATGTCGCGTGCGCGCTCTCCACTGACAGACACGTACGCCACTAGCGCGACCCGCGGAAACCGAAGCTTGAGCACGCGCACGCGCTCGAAATTGGCTGCGCCATCGGCATAAAGGTCGATAACCGCGAGATGCACGGGTTCGCCTTCGCACATGCGCGTAAGGTCCATCCAATCCTCACACTGGATGATTGTGTGCCGATCGCGGACGGCTGCGCGCAGGCGCTGTATACGGCCTGGCTGTGGTAGGAGCGTGGCAATCACACCCATGGCGAGTTGACGCTACGCCGTGCTCAGCCGTCACAACGCGGGTACATCGCTCGTAAAGCGTGACACTGGCGACCGCCCACGTGATACGCGCTGGCTCGTTGTGGCTTACGTTAGAGCAGTCGGAGAGTCTCACCTACAGAAGCAGTCCGAGAGTCTCACATACGCCGACCGTGTCTCGCAAACGCCTGACGGCAAGCGCGGGGGGCGGCGGCCCCGCGGTCCCCTATCACGGTCTCCGTGGTAGGGGCCGTGTGTTTTTGGGGGGTCGGTCCGGACTAGGGCGAGGGGGCCGGGAACCTTCCCGGCGCGCGGCCGGCTGGGTCTGCGGAGGTGGCTGTGCCGGCCTCGGCGGTTGCCGGCGCTCGCGCTCCAGCAATGCCAGAGCCGCAGCGGCCAGATGTACGGCGTCGTAATCGACGAGTAGCGGCTCGAGCGCTAGAACCTCGCGAACCGGGGTAGATCTCTCGAGTTCTCTCCGCAGCTGAGCACGGATCTCTTCGTCGTGTGCATGGGCCGCCTCGCGAGCGCCCCTCAGCGCGAGGGGGGTCGGATCGTCGCCTGCCATCGCTCGCAGGTGCGGCACCTGACGCGGCGCTACGAACGCGATGACGCGTGCCGGAACACCCGACGCGGCCGCCCTGAGCTCGCCCGCGTCCTGGGGCATGTCGTACAGTAGGAGCAACGCCGTGTGCTCCGTCGTTCCGCCCCCCCTCGGAGGGCCCGAATCGCGGCGTCCGGACCATGATACCCCAACGCCATCAACCCCTGACGCACCTCGCGCTCCGACTCGTCCGTCCGCACGTAAACGGCGGCTGACGGTGGGTCGAGCTCGTCCAGCGCGCGTAGCAATACAGATGGCCGGCCCGACGGGTCCGTCACGATATATGACAGTGCAATTGGTGGCCCGGAGCTGCTCTCCGGGGGGCGCGCGCGCGTCGCTCTCCACGCATACCTATCGATTAGTCCTTCCACGTCTGGAGATGCCACGCCGGTGATGATTATGCGCGGGATCTCCTTTGGCACTTCGGCCATGACCGCCTCGAGATCCGCGCCCGCGCCAGACGCCAGGATCTCATCGGCCCATGCGATGGCCAGTCCGCGAAGGCTGCCAATTTTTAGGGACGCCCCCCGAATTAGGGCAAGTACCTCCCGCGGCGTGCCCACGACCACGGGGGCCGCGCCTGCGCGGAGCACGCGAGCGGCCCGCGGCGCGCCGGTTGCCGCAACGATGCGTGGTGGACCTTCGCCGCGCAGGGCAACCCAGCTCCGCGCGATGCCCGCCGCAGCCTCTGCAGTCGCCGCCAGGATGAGCAATTGCGTGAGCCCGGCTGTCACATCGATGCGCTCGACAAGCGGCGCGAGCACTTGTGGCGCAGCGGCCCAATCGCTCGAGAGGAGATACACCTTGTTCTGACCCCGCGTGACTGCCGCGGGATCTGCCTGGTTTTCTTCCACGCTGCCTTGTCCGTGAGTATTTTGCGGCGGCGTAAGTTAACCCGCCACCAATGACTACGGTCGCCCAGCCCCGCCGCGCCAATCTTCCGCGCTCCGAGTTCGCCGCATCGGCAAACGTCGCGCAGCTGAGTGAATCGGCGACGATCGCTGTCGCCAATCGCGCGCGCGCGCTCAAGGCAGCTGGTCGGACAGTCATCGACCTCGGCGCTGGCGAACCCGACTTCGACACCCCCGAGTTCATTCGGCGGGCAGCCCAACGCGCCATCGACGCCGGCGCCACGCATTACACGGCGACCGAAGGCATTGTCGCGCTCCGACAAGCCATCGCGGCACAGGCAAACGCGGCTTATCGCGGTCTCCTGCCGGTCGAGGCCGCCGATGTCGTCGTGTCGACGGGATCCAAGCAGTCCCTATTCAACGCTTGCTTCGTGCTATTCGGCGCTGGTGATGAGGTGCTCATCCCGACGCCAAGCTGGACGAGTTATTACGAGATGGTCGGCTTGGCTCGCGCAACAGCGGTCCCGGTGTACGGCGAGCCCGCGCGCGACCTCAAGGTCGATGCCATTGCGCTTGCCGCCGCGGCCACACCGCGGACGCGCGGCCTAATGCTCAACTCTCCCAGCAATCCCACGGGTGCGGTTTACACGCGGCAGGAGCTAGCCGACATCCTGGCGTTGGCAGCCGAGCGTGATTGGTGGGTCATAAGCGACGAGATCTACATTCGGATCGCGTATGGCGCCCCACCGACGTCCTTGCTCGACGTCGCAAGGTCCCGCGACCGGCTCGTTGTCGTGAACGGCGTGGCAAAGGCCTACGCCATGACCGGCTGGCGAATCGGTTGGGCCATCGCGCCGCGCGCGGTCGCCTCAGCCATGACCGCCCTGCAATCGCACACGACGTCAAACCCGGCCTCGATATCGCAGCATGCGGCGCTCGCGGCGCTCACCGACACCGCCGCTGCTGGCGCGGCGATCAGCAGCATGGTGGACGCGTTTCGCGCGCGACGTGACGCGGCGATGGCGGTGCTCGACGCGGCAGGCGCCCCCTACATCCGGCCTGGCGGCGCCTTCTATTTGTACATCAATGTTGGCGGCGATGGCTCGGAGTTCGCTACGCGGCTGCTCGACCAGCACGGCGTCGCCGTGGTGCCTGGCGCAGCCTTTCTGACACCCGATTGGGTGCGAGTGTCGTACGCCGCGCCGACGGACCAGGTGGTGGACGGGGTGCGGCGACTCACCGCCGCGTTGTAAGTCTGATCGCATTCGCCCTCAGGCGAGCCCTCGCGGCCTTGAGCGTGATCGCTCTGGTCGCCACGATCGCGTTCGTGTTGGTTCACCTGGCGCCGGGCGATCCAGTGTCGGGGACCCTGGATGATCCGCGCGTCCCCGAGGCAGTGCGGCAACACTGGCGGCACGTGTATGGACTCGACCGCCCCGTCACGGAGCAATACGTGCGATATGTGGCAGGAGTCGCGCGTGGCGACTTTGGATACTCGATCGCCCATGCAGAGCCCGTGCGAGCCGTGCTTGCTCGCGCGCTGCCAAACACGGTGCTGCTTGCTGGCGTCGCGCTCTTCCTGAGCTTCACGGCAGGCATCGCCATCGGAGTTGCCCAGGCAATGCGCCGAGGATCACCTGCCGATCGTGCTATCAGTGCGTGCCTGCTTGCGGTGTATTCCGTCCCGGATTTCTGGCTCGCCCAGCTTGCGATCCTGATACTCGCCTATTGGATCCCGGTCTTTCCCGCAGGGGGTATAGTAGACCCGATCCTGCACCCGTACTTGGGCGGCGTCGCTAGCACGATCGACCGGCTTCGCCACCTTGTCCTTCCCGCACTGACGCTCGCGGCTCTGGCCATGGCACCGGTTGCCAGGTACCAGCGGTCGGCACTGCTGGATGTGAGTAGCGAAGATTACTTGCGCACCGCGCGGGCCAAGGGGCTCTCCGAGCGCTCGGTGATCCTGCGCCACGCACTGCGCAACGCGCTCCTCCCAGTCATCACGCTTTTCGGACTGGCTCTACCCGCATTCCTCGGAGGCCAGGTTTTCGTCGAAAAGGTGTTCTCGTGGCCGGGCCTTGGAGCCGCTGCCATCGACGCCGTAAACGCCCGCGACTACGCGGTCGTCGTCGCTTGCGCAATCGTGACCAGCGCGCTCGTTGCCGTGGGCAGCGCGGCGGCGGACGTGTTGTACGCCGTAGCGGACCCACGAGTCCGGAGCCATGATGCTCGACCGTCGGCACGGCGATTTCTCGGGGAGCTCACGAGCCGTGCGTGAGTCGGCGCTGTCGGCTCCCTGGTGGACCCATGCCGACGCACCGTGGCGAGCCTTGGCGCGCCGCTTTCAACGCGAGCGCGGGGCAATGGCGGGGCTCATCGTTCTGGCCGCCGTGGTCGTGACGGCCGCAGCGGCACCGTTTCTCGCTCCGTATGATCCAAACGCGCAGCTCGATATCGTTGCGCTGAAGGATCAGGCGCCATCCCTCGCACATCCGTTCGGCACCGATCCGCTGAGTCGCGATGTGCTGAGCCGAGTGCTGGTCGGCGGCCGTGTTTCGCTGGCCGCGGCCGTGCTGGCCGTGGCAATCGCAACGACTATCGGCGCCGCCTACGGGGCGATATCGGGCTATGCTGGCGGCAAGGTAGATAGCATCATGATGCGCGTCGTTGACGCGTGCTTGGCAATCCCCCGCGTGCTGCTTCTCATCGCCGTGCTGGCGCTTTGGGGAAGAGTCGCTCTCGGTCCGCTGATTCTCGTGCTAGGGCTCACCGGATGGTTCGGCGTAAGTCGCCTCGTGCGCGCTGAGGTGATGGCGCTCACGACGAGAGATTGGGTCGCGGCGGCGCGCGCACTGGGCGCGGGCCCTGCCCGTACGCTCTTTCGCCACATTATCCCCAACGTGATCTCACCCGTCATCGTGAGCGCCACGCTCAGTGTCGCCAACATCATAACCCTCGAAGCGGGATTGTCATTCTTGGGTCTCGGCGTGCAGCCACCGCAGGCTAGCTGGGGTTCGATCATGCAGGATGGGGCGGGCGAGGTCCGCGCGCTTTGGTGGCTCTCGGTATTTCCGGGACTCGCGATACTGGTGACGGTCATGGCGGTCAACGCCGTGGGTGACGGTCTGCGCGCGGTCGTCGTCGCCAGAGACTCCTGATGCCGCTCCTGATTCGCAACTTGCGAACGTCGTTTTACACAGACGAAGGCGTCGCGCGCGCGGTGGACGGCGTTTCGCTCACGGTCTCGCCAGGCGAGACGCTTGGTGTCGTCGGGGAGTCGGGCTGCGGCAAGTCCGTCACCGCCTTGTCCGTATTGCGGCTCGTGCGGCCACCAGGAATGATCGAGCCGGGAAGCACGATCGAGCTCGACGGTCAAAATGTGCTCGCGCTCGATGACGTCGCGTTGCGCCATCTGCGTGGCAATCGCATCGCGATGGTGTTCCAGGAGCCGATGACGGCGCTCAACCCGGTGCTGACAGTCGGAGAGCAGATCGCTGAGGTGGTGCGTGTCCACGAAGCACGCGTCTCCCGCCAGGAAGCCTGGGACCGAGCTGTCGACATGCTCGACCGCATGGGCATACCGGCGGCCGCCGATCGCGCGCATCACTACCCCCACGAGCTGTCCGGCGGCACCCGCCAGCGCGTCATGATCGCGATGGCGCTCATCATGAACCCGGCCGTCCTCATTGCCGACGAGCCGACTACGGCTCTCGACGTCACGGTCCAGGCGCAGATACTAGAGCTGCTGGCCGACCTGCAGCGCCGACTGGGGATGGCGGTGCTGCTCATTACTCATGACCTGGGTGTCGTCGCCGGCGTCGCCACCCGGGTTGCCGTCATGTACGCGGGGGAGATAGTGGAGGAGGCGTCGGTTGGCGACTTTTTCGCTCGGCCGCATCACCCGTATGCCATCGGGCTCCTGCACGCCATGCCACGCTTGGGCGCGCGGCGAGAGCGCCTGGAGGTAATCCCGGGCGCCGTCCCTTCGCCGACTGCGTGGCCCGACGGCTGTCGATTCCGTGCGCGCTGCGCATTCGCCTGGGAGCGTTGCGGCACGGAGCACCCGCCACTGTATCACATCACCTCGGCGCACACATCACGGTGTCATCTCGCCGTCGAGCCGGAACGGCGGCGATCGGGAATGGGACCTCAGCCATCAGAACCTCGAGATCGGGCACCAGTATGACCGCCGCCCATCACGCAGGAGCTGCGGCCCCCAAGGTGCTGCTCTCGGTCCAGAATCTGGTCAAGCATTTTCCCGTGACGCGAGGAATGCTGGGGCGCCACGTCAGCACGGTGCGCGCCGTGAATGGTGTGTCGTTCGACCTCGCGAGCGGCGAGACTCTTGGGCTCGTCGGCGAATCCGGCTGTGGCAAGACGACCACTGGGCGAGCGATCTTGCGATTGATACAGCCAACGTCCGGCCGAGTCGTGTTCGACGGCGTGGACCTATTGGGTCTCGACGCCGGGGCGCTTCGGAGAATGCGACGACGAATGCAGATCGTGTTTCAGGATCCGTACTCGTCGCTCAACCCGCGAATGACTGTCGGAGCCGCCGTGCGTGAAGGCCTCACGATTCATCGACTGGCTGAAGGCGCGGAGGCTGACGCTCGCGTCCGCCGCCTGCTCGAGGAGGTTGGGCTCCGCTCGGACCACGCCACGCGATACCCGCACGAGTTCTCAGGGGGCCAGCGGCAACGCATCGGCATCGCGCGAGCTCTCTCGGTCGAGCCAGACTTCATCGTATGCGACGAGCCGGTATCGGCTCTCGATGTGTCGGTCCAGGCGCAAGTCATCAATCTGCTCTACGACCTGCAACGCGCGCGGGGGCTCACATACGTTTTCATTGCACACGATCTGTCAGTCGTGGCGCACGTCGCGACGCGAGTAGCTGTCATGTACTTGGGCAGGCTGGTCGAGCTCGCCCCTGCCGCGGATGTGTACGACCGCCCCCTCATGCCGTACACGAAGGCGTTGCTGTCCGCGGTGCCCGTCGCGGATCCACGCGCGGCGTCGCGGCGCATTGTCCTGAAAGGTGAAGTCGCGTCGCCGGCGCACCCGCCGGCCGGATGTGTATTCCATCCGCGTTGCCCTCACCCGCTCAAAGACGCGGCGTGCACCGAGATCGTGCCTCCGCTCGAAGAGAAGGCACCCGGCCACTGGGCTGCGTGCATCAAGGAGCCAGCCCTGAGCAAAGCTTCGTGACGGCCACGGTCGACCCGATCCCCGTCGGCGGCGATCGCGCGCGCGCAGTCGAAGACCGCGGCTTGCTGGGCCACCCGCGCGGGCTCGCGCTCCTGTTCGTGGTCGAGATGTGGGAGCGGTTCTCCTACTACGGAATGCGCGCGCTGCTGGTGCTGTACCTGGTCAACGTGCTCAAATGGCACGACGCGGACGCGGATAGCCTGTACGGTACCTATACCTCGCTGGTGTACCTGACGCCGCTACTGGGCGGATACATTGCCGACCGATTTCTTGGCACACGCCGCTCGCTGGTGCTGGGCGGAGCGATCATCGCGGCTGGCCATTTTGCACTGGCATCGGAGACGATGCCGATGTTCTATGCGGGGTTGACGCTCGTCGTGATCGGCACGGGCTTCTTCAAGCCGAACGTGTCCACGATGGTCGGACAGCTCTACCGCCGGGGAGACCCACGAAGAGACGCCGGATTCACGATCTTCTACATGGGGATCAATCTCGGCGGGTTCATCGCTCCGCTGGTGTGCGGCTACCTCGCACAAGGCCCCGGATTCAAGCACTGGTTGGCTAGCATGGGCATGGACCCGTCGCGCAGCTGGCGCTGGGGATTCGCCGCCGCTGGCGTCGGCATGCTGGCCGGACTGGCTACCTATGTATGGCTGCGCGATCGATATCTGCCCGGCATTGGCCTTCGCTCGGCGCCCCCCGTCAGATCGAAGGATTCGGCCGCAGCCGGACCGCTATCACCAGACGAGCGCCGCCGAGTCCTGGCGCTGTTCATCACTTTCATCTTTGTCATGTTCTTCTGGGTCGCGTACGAGCAAGCCGGGAGCTCGCTCAATCTGTTCGCCGACCGTTTCACCAACTTGCACTTCGCCGGCGTGACGATCCCATCGAGCTGGTTCCAATCGGCACAACCGCTTTTTGTGCTGCTGTTCGCGCCGGTTTTCGCCATCGCGTGGCGCGAGCTAGGCAAGCGCGGGCTCGAGCCATCCACGTACGTCAAAATGGCGCTCGGCCTCGCCATAATTGGCGCGGGGTATTTGTTCATGGTCGTAGGGGGCCGCGTCGCAGACATCTGCGTCGCGACGCACGCCTCGTCGTGCTCCGTCGCGAGCCCGGTGTGGCTTACGTCATTCTACTTGTTCAGCGTGCTGGGCGAGCTGTGCGTGTCTCCCGTTGGCCTCTCCTATGTCACAAAGGTCGCACCGGTGAGATATGCCTCCTTCCTAATGGGCGCGTGGTTCCTGACGAATGCCAGCGCCAACAAGATCGCGGGCATGCTGGCGGGCGCCACATTGCGCGTCCCGTCGCAGACCGTTTTCTTCATGATCCCCCTCGTGATGTCGCTCGGGGCGGCAGCCCTCATGCTGCTACTGGTGCCGACGCTCAAGCGCCTGACGCAAAGCGTCTCGGCCTGAGCGGCTACAGCGCCGGATAGGTAAAGATGCTCGTGGGCGTCGTGCGCTCGCGTCCGCGCGCCAGGTCCCGCGGCTCGACGTAAAACGTGCGCGCGTTGTCACTCGTGCTGACTCGGATCTCGAATCGCGCGAACTTGTCGGGCGTGGCAGGGATGGCGAAGTCGACCCGCAGAAGTCGTTTCGACTGGGGTGGCACCGCCGCGAGCAGACTGAACCCGACTCCCACGGCGGTCGGAGAGTTTTGGCCGAAAGGCACTCCCTGAGCCCACATACGTCCGACATCGGTGAACGCGGCGACCCCTACCGCGGCGAGCCCGCGGTATTCACCGATCGCCCAGCGTTCTTCCAGCCGTTGCACGACACGCTCTCCACCAGCGACGTGAGAGCCTAGGAACCCGCGGACGCCTCCGTCCACGTCGCCCAACGCGAGCTGAAAGGGGAGCCGTTGCCGGAGCCCGAGCCCGTACTCGGTGCTAGCGATGATTGTGTGCGCCGCTGCGGGCTTCCAGTACACCGCCAGCCGTGCGCTCGTCAGCAAGCCATCCCACAGCTCGGTATCGAGGCTCTCGCGCCCTTCGCTGCGCACCTCGAGCCCAATGAAAGTGCGAGGCCACGCCGCGCCGGCGTACATGCCCGAGCTGACGAAAATGTCGTTGTCCGTGGACCCTAGCGCCGACACGCTTCGCCCGAACAGCGCGCCAAACTGGATGCCCGAGGCCAGGTCCTGGTCGCCCTCGAGCGCATCGAATCCGTGTACCCGGAGGAATCGAACGTCTCGGATGCCGACGATCGCGTTCACCCGTGCGACATGGTGCTGAGTATAGCGGTCGATGAGCGCCGAGTCGCGGTCCACGCGAACTCCGGAGTCCGTCACGATAACTGGCGTCGAGCCAGACTCCTCGCGTTCCTGCGAGATCGTGCCTCCTAAGAGCACGTCCTGTCCAAATGGGCCAACCCGGACGATGCCGCCGATGTCGGAGTAATGCCGAGAGAAATCCAGCGCCAGCGCGTGTACACTGTCAGGGCGCAAGAACCTGACGAATGTGCGCACCTCCCCCGTAGTGCCGATCCACGCGAATCGTTGCAGGTCGCTGAAGAAAGGATGCAGCATCGTCGCCGACCAGCCGCCCCCCAGCTCATCGCGTGAGCCGAGGACGTTGAACACCCAAGGATGCCCGAATACCTCGTAATCGGTTGCCTCGGCGGCGTAGTGATCGCGATAGAAGAATCCGTCGCGCCACTCCGCTGTCGCGAGCAGACCCTGACCGCCGATGTTCGAGTCACCCGCGCGGGCGAACGTCACGAAGGGGCTGGCGCTCCGGGCCGCCAATCCGCCGATCAAGGAGATTTCGTCGACCGTGAACACATCGAGTCGGACGCCGCCCTGGCCGTCGTCGTATGCCGTGACACGAGCTGCGGCGAGGTATGGCTGCGCTCGCAGGATGCGCTCGGACTCTTTGCGCCGCAATTCGCTGCACACGTCGCCTACGTGGAGAGCCAGAAACGCGCGGATCACGCGCGTGCGCGTGACCGCGTGAAAGCCGGATGCAAGGCGCTCCAGGGTACCGAGCCCGCCGGGATAATTGTGAGAGTAGGGCGGCTGCGGCCGGACGTCGATCGAGGTGACGACCTTGCCGTCGCATGACGGCAGCGCAGTCGAGGACGGGGACGACGCAGACTTGGCGCTGGTGTCGCCCACGATGGGCGCATGCGGGTTAGTCGGCGACGTGGTCCCGCTCGAGTCCTGCGCCGCGGCTGGCCCCCCCGGCAACGCGAGTGCGGCGACCAGCCCGACGCCCGCCGCCACGCGGTAATGGGCCATCGCGGGATAGCATATATTGCAACAACGGTGCCCCGCCACCCCCACCCGAAATCCTCGGCAGGTCGTCGCCCACTTGTCGCGGTTACCGCCACGGTACGCGATGACGCGGGCGTGGCGCGGGTCCGGCTCACCGCGCTGTACGTGCGCGCGCTCGAGCGCGTTGGTCTCACGCCCGTGGTCGTGCCACCTTTTGGGAGCTCACCGAGCGACGAAGACGAGGCAGCCGCGCGCGCAGCCGATGTGCTCGGGTCGGTCAGCGGACTCGTGCTGACTGGCGGAGAGGATGTGGCACCCGGGTTCTATCGGGCGACACCCAGCCCGCTCGTGAAGTCGATCAACGCACAGCGCGATGCAACGGAGATCGCGCTCGTCCGTGAGGCGCGCAATCGTGAAATCCCAATGCTCGCCATATGCCGCGGAATCCAAGTGGCCAACGTCGCACTGGGCGGTACTCTGATCCAGGACATTGCAAGCGAGCGGCCCGGCTCACTCGATCACGACCCCGACGGCGACCGTGGTCAGCGCATTCATCCCCTGCAAGTAGACAGGGGTTCGCGAATAGCGACGCGCACTGGACGTGACCGATCTACAGGTCAACTCCGTGCACCACCAGGCGGTGGACTGCGTGGCGCCGGGACTGCAAGTGACAGCACGGGCGCCCGACGGGATCATCGAAGGGCTGGAGCCGCCGGCCGCCGACCGGTGGTGGGCCGTCTGTGTCCAATGGCACCCAGAGGAGTTCGTCGACGAGCGCCACGCGCCCGACCTAGGCCTGTTTGCCGCTTTTGCGCAGGCCGTTCATGACGCCGTCGGCGAAACTGCTCGCAAGACCCTGCGCGACCAAGCCGAGCTGTCGGTCGGCGACTACGAGGGCAACCGCATGCCATCCCGAACCTGACGCAGGAGCCGGTCGGGAGAGTTGTGCTTCGGGAACAGGTACGCATCGCTCACTCGATTGAGAGCGATGCGAAGCATCGGGAAACGCTCCGACGCCGCCGCGTATAGCGACGCTAGGCCCTGCTCCCTCGCGAGCTGGTGTTCGGCCGCGAGCCGGAAGCCGTGGCGTCCCATTTCCTCGTAGTAATCGAGATCCGGTGCGCCGCGCCGGCGTTGGCGGGCTACGACGTAATCCGGAAACATCCCGCTTAGCCACAGCGCGTAGTTGCCGACGTGCGCCCTCGCGTACAGTGCGCGGCGGGGATCGGGGCCGTTGGCGGCACCCAGAATGTCGGCTAACGTACCGTAAACCTCGTCGTCGACATCCGCGACGCGGTGGGCACGCTCCCGCAGCCCGAAATGCAGCAGGATGGAAGCGACATAGTCCGCCATCGCACGATCCTCTTCCCCAACGGCCCGTAAGGCGTGTCGCACGACGACATAAGAAAACAGCGGATACGACGCGCGAGCCCCTTGCCTCGCTTCGCGTAGCGCATCGGGTAGGCGAGGATCGTCCAACAGCTCGTCCAGCCCGCGATCCCGCAGCACGGACTCCGCCTCCTCGTATTCGGATTGCGACCCTCGTGCCATGAGCCGCAGCGCGAGTTGCGCATCATCCCGCCGAAGCATCCGCCGCACGTTGGCTACGATCATCGACACCTCATCATATACACCATTCGTTGCCGGACGCCGGTGTGCAAGCCCTCCGATAGGCTGCACCCGCGCACAGAACGGCCGCGGACACACATCCGAAGCGACGATTGGCTGGCGATCTGGATACCGCACTGCTAGCACTCGCCGAAGACGGGTGCTAAGAAGCACTGCTTAACGCGGCCGTGTGTCGCGGTTGGCGATGGCCTCGCCCAAGCGAAACATCAGCTCATCGACGTGAGCGAGCTTGACGTAGTCGATCTTCCAGGCTTCGTCGGTCACGCGGTGATAGTCCTCGTGCAGCCCGGTCGTGAGGAAAAGGACCGGAATTCCTTTGCGCGCGTAATTGTAGTGATCCGACCGGTAATAGATCCGCTCGGGGTGCGTCGGCGAATCCCATGTGCGATTGAACGAGAATGGCTGCGGTAGCGTGGCATTGACGGAATCGAGGACGATGCCTAATACGCGGCTCTGACCGTCGGGCGCGGCCATGGGGCCAACTACGTATAGCGAATCGCGCGCATTGCGTCCAATCATGTCGGCGTTGAGCTCTGCCACGATTGAATCGATCGGGACCGGCGGATGGTTCGTGAAGTAATCGGATCCGAGTAGTCCCTTCTCTTCGCCGACATGCCAGACGAACAACACTGATCGTCGCGGGCGCGGCGTCTGGGAGAAGGCGCGCGCAAGAGCCAGGAGCGCAACGCTGCCGGAGCCATCATCGTCGGCACCGTTCGCGATCGAGTCGCCATTCTGGGCGGGTTGAATTCCTATGTGGTCATAGTGTGCGCCGAACGCCACGTAGCTGTCCGCCAGGGCGGAGTCGCGCCCGCGAAGGACCGCCACCACGTTGTACGAAGTGACGGGCGAGAAGGACAGATCCACGCGCGCGTGGAATTGACGTCCCGCAATTAGGCGCGGTTGGCTGTTCGCCGGCCACCCGGCAGGCAGAAGCGGCGAGCCTGGCGTAGGTAGTCCCAAGAGGATCATTGGGCCTAGTTGCTGCGAGTCCGCCGATGCGGCTGCGTGCATGCCGTCAGCGCCCGTAAGCGAACGCGTGAGATCAGTCCGAAGCGTCGTGTATAGCGCTGCCGACGCTCCGCCCAAAAGCACGACTATGGCGGCCGGACGCCTGGCCGCGAGGCGCTGCACTCGAGCTCCGATTGCGCTGGGCGACTCCAACTCGGCCCGCCGTGCCGCGTCGACTTCGGCAGGCGCCCCGTTGACCACTACGACGACATTGCCGGTCACGGGGAGCGCGTCAAGAGCATCTACCTTCCCGGCGGTCGGCATGCCGTAGCCCGCGAACACCAGTGCGCCGTCTGCGGCTCGCCGCGGCAATGGGGTCCCGGGGCCGAGCCGCGTGATGGGAAGCAGCGCATCTCCAAGGGGGAGCGGCACGGTGTGTCCGTGCATCGATACCGCGAACTGCGTTCCGGCCCCAAACGACTGCCGGAGGAGCGGCACGCGCTGATAGAACCCGCTGTCACCCGCTGGCACGAGCTCCAGCTCCGTGAGTCGCGCAACGAGAAAATGCGCTGCGCGGCGTTCGTCAGGCGTGCCCGTTTCGCGGCCGCGAAACGAGTCCGACGCGAACACGGTAAGATCACGGCGCAGCTCGTCGGGCGTTGGCAAGACGTCCTCCGGTTGCGGAGCTGCCCTGGGGCCCGGCAGCGGGCGCCCGGAGTAGGAGCAGCCGCCGAGGGCCAGTAGCAACGTCACCTCGGCCAGTGCCTGTCGTCTCATGTTGGTTGGCTATTATACCAGCGCATGACGCTTCGCGTCGTTCTCGTCGACGCCGGCCGAGACTGGCGCGGCGGGCAACGTCAGGTATTTCTGCTAGCGCAGGCGCTGCGCGCCACGGGAGCAGAGCCGCTCGTGATCGGCGCCGATCGCTCGCGGCTAGTTGCCAGGGTGCGTGACGCCGGTTTGGCCGCTTCCACGGTCACGATGCGCGGCGACTGGGACTTGGCGGCCGCACGTCGGGTGCGAACGATCGTGCGTGCATGGCGGACAGATCTGGTCCACGCGCACGACGCCCGCGGACACGCGATTGCTTTGACCGCGCTGGCGCTGCCGCGACTGCCGCGAGCTGGACGCCGGCCGAAGGTCCCGCTGGTCGTCACGCGACGGGTGGCCCGTCTGCTGCGCTACGCTCGGCTCAAGTACAGCAACAGAGTGGCGCGATTCATCGCGATTTCGGGCGCCGTTCGCGACGCGATGGTGGCGAGCGGCGTCCCTTCCGAGAGGATTGACGTCGTGTACTCCGGAGTCCCGAGTCCTGTAGTGACGAACCCTCGCGACTGGCGTGCCGAGTGCGGCTGGCCGCCGGATTGCGTGCTGTGCGGTGTCGTGGGCGCGATGACCGCGGAGAAGGGAGTCGCCGAGTTGGTGGCGATCGCCCAGCGCGTCCCCGCCGATATCCGCGCTCGCACTCGCCTAGTGCTGCTGGGCGGAACCGCGCCAGCGGGTCACGTCATCATCGGTGGAATCCACGCTTTCCGCGCGGGATTTGTTGACGATGTGCACCCGGCGGTAGCTGGATTGGATGTGCTGTGGCACCCAGCGCGGAGCGAAGGGCTTGGGACCGCGGTAATCGATGCGATGGCGCTCCGAGTTCCTCCGGTCGCATTCGCCGCGGGTGGACTTCCCGAGCTCATCGAGAGCGGTCGCAGCGGTATTCTGATCTCACCAGGCGACCTTGACACGTTCGCCGCAGCTGTCACGCGTCTAGTCGCGGAGCCAGACTACCGGCACACGCTGGCCGACGCGGGACCAGCGCGCGCTGCCATGTTCAGCGTAGAGCGAATGGTGGACGGGACCATGCGCGTGTACGACTCCGTGCTGAGGCACGGGCAGGCCATTTCGCCCGATTAGCTTCACTCGACACGTGCTGTACATCGGTATCCCTGTCTTCAACGAAGCTCCGACCATCGGCGTGCTGCTGTGGCAAGTCCGCAAGATATTTCGGGACTTTCCGCGCGAGTACGAGATTCTGGTGTACGATGATGCAAGCACCAATGCGACCACCGATGTGCTGCATCCATATGCGGAGGTGCTGCCGCTAACCGTGCTGCACGGCGGTTCGCACGTCGGCTACAGTGGCGCGCTCGACGCGCTTTGCCGCGCCGCGAACAGCCGTACGCGCTACGCTAGGCGGGATGCACTGATCACCATGCAAGGCGATTTCACCGATCAGCCGCAGGATATCCCGGAACTGGTCAAGCGATTCGAGAGTGGCGCTGACATCGTCGTGGCCGAGCGGCCATCTGCGGCGGCGGCGCCGGCGCCAAGGCCGGTACGACGGCTGCGTCGGCTCGCGCCCTGGCTTGTCCGCGCTCGCGTGCCTGGTGTGAGTGATCCATTCGGGTCGTTTCGTCTGTACAGGATCTCGGTCCTTCGTGAGATGCTCAAACGGGCGGCCGACCCGGGCACTCCTCTGATCGCAAGCTCGGGGTGGTCTGCAAACGTGGAGCTGCTGCAGAAGGCCGCGCCGCTTGCGCGCCGCATCGAAACCGTGACGTTGACGCAGCGCTACGATGTACGCGCACGCGATAGCCGCGTGCGACCACTCGCGGACGCCGTCGGCCTGTACCGATTCGGGCGCGGCGCGTGAGTCGGGTCGTCCTGATGGCGTTTCTTACCTTTTGCGCCGCCCCGAGCTTATACGGTCAAGACTCCATCATTGCCCGTGGCGCGAATGCCCCTCCGGCGCCACTGCCGCAGCCGCCGGAAACCGTACCTTCCCCTTCCTCTACGGCCCCGGCTCCCCCGCCCCAGGCGTCTCCCCCTCCCCTACCTGGCTCACCCGAATCACCTACCGCGCAGGGATCGCCCGCATCGCCCGTGGCCCCTGCCGCGCCCACAGCTCGTGCGCCGGCCACTCGGCCAGCACAACGGGACTCGGGCCGCGCGGCCACTCCGGCAAGCCCGCCGCACCCGGAGGCGCCCGGCCCGTATTCAATATCGGGGAGCGAGCCGACTACGACGTCAAGTTCGGCATCGTGCACGTCGGCAGCGGAGACATGGAAGTCGTCGATACGGAGAGCCAGTGCGCGGACAGACTGTATGGCACACCGTCTTCCACATTCACGGCGGCACCTTTTTTTATCACGTGAACGATGTGCTCGAGAGTTGGTTTACGACTCGGTCGCTCGCAGTCGCTGCGCTTTGTGCAGCACCTGGACGAAGGCGGCAGCAAACGCGACCGAACGTACGAGATCTATCCAGACCGGCAGGTTTACGTGCAGAACGGAAAGCCCGAGCAGCCTTCGGTTTCCCGCTCCGCTAGACGACGGATCGTTTCTCTACTTCGTCCGCACGATCCCTCTCGAGGTCGGCCAAACGTACAACTTCGATCGTTATTTCAACCCCAAGGCAAACCCGGTGACGATCCGGTGTGCTCCGCAAGGAGAAGGTGAGCGTGCCAGCCGGGACTTTCGATGCGATCGTCGTCCAGCCGATCATCAAGACCGCCGGAATCTTCTCGCAGAAGGGAGAAGCGCAGATCTGGATCGCCGACGACTCTACACGCGCGATGCTGCAGATGAAATCGAAACTGAGCTTCGGCTCGATCGACCTCTATCTACGCTCGTTCCACCCCGCGGATCGATCAGGCCCCTCACCAACATCCTCCGTCTCCCCCGTCCCGTCCCCCTGAGAAGCGCCAACGCAGGCGGCGCGCTGTACACGGGCTCACGATGCACAGGATACCGTACACAATCGCGCCGATGATCGAGGACCTTTCATGGCGAAGAACAGCAAGGCGATCGCGACGCCGACCGCAAGGCCGAAAAACGCGACACCGACGCCGAGCAGCGCGATGCCAATAACCGCGAAGAGACCGACCGAGAAGATTGTGCGCAGCATTCGAACGAGCTCCGAAGACGTGACGAGGAACCTGCTGGTTGTGACTGCGCTCCAGCCGGTCTCGATGTTTCAGACGTGACCGCTAGCGCCGCCGACGATGTCCTCGTCCTGGGCTGCGGGGCTGTCGGGCTCGCCTGGCCTTCGCGCTATCGCGTCTGGGCGCCCGCGTTTGCCTCATCGGCGAGCCTCGCCCCGGGGAGGCATCAGTCGCAGCCGCCGGCATGCTCGCGCCAGTCGGTCGCGTTCGCTGCGACGCGGTGCCCGCGGCGGTTCATACATTTGCCGTGGCGGCTCGCGATCGCTATCCGGAGTACTTGAGCGAGCCTCCGCGAGCGG
>CAWISX010000002.1:0-224288 GCA_963838855.1 uncultured Gemmatimonadales bacterium | reverse complement strand
GGCAGCGATTCAGGGCGACCAGGTGCGCGTGTCCTCGGCGTCGAGGGACGACCTGCAGGGAGTAATCGCGCTTCTCCGAGCCAAGGATTTCGGCGTCGAGCTGAAGTTCGGAAATTACCGGTAGGTAGGGCGGCATTCATGCCGCCCGCATTCATCCGCCCCGCGTACCTCCACGCGCCCGCGCCGCCATCGATGCCCGGGGGAGATGCACTCTCACTGCCGCTGAAGCGAACGGGCGGATCGGCCGGTCTGACTGGCCTCCGCCTCGGGCATTGCTGGACGGTAGCGAAGCGCTTCCGCTATGTCGTCCGTGCCGATCGATTCGCGGGTGCCCAAGTCCGCAATCGTGCGTGCAACGCGCAGCATTCGGTGATATCCGCGCGCTGACATGCCTAGGCGCTCAGCCGCCGTGGCGAGCAGCCCTCTCTCGCGCGCGGGTCTACGGGGGTGCTCACGTCCAGCCAGCGTCCGGGTACCTGGGCGTTACAGGTGACGCGAGGCATCGAGCGGTAGCGTTCGCGTTGGCGCACCCTCGCCAGCTCGACGCGCGACCGAATGTGCGCGGAGCACTCGGCCTCGCCACTCCCGCCCAGCGCACGAACCGCCACCGCGCCAACGGTCAGATGCATGTCGATTCGGTCGGCCAATGGTCCCGATAAGCGCGCACGGTAGCGGAGGACATCCGTCGAGGCGCAGCGACAGACTCCCGTAGCGTCCCCGCTCCGGCCGCACGGGCAGGGATTGGTCGCCGCTACGAGCGTGAAGCGCGCAGGATAGGTAACGCTGCCAAGCGCCCGCGCTATGACCACTCGGCCTTCTTCCAGCGGCTGGCGAATGGCGTCGAGCACTGAGCGGGGCAGCTCGAGAAGCTCGTCCAGGAACAGCACGCCGCAATGGGCCAAGCTGACCTCGCCCGGTCTCGGCACGCTGCCGCCGCCGATCAGACCGGCCCCCGAAATCGTATGATGCGGGGAGCGAAACGGTCTCGGCGGAGGGAGGGCCCCGCCTCCGTCGAGGAGCCCCGCGACCAATCGGATGGCTATGACTTCGAGCGCTTCCTCCTCCGTAAGCGGTGGAAGAATGCTTGGCATTCGGCGCGCGAGCATTGTCTTCCCCGCGCCCGGGGGCCCAATGAGCAGAACATTGTGACCCCCAGCGGCAGCCACCTCGAGCGCGTGCTTGGCCGCGGGCTGTCCCACGACGTCGGCAAAGTCGGCCGCATCGGCCGCCGTGCCCGGGCGGCCATTTCGCGCAATTCGCGCCTCGTGCACGTCGCGCGACCTGAGAACAGTCACCAAGGCGGCCAAGGTCGGCGCCGTCGCTAGGCGCGCAGCCGTGACGAGTGATGCCTCGGCGACATTCTCGGGAGGTAGGATCAGCAGCGGAGGCGCGGTCGCGCCGGAGCCCGCTCCATGATCGCGCCGCTCTGAATGAGCCGCCGAGGACTGGGCACCGAGCCGCGCAATCGACAGCGAGCCACGCACGGGCCGCACGGTGCCGTCCAACCCGAGCTCACCTACTACGACCATTCCTTCGACAGCGTCCGCCGGCAGCTGCCCCGTAGCGACGAGCAGCGCGAGTGCAATGGGCAGGTCGAACGCCGTGCCTTCTTTTCGCACGTCCGCGGGAGCAAGATTGACAGTCACCCGCCGAGGCGGCAACGCAAAACCCGCATTGAGAATCGCCGATGTGACGCGTTCCCGACTCTCCTTGACGGCGCTGGCCGCAAGACCGACAATCGTCCACGCGGGAAGTCCGAGGGCTGCGTCGACTTCGACCGTGACGCTATAGGCATCGATACCGGTGATTGCGGCGGAGCGCACCGCGGCAAGCATTCACGTAGGGTCGCACTGCCGTGTCAGCGGTCCGTCAGCGCGGCGCCTAAGGCACCGCAGTAATTTTTGCCCGCTCAGATTCATCACCGAGGAGTGCGATGGCCCCCACGTTCGATCACCTCGTCGTGCTCATGCTGGAAAATCGGTCGTTCGACCATATGCTGGGCTTCCTCAAGTCCGCCGAGTACCGGGTCGACGGACTGACCGGCGCAGAAACCAATCCGTCGGCCGATGACGGTAGTGACGTCAGGGTCAGCCCGGACGCCGTGGCGGCTGGGGACCTCACTCCTGACCCCGGCCACGACTTTGTGGACGTCAACGTGCAGATCTTTGGAGACAGGGCTGTCGCGGCACTCGGCGATCCCGCTCATGAAGGGATTCGTGCGCAACTACGCGACCATCGATGCGACGCATCGCCACGGCACATCGGTAATGAAGTGTTTCGCGCCCGCCAGCCTCCCGGTTCTGACCACGCTCGCGACGCAGTTTGCGGTTTGTGACCGCTGGTTCTCGTCGGTGCCTGGACCTACAGTACCAAACCGAATGTTCGCGCACAGCGGCTGGTCGCTGGGACTCGTGGAGCCCGATCCGGACCTGCACGACCTCAAGACGATCTTCGAGGTGTTCGACAGAGAGATGCGAGGCGACTACCGCATCTACCATCATGATGGCTTTACAGTGCTCTTGTCAGTCGGTCACCTGATCGAAGACCAGCATGGATTCCGGGATTACAACCGGTTCGTGAGCGACTGCGCTAAAGGCGATCTGCCAGCTTACACCATTATTGAGCCGCGGTACGCGAACGACACGTTGACGGGTAGCTTCTTCGCGGCGAACGACCAGCATCCGAACCACGACGTGATGGAAGGAGAGCGCCTGATACGCGACGTCTACACGGCAATCCGCGGAAACGACGCTCTTTGGCACACTACTCTGCTGCTCATTGTGCACGATGAGCACGGTGGAATCTTTGACCACGTCCCGCCGCCCGCGATTCCCGCATGGGATCCTACACTGCCCGGCTTCAAATTCGACCGGCTAGGCGTTCGCGTCCCGGCCGTCCTGGTGTCGCCCTTCATCCCGCCACGCACGATCATCTCGACCCAGTTCGAACACACATCCATTGTCGCTACTCTCTTGAAACGCTTCGGTAAGCCAGGAGCCACACTTGGCCGCTCCGCGAGTGTCGCATCGTTTGGCCTGGATGCCATTCCGCACCTGGATAGTCCGCGCGGCGATCGCGTCAAGTTTTCGTCGCACCACCAGCTAGACACCGCCCCAGTTCGATCGGCCGCAGCAGATGCCGCGCCGACTGAGCTGGCAATGCAAATGGTTCGCGGCGCACACCGTACGCTGCGGCGTCTCGGAATGCCGTCACCCAGACACCCCGAGGCGGTGACGACGGAGCAGCTGGCATCGGACTTCATGCGTAGGGCAGCGCGCCTGATCGCGGAGGGAGGCACGAACGCCCCGGCTTAAGGCCGCGTTAACCGTAATCAGTCTTATCAGCTCGCCCTCACTGTGCGTCGCGCAGGATCGACCCGCGGCGCTGCACGGTATCGAGACGGCGTGGTGGCCGGAGATCAAGGAAGAATGCCCGGCCGCGCTTCGCAGTAAGACGCGGTCAGGCCGACCCTTCTCCCGGAGGGAGCGGGCGGCCCACGTTGAGAGCTGCCTCACGGCGATCATATCGGATGACCCCATCCATCCCGATGTGGCGAGCATCGTGCCCATGAGCGGAATTGGCCTGGGCCTCGGCGCTAGCGTCGACCTGAGTCGCGGAGTCAACCAGCGGGATCTGTCCGCGACCGCGCTCGTCAGTCAGCACCTCTTCTGGTTGACGGAAATCAAGTATCGCATCGCGCCCGAGCTGCGTCACGGCGTGGGCGGCGCCGCCGATCGCCCGCGGTTCGAGGTGTACGGCCGGATGCGAGAGCTTCCTCGCCTCGCATTTTTCGGCTTGGGCCCCGGGTCACCAAATACGGAGTTTACGTTCGGCGAGCGCGAGGCCCTCCTGGGCACGGCCGCTTCGTGGCCGCTGTCCGGTTGGCTACGCGTGTTCGGATCGTTCGAATATCGGCGCCCTGTTCTGGAAGGCGGAGGGGATCCGCACGCGATAGAGCATTTCTTCACCGATCAAATGGTGCCAGGCCTCGCGGTGCAGCCCAATTTCTTGCGCTACGATCTTGGCACCGAGCTCCGATGGCCCGCACAGCCGCCATACGGCACGGATGCGACTGCTGGATACAGCATTTTCCAGGACCTGAACGGCGGCCGCTCGTCTTTCGGACAGTTGCACGCAGTGGCGATGCGGACGCAGGCATTCACGAGCGTCACGCCGTCGGATACCGCATCACACGGCTCAATCGTGCAGAAAATATTCTGCGCCTCGGGCACGGTACGCAGCTGCGACTACGGCGCATTCACCGCGCGCGCGCGGACCGCCTTGTCGACGGCTTTTCCGCGCAGCGCTGTGCCGTTTTACTATCAGCCGACACTCGGCGGGACCGACATTGATGGATTCGACACGCTGCGCGGGTTCACTGATTACCGCTTCCGCGCGCCGAGCTTCTGGCTGGGCCAGGCGGAGTACAGCCGGCACGCTTGGGGACCGATCAAATGGATGCTGTTTTACGATGTGGGGAAGGTTTCGCCGAACATCTCGCACCTCAATTTCGTGCAGGTGCGGCAAGACTGGGGTCCTGGAGCTACGCTGGTTCTATTGAGTCACGAGCTATTGCGCGCGTATGCCGGATTTGGGGGCGGTGAGGGTGTCGAGCTGGCCCTCAAGCTTTCGCAGGCATTCTGAGCGGCCCGCTTGCCCGCGCCTAATCAGTGGCCCGGGAGCGACTTCATGAAATCGGCGAGATACCCTTTCCACACCGCCGCGAAGGTGTGAGTACCGTGGCCTCGCGTCGCATCACTCAGCGGAAGCAGGACGTATCGCGCATGCCGCACTCGCGGGATGAGCCGCTCCATAATGCCCAATTCAGGGGGATTGATCGCATCGTCCGCTGAGTTGATCGCCAGCACCGGCGCCACGATCTGCTCGAGTTGCCCGGAGGGATCGTAGTCGCGGGACGCATCCAGCTGGTATAGAAGGTCGTTCGCGTCACTGCCCGCGACGGCCGCGTTGACCCGAGATGCCAGAAGGCTATCCGCGGCGTCTCGCGTGGGGGCAGCCTTGAGATACTGCACTGGATTGCTCGACATCAGCAGCAAGACCTGAAACGCCGCGGCCAGGCCGGCAGGCTCCGCGGAATAATTGCCGCCGTTCCACGCCGGGTCGCCGCGAATGTCCCGCATCGCCATCATGCGCCACATCCGGTTTCGGCCGGCGATCTGAGTCGGCGCGCAGGCCAGAGGCACGAGCCCGTCCATGAACGTTGGATATCGCTCCGCCCATATCCATGCGTGCATACACCCCATCGACGTGCCCATAATGAGCCTGAGATGGTTGACATGTAATCCTTCGGCCACCAAACGGTACTCGGCCAGCACCATGTCGGAGTATCCATAGTGCGGAAACCGTGCCCTCATTCCGTCGCTTGGCTTGCTCGAGCCCCCGTGACCAATGTCGTCCGGGAGTATGACGAAATACACGCTGGTGTCGAGTAGCTGGCCGCGGCCGAACAGCTCGCCCGCGAACACCGGGTTGAGAAACTGGGCGCCGAGCCGCCCGTGCCATGCAGTATGAGCACGGCATTCCGCACTACGTCCGCCGTCCGAGCGCGGCGTACCAAAGGTGCGATAGTGAATACGGAGCTCGGGAAGCACCTCGCCGCTCACGAAACTGAAGTCACGCACGACGAAGTCCGCCCCTTGCGCCGACTGCGCGCGGACGGCCGCCCATCGCGAGCATGGTCGGCGCGGCCAACCTTGCCAGAAGACCGAACCCGATCGCCGGATGCTCATTTACGCGATCAACAATAGTGAGATGGTGACGCGCGTGCCTCGGCCGCGCTCACTTGCGACGCCAATGGAGCCGCCCCAGCCGTCCACGATGCGGCGGCTGAGGGCCAGCCCCAGTCCGCTCCCGCTGGTGCGCGTCGAAAAATGCGGTTCGAACACTCGCGGAAGCACCTCCGCTGGAATCCCTTCGCCGTCGTCCTCGACCGTCAGCGTTACCCGTCCCGGCGTCGAGTCCCGCGCGGACCGGTCGCGCCGAGTCTTACCGCTACGCGACGCGCGTGAGCCAAGCGCGCGTTCTCCAAGACGTTGAGCAACACTTCGCGCAACTCTTCCGCCCGTGCGCGCGCGATCATGGGCCGGTCGCCGCCCAGCAGTTCCCAATCGACTGTCCCGCCGCCGCCGCCGCCGCTTTGGTCTGAGTGACCGCCCGCGGCGCCTGCGCTGGCAGGCGCGCTGCCGCCCATCCGCTCGAGCTCCACGACATCGCGCGCCACCGCGGCAACATCGGTCGCTTCAGCCGGTGGGCGCTCGGCGGGCGCGGTTCCGTAGCGACTGAAGTTGCGAGCGATTTCATCCAGCCGATCTATCTCGGCCAGGATCCGGCCGGCGTTCTGACTTAAAACGCGTTCGAAGTCGACTCGCTTGTCGGCGCGCGCGCGCAGCAGGTGCTGCACCCCCAGTCGGATCGGAGTCAACGGGTTCTTGATCTCGTGCGCCACCTGCCGTGCCATCTCACCCCAGGCGAGGACGCGCTGGCTGGCCCCGAAGTCGGCCGCCATTCGCCTGAACGCCGAGAAGACCGGCGCGAACTCCGCCGGCGGGTTCCCCGTGAGTGGCGGCTCGCGCTCGCCAGCAGCCATGGCAAGCGCCGCGCGGCGAAGCTCGTCTATCGGGCGCGCAAGCTGCCGGGCCGCGACGCCGCTCAGCCACAACGCCGCTGTCGCACCCAGTACGGTCGTGAATAGCACGAGCACGCTCAAGTCGCTGCTCCGTAGGTCCAGTGAGACCTCGTCGGCTCCCTCTGGCGCAGCCAGGACGACGTGCCGCCCCTCTTCCTGCGTCGCAGCACGATATCCGACCAATGTGCGCACACCCGCGAGCCAGGCAGTCCGGCTGGCGACGACCTCGTCGCCTAGGCCCAGCGCAAGCTCGATGTCCGGTCGCAGGAGAAGCCCTAGTGGCGCCACCTCGGCGTACAACGTATCGCTCGTGGCGCTCAACCCGCCCTGGTCATACAGTAGCAACGGCACGCCAAGTCGCTGCTCGGCAGTCATGAGCCGATCGAGCTCGTTCTCGGCGACCACCGACCGCAGAGTTTCGGCGACCCGCAGCGACCGCGCTTGCGTGTCGTCAGCACGCAGGCGCCGCTCGGACCACACCGCGAAGACGGCCGTAGGTGCCACGAAAAAGGCGAACAGCACGATCGTCAACTGCGTTCGATAGCTCCGTCGCCACACGCGTAGACGGCCACGCAACCAGCGCCAAAGCGCGCCATCCCCAACGGCGCTCAGCGACCACAGAGCGGCAATGACTAATAGATCGACTACAAGAAAGAGCACCGCCCGCTCGGCAAGCGCGTCGAACGGGCGAAGCTCAATCTCCACGTGCGCGCGCGCCAGTCCATTCACTCCTCGCACGGGCCAGTCTCCGTGCAGCGTGCTGCCTGACCGGACCCAGTGAAGGCTTGCGTCGGCGCGCACGGGCTGTGCTTCTGTGCCCTCGATCAGCGAAATCGTATACAGAGGGCGTGCCGCCCGTGTCCGTCGGCAGCCCGAGCAAAGGAGCTACGGGCGACTCGGTGATGAGTCGCGTCTGGGGCGCAACCACTACAGTCGTGACCGACCACAGTCCATCCGCGGTGCTCGGGGCTCGAGGCACGGCCAGCACGAGCTGCACGCCGGGCGACCCAATGGCCTCGGTCAGCACCGCTGAGTCCAGCCGCCGCGATGCACTGACGGCTGCAGCGACGCTACGGAGATCCGTCGAGAACCTGGCGAGGGCCAACTCGGCGGCCGGCGACTCCTGTCCCTCGTCGCCCATCCACACTGCAAGTGCCACCGGATAATTAGCTGACGCTAGTTCCGATCGCGCGTACAGCTTGAGCAAGTCGGCTCGCGTCATTGCAGGCCGCGACGCCGCGATTTCCTCGGCGAATCGCTCTAGGAGGACCTCCGCGTCAGGGTCAGGCTCGTCGAGCCCCGCGACGTCTCGCTGCGCCAGCATCACGCGCTTCTCCGCCGTCGTGGCCCACACGAGCAGCGCCGCACCGAGTCCGGCGACGATGGTGGGCGCTACCACTCGCCACTTCGTCGCGCGCGCGACCGCAACGCCCGCTGCGGCGATACACCACATGCAGGCGTACCACGCTGGCCAATGGCCCACCACGCGCCATACGAACGGTCCTGCCGCCGCCGCTGCCGCTGCGAGCGTGACGCCCACCAGAGGCGCCGGGCCGCGCCTAAACGCGCCACGACCGGCCGCGGTGGCTACGACGAGCAGCGCGGTACCCACAAGCGCCAGTGCCGCCTGCCAACCCAGCCAAATCACGAGCGGGACGCCCGCCCCCGGGGGTGTGATCCCATCCGCCAGGTGGCGAATCACGAACGGCGTGGCGACTGCAACGGCGCACCCGATCGCGCCCGCCAGCAGGCGAGGACGGAGTCGCACGCCGGGACGGGCCACGGCAAGCGCAGCGAGCACCGACACGGCACCGGCGAGCGCCAGCGCCCCCACGCTCGCGGTATAGGGCCCACCAGCCGTTGAGAAATAGTAGGTCGGATCGAACAGTTGCGTTGCGTTCGAGAACGCGTTGAGTGGCAGCACCGCCAGGACGGCTAGAGCTACCGCGAGCACCATCACGCGTCGCAGTGGCGCAGCGCGACGCGGGCGCCACTCACCTGCCAAGAAGAGCGCGAGGGCCAGTGCGACTGCCAGCGCGCCTCGGCGCTGGGCGCGTTCCGTCGTCCGCATCGCAGCTTCGGGCTGCCGTCGAATGTCAGGTCGAAACGCAAGCAGCGGAGGGCTTGCAGCACCTTCGGGGGTGAACAGTGTCGCGGAGTCGCCAGGACCCGCGTCCGCGGGGTCGGCAAAATGGAAACCGCGCACAGCCGTCTGCGCAGCTACCCGTTCGTCCAGGGGCGACGACAGCCGATCTGCGGGGGGGTCGGCGTGAATGAGGGCGGTCGCGACTGCACGGTCAGGCCCGTGACGCGCAATGGCCTGCAACGCGAGGTAGAATGTGGTGCGAAGGATGGCGAATCTCGCGGCGCCCGTGTCTATCGCCGTGCGCTGTAAACCGGCCCACGCGAACGGCCGGCTGCTCGAATCACCGCGATAGAGCACGATGCTTCTATCGGCATGTCCGGCAGCGCGGCCTTGCAATTCGGCGAAGGCATCGCTTCGTGCCGGTGGTGCTGCGAGGGCGAGTTGCGCTGACTGCTCGAGCGAGTGGGCCGTCTCAGCAAGCGCGTCGCTCATCGCCGCGGCGCTCCGACTTACCGTCTCCGCCGAAACGCTAGGCCAATCACTGGCCATGCGGAGCACCGCTGCCAGCTCTGCGGTCGCGACCGCGCAAAACCCCGCCAGTGCCAGCGCCGCGAGACGGGTCCACACGCGCTCGGCGCGAGCGGGACCGCGACCACGCCGCGGCCGCAGCGACCGCCGTCGCAACGGCGCACACAGCGAGGTATGTCACGCCCGGCGCACGCACCCACCAGGCTGCCGACATCAGCGCGACCGCCGTGGCAATAGGCCCGATCACGATCACCGGCAGGGGCGCGTCAGCTCGACGCGGAGCGGGCGATTCTAGAGGCACCGAAAGCGAATGGAATGAAGGCAACGGGACATGACGACAGTAATCGCTATCTTGGTGTACCGCTCGTACCCGTCATGGCCACATCCGCTCCGCATACAACCGAGTCCGTGCCGCCGCGCACGCCGCAACCCCTGCGGGTGAAGGAGCTATCACCGCGCAGCGTCGCGGCCTTTTTGGCCGACGACCCCCGACTCATCGTCCCTATCGGCGGGTGCCATGCTGTGGCCACTATGCTGCCTCTCGGATGCGACACGCTGATTCTTGAGCACTTGGCTGATGACTTGTCAGCGACCTTTCGCGTTCTTCGTGCGCCGACGCTGGAATATGGGGTGTCGGCCGGCTCGCGACGGCCCTTGCAAGGAGAGGGTCCGATCGGTGGCGCAGTACGTAAGAAAACGCTGCATTCTGATGCTGAATGATCTGGCCACGTCGTGGGAAGCCGCGGGAGTGCGCGAGTTCGTGCTGCTTTCGGCGGATGGATCTGATGGCCACCAGGAGGCGTTGGCCACCGTCATTACCGCGGAGGCCCGCGTGCGCGTCGTCGACGTGTTCGCGATGCCGCTGGGGGAGGCCAGCCGCGACGGCGCCCGCAGCGCCATTCTGCGCTACCTGGAGCCTCGGCTCGTGGAAGCCAGCGCGTCCGCGGAGTATATCAATGCGGGCGGCCGCACGCTGTATGAGCGGATGCGAGCGCGCGTCGCCGAGCGAGTACTTGGTGTGTCCGGATGGCCGCGCTGAAACACGCGCGTTCTCTGGCCCGTATGGGTGCTCGCGTGCATTGTGATCTCGCGGAGGATTGGAGGCGGATGTTACGAAGTTCCGTATGGCTGCTGTCCGGGCTCGCGTCCGGGCTGGTGGCCGGGCCCGTGGGCGCGCAGGCACCAGCGACCGTGGACTCGGCCGGTCCCGAGCTGTCGTTGGAGGATGCACAGCGCATCGCCCAACGCAACAATCCGGTGTTTCTCCAGTCGGTGGACGCGCGGCGGGCTTCGGCAGCCGCAGTGCGCAGCGCGTATGGTGGACTGCTGCCGCGGCTGACCGCGTCACTGGGCGCAGCGTACCAGGAGGCTGGGCAACAGATATTCAACGGCATTTCCTTCGGCACTGGCTCAAACACGCTGCAGTCGGACTATCAGTTCGCGCTGACGTATGAGCTGAGCGGCGCTACGCTGTTGGGACCCTCCTACGCGCGCGCGAACGATGAAGCAGCCGAAGCCGACGTCAGCGGACAGCGGGAGGTTCTGCAATCCAACGTCGCGCAGCAGTACTTGAACGTGCTGCAAACCCGCGCTCGCGCCGACCTGAACGACAGCCTGGTGATCGATGCCCAGGCGCAGCTCGAGCTTGCGCAGGCACGCGTCGCGGTTGGCAGCGCTACGCCGATCGATGTCCGAAAGGCGGAGGTGGCGCTTGGTCAACAGCAAGTGCAGGCTATACAGGCCCACAACCAGGTGGACGTCGAGAAGCTGCGGCTATTTCAACAAATGGGCGTCTCGCAGCCGGCTGGCGCGCGGCTCACCACTCAGTTCGCCGTGACGCCGCCGCCCTTTACCCTGGACAGCGTGCTGGCGCTCGCGCGTCAGACAAATCCTCAGCTCGCGGCCGTGCGGGCGCGCGAGCGGGCCGCTGACATGGACGTTCGGCGCGCTAGGGCTCTGTACACTCCCACGCTCGCATTGAGCACTGGGATCGGTGGCTACACGTACGAGTACACCAACGGCGACTTCGCAGTGCAGCAGTCTCTGGCCGCGCAGCAGCAGCAATTCACTCTCTGCACGCTACTCGACACGATACCGGGGAACTCCGCCGTGGGGTGCGGGTCACCCAATCTCACGCCGGCACAGATCGCGGCGATTCGCGCCAGCAATCGGCAATTCCCCTTCAAGTTCACGAACACGCCCCGACAGCTCGCAGCCGTGTTTTCCCTGCCGGTGTTCGACGGGTTCGCCCGAGAGCAACGTGTGGAAGAGGCCGCAGTTGGCCGCTCGGACGCGCGCTACACAGTGCGCGCCCGTGAGCTGCAGGTGACTGCCGATGTCACCAGTGCGTACCTGGTTCTGGTCACGGCACAGCGTACCGCGCAGCTGCAGGAAGACAACGCCGCCCGCGCGCGTGATGAGCTCATGCTCGCCGAAGAGCGCTACCGAGTGGGCGCCGGCGCATTCATCGACGTGACCGACGCCCGAGCATCCTACGAGCGCGCCCAGAACGATCGAATCAATGCTGTGTACGACTATCACAAGGCATTCGCCGTACTCGAATCGGCGGTCGGACGCCCACTCCGGAGCGGGAAATGAGTCGTGGAACGAAGTGGACCATCGGCGCGATTGCCGTCATCGCCCTGGCTGCCGTCGGCGCTGCCGCCGCCGTCAAGGCGAACGGTAAGACCGTCGATGTCCGCATCGAGCCTGTCGTGCGGCGAGACCTCGTGGCGTCAGTCACCGCCAGCGGTCAGGTGCAGCCACACACGAAAGTGGACCTGAGTGCCGACATCTCGGGCCGCATCGTGCGGCTGGCTGTGAAAGAAGGAGATGTCGTCAGGAAAGGGCAGTTCCTTCTCCAAATCGACCCGGCGACGTACCAAGCGGCGGTGGACCGGTCAGAAGCCGCGCTGGCGGCGGCGCGCGCACAGGCCGCGCAAGCGAAGGCGAATCTGATTCAGGCGCAGCGTACCTACGAACGGTCGGCCTCCATCAAGGCAGCAAACCCTAGGCTCATCGCCGACGAACAGCTCGAGCAACAGCGCACGCAGGCAGACGTCGACAGTGCGACGCAGGAGGCGGCCGACTTCAACGTGCAGCAGGCTCTGGCGGCCGTGCGCGATGCGCGAGGCAGCCTTGCGAAGACAACCATCCTGGCTCCCATGAGCGGGCGCATCACGCGCCTGGAGGTCCGTCAGGGCGAGACAGCCATTGAGGGCACTCTCAACAAGGACGCTGCCACCCTGCTGACCATCAGCGACATGAGCCTGCTGGAATCGAAGATCAAGGTTGACGAGACGGACGTAGCCCACATCTCCGTCGGCGATTCGGCGATCGTGCAGCTGGACGCTTTTCCGGACACGACATTTGTAGGCCGCGTGACCAAGATCGCCAACAGCTCGATGAAGACGGCAGCCCAAGCCGTCTCCAACACTACGCCAACCGACCAAGTCGTGGATTATGAGGTAACAGTCCAGCTACTGAACCCACCAGCCGACACGCGGCCGGATTTCACCGCAACGGCGAAGGTGGTCACAGACACGCGCAAGAACGTGCTGTCGATCCCAATCATCGCGCTCACGGTTCGCGAGCACGAAACGCTGCCGAACGCCGACACGACCGTCACACTGGGCCGCGCGCCGCGATCAAAAAAACAGGTCGGCCATGACGTCGAGGGCGTATTTGTGGTCGGCCCTGACCGCAAGGTCATGTTTCGCGCGGTCAAGGTCGGTATCGCCGGCGACAAGTACTTTGAAGTCGTCAGCGGACTGCGCCCTGGTGAGCGCATCGTCGGTGGTACGTACCAGGCGATCCGAGAGCTCAAGGACGGTACGTCGGTTCGCGAGGCCAAGTCGGACACGGCCGGAGCCCGGTCGTGACCGTAGGCGGAGGCCCGGTCGCGTCAGCTCCTCTGACAGGCCCTGCCTCGCCTGTAGATTCGGCGATTGAGCGAGTAGCGGTTGCAGCCGAGCGCGGCGTTGCGCCAGGCCGCGACTGGGTGATAGTGACTCGCGGCCTGACGCGAGACTACGATATGGGAGGAGAGGTTGTGCACGCCCTGCGCGGCGTGGATCTCGCGGTCCGGCGCAACGAGTATGTCGCTATCATGGGTCCCTCGGGCTCCGGCAAGTCAACGATCATGAACCTCATCGGATGTCTCGATACGCCCAGTGCCGGCGAGTATTGGCTCAACGGGACCTTGGTCTCGGAGATGTCGGACGACGCCTTGGCACGCGTGAGGAACCGTGAGATCGGGTTTGTATTCCAAACCTTTAATCTGCTTCCCCGAGCGACAGCGCTTCAAAACGTCGAGCTTCCGCTCGTCTACGCCGGCGTTCCGGTCGCCGAACGCCGGCGGCGCGCGGGCGAGGCCCTCGAACAGGTGCAGCTTGGCGACCGCATGACGCATCGACCGACCGAGCTGTCCGGAGGGCAGCGCCAGCGCGTGGCAATCGCGCGCGCCCTGGTGAACAACCCGTCGATACTGCTGGCGGATGAGCCCACGGGCAATCTCGACTCCGGTACCTCGGAAGAGATAATGCGGGTGTTCGCGGAGCTTGCCGCGCGGGGCCAAACCGTGATCATGGTCACGCACGAAGCCGAGATCGCCGCACACGCGCGACGAATCGTCGCGCTGCGCGACGGCGTCGTCGAGAGCGACCGCGGGTAGAGGAGCGAGGGGACCGGCGTGTTTGCAGTCGAGGCGCTACGCCTCGCTATCACTCAGCTCCGCGTGCAGAAGCTCAAGAGCGCTTTCACGCTCTTGGGCGTAACGATCGGCGTGATGTTCCTCATCGCGGTCGTGTCGGTGGTCAATGGAATGTCCCGCTACGTAGAGACCGACTTTGCCGGAAAGTTCCTCGGCGTGAATACGTTCAACCTGCGCCGGTTTCCCGACCTCAACGACGGCGATGTGTCCGAAGCTACTTGGCGAGAGTGGAAGCGCAGGCCGCCGATCACCATAGAAGACGCCAACGCCGTTCGCGACGCCATACCTCCCTCGACGCGCTGGGCCATCCAAGACGTGCGCTGGGTGACGCCGCGCTCGACGTACTCGCGCGGCGGACCACAGGTGCTGGCGGAAGCGGTGACGGCTGACTATTTCGCCATCAAGGACCTACGCGTGCGCGAAGGCCGCATATTCACGGACCAGGAAGACTTGTATGGCGCTCCAGTCGTTGTGATCGGGTTGGAGGTCGCCAAGCAGCTCTTCCCAGGGCTCGATCCGATCGGGCGGGAGGTCCGTGTCGATGGCCTGCCTTTTCAGGTAGTCGGCGTGCTCGAAAAGCAGGGCACGTTCTTCGGGCTCTCGCTCGACCGACAGATTCTCGGTCCGTTTCGCTCGACGATCTCGCAGGCAACGCATGCGCGTGCCAATCTGTACGGCGTAGTGGTACAGGCGCCTTCAACCCCCGCGCTGATCGACGCCGAGGAGCGAGTTCGCGAAGTCATGCGCAGGCGGCACAAGCTCCATCCCGGCGAGCCGGACGACTTCGTGTTCGAGACCTCCGAATCGGCGTTGTCGAGCTGGGCGAAGTTGAAGCAGTTCATGGTTTGGGGTGGAGTGGTGCTACCAGCCGTGGGATTGCTCGTAGGTGCAATCGTGATCATGAACATCATGCTCGTAGCCGTGGCGGAGCGTACCCCGGAAATCGGCATCCGGAAGTCGCTAGGCGCACGGAGGCGGGACATTCTAGCCCAGTTTCTCATTGAGGCGGCGACGCTCAGCCTCATTGGGGCGGCCATTGGTATTGGGTTGGGCGTGGGGCTCTCGGAGCTCGTCGCCGCAGTATCCCCACTGCCGGCAACCGTCGCGCCGTGGTCGGTCGCAGTAGCCGTCGCACTGGGTGCAGGAGTGGGCATCGTTGCTGGCGCATATCCGGCTAGCCGTGCGGCGCGACTGGACCCCATAGCGGCCCTGCGGGCGGAATAGGTCGGCCATGGCGGGGTTGCGACTCCCGAATCTCCGGCGCGCCGTCACAGGCCTGATCGAGGGCGTGTTCATCGCTTTCGACGCCATTCGCGCGAACAAGGTTCGGGCCGGACTCACGATCCTCGGAATTGCGGTCGGCGTGTTTGTCGTCACGGCCATGTCGGCCGCCGTCCATGGCATCAATTCCGGCGTGGAGGCCGCGCTCGCCGCCGCCGGCCCCACGACTTTCTACGTAACGCGCTGGCCCATGCAGGTCACGTCTTGCAACGGCTCCGCAGACAGCTGCCCGTGGCGCCACAATGCACCGCTCACGCTACGCGAAGCGGCCGTCCTCGGGCAACTGCCAAACGTGCGCTCCGTGGTCACGCACATAGAGACGTCCGCGGCGATCAAGTACAACGATCGGTCGATCTCGGGCGCTGGGATCGAGGCCTACACGTCCGGATGGACCGACATGGACGCTGGTACCATCGAGCCGGGCCGCACGTTCACGCCCCGGGAGGCCGACGACGCCTCACACGTCGCCCTGCTCAACGACGCGCTTGTGAAGAGCTTATTCCCTCAGGGGAATGCCCTGGGCAAGACAGTCTCCATTGCCGGCCAGCCATTTGAAGTGATCGGGATTTACCACAATACGGGGAACCTGTTCGATCCTGGCAACAAGCCGAAGATCATCATGCCGTTCGAGACCGCGCGGCGCAGCCTGGCGGTGGATATCGATTGGCTCGACTTGACCGTTAAGCCACTCTCCGGGATCCCGCAGGATGTGGCGATGGACGAAGTAACGACCGCCCTGCGCATGCGACGCGGCATACGACCGGCGGTCGACAATTCCTTCTTCATCTACGGCAACGAGAAAGTGATGGAGTTGTACAACAAGACCGTGCTCGTGTTTTTCCTGGTCATGCTCGTCCTGTCTGGAATCGGATTGCTCGTGGGTGGTGTGGGTGTGATCGCGATCATGATGATCAGTGTGACTGAGCGGACGCGTGAGATCGGGATTCGGAAAGCGCTCGGTGCAACGCGAGGCACGATCCTGTGGCAGTTCCTCGTCGAAGCGGCGACACTCACGACCGTAGGCGCCGTCATTGGGCTGATCATCGGCGGTGGCCTGACTTGGGTGATTCGCGCGGCGACCCCCATCGCGGCCTCAATCCCGCCGCTGGCGATCGCTGCGTCACTAGCTAGTAGCGCGCTGACCGGGATCCTGTTCGGGCTTTTGCCGGCGATTCGGGCTGCTCGGCTCGACCCTATCCTCGCGCTACGCCACGAGTGAGCGAGTCGAAGAGCAGCACGCAGCCAGTCGACATCCTCGCGATCGCGGCCCACCGGGACGACATCGAGCTCACGTGCGGGGGAACTCTGCTCCGAGCGCTGGAATTTGGGAGGCGCACGGCCATCCTCGATCTAACCGAGGGCGAGACGGGCACACGCGGAACCCCGGCGCTCCGACGGGAGGAAGCAGCCAAGGCGGCCGCGGTCCTGGGCGTCGCTGCCCGGGAAAATCTTGGCTTCCCGGACGCCGCCATCGTCAACACGCCCGCGACACGCGCGGAGCTCGCCAAGGTCATCAGGCGCTTTCGCCCACGCGTGGTGATCGCACCTGCGCTGCAGAGCCGACATCCCGACCACCGAGTGACCGGGGAGCTGGTGCGAGACGCGTGCTTCATTGCCGGACTGGCGAAAGTCGAGCCAAGTGTGCCACCGCATCGTCCGCGCAAGGTGATCCACTGCGTTACGTATCGCGACGACTGGACGAAGCCGACCTTCGTGGTCGATGTGAGCGAAGTGTTCGAGCGAAAACTCGAGGCCGTGCTGTGCTACTCTTCGCAGTTCACCGGCGTTATCCAGGCCGGCGAGGTGTACCCCAACGGCGAGCCGCTGCTCGAGATCGTGCGGCACCAGGCCGCGCACTACGGCTCTCTCATTCGCACGAGATATGGGGAGCCGTTTTTCACCCACGAGACGCTCAGGGTGGATGACGTAGGCGCATTGGACGTCTCGACGTTCTAAGCACCACGCGGGCCCGCTCTGCACGCTGACCATCGGCAATAGGCCGATCGGCGCGCCATATTCCGTCGCATGGTTGCCCACACCTATCTCGACCACGCAGCGACGACCCCGGTCCGCCCAGAGGTCGTTGAGGCAATGACTCCGTTTTTCGGCCCGCGGTTCGGGAACCCGTCGAGCGTGCACCGCTGGGGGCGAGACGCGAGGGCAGCGCTAGACGACGCCCGTGAATCCGTCGCGCAGTGCATCAACGCCAGGCCAGACGAAGTCTGCTTCGTTTCCGGCGGAACCGAGGGAGACAACACCGCCGTGCTGGGCGCATGGCGCGCGGGGCGCACGTCAGGCCGCATTGCGGTCGTGACTACCCCGATCGAGCACAAGGCCGTCTTGGGCGCGACGCACCAGGCGGCGCGCGAGGGCGCCGAGGAACGGCTGCTGGACGTCGACGCGAATGGAATGGTCGTCGAGTCCTCGTTCGACGCCTTGGTTCGACCGGACGTGGCCATCTGCTCCGTCATGTGGGTGAACAACGAGATTGGCACTCAACAGTCGATTCCGAATCTGGCGCGGGTGGCACGGGATCGGGGCGTCATGTTTCACACCGACGCTGTACAGGCCTTCGGCAAGGTACGCATCGACGCAGGGACGCAGCTGTTCGATCTGCTCACGATATCGGGCCACAAGATCGGCGCGCCAAAAGGAATCGGTGCGCTGTACGCGCGACGAGGTACCGTGATCGAGCCGCTGCTGCAAGGCGGCGCGCAAGAGCGAGGCCGTCGCCCCGGCACTGAGAACCTCGCCTTCGCCGTGGCGTTCGCCCGCGCCGCGCAGCTCGCCATCGCTGAGCGAGAGGCCGAGGTTGCCCGTCTGGGCCGCCTGCGGGATGCGTTAGAAGCAGCGCTGCTGACGCGAGTCCCCGACATCGTCGTTAACGCGCGCGACGGGCACCGCGCGCCGCACATACTGAACGTCTCCGTGCGCGGGGCGGACAGTGAATCCCTCCTGATGATGCTCGACCAGTGTGGCATTGCGGCTTCCTCGGGGTCGGCGTGCCAGAGCGGAAGCATCACGCCATCTCACGTTCTTACCGCCATTGGCGTCATGCCGGAGCTCGCGGCCTGCTCCATTCGCTTCAGTCTCGGCCCGCTCACGACCGATGAGCACATCACTCACGTCGCCGGCGTGTTTCCCGGCATCGTGCAGCGTTGCCGCAGGCTCGCGGGCCAGGCGCCTAACGCCGCCGAGCAGACGTTGGCCGAGTGATGCGAGAGCGTGTAGTAGTCGCGATGTCCGGCGGCGTCGATTCCTCCGTCGCGGCCGCGACGTTGGCCAACGACGGTTACGACGTCATTGGCGTGACGATGAAGCTCTTCTGTTATGGCGAGGCCGTTCCCGATCGACCCTGCTGCTCGCTCGACTCCATCGACGACGCTCGGCGCGTGTGTGACCGGCTCGGCGTGCCGCACTACGTAGTCAACATGGAGGGATCGTTTGGCCAGCACGTGATCGACGACTTCGTCACCGAGTATGCGCGGGGGCGTACGCCGATTCCGTGCGTGCGGTGCAACACGTTCACGAAGTTTCGCGACCTGTTGCGCACGGCCGACGCGCTCGACGCCCCGTGGATCGCGACCGGGCACTACGCGCGGGCGGACAATGGCGTGCTGCGCCGCGGGCGCGACGTGGCAAAGGATCAGAGCTATTTCCTGTGGGGCATCGACCGCGCGGTGCTCGGCCGCCTGCTGCTCCCGGTCGGCGAGCTAACCAAGCCGGAGACGCGCGCGCGCGCGCCGCGACTTGGGCTCGGCGTCGTCGCCGACAAGATCGAGAGCCAGGACATCTGCTTCGTGCCCGACGGCGACCACGTCGCCGTGATTGCGGCGCGCTTGGGAGCGATACCCCTGCGCTCGCGCCGGGCCCGTTCGTCACGACCGACGGGCGCACGTCGTGGGCGGGCACGCGGGGTTCGCGCGCTACACTGTCGGACAGCGCCGAGGGCTTCCCGGCGGGCCCCGTAGCGCGCTCTACGTGCTGGCGATTCGACCGGAGGACCGCGCCGTCGTCGTCGGTCACGCGAGATGAGTTGCTCGGTCACGGCCGTGGTCGCGCGTGAGGTCAACTGGCTCGCGCCCAGCGCCGCGCCGTCGGCTCCCGTGTCACCGTGCAGGTCCGGCATCGCGCCCGTGCGGTCGGCGCGACGGATTGTGAGCCTGCGACGCCGATGCGATCGAGCTCGCGCTGGCGGAGCCGGTCGACGCGATCACGCCCGGGCAGTCGCTCGTGATCTACGCGACGACGTAGGTGCTCGGCGGGGGAGTGATCGACGCACCACGTGAGCTCGCGCGTCGCTGGGCCGCCGTCTCGGCGGCAGCTACTCAGTACTTCATGCCGCCCGCCTCGGCGAACTCCCGCATCATCTTTTCCTGCTCCTCGGTGAGCTTCGTCGGCACATTGATCGTGACCTCGACGATCATGTCGCCGCGCTGGCCGTCCTTCTCGATCCCCTGGCCCCGGACGCGGAACCGCTTGCCCGACGCCGTCCCGGGCGGAATCCGGATCGCGACCTTCTTGCCGTCGAGCGTGCGCACGCTGATGCGCGACCCGAGTGTCGCCTGCGCAATGTTCAGCGGCACGGTCGCCAGCTACGATCGAGGCCCTCGCGACGGAAGAATCGATCCGGCTGCACCTGAAAGGTGATCACGAGATCGCCGGCGGCCCGCCGTCCGCACCTTTGCCGCCCTGGCCGCGGAGCCGCACCGGGCTGCCCGTCTCGGCGCCCGGCGGAACCGTGATCAGCACCTTCTTGCGCTGCCGCACCTCGCCCACGCCGTTGCACGTGGGACACCGCTGCGACGGTACCCGGCCGCGGCCCAGACACACGGGGCACGTCCGGGTCACGGCGAATCCGCCCTGCCCGAGCGACACGACTCCGCGCCCGTTGCACTCCGGGCACGTCTTGAACGTCGCGCCCGGGCGCGCCGCCGTTGCCGTGGCAGGTCGGGCACTGCTCGTTGACCTCGAGCTCGATCGGGAACCTTTCCGCCGAACGCGGCGGTGCGGAACGGCACTTCGAGCGTCGTCTCGACCGTCTGACCGCGCTCCGGGCCGCTGCGCACGGGCGCCCGCGCGCGCGCCGTTGCCGAACATCGAGCTGAAGAGGTCGCCGAGTCCGCCCAGTCCGCCGACGTCGAAGTCCTCGAAGCGGAATGTGCCGCCGAGCGCCGCCGCCCGGTGGAAACCCCGTCGGCGCGCCAGGTCCTCGGCGCGCGCCGCCAGCACCGAAGCGGCCCGCCCATAAGACGTGCCCGCCACCGAATCCGCTAAACGCGCCAAGCCGCCGCATCTCATCGTACTGCTTGCGCTTCTCAGGATCGCCCAGGACGTTGTACGCTTCCGAGATCTCCTTGAAGCGCTCGGCCGCCTTCGGGTCGTTGCCATTCGCATCGGGGTGGTACTTCTTGGCGAGCTTGCGGTACTGCTTCTTGATCTCGTCCTGCGTGGCCGACGCGGGCACGCCGAGGACCGCGTAGAAGTCCTTAGTCTGCGCCATCGCGTAGTCGAGCCGGAACGAAGCGTCCGTGACACTCACCCGGCCCACTGTTTCACGACGACGCGCGCCGGCCGCAGGAGCTGGCCGTTGAACACGTATCCTGGCTGGATACACTCGCGCGACGACGTGGTCATCCTCGGGGGAGAGCGCAGGCTCGGTACCTACCGCTTCGTGCCACGCGGGATCGAACGCCTGGTCGACCGGATTGATCACCTGCAACCCCGCGGCGGTAAGCGCCTTCAGGATCTTTCGCTCGACCAGGTCCACGCCGTCCACGATAGTAGCGGCGTCGACGGTCGCCGGGTCAACGTGGCTGAATCGCGACAGGTCGTCGAGGGCGTCGACGAAGGCCTTGACCATCTCCGCCTGCGCACGACTGGCCGAATCCTGCCGCTCGCGCGCGACCCGCTTGCGGTAGTTGTCGTACTCGGCCGCCAGACGCAGATACTTTTCACGCTGCTCCTGTAGCTGCTCGTCCAACGAGGCCCCGCCGGCGGATGAGGTATCCGAAGGGTCGGGCGGCGCTTGCGCCGGCGATCCGTCAGCCTGCGTGGCGCCCCGCGCAAACTCGTCCTCCGATCCGGGGACGCCGCGTCCGTCATCGCCAGATTGCATCGGTTCGCCCCGGTTCATGGTGTTCGGATGCGATTCGGCAGACGAAATGCCATGCCGGGAAATATATCCGTGTGCCTAGCTCAAGCCATCAGCGTGCCAGAGCGCGTCGGATCATCGTCGAATGCTGCCTGCGTGGCCCGCCGCCTGACCTCCTCGCGATCACCGACGAACATGGCGCGCCGTTTTGCTTGCGTGTCGCCCGGCACCGGCCAGCGCGATCCACGTGGTGCCGACCGGCTTGTCCGGCGTGCCGCCGCTCGGGCCCCGCGATTCCGGTGATTCCGACACCGATGTCGGCCCCAGCCCGAATTCGGGCGCCGCGGCCATCGCGCCGAGCCACGGGCTCGCTCACCGCGCCGGACGCGGCCAGCTCATCCGGGCTGACGCCGAGCAGGGTCACCTTGACGGGGTTGTCGTAGGCGATCACGCCGCCGACGAACACGTCGCTCGACCCGGGCACCGCTGTGAGACGGGCGCCGAGCAGCCCGCCCGTGCAGCTCTCGCCGACGGCGACGTGTAGATGCCGGCTCGCGGCAGAGCGTCGAGCACCACTGCCGCGAGATCGTCGTGCCTTCGCCGTACGCCAAGGGGCCGACTCGCCCGCGGAGTTGTGCCGACTGCGCTCGAGAGCGCTTGTCCGCGTCCGGCGGGCGCGAGTCCGCGCGCCGTCAGGCGAAGATCCACGCCGTCCGGACCCGGGAGGTACGCGAGTGGAAGTCCGTTCACGTCGCCGCGCGAGCTCACCAAGCAGCTCGGCCAGTGCCGACTCTGCGATGCCGGTCGTGCGGAGAGTGCGCGACCGCACCACGGTCCCGTCTCGCGCCACTGCGGGCGCGAAGTACCGGGAGCACCTCGTCGGACAGCATCCCACGCATCTCGCGAGGCACGCCGGGCAAGCATGGCCACCCAGCGTCCCTGCTCGTCCTCGAGCCAGATGCCCGGGGCGCTGACCCGTGCCGGTTCGCGAGCACGCGAGCCCCTTCCGGGATGAACGCCTGCTGGCGATTGGGCGCCGGCAAGGGGCCCGGTTAGGCCTCGCGCTGCGCCACCGGTTCTCGAGTCGCGTTGAGAATCGACGGCTCGAAGTGCATCGCGCGTCCGAACAGCGCGGCGATCGCCGGCTTGGTCAGATCGTCGCCGTCGGACCAAGGCCGCCGGTCGTGATGACCGCGCCGGTGCGGTCGAGCGCATCGCCGGACGGCCGCGGCGATCGCCGGGCCGGTGTCGCCGACAGTCGTGCGGCGGCACGATCGGCACCGACGGCGGCGAGTTCGCGCGAGAGGTAGGCAGCGTTGGTGTCGAGCGTGAAGCCGAGGAGGAGCTCATCCCCGATTGTGATCAGCTCGATGCGCAAACGGCCGCCGTAGCGGCGCAAGTACTAAGCCGAGCGAGTACAGCGTGAGCGTCACCGCGCCAGTCATTGTGACCACGCCGACGATCCCAATGAAAGCGGCAGCCGCCGCCAAGCGGTCGTGCCCGTCCATCCGTAGGTCGCGGCGGCGCGTCACCGCGGCGAACCAGAAAAACGCCGTGCCGATCCACGTCCACTGGAATCCCGTCTTCAGCTTTGCCGGACCCGATGGCGCCAATGACACGCCTCGCCACGCAGCCGCCTGGCGGAACGACGTCATGAACACCTCGCGCCCGAGGACGACGACCAGCACCCACAGCGGCAGGCCGAATGTGCCACGGCGCACGAACGGCGCGAGCTCACGCCAGGCGGCAGGAAGGCCGTGAAGCAGCAAGCGAGACGCCATCGCCGTGCCCTGCAGATGTACACGGGAGCAGCGTCGAGCGAGCAGCACCTTGTCCGCCAGCGGGTCGAGCAGCCGGCCGAGATTCGTGACCAGATTCGCGATCGCGGGCCAGCTTGCCGTCGACAGTAGTCGGTGACGGCCGCCGCTGACGAACAGCGCAAACGCGAGGAGCCGGGCCGGCCCACCAGGGCGCCAGCGCGAGCACCGCGAGCAGCGGCGCGATCGCGATCCGCCCGACGGTGATCGAGTTCGGCAGGTTCACGCGCGCACCGGCCATGCGCGAAATCTAGCGGAACGGGAGCGATTGGTGGCCGCATCGGGACGTAATCTAGCGCCAGCGACTTGAGCACCAGTTTGCTGACGGCCTTTAGCGTGTCGAACACGCCGTCGCCGGTCACGGCCACCGCCTCGAAGTACGGTGCCCGCTCGACCCACTCGCCGGTCGGCAAGCTGTCGCAACGAGGTTCTCGCCCGGGTGGGACGGGTCGGGCATCACGCGGTGCTTCGCGGGGTCCTCGACCTCCCAGCCGGGATTCAGCGACGCTTGCAGGTCGCTCACGCACGCGGCGTTGGGCAGATCGCGCTTGTTGTACTGCACGATGAACGGCATGTGTCGCAGATCGTACCCGTATTCCGCCATGTTGTCGTACAGGTTCTGCATGGCCTCCTGGTTCGCTTCCATGCGCTCCAGTCTGCGAATCGGCCACGAAGACGATGCCGTCGACGCCCTTGAGAATCAGCTTGCGGCTGGCGTTGTAGTAGACCTGCCCGGGCACGGTGTAGAGGTGAAACCGCGTCTTGAATCCACGGATCGTTCCAAGATCGACGGGGAGGAAATCGAAGAACAACGTGCGCTCGGTCTCCGTCGCGAGCGAGATGAGCTTGCCGCGCGTGTCGGGCTGCACCTTGCCGTAGACGTGCTCGAGATTCGAGGTCTTGCCGCCCGAGCCCGGGCCCGTAGTACACGATCTTGCAGTTGATCTCCCGCGAGGCGTAGTTGATCATCGACACGACTGTGCTCTCCTCGCGGTCTACTGGAACAGTCGGTCGATCTCATCATCCGCGCCCGCCAGGACGTTGGGCGGCTGCGAGCCAGCCCCGCCTGGCGCTGCCCGCGCGAGAACACTTGCGTCGAAGAGTTTCGTGAGGTCGTCGACCGCGAACTTCATCTTGAGCCGCACAAGGCCCAGGGTCGTGCGGTTGTCGAACAGCACGACGAGAATGACCCGGCGGGCGACGTCGGCCAGATACATCGACTCTCGCTCGCCCTGGTGGAAGAGCGTGTTGAAGTCGGTCTCGCCGATCAGGCGCGCCAGTTGGTCGTTGGCGCTGAAGTCGGCGGCGGTCAGCGTGGCGAACGCCGTCGGGATCGAACGTCGGGGGCTCGCCAACGGTCGTCACCAGCTGCCCGGTCCGGTCGACCAGCAGCGCGCAGCGCGCGTTGCTATCGTACAGGAAGCGCTGCAGCGATCTGGGTGATGGCGCCGTAGTCGTCTTCTGTGAAGGACCAGCTCGCTGCACCGACCGCCATGTGCCCTACCCTAGTCGAGTGATGCCTCCACGTGTCGCAGCACCTGCCTTGCCACGCCGCCGGAGGACGGATCGTGCTTCCCACCGGATGTAGTCGCGCAGGAGGCTGCGCCGTCGCCGCTGACGGCTGGCCGCTCAGATACCCCAAGCGCCGCCAGACGCCGCAGCGGATGGCGGCTGAACAGGTCGCGCCGGTGGCGATGCTGCTGCCGGCTCCAGACGACGACCCCGAGCGCCAGCCCGCTCAAGAAACCCAAGCGCCACGAGTCGTCCGGCGTCTATCGGCGCCGATGCCGTCGCGGTGCCGTCGGCCTGACGACTACCACCCACCGCTCCCACGCTCACCGGGTCATCGCATCTCCCGACGAGCCGATAGTGCCTGCGCGATAGTGACGCCGTCCGCGTACTCAAGGTCACCGCCGACGGGTATGCCCCGGGCAATGCGCGAGACACGGTCAGCGGGTAGGGCGCAAGCTGCCGCTGGAGGTAGAGCGCCGTGGCCTCGCCCTTCGAGGCTCGGGTTGGTCGCAATGATGACCTCCCGGACACCGCCCGCCGCGACCCGGGCCACGAGCTGCGACACGGTGAGATCGTCGGGCCCGACCCCGTCGAGCGGCGAGAGCCGTCCGCCCAGCACGTGGTAGACCCCGCGAAACTCGCCCGCCCGCTCGATGGCACCAATGTCCGATGCCTCTTCCACGGCGCAGATGAGGGCAGCGTCTCGCCGAGTGGCTTCGGCATCACGACAGATCGCGCACACCAGCTCCTCGGTCAGGTTGAAGCAGCGCTCGCACGGCCGGACACGCTCCGATAAGCGTCAGGACAGCGCCGCGGCCAGCCGCTGACTCTGCTCGGCCGGCTGCTTCAGCAGGTAATACGTCAGGCGCAGAGCGCGGTCTTGCGCCCGATGCCCGGCAACTTGCGAATTCCGAGGAAGCTCTCGATCGCAGACACGTCGGTCCGCCGAGCGTACGTCAGCGGCAGACAGGACGTCGGCCGCACGACACGCCTAGAACGGCAACTTGAACGGGAGAGGGAGACCGCCTGTCAGCTTTCCCATCTCTCCCTGCGCCAGCGCGGCCGCCTGCTGCTGAGCTTCGGTCACGGCGACGACGATCAGATCTTCCAGCATCTCCACGTCGCCGCCGGAGACGACTCTCGGATCGAGCTTCACGCGCCGAATCTGGCCCTTGCCGTCCGCCTCGACCGTGACCATCCCGCCACCGGCGGTGCCGGTCACCGTCTGCTGCTGCAGTTGCGTCCTGGATCTCCTGCGAGTCGCCCCTGCATGTGCTGCGCCTGCTGCAGGATCTCCATGAAGTCCGCCATGGTACGAAATGTAACGTCGCCCGCCTGCGCCATGCCGTCCACAGTCATCTGGCCCGAAGGTTGCCAGCCTCAGCGTCAGACCGGAGGGTTACCATGCGCGTGGTCGCCATCCTCGCAGCACTCGCCGTCACCGCCCAAGCCAGCACAATCACAGCGTGCAAGAACGTGGGCGACGGAAAGGTGGAAATCGACAAGCCAGTGGTTGGAATCAAAAGGGACACGGTCAACGTGCCGACGATCAAAGTCAGCACCAAAAAGGACACGGTCACGACGCCAACGGTCACGACCAAGAAGACCGAGGTCAGCGTGCCGGACGTGAAGGTGCACACGCCCTAGCTTCGCGATCGCTATTCGATCAGCTCGAGATCGAGGGCGTCGATGGCTGCGCCAAGCACTGCATCCTTCTTGCGCAGCGTGGCCACGGCGTCGGCCTTGACCGCTTCCGCGGTCATGCGTCGCAGTGGAGGGGCCGCCGGAGCATCGGTTCCCAAAGAGACGTCGTGTGAGACCTGCGGAACACGCACCGGAGCGCGGCGAGAAGCTCGGCGCGCCCTGCCTCAATAGCTCGCGGGTAGATCTCGTTGGAGTCTGCGAATCGCAGCGTCACCTCGTCAGCGCAGGGCCTAGGATCGGAGTCGCCGCCTCCAGCGCGACCGCCAGAAGCCGGGACTGGGTTTCGCCACGCACACGCGCGACAACATCTCCCCACGACTGAGCCAGCGATTCGGCGGTCAGCGCGCCGGCGGGCGACGCCGAGAGCGGGGAAGCGGCCGCGGTCGGAACGGCGATCGGTGAAGCCGTCGGCGGTACCGACGGCCGACCGGCAGGCGTGCGCGAGGCCGATGCCGCCCGGCGCTGCCAAAGCTCGGCCCGACCGGTCTGCGGCGTCGCTTTGCGTCTTGCGCTGCGCTTGACCGAGGCCTGCGTCGCCCGAAACCTCGTGCAATAGGTCCTCGATCGTCACGGTGCGATCGAGCAGCGCGAATCGGATAAGTAGAGTCTCCACCAGCAGCTGCTGCTGTGCGCTTTTCCGGAGTCGTGGCTCGAGCTCGGTGATCGCGGACAACATGCGCAGGAGATCTGCCGGCGCGAGCGCGTCGCGACGCGCGACAAGCGCGGCCCTGGTCTGGGCGGATACCTCGGCAGCGTCGCTGCCAAGCGCAATTGCGAGCTGCGAGCGAAGCATGTCGGCCAGCCCGCCGATCAGTGAGCCAAAGTCGATTCCCGCGTCGGCCAGCCGCGCTACCGCCCGAGAGACGTCACCGGCTCGGCGTTGGGCAATGAGCTCGAGGATGCTGAGGTATTCGTCCTCGGGAACGAGTCCCAGCGCTGTCCGCACCCGCTCGGCCGTCAGCGCAGTGGTGTCGCCGAGCGCAAGCACCTGATCGGTCGAGACTCAGCGCATCGCGCATGGAGCCGTCCGCGGCACGGGCCAACATTGCGAGCGCGTCCGGGTCGGCTGCTACTTGTTCGGCGGCGAGCACCTCGGTGCAGGCGGTCGCGGATGTCGGCTGGCGAAATCCGCTTGAGATCGAAGCGCTGTAACCGGCTCAGTACCGGCGCAGCGGCCTGTGCGATCTTGCTGCGGCTCGGTGGTGGCGAAGACGAAGACGACGCGCGGTGGCGGCTCCTCGAGCACCTTGAGCAGCGCGTTCCACGCCTCGCGCGTGAGCATGTGCGCCTCGTCCACGATGTATACCTTGTATCTGTCGTCGCCGGAGGGCGCATACATCGCGCGCTCGCGAAGCTCGCGCGCATCATCAACTCCGCGATTGGACGCCGCGTCGATCTCGACTACGTCGAGACTGGCCGATCCACTCCAGATGCGACGACATGAGTCGCACTCCCCACATGGTTCGCCGTCCGTGCGCTCGGCGCGGCGCTCGCAATTGAGCGCCATCGCTAGCACGCGCGCCAGCGTGGTCTTGCCAGTTCCGCGAGGCCCGCAAAGCAGATATCCGTGAGCGACGCGCCCGCGGGCGATCGCGCCCTTGAGCGTGTTGGACACGTGGGTCTGGACGGCGACCGACGCGAACTGCTTGGGCCGGTAAGTACGAGCGAGGGCGAGAGGCATACAGCGGAAGGCGGGAAAGCTCCAGGCCCGCGAAGCGACGAAAGACACCACATGCCGCTGCTACCTGCGGGGTCCTGACGGGGTTAGCGGGCTCGCGCCCTCCGGGACCTGGAGCGAATGAAAACTAACCCGGAGTCACCACGCAGCCAATTTGTTTTTTTCCTTTCAAGCTTCGCTTGGGTGATCGGGGGATTTTGCCCCTCCCCCTCACCCCCTCCCCGCAAGCGGGGAGGGGGAAATCGTTGCTTTCAAGCTTCGCTTGGATGACGAGGGGGCTCCGCCCCCTCGACCCCCTGGGCGCTGCGAAGCTATCGGGCGGCTTCTCAGACGTCGTGCGAAAGCGCCTCTTCGAACAGGAGGAGTTCCACCCGCCTGTGATCCGTGCAAATGCGTGGCAAAGCCTCCTCATTTCGAACCGCAACGGGTTCGAGGCGCGGAGCACCTAGTGCTGGGAGTACGCGTCCTTCGCCATCGACGTGGTCGAGCGGCGGAGCCCTCGTCATCCAAGCGAAGGTTGAGATAAAAAATCCCCTTGCCCTTTGGCGGAAGGCGTAAGGGAGGGGCAGCCTACACAAAAGCGACGATCGCGCCGTAGCCAACGGGGTCGAGGGACGGAGCCCCTCGTCATCCAAGCGAAGGTTGAGACAAAAATCCCCTTGCCCTTTGGCGGAAGGCGTAAGGGAGGGGCAGCCTACACAAAAGCGACGATCGCACGGTAGCGAACGGGGTCGAGGGACGGAGCCCCTAACAAAAGCGACGATCGCGTCCTTGCGGCGACGGGGGTCGAGGGGGCGAAGCCCCCTCGTCATCCAAGCGAAGCTTGAAAGCAAAAGAATTCCCCCTCCCCGCTTGCGGGGAGGGGGTTAGGGGGTGGGGCAGCCGCGAGAAACCAGGCTTACAACAACGATTCCCTCTGCAGCCTACGCACGCGACGAAGCTCGTAGATCTGCGCCACCTCGCCGCCCAAGATGAACAGCATCGCTGCGTAGTAGACCCAGACGGTCACGATCACGAGGGCGGCCAGAGTACCCGTGTAAAAAGACCCCGGATTGAAATGCTTTATGTACAGCCCAAACACCAGCCGAGCCAACTCGAACAAGACCGATGCGACCGCGGCTGCCACCAAGGCCGTTTGCGTTCGGACATGCCTGTTCGGCAGAAACTTGTACAGCGCAAAGCAAAGAGAACCAACCACCACAAACGCCAGAGCGCGCGCTGAGGTGTATGCAAGCGACCCCGCAGCCGACCGCTGCACGCCGAGTTCCGCGAGCAATTGCACGCCCCGCGACGTGGCGATCACCAGGTAGGCGCTGATTGCCGTGTACGCAACGACCATGAGCGTCGCGACCATCGTGACCTTGATGTCGAAGACCTTTCCCTCAATGATCCCTCGGTCTTGGTCGAGGTCGAACACGTTTGCGAGCACGCTCCGCAGCGATCCGAACAACCGAGTCGAGAACCATACGAAGCCGATCGCGCTGTACAGGCCGACCTTGCCGCGCGCGCGGATGATGTCGTTGAAAAGACCGTGGACTGCCGATACCGCGTTGCCGGACCCCCCAGGTAGAAGCCGATCGATCAGCGTCGACATCCGGGCCAGCGAGGCAGCGGGCGACAGATTGAGCACGTATCCGAGCCCACTCACCAGCAGTAGGACAAACGGCACGGCCGCCAGCAAGATGTTGAACGCAATGCCACCGGCAAGGAAGAAGATGTTGTCTTCCCCGCTGTTGTCCCATACGCGCTTTACGTAATCCCGGATGGCGGAGTCGCGCCACCAACGGCGCAGACTCCAGCCACCCGTAACAGGTAGATCAGCTGTCGCTATGGTCGGCCTTGGCGTCGGCGTTGGTCGTCGAGAGCCGGCCTTTCAGCTCGGACCGCGCGGAACGCGCCGCGGTCCGCCCGGCCGCTACGGCTTCGGTAACCTCTCGCGTGCGCTCAGCGACCGCATGCCGAGCGGTCTCGATTCGGCGCTCGACCTCTTCACGCGCTTCGGCAAAGCTATCCGACACGCGATCGGCGACCTGCTCCACCACGCCTTGCGCCCGCGCGCGAGCTGACTCGGCATTGCGTCGCAGCACAGCCCGCGTCTCCTCACCTGTCCTCGGGGCCATTAGCAACGCCACCCCCGCACCCAGGGCGACACCAAACAAAAACGTCCCGACGTCGCTTCCACGTTCCTCAATCACCACGTGCGCCTCGCCATCCGTCCCAAAACGTCGCATCAGAGTTGCCCCCCAGCTGGTGCTTTCGCTGACGTCCTATTTTCGCTTCGCTTGCGCTTTCTTTGCGACCGGACCGCGATTGGTCGCCGTGTCCGTCTTCCTCGCCCCATTCGCGGCCGAGGCCCGCCGGCTGGCGGCGGTGTCGCTCGGTTCGGTCAGGGGACCGTGAGTTGGCTCGCCGCGGCCGTTCTGGATTATGGCCGCGAGATCCGCTCGGATCTCAGATTCGCCCATTCCCAGCATTTTCGAGGCCCGCGCAAAGTCGCCGCCCGTCAATGCCAACGTCTTGAGCACCAGTTGTCGACGCGCGTCCTGAGCACTGTCCCCGACCGACACGGTCACCGACTGCACGGTCTCGGGTGCTAGTCGCAGCAGGCGTGGCTGCAACTGTGCCTTCGTTATGACGGGCCCGTGCGCGAGCACGACCGCACGCTCGACTGCGTTCTTTAGGTCCCGCACGTTTCCGGGCCACCCATAGGTCAGGATCCACTCCATCGCCGAGTCATCGAAGCCGGTGACGGTCTTTCCGTTCTGATGCGCGAACCGCGCCAGGAACTCGTTCGCCAAAAGGGGTATATCGCTCGCTCGCTCACGCAGCGGCGGAATGAACATCTCCACCACTGCAAGTCGATAATACAGATCCTCGCGAATGTCGCCCTTGGCAAGAGCCTGCTGCAGATCGCGGTTCGTCGCCGCAACGACCCGGATATCGACGGCGATCTCCTTCTTGCCGCCTAGCCGCCGGACCGTGCGGGTCTCCAGGGCTCGCAGGAGCTTAACCTGGATGTCCGTCGGCATTTCAGCGACTTCATCGAGGAACAGCGTACCGCCGCTGGCCATCTCGAATGCACCGGGCTTCTCGTTCGTCGAGCCGGTGAATGCGCCCTTTTCGTGGCCGAACAGCTCGTTTTCGAGGATCTCCTTCGGAAGAGCAGCGCAGTTGAGCGCGAAGAAGGGACCGGTGGCCCGCTCGCTCTTGCTGTGCAGAGCTCGCGCGACCAACTCTTTCCCGGTTCCTGACTCGCCGAATATCAACACGCTTGCCGTGGTGGGTGCCACGGCATCGATGATGCGATACACCTCGCGCATCGGCTCCGAAGAGCCCGTAAGCTCTGCGTACCGTGTCAGCCCTTCGAGCTGCTGCGACAGTTCACGGTTCCGCTGGCGAACGGCGTACTTGTCGAGCGCTTTCGGAATGAGCGCCTTCAGGCGCGCAAGCTTTTCAGCGTTGAGCGGTTTCTCAATGTAGTCGTACGCCCCGCTGTGCATCGCATCGACCGCCGAGTCAACGGTCGCCTGTCCCGTGATGATGATGCACTCGGCCGGTATTTCGCGCTGCTGCAATGCCTTGAGCAGCGCAAGGCCGTCCAGTTTCGGCATCCGAAGGTCTGCGAGTACCAGGCCGAACGGCTCTGTCGACAGTCGGGCGAGCGCGGCTTCGCCGTCCGACTCCACCGCGACGTCGTACTTGAGTCCACTCAACACCGCGCTCAGTCCGCTTGCGACGGCCGCCTCGTCGTCAGCAATCAATATCTTTGCGTGGGTCATACCTGTAATTGAAGGTGGCTCGGGCAGACGGGCAATGTAACCTCCTCGCTCAGTAGACGCCGTCGATGTGGCATCCGAGGATGCTCGGGCGGGCGTGTCGCGCGCGAGCAACCGCTCCGCGTAGGACATTACTTGCTCGAGTTGCCGCGAGACGGCGTCGCCTATGGGCGTCAACTCTGTTGGCGCCGCTCCGTCGGCGATACGGGCACGAAGCGCCTGGAGATTTACGGCCGCGCCGTTCAGCGCGTTCCGAAACTCATGAGCCGGCGAGCGTCCCTGCCTGGGGTCAGTCACTCAGATCCGCGTCATCCGGCGCCGCGACGATCCCTGCAGCCGCGCCGGCCGGCGCCGGCCGGTGCACGGTCGATGGGCGCACGTACTGCGCCACGGCCTTGGCCGTGTCGCCGATAGCAAGCTGTGAGAACAGGAACCCGAACTTCTCGTCGTACGTCTGGGCCAAGTCGGCCTTCACGTCGGCAGGGAGATCCCAGAATTTCTGCTTGAAGGGACCCAGCGCTTTTTTCCGCGTTTTGTAGTAGAACTGCTCGTCGCTGTCCGTTGGCTTGCGTTCGTCCGCGGCGTTCGCGCGGAGCCATGCATATATCTCCTCGCGCAGCGCGTCTGGGATGTGGTCGTACAGCATGTTCTGAAAATTCGTCGCCAGGTGGATTTCTGCCGTCTCGGTTCGGGGAAAGTTGTGGAACGCCGAGTCGGGGAGCGTAGACGCGCCATGCTGCACTGCCCCGGCGAGCCCATACTCCTCGCGTGCCACCTTGGATAGTCGCGCCAATGTCTCAAGGTCGAGCTTCACGTCCGCGATCGAGCCATCGGGGAGGACGACCCCGCCGTGCGACGTGCCTGACTGAACGCTGATTTTCGATAGGCCTGGCGCATCCGCCGGCAACCGCTCCCGCAACGCAGCGGACAGACCGTCCATGTAGGCGCGCAACTCTTCCACCGTACTGTTTTGCGTGCCCACCTCGCCGATCTCTCCCCCAAGGACACCGTCACGCCGGCCGGCCCCAGTCCGCGGACACAGGCCATTATATCGGCGCCCACCTCGTAGTTGAGCCTTTGCTGCTCGGCCAGTGTTTCGCGCTTGAGATCAACCAGCGTCGAGGTGTCTACGTCAATGTTGTAGAACCCGGCAACCACGGCCTCGCGGGCAAGTTGGCGCACGGCCTCAACCTCTGTACTCGGGTCGGCGCCGTATTTCTTTGCGTTCACCTGGAAGTGGTCTCCCTGAATGAACACAGGACCCCGAAATCCTTCGCGCAACGCGGCGCCAAGAATTACCGCGACGTATTCCGCAGGGCGCTGCTCCGTGTAGGCGATCTCCGAGCGCGCGATCTCGCATATGAACGCCCCGGCGTCCACGCGGTTCGCCGTGCGGAAGATCGAACGCGCCGTATGGTACGCCATACCGCGCACGTTGATGGCCGGCACGGTGAACCCGTGAACCTCACCGCGCCCACGAGCCATGTAGAACTCATGGATCGACGCCGGGCGTACGCCGACCGCCTGAGCTAGCTCCCAAAGCAGCCATCGTGCCTCGGCCCGTGTCGCGTCGTCGCCGAACACGGCATCCCGCACCAGGCCGTCCATGCGATCTGACGCAAGCGCAGTCCCTCGCCGGACGTGCACGCCGCGGGCGTCCACGGCAATCGCATCGCCAAACGGATGGGCGTATGGAGTCACTCGGGTAGCGACCACACTAGCCACGTGAGCTCCGGGCTGAAGGTCCGACCTCGGGATCCATGCAAGCTACACAAATCCTACGCAGCATTGAATGCGCAATCCTCTAAACAGACCAACGAGGGTCGGGTTTCGGCAATGCATCCCACTCCCGACGAGCGTCCGGCGATGCGTCGGAACGTCCAAGCAAAGCGTATGCAAACTGTTTGCCCAGCTCGACACCCGGCTGGTTGAACGCATCTATTCCGTACAGGCTGCCGGCATACGCGGTTGCAATCTGCAATAGCATGATCAGGCCTCCCACGTGCCACGCATCTACTGTGTCTAGCGTGATCGTGAGGTTGGGGCGCCCGCGCCTGGCGAACGCGCCCGCAGTCGCACGCCGCTCTACATCGATGAGCTCCCCCAATGTGTGCCCGCCCAAATACGCCAGCTCCGGGATATCGGGATATGCGTGCGGAATCTCCAGATCGGCGGAAGCGTCCGGTCGTCCCACCCCAACGAACGTGATGGTCTTGTCGGCGGGTCCTTCCATGAAGAGCTGCACCTGACTGTGCTGGTCTGTTGCCCCCAGCGCCGCAAGCGGCGTCTGGCCCACGTGGTCAACCCCTCGCTCCGTTCGGCGAACTTTGCCCAGACTCTCCGCCCACAACTGCACAAACCAGTCCGCGAAGTCACGAAGCGTATCCGCGTACGGCATGAACACTTGCACGTGACGGCCGTGTTGCGTGTCGGAGAGCCACTGTAGTGTCGCGAACACACCGGCGGGGTTTTCCGCCAGAGTATCGGAGGCGCAGCGCCGTACCATGTCGTCCGCGCCGGCCAGCATGGCACCGACATCGATTCCAATCAGCGCGGCTGGCAGCGTGCCAACCGGCGTCAGCACACTGTATCGCCCGCCAACATTGGGCGGAATATCGAGCGCACGAACGCCTTCGCGCGCGGCCAGCGGGCGCAGGGCTCCGTGCGCCGGATCGGTCACGAACGCCAGGTGATTACCGGGCGTCGCCAAATGCGCCCGACGGAGGCGCTCGCGCACTATCAGATATTGCGCCATCGTCTCCGCAGTCCCGCCAGACTTGGACGTGACGATGAACAGCGTCCGCGGGAGATCAACCCGATCGAGCACTGCACCGACCGTGCGCGGATCGACGTTGTCGAGCACATACAGGCGTGGCAGTCCGCCGCGCTCTTCATCGCTCAACTCATTCCACCCGCTGGGGCGCAACGCCGTTCCCAGGGCGATGGGGCCCAGCGCGGAGCCGCCGATCCCCAATACCACTACCGATCCGTACCGGCCCGCACGCTCGGCCGCGAAATCAGTGGATTGCCGCAGCAGCGCAGTGTCCGCTGGGAGATCGAAAAACCCGATTGCCTTCGACGTGCGTAGCTGCTGGACCGCCCGGTACGCCGAGCGGAATTGGTTAGCCGCGGCGCTCCACTCGGCGGCCGGCACACCGCCCGCGACGCCGCTATCCATCATGTTGGAAAAGTCGATTCGGATCGCCACTTTATGCGCTCTCAGTCAATACGTACGGTGAGACCGTCGAATGCCGGCGACATCCCACGCGGCAATTCTGCTTCCAGGTCGGCATGGAAGTTGTCGTGTGTGAGATGCGTGAAGTATGTGCGCTCCGCGCCCAGCTCGCGGGCCGTGGCGACGGCTTCGGGGATGCTCATGTGCGTCGGATGATCGGTCCGAAAGAGAGCATTGAGCACGAGCACCTTTGCGCCCGAGAGTACCTCGCGCGCAGCGGCGGGAATTTCCTTCGCGTCCGTTACATACGCCAATGGCCCGATGCGGTAGCCGAAGACACACATCTGACCGTGCGGCAGCGCCACTGGAATGGCCGCAATGTCGCCAATTTGTACCGGGGTGCCAGCGACGATCGGGCGCGCACGGCCTTCGGGCTTTGAGGTTCCTGGCAGCGCGCGCGGAGCGTCGTCGAATACGTAGGGAAAACGCTGATGCAGTACCTCGAGCGTCCTCGCCGACCCATACATTGGAAGAGGCCCGTCGCGCCGGACGGACACGGCGCGAATGTCGTCCAGCCCGTGAGTGTGGTCGGCGTGCTCGTGAGTGAAAAGCACGGCGTCGACCCGGTCGATGCCGTTGGCGATCAATTGGCCTCGCAGCTCGGGAGGAGTGTCAATGAGCAACCGTGTGCCCAAGTCGCTCTCCACGACGGCACCCACGCGGGTACGCTTGTCGCGTGGATCGGGCGAGCGACAGACGGGACAATTGCATCCGATGACCGGCACGCCGAAACTCGTGCCCGTGCCCAGAAATGTGAGCTTCACATGAGCTCCACTTTGAGCAGGTTAGTCGTCCCGGGGACGTCGAATGGGACTCCAGCAGTCACGAGGACGCGGTCTCCAGGCCGCGCGAGCCGCCGCTCGAGTGCGGCGGTGCGGGCATACGCGAGCATTACTTCATAGGTAGGCGCATGCTCGGCGAGATGGGGAATGACACCCCACACCAGTGCAAGTTGACGGTACGTCCGGGGATCATCGGTCAGCGCCAGCACGGGCACGCCGGGCCTGTGAGACGCGACCGTCCGCGCACTGAACCCGCTCTTGGTCAGCACGATCACCAATGGCGTCGCGATCATTCGCGCGGCCGCGATTGTGGCCGCCGCGATCGCCTCCTCGCTCGTAACCACCGGCTGATGCTCCGCCCGCCGCTCGCGACGCTCTTCGGATCGTCCCCACACCGGTAGTCCCCACGAGGGTCCGCCGGCCCAATCGGGAACGGGCTGCGTCTCGATCTCGATCACGATGCGGCGCATCGCTTCCACAGCGAGCCGCGGAAATGCCCCGGCGGCAGTCTCGGCCGAAAGCATGACCGCGTCCGTGCCGTCAATGATCGCGTTCGCGACATCGCTTGCCTCCGCGCGCGTTGGGCGCGGGTGCTCCACCATCGACTCCAGCATCTGTGTCGCCGTAATCACGGGACGTCCCAGCAAGTTCGCCAGGCGGATGATTCGCTTCTGCGCGATCGGCACCTCCTCGAACGGTAGCTCGACACCAAGATCGCCGCGCGCGACCATGACTCCGTCGGCAGCGCGCAGGATGCTTTCAATGTTATGTAGCGCTGCATCCTTTTCGATCTTGGCGATCACGAGCATTGAGCGCGGCACGAGCGACCGAAGCTGGGCCAGCTCCTCAGCGCGCCTAACGAAGCTCAGCGCGAGATAATCGAGGTCTTGCTCGAGGGCAAAGGCGACGTCCGAGCGATCTTTCTCGGTGAGCGCAGGCGCTGACACCCGGACCCCAGGGAGATTCATCCCTTTGTGACTCGTCAGCTCGCCGCCGTGCACAACGCGCGCCGTGACCCGAGGCGGCGAGACATCAAGCACGACGAGCTCCAGCAGACCGTCGTTGATGAGCACGCGATCGCCCTCGCCCAAGTCACTTGCCAGGGCGGCATATGTCACTGGGACTTCGTCGCCGGTGGCGTCTCCCTCCGGCGCGAGAATTACATCGGATCCGGTTTCCAGTTTGCGAGGCGCCGGGAGCTCACCTATCCGGATCCGCGGGCCTTGCAAATCGCCGAGAATCGCGATCGGACATCCGTGGGCGGCCGCCTGCGAGCGTACGCGCGCGATGACTGCCGAATGCTCGTCATGCGATCCATGCGAGAAGTTTGATGCGGGCCACGTTCATACCGGCCGCGATCAATCCACCAATGGTTGCGTCGGAGCAACTCGCTGGCCCGAGCGTGCACACGATTTTGGCGCGCGGCTGGGCGCGACTGGGCGATTGCGCGAACATGTGAGCGGGCGAATTGGAAGACCAGCCGCCGAAGCTTAACGCGCGCTCACCGGGGCGGACAGGACGATCATGTGTCGCGCCCGTAACGTGATCCAGGTCACGTGTACGTCTCGCCCCGAGGTCTTAACGACTCGGGGCGCCGGTCGTCTTACAGCCAGGCGATCACAGGTACTGTCAATAAGGAGAGTAGCAATGTCGTATCGCAGAATGTTCACTGCTCTGGGGGCCGGTGCGGCCGCGGCGCTCGCGGCGTGTAGCGGCACCCAGACCTCGTCCGTGGGACCATCCTCGAGCGGGACAGCGACCCAGGTGTCAGAGGATGTAAGCGAGGCGACCGCAAACGAAGTCGCCGGCAGCGTAACGGAAATGGGCTCATCAGAGTCCGGGGCGGGAGCGTCGGCGCTGGTTTTCCGACCCGCCGCAAACGCAATGGTCGGCACAGGCGCGAAGGCCCGTTCCATCGATGCCAACTGCTCAGTGAGCCAGCTATCGGCCGCCTACACGTATCCCGCGAATGACCCGCGTGACACGGTGAACTTCACGCGCTCGTGGCAGTTCTTCTCGACCGCAGGCTGCGAGAACAGCTTCGTTGCCGACTCCACGGATTCGATCGCGTTCGCGTTCATGGATACGCTTTTCCTGAATGGCAAACACGAACATTGGCACGGCCACAGGTACGCCAATCGGAGCCACTGGCTGACCGGCGACTCGACCGCATTGGGCACGCTGCTCTCAGCGCAGGGCATCCACGTGTGGAATGGCAACGCATTAGTCACCGATACATCGACCTTCATGGACCCGGACTTCACCGCCGCGTACTCGTGGGTGGCCAACGACACCGCGGAGAACATCACCTTCCCGCACCCGCGTTCGGGTGATCTGTACCCAATAAGCGGAGCGTGGACGCGGTGGCTCACCGGCAGCGTGACTTTCAGTGGGGGCGCGACCGGCAGCGCGAATGTGACCCGCCACATCGTTGTTACGTTCTCCGAGGACCAGTCAAGCGGACAGGGCAGTACGGACGCTCAGCTGCAGATATTCAACGCGCAAACAGGCGCGCTTATCAAGACATGCACGGTCGATCTGCTGGCTGGTGAGATCGTGCCGGGAAGCTGCCACTAACGAAGTAGCGACCCGAGCGTTGCTGCTACGCGCTCTTCGATGGAGTTGTCAACAACGGGTCGGCGTTCACGCCGGCCCGTTGTGCATCGATCCCCGCCGAGGCGGCCGCCCCTGAGGCGGACGCAGCCTGGCGAATCCAGATCGGTACCTTGGCGAGCATGACGCGCAGGTTGAGTGGCTTGGCGACGTAGTCAAGCGCGCCGTTGGTGAGCGCGCGAAGCTGCTCCGCCTGGTTGGCGTGCGCGCTCTGAAAAACGACGGCGAATGCGCCGGGGCGCTCGACACGCAAGCGCTCATGCAAGGAATGTCCGTCTAGGCCCGGTAGGTCCACGTCCAACAGGACCAGCGGTCGGCGGGTGTCGGTCTTCCCGCTCACTCGCATGCGCAGCAGTGCGTCGAGCGCATCGGGACCGGTCGCGTACGCTTGGTAGCTATAGCCCGCGGATCGCAGGCCGAACTGCAGCATTTCCGAGAGCGCGGGGTCGTCTTCCACGACCACGATGTCCGGTGTGGATGGCGGGTCGTCCAATTTGGCCTCGTGTTTCCGCTCTCCAGCGGACGGCGGAGCCGTGGGCTCGGCCGTCGCGCCTCCTGCGCCTCCTGCGGCTTCCGCGGCTCCCGCGGCTCCTGCGGCTCCCACCTCGAACGCGACCTCGAGCACACTGACGAAATGCACGATCATCGTCGCCCTGTCGCTAGTGTCGAGCCCGGGGTCCGCCGCCCAGCATACGGCCCGTTCTTCGAGCTTGCCGGCCAGGTAGCTCGCATCCTCGTACCCATAGCTGCCAGCAGTGCCCCGAATGCGGTGCAGCTCTCGCCGAAGGGCGTCCAGGACTTCTGGCGCAGTCGGGGCCGCGGAGAGCTGAAGCGCAAGCGCGCGAAACGAGTCCAGCGTCTTGACGTTGGACATGCGAAAACGGTCGCGCAGCGCGGCAAACTGCTCGGCGAAGGGCTGCGCTGGCTGCGGGGGCTGCGGGGGCCGGGAGGACAGCGGAGGGCTCGTGGGCGTCGTGGGCGTCGTGGGCGTCGGGGGCGTCGTGGGCGTCGGGGGCCTCGGAGAGTTGCGTGCCAACTGGGGGTTCGTCGTCTCTACGCTGAGGACGGATCGTGGGCGACCCCGTCACGACGGCGGAGTCCACTGTGCGTCCGGTCTCGAGGCATCCGGGGTTGACCCGCTCATGCGCTTACTGTGTGCAGACGACGAGGAAGACATTCGCGCGATTTTGCGCCTAGCGCTGGGCCTCGACCCGGAGCTCGAGGTGGAGATAGTCGAGTCGGGAGAGGAGGCAATAGCGCGTGCCGTGGCCGCGCCGTTCAATGCCATACTCCTCGATGGGATGATGCCCGGACTGGACGGCTACGAGACCTGTCGCCGCCTCAAAGGGAACGTTGCGACCGCCGGGGTCCCTGTGGTCTTTCTTACCGCAAAAACGCAGCGAGACGAGATGCAGCGCGCCTTGGACATCGGTGCGGCCGCCTGCCTCACCAAGCCATTCGACCCGATGACAATCGCGCGCGACGTCCGGCAGGCGCTCGGCTGGTAGTCACATCCGTCGCAATACGCGGCCTATAACCAACACCAGCACGGCTCCTAGCGTCGCGAGGGCAAGTGACTTGGGCTCGAAGTGAACTGCCGACACCGAGCCCCAACCGAAAGCCGTTGCGATCAAGCCGCCGATGAAAGCGCCGGCAATGCCCAACGCGATCGTGACGATGCAACCCGACGGGTCCCGCCCCGGCATGAGAAATTTGCCAAGAGCGCCGGCGGCAAGGCCGAGCAGCACCCAGCGAAACCACAATGGGCCCACAGTCAGCCAACCCGCGACCGTGACAGCCAGGTGCGTGTCACCAGAGGAGAATGCGCCATTGCGACATTGCGGTCAACCCGCGTTGCAGTTCGATTGACCGTCTCATAATCGAGCCGTTAGCCTTCGTTTAGATGGCAGGGGACGGAGGAAGTGGTGGCGGCGGCAACGCCGACATCCACGAAGAGGATGCGCTCGGCAAGGCGTACGACGGTCGATTGGTGCGGCGTCTAGTCGCCTACGTCCGTCCGTATGTGTGGCTGGTCGTAGCCGCATTGCTGTTCCTCTTCAGCGAGGGCGCGCTCCAGCTCGTCGGACCGCTCCTCACCAAGCGCGTGATCGATGTCGCGCTGCCGGCGCACGACATCGCCATGCTGCGCCGCGCCGCGATGCTCTTTGTCGGTGCGCTGATCGCGCAATTTGGGTGCTCTTACGGCGAGACGCTGTTAACGAGCCTACTGGGACAACGCGTCATGCGCGACTTGCGCCTGCAGATCTTCTCACATCTGCAAGCTCTGCCCGTGGCGTTCTTCGATCGCAACCCGGTTGGTCGGCTCGTGACGCGCGTCACTTCCGACGTGGAAGCGCTGAACGAGCTCTTTACAGCGGGCGTGGTATCAGGATTGGGAGATCTCTTCACGCTCGGCGCGATCGCGATCATGATGATCGCTACCGACTGGCGCCTCGCGCTCGCGGCATTTCTCGTGATTCCGCTCGTGTACGTCACATCGCACGTCTTCCGCGTCCACGTCCGCCGCGCGTACCGCGAGATTCGCACGCGCCTCGCCCGCATCAACGCATTTCTGCAAGAACGGCTCACCGGCATGCGAATCGTGCAGTTGTTTGGGCGAGAAAAGCGCGAGGCGGAACGGTTCGACCGGCTGAATCGCAGCTACCTGGAGGCGAACCTCCGCTCGATCACCGTCTACGCACTGTACCTGCCGGCCATCGAAGTTCTCACCAGCGTGGCCCTCGCGAGCCTGCTCGTGGCCGGCTCTCGACGCGTGGAGCTCGCTACGCTGAGCGTCGGAACGGTTGCGGCCTTCTTGCAACTGGTGCGGCGGTTCTTTCAGCCGCTGCAGGACCTCTCGGACAAGTACAATACGCTGCAACAGGCGATGGCATCGTCGGAACGCATTTTCAAGCTGCTGGACGAGCCTGAGGCCGGCGACATCACGCGACCAGGAATTCTCCCCGCGCCGCGTCGCACTGCTGTTATCGCGACGCCGGCGGCATCCGGAGCCAAGAAAGTCGCTGGCGTGACGGTCAAATTCGAAGACGTCTGGTTCGCGTATGATCTCGCGCACATGGCGGCGGGCGCCGAACGGGCCGACCCAGCGCGCGCGGAATGGGTCCTCAAAGGCATCAGCTTCACTGCCGAGCCCGGCCAGACGATCGCGATCGTAGGACATACTGGCGCGGGGAAAACCACGGTCGTCAGCCTGCTGATGCGATTCTACGACCCACAGCGCGGTCGCATCACGCTGGACGGCGTGGATATTCGCGACATGCCGGTCTCGGAACTGCGGGCGCGGATTGGTTACGTGCAGCAGGACATTTTTCTCTTCGCCGGCGACGTCGCGTCGAACATTCGACTGTCCGCGCCGATCAGCGACGCCGAGGTTGCCGAGGCGGCTTCGCGCGTGGGTGCCGACCGTATCGTTCAGGGACTTCCCGATGGCTATCGCTATAAGCTGGGAGAACGAGGCGCTTCAATCAGTGTCGGCGAGCGTCAGTTACTCTCTTTTGCGCGGGCGATCGCGTCCGATCCCGCATTGCTCTTGCTTGATGAAGCAACAAGCGCGGTCGATAGCGAGCTCGAAGCCGAGATTCAAGAAGCGCTGGCTACCCTCATGCGTGGACGCACCACGATTGCGATCGCGCATCGACTCAGCACGATTGTAGACGCCGACGAGATACTCGTGATGCAGCACGGGGAGATCAGAGAACGCGGCACACACCGCGAGCTCTTAGCCCGGGCTGGCCTGTACGATCGGTTGTATCGCCTGCAAATCGGCGAAGTCGCAGCGCCCGTGTAACGTCCCATGCCGGTATCGCGTTCCTTGCGAGGCCCGATGGGCGTCCATAGCTTTGCGCGATCGAGCCGCGCCCGACGGCGGGGCGAGCGCTACAACGCCGCATCCCGGAATGCCTTACATCCAGGTCAATGATAGGCGATTCGCGCTGCGTGTCGGTCAGACACGTATCGGCGCGGGACCCGACGTCGAGATCCGAATCGCTGCAGCGCCTGGCGCGGCAGCCAATCCCGGGCCAGCTACCGTCGTAGACGCGACCGTGGACCTGTCGCCGGAAAACACGGCGGCCATCCGACGTGCGGCTCCAGAGGCTCAGGTGCGCGTAAATGGTGTCCAGCTTGGCCCCGAGCCCACGCCGCTCATTCACGGCGACAAGATCGAGATACTCGGCGCGGACCTGTACTTCGGCGACGATCGCAAGGGCGGAAGCACGCAGTTCATCTCGGCGGGCAGCATTCCGGAGCTGCACCGGTTGCGTCCGCAGGGGGCGCCCTCCGCGTCGGGAGGCGCCACCGGCGGCAGGGTAATCTCGCTCGTCGACGGTCGTGAGTATGCAGTGGGCGTCACGGGCCTGGCCTTCGGACGAGATCCGGCGTGTGACGTAGTGATTCCCTCGAGCGAGGTCTCGCGTCGCCACGCGGAGATTCAACTCGGTGAAGATGGGTACGTCGTGACCGACACAAGCACCAACGGGCTTTTCGTTAATGGCGACCGGGTCGAGGGATCGCGCCTGCTACGCCGTGGCGACGTCATCCGCATGGGAAACGAGGATTTCCGCTTCTACGCGGACATGCCGGCGCGGGCCACTGCACCGCCGCCAGCTGCAGCCGGGCAGCCCGCTCCGGGACCGGTCGGCTCACCAGCGCCGCAGGAGCCACCTGTGGTGCCAGTCACGGCAGGCAGTGACGCTGGCCCGGCACTCGGCGCTGCCGCCCCGGCTCCAGCGGACTCGGCCGCTCCTTCGGCCCCGGCCGCGTCCGTCCTCTCAGCCGCTGAAACTCCTCCTGTCGAGGAAGGGCAGCGTCGCCCGGCGCCCTTGCCTCCGCCCGCAACGGCCCCTGCGCCGCGGGCGGTTGCGACGCTCACGGTGCTTAACGCCGGGCCAATGCGTGGTCACGCGTACGCCATCACCAGCATCCTGGCCCACGTGGGACGCGGCGCGCACAATGAGGTCGTCATCGTTGAGGAGAGTGTGTCGGACTCGCATGCGACACTGCAGCGACGCGACGGTATATGGTACGTGACCGATCTCGGCTCGACGAATGGCACGTACGTTAACGGACGACCCATTCACGGAGAGCAGCAGATCGGACAGTCGGGGGAGCTGCGGGTTGGCGGCGTCAAGCTCGGGTTCGCGGCGGCACTGGGCGAGCCTTTGACTGCCCCACGTGGCGCGACGCGCGCGATTGCCGGCGCCGGCGTGCCTGAAATTTCGGGTCGCGGTCCGGAGGCCCCGGGGCTGGCAGCATCGGCCGCCCCGTCGCGCGAGCGGCAGGCCGCGCCTGCTCCAGAGCTGCCCGAGCCGGTCGACCGCGGGGGCACCGCGTGGCTTTGGGCGGTTGCGCTGGTGCTCATCGCTGCAGCGGCCTACATCCTGTTCAAGAGTTGGTAGTGCACCTCACGTACGCATCGCGAACGGACGTGGGCATGATCCGCTCCGGCAACGAAGACGCCGTCTACGCCGAGGCCGATCCGCTCCGAGGCATCTTCATGGTGGCCGACGGAATGGGTGGGCATGCGGCGGGAGAGGTCGCCAGCGCAATGGCGGTCCAGATAGTCACGCGGACGATTGCGCCGTTGCAGAAACAGACCGATGAGGATGCCGAAGTAGCGCTCAAAGCAGCGCTCCAGGATGCCAACCGCGCGATCTTCGAGCGTACGATCGCCGAAGTTGACAAGCAAGGAATGGGAACTACCGCGTCCGTGTTGATGCTGAGCCGCGGGCGATACCTCATTGGGCAGGTAGGCGACTCACGGATATACCGCGCACGCGACGGAACTCTGCAGCAACTCACGAAGGATCATTCATACGTGCAAGAGCAGGTGGACGCGGGCTATCTCACGCCGGAGCAGGCACGGTATCACCCCTACAGCAACGTGATCACGCGGTGCGTGGGCGCGAGTCGAGACGTCGAGGCGGATACGTATCAGGGTGACGTGCAGTCGGGAGACGTATTCCTCGTGGCCAGCGATGGGCTCACGGGGATGGTGGACGATACTCGTCTGCAGGAGATCCTGTCCTCAGGCCTTTCGCCCGGTAGGCTCGTGGATATGCTGATCGCCGAGGCGAACGGGCGCGGTGGACTCGACAACATCACGGCCGTTGTCGTAAAGGTGATGTCGGTAGATAATCCCAGCCCCACCGAGGCAAACCCCGACGTTCCCGCCGAAAAGCAGCCCGATTCGGGCGCGCCGAGCGCCGAAGCGCCGGCTGGCGGACCACCGGCAGCCGGACCGCCGAGTCCCGGATCGGCTGATGCTGGACAACCGCGTAAGCGACGGACTCCTGCGCCGCCGTTTCCCATCGTGGTTCCACGACGCTGAACCCTGGCACTTCCGGTCCGTCGCCGGATTCCTCACCCTCTCCTGGGCCCGCACCTTCGCAGCCGGCCACCGTGGCGGAGCTCGCTCGGCTGTATCTCGGCAACATCCTGTATGCGCTAGAGCGAGCAGCCATGACTCTCGAGGCTGACCAGAGGTCCGAGGACGCTGCCTTCTACCGCGGAATCGCGCGGCTGCTCGCCGAGGCTCATGGCCGCGAAATCGGCACCCCGAGGTAGCTCGTGAAGCTGTAGAAGAAAACGCCGCACCGGTGGTCCCGCGCGAACACGTGCTCCGTCACCTTCGGTTACTTTTCGGGGGTGAAGGATCGCCTGATAGTCCGCGGGGCGCGGCAGCACAATCTCAAGAACATCGACCTCGAGATCCCCCGCCGGGCCGTCACCGTGGTCACGGGCCCGTCGGGCTCCGGCAAGTCTTCGCTGGCGCTGGACACGATCTACGCGGAAGGACAGCGGCGGTACGTAGAATCGCTCAGTGCATACGCTCGGCAGTTTCTCGAGCGGATGGAAAAGCCCGATGTCGATTCAGTGGAAGGGTTGTCGCCGTCGGTCGCGATCGAGCAGAGGAACCCCGTCAAGACGTCGCGATCCACGGTCGGCACTGCCACTGAGATCTACGATTATCTGAGGCTTCTCTGGGCGCGTGTCGGCCACACATTCTGCCCGACATGCGGGCGAGAGCTCCGGCCCGACACGGTCCAAATGGTGACCGATACGATACGCGCACTTCCGGGAGGGACGCGGTTCGCCGTCGCCTTTCCACTTCGGCTATCGCATTGAGTCTCCCACGACCTGGTGGTGGAGAACCTTCGGGCGCGCGGGTTCGTCCGGGTGAGCACGGACGGCGTAACGCGTACACTGGACGAACTGGAGGTCGCGGGGGTAGACCTGACCAAGGCGCGCGACCCGCTCGTGGTGGTCGACCGCTTAACTGTATCGGCTGATGCCGGCGGACGTGTGGCCGACGCCGTGGCGCTGGCATTCGTAGAGGGCGACCAGGACTGCACGATCATCCTATCTGAGCCAATCTCCCTGGCCGCCGGCACCGCCGCGGTGTCGCGCCTCAATTTTACCGAGCGTTACGAGTGTCCGAACGACGGCACACAGGCACCGGTGCCAACGCCGCAACTGTTCTCTTTCAACAATCCGCGCGGCGCGTGCCCGAAGTGCAACGGATTTGGCGCAACTCTGGAGTATGACGAAGCGCTCATAGTGCCCTACCCCGGGCGCTCTCTACGAGATGGCGCTATCGACCCGTGGACAAAGCCACGCTACGACAAGCAGCGTCGGCTACTCGCAGAGTTCGCGCGTGCGGAAGGAATTCCGTTCGACGCGCCGTGGCAGTCGCTGTCCGAGGCTCAGCGCCGCGCACTTCTGCACACGAAAACCCGGCGCTACACGGGCATCTTTCCCTTTCTCCAGCGGCTCGAGGACAAGCGATACAAGCAGTACATTCGCGTTTTCCTGCGTCAGCATCAGTCGGCGCAAACGTGCACGAGCTGCCTCGGCGCCAAACTGCAACCAGACGCACTCCATGTACGCGTCGCCGGCCAAAGCATTGCGGATGTGGCGGACCTGCCAGCGAGCCGACTCCTTCAGTGGCTCGATGAGCTAACCTTGAGCGATTTCGAACAACAGGTCGCCGAGCACGTCATTACGGAGGCACGCAATCGCGTGCGCTTCCTCTGCGACGTGGGACTCGGCTACCTGTCACTCAACAGGTCGGCGCGATCACTGTCCGGCGGGGAGGCTCAGCGCATCGCGCTCGCGAATTCATTGGGCGCTCATCTGAGTGGATACACTGTATGTGCTGGATGAGCCGTCGATCGGTCTGCATCCACGAGACATGGATCGTCTCCTACGGTTGCTCGACCGCCTTCGCGACAGCGGGAACACCGTGCTGATGGTCGAGCACGACCTGGACGCCATCCGGCGCGCTGACTACATGGTGGAGCTGGGCCCCGGGAGCGGGGCCAACGGCGGACACGTGGTTTTCGCGGGCCCCGTGTCCCGCGCAGCTGAGAGTCCGTTGACGGGACAGTACCTGACCGGCGCGCGCACGATTCCGCTTCCCGCAGAACGCCGGCGGCTGGGGCCCCGTTGGATCACTCTCACAGGCGCGCGCGAGCACAATCTGCGCAATGTGGATGTCCGCATCCCGGTGGGCGCGCTTACGGTCGTGACCGGCGTTTCGGGCTCAGGCAAGAGCACCCTCGTTCACGACGTGCTGTACCGCGCGCTCGAAACGCGACTGCGCGGTGAGCATTCGGCCAAGGTGCATTTGGGCGAGCGGGTGGGGGAGTTCGACGCGCTGAAGGGCGTGGACGCCATCGACGACGTCGTGCTCATCGACCAGGAGCCGATCGGCCGATCGCCTCGCTCCAATCCCGTGACGTATATCAAGGCCTTCGACGAGATCCGGCGCATGTTCGCGGAGACGCCGCTCGCGCGCGAGCGGGGGTACACGGCCGGGACGTTCAGCTTCAACGTCGCGGGCGGCCGCTGCGAGACATGCGAAGGGGCGGGTGCCATCGGCGTGGAGATGGTGTTCATGGCGGACGTTTTCGTCCCGTGCGAGGGTTGTGGCGGCAAGCGTTTCACGTCCGACGTGCTGGAAGTGACCGTGCGCGGCCTCACGATTGCCGACGTGCTCGAGTTGACGGTCGATGAGGCAATGCGCGTGTTCCCCAACGAGGACAAGCTCACGTCCGCGCTCTGGCAGCTGCAGCGTGTCGGGCTCGGGTACATCCGCCTAGGCCAGCCGGCTACGACCCTCTCGGGCGGCGAAGCCCAGCGCATCAAGATCGCGCGCGAGCTTGCCGCGACCTCGCGCGCCGGCATCAAGCGACTGTATGTGTTGGACGAGCCGACCACCGGTCTGCACCTCGAGGACATTCGAAAATTGGCACAGGTATTCGACAAGCTGATCGATCGCGGGAACACGCTCGTGGTCATCGAGCACAATCTCGACGTCATCAAGCTCGCGGACTGGGTGATTGACCTCGGCCCTGACGCGGGCGCAGCTGGCGGCCAAGTGGTAGCGATGGGACGTCCGGAAGACGTAGCGGCCAGCGATGTATCTCACACTGGCCAGTGGTTGCGACTCGTGCTACCAGATCGTAAACGAGATACGTCGCGGCCGTCGCCCGCGGCACGCGGGAGCTCTCGCCAAGTCGAGACCGCGAGCCACGCTTGACCGCACGGGAGGCCGTCTCTACGTTGTTTAGTTTCTTCCCGAGTAGCTCAGTTGGTAGAGCAGCGGACTGTTAATCCGCGGGTCGCCGGTTCGAGTCCGGCCTCGGGAGCCTTGTAGCGCAACGACTACTGCCACGAAGATGAGACTGGTGTTACGCAGCGATCAACTCCAGGAGCTGACGGACGGCCGACACGACGGCCCGTCTATTCGGGACGTTCATGAGATGCCCGTTGAGCAGCTCGTCTCGGTCGGGATCGCTCAGCAATGAGCCTGCGGCCACCTTGAGGTAGTCGCGTACTTCCGCGGATGACGCCGCGATTTCGACCGCGATCGTCGGTCGCGACGCAAGAAGCGCGATGAAGTCCTCCAGATCCCGGCTTGCCAGAGCGTCTTTGGCACCGCGATCGAGGTGCGCTGCCCACTTGAGCGTGAGGAACGCCGGTGCGCTGACGTGGCGTATGGTGAGCCCAGGAAGGAGCTCTCGTGCTACTGCATTCTCGACCGCGACAGTATCCCAGCGGTTGGCGCTCGCCCCAAGCTGTTCGCCCGCGGGGACTAGATCGAATTCCATGCCTCCAGGAGCGATCCACTTATGCGCAAGAGAGGCTGGGTGTTCGCGAAAGCCCTTTTCGCGTATCCCGTTGGTGAGTCGATTAAAGTCGGAGTAGTTCGCCGATTCGGCGATGCCGTCGACGTCGGTGGTCGCTCTAACGTTTGGGAAGGGCGGGTCGGTTTGCAGGAGCGGTGCGACAGCGGCCCCAATAAACACGATCTTCTCCCGCCATTCCCCCAGGGCCTGGCCGACGATAGCGAGGCCGCGAAGGGATGGCGGGAGGCTAGAAAACAGTGATCCGTCAGGCTGCGACGGCAGCGTGCTTATAGAACTGGTCGTGAAGGTGCTTCATTGCAAGCTGGCGCTCGCGTGCGCGCCCGACTCGCAGTGCATCCACGAGCGTTAGCATGGCGTATACTCTCGGCGCCCGGTCCACCAAGTCCGGCGCTTGCGGCAGCAACGGCGCCACCGAAGGCCCTTCGGCTGCGCCCCGTGCCGATGGCCAAACCACCGGCTCGTCAGAGACAATTTCAGAGGCGAGGGGCGGTCCCGAATGCGCAGTAGGAACACCACGCGCCTTTGCCTCCAGCGTCGCCGGAAATGCGTACCGAACCCCGTGCTCCAAAAAATCGAGTAGCGCTAGCCGCGCGACCGCGTGACCATCTGACGAGACGAGTCCAGCGCACCGCAGGCGCTTGACGGCGTCGTGAGCGGTGCTTGTGCTAATACCGAGCTTCTCGTGAAGAATCTGATAGGTCGCGTTCGGAAACTCGACGAGACCGAATGCAACCGGAATATCCACTGGGCGAAGTGCCATTCGAGCAGCCATTAATACCTCTTGTTCGGCGTTCGCGAATGCCGAATATTAACGTCTAGCCGCACTTTACGCAACGTTACCCAGTCCCAAGGCCCGGTTGAAAGGCGTTTTGCGGCCGATACCCTTAGCCCTGCTGGGAGAACGGGAGACCCCGAGGACGCGACACGTCGTCGCGACGGGATACTAAAGCCTGGTGATCCCTCACGAACCCGAATCCTCGCGCGGGATCGTGTCGGTCTCGCGCGCGAACCAGGCCGCGGCTTTGATTAAATCTCCCGCCCGAGCTTCAGCTGGCGCACCTGGCGCCGGAGCTGCCGCAACTCGCTCTGCTCGGCGGTCGTCAACCCATCGGTGTGCGAACGCCGACATGTTGGAGATGGTGGCGCGGCAAGGCACGCTCAACTTCCCGCCCGGCGACGAATACTCCTATACAAGCACGAACTACTTTCTTCTCGCCATTCTGGTAGAACGAGTGAGCGGAGTCTCGCTCGAACAATTCACCAAGTCGCGCGTCTTCGACCCGCTCGGCATGACGCACACGCGGTGGCGGGACGATTTCACCCGCATCGAGAAGGGGCGCGCGACGGCATACGAGCCGGCAGCAGGCGGCACTTACCTTCCTTCGACGCGGCAGCATAGCACGGCACCGCTTAGTCCCGCGACCGGCGGCGGGACCGTGAAGCGATGCTCATCATCTACCACGAATGTGACGGGCCAGTCGATGACTTTCTGCAGCCGGACGGGGCCTTCGGTGAGGACGCCGTGCGTGATTATGGAAAGAACGCCAATGCTTGCCCGTTGAGGCGCGGCCATCGCACCGTGGCCCCCAGACACTCGCCGGTCCCAAAGTCGAAGGCGATCACCTCGTCCTGCGCGGCGCAGTAGAGCATGCCGTCGGGGCCGAAGCGTAAGCCGCGCGGCTTGCGAAACGCCGCCGCACCGCCGGCCGAGAAGACCCGTACGAGGTGTCCGTCGGTGGGATGGTATTCACGGACCGTGGTCGCGGCGTCCGGGGCGCCAAACGGCTGCTCGCTCGAGACGACGAGATTGCCATTGGGCGCGATCAGGAGGTCGAGTGGACTGAGTGCAGGGTCCGTCACCAGCGGGGACGGGACGACTCTCTCGCCTGGAGCGAACACGAGGACGTGGTCGTCGCCGTCGCCGGTCGGTCCGATACCCGAGGCGAGAAACAGCCTGCCATCGCGACCAAAGCCAAACCCGCGGGGAAAGGGGACGACTCGGGCCGGGAGGACGTATGTCCCCACCCCGTCGAGGGCCACGGAGAAGGCCATGAGTGTGCGCGCACTGCGCAGCCCGACGTAGTACCGGCCGTCAGGCCCGAACGTGCCACCGCCGGGGTTCAAGCCCTCGAGTCGCCCGGTGTCGCGAACGACGCTGCCGGCGTGATCCAGTGCCAGCACGCGGTCGGCCCCGCTGTTGAGAAAGAGCAGCCCTTCCTCGGTGTCGACCGCCAGGCCGCGTGGATCGGCGATGCGATCATCATTGGAGAAGCTTCCCAGCGGTTGACCATCGAGACCGAACGCGAAGAGTGCGCCGTAGCCGTCGCCATTGGCACCGGACGCGCTCGTGACCAGGAGAGGCATTGGACGAGGGGCTGGAGATGGAACCGGTCGATCGTCACGCGCAGGCCGTGTGCCCATGCAATGGGGACACTTGGACGAACGTCGCGGACGCTATGCCATGGGCCATCATGCCGGTTTTCCGGCTAGCGGTCCGGTGGCCCGGTGGACGGCGCCGCCGTGCGGCCTCATGCGTGGGAACCTCGTCGGCCAGGATTGAGTCAATGTGCCGTTCGTCGCAGGCCACGACCACCGCGATCGCGCTTGTAGTTCACGCGATATCGCTCGATCGTGTAGCGCGCATTGCGGAGATCGCGAAACCAGTGCTCGTTCAAGCACTCGTCCCTGAACCGCCCGTTGAATGATTCGATGGACGCGTTCTGCACTGGCCTCCCCGGGTCGATGAAATGCAGCTCGGTCGCTTTATGTCATCATTAACATTGGATACCAGGACAGGCGGCGCGATCGCACCACAGCATTTCATGCCAACTACAGCCCAGCCGGACCTCTTGCCACTGGGAAAGACTGGTTTGATCGTGTCCCGCCTCGGCCTAGGGCTCGCTGCGCTCGGACGGCCGGGCTACATCACGCTGCACCATGGGCAGGACCTTCAAGGTCGCTACGAGCCCGAGGCGATGGAGGCGCATGCGCATGCCGTGCTCGATGCGGCGTACGCCAGGGGTGTCCGGTACTTCGATGTCGCTCGTTCGTACGGCCGTGGTGAGGCGTTCCTTGCGTCGTGGTTGGCGAAGCGTGGACTGGGGCGCGACACGATAGTCGTTGGATCGAAATGGGGATACACCTACACGGCGGAATGGCGCGTACACACAGACCGACATGAGGTGAAGGATCATTCGCTCGCCGCACTGCGACGACAGCTTGCGGAGAGCCTGGACCAGCTCGGCCCGAATCTGTGCCTCTACCAGATTCACTCAGTCACCGGGGACAGCACCGTGTTGCAGGATGACGCCGTCATTGACGTGCTGGTGCAGATGCGGGGAATGGGCATCCGCGCCGGGCTGACAGTGAGCGGGGACCGGCAAGGAGAGGTGATCCGGCGCGCGCTGGAGGTGAAAAGGGACGGCGAGCGCGTGTTCGACGTCGTCGAGGCGACGTGGAATCTTCTGGAGCGCGGGGCCGAAGCAGCACTCGGCGACGCGCATGCCGCAGGGATGGGTGTCCTCGTCAAGGAAGCGCTCGCCAACGGTCGATTGGCGGATCCGGGCGCGGATCCTCGTTTTGCTGGTCGACTCCAGCGACTGTGCGAGGCGGCAAGACGACTGGGAGCGACTGCAGACGCGGTGGCGATCGCGGCAGCCCTCGCTCAGCCGTGGGCCGACATTGTCCTGAGCGGTGCGGCAAGCGTGCCGCAGCTCGATTCCAACGTCGCTGCTCTCGCGCTCGGTTGGGATCCATCGCTCGATGGGCTTCTCAAGCCACTTGCGATGCCGTCTGTGGAGTACTGGCACGCGCGTCAAGGCTTCGCGTGGAATTGATGACAGGCCCGATCCGAAGTGCGAAAAGCCGGGACTCGCGATCCGAGATCCGGGGAGCTAGCACCGAGGACCAGCCGTGGTATGAACGAAGCGCGGCCGAGGCTGCGTACGGGAAGCGCGCGAGTTAGCGTGCTGATATGGAGATCGACCGACGTGGCTTTCTCACGCAGTTGGGTGGTCTCGCCGCGATCGCCGGAGACCTACCCTCGCTCGTCCGCGCGAGCAGTCGTGCGCTCGGCGAGCCGCCTGACTACACAATTCGGATCGGGAACGGGCTGGTCGAGCTTGCGCCGGACAGGATCATTTCCACGACGACCTACAACGGCCAATTTCCCGGGCCGCTGCTGCGGTTCAAGGAAGGGCAGCGCGTGGTCGTCGATATCATCAACGATACGGACGCGCCCGAGCAGCTGCACTGGCACGGGCAAACGGTACCGGTCGATGTGGACGGCGCGGCCGAGGAGGGCACTCCGTTCATTCCCGCACACGGCACCCGACAGATTGCGTTCACGCCCGGGCCGGCGGGACTGCGATTCTACCACACGCATTGCCCTGCCGAGTCGGATCTGGCTGCGGGCCAGTATAGCGGACAGGTCGGCCCGGTTTACATTGAGCCACGTGAGAATCGCGGCGGCTACGACCGCGAGGTCGTGCTTGTGCTCAAGGAGTTCGAGCCGTTTCTAACCCGTGGCGGTGACATGCCGCAGACCTTCCTTGCGCCCGCAGGACGCGTGAAGGAGCTGGAGACAGCTGGCGAGTCGGCAATGCGCACGTCGCAAGCCTCCGGCAAGCCGAAAGGCTACGAGGTCGGCTACCGTCTCTTCTCGATCAATGGCCGGACGCTGGGCCACGGCGAGCCGATCCGCGTGAAGGCCGGCGAGCGCGTCCTGTTTCACGTGCTGAACGGCAGCGCCACCGAGATCCGTAGCCTGGCGCTGCCCGGGTCACACGTTCACGGTCGTCGCGCTCGACGGCAACCCATTACCCGCGCCCGTCACTGTCCCAGTGCTCTGGCTCGGCACCGCCGAGCGTGTGTCGGCGGTCGTCGAAATGCGGCAACCGGGTGCGTGGGTCATGGGTGACTTGGCCGACGATGACCGCGAACACGGGATGGGAATCGTGATCGAGTACGCTGGACAAAGTGGCAAACCCGTGTGGAGGGCACCGGCGCCGTTTCACTGGAACTACGCGCGCTTTGGCCGCAAAAGCGCTGCGCCCGGGACTCCCGATGAGACGATCGATATGACATTCGCCAAGAACAACGCTGCCCGTGACGGCTTCAATGAGTGGACGATCAACGGCGTGGCGTTCGCCCGGGCCAAGATGGAGCCGATGTTCCATCTACGGCAGGGCAAGCGCTATCGGTTACGCATGCACAACGCGAGCGATGACATCCATCCCATCCATCTCCACCGTCACAGCTTCGAGCTGACGCGGATCATGGATACGCCCACGGGCGGCGTGCTCAAGGATGTAGCGATGCTGGGCGGCTATCAGACGATGGAGGTGGACTTCGTCGCAGACAATCCAGGCCGAACGCTGTTCCACTGCCATCAGCAACTACACATGGACTTCGGCTTCATGGCGTTGTTCGACTACGTGTGACCGAGCCCGTCGCCAGCGACCCCGCGCAGACGCCGCTCGGCGAGCTCGCCCGGTACTTCTTGACGCTAGGCACGATCGCGTTCGGCGGACCCGCCGCCCACATCGCCATGATGGAGGAGCAGGTGGTCCGGCGCCGCAAATGGCTGACGAGAGAAGAGTTTCTCGACCTCCTTGGTGCCGCCAACCTCATCCCCGGTCCGAGCTCGACCGAGCTGGCCATCTTCATTGGGTTCCGGCGCGCGGGGTGGCCAGGGCTCGTGGTCGCCGGCATGTGCTTCATCCTGCCGGCGTTTTTGATCGTGACCGCAATCGCGTGGAGCTATCGGCGATTCGGCGGGCTCCCGGCCGTGGCGGGCGTGTTGTATGGGGTCAAGCCCGTCGTGATCGCCGTGGTTCTGCAGGCACTCCGGAACCTCGGGCAGACCGCGCTCAAGACCCGGTGGTTGATCGTCGTCGCCCTGTGTACGCTCGTCGTCGGCGGCGCTTGGGCTCGGCGTGCTGGAGGTGCTCGGGATCGGGGCATTGCTCAGTGTCCTGCCGGCGCTCTCGCGTCCCGGACGGGCGCGTGCGGCCGTGTTTCTGCCAGGCCTCACGACAACGTCGGCCGCAAGCGGGACGGCGTTCGGACTCTGGCCGCTCTTTCTCGTGTTTCTCAAAGTCGGGGCCGTGCTATTCGGCAGCGGGTACGTGCTGCTCGCATTCCTGCATGGCGATCTGGTCCAGCGCTACGGCTGGCTCACCGAGCAGCAGTTGCTCGACGCGGTGGCCGTCGGGCAGGTGACGCCAGGGCCCGTTTTCACGACTGCGACGTTCGTCGGCTACATCCTGGGCGGCATGCCGGGCGCGATCGTCGCGACTATCGGCATTTTCCTGCCGTCGTTCGTCTACGTCGCCGCGAGCGGTCCACTCATTCCGTGGATCAGAAGGTCGCCGATCGCGGGCGCGGCGTTGAGCGGTGTCACGGTCGCCTCTCTGGCGCTGATGGCGGTCGTGACCGTCCAGCTTGGGCGCGCGGCGCTGGTCGACGGCGTGACGATTGCGATCCTCGCCGTCAGCCTCGTGCTCCTCGTCAAGTTCCAGCGTTAACTCGGCGTGGCTCGTTTTGGGCGGCGGCGCGCTAGGGCTCGGCATCATGCTCTTGCGGCACGGCGGATAGCCGGTTCCGTTCGCTCCCGCGCCGCGTCCTGGGTTACTGTACCGCAGCGTTGCTTGGCCGTCTGGCTCTAGTCCTGCCGCGCGATTGGGGGGCAGCGGTTGCGCTACGGGTCTCCGCCTGCACGGTGATCTTGGCGCTGGAACGCGAGGAACTCGTGTATCGCTGCCACCGCTCCAGGATCGTGCGTCGTGATCCGGATTGCGCCGCCACGCGGGAGCACGGTAACGGCGTACGTGATGACATCTCGCTTGGCTGCCATGGTCGCCGTTCCAGGCACGTCCCGCATGTGCACGAACATCGGCGTCGAAAAGTCGCCAGAGCGGAATGATCGTGCGATCATGTGCATGTGGTTCCGGATCATCGCGACGCCAGCTGAGTCGTCCGTGTTGCGCTCGAGTTCGATACGGCCTCCATCCGGGAGATCGGTAAAGCGGTGCGTCGACGTGTACTGGTCGACGCCCATTGCAGTCGCACCCCGCGCCTGCATCGCGAGATAGGCGCTATCCCTACGTGCGGTTGAGTCGTGCATCTGATGCATGCTGCCGTCCTGCGCCCCAAGAACGGCTGCTGGGACGAGCCCCAGCATGGCGACGAACCCGGTGCGCAACGCGCGACTACTGCGCGCAATCTCGGTCCTAGCATGCGTCACCCGGGCCCCCGGCGATTGTTGCTCCAACATCGAGCTACGATGTAGCGGCGACTGCCGCTCGAACTAGAGTCCAATATGCCCCGAGCATCCTGCCCACCATTCGGCCGCCCTGCATGATGCCGTTTATAGGATCCCTCCGTTGGCTTCGTTCACCGGCGTAGGAGTGGAAGGGTTAGGCCGCATCCGCAAGCGTAGCCCAGCACAACTGGGCTCGCGCGATAGGTTTCGGTTCTGGCCGTGCTGGTGGGCCCAGCAATGTGGTTTAGTCAGCGATATGCGCGACCTCGGAGGGATCAATCATGCACGGCTTCAAAGGTGAACGCGTCCTGATGCGGATTCACATCGGCGAGCGCGACAAGTGGCGCGGGGAGCCGCTCTACGCGGCGATCGTGAACCTTCTTCGCCAGCGCCATTACGCCGGGGCGACCGTGTATCGCGGCATCATGGGATTCGGCGCCAGCGCCAAGGTGCGGACCGAGCGCTTCGAATTCCTGTCGCTCGATATGCCGCTCGTGGTCGAATGCGTGGAGACTGAGGAGCGGATCATGGCGATTCTCCCCGAGCTCGACGAGATGATCGGCGGAGGCCTAGTGACGCTCGAGCGGGCCAAGGTCATCATGTACCGGCCTCACAAGCCCGAGGAGGAGGGCGCCGAGGCGTGGCCGATGGACATCACGGGGAGTTGGCAGACGGTACCGAAGTGAGGCGGCCGCGTCACCTGGTGTCGGTTCTCTTTGCGCGTCGTGGTCGTGCGACAACGGCGCCAGCATCGAGCGCGCCCTCAACCTCTTCGAGCTCGGCTACCTCCGGCGCCTCCGGGATCTCGTCTTCGGGTTGGAAGAAGCGCTGTGCGATGAGCGTCGGAACGACCGCGCTGCCAATGACGACGGTGACTAGGACCGTATACTGAGCTTGGGTGATGAGGTGATTGGTCAACCCAAAAAGGGCGGAAATCGTCCCGAATGTGAGTCCAGTGGCCATGAGGAGCGTGGTGTAGGCGCCTTCGCGCCGACCGAACCGAAAAACGCGCGTCAGCGGCCAGACGCCGACGAACTTTGCAACGATCTTCACGATGAAGAACGCCACCACGATGAGTGCGCCCGCGACGATGGCCGGCAGTGACACGAAGAGGCCGGCTTTGATGAAGTAGAACGGCGTGAGCATCGAGAACGCGATGCTCCGCATGCGGTTGACTAGCACCCGGTTCCGCACGAACACACCCGCGATGACGAGACCCACGAGGTAGGCCGGTAACACCGCCTCACTCTTGGCCACCTGGGCAAGTCCCCCAAGCGCGAAGAGCACGAGAAAGATGAACTTTACCTCGGGTTCCGAGACTCGGTTGCCTACTGAAGTAATGACATACCGCGTGAGCCGAGGCAGATACCAGAGGACGGCCGCCGTGACCGCGAGGAAGACAGCGAGCCAGGCGTTGAAGTTGGCGAATAGAATCCCGAGTGCGAGCACGGTGCCGAAGTCCGTCACAAAGCACGCAGCCAGGATGAGCTTCCCCAACTCGGTGCGATTGAGCCCCGTCTCGATCATCGTCGCATACACTACGGCAACCGACGTCGTGGACAGTGCTATGCCCGCGATCTCCGCGGCATGCCAATCCCAGTGGGCAGCCCATCGAGCGAACGCGAGCGCCAAGATAAACGGCAGGAAAAAGCTGGCAGCTCCGATCGCCAATGCCGCTCCGAGATGCCGCCGGAGTGCCGCGGGCTCGATCTCGGCCCCGGCCAGGAATGTCAGCAGCCCGGAGCCGAAAGTGGCGAGAAAGTCGATCCAAGGCGTCGTGTGCAGGCCGAGAAAGTTGCCCGCTATGACGCCGACCAGGATCTCGATCAGCGCGACCGACACGCCGATTCGTATCGAGATGAGGCTCGCCAGCAGCGCCAGCGCCATCCAACCAGCTGCCACCACCCACACGCTCGGCATCATGGTCCGTCTCCTCGATGGAGCCGGGCATAGAAAAACTCCCGCCCGGCCGAAGCCAAACAGGAGTCATTAACCGTCGGGTGTGACGGTGGTTTGGGCGAACTCCATCGCCCCAGTTGTCGTGCAGAGAAGCTAGTCGCACCCCGGATCTACAGCAAGCGCGTCGGGCTTGTGAGTGTGCCGCGCCTAGCGTGTCGGGCGATGTAGGCTGCCCAGCGCCGATGAAATTTGTGGCCTCGCCGACATCCTGCAACAGAGAAGTCGGGTCGGTACGGGAAATGCGGCCGACCGAGTGTCACGGAGGTCGCGCATGCTCGCCAGGCTGTTTGCTCCGCATGCAGGCGTCGGTCTGCTCGTCTTGCGTCTCGCACTGGGGCTCATCTTCATTCCCCACGGGTTGGCGAAGCTAAAGAATCCCGCCGAGCTCGCCGGGCTCATCGGAAAGCTCGGTCTCCCGGCGCCAGCGTTGTTCGCCTGGCTCGTCGCGCTGTTGGAGTCTGTCGGGGCCGTCCTGCTCATCGTCGGCCTAGCGACGCGCCTCGTGGCGCTGGGCCTTGTTGTCGACATGCTAGTCGCGATCGTCGCCGTCAGGATGCGGATGATGAAGGCTCCTTTTACCTCCACGCAACAAGTGCAGGGTTGGGAGTTCGAGTTCGGGCTCCTGGCGATGGCGCTGACGCTCGTCTTCACCGGCGCGGGTCGCCTTGCGCTCGATCGGTACTTCGGTCTGTAAGGCAACGCTCATCGCCCGACGCGCGCGTCACGTGGATCGACGTCGATGAGGACCCGGCGTCGCGAACGCCTGCTCGACTTCCACTATTGCCTGCTCGCGCGCGATCCAGCGGGCGAACCGCTCTAGCAGCGCTGTCAGCACGTGACGCGTACCCTCATCCGTGAGCTGCAGTGCCGCGTCGAACTTCTCATGCGCCTTCGCCACGAGAAGCTCTGGCGACGGAAGCGTGCGGGCGTGCACGTGTCCGAGGAGCTGCCGAAGGTGAAGTTGCGCCCGCGCGGTGCCGATCTGACTCGGAGACGCGCCCATGAGGGCCACCGGTTTGCCAAAGAGCGGAGAGCGGCCGGGAAAGCGCGAGCCCCAGTCGATCGCATTCGTGAGCACCGCCGGGATCCCGTCATTGTACTCGGGCGTCGCGATGAGGATGCCGTCGGCGTCACGCAAGGATGCCTTGAACGTCGCCACGCTGGCCGGGTCGCCTTCCGCTTCGACATCCGCGTTGTAGAACGGCAGGTCGCCGATCTCGATTGGGACGATGCTCATGCCGTCGGGGGCGAGCTGCCGCGCAGCGTGCACGAGCGCGGTGTTAAAAGAGCCGCGCCGCAGACTGCCGGCAAACGCGACGATGCGCGTCCCGGCGCTACTGCGATCGTCGACGTTCAGGGCGCGCTCAACGATGACGGCTACCGGAGGTCGCGAGGCGCTGTGAACACCACACGCACGCTTCGAGGTGTTCGGCCACCGCGATCACTTCCCCGCGAGGAAGCGTGCTCACGACGTAGCGCTCGAGCCGCAGCATGATCAACTCGCACGTCCACCCAGGCGGATAGCTCGTGAAGCGCATCGGCGGCGTTGGTGTTAGGACCTTCGGCCTGCCCCTGCGTGACACCTTTGCCATCGAACCTCCGCTACGTCTCCCCACGGTTGGCCTGCAAGGACGAAAATAGGGCCACGGCCCGTCGAGCGGTCAAGTCGGAGTTGGAGTGGCCACAAGGACAGCGGTCACCGCGACGACGATCGCTCCAATCAGGAGTTCCACGCGAGCGGAGCGTTTGAGTCGGGCGGCTCCGTGATCGCTCGCGAGCATCGGCAAGACCATCCGCCAATTGTACAAGCCAACGAGTGCCAGGACGCACACTACTACGAGCTTGACCAAGAGCACCTGACCGTATTGGCTGTGTATGAGACGGCCCACCGAGGGCGAGCGGAGCAAGGCCGCAAATGCGCCCGTCACGAGTAGCACCCCAGAGGCGCCGAGCGCGATGGGCGAGTAGGCCTGCACTGCCGGCGCGATGAACGCGCCGCGGGTCTCTGATGGCAGCGCCAGAGCCGTCGGAACAGCAATGGCGACGACGCACACCAAAGTCCCGAGCCAACTTCCTGCGGCGATCACGTGCGTCGAATCAGCCAGCACCATTAAGGCGGCGTAGTGCTCCGAGGCCACGGCGTGTCCTGAGAGGCCGGGCGTAAAGGCGAGGATGATGGCGGCGAAAGCGGCTACGGGCCAGGCGCCCTGCCCCAATCTCCGCGCCGCCCGGCCAAGTGCTGCCGTCGCCGCGAGCGCCGCAATCAGCTGCGCAATCCAAACGGCGCCCCATTGCGTGCGTGAGACAATGATGCCGGCCTGGTGGAGATTGAACTCGTTAGACGAGCCTGCGGTCGCGGCGGCTTGAGCGAGCAGCCGCCCAACGGCCGCGAGCGCAACGGTACCGAGATGCGACCATACCCAACATCGCGGCTCGTCGGTCGGTCCGCTTCAGCGCATCGGTATCACTCAGTCGCGCCCGAACGTGGGGGACAATGACCCAGTGGAACACCAGCGCTCCGATCAACAGCATCATTCCGCTGTACGAGAACCAGCGGATTGCAGCATACGCTGGCGAACTGGCATCGAGCGCGGGAGTATTGAGTCCCGTCGTCACCGCAGGCGGCGCTGGCGACACCGTCGGCGCGTTCGCCGATGCCCCGCTGACGGTGAATTGGAACGAGCCTTGGGTCGGGTGCCCATCTTCAGCAGCCGTTCGCCACTCGACGGTGTACGTACCCGGCCTGAGCGACACGGGAATCACGAGCCCGACCGCGAGCGGCGTCGCCGGGTCTCGGCTCACAGGTCCTAGGCCAACGATCCCGCCGCTGGCATCGCGTAACGTCACTACGGTCAAGGCGATCTCCGGCTCCTCGGAGAACCACAGTCGGATCGCATCGGGGGACGTCGCCAGCGCCTCATTCGCAGAAGGCTGCGATTTGGCGAGATGCGCGTGGGCGTATAGCGGCGAAGGCGCTGAAAACCACGCGACAGCGAGTGTAGCTAGCGCGCGCACGCCCCGCACGCCCAACGTCGCTCGGCGGGCGTTCACGAGTCGGGGTGCGCGTCGTGCATTTCGTGCATGCCGGCGTCGCCCTCCATATGCATCGCGCTGCCGCCGTGCTGGCCAGCCGGCCGCAGGCGTAAGAAGATCCCGAACCCGTAAGGCGTGCGCGTATGGTAGGCGGGCTCGAGTGTCGAGGGTATCGCGTCGATCATGATCACCGTACCGAGGGCGGCCGAACCGTATTTCGTGAAAGGCCCAATCTCACGCAGATACCCGATGCCGAACGACTCAATGTTGAAGCGATCCGCGGCTGGTGGTGGCGGGGTCGGCACGGCGAGCTCGCCTGGCGTCTTGTTCACGTATTCGATTCGACCAAACAAGGTGTTCGTTCCGTCGAGATCCGCGTTGGTCTCGAGCAAGACGCTGTTGCTGAGCCGCGAATCGTCCGAGTTGAGATTCGCTCCGTAGATAAGTGCGCTCGAGAGACGCCCGTGAGTGCCGAGGGGTCGGTCATTCAGAAGCGACGCGCCCATGCGGTGCTGCGATACGGACGGCTCAAGTTGCTCGGGGCTCCGGAGATATGAGTACCAGCTAGAGACGCTCCAGGCAGCAGACGGGTTTACGGTGAGCCTGCCCGAATACGAGTCGAGCACGGGGCTGTGCTGCGTGTAGTCGAAATCAGCGCGGTGCTGGTCGGGCTCGCGGCCGTTGAAGATCGATCCTTCGAGCTTGAGGGTCTTGGTGAACAAGCCCGCGGTAAGCACGCCGAACGCGATGTGCGTTGCGTCCTGCCAGTGATGGGACAGCGGGGCGAATGGATCGCTCGAAGCCGACGGCCGGTGCGGGAAAGCAACCGGACCCACGGCTGGCTCTCCAACGGGTGCAGCATAAACCTGAAGCCCGACGCCACGCGAGAGGGGCGTTTCATAGATCGCGGCCAACTCCATGAAGAGGTTATGCGGATGCTGGCGGTCATGCAGCGGTGCCCCGTCGAACGCCTCGCCGGTTTGGAGAAGCTCGGGGTATCCCCGCTCCGTGACTGTCCATGGATCTGCGCTGAACATGCCGCGCAACCGAATTCGTCCAGCGCCGAGCGAGTGGGTCGCCATTCCCATCAGCCAGCCGACCCCGCCGAACTGCGAGTCGCCGCGGTTCCCACCGACCTGGCGGTCAAACTGAAAAAACTCTACCCCGTGCAGCATCAGCCCCCAGCCGCCCAGCGCGAAGTGCTGCGCATGCATTGGCGCAGCGTCCGGAAGCCACGAGGTACCCGACCCCTCGCGCGTCATTGGAATTCCGAGTGGGCCGGCGTGCATCGCCATGCCACCCATGCCACCCGTGCCCCGCATCGACGTGTCCTGCATTTCGGCGCTGTCCGCGCCGGCAGGCGTGTGCACGTGCGTAGAGTCGTGCAGCGGCGCAGGCGGTTGGCCTTGCGCCGCAAGCGCGGCTGGTAGAATGGCGCTGGCGATGACCGTTGTCACCGCGCGCGATGCACAGCGGCGGTGTCGTCTCCACGTTGGCATTGTCCCAAACAAGTCGAGGCTGCGACGTCTCGGGCCACGCCCCGGGCCATCCGGGTGGGCACGCGACACGCCGCCCCGCGGCCGGCTTTTTTACAAGCTTTGCTACGAGCCGCAGCGCGGGGGATGAACTAGTGGCCGCGCTGTTTGGGAGGTGGGGGCTCGGGGGCCGTCGCGTGCGACAGCGGCGCGTCCATGCGGTCCCACGGCACAGAGACGTCGATGGCTACGAGCCGCGTCGCGACTTCCACTGAAGGCGCGTAGACCAGTGAGCCACATGACGCGAGTAGCGAACAGCAGGGCGGCACGTCAGGTATGTGGTGAGTGGGTTGCTTCGCGCCGCCGGCCAAATGCGCGAGCGCATCGTGCGTGCGTACCGCTGCGGCCATATCCCGACAATGGCGCGCAGGATCCGATTGACCACCAGCGTGACGGCTCGGAGAGCATGCTAAGAGACTCTGAGCGACCACGAGGTGGCTCATGAGCATCAGGGAGAAAACGCCCTTCAGCCGCCGCGAGGACATTGGAGACAATTATAGCTACCGCCCAGGAAAATGAGCCGGCCTAGCGCAGCCGCTGCGCGGACTCGGTCACTCTGGCGAGCGCCTCTTCCGGTGTGCCACCGACTGCCGCCAAGTGGCCCATCTTCCTCGCCGGGCGAGGCTCACGCTTGCCATACAGGTGCAATCTGGTGCCTGGCACCGCGAGGGCGGCAGAGAAGTCGGGCGGCCGACCGTCCCGCCAGACATCTCCGAGGATGTTGGCGATTGCGGCTGGACGCACGATGTCCGTCGTCCCCAATGGAAGATCGCACACTGCACGCACTAGCTGCTCGAATTGGCTGGTTACGCACGCTTCCACCGTGTGATGAAAGCTGTTATGTGGGCGCGGGGCCAGCTCATTCACGAGCAATTGGCCGTTTCGAGTCACGAACATCTCCACTGCAAGTAGTCCGACGACATTGAGCTGCCGAGCAATCGCGGTGCCCATCACGGTCGCCTCGCGCGTTAGAGCCAGCGGCACCGGAGCTGGTATTACAGACCATTCCAGCTGGCCCGCTTCGTGGTGGTTGAGGGCGGGCGCATAAGTCGCTGTCTCACCCTCCGGCCGACGAGCAATCATGACTGAGACTTCGCGCTCGAGGTCCAGGGCCTGCTCCACTACGCAGCGTTCGGCGCGCAGCGCAGCCCATGCCTCTGCGCACTCGGCGGGGTCGCTCACGCGGACCTGGCCGCGCCCGTCGTATCCGCCCGTGGACGCCTTGATGTAGCTCGCGCCGAAGCTGACGACGGCTCGCTCGCACTCGGCGGCACTGCTCACCGCCCGATATGGCCCGACCGGAAATCCGTGCGCCTCGAGCCACCGCTTCTGGCGCTCGCGGTTCTGCACCAGCGCGAGGACCGATGCCGCGGGGCGCACGGGCACCCACTGCGCAGCCGCTTCAAGGCTCGCTACGGCTACCCGCTCGATCTCTATGGTGACGACCGCGCACTCGCGCGCGAGCCGGACCGCCGCGTCTACGTCATCGAACGCCGCGCGAATGCAGCTCGTCGCCACGGCCGCGGCAGGAGGTGCGGGATCGGGATCAAGAACGCGAACTTCGTAGCCCATCTCTCGCGCGGCGAGCGCCGACATCCGTCCCAACTGCCCGCCACCTAAGAGCCCGATCGTGGCACCGGGCTCGATCGCCGTCACGGCGGCAACGTCTGTTCAAGTACCTCGTCGCGTCGCGCATCCCGCCAAGCGCGCACCTGCTCGCGCACTTCAGGATGCTGTAGCGCCACAATCTCGGCCGCAAGAATCGCGGCGTTCGCCGCACCAGCAGCCCCGACGGCAAGTGTGCCAACCGGCACGCCCTTAGGCATTTGAACGATGGAAAGAAGGGAGTCCAGACCGCCCAGCGGCCCAACCGGGATCGGCACTCCCAGCACGGGCAGCAGCGTCTTGGCCGCGACCATGCCGGGCAGATGCGCCGCGCCGCCAGCGGCCGCGATGATCACCAGCAGCCCGCGAGATTCCGCCGTTGACGCGTACTCGAACAGCCAATCCGGCGTCCGGTGTGCTGAAACGATTCGCGCTTCGTACGGCACATTGAACTCCGCGAGAAGATCGCACGCGGGTGCCATGTGCGCGTAGTCGTTTCGGCTTCCCATGATCACCCCAACCCACGGTGCATTCATGCGAAGAATGTGCACCAAATGTTCGGCCGACGGTACCGGAGTCAGCTCGACCCGGCCATATTCGATTGTGCCGATCGTTCCGATATACGGCCACGACGCCGTAAGGTCGCGCTTCGCAATGGCTCTTGATCAGGGCACGCTGCCGGCCAGCCTGCTTCTGCACGGGCCAAGCGGGGTTGGCAAGCAACGGCTGGCGCTGTGGCTGGCGCAAATGCTCCTCTGCCAAAAATCCGATTCCGGACGCCCGTGCAGTGACTGTCAGAACTGCCGGTACGCCGCTGCGCTGACGCATCCCGATCTCTACTGGGTTTTCCCACGCCCGCGACTCCGCGAGGGCGCGGACTCGGCCGAAGTACGGGAGGACTACGCGGACGCGATCAGCGAACGAGTCCGCGCCGGCATGCTGTACGGTCCGGCCTCGGGGGCGGACGGGATTTTTCTCGCGACCACGTTGTGGCTGGTCCAAGCTGCCGTGCGCACGCCGGCCATGGCCCGACGCAAGGTGATCGTAGTGGGTGACGCCGAACGGATGGTGCCCCAGGAGGGTGCCGACTATGCGGCCAACGCGTTTCTCAAGCTGCTTGAGGAACCGCCTGCCGACACGACCCTGATCCTGACGTCAAGTGAGCCAGGCGCACTGCTGCCCACCATAAGGTCGCGAGTTGCCGCGGTGCGTGTTGGCCGCTCGAGCGATGCCGATGTGCGAGCATTCGTCGTGGATGCCACCGTTCGCGCTGCCCTGGACGCACGTCACGCCCCGCCTAGCGACGCGGAACGAGTCCGGCTCGCGCGCGGCGCGCCGGGCTCGTTGTTCGACGACAGCACTTCGCCCGAGACCGTACAGACTGCGCGGGCGCTTCTAGCAGGCGCAGAGGCGCACGGCGCCGAGCGCTACAAGACGGCCCTGAACCAGGGGGCGGCCGGGGCGCGCGGCGCCTTCGCTGACGCTCTGGAGGCAGTGACGGTACTGCTCCATGCGCGCGCCCGAGATGCGGCTCAGCGTGGCGACGCGTCCGAGGCGCTCGCCGCGAGCGGCGCCATAACAGCAACTGAGCAGGCCAAGGCTCGAGCCAGCGGCAACGTCAGCCCGCAGCTGATCGCGATATCGTTGATGCGCAGCATCGAGCGCTGCGCGAACGCCGTCCGAGACCGCGAATTGTGACTCAGCTCACTCATGTGGCCCCAACTGGGGACGCCCGCATGGTCAATGTCAGCGAAAAAGCAGACACCGTTCGCGTAGCCCGCGTGACGGGGTCGATCCGGATGCGCCCCGATACGCTGCGCGCGATCCTAGACAGCACCGTCACAAAAGGTGACGTGGTCGCCGTCGCGCGCGTCGCTGGCATAATGGCCGCCAAGCGGACGGCCGAATTAATTCCGCTGTGCCATCCTTTGGCGCTGACAGATGTGCAGGTGTCTGTTACGCCTGATGATACGCTGCCTGGATTGCGAGCCGAGGCCGTCGTTCGGACTGTCGGAAAGACAGGTGTCGAGATGGAGGCAATGACCGCCGTCGCTGTGACCCTTATCACGGTTTACGACATGGCCAAGGCGCTAGATACCAGTATGGTCATCTCGGATATTCTTCTTGCCGAGAAGCAAGGCGGGAAGTCCGGGCACTGGGTTCGGCGGTAGAGACTGGCACAGCGGTTGCCCCTAGAGGGCCGTAGGTCGAGCGAGGGGCGCTAACATTGCGTCTTGAAGGTCGCCTTTAGAGCGGGAGTGTAGCTTATGCGGGCTCTGTATTCGGTCTCGGCCCGGCGCGAGTCGCCGGTGGAACGCGCGCTACGTCGCGGCACTCGGATGGACTGGCGCCGAGTGTTCACGGCGGCCGGCGCGGGTGCCGTGCTACTTGGCATTGCGAGCTTCCGGCGCGCTCCCGAGGCGCTAGCTGAGTCTCATCAGACGCCCGTAAAGGTCGCTGCAAAAGCCGGCAGGTTCTTCGGGCTTGGGGGGCCATCGTTGCGCGATCAGCTCGACGAGAAGCAAGGCCAGCTCGATCTTGCGAACCTGCAGCTGCAGCGGCTGAATGCGGTGTTTGGATTTTCCAGCCGCTACAAGATCAGCGCTGACCTCGCGGCCTCGATCTACGACGTGTCGTCAGCCGAAGGCATCGAGCCCGAGCTGGCATTTCGGCTCGTGAAGGTCGAAAGTGAATTCAACGAGCGAGCCACCAGTCCCGCGGGCGCAATCGGGCTTACGCAGATCATGCCCGCCACAGCCCAATTCTTCATGCCCGGCGTGACACACGCGGCGTTGTACGATCGCGAGACCAACCTTCGCGTCGGGCTCCGCTACCTTCGTCAGCTCGTGCGTGACAACCACGGTGATCTTGCACTTGCTCTTCTCATTTACAACCGTGGCGAGGTCGCGGTCGGTCAATCCATTGAGCGCGGAGAAAACCCGTCCAACGGTTACGAGCGCCTAGTCACCCAGGGCTACAAGGGGTCCGGCGTTACCGACTGAGCGGTGGGCGTCAGCCGCGTGGTGGGCGTCAGCCGCCCACGTGAGCGGCGGTGCGGACATCCGCGCCGTGCTCGCTGCCATGCACCATGCGCGTCTCACGGATCGGGCGCAAAGTGAAGTCGGCGGCTGACGGAACCGCAGGCGCGACCTTGTGGGTCTCGGGCGCAAAGCCAATACGGCGGACCGTGATCGTATAGGTGTGCTCGGCCACAAGGCCGCCGACTTGGTAGGCACCATCCGCACGTGTAAGCGTGGCCACGGATTCGCCCGTCACGCAATCCACGATGTCAACGTGAGCGTCGCCGAGCGGTGAGCCGGTCCGATCGGACACGCGGCCCGTGAGTGCCTCGACAGAGGGAGTCGAACCGCCGACAAGTCCCGCGTCCTGCGCCTCTGGCATTTGTGCGGCCAGCGCACCGCCGCTAACGATCGCGGCGGCCAATGCCACGATTCCGAATCGCTGCTGCATTCTGACCCTCTCTGCGTGGGTGTCTTCGGTGCTGGGTTGAGTACGCCGCGGGCGCCCGCCGCGTTGCTTCCTTGCCCTACACCACGATGAGATGCCTGAGAAGGTTTCAAGGTTTGCGCGATCGGTTGTCACGGAATAGTCACCGGGATGTGGAGCGGTCGGTGACGGCCCTGGCGCTACGCGGCGTGTCGCGCGCGCCGGTGAATCGGACGCCGCGATCCGGAGACGGCGAGCGCCTGGCCGGGGAGAATCGTGCTCTTGCGCAACCCATTCAGCCGCATGAGCGCTCGCACGGTCGTGTGGTAGCGCACGGCTACGACTCCCAGAGTCTCGCCACGCTTGACAATGTGAATGCGACGACCACCGACGCCGTATCGCTCGATCGCCGGGTCGGGCACATTCGAGCGCAGCCGTGACGACAACGACACTGGGGACTCGTATCTTGCTGCCGGGCGGGACGCGCCCGTTGCGCGCAGCGTGCACGCTGGGGTTGTACCACTGCAGTTGGCGGCCAGTAAAGCCGAAGTGACTAGCCAGGGAGGCAAACGTGTCGCCGCGCTTGGTGGTTGCGGTGCGGACGTAGCCTGTGCGCTGGGACGCTGGCAGGGAGGCGAATGCCGAGTCGAACGAGTCCGCCGCCCCAACCGGCACGCGCACGGTGAACGAATCCTTGGGCGGCGTGATTCCGCGCAGCACGTAGGGATTCAGATCGACTATGGTCGCGGCCGACGTGCGGGCCGCCTTGGCTATTGCCGCTAGTGGAGTCGATGGGCCGACTCGTACCGTATCGTAGATGTATTGATCCTGCGCTTCTACGTGCAGCCCGTAGCGAAGCGGTTCTTTTGCGACGAGTGCGGCGGCTATCAACTGAGGCACGTAATCCTTGGTCTCGTCGCGCAAATAGTCCTTGTTGGCGAGTGCAAAGAATAAGTCGTCTCCGGTTGTCCCCGCGAGGTCGTCGGCGTAGCGAGTAAGCCCCCGGGAAATGCGGCCGGGCCCCCCATTGTAGGCTGCGGCGGCGAGGTACAGCGAGCCGAATTGGTCCTTGAGGTATCGCAAGAAACGAATGGCAGCGTCCGTGGACCGAACCGGATCGCGCCGCTCGTCAACCCACCAGTCCACGCGAAGCCCTGACCCGCGAGCAGTCGACGTCATGAGCTGCCACATGCCGACGGCCGCGGCGCGAGAGTATGCATGCGGCGAATAGCCACTCTCGATCAGCGCGAGGTAGACGAGATCTTCGGGCAGGCCAGCAGCGCGCAGCTTCTCGCGCATCATCGGCTCGTACCGAGTTCCGCGCTGCACAGAAATGCTGAAGTGGTCTCGCGCCTCGCCCGTGAACTCGGCCACGAAATGCTCCACTCGACGCTGCGTCTCGTAGGACCGCACGTCGATGTCCCAAGTTGGTCCGCTCACGGTGTCGCTCGCGGGAGTCTCCGTGTCGGGCTCGGTAGCTATCGAATGCGAGACAGAATCGCCGAACACCTTCAGAGCCTGTTGCGTCACCGCCGAGTGGCTGACAGCCGTGTCCCGCCGGGTTGAATCCGCGGGCGCTGTCGCGCTGTCGCTCGACGGCGCGACGGCTACAGGCGTCGGCTCAGGAGCTGGAGCGGAGCGCGGCGCAACACGATGTCCACACGCGATAACGGTCAGAGCCGCGCCTAGGGGGCCGGCCAGGGCAAGCCTATTTCGCATGTGGACGCCTTCTACCCCCGATCTCCGACCTCAGGTTCCGGCTGCCGATTTCGACAATCGAACTCGGCGCCTGCCGCCGCGCAATCACCGAGTTGCGATGAAATTGCCCAGCAACCGGTTGGTAGCGTTAAGCACTGCAATGACCGCAGCACGAACAGGATCGCGCTCCGCAAGGTAACTGCCCAATAGCCGTTGCGGACCCTCGCCCTTGCGCAGCCCAACGGCGACAATGACGATGTTGGCATCGAATGCTCGGAGGGCCTTTATGCCCGCGAGCTCGAAGGCGAACGCGCCGCCCGAGAAACTCTCCAGCGCTTTGAGCGCAGCTTCGGCCGCGACGCGCAAGTCCCCCATGGGGCTCGACTGCCCCGTGGCCTTGCCCATGACGGTGACGCCATCAATCCACTCCAACTGGACCTCGGCCGAGCAGATCCCCGACGGCGTGCGCGAGAACTGAAAATCCCTGAATCGGAGCCGCTCTCGCTTGGCCTCGAGCGGAGCCACGGCTGCGCGAGATTGCGGATCGGTTTGCGGCATACCCACGTCCAACACGAGCCATGTGGCTCAAACGCAACGCCATGCGTGACCTGGGCCTTATCTTGGCACATGGCCCGTGACGGCTTGGGCGGAGCCGCTGCAACGAGCTCCACGCCGCAAGCGAGCAGCGTGTTGATCATTGATGATGAGCCGCAGATCCGGCGCGTCGTGCGAGAGGCATTGCAGGGAGAGGTGGGAGCAGTCTTCGAAGCCGGGACCGGCGCGGGCGGCGTGGCGCTGGCGGTGACGGAGCGGCCTGACCTCATCGTGCTCGACCTGGGGCTGCCCGACGCGGCAGGTGAAGCCGTGTGCCGACAGTTGCGCGAGAAGTCGCGCGCGCCAATTGTCGTCTTGTCAGCACGCCACACGGATGCCGAAAAGGTGGCGCTCTTGGACGCGGGCGCTGACGACTACGTGACCAAGCCGTTCAGCTCTGACGAGCTGCGCGCGCGGGTACGGGCACAATTGCGCCGCGCCTCGGGAGCTCTTCGTACAGACCACAACGACACGCTCGAGCTCGGCGCCGTGACGATCGATTTCGCAACTCCTTCGCTTAGACGCGACGGCGCGGTCGTGCATTTGACGCGAACCGAGTGGGACGTCCTCCGCGCGCTCGCCAACCATGCCGGGCGCACCGTGACCCATGCCCAACTCTTCCGCGCTGTGTGGGGCAACGTGTCGGGGGACGCCCAGCAGTATCTGCGCGTCTACGTTCGCAGCCTGAGGCGCAAGCTAGAGGCTGACCCGGTGCGCCCGCAGCTGATCGTAACGGAGCCAGGCGTTGGATACCGCCTGGAACGACCGGCTGGATCGTAGCGTGGCGTACGGCGTTTCGTCACTCAGCCTCGGCCAACTCCTTCGCGCGGCCGCATGGACCGGTGTACTCGCTTTGGCGACCATCGGGATGCTCGCGGTGCGTCCGCGTCTCAATGAAGCGCACGTCGCTCTGGTCTATCTATTGGTCGTGCTTGGGGCAAGCGCGTACGCCGGACGCAGACTGGGCCTCGCGCTCGCGGCCGCCGCGTTTTTGCTCTTCGACTGGTATTTCCTTCCGCCCTACGGGTCGCTGGTTGTCGTCAACCCGCTGGACTGGATCGTCCTCTTCGCATTCCTCGGGACAAGTGCCGTAGCCACCCAACTACTGTCCCGCGCACAGGAAAAAGCGCAAGACGCCCAGGCCCGAGCAGCGGAGATCGATCGACTGGCAGTCCTGGGCGCAGAATCGCTAAAAGCGGGGCGCGCTGATGAGGCCATGCCTGCGATCGCCGACGTCATTCGCAGCACGCTCGATGTCGATTGGTGCGAAGTCTACGTGCGCGACCCCGATTCGGGTGGGATTCATCTTGCGGCGCGCGCGCCCGAGCGCGACGCAACGGTGGAAAATCGGCCTATCGGCGAGGGAGGCCTTGTGCACTGGGTGGACGAACACGCCGCCGAGGCCGCAATCCTTGGCGACGGCACCTCACGAGTCGCGGCCACGGATGGCGCCGAATTACGGGCGTTGTTTGTCCCCCTTCAGGTGCGCGAGCGCGTGGTGGGGGTGCTAGGCATTGGGGAGGAAGGGACTTTTAGTCTCACGGCCGCACGGCGACGCGTGCTCCGTGCTCTGTCGTATTATGCGGCCCTTGGCGTGGAGCGCGCGCGATTGGCTCGCGACGTCGAGCACGCGGAGGCGCTACGCGAAGCAGACCGACTCAAGGATGCGCTGCTCGCATCTGTGTCGCACGACCTGCGCACACCACTAACGACCATTAAAGCGCTTGCGAATGCAATCGCCGCGAGCGGAGACGACCGCGCGGTTACGATCGAGGAAGAGGCGGATCGCCTCAACCGATTCGTGGAGAACCTGCTCGATCTGTCCCGGATCCAAGCGGGAGGACGCACGGTACCGACCACGCCGAACGAAGCGGAAGACTTGATCGGCGCGGCGCTGCAACGTGTCGCTGGGCGCGCCACCGGGCGAGAGATCTGCACGAAAATCGTGGCGGATGAGAACTCGCTCCTCATCGGGCGCTTCGACTTTACCGACACGCTGCGCGCACTGGTGAACATCCTCGAGAACGCGCTCAAGTACTCCCCGCCGTCGGGCCCGGTCGAGCTCACAGCGTGGCGCGACGACGCCTATCTCGTCTTTGCCGTGGCGGACCGCGGGCCCGGCATCCCGCCGGGTGAGCGTGAACGCATTTTCCAGCCATTTAATCGGCCCACTGGGTTGTCGCCGGACGTCGGCGGCGCTGGACTGGGTCTGTCGATAGCGCGAAGCCTCGCGGTCGCGCAGGGCGGCTCCCTTACGTACGAGGGACGCGACGGCGGCGGCAGCGTTTTCACGCTGCGGGTGCCCGCATTGGACGCATCCGACCCAGGCGACGTCTAGCCGGTCAGGCATGGGCGCGCTTTTTTTCACGAAATTTTCATTGCGACCCCCGTCGATCTTTACGCGCCATTTACGCGCGCGACGTTAGTCTTGCCACCACACGGACCGCGTGTGGAGGATCGATGTGGGTTTCACTTGCAGTCATTGCCGCCCTTGTTTTCGCGCTCCTCGTGCAGTTGCTGCCGCACATGTTCTTCATCGGAGTCGGCCTTTACGTCGGTGATGAGGATGCTGCGCGAGCAGGCTGGCGCGCCGGGCGCCGCCGGCGCTCGTGGGGAGCGGCCGAGAGGCGGATCGCCTACCACGGGAATCGCCGCTCGTGAGCGCCCGCAGCGCCTGGGAGCGGGACCGGGGGTGGCCGCGTGAATCGCGTTACGATTTTCGGATTGATCGCGGTGACCGCGATGCTGGTGTTCTACACATTAGAGAGGCGGAGCCCGTGGTTCATATTGGCGTTCGCCGGAGCATGTGTGCTCGGGTCCATATATGGCTTCCTTCAGGGCGCTTGGCCCTTTGGGATGCTCGAGGCAATCTGGTCGCTAGTCGCCGCACGGCGTTGGTGGATCACGGTAAGCCCAAAAAAATGACTCGCAAGTGAGGACTCGCAATGCTTGACGTCGTGTATTTGCTCGGCATCGTCGGCTTCTTCGGGCTGATGATTGCGTTCATTCGCGGGCTGGAGCGCCTGGGCCGTGATGCAACCGCTCCTCACGACGGCGAGACTCAGTGAGCACGGATACCGTTATCGGCGGGCTCGTCTCGGTCGCGACTCTCGTGTACCTGGTGTACACGCTTCTCAGGCCCGAGCGATTCTGATCATGACTTTCGGCGGTTGGGCTCAGATTCTCCTGTATTGCGTCGTGCTGCTGCTAGTCACGAAGCCGATGGGCCTGTATCTCGTGAAGGTGTACGATGGCTCGTTTCAGTGGCTGGGCCCAATCGAACGCGCCCTATATCGCCTAGGTGGCATTGACCCGAGCGAAGACCAGCATTGGACGCGCTACGCCGCGTCGCTGCTCGTGTTCACGGCCGTATCGACCATCGTGACCTACCTGGCGCTGCGACTTCAGGGACGGCTGCCGCTCAATCCTGAGCATTTGCCGAACGTGGTCGATCGCCAGGCGTTCGAGACCGCCACGTCGTTCACGTCGAACACGAACTGGCAGTCGTATAGCGGCGAGACAACGATGTCGTATCTCTCGCAGATGACCCAGCTCGCGTTCCACAATTTTGCCTCGGCCGCGGTTGGCGTGGCCGCGGCGGTAGCCCTCGTGCGCGGCATTGCGCGGCGCTCCGCCGGCCGCATCGGCAACTTCTACGTCGATCTGGTCCGCGGCACGCTGTACCTCTACATCCCGTTCTCGATCGTGCTCGCGCTGCTATTCGTGCAGCAGGGAGCGATCCAGAACTTTCATCCCTATCTGCATATCCCCACCCTGGAGGGCGCCAAGCAAACGCTCGTCATGGGGCCGGTCGCCAGCCAGGAAGCAATCAAGCAGTTGGGTACCAACGGCGGCGGCTTCTTCAACGCCAACTCGGCCCACCCGTTCGAGAACCCCACGCCCTGGTCCAACTTCCTGCAGATCCTGGCCATTTTCCTGATTCCGGCGGGACTGACCTACTTTCTGGGCCGCACGGTAAAGAGCCAGCGACATGGATGGGCAGTCTGGTCCGCCATGTTCGTGCTGTTCATCGCCGGCGTGACGGTCGCGTACTGGGCTGAGGCGCGCGGCAATCCGATCCACGCCGCCCGCGGGATCGATGTCATCGCCTCCGCGAGCAATCCCGGCGGTAACATGGAAGGCAAGGAGGTGCGCTTCGGCATCGCAAACTCCGCGCTATTTGCCACGATCACGACTGACGCCTCGTGCGGGGCCGTTAACAGCATGCACGACTCGTTCACTCCGATCGGCGGAATGGTGCCGATGCTCAATATCCAGCTCGGCGAGCTGGTATACGGCGGAGTTGGGTCGGGTTTGTACGCGATGATCGTCGAGGTGGTGCTTTCCGTGTTCATCGCCGGTCTAATGGTCGGACGAACTCCGGAATATCTCGGCAAGAAAATCGAAAGTCGCGAGATACGCGTCGTGATGGTCTACGTCCTCGTGTATGCCTTCGTCGTCTTGACGTTCGCGGCGATTTCGGCCGTCATCCCCGCCGGCCTCGCGGGACTGAACAACGCGGGGCCACATGGGTTTTCCGAGATTCTCTACGCATTCAGCTCCACGGTGGCCAACAACGGCAGCGCCTTCGCCGGGCTGACCGGCTCCACCTACTACTACAACACGATGTTCGGCTTTGCGATGCTGTTCGGACGCTTCGCGATGATGGTGCCAGCGCTGGCGCTCGCCGGATTCTTGGCCGAGCGTAAGGCCGCGCCGGAATCAGTTGGCACTTTCCCCGTGACCACGCCCCTTTTTGTCGCGCTGCTCGTGGGCGTGATCCTGATCGTCACGGCGCTGACGTTCTTTCCCGCACTCTCACTCGGCCCGATAGTCGAGCATTTCCTCATGCAGGCCGGGAAACTCTTTTAGCAATGGGTCGCTGACATGGCAGCAGCTGCACGTCCGCTGTTGGACCCGCTGATCGTTCGGCGGGCTATTCGCGACTCGTTCGTCAAGCTCGCGCCGCGCCACATGGTGCGCAATCCGGTCATGTTCGTGGTTCTCATCGGGAGCGTGCTGACCACTCTCGTACTGGTCCGTGATGTCATCTCAGGGCGAGGCGACGTGGGCTTCACGTTCCAGATCGCGATCTGGCTCTGGTTCACGGTGTTGTTCGCCAACTTCGCCGAGGCAATGGCGGAGGGCCGCGGCAAGGCGCAGGCAGACGCCCTGCGCAGGGCCCGAACACAGACTCAGGCCAAGCGCCTCGCGTCGCCGGAAAACCGCGAGCGGTTCGAGATGGTGCCATCGTCGGCGCTGCAGAAGGGCGACTGCGTACTTGCCACGCCGGGCGACGTCATTCCCGGCGATGGTGACGTGGTCGACGGAGTTGCATCGGTCGACGAATCAGCCATCACTGGCGAATCGGCTCCGGTCGTGCGCGAGTCGGGCGGTGACCGTTCGGCGGTAACCGGCGGCACGAAGGTGCTATCAGACTATCTCGTCATCCGCATTACGGCCAATCCGGGCGAGACATTTCTCGACCGCATGATCGCGCTCGTCGAGGGGGCCTCGCGGCAGAAGACGCCGAACGAGATCGCATTGACGATTCTGCTCTCCGGATTGACGATCGTGTTCCTGCTCGCAGTCGTCACGCTGCAGCCGTTCGCGACGTATAGCGGCACGCCCGTGAGCATCCCGGTCTTGGTCGCCCTGCTTGTGTGTCTCATCCCGACGACGATTGGCGGGCTCTTGTCAGCGATCGGGATCGCAGGGCATGGACCGAGTCATTCAACAGAATGTGATAGCCATGAGCGGCAGGTCGGTCGAAGCCGCGGGCGATGTCAACACGCTGCTGCTGGACAAGACGGGGACGATCACCCTGGGCAATCGTCAGGCCGTCGAATTCGTTCCAATGCCTTCCGTCCGGATCGAGGAGCTCGCGGACCGCGCGCAGCTCGCGTCCCTTGCGGATGAAACGCCCGAGGGCCGCAGCATCGTCGTGCTGGCGAAGGAAAGGTTCGGCCTGCGCGGCCGGCAGCTGGGTGAGCTCGAGGGCTCGGCCACCGCTACGGGAGGGGTAGTGGGAGGGGGAGGGGGAGGGGGAGGGGGAGGCGATCTCGAGTTCGTTCCTTTCAGCGCCGCTACACGCATGAGCGGCGTGAACCTCCGATCGGGTTCGGAGCTGAGGAAAGGCGCCGGCGAATCCATTGAGCGCTGGGTACGCGATCACCACGGAATTATCCCGAACGATCTCGACACCGCCGTCGAGCGCATCGCCCGCGAAGGCGGAACGCCTTTGGTTGTCGCCGAGGGTGAAAACGGGTCCGCGCGCGTGCTCGGCGTCATCTATCTCAAGGACATCGTCAAGGGAGGGATGCGCGAGCGCTTCGACCGTTTGCGTGCGATGGGCATTCGCACGGTCATGATCACGGGCGACAACCCGCTGACCGCGGCGGCCATCGCTCAGGAGGCCGGCGTGGATGACTTCCTCGCCGAGGCGAAGCCTGAAGACAAGATGGCGCTCATCAGGCGTGAGCAAGCGGGGGGCCGACTGGTCGCCATGACTGGTGACGGCACCAACGACGCTCCCGCTCTGGCACAGGCCGACGTCGGAGTGGCCATGAACACAGGGACGCAGGCGGCCAAGGAGGCGGGGAACATGATCGACCTCGACTCCAATCCGACCAAGCTGATCGAGATCGTGGAAATCGGGAAGCAGCTACTCATGACGCGCGGATCGCTCACGACGTTCTCGATCGCCAACGACGTTGCCAAGTACTTTGCCATCATCCCGGCGATGTTCGTGGTAACGTTTCCAGTCATGCAGACGCTCAACATCATGCGACTGCATTCGCCGCAGTCGGCGATACTGGCGAGCGTGATCTTCAACGCGCTCATCATCATCGCACTGATCCCGCTCGCGCTGCGCGGCGTCCGATATCGCCCGCGCGGGGCTGGCGCCATCCTGCGTCGCAACCTGTTGATCTACGGCGTCGGCGGGATCATCGTGCCGTTCATAGGCATCAAGGCGATCGATATGCTGCTCGTGGCATTGCACCTCATCTGACCGATAACGGGCCGACATTCATGCTGCGAAATCAGCTGCGACCTGCACTCGCGATCACCATTCTCCTCATCGTGATCACGGGTTTCATCTATCCGGGCATCGTCACCGTTATCGCCCAGCTCTTGTTTCCCAGCCAGGCGAACGGATCGCTGGTGAGCGGAGAACGGCCACGTGATGGGAAGTGCCCTCATCGGCCAGCAGTTCGTCGGATCCGGCTTACTTCCACCCTCGGCCGTCGGCGGCAGGCTCTGGATACGTCGGTGATTCGTCCTCGGGAACCAACAAGGGCCCGACGGACGCCAAGTTAGCAGACACTTTGATCGCGCAAGCCATCGACAGCGCGGTCAAGAACGACGGCGCGGTCAAAGGCCACGTACCGTCGGATATGGTCACATCGTCCGCGTCTGGGCTCGATCCACACATCTCACCGGCTACCGCCGAGCAGCAGGTCGCGCGGGTAGCGCGTGCGAGAAACGCGCAGCCAGGGAGCGTCACCGCGTTGGTGACCGCGCACACGGAGGGGCCCCAATTCGGGTTCTTCGGCGAGCCGCGAGTCAACGTGTTGGCCCTCAACCTCGCCGTCGACAGCGCCTTTCCGCGCGCAGCGCCCCATCACCCGTAGGCAGCGGCGGGCGACCGCGAACGGCTCGTAGCTTTCCTTGAAGACTCGACGTATGGCACATTTCGCAGTTCAGCACTCGGTCTCGCGAGCATGCGACTCGATCTGGGCGCGCTGGTCACTCTGCTTCTGGTCGTCGCCACTGCTGTCGCAATCATCACGCGACGCTTTCACGTGCCGTACACCGTGGGCCTCGTCATCGCCGGCCTCGCTTTGGGCACGCTTCGCCTGGTCGATCCGCCGCATCTAACGCACGAGTTTCTGTTTGCTCTAGCGCTTCCCGGCCTGATATTCGAGGCGGCGTTCAACCTCCGCGCGCACGAGGTGTGGCAAAACCGAGTCACGTTGGCCCTTTTGGCCCTTCCCGGCGTCGTCCTCGCTACCGCACTCACCGCGCTGCTGCTGCCAAGCACTTTCGCGGTCATGAATGCCGGTGTCGCCCTCGTGGCGGGCGAAGTGATCGTTTTTGCGGCACTCATGAGTGCGACCGACCCGATCGCAGTCTTGGCGCTCTTCCGAAAACTCGGCGCGCCGCGGCGCCTCACCCTGCTCGTCGAGGCTGAAAGTCTGCTCAACGATGCCACCGCCATTGCGCTGTTCGTCGCCGCGTTGGCACTGGTTACCAGCTCGACCGCCACGGGTCCAGCAATGGCGACGGTCGTACAACGCTTCGTCGGCTCACTCGCTGGCGGCGCTACAGTTGGAACGGTCGTGGGTATGGCGGCCGCGTTCGCGATCGCCCGACTCGACGACCCCATGGTCGAAATCACGCTTACCATGGTCGCGGCGTACGGCTCGTTCGCTGCCGCCCAGCGTCTGGGTGCTTCTGGAGTTCTCGCCACGGTGGCAGCCGGTCTGCTGTGCGGAAGTGGCGTCGCACGGCGCGGAATATCGCCGCGCGCTAGGGTTGCAGTCGACGCATATTGGGAGTACGTCGCATTCGCTCTCAACTCGGTAGTTTTTCTTCTCATTGGATTTGAGGTCCAATCTGCCGACCTCATTGAGGCGTGGCGGCCCATCGCTGCCGCATTCCTGGCCGTCGTGCTGGCACGTGCCATGACGGTGGGCACGGTTGCGCTTGCCGTTCGACCCACGCATGAGCGCGTCCCGTGGCGCTGGGCATCCGTGCTCACCTGGGGCGGCCTGCGCGGTGCGTTATCCATGGTGCTCGCACTGGAGCTGCCAGAGAGTTTGCCCCACCGATCGCTTCTAATCGCAATGACGTACGGGGTGGTCGTCGTTTCGATCATTGGTCAAGGGCTTTCAGTACCGCCGCTATTGCGGCGCCTGGGCATCATCGAGTCGGCGGCGCGGCGCGAGATTTCGCCGTGATGGCGCCCGCCCGCGATGGCTCATCTGTTCCCGCCGCTACCACCGGTGTCCCGGACGCAACGCTCGCTGGGGAAGCAGGAGTCGCTGACTTTCTGGCGCTCGTGCGCCAACGAGAGCGTGGAAAGCTCAAGCTGTACATCGGCTCGGCAGCCGGCGTGGGCAAGACTTACCGCATGTTGGTGGAAGCGCACGAACTTCTCCGGAGAGGTGTCGACGTGGTAATCGGATTTGTCGAGGCGCACGGACGCGCGGAGACGGAAGCGCTGATTCAGGGCTTGGAGATCGTGCCGCGCAAGCGGATCGAATACCGCGGCGTCGTTCTGGAAGAGATGGACGTGGCCGCGATCATCGAGCGCCGCCCTGAGGTCGCGGTGGTCGATGAGCTTGCGCACACGAACGTTCCTGGGTCCACGCACGCGAAGCGCTGGGAGGACGTGATCGAGCTGCTCGACGCCGGCATTAACGTCATCTCGGCGGTCAATATCCAGCATCTCGATTCGTTGAATGACGTCGTTGCCGAAACGCTCGGGGTCACCGTTCGCGAGACGGTTCCGGATTGGATCGTCGGCGCGGCGGACCAGGTTGTAAACCTCGACATATCAGCCCAGGACCTCCGCCAGCGGCTACTCGAGGGAAAGATTTACGCGAAGGAAAAGATCCAGGCGGCGCTGGCGAACTTCTTTACCGAGGAAAACCTCACCACGCTGCGCGAGCTCGCGCTGCGCGAAGTCGCGAGCTCGGTCGATAGGACGCGCGAGCACATCGTTCGGCGAGAGAACGGCGGTGCCGATCGGCCAGCGGCGGTGGATCGCGTGCTTGTTGCGATGTCGAGCGACACTCCGCACACGGCAGCACTCCTTCGCAAGGCGAGCCGGATCGCTGGGCGCCTAAACACCGACTGGTTTTGCGTATATGTCCAGACGCCCGAAGAAAGCGCGGACCGCATTGACGCGAGCGTGCAGCGACGGCTGGTGGACAACATTCAGAGGGCGCAGGCGATGGGTGCAGAGGTCGTGAAGCTCACACACCGAGACGTGGTTCAAGCCATCACTCACTTCGCGCGGGAGCATGGCGTGGGCCTCATCCTCGCTGGTCGCAGCCGCCGATCATGGTGGCACAAGCTGATCCGCGGCTCGGTCGTCGGGGGCCTGATCAACAACCCGGCCGGCATCGACGTGCTGGTCGTAGCCGACACTGACGTCCGCACGGAGACGCCAACGTGACGGTTGGTCAGCGACTGGTCCTGTCCGTGGTCCCCGCGATCCTCGGGGTGTGCACGGTGGCTGGACTGGCCTATTGGGGCCAGTATCAGCGCCAGGCGCCACACGTGGTGGTCGTCACCGCGGTCGTGGCCTCGATTGCGTCACTGGGGATGACATGGATGAACGCGCGCTATCTCGCCCGCCGGATCCAACGACTCGTGGCCACGATTCCATCGGTCGGCCCGACGCGAGCAAGCACGCGCTTGGCGTTGCGCGCACTCGGCATTCGCGACGTCGCGGACGCCGTCACCGGGCGGGTCATTGCGACGGACAAGCACGACGAGCTCGATAGCATCGAGCAGTCGGTCACTCACCTGAGCGAGGCGGCCGCCCGCGCAGAGGAGACAGGAGCACAACGGGCCGCGGCGGCCGACCAGCGCCTGAAGGAGTATGCGGATCTCCTGGCCGCGGCCACTCTCGATCTCACGAAGCAGCTGGACGAAGTGCGGCTGCCGCTGCACATCCTGCTCGACAACAGGTTTGGCGATCTGAATGAGAACCAGGAGGAAATGTTGGGCGCCGCTCGAGCGGCCGCCGAGGCGGCGGACGCCAGGGTTAGGCGTCTGCGCGAGATAGTCGAGTTGGACCGCGGCGCGATATCGCTCCGGCATGACGCCGTTCCCGCAGGCGACCTCATCGCTTCGCTATTGCCCGGCCTCAACGCCGACTGCGAGCAGGCTGGCGTGCGAGTTACTACTGACATCGCCCCGGTGCTGCCACGCGTGACTGGCGATCGCGCTCGGCTGCAGGAAGCGTGCGGTATGCTGCTCGCCGATCGAGTGCGCGCGATGCCGTCAGGCAGCACCGTGACGATCACAGCTGCCGCGTCGGTGGAGGGCAATGCCGTTCAGATCGACGTGACGCACCAGGGCACCGCGGATGACGGCGGCGCGGACGCCGCCTTGGCGCGACGTCTAATTGCCGCGAACGGCGGCCAGGTTCAGGAGGCGCCCGGGCGCACCACGATTACACTGCCAACTCAGGCGAAGTCGCCAGGCTTCTCGGCCGCCTCGGCCCCCCCCGTGCCCGCGGCCCCCCAGGCCTCCTCGGACGCCTCAGCGCAGAGAAAGAACTAGGAGATCCGTCACCAACGCGATCGCCTGGCCGGCGAGCACGTCGCTCGGATAGTGCACGCCGAGCACTACGCGCGAAAATCCGACCGCTGCGGCCAGGACCAAGAGCGGAACCGCAAACGCAGGGAAGGCGGTGGCATAGACAAACGCCACTGCCATCGCAGCCGTGGCGTGTCCGGACGGAAAGGAGAAGGCGTCAGGGATCGCGATCAGGGATTCGCGATCGAGTGCCGGACGCTCGCGTAACACATTGCGCTTGATGATCTGCACGATGCCGTGCGAAATGGCCAGCCCGAAGAACGCGTGCATCGCGGCCACTCGGACTGGCCCCTCGATGGCCAGGGGAAGCAGTGCCGCCGCGACGCTGCACCAGACCCCGCCCAGATGCGTCAGCGCGATCCACGCGCGGCGGCCGGTTGTTTCCCGTTCGATGGTCCACCGGGCAAACAGCGCGCGGTCACGCGCGTCCAGCCGAGCAAGCAGAGAGCTACCCATTCACGAACCCTAGCGTCGCATCGCGACAGGGCCGCGACCGGACGGCAACAATGGCGTAACGACTACGAAGCATCCTTGCGCACAGTCTCCGCATGCTACCGGGGACCGCGCGATCGCGCAATGTCACGCAGCCGCGGCCGTTTGAGCGCACGCTAATGCTTCGCATAATGGCGCCGAACGGGCGGTCGCGGCGCGCACCACGCTGGCCGGTGTGCGGATCGTGCTGGCGATCGTAGCGTGATCGGAATATTCATGGCGGCTCCCAAGAGTGGTCTCTACATTTCCGCGCACAAAAGTCATAGCGTGCGGCGCTCAGCGCATCCCCGTTGTGTGACACGCACGTAACGCTTCGCTCACGAATGCGCGTTCTTTACTGCAGCGACACCTATCCGCCTCAGGTAAACGGAGTCTCCGTAGTAACCGCGCTGTCCGTCGCGGGGCTCGAGGCACGAGGATGGGACTGCGGAGTCGTCGCGCCGCGGTATCCTGCTGGCGAAGGGTCGGTATTCAGCCAGGGACCCGCCAAGAGCAACCCGCTGCTGCTCTCCGTTCCAAGCATTGCTTTCCCGAAGTACCCGGACGTTCGACTCGCCGCGCCGGCATACAGTGCGATCGCTCGGGCCATCCGCCGTTTCGGGCCCGACCTCGTGCACTGCGAGACGGAGTTCGTGATTGGCCGACTGGGGCAGATCGCTGCGCGGCGCGCCGGGGTTCCCGTCGTGTCATCGTACCACACGGATTTCGCGCGTTATGCCGAGGCGTACGGTGTCCCGTGGCTCCGTGCCAGCATCTCGCGTTACATTGCCAGATTTCACCGCCGTAGCCTCCGCACCTACACGCCTTCGGTGCACTCGCGCGATGACTTGATTCGCCTGGGCGTACGCGACGTGGAGGTATGGGGGCGCGGAGTCGATACCGACACTTTTTCGCCCGCCTGGCGGAGCGATGCGTTGCGCGCGCAGATGGGAGTGGGCGATCGATTCCTGTTTCTCCACGTCGGGCGTCTCGCTCCCGAGAAGCGAGCAGAGCAGGTCGCAGATGCGTACCGCCTGGCCGTCACGCGACTGCCTCCGGATTCCACCCGTCTGGTGATTGCCGGCGCCGGGCCACGCGAGGCAGCCGTGCGGGCAGCGGCGCCGGAAGGAGCGATTTTTCTCGGCTACCTCGATCGCACGCGCGAACTGCCGTCGTTGTACGCCAGCTCCGACGCATTTGTGTTTGCGTCACTGACGGAGACGTTGGGCCTCGTCGTTCTCGAAGCCATGGCGAGCGGGCTACCCATCATCGCTGCGCCAGCTGGAGGCGTCGCCGACCACCTTCGCGACGGCGTCGAATGGCCTCAGCTATCCGCCAGGCGACGTCGGCGCAATGGCGGACGCCATGGTGACTCTCGCCAGTGATAGGGCGCGGTGGAGAGTCTTGGCGGATGGCGCGCGCGCCACCGCCGAATCGCTATCGTGGGGGCGCGAGCTCGACCGCCTCGACGCTAGTTATCGCGAGGTCTGTGGCGAACCCGCGCTCGGCACCGCCCAAGTTCATAGCCACGAGAGCACGAGCCCAACGGCGGCCGCGCCCATTACCAGCAGCGCTGCGACGCCCAGAATGTTGAGCGTCCAGCGATTGCGATAGCGCCTCATGATAGCGCGATTGTTGCAAACGACCAGTATGATCGCGATGAGCGGTGGTGCGAGCAGGCCGTTGATCACGGCGGACCAGAACAGCAATCGAATCGGATCGAACCGCAGAAGGTCGAACGCCACGCCGAGCGCCGTGGAGAGGGCGATCAGGCCGTAGAAGTACGGCGCGGCCAGTGGTCGGGCGTCCATTCCGCGAACCCAGTCAAAGGCTTCGGCCACCGCGTACGCGGCGGACCCGGCCAACACCGGCACGCCCAGACAGTCCCGTGCCGACTATGCCCGCCGTGAAGAGGAGCGACGCCTGTCGCCCGGCCAATGGCCGCAGCGCTTCCGCCGCCTGCTGGGCGGTCTGCACGTTGGTCAACCCTGCCCTGTGTAACGTGGCCCCCGCGGTCAGAATGATGAAAAACATGATCCCGTTGGAATACGTCATCCCGGTCGTCACATCCACCCGCACATCGCGCAGCTCGCGCGTCAGTGATCTCGGGCGCCCCAGCCAAAGGGCGTTCAGGATGTGCTCGTGCTCCTCGGCGTTTTGCGAAGCTTGCCAGAAAAAGAGATACGGGGAGATCGTGGTCCCGAGGAGCGCCACGATCGTCAGTAGCGCGTCTTCCGTGAGCTCGACGTGTGGTACGAACGTTCCTCGGAGAACGGCCCCCCAATCCGGATGCGCCAGATACGCGGACCCCACGTAGGCGAAGAGTGAGAGCGTGAGCCACTTGAGTACATCGGTCATCACCGAGTAGGACGCAAACACGAGAAGCACCACGATGAGCGTGGCGAACAGTGGTACGTAGATGGCGCCACGTACGCCTGTGATGAGCTGGGCAGCGGCGCCCATGCCGCCCAGATCGGCGGCTATGTTGACGGTGTTCGCTACGACGAGCAGCGTACACGCGAACCACAGCAGCCAGCGGGGATAGTGTTTACGGAGCACGCTCGCCAGCCCGGCACCGGTGACTGTGCCGATGCGCGCGCACATGAGCTGTACGGCCGCCATGAGCGGCAGCGTGACAAGCGCGGTCCAGAGCAAGGCGTACCCGTAGGCCGCTCCTGCTTGCGAATAGGTGGAAATCCCGGACGGGTCGTCGTCTGCCGCGCCGGTGATGAGGCCCGGGCCGAGCGCGCGCAGGTACGCGCGCAGCCCGGCAGCCGCGCCTTTCGGCTCGGCCCCGCCCGCCCGGTGCGGCAGGGCTACTTCTTCAACGTGTCTACGTATGTAGTCTCGACCACGTCGCGCCCGCGGAACGTGACGATGTTCGGGATGAGAGCCCAGACTATCGTGCCAGTCTGCTCGGGGATATAGTTGAAGGACGGCGACCTTATAGGCCGCGCAAGTGGACGCTCAGCGGACAATCTGTAACGCTGAGCACCGGAAGACGGCGTAATCGTGAAGGTCTTAGTCTCGTTTCCGGGCACGTATCCGACCTGCTGCCGGATTCCACCTGACACGAGCCACACCGTTACGTCGGTCGGAACGCTCAGGTTGTTCTGTACCTCGATGTTGACCGGCGGCAACGGCCCGCCTTTCCCGCCGGACGCGCACGCATAGCCGATCGCGAGGGTGGCTGCGAGCGTCAGGACCGCCATGCGTCGCGCTGATGCGGTGAGTGCGATGGACATTTTGCTTTTCTCCTCTGGAGCCGCGTGCTTCGCGCACGCTCCGGTTAAGAGTCGCCTTCCTCGCTCTCCCAACTACCCGTGCCGGCCAGCATGCCCGGCGCCACTCTGTGCTCCTCATCCAGCCGCAGCTCGCCGTCAGCGTCGTTGTACGTGAATAGCTCCGCGTAGCGACCCCAGTCGACGACGGTCTCAAACTGCCTCCTCGCCTCCTCGCCGCTGAACGAGTGCTCCAGGTCATCGAGCACCCGCTCAGCATTGAGCGTGTGCGTGGGGCTCGCTTCGAGCTCGCGGACGATATACCGGAGGAGCGAGACGTGTTCCAGCGCAAGCTCTCGGAACAGCGCCTTCTCTTCGTCCAGGTTCGAGTCGGCGAACTTGACCCCCACCGGCGTGAGTATCACCTGACGCTCTTGCAGGTCGGCCAGTCCGAGAATGTCGGTCGCCTCGACGATCGCGAGCAAGTCGTCGCTACGCATCTGCAGGTCGCGTGTCAGGTCGTGGATGGTGCTCCGGCCACCAATGCTCGACAGGTACTGCACGAAGCCCGAAAGCTCGTCGACGCCGACGGGGGGCAGCGTCTGATACCGGCGCGGCCGGGCCGGGCCAGAGCGAGGCTCGGCGCGACTGGGCGCAACGCCGGCAGGCGCCGCCTCCTCCACCAATGTCGCGGCATCCGCGTCAGGGTTGGTCATGATACGATAGATGGTGTCGACCAGGCGCGAGTGCTCCGGACATTTCGTGCGACGCTCTTCCAGCGGAAGACCTTGCAGCGCGATTCGCACGTGACCCGGATTCGCCCCGAAGATCAAGACGCGGTCAGCAAGTGAGACCGCCTCGTCGATGTTGTGCGTTACCAGCAGCACCGCCCGGGTGGGTATGGAGTGCTCGGCCCAGAGCTCCTGCAGCTCGGTGCGCAGGTTCTCTCCCGTCAGTACGTCCAGGGCCGAAAACGGCTCGTCCATGAAAAGCACCTCCGGTTGCACGACTAGTGCCCGCGCAAAGCCAACCCGCTGTTTCATCCCGCCGGAGAGCTCTTTTGGGAAGGCTTCCTCGAATCCGTCGAGGCCTATCAGGTCGATGGCACTGAGAGCGCGCTCGCGGCGCTGCTGGGGAGTCAGGGTCGTCGCGAGCAGGCCCAGCTCGACGTTTTGCAGAACGGTGAGCCAAGGAAATAGGGCAAAGCTCTGGAATACGATCGCCACGTTTGGATTCGGGCCCCGCAGCGGTTCGCCGTGCACGAGGACCTCGCCTTCCGACGGCGGCATGAGCCCGGCCAAGACGCGCAGAAGGGTCGACTTGCCCGAGCCCGACGGGCCGAGGAGCGCGACGAACTCTCCGTCTCGCAAGTCGATGCTGACCCGCTCGAGCACCGGCGTACGGTCGTCGCCGTAAAACTTGCTGATGTCGACTGCAGCGAGGAGCGCCTCGCCATCAGCCGGGGGAGCCGTCGCAGCAAGACTCGGGGTCGTTGCAGTGCCCATGTGATCTACCTAGTGAACCAGCGCATCCGATCTCATTCCAGGCGGTAGCGCGTTTCAGCCAATCCGTACAAGCGCCGCCACACGAGTCGATTAACCGTAATCACAATTGCCGCCATAACGATCGTACCCGCGAGGAGCAATGGAAAGTTGGCATTGTTCGCGGCGCCGGTCACCAGTGCGCCCAGCCCAACGGTGCTCACCGTCTTGCGATCCACGGTAACCAGCTCGGATACGATGCTCGCGTTCCACGCGCCGCCGGTCGCCGTGATCATTCCAGTGACAAGGTACGGGAAGATCGCCGGAAGGATGAGTGTCCGCCATCGACGCCAGCCGGACACCTTGTACGTGGTCGCTGCCTCGCGCAGATCCGAAGGGATTGCCGTCGCGCCCGCGATCACGTTGAACAGGACGTACCACTGCGTGCCGAGCAGCATGAGCAAGACAGCGCCAATGTTGAGGCCACCAGGTAGGCGGATGAGGGCCAGCACGATGATCGGGAACACCGCGGTCGCCGGCACCGACGCGATGATTTGCACGACCGGTTGCGCGCGGTGCGACCAGCGCGGATTGAGGCCAATCGCGACGCCGACCGGGACCGTCCATGCTGCCGCCAGGGCCAGGGCGACCACCGTGCGCGCAAACGTCGCCATCGCGGCCACCCCCACGTGCCCCCAATCCCGGCCCGGCAGACCTACCAACTCCCTCGCAGTGGCGATCCCGCCCCAACCAGCCAGGGCGACCACGGCGACCATCGCGGTCACGCCCACCGCACGCCGCCGCCACCAGCGTACGGTCAGAGGCCCTGGTGGCGCGTGGGCCGGCGGAGCAGCAGGCTTGGGACCCAGCCAGCGGTCAAGGGCGAGGGAAAGCGGATGCAGAACACGCCGAGCGAGCGCGGAGAAAACGCGCCGAGCCCTGGATCAACTCCAGCACGGCCGATCGCGGAACATCGCTGCTACTCGATTGCTCGATCTTGAACCGGTCCGACCACGCAACGAGCGGCCTCCACAAGACGACATCGAGGAGTACGATCACGACAACGAGCGTGAGCAGCGCCAGAGTCAGCGCCAATCCATTGCCTGCCTCGGCGGCCTCCGCCAAGTAGGCACCAAGCCCCGGCAGCCGAAAACTCTTGGGGCCCAGCACGAACGCTTCGGCGGCCGTGAGGAAAAACCAGCCCCCCGCCCAGCTCATCATGCTGTTGGCGATCAGCGAGATCGCGCCGAACGGGAGCTCCAGTCGCGTGAACTTCCCCCAAGCGCCGAGCCGGTAGACAGTGGCGGCCTCACCCAGCTCTCGAGGAATCGTGAGAAGGGACTGGTGAAAGCTGAAAGCCAGATTCCAAGCCTGGCTCGTAAATATCAGCACGATCGCCGCGAGCTCGACGCCAAAGGCGCTGCCCGGGAACAGCGCCGCGAGCCCCAGCACGACGCCAGGCATGAAGGAAAGAATCGGAATGCTTTGCAGGATGTCGAGCAGCGGAAGCATGAACCGCTCGGCGATGCGGTTTCCCGCCGCGATCTTAGCGTACGCAATGCTGAAGACGAGAGAAATGACGTAGGCGATCGCCATCCGTAGCGTCGAAAAAGTCGCGTACAGCGGGAGCTTGGCGATGCTGAGATCGATCGGCGCGCCCGACGGCGCACGCGCCGTCAGCTGCGTGGCTGCGCGCAGCAAAGCGTAGCCAGCACCCGCGACGCCGCACAGCATGAGCAGCTCCACCCAACGCGGCGTGCGCGGTGGTATCGGCGCGGGCGCGCGGCCCGGCACGGGAATGGGGAGTATCGGCTGTCCCATACGGCGCGCCAAAGGTAGCGCAGAGCCTCTGCCGTCGCGGCGCGGACTCCGTTACGCGCGTGTACTCCGGCGGTGCCCGCCCGCTGGCGTAGGCGAAGTCTTGACTTTCGGTTTCTCTTCGGGTACTGTGGCCGGAGGCCATCGGGGGGTCACATGAGGCGACAAGTAGAGCTCAGCGATCGGTTGGCGGTACTGACGGCGATGGCTGTCGACGATCACGAAGGTGTGCCTAGGCAGCGCGCGTCACGCGCCGGGCTACCGCCGCCGAGGCTCCGCCACACGAGCGACGTGGGCGCGCTGCGTCCGTTCAACTTGCGGCCGATTCGGATGCCGGGAGGCGGCCGGACCACGCTTCTCCGCGTGCTCATGACCAACGCGTGCACGTTCAACTGCCACTATTGCCCGATGCGCCGTGACCGCGACATGCCGCGCACCCTGCTCAAACCCGAAGAGCTGGTGCGTGTCTTTCTGGCGGCCCGTCAGCGAGGCTGGTGCGAGGGGCTCTTCATTACTACTGGTATCGCGGGACGCCCGATGACCGTGATGGACGAGTTGATCACGGTGCTCGAGCTGCTGCGGTTGAAGCACCGGTTCGCTGGGTATGTACACGTCAAGATGGTGCCCGGTGGCGACGCCGCACAGATCGACCGGCTCACTCAGCTCGCGAGTCGCGTGTCGATCAATCTCGAGGCTCCCTGTGGGACCACGCTGCAGCAGATCGCTCCGGAGAAGAGTCTCGAGACGACGCTCGTAAGTCTTGGCCGCGCGCGCGACCAGGTCGTGCACGCCTGGACCGACGCAGCAGGCGGTCGGCCGCGCGACGCGCTGCGACCGCGCGGATCCGCCGGGATGACAATGCAATTCGTGGTAGGCGCCACGCCCGATGCCGATCGCACCATCATCCACAGAGTGTCCGAGCTGTACGCAGCCGGCGGTGTGCATCACGCTCATTTCAGCGCATTTCGTCCGATCCGGGACACGCCCATGGAGAGTGTTCAGGCGACCCCGGCGTTGCGCGAGCATCGACTGTATCAGGCTGACTACTTGCTTCGGTCTTACGGATTCACCGTCAATGAGCTGGTGTACGAAGCCGATGGCAACCTGCCATTAGCCCGCGACCCGAAAGTGGCCTGGGCCCTGGCGCACCCGGAGCAGTTCCCCATCGAGGTACAGGCTGCGACGCGTGAGACATTGCTTCGCGTCCCGGGCATTGGTCCAGCCTCGGCACGACGCATCGTCGCAACGCGACACGAAACCGCTATTCGCGATCTCGCCGACCTTCGCCGCCTAGGCGTCGTGACGGCTCGCGCTGCTGGCTTTCTATTGCTGCGCGGGCGCCGCCTGCGGGACGCTCAGTGGGCCGAGCAACTAGGGTTTTGGCGCGCAGAAGACGAGGTTGGCGCGCCGCATGTCGTCTACGACGTGAGCCCAGGAACCTTTCGCTGATCCGGCGTCTGCTGGTCGAAGGCGTGCGCCAGCTGCTGCCTAATCATTGGATGCGCGCGTACCATGTAATAGCCCATGGCCGCGGATGCGATGAGGTTACCCGCCATGACTTGATACCACGCGAGCGTTCCGAGCGCGCTTGCCTGCTGCAGAAGAGCCACGAGAGCGTAAAATCCGACTTCACACGCGGCGAAGAGAACCGCGAATCCCAGCAGCACCGACGGCTCGTGATTCGCAATGCGTGCCGCGACCGCCGCAACGAACCCCACGGCAATGAAAGCCGCGTAGTGAAACACCGTATAGCCAAGGATTGGACCGAAGTCTCCAAATCCCGACGGCGTCGGGCGCAGTACTGAGAAAAGCGCTCGACCGAGCGTGAGCGGCGTGAACAGCGGTCGGCCCGCGATGACATTGACGATGAAAAACCATACGGCGATGCATGTCGCGCCGATCACGCCCGCCACGACCCCTTCCCGAAGGATCGGATGCGGCGCATTCGAGTATGCCGGCGACCGCCGTACGGATCGCCTCAGGATTGCGCCGCCACGCCAGGCTAAGCAGCAGCACGAAAAGGACAATCGGCACATACACGCCCGGCTCGCCGCTCATTACTTGTGTTATTGTCGCGGGCACCATGAGTACAGCCAGGCCAACAGCGGCGTAAGCGGCGAGGCTCGGTACCAGAAGCGCGAGAGCGCCCGCAATTTCGGCGACCCCCACGACACCGCGCAGCCACATAGGGAATCCGCGCATGGCAGCTGCTTGCAATCCCAGAGTGCCGGTGCCGAGCAATTTGGGGATTCCCGCCCCCAGAAAGACTATCGCGAGAAGCACGCTGAGAGTCCAAACAAGCGCGGTGTTCGCCGTGCGCTGATTACTCATCCCAACCTCCTGGTCCGTGCCACGAATCATCGCTGCATGAGCTGAGACTCCGACGCCCGCTAGTAACGCTAATAGAAAGCGAACGCGTTGGCGCTCGCTCGCGACGTCACACGACCTTGGCGCTGGTTCGTGGCGTCAGTTGTGGGAGACGAACGAGCGCATAGGAGCCCAGCACTAGTAGGGCGGCGATGAACTGGGCGCTGAGGGTTTCAACAGTGGGGAACACCGAAAGCCACAAGCCCATCCACGGCTGGATCACGTCTGTGAGTGGCCGGATTGGCGTCGTGGGCAACCAATGAGCGAGCTGCATCTCTTGCGCTTGCTCGCCCACCATCACCAGGAGTACCACGCCGAGGCAGACGCCAGTCAATACGAGCATCTTCCGATACGGCAAGCGGCGGTGCGCCACGAATGTGAGGACGGCCACGGTTCCAGTGAAAAGAAGCCCCAACGCCACGCCGCCGAGCACGGGGTTGCCGCCAAGCTTGAGCCGGTAATTCTGAAGGAACAGCACCACCTCGAAGCCTTCGCGGTATAGCGACGTGAAACCCAGGACAGCGAGACCCCAGAGCAAGCGCGCTTTGGAAGCAGTCGCGTCGTCCGCGCTGTCGAGCAACGTGCGCTTGCGCCTGGTATGCACCGATATCCAGCCGGTCCAATAGAACTTGTGAAAGAACCAGTTCATGACGACCAATAGCACGACGATCGCGAGCAGCCCCGTGGCGGCCTGGATTTGCAGCGCTGGAAAGTCTTGCGTGAGATTGTCGATTATGCCGATTGCAATGCGCCACGTGATAAGTGTCGCAATGAATGCGAGTCCCGCACCGAGCGCGATCGCGCGACGGTAATGCCGCTCAGGCCCGTTCATGCTAGCTGTGATCGCGGCCAGCACGAGAACGCACTCCAGTCCTTCGCGAAACACCAGCACCGCGATGTCGACCACCGCAGCCGCCGAGCCGGTGTGGGAAGCAGTTGGGTCGGGGTTGCCGGCCGACGTCACGGCCTGCCACGTCATCACTACGGCGATGAGCAACGCCGCTACAACGAGGGCGCCGACAGCCACTGTCCGGAAGCCCTTGGCGCGCTGTGATTCGCTGCTTAGTGCCTGCGCGCTAGACATTTCGGAGAGCAAGGTTGTCGAGTTTCATTGCATGCCTTCGAGCCGGACTCATGTCTGATAAACGTTATCGGAATTACCGCCATCGGACAACCTCTGGAGCCATTGTGACGGCCGCGCGGGCCGCCAGACCAGCGGCGAGCCCTTAGACTTAATCAGATCGTGATCATCGTGGCTTACCCGACCGGAGGTGCAGCGACCTACGCCGGGGTCTGCGTGGTCGGATGAGCGCGCTTCCCCCGCCCTACCTGACCCCGGGACACCCCCTGCTTGGCCTGGGGTACGCCGCGCCACACGGCAGCCGGGAATTCCTCCGCCTGGAAGGCAACACCGCGAAACCGAGCGCGGCCGAGGTCGCCGAAGAGGTGCCGGTTGCCTTCGTTTACAACATGCGGCCGCATTCTCGTGATGATGGCCACGCCGGCCGATTATGAGGATTTCGCGGTCGGATTCACCTTGTCGGAGGAGATCGTCGCTTCAGTCGGCGACATCCGCGGCTGCCAGGTAATTCCCTATAGCCAGGGCGTTGAGATTCAGATCACGATTCCGGAGGACGCAGCCGAGGCGTTGGCGAATCGCGGGCGGCAGCTTGTAGGCAGGACTGGTTGTGGCTTGTGCGGTGTGCAGACCATAGATGAAGCGCTGCGTCCCACACGGTCAGTGACGCATGACTGGTCGGTCGCTCCCGAAGCATTGTGGCGCGCCGAAGCTGCGCTCTCCGAGCGGCAAGAGTACAATCGCGCGACCGGTGCCGTGCATGCGGCGGCATGGGCGGCACGTGACGGCGAGCTTGTAGTCGTGCGCGAGGACGTCGGCCGGCACAACGCGCTCGACAAAGTGGTCGGCGCTCTGGCGCGAGCCGGCCGTGACGCTTCCGCGGGCTTCTTGGTGATGACCAGCCGAGCGAGCTACGAACTGGTACAAAAAGCGGCCGTCGCGGGCGTGCCTTTGCTGGCCGCTGTCTCGCGCCCGACCGGACTGGCGGTGCGACTAGCCGACTCCGCCGGCGTCACACTTGTCGCGCTGCTTCGCGGCCAAAGCGCCAACGTGTACACGCATCCCGAGCGCATCCGCGCAGGTTAGCGTGAGTGCGCAAGCGTCACGGCGGTGCATGTTCGTGCGCGCTCGAGTAGCAGCTCACGCTCCCGTGCGTTTCGCGTGAGCGATGCCGCGCGCTCGAACTCCGCACGCGCCTCGCTCGAGCGCCCGAGCTTTGCCAGTAGGTCGCCGCGCACCGTAGGCAACAGATGATAAGCCTTGAGCGACGGCTCAGAGGTCAGCGCGTCGACGAGCTCGAGCCCTGCCGCCGGACCGAACGCCATCCCCAGCGCGACTGCACGGTTGAGCTCCACGACTGGCGACGGCGTGAGCTGCACGAGCGCGTCGTAGAGCGCAACGATGCGTGGCCAGTCTGTCTCCGCGGCGCTGGACGCCCGCGCGTGACAGGCGGCGATCGCAGCCTGCAGGGCGTAGGGGCCGCGCGCTCCGCCGAGCTGCTCGGCACGCGCGAGTGCCGCGAGGCCGCGACGGACGAGGAGGCGATCCCAGCGGGCGCGGTCCTGGTCGAGTAACAGGATGGGCTCGCCTGATTGGCTAATTCGGGCCGCCGACCGCGACGACTGGATCTCCATTAGCGCGACGAGGCCGTGAACCTCGGGCTCATTCGGAGCGAGCTCGCCCAGGATGCGGCCAAGACGAAGCGCATCCTCACATAGCGCGGGTCGCATCCAGTCGTCACCAGCGGTCGCTGAGTAGCCCTCGTTGAAAATGAGGTAGACAACCTCCAGCACGGAGGACAGTCGAGCCGCGAGCTCCGCGCCGTGGGGGACGTCGAAGGGAACGCGCGCCTCGGTGAGGGTGCGCTTGGCGCGGACGATTCTCTGCGCGACGGTCGGCTCCGGCACAAGGAACGCACGCGCGATCTCCTCCGTCGTCAGCCCGCCGAGCAAGCGCAGCGTGAGCGCAACGCGCGCCTCGCGGGAGAGAACCGGATGGCAGCACATGAACACGAGGCGCAGGAGATCGTCGCCAACTTCGTCGTCGAGTGCGGCGTCGAGGTCGGGCACGGACATCTCGAGCCGGGCTTCGATCTCGCTACCGAGCTGCGCTTGCTTGCCCTCGAGCCACGTTCTCCTGCGCAGCGCGTCGATCGCCCGATGTTTCGCGGTGGCCATGAGCCAGGCGCCCGGATTGTCCGGAACGCCCGACTCAGGCCAGCGCTCTAGCGCGGCGACGAGCGCGTCCTGCGCGAGATCCTCGGCAAGACTGACGTCGCGTACAATTCGGGCGAGACCGGCGATCAGCCTGGCGGACTCAATCCGCCAGACTGCGTCGATGACCTGACGAGTATGGCTGCTGCTGCCGTCCGTCACCCCTTCCGCGCCTGTTCCACCTTCGCCCGCAGCTCAGGGAAATCACTGGCTGCCTCCTGCACGTCAGGCGGAAAGTCCGAGAACTCGTGTACCTGACGCACCTCGATGATCTCGTTGTCTCGCATCGGCGCCCGCTTGGCCCATTCGATCGCTTCGGCCTTCGACTTCACTTGAATCATCCAGTAGCCACCGACGACTTCTTTCGCCTCCGCGAACGGCCCATTGGTGGCCGTCGCCTTCCCGCCCGAGAACGAGACTCGCGCTCCCATAGACGGCGGCTGCAGCCCGTCGAGCGCCAGCAGAACGCCGGCTTTTCGCAGCGTGTCGTTGTACTTCATCATTTTCACCATGGCCGCAGCGTCCGGCATCGTCCCAGGCGTGGCGCTTTCGTATCCCTTGGGGAAGACCAGCATCATGAATCGCATCGTTGAATCTCCCTTGATGTCGAGTTTGAAGCGTTGCTTCCGGAATCTCTCGCCTTGCGGAAGCTCTTACCCAGGCGTCGAACGAGACGCGACAAAATCGACACGGCCGTCGGCAACAACAGCGCTGGCACCGTCATCGGACGCCGCAGGGAGGCGCAGGGTGAACACGCTACCGCCGCCATCGCGCGGAGCGTGGTCAACCGCGCCGCCTTGAGCCTCGGCCAACTGACGCGCGATTGCGAGACCGAGGCCCGCCCCGCCGGCATCGGGCGGCATGCCGGCCGGCCGGTAGAACGCGTCGAAAATGCGCCCGCGCTCGGCCGGTGCGACGCCGGGCCCGCGGTCGGCCACCGCGAAAGCGAGTGATGCGCCGTCGCGCCGAACCGCGATAGTGATTGGAGTAGCGGGAGGCGAATACTTCGCGGCATTCTCGACGAGGTTCCCGAGCGCCCGGAGGGCATGGGCAAAGTCGAAATACCCGGTCAGCGCCGGAGCGCTCCAATCGATCTCGACGTCGAGCTGGCGACCCCGCAGCACGCCGTGCGCTTGCCGCGTGGCGGCGCCGATGAGGTCCTCAGCTGTGTTGAGCTCCGCCGCCACGGGAAGCACGCCACCGCGAATGCGCGAGATGTCGAGGACATTATCCACCAAACGCATCAGGCGGTCCGCCTGCTCGGTGATCACGGCGGCACTTGCCTGGATGTCTACCGAAGGTGGTGCGGCACCCTCGAGATCGTGCGCCAACGCTTTGATCGTCGTGAGTGGCGTGCGGAAATCGTGCGACACCGACGCGAGGAGCGCGTCTTTGAAGCGGTCGGCTTCCCGGAGTGCCGCTGCGTGCTCGATCTCCCGGGCCAAACGCACCACCTCCTCGCCGTGGCGGCGAGCCTCCGTCTCACGTGCCCGCGCGCGCGCGAGCAACTGCGTCGTGACGATTGCTGTCGCGAGGAAGGCCAACAGCACGAGCCAGTCGAGTGGCTTGGCCACAGTCAGCGTGTCATAGGGAAGCTGGAACCAGTAGTCGATCGCGGCAAAGCCTAGTCCGGCGATCGCGAAGCCGAGCGGCCGCCCACCGCTCACACTGCCGGCGAGGACGAGGAGGAGATACGCGAGCACCACGTGCGCCTCCCGTATCTCAGGGCGTGCTCGGGCCATCGCCGCCGTCACGACGGCGAATGCAACTAGGCATGCGGCCCAGGCGCCTATCGTACGGATCGAGCCCTGCGTGCCACTGCGGGCTTCCTCTCCGTCGGTCGTCCTGTGCGGTACGGTCACAGCACTCCTCGCGCTTCCGGGTTTTCCTCCGGCGGACGGTCGGGAGTCCCATCGCCTCCGCTGTCGGGCGCGAATCGATACCCGACCCCAGGTTCCGTCAGGATCAACTCCGGCGAGGCTGGGTTGATCTCGATCTTGCGGCGTAGGTTCGTGATGTGGACCCGGAGATACTGCTGTGCGTTCCCGTGGGCCTGCTGCCACACGGCATCGAACAGCTGGCGATGGGTCAGAGTCCGTCCAGCGTGCGCGACGAAGGTGCGCAAAAGCTCCCATTCGATCGGAGTGAGATGCACCGGCGCGCCGCCGCGAAGGACGGTGCGGCTGCGGAGATCAATGGTCAGTGCCCCCGCGCGAACCACGGGATCCGCCCACGGAATGCGTTCATTTTCGACGCGGCGCAACTGAGCCCGGACGCGCGCGGTCAGTTCCTCCATCCCGAACGGTTTCGTGATGTAGTCGTCCGCCCCAGCGTTCAAGAGGGCGACTTTCTCCGACTCCGCGTGGCGGGCGGACAGCACCAGTAGCGGCACCCGCGACCACCGGCGGAGCTCCCGGCACACAGCAATTCCGGTCGCGTCCGGCAGTCCGAGGTCCAGAATCACGATGTCGGGCCGCTGGGCCGCAGCAAGCGCGAGCCCCTCCGCGCCCGTTGCGGCCTCGAGCGTGTCGGCAGGCAGGGCAGCCAGCGCCCGACGGACGGCGCGCCGGATCTGCGGCTCGTCGTCGATAACCAACACAGTCGGATCAGCCATGAACCCCGGTCGCCATTCAATACGGACGATGCGATCCGCTTAGGGACATGGTCGCGGGGAGTCCTTGTGAAATCTTTGTGGCACTCACGGCGATCTTTGTCCCGATTTAGTGCGGCGTAGCCTACCAATAATAGGACGTGGACGATTGCGTGGCCGTGGCTGCTCGGGGCAGAGTCCACCGGCGCACTTCTCTCGTGCCGACATCTACACCCCAGGCCCTGCGATGAAGAGTCCATTACACCTTGACCGCGGAGCAGTTGCGGCGGTCGTGACGGTTGCGGCCGTTGTTTTCGCGACCGTCCTCTTGAAACCAGGGTCTGGCCAGTCGGCAAGCGCGTCGCGGCCGCAAGGGCCAGTTCTCGCTTCGGAGCTCTCCAAGTCCGAAGCGACTGTGGAGTTATCGCCGAAGCAAGTGAATGCGATCACGATCCAGGCACTGGGAACGTACCACTTCCCCGTCGAGAAAGAGGCGGTCGGCAGCATTGATTACGACGAAGACCTGTCGGTCCAGGTCTTCTCGCCCTACCAGGGGAAGATTATCGCGGCATTCGCCAACCTCGGTGACAAAGTTCAAAAGGGCGAGCCGCTCTACACGATTGATAGCCCGGACCTCATTCAGGCCGCGTCAACGCTGATCGGGGCCGAGGCGAATTTCGAGCTCACCAGTAAAGAACTGGCGCGCGCCAGGGAGCTGAGCGGGCCCAATGGAGTGTCGGAACGCGAGATCGAACAAGCGACATCGAGATGAGCAGACGGCCGAAGGCGCCGTCAAAGCTGCACGGGACGCTGTGCGCATATTCGGAAAGACCGAAGCTGAAATCGACCAGATCGCCGCGACCCGCAAGATCGACCCCGCGTTGGTCGTGCGCAGTCCGGTAACCGGCCGAGTCACGGCGCGCGACGCGCAACCAGGCCTTCTCGTGCAGCCGGGGAACCCACCGGCGCCGTACTCGGTCGCCGATCTCTCGACTAAGTGGATGGTCGCCAACGTCACCGAGGACGCCAGTCCGCTGTTTCATGTGGGGCAACCGATCGAGGCCAAGGTGCTGGCCTACCCTAGCCGCATCTTCGGAGGCAGGATTTCCACTTTGGGTACGGCCGTCGATCCCAATACGCACCGGCTCATGGTACGCTGCGAGATCGCTGACCCCAGAGATGAGCTGCGGCCCAACATGCTCGCCGCCTTCGTGATTCGAGTGCAGGCCCCGGTTGAATCTGTCGCCATCCCGATGACTGGGGTCGTCCGCAATGGCGATGGCACGATGGCGGCGTGGGCGACCACCGATCGCCGCCGCTTCGTACAAAGAATCATCACGATCGGCCTGCAACGAGACGGTCAATATCAGGTGCTCGACGGTTTGCAGCGGGGAGACTTGGCCGTAACCAACGGGGCCATCTTCCTCAGCAACATGCTGCAAGCTCCGCCGACCGACTGATTGACTCGGTAAGAGCTACTCGTGTTCAAGTCGCTCGTTGCATTTTGCTTGAGCCGCCGCGCGATCATCGTCTTCGGCTTGCTGGCGTTTGGCGGCGCGGGATTCTTCGCGTTCAAGAAGCTCGACATTCGAGGCGTATCCGAATCCGGCGCCCGTCATCCTGGAAATCACGGCGCAGGCGCCAGGCCTCTCCGCCGAGGAGATGGAGCGGTACTACACGGTCCCCATTGAGATCGGCCTCTACACGACGCCCGGTATCGAGGTGATCCGATCCACTTCGTTCTACGGCTTGGCCTTTGTCCGTGTCACGTTCAAGTACGGAGTTGACTACCACTTTGCCTACGCGCAGGCGGCGATCGCACTACAACAGAATGTCACCCTCCCAGGCAATCAGATACCGTCGATCCAGCAGAACAGCGAGGTCGGAGAGATCTATCGGTACCAAGTGGTTGGTCCCGCGCATTTCGGACTGACCAATCTCCGAACGGTCCAGGATTGGATCGTGGCGCGCCGGCTGTACACCATTCCCGGCATTGTGCAAGTCAACAGTTGGGGTGGCACGACCAAGGAGTTCGAGGTCGAGGTCGATCCGCGCAAGCTGGAGATCTACAACGTCACGGTGCCCCAAATGCTGACGGCGCTGGGCAACGCGAACATCAACGTCGGCGGACGCGAGATTCGCATCGGCCAGCAGTCCATCAACATCCGCGGCGTCGGCCTGATCGACGACGGCGGCGGCGACGACCTGACTCAGGGCAGCAGGGTCGATGACATCCAAAACGTGGTCCTCGCCCAGTCCAACGGCGTTCCGGTCCTCGTGAAGGATGTCGCCACGGTGGAGGTGGGCTATGTCCCGAGGCTGGGCATCTGCGGCCGAGACCGGGACGACGATGTGGCGGCGGCAATCGTGGTGATGAGCCGTGTGGAGAAAACCGCCGCGATGCTGCCAAAGGTCAAGGCCGCAATTGACAAGATGAACCACGACGGGTCGCTGCCACCGGGGTCAAGCTAGTCCCCTTTTATGATCGCAGCTCGCTGATCGCCGTCACGACACATACCGTTCTGCACAATTTGTTCTTCGGATGCCTGCTGGTCTTCCTGATCCAATGGATTTTCCTGGGAGATCTCCGCAGCGCGATCATTGTCGGAGTGAACATCCCGTTTGCGCTGCTCTTTGCCATCATCCTGCTCGTGTCTGCAGGGCGAGAGCGCCAACCTGCTGTCGGTCGGCGCCGTCGATTTCGGCATCATCGTGGATTCGGCGGTCATCCTCGTCGAGAATACTTCCGGAACTTCGCGCTGCGCCCGGAGCGACAAGCAGGTAGTTGCTGCGGGGACTGGCGGGCGGTCTGTATGGGCCGGACCCGACGAGCGCCACGCAGGCGTCGCCCGGCCACGGATGGACCGACCGCCTGCGGCTGATCCTGATCAGCGCGCTGCAGGTCGACAAGGCGGTGCTCTTCTCGGCGCTCATCACCGTTGCCGCCTTCGTGCCGCTGTTCACCATGCATGGAGTCGAGGGGCAGATCTTTGGCCCCATGGCGCGCACCTACGGTTACGCCCTGGCGGGAGCCTTGATCGCGACCTTCACGGTCACCCCGGTCCTGGCTTCCTTCCTTCTTCCCGAACACGTGAAGGAAGCCGAGACAGCGGTCGTCCGCCTGCTGCACCGCTTGTACGACCCGACGCTGCGCTACGCCCTCGCCCACCGTGCCAGGACAGTCGGCTGTCGGCATGGCCTTTCTCGCGCTCGCCGCGCTGCTGGGGTTAAGGCTCGGCAGCGAATTTCTCCCGCACCTGGAAGAAGGAAATTTCTGGATTCGCGCCTCGATGCCGATCACGCTCTCGCTGCAAGACGGCGAGGCCGCGACCAGAAAAATGCGTCTGATCCTGCTGAGGCATCCGGAGGTGATCACGGTCATCTCCCAACATGGCCGGCCCGACAACGGCAGCGACGCCGCGCCGTTCTCCAACGTCGAGCTCTTCGTGCCGCTCAAGCCATACGACGAATGGCCCAACGGCGTGACGAAGGACAAGCTGACCGAGGAGATACAGGCGGAGTTCCAGGGCGAACTGCCGGGCGTGGTCTTCAACTTCTCTCAATACATCCAGGACAACATCGAAGAGGCGATCTCGGGGATCAAGGGCGCAAATTCGGTCAAGATCGTCGGCCCGAATCTCCAAACCTTGGAGAAACTGGCCGCGCAGGTCAGGGACGAGATGAGTCACGTCCGCGGAGTGGCCGACCTCGGTGTTTTCCCGGTGCTGGGCCAGCCGAACCTCAACATCAAGGTGGATCGCGATAAGGCGGCGCGCTACGGCCTCAATTCCGGCGACGTCAACACCGTGATCCAGGCCGCGATGGGAGGGGCGGTGGCCAGCACCGTGCTGGAGGGAGATCGCCAGTTCAACCTGACCGTCCGATTCGCGTCCGAATACCGGGACGATGTCGACAAGATTCGCGACATTAAGGTGGCGTATCAGACCAGCAGCGGCGCCAACGCGTACATACCCTTGGGCGAGCTGGCGACGATCACGCTCGACAACGGGGCGTCCTGGATTTACCACGAGAGCACCCAGCGCTTCATCCCGATCAAGTTCAGCGTGCGCGGGCGCGATCTCGGCGGCACCGTTTCCGAGGCGCAGGCGCGGATCGAGAAAAAGGTCAAACTGCCGAGCGGCTATCGATTGCTCTGGGCCGGCGAGTTCGGAGACCTACGGGAAGCCCAGAAGCGCCTCGCCATCATTGTCCCGGTCAGCCTCGTGCTGATCCTCGGCCTGCTCTACACGCTGTTCAATTCGCTGCGCGTGTGTGTGCTGACGCTTGCCGGGATTCCGTTCGCCGTCGCCGGCGGCGTGTTGGCGCTGTATGTGTCCGGTCTCGATTTCAGCATCTCCGCCGTCATCGGTTTCGTGTCGCTGTTTGGCGTGGCTGTCATGAATGGCATCCTGCTCATCACCTACTACAACGAGTCACTGCAGCACAACGAGACGCCCGTAGGTGCGATGTTCCATGCCGCATCGACTCGAATGCGACCACTGCTGATGACCAGCCTCTCGGCATGCCTCGGCCTTTTCCCAGCGGCGATTTCCACCGGCATTGGAAGCCAGGTGCAGCGTCCGCTGGCTACCGTGATCGTTGGCGGCATGCTGGTCGGACCCATCATGCTGCTCATCGTCGCGCCGGTGCTGCTGATCGTATTTCTGGACCAGAGTGAGCGATAAGGCGACACGCAAACGCTCAATCCACCTAGCATCACGATGAAGACGGCATTTCTCCTCTTCACGATCGTCGGCCTTGGCGTATCACCGCTTGGGCTGCGCTCTGCCGGGGGCAGTCGACGCAACCGCCCGGACAGGGCCCATGCCCCGGAACGGAGCAGCGAGGCTCGTCCAAGCGACGACTCGTCCAGCGGCGAGCGCCGCAGCCCGCGCATCATCCTGGCCTTAGCTACCAGGCATCAGCCGCGACACGAGTCGCCAGTCGCCAGCACACGCTGCCGCGGTCGATAACCGGTCATCAACCGGCGCTCAACCGGCCGTCCACCGCGAGAAAGAGTGGGTTGCCGGTGAACACAGCAGGAAACCATCGCGCAGAACCCGCCAAGTTGCCGGTTGGCAGCGGAACTACGGCGCCGTCGGCCGGCGTTGTTCGTCACCGGGGCGCTGGCGCGGCGATCGTCGGTCAACCGTCGCCCTCCAGCGCGAAAAGCTCGGTAGCCGCGATCAATGGCACAGAGATGAGGCGTAAGCCTTGAGCGCGCCTGCCAGGATGACCCCACGCCCTCCGGCACGTGGAGCCATCGCGATGGCGCTCGCGGCGTCGACGCTTCTCATCGGCTGCGCGGTGGGTCCGAAGTTCAAGAAGCCCGTGGCGCCCGACGGTCGCCGAGCTACACACCCGATTCCGCTGGCAACGACGAGCAGCGCGCCGAACGTGGCCGGCGGAGAAGCCCAACGCTTCGTCTCGGGTCAAGACATCCCAGGACAGTGGTGGGAACTGTTTCACTCGGAGCCGCTCAACGCCTTGATCGAGCGCTCGCTCCAGACCAATCCGACGCTCAAGGCGGCGCAAGCGGCGTTGGCGGTGGCGCGGGAAAACGTCATGGCTCAGAAGGGCGCCTATTATCCCAGTGTCGCGGGCAGCTTCTCGGCGGCGCGCCAGAAGACATCGAATGAGATTTCACCCACGCCGAACTCCGGGGCGTTGTATTTCGATCTGTACACGCCACAGGTCAGCGTCTCGTTCGTGCCGGACGTGTTCGGCCTGAACCGGCGCACCGTGGAGTCGCTGCACGCGCAGGCGGAACAAGCGCGCTTTGCCCTGGTGGCGACGGATATCGCGCTGAGCGCGAATGTCGTCACCGCGGCCATCCAGGAAGCGTCCGTGCGCGCGCAGATTGCCGCGACACAAGCAACTGATCACGATCAACACCGACATGCTGCAAATGCTGCGCACGCAGTTGGCCAAGGGGTATGTCAGCCGGCTCGATGTCGCGGCGCAGGAATCACAACTCGCGCAAGTCGCGGCCACGCTCCCGCCGCTGCTCAAACAACTGGCGCAACAGCGCGATCTCCTGGCGGCGCTCTCCGGCGTCTTCCCCAGCCAGGGTCCGGCCGAGCAGTTCGAGCTGTCGACGTTGCAACTGCCGCAGGAATTGCCGCTGACCATTCCTTCACAACTCGTGGCGCAGCGCCCGGATGTGCGCCAGGCCGAGGAAAACCTGCACGCCGCCAGCGCCCAAGTCGGCATCGCCGTCGCGAACCGGCTGCCGAGTTTTTCGCTGACCGCCGATGCCGGGACCATGGCGCTGGTTTTCAGCAAGATCTTCGCGGCGGGCGCGGGCTTCTGGACGTTGGCAGGATCCGTGACGCAACCCATCTTCGAGGGCGGCACCTTGCTGCATAGGGCAGCGCGCCGCCCAGGCGGCCTACGTTGAGGCCGCGGAACAATATCGCGGCGCCGTCCTGACCGCGTTTCAGAACGTCGCCGATGCGTTGAATGCGCTCGAACAGGACGCGGATGCGCTGAAGGCCGCCGCTGCGGCCAAAGATGCCGCCAGCACGACGCTTGACCTCGCCAAGCGACAGTTCCAGACCGGCTACGCCAACTATCTGGCGCTGCTCAGCGCGGAGCAGACCTACGAGCAAGCCGTGATCAACCTCGTTCAGGCCCAGGCCAATCGCTACGCCGACACCGCGGCGCTCTTTCAAGCGCTCGGCGGCGGATGGTGGAACCGCGCGGACCTCGTCAAGAACTAGCCCGACCAGACGGCGTCCCGCACAAAGCATTGACGCGCGACCGTTCCAATTGGCGTCAACAAGTGCGGGCGATGAATGACGCTGGATATTGTGGTCTCATGAGACTACATTGCTTTTATGATCGCTACGGGTATCCGTGAGCTGAAGACGCACCTGAGTCGCTACTTGCGGCAGGTCGCGGGGGGCGAGACGATCCTCATAACAGATCGCGGCCGCGTGATCGCGGAAGTGCACCCTCCCGGCGCCGGACCGGCGGCCTCCGATCCAGGGGACGCTAGGTACCGCCAACTCGTAGCTGCTGGCACGATTCGGCCGGCCCTTACACCTGACGATCGGTCGTGGACTGAATGGACCGGACTGGGGCTGCCCGCCGGGACCGCGCAATCGCTGCTCGACGCCGACCGCGCCGAATGACGGCTTCGCCCCTTCCAACGCCCGACGCCTGGTACGTCGAGACGAGCGCTGTGCTGCGCGTGCTCGCCGAGGGCGATCAGCAACTTGCGCGCGAGCTCCGCCACGCCAAACGACTTGTCACCTCGATTCTCACGCTGGTCGAGTGTGAGCGCGGCCTCCGCCGAGCGATGACCGACCGCCGCCTCGACGCCCGACAGCACAGAGCGGGACAACGCTGGTTGGCGCGGTTCAGCCGCGCCAATGTCCTGGTCGCGTTGAGTGAGCCTGTCGTCGAGTACGCCAAGCGCGCGTTCCCTGTAGAGCCTGTACGTACCCTAGACGCCATTCACCTCGCCACCATTAAGGTGTGGGACGAGTCCTTCGGGATGGCGGGCGTGCTTTCGACTGACGCGCGAGTGCGGGACACCGCGACGGCATGGGGCTTGGCCGTCCTCCCCGAAAGCTAGAAACTTGCGCTCAGGCTGCCGGGTGTACCCGCGGTCGATCGCCACGAGATCTAGACCAGCGGTCTCGAGATCGGTCTCGAGCAGCGCCACGTAGTCGAGCGGGGCCAGCACGGACACTGCCTTGAGGTAGCCGTGGCAGCGCTCGCAGCAATCGGCCTGCCGTACGCCCGCATCGCCCTCGCCGTGGAGCGCGCTCAGCGCGTTGGTGTCCTGCTCGCCGCACCAGGCGCAGGCGAGTCGCGGAAACCGCCAGCGCGCCGCGCAGCGCGCGCAGCGGAGCGACCGCGCGCCGTCCTTGCCCGACAGCTCGGCGAGCAGCGGCGGCGAGCCGCAGATGGGGCAGTGCGTGCGTCACGCGATCGACCGATCGCTGCACGCCACCGCTTGGCCCAGGACGCGCCGCGCCGCCGCGACCAGCGCAGGACGCGCGGCGTAGTCGAGCACCGAGACGAGCGCGTACTCGTCGACGTCGAGCGTCGAGGCGAGCGGCAGTATCGCGTCCCACGCGCCGGCGAGCGCCACCGCGGCGAGCTCGTCAGCTCGCCTCGAGCCGCAGCAATGACGCCGAGCATCGTCTGACCGACCTCGCGATCGGCTGCTTCGACCGCGACGCCGAGCGCGCGCGCAGTGGTGAGTAGCGCGCGACCGTCGAGCAGCGGCTCGCCCTCGAGCGCGGCGATCCCTGACAGCATGCGGGCGTCGGCCGCGACGGCGTCGGGCACACCGGCGGGCCACCGCGTGTCAGCCGACAGACGGCAAATCTCCCGTGCCAGCACGCGCACGACCGCTCAGCGCGCTCTGCATCGACTACGAGTGCGGCAGTGTGTCACCCCGCGCCAGCAGATCGACCGGTGCCATCGCCTTGCCCGGCCAGAGCGTCGTGTCCGCCGGCTGCGGATTTGCCGGCGGTGTCCGGACCGCCACCGCGCGGCGTGTTCCCCGGGTCGGCACCTGGGCCTCCGTCGCGCGTTCGCACCGCCTCCGGCGAGCATGCTCCGAGCAGGAGGGCCACCGACACGCCGATGATCACGGCGCCCTGCCGGGTCGTTGGCTCAGCCGACTGCTACAGATGCCACAGGGGAACTCGAGGGTATTGCGGCGACATCACGATCACGAAGCGCAGCAGCAAGCCGCCCACGAGCACGCAAGCCGCCGCCCGGCTGATGGCGCGCTCGCCCGGTCCGAGCGAGACCCAGTGTCGCGCCAGCGGCACGAGAAGGCCGAGGCCAACCACGCCGATCCAGAAGACGACGCCGAATCCGCCGCTCCAGAACGGTCGTCCCAGCGGCCCCAACGCGATCAGCGTGATCGCGAGCACCGAGCAGCTCGAACGCGACGGCCCACAGGTCGCCGTCGCCGAGCTTGCGGAGAGTGCTGTCAGTGGCCGTCCGTCCGCGGCGCACGAGCAGCAACATGCAGCAGCGCGTACGCGGTCGATGTGCCCGAGATGAGGAAGAGCGCCCCCATGAGTCGCGCGTTGTGCCACACGGCGTTGCTCGTGCCGGCGACGAGCACGCCGGTATAACCCGCGAGGGCGAAGCCGCTCAGCGCGGCCACGATCTTCCACGTACGATGCACGGCGCTTGGCCACCGTCGTATGCGCTCGCGCAGCGGCACGAGCCGGCGTTGCAATGCGTGGAGCACACGCTCTGCGCGCGGCGAGGAGAGTATCAGCGAGTCGCCAATGTTCTCACCCGGCGGATCGGCCAGCGTGCCGAGGAACTCCACGAACGCCACGACGCCGTAGATCGTGAGGATCCACGACCCCAGCGAGATCGGCGACCAGGGCTTGAAGATGAGACGCGGGAACCGCTCGGACATGAAGACCATGTGCCAAAACCGGTCGGGGCGGCCCAGATCGACGGTCAACAGGAGAGCGCAGATGATTACCAGCGGAAACGCGAGCCGGTGCGCCAGGCGCACGGCCTCCTGATCATGGCGATCGCCAGCCAGGTCGAGTCCGGCGGCGATCGCCATGAGTCCGCCCGCGAGACCGCCGACGAAGAAATACAGGATGACGTACCACCCCCACCGCGGCGGCAGTGCCACGCCCGACGGCGGGGTTCGTGCCCATGACCTGCAAGCAGCCAGAGTGGCATCAGTCGTCGCTCCCGTCGCCGCCTGCGTGCGCGGCCATCTCGTCCATGCGCGACTTCCGAAAGCTCGCCAGTCCGGTGACCGCGAGCGCGGCGGCCGCGACGCCGCTCAGCTCGAACGCCGTATCGACGTTGTGCGACGGCAGCTCGGGCTTGCTCGGCAGACCGTACACCTCGGGCGTGTCCACCAGGACATAAAACGAGTTGAGACCGCCGACGATGTCCTCCTTGCCGTAGACGTATGCATCGACGTGCTGGTCCTTGAGCTGTGCGACGCGCGCCTCGGCGAGTTGCATGAGCTCCGAGACCTCGCCGAACCGGATCGACTCCGTGGGGCAGGCCTGGGCGCACGCCGGCTCCTTGCCCTGCTGCAGCCGATCGTAACACATCGTGCACTTGTGCGCCTTGCCATCGTCGCCGATGTCGACGACGCCGAACGGGCAGGCCGCGACGCACGCGCGGCACCCGTTGCAGGCGTCCTGCTGGATGTACACGGTGTCGAACTCGGTGCGAATGATCGCGCCCGTCGGGCACACCTCGAGACATCCGGCCTGCACGCAATGCTTGCAGACGTCGGACATCATGAGCCAGCGCGAGCCCTGCAGCAATCCGGGACTCGATCCGGTCCTCGTTGATCTGCTCGATGAACTTGACATGCCGCCAGTTCACGGCCGAGAGCCGCACCGTGTTGTCGTACGAGTCGCCAGTGAGCTCTGTGCGTCCGCCGTTCTCGGCCGGGAGGTCGTTCCACTGGTGGCAGGCGGTCTGGCACGCTTTGCAACCGATGCAGACGGTCGTGTCGGTGTAGAACCCTTTAGCCATGATACACTCCCTCGGGGTGATCCAGTGGCAGATAGCGCGCGACGCGCTCGGCGAGCTCGATCGCCTCATCGATGGCGGACTGCGCGGCGCGCCGTTCGCGGCGGCCCACCAGCTGGCAGCGGCGTGGTCTTGTCGGGCAGTTTTGCCAGGATCGCATCGCGCTGCCGGCCGGCGACGATCTGACACATGAAGGCCTTGCCTTCATGGATCGTCACGTTGGGATCGGCCACTAGAGCGATGAGATCGTTCGAGTTCCCCCCGGTGACGATGCCGGCCCACGACCAATGGAAGGGCGCCCCAGCCTGGTGGATGCGCTGCCCGGCGATCGTGAACGGTTTCATGCGACGAGTGACGAGCGCCTTGCACTCGATCGCCGTCCGCGGCGTGTACACGGTGCACCATCCGGTGTTCTCGATGCTCCGTTCGGCCGCGAGCTCCGGAGAGATCTCGATGAACATCTCCGGCTGCAGTTCCGTGAGCCACGGCGACCACCGGCTCATCGGGCCGCTCACGTGGTGCTCCGTGAGCCGATAGGTCGTGATGATGATCGGATAGTTCGGATCACCGGCATCGATGTACTTGTTGCCGACCATCTCCCAGACCTTGGCCACGGGATTCCGCTGGGTGCCGTAGAGCGGATTCTTCACCCCGGTCTCCCACGGCTCATAGTGCACCGGCAGCGGCCCATCGACGAGTCCCGCTCGGGGCGAACAGCCAGGCCTTGCCGTCGGGCTTCATGATGAACGCTGTCGTGCCGTCGAGCGCGTCCATGCCGCCCTTGGACCACACGCCCTTGGACGACGGCGCCTTGGTCGCCGGAAAGTCGGGGATGTCGTATCCCACCCATTTCTTCTGCGCCTCGTCCCACCAGACGTAGCGCTTGCGCTCGGACCACGGCTTGCCGTCGGGGTCAGCGCTGGCCCGGTTGTACAGCGTCCGGCGGTTCGCCGGCCACGCCCATCCCCAGTCGAGCGACGTGTAGGCATCGGCGGTGCGGCTCCGCGCCTTGTTCACGCCTTCGGCTGGATACGACGCCGGTGAAGATCCACACGCCGACCGCCGTCGAGCCATCATCCTTGATGTCCGTGAAACGCCTTTAGGGGCACTCGATCGGCGGTCGTCCACCCATTGATCTCGCGCAGCACATCCACGGCCTTCGGCTCGTTCTGCGGACCCTCTTCCTCGAAGTTCCAAGTCAGCGCGAGAAATGCCGCGTCCTTGGGGTCGGTCGATCCCTCGTATCGCTTGCGTAGCCGCTTGTAGAGGTGATGCGTGAACCACAAGTCCGACCGGCAGTCCCCGGTTGGCTCGGCGCCCTTGTCGTGCCACTGCAGCAGACGTTGGGTGTTCGTAAACGACCCATCGCACTCGGTCACCGAGGTCGACGGGATGAAGAACACCTCCGTCTGGATCACCGACGGGTCAGGAATGTCCGGCGCCTTCCAGAACTCGGCTGTCTCGATGCGGAACAGGTCGCGCACGACGAGCCAGTCGAGGTTGGCCATCGCCGCACGGTTGTAGATCGCATTCTGACCGCCGGCCGCCGGGTTCTGCCCGATGCACATGAATCCTTTGACGATGCCATCGGACATCGCCTTGAACATTGGAATGTGCGAATGATCCCCGACGTTCTTCGGGAGAAACTCGTAGCCCCACTGGTTGTCGGCGCTCGCCGCGTCCCCGTAGAACATCTTGAGCAGCGAGACCATGTACTTGCGGCCATTCGCCCACCATCCCGTTGTCGGCATCTCCTTGGCCACCCATCCGTCGAGAGTGTCGTGTTCCGGGTTCGCTGCGCTGGGGGCAGGGAGATATCCAGGCAGCAGGTGGTAGAGCGTCGGCACATCGGTCGAGCCCTGGATCGACGCGTGACCGCGGAGTGCGAGAATACCGCCGCCGGGGCGCCCCATGTTGCCGAGCAGCGCTTGCACGATCCCCGCCGTCCGAATGAGCTGCACGCCGGACGTGTGCTGGGTCCATCCCGACGGCGTAGCAGATCGACGATGTGCGCTCGCGACCCGAGTTGTCGCACAGCGCTTTGGCGACTGCCTCGAACTCCGCCGCCGAGCACCCACACACCCGCGACACCATGTCCGGCGTGTAGCGCGCATAGTGGCGCTTCAAGATCTGGAACACGCACCGCGGATGCCTGAGTGAGGGATCCGTGTGCGGCGGATGCGAGCGGAAGTCGACGGCCGGCTGCCCCTTCTTCGCCTGCCCAGCTTGCTCCTGCGTGATCTCACCCCGGTGGGTCGGCGAGCTTTCAGTCCCCTCGTAGGCCCACGACCGGGTCGTGTACTGGCGCGTGGCGGGATCGAAGCCGGAGAACAACCCGTCGAGATCCTCGGCGTCCTTGAACTCCGGGCTGACGATCGTCGACGCGTTCGTGTACGCGAGGACGTACTCCTTGAACCATCGATCGTTCTCGATGATGTAGTTGATCAGCCCACCGAGGAACGCGATGTCGGACCCCGAGCGGATAGCGACGTGCTTGTTGCAGTTCGCGCTCGTGCGCGTGTATCGCGGGTCGATGTGGATCACCGTCGCGCCGCGCTCGCGCGCTTTCATGACCCAGCGGAATCCCACGGGGTGGCACTCCGCCATGTTGGACCCCATGATCACGATGCAATCCGCGTTCTCGAGATCCTGCTGGAACATGGTCGCGCCGCCTCGGCCGAACGTCGCCCCCAGACCGGGGACCGTGGCCGAGTGTCATATTCGCGCCTGGTTCTCGAGGAAGACGCCGCCGAGCCCGCGCCAGAGCTTGAGCTGCGCGTAGTTCCATTCGTTCTCCAGCGTCGCGCCGCCGAGCGAGGCGATCCCGAGGCAGTTGTTGACAGTGACCGTCCGGCCGCCGATCTCCGCGGTGCGGCGGAACGTCGCATCGCGCGTCTTCTTGACACGGTCGGCGATCATGTCCATCGCCTTCTCGAGCTCCAGCGGCTCCCACGCCGTGCCACCGGGTCGCCGGTACAGGACGGTCTTCTGCCGCTCCGGATTGACCGTCAACTGGAAGCTGGACGCGCCCTTGGGGCACAGTGTGCCGCGGCTGATCGGCGAGTCGGGATTTCCCTCGACGTTGACGAGCTTGCCCTCGCGCGACGAGAGAAGCTGGCCGCAGCCGACCGCGCAGTACGGGCACACGCCGGCGACAGTCTTCGTATTGGCGAGTTTCCAATCGAGCGGAACGGTCGATGCCCGGATCGGCTCCGGGTCCACCCCGAGCGCCACCAGGCCGCCGAGCGCGGCACCTCCGGTTGCGAGTCCGGAGCGCTTGAGGAACTGCCGGCGCGAGAATGTCGAACGCATGGGGATCGGGGACCCGCAGCTTTCGTTCCGTGGTGCGCAGCTTTCGTTGCGTAGTAAGTATCCACCTATCGTTCGCGACCCGCAACCGGCCCCGACGGCACGGTCCGCGCGCGCATCGACCGGGGAAGGGGGCTGATATGTCGACCGAGTCCAGCACGCTGCCCAGTCTCGCCGCGGAATCGATGCGTGCCGCTCCCCCCTCGTGCGACAATTGCATGGGCGTCTGGCACCACGACGGAGAGACTCAGTGCGAGAAAGGAGCTCGAGCGATTCAAGGCAACGCGTGCCCACCTGATCTATTGTGGAGGGCGTGATGAGTGGAGAACTGAACGGCAGGACCGCCCTCGTCACCGGGGCAAGTCGAGGCATTGGCCGCGCGATAGCACTGGCGCTCGCGCGGTCGGGGGCCGACGTGGCGGTGAACTACCGAAGCCACGACAGCGGCGCCCGCGAAGCCTGTGACGAGATCCGAGGGTTGGGCCGGCGCAGCGCCGCTGTCGGCGGCGACGTTGCCCGGGCAGCCGATGTGGCACGACTGCTGGAAGGCGTGCATAAGGAGTTGGGTCCGATCACGATTCTTGTGAACAACGCGGGCATCGGCCAGGCACGCACGATAGAGGAAATCACCGAACAGGATTGGGACGAGATGCTGGCCATCAATCTCAAGAGCGCCTTCCTCGTCACCCAGGCAACGCTGCCCGATATGCGCGCCGCACGGTGGGGCCGGATCATCAGCCTTTCGTCCGCCGCGGCCCAAATGGGCGGCGTGGTGGGCGCGCACTATGCGGCGTCAAAAGCGGGCATTCTCGGCCTGACGCACTACTACGCCGCCCACCTGGCCAGAGAAGGGATCACTGCCAACGCCATCGCCCCGGGGCCGATCGCCACGGAGATGGCCGGCGCGCTCACGGCACTCACGCCGGCCAGTCTGCCAGTGGGGCGGTTCGGCACGGTCGAGGAAGTCGCCGAGGTTGCGGTCATGCTGGCGCGCAACGGGTATGTCACAGGGCAGACCATAAACGTCAATGGGGGACGTTACCTGGCTTGACCGGCGCGGCGCGATAAAAGCGCGTCCGCCGAATGCGATGACTCCTGCGCCACGCATTATCATCGCGTCGCCCGAGCAGTGGCCTCGCGCGCTTCTCAGAGCGGCGTTGCGCGAGATCGGGTACGATGCGATCGGTACGCGCACCCTGACCGGAGCAATACGGTACCTGGCGCACGCGCCCGGCCGCGGTCCCGTGCGCGGGATTGTTGTTGATGTCGCCGCGGTCGTTGCCGCCGAACGCGATGCTGAGAGCAATGAGCCAGCTCCGGGGAAAGCGGTTGCCGAACTGTGCGAGCGACGAGGCGATGTGCCGGTGGTGCTGCTCGCCTCCGCGGTGACGGCCACGCCGCCCGGCTGCTGGGCTCGCATCCTCCGCCGTCCGTTCTCGATCGACGACGCGGTCCGCGTGGTTTCCGGGCTAGTACCCCTTCCCGCCGAGCGCCGAGTGCACGTCGATAGCCCGGAGCCAGACCGAGCCTCTTGACATTAGTCGTTATAACGACTATCCTACAGACGTGAATACAACCGCCCGACCAAGACTCAAGCCGCGGCGCACTGGCTCTCCCGAGGAGGCAGTGGCTCTGGAGCTGGTACGCACCACCGACATGCTGGCGCGGGGAATTGTCCAGGTGCTCAAGGCCGAGGACGTGTCGACGACGCAGTACAACGTGCTCCGCATCCTCCGCGGCGCGCCGGAGGGGCTTCCCTGTGGCGAGATCGCCAACCGCATGATCACGCGGGACCCGGACGTCACGCGTCTGCTGGACCGGTTGGAAAAGCGTGGACTCATCTCGCGCTGCCGGGAGACCACGGATCGGCGCACGGTGCTGACGCGAATCACCTCCGATGGGCTCGACCTGCTGGCTAGGCTCGACGGGCCCATCCAGGACGCCCACCGCGCGCAGCTGGGGCACCTGGGGCCGGATCGCTTGCGAGCCCTGACCGATCTGCTTCACCTCGCGCGCAGCCGGATCGCGTAATGCCTTTTGCTGAGTATCTGTTGTAACGACTATCGGTTGAACGAATCACTACCCAAAGGAGAGTACGACCATGAGCGCCACGCTTGCACCGGAAGCCACCAGCACCTGGAACGTCGATCCCGTCCACTCGGTGGTCGAGTTCAAGGTCAAGCACATGATGATTTCCAACGTGAAGGGGCAGTTCACGGGTGTCCGGGGTGCGCTTGCCCTCGACGAGACTGATCTCACGCAATCCCGGGTCGACGCCTCGGTCGACGCCAACTCCATCACCACGCGCGACCCGCAGCGAGACGCCCATCTCAAGAGCGCCGACTTCTTCGATGCGGACCGATTCCCCGCGCTGTCCTTCACCTCGACGCGCATCAGCCGGGGCGACGAAGGATCGCTAGCGGTGGCGGGCGAGCTGACCATTCACGGCATCACCCGCGACGTGGTGTTCGCCGTTGAAGGACCGACCGCACCGGCCAAGGATCCATACGGCAACACGCGTGTCGGGTTGTCGGCGACCACGAAAATCAACCGCAAAGACTTCGGCCTGAACTGGAACGCCGCGCTCGAGACCGGCGGGCTTCTGGTCGGCGACGAGGTCACGATCACGCTGGACCTTCAGTTCGTGAAGGCCTAATTCGAGGATACCATGTCACTCCGGCCGATCAAAGAGATCATTCACACGAAGCCCACGATTGAGGGCGCCGGCGTCAAGCTGCAGCGCGCGTTCGGCTTCGGGAAAACGCAGGAGTTTGATCCGTTTCTCCTGCTGGACGACTTCCGGAACGACAACCCGGCAGACTATCTCGCGGGATTTCCTTGGCACCCGCATCGTGGCATCGAGACGATCACGTACGTGCTCGCCGGTTCCGTAGAGCACGGCGACAGCCTCGGCAACACGGGCCAGATGGGAGCCGGCGATGTACAGTGGATGACCGCCGGGAGCGGCATTCTCCACCAGGAGATGCCCAAGGGCGACGCGCAGGGCCGCATGCACGGCTTTCAGTTGTGGGCCAACCTGCCCTCGTCGCTCAAGATGACCGATCCGCGATACCAGGACATCCCGTCCAGCGCGATTCCCGAGGTCACCGACGACGACGGCACTCGCGTGCGCATCATCTGCGGCGAGTTCTGGGGCGCGAGGGGTCCGGTGGACGGGGTTGCGACCGATCCGAGCTACCTCGACATCTCGGTGTCGCCCGGACATTGGAAGCGGTTGCGTGTCGAGACGACGCGCAACGCGTTTGCCTATGTGTTCGCCGGCTCAGGCACGTTCCGCGACGCCTCCGACCCCCGCGCCGTTCTCACGGAGCAGGCCGCGAACCCCGACGCGCCGGCGGCTTACACCATCACCGATCACTCGCTCGTGCTGTTCGACCGCGGCGATGAAATCACGGTGCAGGCCGGACCCGACGGAATTCGCTTTCTGCTCGTCTCGGGCAAGCCGATCGAGGAGCCGGTCGCCTGGTACGGCCCCATTGTGATGAATACGCAAGGCGAGTTGCGGCAGGCGGTGGCCGAGCTGCAGAGCGGCAGCTTCATCAAGCACCGCTGAACTCGTACTCGCCACGTACGCCCTGGGCGCGAAAGGCTTCTGCGACCTCGAAGCGCGGAAGGATGGGCTGCGCGCGGACGTAGTTCATCAAGTCCCAGTACCGGTTACGAGCGAATTCTCGAGTTACCCCAGGAGGGTAGATGTATCGGTACATTGGCGGCTCACATCCATCGCGAGTGTAACTTTGGCGGAACTGTGGAAGCAGGTAGTCGTGTATTCCCCAGCGAATCTTGGTCAAGAGCTCAACCACCGTGCTTCCGTGATAGCTAAAAACATCGGTGTGAAAACGGGCATAAAAGTCACCGAGTGCTAGCAATGCCTTGTCGAGATCAATGGTGACCCCACTTGTCGCGAGTGCCTGTTGCAGGCGGCCGGCAACCCTCGCCAGACGCAACGGATCGTGCTTCGCGATGTTGCCGCACATCCAGATGTAGGCGCGGCGCGGGAGTGCTAGAGTAGTCTGCGTCTCAATGGACGGTAGCCACATGTCAATCGGAGGAGCGGCATCCAACCACTCTTCGGCAGGAGCGACCGGCCTACACAACCTTTGAAATGTGGGACCCGTCCCAATGGTACTCTAACTCGCGCTCGACTCGACAGGACGAGAGTACGAGGGGCCGAAATACCGCTGCGCACTCGCCGCCGACGTCGCGCATGCTATCGTATCGAATGGCATCGCCTTCGAGCTGCCGGACGAGTGCCCCCAGAACCTGGCCGGCGCGGTAATCCGTCGGATCATCGACGCCGACAGGGCGCGGGCATCCCGCTCGGATATCGACGAGCGTGCCGCGCAAGTCGGCGTGCAGGAGAGTCATTTGCATGACTACGACCGGACTCTTGGCATCGCGCAAGACACGCTCGCGATGGTACACCGTCTCGGCGATCGCCGTCCGTTCCGCAGCCGCGGCATAGTATGCGCCGGCTTCCGCGTCCGAAAATCGAGCATCCTGGGTCGGCCACGCAAAGGCGGCCATGATGAGTCCACTGCCTGGACCATAGACTCGATCCTGGGGTGGCACGAGTTCAATCACACCTACTTTCGCGCGCTCGCCTGGGTTCGTGATATCGGCTAGCTCGAGGAACGCTTCCAAGTCGTTGTCGCTCCCCAAGCGGTCAAATAGGTTTTCGCCCGCGTACTCGCTACTGATGATGCGGTGGCACGGGATCCACTGCGTGTCCGCCGCTTGCAGCGCCCGAGTCCCGCCGCCAAGAACGCCGAGCACCGCATATGACAGTGCTCCCAACCGAGCGAAAGCCGGCGGCTGCCAATCAGGTGGCATGGGAAGCTGGCGGCGATGCTAGGCGTTGGTCGCCGCAATCGGCAGGTGGCAAGGCCCAATCTTTCATCCCTCGCGTGAGGGTGGCGGATACCATTCGCGGCTAGGCGGCCCAAAATTCGCGCCATCGAGATACGCACGCGTGTCTGCCATCGCAGGAATGCCACCAGCGATCATGTATGCCAATGGCTCCCGCCCTTGAAACGGCTTGCTTGCGAGCGGGCGTCGGACCCACGCGTCGGCAATTTGCGGCGTTCGACGCCAGATGCGTTGTAGGCCCTCGTAAATGCCGAGCAAGAAGGACGTTCGCATGATCTGATCTTGGTTGAGAGCCGCCCGAACAGTGCCTCTCCGCCATTCGTACAACGTTGAGCGTCCCACCGATTCACCAAGCAGGGCCAGCTGCTCCGTCTCGCTCAATTTCCAGAGCGCCGCGAGTTGAACGAACGCGCGGATGGCCGGAGGTGACAATCGCTCACGGGTTTCCGCATCGAGCCCTGTGCCTGCTGCAAGAGCCACCTGGTCTCCAGTCCGTTATTGGACTAGTATAGTACAATAATGGACGCACCGCAATCCCCTCGTACGCCTGGCGGGCACTAGCTTCATCAAACACCGCCGAATCCGCACCCTTGCCAATGTGGCTACACGTAGCTACATTGTTGTCGGTGATTTCAGCCGGGATTCGCGATCTCAAGAACAACCTGAGCCGATATATCCGCCGGCTCGGTGTCGAGAAACGCATCGTCGTGACGGATCGCGGCGAGGCGGTTGCTGAGTTGCGTCTCCCGGAGCGCCATGATGATCCGCGCGTGCAGCGCTATGCGGAGCTAGTTGCCTCCGGCATCGTGCGTCCCGCGATCGACGGCGGCGACCCGCTAGCCGACTGGCCTTCCTCGGAGGAACTCTCGCTGCCCGCCGGGACCGTCGCCGCATTGATCGACGAGGACCGCGACGATCGTTAGGCGTGCTTCCGTCCCCAGCGTTGCCACGCCCCCTACCACGTACATCGAAACGAGCGCGCTGCTGGCGGCGTTGCTGGAGCAGGACGCGGCCGCTCAGCAAATGCTGCGAGCCCCAGGCCGCCGATTGACCTCGGCTTTGACGCTTGCTGAGGCGCATCGCGCGTCGTGCGCGCCCGCGTAGCTGGGCGGCTCACCACAGCACAGGAACGTCGGGCGATACAAGCGTTACGCACATTCGCCACGCGGTGCGACCTCGTCACCATCGCGGACTCAGTCCTGGAACGCGCAGGACGTCCTTTCCCGCTCGAGCCGATTCGGACCTTGGACGCGATCCACCTTGCGACCGCGGAGTTGCTTGGCGAACCGCCTCAACTCGTGACGATCCTCACCCGGGACGCGAGAGTCCACGACAACGCGCGCGCCCTCGGCTTCGCGACCGCGTAGCCCCCACTGGTCGACGACGTGACGCGTGCCTCTCGAATGCAGGATTAGTCGTTATCTCTCGCTCTCACCGTGATAGAGCGCACCACCTCCGGCTGGTCGAAATGCACCATATGGCCAGCATCTGGCACTAGAGTTACCGTGCTCTCCGGGGCTCGCAATGGCTACCGGCAATTGCTTCACGATTGCGGCAGGGGTCAGAGGGTCTTGCTCACCAAATACGTAGTGAACAGGGACCGCTAAACGTGGTGGATTGGCAAACAAGTCCAGTGATACCAACTGCGGCAACAGCTTGCCCTGGATCAGATTCATGTTGCGCAAGGCTTTGGCCGTGCCGACAAGACCATACGTGCCGATCATGCCGAATAGCGTTTCTCTCAACAAGGCACTGAATTTCTTGCCGCGCTCGATGGCACCCAGGTCGGCCAACAATCTGGCGCGCAGTTGGAACGCCGCTGAATCCGTATAGGGCGGCTTCCCGAGTTTCTTCAGCCTTGCGCTCAATCGACGACTTTCTGCAAGAACGCTTTGCTCTTGGAGAAATGAGTAGACGGCGGCATCGCTGCTCGGCGGTGTCCGCATCAGGGGATATGGCGATGACCGACTTTGCATTGATCGGGTTCGTGTCCTACTGCTTGCAGGACAATCGTTGCGCCCAAAGAAATGCCGAACACAATGGCGCTTTGCCTACGTCTCATTTTGTAACCACCGCAGGACGGTGCGCAGATCATCGACCTGCTGTTGCAACGAGACGCTTTTTGCATCCTGCTGCGACGCGATACCGCAGCCGCGTTGATCCCAGTAACTCACCAGGAAGTCGCTTTCCAGTCGTAAATGCCGCTGAAACTTTCGCACTTCGTGCAGCAAGGGCAGGCCCGGCCCGGCCTGAACGATCAAGACTGGAGGTAGCCCGGCGCGTTCGGCGCACATGCGGATGTGCTGCGTAGAACCGTTGATTTCCAGCTTGACCGTTTTGTCGATCACGAGGCGTGTCTTGCCGGTTTTGGCGTGCGTGGGCTTAGCATAAAGCACCGATGTGCGAGCGTAGTCGTGCCTCAGAAGCACTCGGGCGAGTACAAAGTTACCGTACGACGAGCGACCCATCGATTGACGTATGACTATTTCACAATAGATCGATATTTGGTCATAGAGTAGATCCGAGGTCGTCTGATGGACACCGTCACCCTGTCGCCCAAGTATGAGGTTGTGATTCCACGCCGCGTGCGCGAAGCGCTGGGATGGCGGCCGGGCGATAAGCTCCAGGCACTCGTCGTCGGAAAGGCTGTGCAGTTAGTCGCGGTCGGCTCGATGTCCGCGATGCGCGGGTCATCCCGCGGAATCGACACGACCGTGGAGCGCAAGGACGATCGCGTCTAAGGAACGGCGCAGAGCGAAAACGCTCAGCGTGGTCGCGCGGAACCGCGAGGTGCACCGTGGGAAAGCGACCGTACGACCTTCCGCCGAAAGCAATTGGCGGCGTGATCGTTGACTATCCCGACTGCCTGCATCCACGCGTACACGATGACAGGGCCCACGAATTTGAATCCGCGCTCTTTGAGCGCCTTGGATAACTCTTCCGAGAGCGGGGTGCTTGGTGGGCACTTCACCGCTGTTCTGAATCGGTTTCCCGCCTGCCATGTGTCCAGATGAAGCTCGAAAAATCCTCTCCCGCCGTCTGCATCGTCAGATAAGCGCGAGCGCCGCCAATCGTCGCCTCGATCTTGGCGCGAGAGCGGACGATGCCGGAGTCCTTGAGGAGCCGAGCGATATCGGCCTCGGCGAAGCGCGCGACCAGTTTGGGATCGAAGTGCTTGAAGGCTTTGCGAAAGGCGTCCCGTTTTCGGAGGATGATCGTCCAGGACAGCCCCGCCTGAAACCCATCCAGCATCAGCTTCTCCCAGAGCGCGCGGCTGTCGTACTCGGGGACGCCCCACTCCTCATCGTGGTACGCCCGCAGGAGCGGGTCGCTCTCTGCCCACGAGCAGCGTTGAACGGGACGCTTGGACGCGATGCTCACGTCGTCCTTAGAACAAAGGCGCGCTTTTCAAATCGATCGACGCGATCATGTGGCAGATGACGCGCGGACGCCGGGATCACGAGTCACTAGCGGTCCACCTGCGCCATCTGCTTCTCGCTATAGCGAGGTCCAGACACATTCTCGGGCGCGAGCGCCGTGTCGAGGGTCGCCATCTCCTCGGCATTGAGTGACACGTCCGCCGCGCCGACGTTCTCCTCGAGATAGCGCCGACGCTTGGTCCCTGGAATCGGCACGATGTCGTGGCCTTTGTGCAGCAGCCACGCGAGCGCGATCTGCCCCGGCGTCACGCCCTTTCGCTCGGCCATCTCGCGCACGGCCGATGCGGCCCGCATGTTGGCGTCGAAGTTCTCGCCTTGGTAGCGCGGATCGTTGCGGCGGAAATCGCCTTCCGGATACTCCTCGGCGCGCTTCACGGATGCCAGTGAGAAAGCCGCGGCCGAGCGGCGCAAACGGCACGAGACCGATGCCCAACTCGCGCAGCAGCGGAATGATGCGCGGCTCGAGGTTGCGCTCCCACAGCGAGTACTCGCTCTGCAGCGCAGAGATCGGAAGCACGGCATGCGCGCGGCGAATCGTCTGCTCGCCCGCCTCGGAAAGACCGAGGAAGCGCACCTTCCCCTCCCGCACGAGGTCCGCCATGGCGCCGACGACGTCCTCGATCGGCACTGCGGGATCGACGCGGTGCTGATAGAGCAGGTCGATGTAATCCGTCTGCAGCCGGCGCAGCGAGCCTTCGACCGCTTCGCGGATGTGTGCCGGCCGGCTGTCCATTCCGCGATGCCGCCCTTCTCGTCGAACTTGAAGCCGAACTTGGTCGCGATGACGACGCGATCACGCGAGACGTTAAGGTGCTTGAGAGCGCGGGCGAACAATTCCTCGTTCGCGTACGGGCCGTACGCCTCGGCCGTGTCGAAGAACGTGACGCCCGAGCTCAATCGCGCGGCGAATCGTCGCGATGGATTCGCGCTCGTCGCGTTCTTCGGGGGTGCCGTAAGACTGGCTCATCCCCATCAGGCCGAGTCCGAGCGTCGAAACCGTGAGGCCCTGCGTGCCGAGTTTGCGCTTGGTCAACATTATCGGACACTCGGCTTGGGCTCGTACTGCTCGTCGCTGACCTTCTCCATCCAATCGACGGTTTTGCCGTTGAGTGTCTCCTGAATCGCGATGTGCGTCATGCCGGTGGTCGGCGTCGCGCCGTGCCAGTGCTTCTCGCCCGGCGGGAACCAGACCACGTCACCCGGTCGGATCTTCTCGATCGGACCGCCCTCCCGCTGCGCGACGCCGCAGCCGGCGGTCACGATGAGATGTTGCCCCAGCGGGTGCGTGTGCCACGCGGTGCGGGCGCCAGGCTCGAAGGTGACGCTCGCGCCGACCGCACGCGCCGGATCATTCGCCTGAAAGAGGGGATCGACGCGCACGGCGCCTGTGAAGTATTCCGCCGGTCCCTTTCCGGACGGCTGCGAGCCAGCTCGCTTGATGTCCATTACAGAAAGAGCGGGCGACCGGACTCGAACCGGCGACGTCCAGCTTGGGAAGCTGGCATTCTACCAACTGAATTACGCCCGCGGACTAGCTCGAATCTATAGCTCGCCGGCACCTCATCAAAGCCGGCGCTTAGTCGCGGGGTGAGAGACTAGGCCCAGAGCTCAACCTGGACCCAGACTTAGAACTCTCGGCGCTTCATTTCCTTGAACAGCCTCTGCGCTTCTTCGGTCTCGGCCGTCGTCTCGGGCGGCAGCGTCGGGTCGTACTTGCGCGCCGGCGGCAGCGGCTTGAGTGCCTTCGCGGCGTTCTTCTTCGCGAGCGCCAGCAACTTCTTGTCATCCATACGCGTTCCTCCCTGAGGGAACTCTACTGCGGGTCCACTAGAACAGAAGAATGCTCGTACTATCTGACGCGTTCCTCGGGGCTGGCGGAACGGTTGGACACTCGGTGCCGTCGGTCAGGCGCCGACTCGCCGCACCGGGCTAGACAATGCCTGCCGGCTTCGCGTAGTTTCTCGGGCTACCGTGGAAATTCGCCGTGGTCGCGTGGACGCTCGGTAGAGCGTCGCTTCTCGGGGGGCAGAAGATGAGCGGCAAGTGGCGTTGGGCGGACGGCGCGGCGCGTGGCGCGGCTGTCTTGGCATTAACCGCACTCGTGGGCTGCGGGTCCGACGACGAGCCGAAGGGAGTGGCCATACCGATCTCTCACTCGGGCACGGGCAAGCTAGACACGTACGTGTGGGTGACCAGTTCGGAATGGAACATCCTGATGTTCTTCGCCAACGGCCTCGGCACGCTTGACGTCGTCAGTGGTGTCGCCCCGGATCACATCATGGGGCCACACACCATGGGGCGTGTCTCCCGCACGCGTGGCGCCGCGGCGCGTGCTGCGAACGACACAATCGAGATCACGGCCACAATCTCGGGTCCGCCAAGCGGCACGAATTTCCAGTACCTCATATATGAGACCTTTGACGCGGCGGGCAATCTCTGGATATCCGCGAGCAACCCGCAACTTCAGGGGTCCGTCATCGAGTACACTGTCGCTCAGCAACAGACAGGAGGCGCGATCGCGCCAGCGGTCGCGGTCAGCGGCACCTTGCAAGCCCCGGAGGGCCTCGCCTTCGACGCGGCCGGTAACCTCTGGGTCGCCGATAATGAGACTGGAACCGTCATCCAGTACACGGCCGCCCAGCTCGCCGCGAGCGGCTCGCCCACGCCCGCGATCACGATTTCGATCGCTGGGCTTACGGCGGGCGACTACTCGCCGCTCGGAGTCGCCATCGACCCGCAAGGAAATATCTGGATCTCCGCCCTCGCCGTGAATCGCCCGCCCGGCGTCGGGCAGGACAGCGTGCCGGCTCTGGAGATAGCCGAGTATGCGGCGAGCACGGTGACCTCGAGCGGCACGCCCGCGCCCGCGATTGTGCTCAACCCTCATACGTCGGGTGGCTACGGCCCAGGCTTGGCGTTTGACGCGGCTGGCAATCTCTGGACCGCAAACACTGACGCCGGCGGAACGCCTGGCGTGACTGAGTTCGCCGCCGGCACCCTGACGCCCGGAGCCAATCCCGCACCTGCTATCACTATCACCAACAGCAACTTCAAGGGCGTCAGTGATGTCTCATTCGACTCCACAGGCGCCATGTTCGTCGGCACGTCCTTCAGCATATATGTCTACTCGCCCGCCCAATTGACCACGACGGGAAGTCCGACTCCGGTCATCACATACACTCCGGCCAGCGGAGTCAACAATCTCGCTGCCCAACGTTAGCCCGATCCTTTGGCGCAACACGAGGGGTGAGCAGTCCCGTGCGCCGGCAATTGCCAGGCGCGCGATGATCGCGACTTCGTCGTAGCGGCAAGTTGCCGCCGCGCGCCGACGCGGGCAGCTTGCGGGCGGGCATGCCACGCTCGCAGTTGGATCATCCCGACGCGTGCTGATCAAACAGCTCGAGTACCTGACGGCACTCGCGCGTGAAAAGCACTTCGGGCGAGCGGCGGAGAGTTGCGGCGTCACCCAGCCAACGCTCTCGGCCGGCATCAAGCAGCTCGAAGATACCTCGGCGTTCTGATCGTCGAGCGCGGCCAGCGGTTCCAAGCACTCACGCCGGAAGGAGAGCACGTGCTCGCGTGGGCGCGACGCATCCTGGCAAATGTCGAAGCCCTGGCGCAGGACATGAGCGAGACGCGTGGATCGCTGGTGGGACGGCTGCGCATGGGCGTGGTGCCCGCGGCCCTGCCTATGGTCACCCTGCTCACAACACGATTCGTGGATGCATACCCGCGTACGACCGTCACAGTGAGCTCGGCCACGTCGGTCGATATCCAGCGCGGCCTCGATGACTTCTCGCTCGACGTCGGGCCTCACGTATCTCGACAACGAGCCGCTGGTGCACGTCCGTTCGGTGCCGCTGTATCACGAGCGATATATGCTCGTCACGCCAGCCGACGGACCGATGAAAGGTCGAGACGCCGGTGACCTGGCGAGAAGCCGCCAACCTGCCACTCTGCCTCCTCTCTCCCGAGAACCAGGGTCGACGCATCGTAGATCGCCATTTCAGGGAAGCAGGCGCGATCCCTCGTCCGCGCGTCGAGAGCAACTCGCTCGTCGCGCTGTGCGCCCACCCAAGGCTGGGTACCCTGTCCAGCGTGCTGCCCGAGGCGCTGGTCGCCACGCTGGGCCCGCTGCCTGGCGTGCGGGCCATACCGCTCGTCGAGCCGGAAGCGTCGCATAGCGTAGGGCTGATCGTTCCCGAACGCGATCCGCTCATGCCCATAGCCGCGGCGGTGCTTCGCATCGCCCAGGCGATCGACGCCAATGCCGTGGTGGCGGCCGGCGCAACACCGTAGGCCGTGATAGGCGCGGCCGATCGACTCATTGAAGCCGTCAATTTGCCAGTTCACCACGACCGCGGCATCGATCTATGTCGATCGAGTGTCGTTCGCTAAAGTGGTGAATGTCGCGTGCGCTCAGTGGTTATCTTTGTGCATCATAAGTGGTGTATACGTATTGCCTTGAGCCTTTTCGTCTCGTACGCCGCGCAGTGACCGCTGGCGTGCCTGCCACAGCTCCCAGGGCCGGAGGCTGCTCCTGATGAAAAACGGATATGTGCGTCTGACCGAGCCCCTCGTCCGCGACAACGGCGTCTCTGCGCCCGGCGACGTGGGACGAGGCACTCGACCGCGCCGCGTCCGGATTCCGCCGGATCATCGACCGCCACGGTGGCGACGCGCTGGGAATCTTCTCGTGCTCCAAGGCGAGCAACGAGATGAACTTCCTGGCGCAGAAGCTCGCGCGCGTCGCGTTCGGCACCCACAACGTCGATAGCTGTAACCGAACGTGACACGCTCCTAGCGTCGCCGGTCTGGCGACGGTCTTTGGAGCGGGCGGTGGGCACGAGCTCGTACCGCGAGGCGGAGGAGACGGATGTCATCTTCCTCTGGGGGGCGAACGCGCGCGAGAACCATCCGATCTTCTTCCACCACGTCCTGAAGGGCGTGCACAACGGCGCGCGCCTCTTTGTGGTCGATCCCGCGCCGCACGACGACCGCCCAGTGGGCAGATCTCTGGCTGGGCCTCAACGTCGGCACCGACATCGCGCTGGCCAACGCCATGGCCCGCGAGATCATCCACGCCGGTCTGGCCAACACGACGTTCATCGAGCACGCGACCGAGCGGCTTCGAGGCGTATCGCGACGCCGTCGAGCCCTACACGCTCGACTACGCCGGAGCAGTCACCGGCGTGCCGGCGTCACGTGATTCGCGAGGCGGCGCTGGCTTACGCGCGTGCCGATCGCGCCATGATCTGCTGGACGCTGGGCATCACCGAGCACCACAACGCCGTCGACAACGTGCTGGCGCTGATCAACCTCGCCCTGCTGACCGGCCACGTCGGGCGGTACGGCTCCGGACTCAATCCGCTGCGCGGTCAGAACAACGTGCAGGGCGGCGGCGACATGGGCGCGATTCCCAATCGCCTCGTCGGATTCCAGGACATCCTCGACCCCGACGTGCGCGCGCGGTTCGAGCAAGGCATGGGGCGTCACGCTCAAGCCCGAGTACGGCTACACGATGACCGAGATGTTCGAGGCCATGGACGCAGGGCCACATGAAGGGCCTGTACGTCATCGGCGAGAACCCGGCGCAGTCCGAGGCCGACCAGCACCACGCCGAGGCCGTGCTCGAAGGCCTCGACCACTCTCGTGGTGCAGGACGTCTTCCTCACGCGGACCGCGCAATTGGCCGACGTCGTGCTCCCCGCGTCGTCGAGCTGGTGCGAGGCCGAAGGCACGGTCACGAACAGCGAGCGCCGCGTGCAGCGCGTGCGCAAGGCGCTCGAGCCGCCGGGCGAGGCCCGCGACGACATGTGGATCATCTCCGAGATCGCCAAGCGCCTCGGCCACGACTGGGGCACTCCGAACGCCGAAGACGTCTGGAACGAAATCCGGACGCTGGCGCCGACAATGTTCGGCGGCATGAGCTACGCGCGGCTCGAGGAGCGACCACGGGCTGCAGTGGCCGTGTCCCGACGAATCGCATCCGGGCTCGCAGTTCCTGCACGGCCGTCTGTGGGAGGAGCCGCTGCGTCGGGCCGCCGCGCGCCGTTCATCGCGTCGTCGAGCACGATCCGCCGGTGGAGATGCCGGACGCCGAGTATCCGTTCCATGCTGACCACGGGGCGTCGGCTCGAGTCGTACAACACCGGCGTCCAGACCGGCGGGTACACGTCGCCGCTGCGGCGGCCGGAGACCCTCGACATCTCGCCCGAGGATGCGGCGCAGCTAGGCGTCGAGGACGGCGATGCCGTGCGGATCACGTCGCGGCGGGGCAGTGTGGTCGCGCCCGGCCGCGATCGACCGCGGCTGCGCGCCGGGCTGGTGTTCATGACACTGCATTTCCAGGATCAGGTGCGCGGTGAATCTGCTGACGATCGACGTGACCGATCCCAAGTCCGGGACGGCCGAGTTCAAGGCGTGCGCCGTGCGACTGGAGCCCGTGCGCGTGGCGCACCGGCCCTCGAAGAGCCGAGGCCGCGCTAGTGGCCGGCAATGACCGCGCGATTGCGACTGACGAGCCGCACCGACCGAGGCGACTGAGTGGATCTACACCTAGCACCCGTCGAGGCGACTCAGGAGGAGCGCGAGGCGGTGGACGCGTGCCTCGGTGCCGCCCACGTCGCGCTGGGATGGCGGCGACCGCGACGTCGGCCGTGATGGCCGCTTCGCCAGCGACCGGGCACGCACAGCGCGCGCAGCGGCACCTGCTGCTGCCCGCGCTTCAGGCGGTGCAGCGCGCGTCGGGTGGATCAGCGAAGGCGCGCTCACCTACGTCTGCGAGCGGCTCGGCGTGCCGCCGGCCGAGGCGTACGGTGTGGCGACCTTCTACGCGCTGCTCTCCACGACGCCTCGGCCACGACGCGTGTCTGCACGTGTGCGACGACATTGCCTGCCAGTGCCGCGGCGCGACGGAGATGGTCGCCGAGCTGGAGCGCACGGTTGGGCCGTCCGCTGAGCACGCCCCGCAGGGCGATCACGTACCCTCGCTCGACCCGGACGAGCCCGATCTGGCTCCGGAGCCCGTGCCTCGGCCTCTGCGACCAGGCACCGGCGGCGCTGCTGCAGGTGGCCGGCGACCAGAGCCGTCGAACGGCTCTTCGGGTCCGTGACCGTGAACAGAGCTGCGCGGCGCGTCCTGGCGGGCGACGATCGCGTCACGACGCGGCGCCGCACCCGCATGTCCCGCAAGCGGGCGATCCGTCGCTGCGCCTGCTCGCCCGCGTGGGTGTCGTCGATCCGACGAGCCTCGACGCCTATCGAGGCGACGGGCGGGTACGAGGCGCTGCGACGTGCCATCGACATGGGACCGGACGCGCGTCATCCGCGAAGTGCTCGACGCCAAGCTGCTGGGACGCGGCGGCGCCGCGTTTCCGACGGGCAGGAAATGGGAAGCCGTGGCGCAAGCCAGCCGGTACGGCCGCACTATCTGATCTGCAACGCCGACGAGTCGGAGCCCGGCACGTTCAAGGACCGCGCGCTCATGGAGGGCGACCCGTTCGCGCTGATCGAGGCGATGACGATCGCCGCCTACGCGACCGGCTGCGCGGCAGGGCTACATCTACATCCGCGGCGAGTACCCGCTGGCGACCGAGCGGCTGGCAGCACGCGATCGATCAGGCGCGGGCGCGCGGCCTGCTCGGGCGACGATGTGATGGGGCGACGGCATTCGCGTTCGACATCGAAGTGCGGCGCAGGGCGCGGGCGCGTACATCTGCGGCGAAGAGACCGCGATCTTCAACTCGATCGAAGGATTCCGCGGCGAGCCGCGCAACAAGCCGCCGTTCCCGGTCGCAGGCGGGGCTGTTCGGCAAGCCGACCGTCGTCAACAACGTCGAGACGCTCGTCAACGTCCCGCTGGATCCTCCTCGAGGGCGGAGCGGCGTTCGCGGCGATCGGAACCGGGCAATCCACGGGCACGAAGCTCTTCTGCCTCTGCGGGCTGCGTCGAGCGTCCCGGCGTCTACGAAGTGCCATTCGGCGCGACGCTGCGCGACCTGATGGCGCTCGCGGGCGGCGTGCGCGGGGGCCGTCCGCTGCAGGCCATGCTGTTGGGCGGCGCGGCGGGCGTGTTCGTCCGGCCCGACGAGCTGGACATGCCGCTCACGTTCGAAGGGACCACGCGCGGCGCAGGCGACGCTCGGATCGGGGGTGATCATGGCGTTCGACGACACGATCGACATGGGCGCGATTCTGCTCCGCATCGCGGCGTTCTTCCGCGACGAGTCCTGCGGCCAGTGCGTGCCGTGTCGCGTGGGCACCGTGCGCCAGGAGGAGGCGCTGCACCGACTCGCGTGCGCCGGCCGCGCGGCGCCGTCGCCACCGAGCTGGCGCTCCTGGACGAGATCGGGCTAGGGATGAAGGACGCGTCGATCTGCGGCCTCGGGCCAGACCGCCTACAGCGCCATCGAGTCGGCGATCAAGCGGCTGCGCATGTTCGCGCCGAAGCGGCCGCGACCCCGGAGACCGCGGCATGAGTGCACCGCTGGTACAGCTCCGACGCGGCCGCCTCGGCGCACCGTCGAGCTCACAGATCGACGGCGACACGGTCATCCGTGCCGGAGGGCACCACCATCCTCGACGCGTGCCAGCAGCGCAGGCCAGACACTTCCCACGCTGTGCTATCTCGAGACGCTGCACCCCGTCAACGCCTGTCGCGTGTGCGTCGTCGAGGTGGAGGGCTCGCGCGTGCTCGTGCCGTCGTGCTCGCGCAAAGTGGAGCCCGGGATGGTCGTGCGCACCGACACCGATCGCGTGCGCCACAGCCGCAAGATGGTGCTCGAGTTTCTGGCCTCCTCGGTGGACCTGTCGACGACGCCGCACGTCGCGGAGTGGCTCGAGGAGTACGGTGGCCGCCCGGAGCGGTACGGTCCGCCCGCGCCGCCAGCGCCGCCGGTGCGCGCGACTCGGCGCAGGCGGGGCATCACGATCCGCCCGGATCCGGACCATGCGGCGACCGTCGCCAGCCCGTCAAGGTCGACAACGAGCTGTACGTCCGCGACTACGGCAAGTGCATTCTGTGCTACAAGTGCGTCGAGGCCTGCGGTACCGACTACCAGAACACGTTCGCGATCGCCGTCGCCGGCCGTGGGTTCGATGCGCGCATCTCGACCGAGTTCGCCGTCCCGCTGCCCGGGTCGGCGTGCGTGTACTGCGGCAACTGTATCGCCGTCTGTCCCGACGGGTGCGCTCATGTTCTCGACTGAGCACGACAGCGCGCGCCGCCGGCACGTGGGACGAGTCTCGCCAAACCGCGGTGGACACGATCTGTCCGTACTGCGGCGTCGGATGCACGCTGACCCTGCACGTGCAGGACAACGAGATCGTGAAGGTGACGTCGCCATTCGACGTGTCGATCACCCGCGGCAACCTCTGCATCAAGGGCCGCTTCGGCTGGCAGTACGTGCAGCACCGTGGTCCGACGGCATCGATCGCGGAGCCAATGGGGCGGCGGCGTCCGGCGATGGCTCGGGAGCCCCGAGCGGTCCCACTGGAGACAACGGGCGCCCATTTCCCGCGCGTGGCGTGTAATTGACGCCTTGCCCACGCCGGCAACGCCCGAAGTTGACATATCAATGGCAGTTGATTTATTATTTGACTCGTGAGCACCGTCGTCCGTCCCCGCCCTGCCGCCGTCCCGGGATCAGTCAGGCGTGGCGCGCCACAAGCTGATGTGGCGGAATTGTGCCGCGCGCTGTCAGATGACAATCGACTGGCCATTCTCGACGCTCTTCGCGACGGCGAGCGCTGCGTGTGCGAGCTGACTGACGCCCTCGACACCCCGCAGCCACTGCTGTCTTTTCATCTGCGCGTGCTCAAGGAGGCGGGGCTGGTGAGTGACCGGCGTGAAGGACGCTGGGCATACTACGCGCTCACGGCTGGCGGAACGGCCTCCCTACGGCGGTTCCTGACGGTTCTCGATGCTGCGGCATCCGCCAAGCGGCGGACGCCTGTTTGCTGCTAATGCCAACGGTCTTTTTATTTCGCCAACATATCAACAAATGTTGATATTACCTCCGAGGGTATCATGAGCGCTGCGCCAGCCAGCTCGACGATCACTGAAACGGTACGGGACAAGTATGGCGAGGTCGCTCGGCGCATCGCCGCGGGCGAGCCTACCGGCTGCTGCGGCCAGACGGCTTCTTGCGAATGCGGGTGCACGACGGATCCGATCACCTCGAACCTGTACGACGCCAATGACGTGGCCCCTATCCCGGAGGCCGCTATGCGTGCGTCGTTGGGGTGCGGCAATCCCACCGCTCTCGCCGAGCTGCACGCGGGCGAGACCGTACTGGATCTGGGATCGGGCGGCGGGATCGACGTGCTGCTCTCCGCTCGCAGGGTCGGACCAACCGGCAAGGCATACGGACTGGACATGACCGAGGACATGCTCGCCCTTGCGCGCGAGAATGCCCGGGCGGCCGGTGCCAGCAACGTCGAGTTCTTGAAAGGCGAGATTGAGCGCATCCCTCTGCCTGATTCATCGGTCGACGTAGTCATATCGAATTGCGTGATCAACCTCTCCGCCAACAAGCAGCGGGTGCTCGCAGAATCGTTTCGTGTGCTCAAGCCCGGCGGCCGGTTCGCCGTCTCTGATGTAGTCGTGCGCGGGGAGGTACCACGCGAAGTTCGCGAGAGCATGGAGCTCTGGGTTAGCTGCATTGCCGGCGCGCTGAGCGAGACCGAGTTTCTCGAAATGCTGACGAAGGTGGGTTTCGAGAGCGCGTCGATCGAGCCGACCCGCGTATATGAGTTCGAGGACGCGCGGGCCTTTCTGTCAGGCTCTGGGCTCGACGCGAACCGCGTGGCCGGTGAGGTGTCGGGTCGTATCGTGAGCGCGTTCGTGCGGGCGAGGAAACCTGGGCCGACGTCCGCGCCACAGCAGCTGGTGGCGGCGTGATGCCCGCCTCGATGCGCGTCAACGACGCGAGCACAACGCTTCGCGCGGCAGTAGCTCACGACTTGCCGGCCGTAGAGCGCCTTCTCTCGGAATCCGGCCTGCCTTTAGCCGGCGTTTCCGACTCACTGGCGACATTCGTCGTTGCCGAGCGTGGGACTGATTTGGTCGGCGTCGCAGGCCTCGAGGTCTGTGGTGACAATGCACTTTTGCGATCGGTCGCAGTCAGGCCAGACGGGCGTGGCCGTGGGATCGGGCGCGCGCTGATCACGCGCATGATCGCCGACGCGGAGGCGCGCGGCCTTGGGGCACTCTATCTGCTCACCACCACCGCGGAGCGCTATTTCCCACAGTACGGCTTCGTGCAAGTCACGCGTGACGCGGTGCCGGCGGCGATCCGCGCGACCGCTGAATTCCAAAGCGCCTGCCCGGAATCTGCGACAGTCATGTCGCGAAAGCTGGCTACCGGCGCCCGCTCATAAACTCGTAAAGGCACCGCAATGCGGTACGCGCTGATCTCCGACATTCACGCGAATTTGCCCGCGCTGACCGCGGTGCTGGATGACATCGGGCGTCGAGGCGACGTAGGAGCGACGTACCACTTGGGCGATCTCGTGGGATACGCACCGTGGCCGGACGAGGTTGTCGCGGCGATTCGCGCGGCTGGCATCGCTGGCGTCGCTGGCAACTACGACTCTACGGTGGGCCTCGACTACAAGCACTGCGGGTGTCGCTACGAGGACCCACGCCAGGAAGCGCTCTCGCACGAGAGCTTCGAGTGGACCAAGGCGCACACGTCCGACGCGACGAAGCAGTACCTCGCGGGCTTGCCGTTCCGCCTCGACTTGCGGCCGTTGGGCGGCCACCTCACTGGGCCGACCGTAACGCTCGTGCACGGTACGCCGACGCTGAACACCGTCTACTGGACCGAGGACAGGCCCGACGGCTTCTGTCTCAAGATGGCGGAGCTGGTGGGCGCGCGGAGAGGCGATGTGCTGGCGTTTGGGCACACGCACCTGCCTTGGCATCGCGAGATCGAAGGCATCCACTTCGTGAACACGGGCAGTGTTGGGCGGCCGAAGGACGGCGATCCGCGAGCCGGCTACGTGGTGCTGGACGTGGGCTCGGGTGGGCCAGCTATCGAGTTCGTGCGCGTCCCATACGACGTCGACCGCGCCGCGCGGGCCATTCTCGAGAGCGACCTGCCTGACGACTTCGCTGCTTTCCTGCGCACTGGCGGGCGACCCGCCGATCGCAGGGCAGACGTCGCGCTGCCCGCGTGACATCGCGGTCCGCCGGCGCGGTGGAGCTTCGGAAAGTGGCTGCCGAGGCGGTCGGCACCTTTTTCCTGGTATTGATCGGTCCTGGTGCGGCGATGGTGAACGCCGTGACCGGGGGCGCGCTTGGCGTTACCGGAATCGCTCTGGCCTTCGCGTTCGTCGTCACGGTAATGGTCGTGGCTTTCGGGCACATCTCCGGGGCGCACATCAATCCAGCGGTGACCGTGGCATTTTGGTCGGCCCGGCGCTTTCCGGCGCGCTCCGTCGTACCCTACGTCTTTGCACAGTGCCTCGGAGCCAGCGCAGCCTCAGCGCTGCTGCGGGCCGTCGTCGGTCCGGCGGGCCAGCTCGGCGCGACACTGCCCGCGATCTCAGTGGCAGGCGCCTTCGCCGTCGAGTGGATGCTCTCGTTCATGCTCATGACCGTGATCATGGCGGTGGCTACCGATCCCCGTACGCCCGCCGCAGTCGCGCCCGTGGCCATCGGCCTAACGGTTGGCTGCTGCGCCCTCATGGCCGGGCCCCTCACCGGCGCATCGATGAACCCGGCGCGGTCCTTTGGGCCGGCCGTAGTCGGTGGCCTCTGGCAAGCCCATTGGGTTTATTGGCTGGCACCAATGACCGCGATGATAGCAGCGGCATGGAGCTACGATCGGCTTATGGGGCGGACGGATGGGCGGAAGCCAATCGCGCCGCTAGGTGTAGAAGGGCCTGTGTAGCCTGGTTAGCGGTCGAGGGACCTTGGCCATATTGGGGGTGCATTGTCGAGCGAGGGCACCGGGGCGCGTGACGGCACCAATGTAGTTCGGGAGGAGTATTCTCGCCTGGCCGCCGACTACGACCGCCGGTGGCGAGGTTATACGACTGCCAGTGTGCGAGAGACACTCCGTCGACTCACGCTTCACCCCGGCGAGCGGATTCTGGATGTGGGGTGCGGAACAGGGGAGCTGCTGCACGTGGTGCAAGAGAGAGTGCCACGCGCAGAGGTCTTTGGCGCGGACATCGCCCCGCAAATGCTGAGCGCAGCGCGGAAAAAGGTCGGAGACCACGTTCCGCTGGTTTGTGCCGATGCTACAAGACTTCCTTTCCGTGCAGCCAGTTTCGACGTGGTTGTCTCCAGCAGCTCGTTGCACTACTGGCCAGATGTCGCCGCCGGGCTGGCGGAGCTCGCTCGTGTCCTCCGTGCGTGCGGTCGGATCGTCATCACGGATTGGTGCGACGACTACGTCGCTTGCAAGGTGTGCGACCTCGTGCTGCGTGTCATCGACCACGCGCACCGACGGTCCTACGGAACCCGCGCGTGTGCGCACCTTCTCGACAAGGCCGGGTACGAGGCGCCCGTCGTCGAGAGTTACAAGATCAATTGGCTGTGGGGACTGATGACAGCACGTGCCGTGCGTCCTTCTGCTTGACGGGACAGGGGTGGCTTACCGACCGTGCGGAGTCGATCGCAGGAGTGTGTCGGCGCGCGCAGCGAATGCCGCAGGGTCGAGGTATGGCCCATTGACGCGCGAGCGCGAAGGTGAGCCGAGTTGGTGCATCCAGAAATCGGGCGAGGGGGGAAGTACGCCGTCCCAGCGCGCCTCGGGACCGTAAAGCATGTACACGTCCCAGGCATCCTCGTTGAGCCGGAGGACCTCGCGATACGCCGTGACGAGTACGCCGGCCGAGTCCCAATAGTGTGTGGCCCTGGTGTCTGACACGAAGCGTGTGGCCACTGGCACGTCGTCTTCGCGCCCCGCGAGCTTTGGCACCCACACTACGTAGGCGCGAAGGCGGGGATCGGGATTCTTATCGAAGAGCTCTTGCTCGAGGCTCCCGGCCCCGCGGAGGCAAACGCCTCACGTCGGGGAGACGAGCATGACGACGCGGACTCGTCCGCTGTCGGCGTTGAACGCCGTGCGGAGCGCGGCCGCATCTGGACCAAACACTGTGTGGTGCGCCGTAGGTCCGTGGGGTTCGCACCCAGCGGCAGTCACACATGCCGCGGCGAAGCTGAGCCTACGCAAACGGGTCATCCAGCGTGCCGGGCGGCGGGCATTCATCCGCTTAAGAGACCACGTACAGTAGTAGGGCGCCCGACCAGATAACCGCGGCTGCCCAGAGCGCGATACGTGTCGTGCGACCTATTGCGATGGAGCACGCCCCGCCGGCCGGCTTGGATTGCATCGCGTACGCCCGCCAAAAAGCGGCGATGAGAAGCGCCAGGGACGCCGCAAGCAAAGGCACGCGGAACGGCTTGATCCCCGCCGCCGCAACGGCGCCTCCCGCACCGAGGAGCGCCACCGTGAGAGGACCAGCACAGCAGAGGCCAGCGATCGCGGCCACAATCGCCGTCGCCGCACCCGCGGTAGCCGTGCCGCGCACAAAGAGTGGGCCATTGGTTCGGGCAATTGGTCGGGCGGCCTTGAATGGACTCACGGCTTCGCTCCCTCCCCGTCGGCGCCAAGAGCCGCAACCAATGCATCGATCGGTGGGACACCCGATACGGCGCCCGAATGGTCGACGTACACACGGCATCCCGCCCCGCCGTCAAGGACGGCGTGGCCGATGTGGGTTTCAGCTACGTCGCGTCCGTTCACCAGGATCGTGGGCGAGGCATAGCGACGCACGTACGACGGGCTGTCGGTCGCATCCCGGTCCCATTCCTGTCCATTCTTCGGCAATTCCGATCCGCGCGAGCGCGACACGCAACTGGGCGCGCGCGCCGTCGGCGTTTGGGCAAGTGCGGTCAAACACGAGCTCAATGGTGGCTCTCACGCCGCCTCCGACTCGCTGAGCGCCTCGAGAATCGGACAATCGCCCGTGGGCGTCCGCCGCCTGCAGGCACGGACAAGCCGCAGGAGAACGGTTCGCATGCGATCGAGTTCTGCGATCCTCTGGCCTATGCGGGCCGCAGTCGCCTTGGCGCGCGCCTCCACCGAACCGCATGCCGCGCGGGCATTCACGCGCAGGGCGAGTAGATCGCCGATCTCCTCGAGGGTGAATCCAAGCGCCTGCGCATGCTTGATGAAGCGGACGCGGCCGACCGTACCCGCGTCGTACGCACGAAAACCAGACGGCTTGCGTTCGGGCGCAGGTAGCAGCCCTCGGCGCTCATAATAGCGCAGCGTCTGCACATTCACCCCCGCGCCGCGCGCAGCTTCCCCGATCCGCATCGTCGTCACTCCTGAGCCACGGGTGTCTGAGCGTAAATTGTACACCCTATACCCGGCTATAGAGTCAAGCTACGGCAAACTATCTCTGCATCCGACCTCGCGCCCGAGCGTGAGAACTCAGTCGCACAAGACGGCTCACACGCTGCAGCGCTGTGACTCGCGTGGCGATCGCCGCCGTCGCGGCCGTCAGCTGACCGTAAACTCCTTGACCATCCCGTGAACGACGTGCGGCTTGCCGTCGCGCATGTCGGGCAGGAAGCACATTAGAGCATAGCGGCCAGGTGTGAAGTCGCTAGTGAAAAAGGTGTGCGCACCCGTTGCTATCCCGGTGTTGCCCCCCAGTGGAACTCCCGGAGGCGGTCCAACTTGCTTGTCCACCCACGCCAACATGTCTTTGGCGGTCTTACCAGGGGCGAGTCGTATCAGCACGGTCTCATGGTCCTGCAAGCCATGATTCTCGACACGTATAGTGTGAGCACCCGAAGCAATTGGGCTCGACAGCGAGAAGGTGTAGTCGCTCAATGAAAGGGTGATGTCCGACTGTGGCTCGCTACTAACGCCGTTGCTCTCGGCTGTGACCAAGAGCGGGCTTACCATCCCTTTCATCATGTGTGGTACCTGATCCGAGCTGGGAATTTCGCAGAGTAGCACGTAATTACCCGGCTCGAGGGTCACAGTAGCCTCGGCGGATGCCCCAGGCACAGCGGCGTTTGGACCACCCGCGGATATCGCCCAAGCTGGTGGGGGGCCCGGCTGCTTCATGCTTGCCGCGAGATCGGCGGCGGTCTTTCCGCCCGTCAAGCGGACGAATGCAACTTGATGCATTTCTCGGCCCTGATTGACGATTCGCACGACCGTGATGCCTGCAGGCAGTCGCGCTGGGGCGTCGAAGCTGAAATCCTTTGCCGTTATGGTGACGACATTGGCTGCCGCAGCAGAGGAGCTGCTCGCCGGCGCCTTGGCCGAGGAGTCGGTGCTAACAGCAGCGTGATTGTCGGCCCGCGGTCCGCAGGCAGCCAACACGACGAGACATACCGCGACCACGGGTGCAGTGAGCAAGCGAAACGGCATGCGACCACCAATGTTGGAGATTGGCTCTCGGCGCGTTGACTCCCGACGCGCCGGCCTTCTGGGGAAATCTGTGGTCTTGACACCCGCCCCAGCTATGGCCATGGTGGTAGGCCGCACGCCGGGACCCCTCCGCCACCAATGCAAGAGGTGACTATGCGATTCAGCGCGTTTCTAACGTTTGCTGCTGTCCTTGGTATCGTGTTCGGCGTGGGCTTTTTGTTGGCTCCCGTCACGTTGCTCGCACAGTACGGCGTCGACCCGAGCCCGGCGACCGTTTTGATGTCACGCTTTTTCGCCGCGGCACTCCTCAATCTAGGCCTGCTCTTGTACTTGATCAGGCATGTAAAGGATGGTCTGGCCCAGAAGGCCGTCGCGTTCGGCGGGGTCGTTGGGTCACTTGCGGGCCTGTTCGTAGCCGTGCTAGGGCAAATCTCCCACGTCATCAACTCGCTCGGCTGGTCTACCGTGGTGATCTATGCCCTGCTGTTGCTTGGGTACGCATTGTTCGCGTTCGGTAGCACACCGGCAGCGGAGCCGTAGGCGCAACAGCAACCGGCGGGGCCCGACGGCTCCGTAGTTCGCGACTGGAAGTTTAGCGAAGAGCCACAGGTCGGACTCGAACCGACGACCTGCGCATTACGAATGCGCTGCTCTGCCGACTGAGCTACTGTGGCGACCGACCGATCCCCACCCCCTAACCCCCTCCCCTAAAGGGGAGGGGGAATCTCTTTCTTGAGAGGGCAGGCCCTCTCACTCCCGACAGACAACTGATCTCAAGAGCCTGAGCCACTCACCCCTAGCAGGCACCCCGGGGCCCGCAAAGAGGCGGGGAATCTTTATGCCCTGGCGCGGACTCGAACCGCGACGCCTTTCGGCACCACCCCCTCAAGATGGCGTGTCTACCAATTTCACCACCAGGGCAACAATACCAACACGGGCCTCAGAAAATGTAAGAGGACCCCGCAGAATCTGAAACGCCGGTGACCATTCAGCGATCGGAGCTGCTCTCGAGACGCTCCAACACAGATTGAATGACGTCGAGGCGGGCGCGGGTCTCTTCAGCGGTGAGACTGGCCTTTGCGCTCATGAGCATGAGCTTGACCGAAACGAGAAACACCCCCGCTTCGAGCAGCAGGTCGCGAGTAAGGCCCTTCTCGACTACGGCGAGGGCAAACAGCGCGAGCGTGATCGCGATGACCGCGAGCGTCGCGAGATCGATATGTCGAGCACGAGTGGCCATGTTACCCCGGGTTGGCGTCGCAGCATAGGTACCAAGCAGCACGCGCCGCCGCAACGCGGAGCGCACCGTAGGGGCGCCATTAATGGCGCCCTCACCAGATATCGGGCACGAGCTCCTTCGGTCGCACCATGGGATCAGCGGGCTTGCAGCCGAATGCCTTGGCGAACGCGGGACTGTTCGATATCGGGCCATTGACGCGCCAGCGATCTGGGGAGTGCGGGTCGGTCATCGCCCGCGCGCGAAGGGCCTCGGGTCTGGTGTTCCCGCGGAACGATTGCGCGAAAGAGATGAAATACCGTTGCTCCGGAGTGAAGCCATCGATCAGCTGGGGACGACCGCGTCGCTCCAGGGCTGTCTCCAGCGCGTCGTATCCGGTGAGCAGTCCGCCATAGTCGGCGATATTCTCGCCGAGCGTGAGACGGCCGTTCACGTGGATGCTGTCTACCTGTACATAGCCATCAAACTGTGTCACGACACGGTCGGCCTGAGTTTGGAATCGCTGCGCGTCGGCCGGCGTCCACCAGTCGCGCAGGTTCCCCCCCGCATTGTAGTGGCGGCCTTCGTCGTCGAATCCGTGAGTCAGCTCATGGCCGGCCCAACTACCTGCCAACGAGCCGTAGTTGGCACCGTCGTCGGCTCCCGCGTCAAACGTCTGCGGCACCAGTGCACCCGCTGGGAATACCATCTCGTTTTTCGACGGATTGTAGTACGCGTTTACCGTGGGCACGCTCATGTCCCATTCTGTCGTGTCGACCGGCGTCCCAGGTCGGTTAATGGTCCTATCCCACTCAAAGGCCTTTGCGCCAAACACGTTGCTGACGAATGGTCCGTCGGCGACTTCGAGTCGCGTGTAGTCGCGCCAGTGATCAGGGTAGCCGACCTTCTCGTGCATTCGGTCCAACTTCTCGATTGCACGCGCCTTGGTGGAATCCGACATCCACGTCAGTCGCTCGAGTCGAGCGCGAAACGCTTCGCGCACGTCGTCGATCACCGCGCGTGCCCGCGACTTGCCGTCGGGCGAGAATGCTCGCGCTACATATGCCTCTCCCAGCGCCTCGCCGAGGTCGGCATCGGTCTCCCGGAGACATCGCTTCCACCGCGGGAGAAGCTCCCTCGCACCAGTAAATCGTGAGCGAAAAGCAAAGTCCTCGCGCACGAATGGGGTGCTGAGCCAGGGTGCTGCACGCGCGAGCACGTGGTAGCGAAGATACGCACGCCACGCCGGCAGCGGCGTGCCCTGCAGGAGCGCGCTGACACGTCGATAGAACTGCGGCTCGGCGACGTTCACATGACCGACCGGGGCTGAGACTCCCACATCACGGAAGTAGCTAGGCCAATCGACGGCTGAAGCCAGCAATCGAAGTCGGACGACGGACATCGGATGATCGGTGGCGCTCGGGGTCCGCAGCGCGACCCGAGTGAGCGAGGCGCGTGCGAGCTCTGTCTCCAGACCCATGATGCGTCGCGCATCTTGCTCGGCCGCGCCTTGTGACTCACCAGACAGCGCGAGAACTGCCGCTACGTGATCGACATAACGCTGGCGAACCGAGTCGGCGGCAGCGCCTTTGTTCGTGTAGTAGTCGCGGTCCGGCATGCCCAGCCCGCCTTGCGCGAGCCAGGCCAAATAGTGCGAGGCATCGTGCGGCGCCGGGCTCGGATAGAGGTTGAAAAGCGCGTTGACCCCTTTTACCTGAAGCGCGGCGATCTCGCGCAGAAGCGCGCGCCGCGAGGCAACCGCCGCGATCGAGTCCAGCAGCGGCTGGATAGGCGTGAGACCATTGGCCTCAGCACGCGAGGAATCCATGCACGTCGCGTAGAATGTGCCCAGCTTGTGCTCGGTGCTCTGTGCTGGCGTGCTATCCCGGCGGGCGGTCGCATCCGCCAATACCGAGCGGACAACGAGCTCGTTGCGGTCCGTCATGTCCTTCCCGACACCGGAACCGGAATAGGCGGCGGGGATCGTGTCCGTGCGCAGCCAATTGCCGACCGCGAATTGGAAGAAGTCGACGCAGGCGTTCGCGGTCGTGTCGATGAAGCTGGGATCCACGACCCGCAGCGCGGGTAGCGCCGCTGCCTTGGCGAGGCTTGGTGAGGAATCCTGTCCTCTTGCCCCGTCACCGATGACCGCGGATGCCGCGAGCACGACCACCGCTATGCGTGGAAGCCACGTTGTGGTCGGGGGCCCGGGGCCCGATTTCCTGTGAGACATCACGTACGCCTTAGAGCGTGAAAGAAAATATGCCATGTCGGTGCGCTTGACACGCCTGCCAAGTTGCGGAGCATGACGGCACGCGCGGAAGTACCGGCGCTCGCAAGGAGCCGGGAGCGTTGGACGCTGGTCGCCACAGTGCTGGGGTCGGCGATGGTATTCATCGACGGCACAGTGGTCAACGTCGCGCTTCCAATCCTTCAGCGCGACTTCGGGGCGAGCTTGGCCGGTGCGCAATGGGTGGTAGAAGCCTACGCTGTGGTGCTCGCCGCACTGATCCTTGTTGGGGGCGCGCTCGGCGACCGGTTCGGCCGCCGCCGAGTATTTGTCTTGGGCGTCATCGTGTTCGCGAGCGCTTCCGTCTGGTGCGGGCTTGCGCCAACGATCGGGCACCTCATCGTGGCGCGGGGAATTCAGGGGATCGGCGGCGCGCTGCTGACACCCGGAAGCCTGGCGATCATCGAGTCGACGTTCGCGCCGGCGGAGCGAGGGCGCGCCATTGGCACGTGGTCGGGGTTCAGCGCGCTCACGACCGCTCTTGGCCCAGTGCTTGGCGGGTGGCTGATCGACCACGCCGGATGGCGGTGGGTGTTTTTCCTGAACATCCCGCTGGCGATCGTGACGGTCGCCGTCACAGTCTGGCGAGTTCCCGAGAGCCGCGATGATGCAGCCCCACCGCTGGACATCAGCGGCGCGTTGCTCGCAACCATTGGGCTTGGCCTCGTCGTCTACGGTCTGCTCGAAGCTGGTGGCACAATGAATGAGCATGTCGGGCACGCGCTAAGCAGCCCGAGCACCGCGATTGCGCTGCTCGGCTTGCTGGCGTTGGTTGCGTTCGTCATCGTCGAATGGCGGAGTCGCTCGCCAATGATGCCGCTCGACTTGTTCGCGTCCAGAGCGTTCACCGGGGCCAATTTGCTAACTCTGCTCTTTTACGCCGCGCTTAGCGGCGCGCTGTTCTTCTTGCCGTACGACTTGCTTCAGGTACAGCATTACTCGGCTACGGCCGCGGGCTCTGCTCTCGTTCCGCTGGCTGTTCTGTTGTTCGCACTCTCTCGCTGGGCGGGCGGGCTCGTACATCGCTACGGGGCTCGACTGCCTCTCATTGCCGGCCCGGTGATTGCGGCTGCGGGATACGCGCTGTTCGCGCGGCCGAGCATCGTTGCGTCGGGGTTCGCTAGTTATTGGACTACGTTTTTTCCGGCCACAGTTGTACTCGGACTTGGGCTAGTCGTAACCGTGGCGCCGCTCACCACTGTAGCGATGGGCTCTGTGCCCGCAGAGCGGGCGGGACTTGCGTCGGGAGTGAATAATGCGGTTGCCAGAACGGCAAGTGTGCTCGCGGTCGCCGCCCTCGGGCTGGTCGGTTCGCTCGCCTTTCGCGCGCGTTTCGATCGCGAACTCGCCGAACAAGGTGTGTCGCCAATCGACCGCGCCCGCCTAGTGAGCTTGGGGGTACGAGCACTTGGCGACAGCTCTGCAGCGCATATGGCCCCGCACACGGCCGAGCATGCGTTCGTCGGAGCATTTCGAGTAGTGATGGTCGTCGCGGCGGGCCTAGCGTTGACCAGCGCGGCGGCCGCTGCGGTTTTCATTCCCGAGCGAGTCGAGGCGCCTTGACAATGCGTACAGGACTTATCAGGAAGGGATCACTCGTAGCGGTGCTCGTCGCGGCCCCTGCTGCGTATCGCGATGCATCCGATAGCAGGACTGGCGCGGGTCAGGCGTGCGCGACCGCGGAGTACCGCCAATTCGATTTTTTCGTGGGCGATTGGGATACCTACGACGTCGGTGCGCCAAACAAGATCGTCGCGCGCAACACGGTGACGCACATGCTTGGCGGCTGCGCAATTCGTGAGTTGTATCAGCAGACCGACGGGTTCGTGGGCGAAAGCTTCAACGCGTACGACGCGAGCCGAGGAGTCTGGCACCAGAGCTGGATCACAAACCATGGCCACTTGCTATTGCTTGATGGCGGCATGCGTGGCGACAGCATGGTGCTGACTGGACCAGAGAAATCGACGGATGGATCTTCGTCCCTGGTACGCGGCGTGTGGTATCGCGAAGCGACCGCCGTGCGCGAGAGGGGGGAACGCTCGAGCGACAACGGAGCTACTTGGAAGCCGTGGTTTGACATCGTGTTTCGACCGCACGAACCTCGGGATTGAGGCCGCTCTCCCGCTACGCGAGCTCGCCCACGGCTAAACGGCGGATTGGTCGCGCGGTGTGGCCGTTTCGAGCTCGTCGAAACGGTAGCCGCAGAAGCGGCATTTCCTGGCTTCGGCCTTGACCCTTTCGGCGCACTCGGGACACTTCTTCGTCGCCGTGTCGGCGGGGAGCAGCAGCACGATCACCAGCGCGATCGGTCCCAAGAACGCACCGAGGCTCGCCCACCTCATAGGGTTGTGGCCCTTCGCGGCCGCGATGCGCGAGCAGGCGACCGCGCAAACAATCGAGAGCGCAAGCGAGATGAAGAGAAACGCGCGCATGTGCGACTCGATCTCCGCGATCTGCGACTGGAGCGACTCGATCTGTGACTGGAGATCGTCCAACTAGGCGGGCTCCACTAAAGACAAGCGATGCACTCGGGCGCCCGAGACTAACGGGGCTCGAACCCGCGACCTCCGGTGCGACGTCAGATCCGCAATATACCTCGGACAGTCTGCCCGTTGCCTCATCGACGGTATGACGTGTGCAGGCCCGTTTACGTCAAGAAGCCACAACTCTCACGGTGGGCGCTGCGCGCCATACCGGTGCGCAGTTAGCCGAACCGTTTCCTGACGGGAGAGGGCGGCCGTGTTCGCATCACCTATGGCGCCGGTCGCATCGCGAGAATCACCCTCGGCACCACCCGCGGGCGGCGAGCGCGCGGCCGAGCGGCAGCTCGTCAGGCTCGTTTACGGCTGCATCGCTTGCGCGACGGCGTGGCTGGTGTGCGGGACGGCCGTTGGCGAATACATGGCCATCAAGTTCGTCTCGCCGGATCTCGGCATCGCGCCCTGGCTTTCTGTCGGCCGGCTGCGACCAGTGCACACGAATATCGTGCTCTGGGGATGGGCGTCGCTGGGCGCGATAGGATTGGCATTACTCGTCGTGCCCCGAACCTCCCGCGTGCCGTTGAGCAATCCCCGCTTGGCGTGGGTCGGTGTGAGCCTGATCAACGCGGCAGTACTCATCGGCTCGATATGTCTCATCGCTGGTCTCAACAACGGCGCGCAAGAATACCGCGAGTATGTGTGGCCGGCGATGGGACTCTTCGTCTTGGGGCTCTGTGTCATCGGGTACGATCTATTCCGGACCGTCGCGCGGCGCGCCACAAGAGCCATCTACATCTCGAACTGGTACATCCTTGCCGCGTTCGTCTGGACTTTCACGCTCGTGACCATCGCGTACATCCCTTGGTACCAGCACGGGCTCAGCGAGACAGTGATCCAGGGATACTTCATGCATTCGGGCGTCGGCATGTGGTTCACCCCGCTGGTGCTCGGCGTCACGTACTACTCTTTGCCGAAGTTGCTCAACAAGCCGGTGTACTCCTACGCACTTGGGGTGCTGGGATTCTGGACGCAGCTCCTGTTCTACCCCATGATCGGCGCACACCACTTCGTCTTCAGTCCGACTCCGTGGTCGCTTCAGACGGTCGCGATCGTGTGCAGCGTCGGCATGGTCGTCCCGGTGGTCGCCGGCACGGCCAATTTCCTCCTGACCATCCGCGGCGACTGGAGCAGCATCCGCGACAGCTATGCGCTGCCCTTCATTTTCGTGGGCGTGGTCCTGTACTTCCTGGCCTCGATGCAGGGCACGCTCGAGGCATTTCGCTCCCTCAACGCGGTCTGGCACTTCACCGACTTCACCGTCGCCCACTCACACATGGCGATGTATGGCTTCGTGACCTTCCTAATCTGGGGCGGCGTTTACGGGCTCGTCCCACAGCTCACCGGCCGCCACCCGCCGCTCGTGTTGGTCGGAGTGCACTTCTGGTTCGCGCTGATCGGTCTCACGATTTATGCGGTATCGCTGATGATCGGCGGCACGTTGCGCGGCGTCTCGTGGATCCATGGCGCGCCGTTCATAGACTCGGTCATGCTGATGACTCCCTATTGGACCGGCCGCGCCGTCGGCGGGAGTCTCATGTTCCTATCGCACATCATCTTCGCCTACAACGTGTGGCAGATGCGGCCCGCTCCGGCGCCCGAGCGTGCCGCGTGAAGCTCGACACGCACACGAACCTGCCGCTCTTGGCGAGCCTCTTTGGCGGTGGGTTCCTCGTGCTTAGTGTGGTCATTGCGATCGCGCCCGCGACGTGGGTTGAGCGGCATAACGCGCCTGTCCCCGGGTCAACGCCACTGACTGCCGAGCAACAGGCCGGGCTCCGAGTCTACATCAGCGAGGGATGCGCATACTGCCACACGCAGCAAGTGCGGCCGCTACCCGAGGACACGCACTACGGCCGGCCGTCGGCACCCGGCGACTACGCTCGGCTGGCTCCACTCGGGGTGTTGGTAGAGGTACCCGAAGTTTTGGGCACTGAACGAACTGGCCCGGACCTCAGCAACATCGCGGCCCGCCAGCCGAGCGACGTGTGGCACTACATCCATCTCTATCAGCCGCGCGCGCTGGTGGCCGCGTCGATAATGCCTTCGTTCCGGTGGCTGTTCCGCCTGACGCGCGCGCCCGACAGCCAGAGCGTGCGCGTGCCCGTGCCGGCCACGCTCGTTCCCGAGGGAATGACCGTTGTGGCCACGCCTAGGGCGAAGGCGCTGGTGGCCTATCTTCTGTCGCTGAAGCAGCCGCCCATCGGTGGCTCCGCGGCCGCCGCGGGCTCGACGACCACTCCATCGGGCGGCGCGGCCAATGGGGCACAGGCTTACTCCGCCCGGTGTGCGAGCTGCCATCAACCCGCGGGAACCGGCGTACCGGGCGCGTTCCCCCCGCTCGCCGGCGACTCCGTCGAGAATGGACCACCGGCCGCGCAGCTGGCCATTGTCCTCAATGGGCTCAGCGGACGGAAGATCAAAGGTGTCGCCTACGCTAGCCCGATGCCGCCATGGGGCGCCCTGCTGTCGGATGGCGAGATTGCGGCGATCGTGAATTACGAGCGCTCGAGCTGGGGCAACCACGGCCAAGCAGTGACTGTCGAGGACGTGGCCGCAGCGCGGCGCCAGCCAGCCAGCCCATGAGCACAGCCGCCCCGCCGACGCACGCCGTTCGGATCTATCTCGATGACGGCGCGGCACCGATCGCCGAATATGATCCGCCAGCGAGGTTTGAGCTCGACACCGAGCGGCTCGCTGACGGTCCCCACAAGCTGCGCATCGAGGCGGTGGACGAGCACCAATTTCGCTCGGTGCGGGAAATCCCTTTTTACGTGCGCAATGGCCCCGGCATCGCGGTCGCGGGGCTCAAGCCGGGCGACGTCGTGCATGGAAAGCGATCCATCATAGTCAACGCGTACGCGGGCGGCCGAGTCGAGGCGTGGGAGCCCATCCGGGCGGAGACGCCGGCTCCAATTCCGACGTGGGCATGGGTGGTGTGCTTGGTAGTGGTCGCGTGGGGGATGTTTTATCTGACGCGCGAGTGGCGGCCGCCGGCCGAGTTTGCGTCGACGCCGACATACTCCGGCTGGGGTGCCGCGTCCATGGTGGGATCGCGTGACACAACTCGGCGGACTGCCTCGGCGGGAACGGACCGCGGCGCGGAGCTGTACCGTGTCAGTTGCGCGAACTGCCATCAGGTGAACGGCGAGGGACTACCCGGCGCGTTTCCACCGTTGGCCGGCGACCCGGTCGAGACAGCCGCCGATCCGCGGCCGCAGGCCCAGATCGTGTTGTTTGGGCTTTCCGGCAAGGTGATCAACGGCGTGCGGTACGCCGCGCAGATGCCGCCGTGGGGCAGCCAATTGTCCGACGACGAGATCGCGGCGATCATGAACTACGAGCGTACGGCGTGGGGCAACTCCGCCCCGCTCACGACCGCGCAGACATTGGCCGCCGTGCGCGCTCAGCACGGATCGGCGGGCACGCAGTGACGCATCTCCTCGCGTTGGCGCTTCAGTCGGCAGGAAGCGGTTTTCCAGTTGCGCCGATGGGTCGCATGGGGGAACCCGCCGGTGGCGTCTTCGACTATGTGGTGGTGGTGCTCGCTGTAATCGTAGTCATTGTCACGACGGTGCTGACGGTTCGGTGGCTCATATGGCCCGGCGAGGATGCGCCGGACCACATCAAGCGGCTGATCCTCGACGACGAATGGTCGCCGCCACGGGACGGCTAACCGGGGGGCGCAACGGGAACTGCCTTCTACATCAACGTCCGTCCCGCGAGCGTATCCGCCGCGGGCGGCGTAGACCTCTTAATTTGCAGTCGTTCGAATCGTAGAATGCCTGAAACGGCGTCGTCGGTCCTAACCGCCTGGTCGAACTTTTACGTCATCGTCGGCTCGTCGGCTGCGGCGCTGACCGGGCTGATGTTTGTCGTGATCACCCTGGTGGCCGGCATAGAACGCGCGAGACGGACGCCCGATGGAATAGGGGCGTTCAGCACGCCCACCGTCGTGCACTTTTGCGTCGCGCTAGTTGTCTCGGCGATGCTCAGCGCGCCCTGGCACTCACTCGCTCAAGTCGGCGCGATGCTCGGGCTCACCGGTATCTACGGTGTCGTATACGTGCTGCGTGTGTTGTCCCGGACGAGGCGACTGACCGCGTACCGCCCCGAGCTCGAGGACTGGATCTGGTACACGATCCTCCCATTCGTCTCGTACGTCGTGATCGTCGCAAGCGCGGTCCTGCTTCCATCCGCCGCGACGGGAGCGCTGTTCGCGCTCGCGGGCGCCGTCGTCTTGCTGGTCCTGATCGGCATTCACAACGCGTGGGACGTTGTTACGTACCTCGCGCTCCTACAGGAGGATCAACCGCCGAGCTCCAGCCAGAGCGAAGAAGCGGGGCGAGCCTCGGAAGCGCCCACGGCCGGATCAGCGGCCGGCGGCAACCCGCGCTTCGAGCGACTCGTTGAGTAGCAGTAGCATTGCTCCGGCGTCGCGCAATAATTTTGTGGTCGGTCTCACCAGGGAAGGAGAACAAATGCGGCGGCAGTCGCCAGAGCCGATGCTCTTTCTGCCCCTCGCCATCATCGTGTCAGCCGCCGCGTGGGCGCAAGCAAAGCCCTCCACGACAGCGGCCGTCTGGACCACTCACGCAGACCCGAGCGGTTTCGTCATCGACCTGCCCTCTGGGTGGACCCTCGCTCGCGACACCAAATCGGGCCGCATCACTGTGCGAGGGGTTGGTGGCGAGCAGGCCGTCATTTGGCCCATGTCCATCGAACAGCGGCAGCTCGATGCCCGTGGCGCTGCTGCCCTCGTCCAGCAGCTCGCCCGCAAGGTGGACGACCAGATGCCGTGGCAGTCTGGCGATGCCAGCGTGGGCGCTGTGCGCGCCTTTGCTCGTGGAGCGCAGCGTAGCGGCATCGCGATGATGACCTGGTCTGCGGCCGCCAATGGCACGACCGTAGTCTTGTATTGCGTCGAAGCACCAACGGGCGTCTTTCGCAGCTCCGGGGACACCTTCGCGCGTATTCTCAAGAGTTTCCACGTTCCGCAGGACCGCGCGGCGAAGGGCAACGCCGCAGCTGTGGCTGCTCCGGCAGGACCGCTCAGTTTTGTGGACTGGACGGATCCGCGCGAAAAGGCGTTCACGATCTCCGTGCCGCGCGGCTGGCAGGTTGTGGGCGGGGCCTATCGACTGAGCGCCACCGACGTTCGCATCGGCGTCACTATGATGTCGCCCGACGACCAGATCCGCGGCATACTCGGCGATGCCAACCTGGGTAGCTTCACCGAGCCCAATCAAGTCCTGGCGTTTGAAGGCTTGCGCGAGGGCGGATACCAAACCCTCGGTGACGGAACTCGACTGGAGATCCGCCGCTACCTGAGTGGTCAACAATTCGCGCAGGCTTACGCACGGACGTTTGTCCAGCGTCAGTGCAGCGGACTTCAGATCGTCTCCAACAATCCGCGTCCCGATTTCGTTTCGTCTTTGCTCCCGGCAACACGCAACGACGGCTTTACCAATCCTCAGCTGACTGGCGGCGAGGCGACGTTCACGTGCACGCTGAACAACACACCTGTCCGAGGGTCGGTTGTTGCTGCAACCGTGCTTCCCTTCCCGGGCCGCTCAAGCCTGTGGTTCGTCTACCGCCTCTATGGCTACCTCGCCTCTCCTGCGCGGCAGCAGGACGCCGACAAAGCAGTGCAAGAGGGAATGCGATCCTTTCACATCAATGCGGCGTGGCAAGCGCAGCAGCAGCAGATCGCCAACAACGCTGTGCTACAGGACAAGCTCCGCTCCCAGCAGTTCCAGATGCAAGCCCAACAAGCGATGCAAGAAGACGAGCGCCGAACATCGGACATGATCGTGAAAGGTTACCAGCAGCGCTCCCAGGTGTACGACGAAATCTCCCGCCGACGCGAAAACGCCATTCTGGGCACCGTCGACGTCATCGACCCGGTCAGCGGCCAGCAGTACAAGATCGACAACTATTCCGACTACCACTGGATGAACAATTCCGGCGTCATTGCCGGCAATAACACCGGCGATGCGCCTGGCCCAGACTGGCATGAGATGGTGACGTTGCCCTGAGCCCGAGGACGGCGAGTTGCGCCGCTAGGCCGAGCGGGTTGCTGGCCACGCCAGGCGCGGCGCCCTAGGTTGCAGGCGAAACCTGGGGGCGTACCCGTGGCGGCAGGCAACCTCAGAGAGGAGCTCGATGGTGAAGTACATACGCCGGATCGAGTTCGTTCACGACTACCGGCACGTCGGCGCGGGCCAGGGCGGGTGGCGCGAGGACCACCAGTATTACAGTCAAGAGGCGGGTATCTGATGCTGCAAAGGCCGCGTACATTGCCCGTAACGAGAACGACGAACTCCGGAGGAAGGCGGGTACCACGATGAGTGTCGATGCGAGGCACAGCCCATTCTATGCATGGCTCGATCATGCATTGATTCGTGAGCTCGTACGCGGTGCGCTCGACCTGTCGGCGGGCGAGCGGCTGGTGCTGATCAAGGGCCTGGTTCCCGGCCTCATCGACGACATTGGCGATGCGGCATTCGAAAGCTTTCTGGACGAACTGCGAGTGAAAGCACGGCGTTACGCGGAAGCCATGGCGCATCCTGGCGAGGGCGGTGCCACCCGGTGCACCGCGAGCGAGCCGCTCGGGGGCCCGATCATTCATGGCGAAGCTCATCTACCGGGAACCCGCGATCCGCGCCGCCCGGGCGGCCGCGCGCTCGAGCGACAGTCGGAAGCGGACTTCTGGAACGAGATGGGCGGTCTGGGAGCGAAAGACGACGGTGGCGAGACGTAGCGGGCATCGGCGGCACTTCGACGTCGCAGCGCCTAGCATTCACATCACCAATCGCGCGAACTTACCGCTTTGAAGAAGGCGGGGTCAGATGTAGTCGAGCCAGACCGACTGGCCGCACTCTTGATGAAGCTCCTTCACGTCCACGCGGGCTTCTTAGAATGGAAGATCGGCCACGATGCTGCAGCGGTCATGGTTACCCTCTTTCTGGTCTTTGACCCACGAGTGCGAGCGCCTGATCGACGACGTGATCGATGGTAAAGCCATACTCCTTGAACACGGTCGTGCCGGGTGCGGAGGCCCCGAAGCGGTCGATGCCGATGATCGCGCCCCGAAGGCCCGCCCACCGTTCCCAGCCGAGCGGCGAAGCCGCTTCCACTGCGAGTCGGGCCGTCACCTCCGTCGGCAGGACGCTCTGGCGATACTCCGCCGTCTGCTCCTCGAAGAGACGCCATGACGGCATCGAGACTAGCCGAGCGACCACGTTCGCCTTTCGCAGGATGGGCTCGGCCGCCACGATGAGCGCGACTTCGGAGCCGCTCGCGATCAGGATGATGTCGGGCTCCATCCGCTCGTCAGATGCGTTGAGTACATAGGCACCACGTCGCAATAGCTCCGCCGGCGCATAGATGGCGCGGTCGAGCGTCGGCACGGGCTGGCGCGTCAGCACGAGCGCGGTCGGCCGGCCGCGCTGCTCAAGCGCCGTTTGCCACGCCCAGCGCGTCTCGTTGGCGTCGCACGGGCGGATCACCAATAGATTCGGAATCGCTCGCAGCGACGCGAGCTGCTCGATGGGCTGGTGGCTCGGCCCATCTTCGCCGACGCCGATGCTGTCGTGAGTGAACACGAAGAGCGCGGGCAGCTCGGCGAGCGCCGCCAGGCGGATCGCGGGGCGCATGTAGTCCGAGAAGATGAGAAACGTCGCCGCGAAAGGGATGAATCCGCCGTGGTAGGCGAGCCCGTTTACCGCGGCCGCCATAGTGTGCTCGCGCACGCCGAAATGGATGTTGCGCCCTCCGTAGCTCCAGCCGCCACCGACGAGCCCTTGCACGAAGCGCTGGGAGCGCAGGGGCGATTCGAAGTCGCCGTCCTCCTTGAGCCACGTGTACGTCGACGGATCGAGATCACCGGAGCCGCCGATCATTTCGGGTACGGTACGCGCTATGGCTTGCATCACCGTCTCTGAGGCCTTGCGCGTCGCGAGGCCCTTGGCGTCGGCCGGAAAGGCGGGCAGCTCGTCGGCCCATCCGTCTGGAAGCTCGCCGGAGAACCGGCGCTTGATCTCGCGCGCAAGCTGGGGGAAGTCGCGCTCATAAGCCTCGAGCTTCTGGTTCCATGCTTCTTCGAGCTCGCGACCCCGATCGATGGCGCCGCGGAACTGCGACATTGCCTCATCGGGAATGTAGAACGGAGGCCCCGGCGGCCAGCCGAGGTTCTGCTTCGTCTTGTACACCTCTTCGGAGCCGAGCGGACTACCGTGCGCGTGGAAGGTGCCCTGTTTATCGGGTGCGCCATATCCGAGCACCGTCTGCACCGAGATGAGCGAGGGGCGGTCGCGCACGTCTTTGGCGCTGTGAATCGCGCGCTCGATCGCGTCGAGGTCGTTGCCATCGTCGAGCTCGAGCACGTGCCACCCGTATGCGCGGTAGCGCGCCGCGATATCCTCGGTGAAGGTGATCGGCGTCGTCGCCGACAGCGTCACATGGTTGTTGTCGTACAGGACGATGAGGCGGCCGAGGCCGAGGTGACCGGCGAGCGAGCTCGCCTCGCTCTGCACGCCCTCCATCATATCGCCGTCGCTGGCGAGGACGTAGGTGAAATGGTGGAAGAGGTCGTGCCCGGGACGGTTGTAGCGCGCCGCGAGGTGGGCCTCGCCTATCGCCATGCCGAGTGCGTTGCCGACGCCCTGCCCGAGCGGGCCAGTTGACGCTTCGACGCCGCCGGTGACGTGGCTCTCCGGATGCCCCGGCGTCTCGCTTCCCCACTGTCGGAAGCGCTTGATCTGATCGAGCGTGAGATCGTAGCCCGTCAAATGGAGCAGGGAGTAGAGCAACGCCGATCCATGCCCCGCGGAAAGGACGAAGCGGTCGCGATCCCACCAGCGCGGGTTCTTCGGATTGTGGCGGAGAAAGCGAGTCCACAGCACGTAGGCCATGGGCGCAGCCCCCATTGGCAGCCCGGGATGTCCGGAGTTCGCCTTCTCGACCATGTCGACGGAGAGAAAGCGGATCGTATTGACGCAAGACTGATCTAGCTCCGATGGCTTCACGATCTCCTCGACGGTGCGTGCTGGGGCTTTCGCCATTAGTGCTTCTCTTCGTGTCCGCCGAACTGATATCGCAACGCGGAGAGCAATTTGTTGGCGAAGTCCTCGTCGCCGCGCGAGGCGAAGCGTTGCGTCAGCGCGGTGCTCAAGACAGGCGCGGGCACGCCCTCGTCGATGGCCGCCTTGAGAGTCCAGCGCCCCTCGCCCGAGTCGGACACGCGGCCCGCAAACCCGCTGAGGTCTGGGCTCTTCTTCAGCGCCGCGGCTGTGAGGTCGAGGAGCCAGGAACCGATGACGCTGCCGTGCCGCCATGCCTCGACGATGTCGGGGAGGTTCAGGTCGTACTGGTAGAGCTCGGGGTGCCGAAGCGGTGTGGTTTCGGCATCGGTCGCGCGCTCGGCGTTCCCAACGTTGGCGTGGCGGAGAATGTTGAGCCCTTCGGCGTACGCCGCCATGATCCCGTACTCGATCCCGTTGTGAACCATCTTGACGAAGTGCCCGGCGCCCGGCGGTCCGCAGTAGATGTAGCCTCGCTGGGCGGTGCCATTGCCATCCCCGCGCGACTTGGCCGCGTCCCCGACGCCGGGCGCCAGCGCGGCAAAGATGCCGTCGAACCTGCTTACGATGGCGGGCTCGCCGCCAATCATCTGGCAGTAACCGCGCTCGAAGCCCCAGACGCCGCCCGAGGTGCCGACGTCGACATAGTGGATTCCGCTCTTACCGAGTGCCCTCGCGCGGCGGATGTCGTCGTGATAGTACGAGTTGCCACCGTCGATGACGGCATTGTCGGGGGCGAGTAGCGGCGCCAGCTCGCCGAGGGTGGAATCGACAACGGCAGCAGGCACCATGATCCAGATCGCGCGCGGCGTCTCCAGCTTGGCGATCAATTCGGCGAGCGAGCGGGTCGCCGTCGCGCCGGCTTTGGCCAGGTCGAGCGCCGCCTGTGGATGAATGTCGAACACCACGCACTCATGGCCGGCGCCGAGGAGGCGACGAACCATGTTGGACCCCATCCGTCCGAGCCCGACCATTCCCAGTGTCACCTCGCTCTCCTCGTTTGGGCCCGGGCGCGCGCGCCCTCTAAAGCTGGTGCGATACGCGGTGTTCCGCGCTCGTGGAAACCGATGCTGCCCATCACGGGTGTGACATTGCTTCGTAGGTCGTCGCTCCGACCGAAGGCTGCGAATTGTTCCACAACGGTCATGAGACATCTCGCGATTGAGGCCGCTGAGATAGTGGCCAGATGGATGTCTCACGAGCAATGACACGACCGTACCGCCGTGCAGGATGAACGTACTCGATATGCGCGAGCGCTCATCAACCGAAAGCACGGAACCCACGGCCGGCTCGAGGGCGTGACACATGCTCGTCGTTTGCACCGGGCGCTGGTACGATCGACTCATTGCGCGGCCGTTGATGTGGCGGCGATAGTTCACTCTGTCACTGCGCGGGTGGGCCGCGCGAGGCGCACGGGAGGGATTGACCCCGCGATAGTGTTCGCAGTTAGGGTTCGGTCTCCTCAAGGAGAGAGTATGCAGATCACGCTGTCGCCGTACGCAGACTTCCCGCTCATGCTCGCGGTGTTTGCAGCGTTGAGTGGGTGCAAAGCGAAAGAAAGCGCGTCGATGGCCGATACGACGTCGACTGCGGTGAACGCCAAGGCAGCTGACACGTCGGCCACTAGCGGGAGCGTCGCCGCGCCGAGCGGTGCAGCGCTGTCGGATGCCAACATTGTCGCGCCGCTGGACGAGGCCAACATGGCGGATAGCGCCCTCGGGCCGACGGCGCTGCCGAAGGCCACGCGTGCAGACGTGAAAAATTTTGCCAAGCTGATGATGGGGGAGCATCATGCCCTCCGGCTCGCCTCGACGCGCTGGCGCGGCGCGCCAAACGGGGACGCGTTACACTCGTGTACGCGTCGCAGGCCAGCGACATCAGCAACGCCGCCGTGCTCGAGCGTTTGTTGAGCCGGCGCACGAAGGGCGCGAAGAAAGTGAAACGCGCCTGACGCTCGCTCTCGGGGAGTAATGGCATCATGCGATGAGATCTCGACCGCGGCCGTCACGCTGGAACTCGCACCCGAGCCGTCAGACGCAGGCGCCGCCGCGTGAGTAGCGAGCAATCGATGAACGAGCCGGCGCTCGACAAGCTCCAGCGCGCCGCGTTCGGCTACTTCCTGCAGGCGGTGAATCCGGCCAATGGACTGGTCGCCGACACCTCGCGCGAGAACTCGCCATGCAGCATCGCGGTAGTCGGATTCGCGTTATCGGCCTATCCGGTGGCGGTGGAGCGCGGCTGGATGGCGCGGGGCGACGCGGTCGCACGCAGCCTCACCGCGCTGCGTTTCTTCCGCGATAGCGATCAGAGCGACAGTCCGGAGGCAACTGGTTACAAGGGCTTCTACTACCACTTCCTCGACATGCATACCGGTGCCCGCGTCTGGCGCTCGGAGCTGTCGATGATCGATACGGCGTTGCTGATCGCCGGTGCGCTGACCGCGGGCAGGTACTTCACCGCGAACACCGCGGACGAAATCGAGCTGCGCGAACTAGTAGACGCACTGTACCGCCGCATCGACTGGCGCTGGGCGCAGAATGGCGGCAATACGATCAGGCAAGGCTGGAAGCCCGAATGCGGATTCCTGCATTACGGCTGGGAGGGCTACAACGAAGCCATCGTGCTGTATGTGCTCGCGCTGGGATCGCCGACGCGCCCGCTCAAGGGTGACTGCTACAAGGCATGGACCGCGACATACCAGTGGGAGAATTTGTATGGCTACGATTTTCTGTATGCGGGGCCGCTGTTCGTACACCAGTACTCACACGCGTGGATCGATTTTCGTGGCATCCGGGATCGCTTCATGCGCGAGAAGCGCTGCGACTATTTCGAGAACAGCCGGCGCGCGACCATAGTTCAGCGCGAGTACGCGCGGCGCAACCCGCACGGGTTCGCCGGTTACGACGAACACTGCTGGGGCCTGACTGCCTGTGATGGCCCGAGCAATCAGCTGCCGGAGCTGACCAACGAGCGGCGCCGCTTGTTCGGCTATGCTGCGCGTGGTGTGCCGTACGGGCCCGATGACGGAACTCTCGCCGGATGGGCGGCGCTGGCGTCGTTGCCGTTCGCGCCCGAGATCGCCTTGTGCGCTGCGCGCAACATGCTTCAACGCTATCCCGAGATGCTGCCCGCGCAGCGGTACGCGAGCGGCTTCAATCCGACCCTTGGCAGTGCCGGTCGGGGCGCCTGGGTTTCGGCCGGCCACTTCGGGCTCGACCAGGGCATCGTGGTGATGATGATCGAGAACCATCGCACCCAACTGATCTGGCGGCTGATGCGGGACTGTCCCTGTGTCCGCACGGGATTGCGCCGCGCCGGATTCCGCGGCGGCTGGTTGTAGCGGTTCCCTTCATCCACGGATCACAACGATGCAGCAGTGCAACGACCCATACTCGACAGCCCCGCAGGACGCGCATGAGCGCGAGCGGCTGGAAAACGTGCATCCGGCCGGATGGCGCAATCCACACCCTGCAGACCGGTACAGCCTGGTGGTCGTCGGCGCCGGCACGGCGGGACTGGTGGCGGCGCACGCAGCGGCGGCACTGGGCGCGAAGGTCGCGCTGATCGAGTGCGGCCTGCTCGGCGGCGACTGTCTGAATGTTGGCTGCGTGCCATCGAAAGCGATCATCCGCACGTCGCGTCTGTACGCCGAGATGCGCAACGCCGAGCAGTATGGTGCGCAACCCCCGGCCGATATCCGCGTCGAGTTTCCCGCAGTGATGCAGCACATGCGCGGTATTCGCGCCCGCATCAGTCGCGCCGATTCGGTGCGCCGGCTGGTCGCGGCCGGCGTGGATGTGTTCTTCGACCAGGCGCGCTTCACTGGGCCCGATGTGCTGACGCTGGATGGCGCGAAACTACGCTTCAAAAAGGCATTGATCGCTACCGGCGCGCGGCCGGACACGCCCTCGATTCCCGGTCTCGCCGAGGCGGGTTATCTGACGAACGAGAACGTCTTCGACCTGACGGAGCTGCCGCGCCGCCTGTTGGTCATCGGCGGCGGCCCGCTCGGCTGCGAACTGGCGCAGGCGTTCTGCCGTTTCGGAGCGCAGATCACCATCGCGCAGGACAAGCCGCTATTCCTGCCCAAGGAGGAACGCGACGCCGCGCAGATCCTCTCGGACTCTTTCGCGCGCGATGGCATCGATGTACGGCTCAACAGCAAGGCCGTCAACGTGCGCGTGGAAGATGGGCAGAAGCTCGTCGATTTGGTCAGCGACGACTACAAGAGCACGGTAGCGGTCGATGCCATCCTGACCGGCACGGGGCGGGTGCCGAATGTCGACGGGCTGAATCTGGAGGCGGCGGGCGTCGACCACGACAACACGGTCGGGATCCGGGTCGACGATTTCCTGCGGAGCAGCAATCGGCGCATCTATGCTGCTGGCGATGCCTGCTTGGAGCACAAGTTCACCCATACCGCTGACGCGTCGGCGCGCATCGTGGTTCGGAACGCGCTGTTCCTCGGTCGCCAGCGACTGAGTGCACTCACGATTCCTTGGTGTACCTACACCGATCCCGAGATCGCCCACGTCGGCCTCTATGTGCGGCAGGCGCAGGAGCGGGACATCCCGGTGAAGACCTTCACCATCCCGCTGCAGGACGTAGATCGCGCGATCGCTGACGACGAGGAGGCGGGCTTCGTGAAGATCCACGTCAAGGAGCGGACGGACCGGATTCTCGGCGCGACGATCGTCGCCCGTCATGCGGGCGAGATGATCAACGCGCTCACCCTGGCGATGGTCGCCGGGATCGGTCTGCGTACCGTTGCCCGCGTCATCCACGCCTATCCGACACAGGGTGAGGCGATCAAGAAGGCGGCGGACGCCTACAACCGCACGCGTCTGACGCCGACGATCCAATCGCTGCTGCGGCGGTGGTTGAAGTGGTGACCACCAACAAGAACTTGCCGAGCACCCGCCATTTCTCGTCCCCGCACGGCGCGACGCCACGGACCCAACTCCTGTCCAACGGGCGCTATGCCGTGATGATCACCGTCGCCGGGTCGGGGTACAGCCGTTGGCAGGACCTCGCGATCACGCGCTGGCGCGAGGATGCGACCAGCGACGACACCGGCTCCTACATCTTCCTCCGTGACGTCGCGAGCGGCGAGCGCTGGTCGGCGGGGTTCCAGCCGAGCGGGACAGCGCCGGAGAGCTACGACGTCTCGTTCGCCGAGGACCGCGCTGAGTTCATCCGCCGCGACCAGGCGATCGCGACCCGGCTTGAGGTAGTCGTGTCGTCAGAGGATGACGCCGAAGTCCGCCGGGTCTCGATCACGAACGACGGCGTGCAGACGCGCGAGATCGAGGTCACGTCGTATGCCGAGATCGTACTCGCGCCGGCGGCGGCCGACGCGGCCCACCCCGCATTCTCGAATCTGTTCATCCAAACCGAGAGCATCGCCGAGCGGGGCACGCTGCTCGCCACGAGGCGGCGGCGGGCGCCGGAAGACGCCGAGATCTGGCTCGCACATGTCCTCGCGGCGGAGGGCGAGACGATCGGCGATCTGGAATGGGAGACCGATCGCGGGCAGTTCCTCGGGCGAGGGCGCCGCGTGCGCGCGCCCCGTGCGGAGACGGACGGCACGAAGCTCTCCAATTCCGTCGGCTCGGTGCTCGACCCGATCGTCAGCCTGCGGCGCCGGGTCCGCGTTCGCCCCGGCAATACGGTCCGCGTGGCATTCTCCACGCTGGTGGCGCCCTCGCGGAGCGCGGTACGCGACCTCGCGGACAAGTACCACGACGTCACGACGTTCGAGCGGGTCGCCACCTTCGCCAGTACCCAGGCACAGGTCCAGCTGCGCCACTTCGGGATCGCGCCCGACGAGGCACACCTGTTCCAGACGCTCGGCGGGTCCATCCTGTATGTGGATCGGGCGCTGCGCGCCTCCGCCGAGGTACTCGCGCGCCGGGCGGAAGGGGTCGAGGCGCTCTGGGCGCAAGGGATCTCGGGGGACCTCCCCATCGTCCTCGTGGAGATCGATGAGGCCGATGACATCGGCATCGTGCGGCAGTTGCTGCGTGCGCACGCGTATTGGCGGATGAAGCGCCTGGCGGTCGATCTCGTGATCCTGAACGACCGCTCGCCCTCCGATGTGCAGGATCTGCAGACCGTGCTCGAGACCCTTGTCCAGACGAGCCGGTCCATGCCGCGCGCCGAGGGGTCGAAGTCACAGGGGAAGGTATTCACGCTCCGTGCGGACCGGGTGACGGCTGCGCAACGCGACGTCCTGGAGAGCGTGGCCCGCGTCCAGCTCTCGGGCCGGCGCGGGAGCCTGGCCGAGCAGGTCGCGCGGGCACAGCGCCCCGACGCCGCCCCGGTCACCGCCCCGCGCCCGCATCCGGCGGCAGTGACGTCCACCCTGGAGACGGCGAAGCCACACCCCGAACTCGAATTCTACAACGGTCTCGGCGGCTTCGACGCAGACGGGCGGGAGTACGTGACCATCCTCCGCGCGGGACAATGGACGCCGGCGCCATGGATCAACGTGATCGCCAGCCCGAACTTCGGATGCCTCGTCTCCGAGGCGGGTTCGGGCTGCACATGGTCCATCAACAGTCAAGAGAACCTCCTCACCGCCTGGTCAAACGATCCGGTAAGCGATCCGCCAAGTGAGATGTTCTACATTCGCGATGACGACACCGGGGAATTGTGGAGTCCCACGCCGCTGCCCGTTCACGAGGAGAGTGGCGAATACGTGGTGCGACACGGTCACGGCTATACACGATTCGCGTACGATGCACATGGTGTGGCGCTCGAGCTGCTGCAATTCGTGCCCGTAGACGATCCGATCAAGATCTCCCGCCTCACCCTGACGAATCATTCTGCCCATTCCAGGCGCCTATCGGTGACGGCGTATCTCGAATGGGTCCTCGGGGTTTCGCGGAGCGGCTCCGCGCCATTCGTGACTACCGAGATGGATCCCGTCACGGGGGCAATGTTCGCGCGGAACTCGTGGAGCCGGGACTTCGGCACCCGGATCGCTTTCGCAGACCTCGGCGGCGCACAGACCGCCTGGACTGGTGACCGGACAGAATTCCTAGGTCGGAACGGCGCGCCCGACCGCCCCGCCGCGCTCAGCCGCCGCGAGCGACTATCGGGACACAGCGGGGCGGCCTTGGACCCCTGCTGCGCCCTTCAGACGACCGTCGAGATCCCCGGCGGTGGACACGCCTCCGTGGTCTGCTTCCTCGGTCAGACCGAGACCCGCGAGCAGGCGCGGGCGCTGATTCAGCGATATCGGTCCGACGATCTCGACGCCCGGCTCAAAGCAGTCACGAACGGATGGGCCCAGGTGTTGGGCACGGTACAGGTGAAGACCCCCGATCGCCCGCTCGACCTCCTGCTGAATCAGTGGCTCCTCTATCAGACGCTCGCCTGCCGCCTCTGGGCGCGGACGGCGTTCTACCAGGCCAGTGGCGCCTACGGCTTCCGCGATCAACTGCAGGACGTCATGGCGCTCACCGTCTCGCGGCCCGACCTGACGCGCGCGCAGATCCTGAAGGCCGCGTCGCGCCAATTCGTCGAAGGCGACGTACAGCATTGGTGGCACGAGCCCGTCGGCCGCGGCGTGCGTACCCGCATCTGTGACGATCCCCTTTGGCTGCCCTACGTGGCGAGCCACTATCTCGACGTGACCGGTAACCAGGCGATCCTCGACGAGGCCATCCCGTTCCTCGAGGGGGCGGTGCTGGCCGCCGGACAGTTGGAGTCCTACTTCGAGCCGCGCATTGCGGCCGAGCACGGGACGCTCTTCGAGCATTGCGCGCGGGCGCTCGATCGGAGCCTCGGAGTTGGAGTCCACGGCCTCCCGCTGATGGGAACCGGGGACTGGAACGACGGAATGAATCGCGTGGGCGTCCAGGGCAAAGGGGAGAGCGTGTGGCTCGCGTGGTTCCTGCACACGGTTCTCACGGCGTGGGCTCCGGTCGCGTCGACCCGCGGGGAGACGACGCGCGCCGAAGCCTGGGCCACCCTTGCCCAGACGATCAAAGAGGCCGTCGAGCGTCAAGCATGGGACGGGAGCTGGTATCGTCGCGCGTATTTCGACGACGGCACCCCCCTCGGTACCGCCGGCAGCGATGCCTGCGCCATCGACTCGATCGCGCAATCGTGGAGTGTCATGTCGGGCGCCGCCGATCCTGATCGCGCGCGGCGCGCCATGGCGTCCGTTGACCAGCATCTGGTGCGGCGGAACGATGACGTGATCCTCCTACTGACGCCCCCCTTCGACCATACCGCGCTCGAACCCGGCTACATCAAGGGATACGTACCCGGTGTGCGCGAAAATGGGGGGCAGTACACGCACGCGGCCGTTTGGGCGGTCATCGCGTTCGCTGCGCTCGGCGACGGCGACAAGGCCGCTGAGCTGCTCGCGATGCTCAACCCGATCACGCACGCGACGACTCCGCACGGCGTCCAGCAATACCGCGTCGAACCGTATGTCGCGGTAGGCGACATCTACTCCGAGGCGCCGTACATCGGCCGTGGCGGGTGGACCTGGTATACAGGGTCAGCCGGATGGTTGTATCGCGCCGGGATCGAATGGCTGCTCGGCGTCCGAGTGCAGGGGACGCGATTGCTGGTCAACCCGTGCATCCCCTCCGGATGGCCCGGGTTCACCTTGGCGTTCCGGTATCGTTCTGCGCGGTACGAAATAGTCGTCGAGAACCCCGACGGTGTCTGTCGGGGTGTGGCGGTGCTCGAGCTCGACGGCGTCGCGCTCGAGGCTCGCACGGGGATTCCGCTCGCCGACGATCAGAGGATCCATCGAGTTCGGGCCGTGCTGGGAGACGGGGGAGCGCTGACGGTGGTGAAGGCGCCATGACTCATCGGAAGGGGTAACCATGAGTCTCGGATACAACCGGCCGCTCTATCTCCTGCCGTTCGATCATCGCCACTCCTACGTCACCGGCATGTGCCATTTCGCTCCGCCGCTCACCGCGGAGCAACGCGCCGCCGTGACTGACAGCAAGCGGGTGATCTACGACGGCTTCCGGGAGGCGATCGGGAGCGGGCTGCCGAAGGACCGCGCCGGCATCCTCGTGGATGAGGAATTCGGGGCCGAGATCCTCCGCAATGCGGCCCGGGACGGGTACGTGACGGCACTATCGACCGAGACGAGCGGGTCCGACGAGTTCGAATTCGAGTACGGCGCGGCGTTCGCGGAGCACATCAAGGCCTTCGCGCCGACCTTCGCGAAAGTGCTGGTCCGCTACAATCCGGAGGGCGACGCGGCGCTCAACCGGCGGCAGACGGCCCGGCTGAAACAGCTATCCGAATATTGCCGCGGCGCGGGCCAGCTGTTCATGTTCGAACTCCTGGTGCCAGCGACGCCGGCACAGCTGAAGCGCGTGCAGGCACTGAAGCCGGCCTACGATCTACAGCTCCGTCCAGAGTTGATGCTCGAGACCATCCGCACGCTGCAGGACGCCGGCGTCGAGCCCAATGTGTGGAAGATCGAGGGGCTCGATCGCAGAGAGGACTGCGAGCGCATCGTCGTGGTCGCCCGGCGCGACGGCCGGAACGATGTCGGCTGCATCGTGCTGGGGCGCGGCGCCGACGAGAAGAAGGTGGCGGGGTGGCTCGAGACCGCCGCCTCGGTGCCAGGGTTCATCGGCTTTGCGGTCGGACGCACCACTTTCTGGGACCCCGTGGCCGACTACCTCGCGCACCGCGTCACGCGCGAGGAGGCTGTCTCCCGCATCGCCCGGCGCTATGCGCGAATGGGCGGCGATCTTCGAACGGAGACAGCCATGAAGATCAGCCCCCTCGCGGGCCATCCGGCTCCGTCGGCGATGCTGCTCGATGTCTCCAAGCTGGTCACGGCCTATTACACCGAGATCCCCGATCCCTCGGTGCCCGCTGCAGCGAGTCGCCTTCGGCACCTCGGGGCATCGCGGCTCGGCGTTCGAGAGGACCTTCAACGAATGGCACGTGCTGCGCGATCAGCGAGGCCATCTGCCGCTACCGCCGGCGGCAGGGCATTGACGGCCCGCTCTTTCTCGGCCTCGACACGCACGCGTTGTCGGTGCCGGCCTGCGCCACGCGCCCTCGAGGTGCTGGCGGCACACGGCATCGACGTCATGCTCGCCGAGCACGACGAATACACACCGACGCCCGCGGTGTCGCACGCCATCCTCTGCTACAACCACGGACGCACCACGGGGCTGGCCGACGGCATCGTGATCACGCCGTCCCACAATCCGCCGGACAACGGAGGGTTCAAGTACAACCCCCCGAATGGGGGACCGGCCGATACCGACGTCACCAGCTGGATCGAAGCCCGGGCCAATGAGTTTATGGAGCGCGGTCTCGAAGGCGTGAAGCGCATCCCATACGAGAAGGCGTTGCGCGCCGGCACGACGCACCGGCATGACTATCTGAACGCGTACGTTCGCGATCTGGGGAACGTCGTCGACATGGAGGCGATCCGCGGCGCCGGCATTCGCCTGGGCGTGGACCCCCTCGGTGGGGCCGGCGTCCACTACTGGGCCCCCATTGCGGAGCGCTACCATCTCAATCTGACGGTCGTGAGCGACGTGGTGGATCAGACGTTCCGGTTCATGACGGTGGATTGGGACGGCCGGATCCGGATGGACCCGTCGTCGTCCTACGCGATGCAGCGGTTGATCGGCCTGAAGGACCGGTTCGACATCGCCTTCGCGTGCGATACCGATCACGATCGTCACGGGATCGTCACGGCGAGCACGGGTCTGCTGCCGCCCAATCACTATCTCGCGGTCGCCATTCATCACCTCTTCCAGCATCGGCCGCACTGGCGCCCGGAAGCCGGGGTGGGAAAGACGGTGGTGAGCAGCAGCATGATCGATCGGGTGAGCGCGAAGCTCGGCCGGCGGCTCCACGAGGTGCCGGTCGGCTTCAAATGGTTCGTCGCCGGCCTCGGCGACGGTTCCCTCGGCTTCTGCGGCGAAGAGAGTGCCGGGGCGTCATTCCTGCGCCGCGACGGGACGGTGTGGACGACGGATAAGGATGGCATCGTCCCCGCGCTGCTCGCGGCGGAGATCACGGTGCGCGCGGGCCGCGACCCGGGGGAGATCTACGGCGACTTGACGCGCGATTTCGGCGAGCCGGCGTACGATCGGGTCGAGGCGCCAGCGACCCCCGAACAAAAGAAGCGGCTCGCGGCGCTCTCGCCGCACCAGGTGCGATGCGCCGACCTCGCCGGGGAAAAGGTCCAGAGCATCATCAATGAGGCTCCGGGAAACCACGCGCCGATCGGCGGCGTGAAGGTCACCGCGGCGACCGGCTGGTTCGCCGCTCGGCCATCGGGCACCGAGGACATCTACAAGATTTACGCCGAGAGTTTCCGGGGAAAGGACCAGTTGGACCGGATCGTGGAGGAGGCGCAGGCGATCGTCGATACGGCGCTCGCGGCGGGAGCGCCGGGAGCCGCGCGGCGACCATGAATCCGTTCTTTCAACTGTGGAGCTCGACGATGGGACAGATGAATGGCCGCCCGGCGCTGTCCGATGCGCTGGTACTGTTCGGCGTGACGGGTGACCTCGCCCACAAAATGATCTTCCCCGCGCTCTACGCGATGGTCAAGCGGGGTGTCCTCACCGTCCCCGTCGTCGGAGTGGCTTCCTCGCCATGGAGTGTGGCGCAACTGCGCAAGCGGGCGACCGACAGCATCAAGCAGTCCGGCGCCGTCGTGGAGCGGCGTGCGCTCAGCCGCCTCCTCTCCCTACTCCGATATGTGTCCGGAGACTACAACAACGCGGAAACGTTCGTGGCGCTCAAGCGTGCGTTGGGGAAGGCGCGACGCCCCGCGCACTACCTCGCCATCCCGCCCGAGCTGTTCGCGACGGTGATCCAGGGGCTTGGGGCCGCCGGTCTGGCGGACCAAGCGCGCGTCATCGTCGAAAAGCCGTTCGGACGCGATCTCGCCTCCGCGCGCCGGCTCAACGCCGTCGCGCGGGCGGTGTTCCCCGAAGACGCGATCTTCCGGATTGACCATTTCCTGGGGAAGGAGGCGATCATGAACATCCTCTACTTCCGCTTCGCCAACTCCTTCCTCGAGCCCATCTGGAACCGCAACTACGTCGCCAGCGTCCAGATCACCCTTGCCGAGAAGTTCGGCGTGAACGGCCGCGGTGCGTTCTACGAAACCGCAGGCTGCCTGCGAGACGTGATCCAAAACCACCTCTTCCAGGTCGTGGCCTTGCTGGCCATGGAGCCGCCGGTCTACCAGGGTTATGGATCCGTCCACACCGAGAAGGCCAAGGTCTTCGAAGCCATGCGTCCGCTGAGGCCCCGCGACGTGGTACGCGGTCAATACGTCGGCTACCGGAAAGAACCGCACGTGGCGCGAGATTCCGACGTCGAGACCTTCTGCGCCGTGCGACTCTTCATCGACTCATGGCGGTGGGCCGGGGTGCCGTGGTACCTGCGTTCCGGTAAGTGCCTCCCCGAGACGGCCGCCGAGGTGCTGGTCGAGCTGAAGCCGCCGCCGGCGCGGTTGTTCGCCGACTCGGCGCCGACGGCCGGCCCGGCGAACTACCTGCGCTTCCGGCTCTCCCCCAACGCCGCGGTCGCCCTGGCCGCCCGCGTCAAGCAGCCAGGCAAGGAGTTCATCGGCGACCAACGGGAGCTCTACCTGATCGAGGAGCTCGTGGGGGCGGAAGCGCCGTACGAGCGCCTGTTGAGCGACGCCATGATCGGCGATGGGGCGCTCTTCACGCGAGAGGACGCGGTCGAGGCGGCCTGGGCGGCGGTCGATCCCGTCCTCAAGACCCATCCCCGGGCTCTCCCGTACAAGCGCGGCACGTGGGGACCCAAACAGGCCGACGCGCTCATCGCCGCGCACGGCCGCTGGCACAATCCCACGCCCGATGGGACGACCACGTGAGCACTATGTCATGATAGACGACAAGCTACGCATCCTCGCGATGATGAAGACGATCTGGCGCGACCGCGTGACGACGGTGTTTCCCCGCCAGGGACAGTACGCGCACGACCCTGACAACCTCGCTGCCTATCCCGCGGCCGATCCCACGGTCGAGCGGATCGGCGATCTTGTCACCTGCGATCTACCCGGCCCTGCTTGGCGCGACCACCTCCAGGCGTCCGCAACAGGAGTCACGATGAAGGCGACACAACAGCTGCACGATCTCGGTCAGAGCCTGTGGCTCGACAACATTACCCGCGGCATCCTGAACGACGGCACCCTGCGGCGCTACATCAGCGAGCTGTCGGTGACCGGACTGACCTCCAACCCCACGATCTTCGATCACGCCATAACGAATGGCGATTTTTACGACGACGCCATCCGCCGCAAAGCGGCCGAGGGCAAGTCAGGAGAGACGCTGTTCTTCGAGCTCGCCATCGAGGACCTGGCGCGCGCCGCCGACCTCTTTCGCCCCGTCCACGACCGCACCGGCGGCGTGGACGGCTGGGTGTCGTTGGAGGTCTCGCCGCTCTTGGCCAACAATACCGCCAGCACCATACAGGCGACGGTCCAACTGCACGGCCGAGCCCAACGTCCCAATCTGTTCATCAAGATTCCAGGCACGGCCGAAGGCGTTCCGGCCATCGAGGAGTCGATCTTCGGCGGCATGCCGATCAACGTGACGCTGCTGTTCTCCGCGGCGCAGTACATCGCGGCGGCCGAAGCCTACATGCGGGGCATCGAACGGCGGATCGCGGCGGGCCTCGATCCACGGATCGATTCCGTCGCCTCGCTCTTCGTCAGCCGCTGGGACGTGGCGGTGCACGACACGGTGCCGCCGGCGCTCCGCAATCGCCTCGGCATCGCGATCGCCCGACGCACCTACCGGGAGTACCGTGGCGTGCTGGCGTCGCCGCGCTGGCGCACGCTCGCGGCCGCCGGCGCCCGGCCGCAGCGCCTCCTCTGGGCCAGCACCGGGACCAAGGACCCCGATGCGTCGGACACGCTCTACGTCGAGGCGCTGGCGGCTCCCGACACCATAAATACGATCCCCGAGAAAACTCTCGCGGCCTTCGCCGATCACGGCCGGGTGAAGGGGGTGCTGCCCCTTGATGGCGGCGATTGCCGAAGCGGTGCTCGCGCGAGTTCACGCGGGTCGGTGTGGACGATGCGGCGCTTGCGGCTCAACTCCAGCGCGAGGGCACCGCGTCGTTCGACAAGTCCTGGAAGGATCTCCTCGATCGCCTGGCCGCGAAGCGCGCGATGCTGGCGCAACGGGATCGCGCCACCGCGGGCAAACCATGACCGCGAAGGGGGTGGCGCCGACCCAACCGCTCACCGAGAGCCCGGCGTGGAAGGCGTTGGAGGAGCACTACCACAAGATCCGCAATCTGCATTTGCGGCAGATCTTTGCGGACGACCCCCAGCGGGGGAAGCGCCTGACGGCCGAGGCTGCCGGCCTCTACCTCGACTACTCCAAGCATCGCGTCACCGACGAGACGCTCCGGCTCCTCCTCCGGCTGGCCGACGACCGCGGGCTAGCCGAGCGGATCGAGGCCATGTTCAGCGGCCAGAAGATCAATGTGACGGAGCAGCGGGCAGCCCTTCACGTCGCCCTGCGGGCGCCGGTGGGCGAGCGGATCGTTGTTGACGGTGCGGACGTTGTGCCGGCGGTGCACGCGGTGCTCGACCGCATGGCGGCCTTCGCCGATGACGTCCGCGGCGGCCGCTGGAAGGGCCACACCGGCCGGCCCATCCGCAACGTCGTCAACATCGGCATCGGCGGCTCCGATCTCGGTCCGGTGATGGCTTATGAGGCCCTGCGCCACTACAGCCGGCGGGATATGACCTTTCGCTTCGTCTCCAATGTCGACGGCACGGACTTCGTTGAGGCCACGCGCGACCTTGATCCCCAGGAGACGCTGTTCGTCGTCTGTTCCAAGACGTTCACGACGCTCGAGACCCTGACCAACGCCCATACGGCCCGCGCCTGGTGTCTGCGCGCGCTCGGAGACGAGGGGGCGGTACGCCGACACTTTGTCGCCGTGTCAACCAACGCGGAGGGTGTGGCGAAGTTCGGCATCGATCCCGCCAACATGTTCGAGTTCTGGGACTGGGTGGGGGGGCGCTACTCCATGGAGTCGGCGATTGGACTTTCCACGATGCTGGCGGTGGGTCCAGACCACTTCCGCGAGATGCTCGCCGGGTTCCACGCGATGGACCGGCATTTCCGCACTACGCCGCTCGACCGCAACCTGCCGGTGATCATGGGCCTGCTCGCGGTCTGGTACACCGACTTCTTCGACGCGGCAACCGTGGCGGTGCTCCCCTATGACCAGTATCTGAAGCGCTTTCCCGCCTACCTCCAACAGTTGACCATGGAAAGCAACGGGAAGCACGTCACCCTCGACGGCGCGCGCGTCGACTACCAGACGAGCCCCATCGTCTGGGGGGAGCCGGGCACCAACGGGCAGCATTCGTTCTACCAGTTGATTCATCAAGGGACGAAGCTCATCCCGTGCGATTTCATCGCCTTCTGCCGCTCGCTCAATCCGTTGGACGGTCACCACGACCTCCTGATGGCGAACGTGTTCGCTCAAACGGAAGCGCTCGCGTTCGGGAAAACGGCGGGTGAGGTGGAGGCCGAGGGCACGCCGGCGCGGCTCGTGCCGCACCGCGTCTTCGAGGGGAACCGGCCGACCACCACGATTCTTGCCGACCGGCTCACGCCTGAGATCCTGGGGTCGCTCGTTGCACTCTACGAGCACAGCGTCTTCACCCAGGGAGTGATCTGGGACATCGACTCGTTCGATCAGTGGGGCGTGGAGCTTGGGAAGGTCCTGGCCCAGCGCATTGGGGGAGAGCTACAGGGCGCCGGCCCGCCGGCCGGTGGCCACGATAGCTCGACCACCACGCTGATTCGCCGGTACATGCAGTCGCGAAGCAAGAGCGCAGAGATGATCCGGTGGCACCACTGACGATCTCCACGCGAGCTAAGACTAGTCGCAGTACGAGATCAAGAGCCACACGACGGACCACGTCGCGATGCACACGGGTCGGCGCTCACGAAGCTCCGGAAATGAATCGCCTGGCGGGCGATACCATCTTCACCATCGGCCACTCCACGCGGACTCTCGCCGAATTCGTGGCCCTACTGCGGCAGGTTGACGTCACGCTGCTCGTGGACGTGCGCTCGATCCCGCGCTCGCGTACGACACCGCAGTTCAACAGAGACACGCTGCCCGACGCTCTCGCCGCCAACGGCATCAGCTACCGGCATCTCCCCGCGCTCGGCGGGCGACGTCACCATCGCAAGGGCGCGCCACCCTCACTCAACACGTACTGGCGCGTCATTGCGTTCCGGAATTACGCCGACTACGCGCAGACCGACGCATTCCGCGCCGGGCTGGACGCGCTGCGCGCGCTCGCGCGCAATGATCGGTGCGCCATCATGTGCGCCGAAGCGGTCTGGTGGCGCTGTCATCGCCGGATCATCACCGATTACCTGTTAGCTGGCGGAACGCGCGTCGAGCACATAATGGGACTGGGTCAAGTTGTCCCGGGGACGATCACGCCCGGTGCGCACGTCATGGCCGACGGGACCCTTCGCTATCCCGCGCCGGACGACGCCGCCACGGACGCTCTTTCTATGGTAGCTCAAGCGCGACTTTAAGTGCGCGGCTGAGCTCCACGAGCTTTGCCGGCGGCAACGTGCCGACGAAGTGCGTGAGGTCTGCCTTGGCGATACTCACCAGGTTGTCGCAATAGGCGGCGCTCGCGTGCGTGAGCCCTTCGGCCTGGCCGACCTCGACTTGGGTTGCGAGGCCGTGCGATTGCGTAAAGATAGGAGCGCATACAACGGTGGCGAACGCTGAGTCCACCAGAGTTTGTCTGCTTACGACAACAAAGCCTCGGAACTTCTTGGGGTCGCCCCGCGGTCGCGCCACGCGATAGATCTCGCCTCGCCGCACTGGAAAGTCGACCGAAGGGGGCTATGCGACGTCGGCGAGTGTCTGATACGTCAGGACGTCGGCGGCTTCAGCGTTTAGCTCGTCAGCGTGCTGATTGATCGTCGCGAGCTCCTGCGCATTAAGTGCCGCCCGCTCGCGGGCGCGAAAAAAGGCGCGGAGGGCTCTTTCGACCACGGCTGATCGGGAACCGCGCCGGCCAGCGAGACGATCGACAGCTGCAACGAGGTCCGCCGATAGTGTGACGAATGTCTTCGTCTTCATACTACTAAAGTACGCCGCTTCTTTGGCCAGGGCAAGATTGGTTTTTGCCGTGTGCGCAAGCCCACCGTACACATGGTGTTAAGTGGGAGATACGTGCGAGTTTTGGGAGAATGCGGGCAGCTTTCCGCCGCGGCGGAACGTGTGCTTCATTCAGAGGCCACGACGGAGTCAGCGCGGGCGACGCCCAGCGATCACGGCGCCGGCAAGCTGTCCGGTCAAATCGAATGCAGACCCTTTCGCCCATACTGGCGCGTATTTGGCACGTAATCCCGGTAGTGGGTCAGTCTCAGTCAGGCCGAGCGGGCAGTTGTCTTTGGAGACGTGCTCTATCAAACAGTTATTCGGATGGGATTGTGTGCGGAAGGGGGTGTCCTATGGAACAACGACTCAGCGTTGTAACTCTTGGCGTATCCGATCTGGAACGGTCACGGCGCTTCTATGAGGACGGGCTGAGCTGGAAGCGAAGCAATGCTGACAAAGACATCGTCTTTTTTCCAAATCAACGGCGCGGTTCTGGCCCTCTTTCCACGCAACCATCTTGCTGCGGATGCTCAAGTGTCGAGCGTAGGAAGTGGTTTTGGCGGGGATGACACTGGCTTATTGTACTCGCACAAGGGAAGAGGTTGATGCAGTGCTTGCAGAGGCAGAGAAAGCTGGCGCTCGAATCGTTAAGGTAGCACAGGATGTATTTTGGGGTGGGTATTCCGGATATTTTGCCGATCCAGATGGCCATCTCTGGGAGGTCGCCTGGAACCCTGCTTGGACTCTTTCCGAACAAGGCGACGTGGTGCTGCGCACTCAGACGAAGTAGCCGAATTGCGGAGCGGGCGCCTGTCACGGAACTGCAGGCGATGCTCGTGTCGTACCCAGCGGACGGCATGCGCACCTATCCGGTCACCACGCGCGTGAACAACCCGCGGTACGACGATCAGCCCTGTCTCGCGCCCGCTCTCGGTACGGATGCGATGTGACCCCGCGCCAGCGTGGTCGGCGCTGGACGCGTCAGGCGCTATTGGCCGGCGATCAGCCGCTCGAAGCGCGGATCGCCCTTGAGCGGCGCCCAAGTCGGGTCGATCTTGAGCCACGCGGGCGAGATGACGTACGGGTTGGCGAGCAGCGAGTCGAGTTGGTCGAGAGCGTGCGGATGATCGCCGACCGCGACGTAGATCCTCGCCAACACGTGTCGGGCGTAGGGGATGTTGAGTGTATCCGTCCCCCGTCGCCTCGTCCAGCGCGAGCCCGCGCTCCCCCTCCCGCACCGCGGCCGCGCGCTGCCCCAGGTAGGCCAGCGCGAGCCCGCGAAACACGTGTCGCTGGAAGTCGTTCGGCGTCGCCCGGAGCTGCGTCTCGAACGCCACCCGCGCCGAGTCGGCGTAGCGACGCGCGTGCACCGTGTCGCCGGCCAGCCAGTAGAGCTGCGCCCGCACGATCCCCCAGGTGCCACGGTCGTCGTCGAACGCCGAGGGTCGGAGCGTCAGCACCAGTGCGCGGTCCGCGCTGTCCAGCGCCCAGTAAAGGTCCCAGAAGTTGGCCACGTACGCCGCGAGCGTGGCGCGGTCGAGCGTGCGCGGGACGTCCCGCAGCCCGGCTCGGGCACCCGCGAGGTCGCCCTCGCCCAGCCGGCTCATCGCACGATACTCGGTCAGCCCACAGATCGGCCGGCGCGACCGTGAGCCCGCGCTCGGCCTCGGCCCGGCTTGCGGATAACGGCGGAGCCAGACCAGCATCCGGCTTAGGCGCCACGCCGCGTCCCGCTGAGCGCGGGTCGAGCGCCGCCGCCTGGCGCACGTGGCCGAGTGCCGCCGCCCACTGCCCCACGGCCGCCTCGGCCTCAGCCAGCTCGACCGTTCGCCCCGGATGACGAGGGCGCGAGCCGAACGGCGGTCTCGTACGCGGCGCGCGCCGCTGCCATGTCGTATGCGACGTTGAAGTTGTACACTCCGCGCGCGATGTAGCCCTCGGGCGCCGTGGGGGCGAGGACGACAGCCCGCTCGGCCGCCCGGCGCGCCGCGTCGGCGTCGGCCGGTGTTGGGATGGAGTTGGCGTAGAGCAACGCGTGGCGCGTCGACACGCGCGCCCAGGCTGCGGCGAAGCCGGAGTCGAGAGCCACCGCCTGCTCGGCCGCGGCCAGCGCGCGCCGGACCGTCGGCGGGTCGATCCCGTTAAGCGCTGTGCTCCGCAGGTAGGCGTCGTAGGCCGCGAGGTTCTGCGTGGGGCGGGCGGCGAGCTGCGTCTGCGCCGGCGGACTCAGGACCACCCCCAGCTTGTCTGCTACCCGTGCGGCCACGGCCGCCTGCACGTCGAAGACATTGGCCAGCGTCGTGTCGTATGACTGCTGCCACTTGGTCTCGGGCGCGACGCCGTCCCGCACCTCGACCAGCTCCGGGCTCACCCGGACACGCCTCGTGCCATTCGCCCTCTGCTCCCACTGGACGCGGCCCGTCAGCAGATAGCGCACACCCAGCTCCCGCCCGATCTGCTCGCTGGCTTCTGCGTGTGGCGGTACTGATTGGAGCTGGTGGAGGCGATGAGCCGGAGCGCGGGCAGGGCAGAGAGCTTGCCGCGGATCTCGTCGGTGATCCCGGTGGCGAAGTAGGCGTTCGCCGTGTCGCCTTCGTTGTCGAACGGGAGGACGGCGAGTCCCACGGGGCCCGCCGCAGCGCCCGGTGCCGCGCCGCTCTCGCGGTGACGCCAGGCGAAGAGCACGCCCAGGCCCACGAGAAAGCCGAGTCCCAGAAGGGCCACGCCGCGTCGGCACGCGACGGCCAACGCGCCGGCCGTTGGCGCCGCGCCCACGGTCGTCGCGCTCCGCTCGGCCGTCTCCAACGCCCGGGCGAACTCGGTCGCCGAGGCGAACCGGTCCGCCGGCACCGGCGAGAGCGCCTTCCGGATCGCCACGTCCACGCCCTCCGGCACACTCGGCGCGCGAGCGGCGCACCGAGGGCGGCTCCCCGCTCATCATCTTGGCGATCACCGCCTGCGCCGTCGGCCCGGTGAACGGCGGCTCGCCCGTCAGCATCTCGTAGCCACCGCACCCAAGCGAGTACACGTCCGACCGGGGCGTCGACGTCGCGCTCCCCGCTGGCCTGCTCGGGGCTCATGTACTGCGGCGTGCCGACCGCCATCCCGGTCTCGGTCAGTGTTGCCGTGTCGGCGAGGCGAACTATCGAGAGCGCCGCGCGATGCCGAAGTCGGCCACGCAGCGTGCTCCCGTCGCGTCGTCAGCAGCACGTTCTCGGGCTTGATGTCGCGGTGGATCACCCCGTGCTGGTGCGCGTAGTCGAGGGCGACCTGCGACCTCCCGCGTGATCCGGAGCGCCTCGTCGAGCGGCAGCTGCCGCTCGCGCCGCAGCCGGTCGCGCAGCGTCTCGCCCTCCACGTACGGCATCGTGAACCAGAGCTGCCCGGTGCGCGTCTCGCCGGAATCGTGGACGGAGAGGATGTGCGGGTGCTGGAGCTTGGCCGCGACCGCGATCTCGCGGCGGAAGCGCTCGGGGCCAAGCTCGCGGCCAGGTCCGGGTGCAGCACCTTGAGCGCGACGGGGCGGTCGTGCTTGGGGTCCTGCGCCAGGTACACCGTGGCCATGCCGCCACGGCCGAGCTCCCGCTCGAGCGTGTACTGCGTCCCGAGTGCCGCCTGGAGTACACCCTCGAGTCCCGCAGTCTCCACGGTCTCGTCTCCCGACGCCGAGACCTGGCCAAGATACCAATGCGCCTACAGGCGGGCCAGCGCCGAGCTAGCGGTGCAGCTTCGACCGTTTGGCTGTCCGTAGACGAGCGCGCAGCCGCCCGATCTGCCGCTGCGAGCACCATCAACCAGTCAACGTTCGTGCCATGAGCAATCGAATGACCTTCGGTGTGCGCAACCGTTCCGCTCCCAGGAGCACGGGCGTCTCGATACATTCGATCAGCACCGCGTCGTCGATCGCACGAGTCGACCGCCGTGGATACAGGTCCAGCATTCGCCGAACCAACCGCTCGACACTCTGCGATGTGGCCATGGCTGTGGCGCTCCAGTACGAGAAGGAGGGGTGGTACGTTCGGTGCTGCAACATGCCGGCCATCGATCACTTGCACTCCTCGCCGCGAAATGGAAGGCAATACATTGCGAACGGCTCGAAAGGGTGCGAACGTAGACGTCACGGAAGCGGATGCGCTCAGCACGCGCGTCAAGCAACCGTTTGTCTGGTACGAGCTTGAGCAGCGCGCGTTAAACAAGGAGGTCACACCAAATGGCAGGCGCACACCGAGGCGATTCACCCAGGCCCGACACTCCGCTGCGCATCGTGGAGATCGACGACCGCATCGCGACCGTGACGGAGGACCTCCGCGAGTTGGTCGAGCAAGCGGCCGCGTACTCTGGCGCGGCCGACGAGGAGCTGGCGTCGGAACGCATCGCCGAGCGCGAAGCCGAGCTCGAGCGCCTGACTAAACAGCGTGATGAGCTCGCCCGACGAGAGTCGTGATCGGAGCCACCATGTCGATTCGGACGACAGAGAGAACCTAGACGATGGGCGGATTCGACACCTACCAAAACGCATTCCCACACGCCACGCTCACCCGTTCGCCGGAGGGCGTGCTCGAGGTCATCCTCCACACGGATGGTGGCACGCTGGTCTTCAACGGCTACGTCCATGAAGAGTTCGTCGAGCTCTTCCATCGGATCGGCCAGGACGTGGACAATCGTGTCGTCATCCTCACCGGCGCAGGCGAGGCGTTCATCGATCGCATCGATGCCGAGGGCTTCGACTTCTTCTCGCCGCGCGGGTACGACAAGATCTATCGCGAGGGCAAGAAGGTCCTGGCCAATCTCCTCGACATTGCGGTGCCGGTGATCGCCGCGCTGAACGGACCGGCGACGGTCCACTCCGAGTACGTGCTGTTGGCCGACATCGTCATCGCGACGCCGGACACGGTGTTTCAGGACAAGCCGCACTTCGCCTTCGGCATCGTGCCCGGTGACGGTATTCATTCCCTCTGGCCTGAGGTCATCGGCTCGATCCGCGGCCGCACCTTCGTGCTCACGCAGCAGATCATCGGGGCCGAGCAGGCCAAAGCGCTGGGCGTGATCAGCGAGATCGTCTCGCGAGAGCGGCTGCTGGGTCGGGCGCGCGAGATCGCCGGTAGCATCGCCAAGCTTCCGCCACTCACCGCCAGTTATACCCGCGTGGCCTTGACGCAGAAGCTGCGTCGCATCGTCGACGAGAGCGTCGGCTATGGCCTGGCGCTCGAAGGCATCTCCGCCGCCGACGTAGCGCGCGCGAACGGCCGCTGACAACGAGGCGTGAGCCGAAGAATCGAACGCTAGTGAGAGGAAACCATGAACGCCCTGATAGCGCTATTGACCAAGGTCGGGCTGCTCAAGGACGACCTTGATTACCATTTCGTGCGCGCGTCAATGGTCCTGGCTGAGGGTGTCCCTGTCCACCACGCGGAGTGTGACGTAGACGCCGCGCTCAGCAACGCCTAACAGTCGCATTTTTCGCGCGTACTTGGCGCGTAATTCCTGACAAGGCGGCTCGCGCGAAGCGGCACCCACGCCGCGATAATGTTGCCTTGCACTGTGTTACTTCGAGCGGGACTGACGGGGCTCGAACCCGCGACCTCCGGTGTGACAGACCGGCACTCTAACCAGCTGAGCTACAGTCCCCAACCGCATTTTCGCCGACTTCCCTCCTCCCGTATAGCCCCAACGGGAATCGAACCCGTCTCTCCACCTTGAAAGGGTGACGTCCTGACCGATAGACGATGGGGCCGTCGCCCTGGGCTCGTTTCCGACTCCCAGTATAGCGGTAACGGGATTCGAACCCGTGTTTGAGCCTTGAGAGGGCTCCGTCCTAGTCCCCTAGACGATACCGCCGCGCGACCGGCACCGCTCGCTTCGCAATCTACACAGGCCCGGAGGGACTTGAACCCCCAACCGCCGGTTTTGGAGACCGGTGCTCTACCAATTGAGCTACGGACCTACTGTCGGCGAGAGGGTGACTGATGGGAATTGAACCCACAACCCCCGGAGCCACAGTCCGGTGCTCTAACCAATTGAGCTACAGTCACCATACAATCGCGCAAACGTACTTCTACTTCGCGCGATCGACGTACTCCCCGGTCTCCGGGTTCACGCGCACCTTCTCACCCGTACGGACGAACTCCGGCACGTTCACCGTCACACCGTTCTCCAGCTTTGCCGGCTTGGTCGACGCCGTCTTGGTCGCGCTCCTCATTACCGGCGCCGTCTCCGTCACCTCGAGCGTCAGCGAATTCGGCAGCTGTATGCCGATCGGCCGCCCGTCGTAATACTCGGCCTGAATCCGCATTCCCGGCTGCATCCACTGCGCGCTGTCACCCAACGTCTCCGCGTCCATCTCGAACTGCTCGTAGTTCTCGGTGCTCATGAAATGATACGTTTCCCCGCCCTGGTACAAGAACTCGAGATCGTGCGTTTCCATCGACGCCCGCTCTACCGAGTCGGCCGCACGGAATCGATGCTCGAAGGTCGATCCGCTGCGCAGGTTCTTGAGCTTGGCCTGCACCATCGCACGAAGATTGCCGGGCGTGTGATGCCGGAACTCCAGCACTCGCACGGGATCGCCTTCGAAGACCAACACCATCCCTCGGCGGATTTGGGTCGCCGGCATTGCCATAGCGATTAACTCACGAGAAAACGGGAACTTAGGTCCAGCCGACACAGCCTTGCAAATTATCGTCGCCTGCACTGACGGTCAACCGCCGCCGGCACGCAGCGTGGACTCGCGCAGCACCGGCTCGAGCGAACGCCACACGTTCTCGGCCACGATTTGCTCACCGCGCAAGTTGGGGTGGATACCGTCTGCCTGATTCAAGTCCGCGTGCCCCGCAACCCCCGCAAGCAGGAACGGCATTAGGACGACCTTTTCCTCCCGCGCCACCGCCGGATAGATCGCGCGGAACGCGGCCGTGTACGATGCGCCCATGTTGGGCGGAGCCTCCATTTGCACAAGACAGATGCGGACGCCGGGCCGCGCGACGCGCACTCGACGGACGATCGAATCGATGTTTGCCCGGGTTGCCCCCACGTCCAACCCCCGCAAGCCGTCGTTCGCACCGGTCTCCAATACCAACACGTCAACCGGACCACGCAGCACCCACGGCATGCGCCTCAGCGTCCCCGCTGATGTCTCGCCGCTCACTCCCGCATTCACCGTGCGGTACGACAGGCCAGCGGAATCGATCTTGGCTTGCACCAGCGCGGGGTACGCGTCGTTGGGATCGTCCAGCCCATAGCCAGCGGTGAGACTCGTCCCAACGAATACCACCGCCCGCGCCTCCGGCGCGCGAGACGCGGCCAGCGCGACAGCGCCAACTGCCAGCGCTCTGGCCCACCGCCCTTTATCTCTCGTCATACGCATGCTCGTTGCCCGCGAATTGACCAAGCAGTATGTGAGCGGCGACGCCGTGATTACGGCCTTGAACGCCGTCTCGTTCGAGATCTCGTCCGGTGAGTTCGTCGCGATCGTCGGTCCGTCCGGCAGCGGCAAGACCACGCTGCTCGGCCTGCTCGCCGGCCTCGATACCCCGACCAGCGGCACCGTGATCCTCGACGGGGCCGATCTCTCTACGCTGACCGAAGACCAGCGGGCGCGACTCCGGGGCGACAAGGTCGGATTCGTGTTTCAAAGCTTCCAACTCATATCTTCGCTCACAGCGCTCGAAAACGTGAGCGTGCCCCTCGAGCTGCGCGGCGAGCCCGACGCCTCCGCTGCGCGCGCGAGATCTGCTCGCGCGGGTCGGACTGGCCGACCGCGCGCCATCATTTTCCCGCCCAACTCTCCGGCGGCGAACAGCAGCGCGTCGCGCTCGCTCGCGCATTCGTGAACCAGCCTCGCGTTCTCTTCGCCGACGAGCCCACCGGAAACCTCGATCGCGCCGCCGGTGAGCGGGTAGTCATGCTCCTCGAATCCCTGAATCGCGAGTCCGGATCCACGGTCGTTCTGGTCACGCACGACCCGGGCCTCGCCGCGCACGCACACCGTATCGTCCACATCGCCGACGGGCAAATCGTCGCGTGACAACCGCGCCCCGAACCCGAGCGGCGCCCGCAACGTTGCTGCGCCTTGCCTGGCGTGAAAGTCGAACGACACGACGGCGCCTTTTGCTGTCGATGTCTTCCGTGGCTCTGGGCGTCGCCGCGCTGGTCGCCATCGATTCGTTTGCGTCTAACGTCGTCGCCTCGGTCCGCGAAAGCTCGCGCGCCATTCTTGGCGGCGACCTTGCGCTCACGGCGCGCGCCCCGCTTTCGGGCGCGGCCCTGAGCCTAGTGGACTCTCTCGTGCGCGCGGGCGCCGACACAGCGCAGGTGACCACGTTCGTGTCCATGGCATCCGCGCGAAATGGCGGTCGTACACGGCTCGCGCAGGTACGCGCGGTTACGGCCCATTACCCGCTGACTGGCGTCGTGGCCACCGATCCAGGTGCAATCTGGTCAGCTTTGCAGACCGCACCGCGCGCCATCGTAGACCGCTCGCTTCTCGCGACGCTGGATGCTCAGGTGGGGGACACCCTCACGATAGGAGCCGCCGCATTCACTATCGCTGGCACGATTCGAAGCGTTCCCGGCGACGCCAGCATCGCTGCGTCCATCGGACCGCGCGTCTTCATTGCGGCCAAGTACGTCCCTGGCACTGAGCTGCTCGGCTTCGGAAGCCGAGCCGAATACCGAACGCTCGTCGGGCTGCCCCGCGGGGCACGCTCTCCAGACCGGGCGTGGCTCGTTCGCACCCGTCCCGCGCTCGAGGCCCAGCGTGTGCGCATTCAGACGGCGGCCGACGCCGAGGTGAACCTCACCGACTCGATTCAACGTCTGACAGACTTCGTGGGAGTCGTGGGGCTCGCGGCGCTGCTCTTGGGTGGCATCGGCGTCGCCAGCGGCATCACAGCGTTCGTGACGCAAAAGATCGATGCGGTCGCGATCCTACGCTGCATCGGCGCCACCGGCCCGCAAGTGTTGGCCATTTACGTCTCGCAAGCCGCCGCTATGGGCGTGATCGGCGCGGCGGTCGGCGCCACGATTGGCGTGGCCATTCAGTACGTGCTGCCGAGTGTCGCGCGTGATCTGCTCCCGATCGACGTCACCATTCAACTCGTCCCGCGGGCCATCGGTCTGGGGCTCGTGCTCGGTCTATGGGTGGCCGCCTTGTGCGCGCTCCAGCCACTGCTCGCGCTCCGACGCGTGTCGCCGCTGCAAGCACTCCGGCGCGACACGGACGCGGCAGCTCTAGACAGCGGCCGCCGAGATCCAGCCGCGCTAGTCCCGCTGGCCGCGCTCGTGGCGACAATCGTCGCCGCGGCGATCAGCCGCTCGGGCGGCTGGCGCCAGGGGTTCGCCACCAGTCTCGGGATCGCATTGGCTCTCGCAGCGCTCTGGCTCGGCGCAGGTGCCCTGTCGGCGCTTGCGCGACGAGTAGTCGGCGCGCGCTGGCCGTACACCGTTCGGCAAGGAATCGCCAACCTGCATCGCCCGTCCAATCAAACACGCGCCGTCATCATCGCGCTGGGATTCGGTGCGTTCGTGGTCTCGACGCTGTACCTCGTGCAATCGAGCCTTCTGTCGCAGTTCAGCGCGACCGTGGCGAGCTCACGCGCCAACCTGTTGTTCTTCGACGTACAGGAGGACGAGGCCAGGCCGCTCGATACGCTGATTCGCACCGGGGGCGGCGAGATCATTGAGCGCGCGCCCATCGTCACCATGCGGATCGCCGACATCAATGGGATTTCCGCGGCGGACCTCGCGGCCAGGCGTCGCACGCCCGACCCAGCCGCATCGTCCGGTCGCAACAGCCGCGACGGCGCCGCGGGAGGTCCCGATCGCGGCTCAGCGCGCGGGGGCTGGGCTGTCCGACACGAATACAGATCGACGTATCGGGATACACTTGTGGGCTCGGAGCGCGTCGTCGCCGGCCGATGGTCCGGCCCGCGCGCGGCATCTGATACCATTGCGCACGTCTCGCTGGAGGACGGCGTCGCGAAAGAACTGGGCGTGGCGGTGGGCGACCGAGTGACGTGGGATGTGCAGGGCGTGCGAGTCGCGTCTCGAGTAACGAGCTTGCGGCGTGTCGATTGGGCACGCTTCGAGCCCAATTTCTTTGCGGTATTTCAGGGTAGCGTGCTCGATTCAGCCCCGAAGCAGTACGTCATTCTTGCACACGCCGATTCAGCGGCCACCGTGGCGCAACTCGAACGCGCCGTCGTTGACCGCTATCCCAATATCTCGAGCGTTGACCTGTCGGTGATCCGTGAGGCCGTCAACGGCGTCCTCAAGAAGGTGTCTCTAGCGATCAGATTTCTCGCGGCCTTCAGCCTCGTGATGGGTCTGCCAGTGCTGTTCAGCGCGGTGGCCGCTGGCAGACGAGCGCGGGTGCGAGAGGGCGTACTGCTCAAGATTCTGGGCGCCAGCCGATCCCAGGTCGAGCGCATCATGCTTGCCGAGTACGCGACACTCGGTGTGCTCGGGAGCGTGGCAGGAGTCATTCTATCAGTGGCCGCCGCCTGGGGCCTCGTCCACTTCGTATTCAATGCGTCGTTCACGCTGTCCGCTGCGCCGGCGCTGGCCGTCTCTGCGATCACGGCCGCGCTTACCGCGCTCATTGGACTGCTCGGCAGCCGCGACGTATTCGCAGAGACCCCCGTAGTCGCTCTACGCGACGCATAGTGGTCCGTCGCGCCAAGCGTGATGCGCCCCGCTATTGCAAACGGACTACGTAAATGCGAGCGCCCGCGGCTGGAGCGCCGGATCCGCTAGCCCCAGCCAGTGAAACCGAAAATGCCTGGCCCAATGTGGTGGCAGAGTAATAAGCGCCCGTGGCGGAGTTGACCGGCGTCAAGAGCCCGGAGGCGCCAGGCGACGCGTCGGTCACGAGCAGGGGATAAGTTCCCGAGTTAAGGTTGTCCTGCACGTCGCGCATGTTGTATCCGACGTACGAGTACTTCGCCTTCAGGCCGCTGATCCCAGCGCCCGACGCGAAGTTCGCGATGAGCCAGCCCGAGAGCAGCGAATCGAACGGCACCCCCGCGCGCGCTAAGAGGTTCTGGACGCCGACTTGAGGACCTGCCGCGAGCGCATGCGTGTATGCGGCGATGTTGCCGCCGCCGTACTGACCGGCTGAGTATTCCACCATCGACCAAGCCGCACCACGCACCGCGAGCGACGTATCGGCGAACGCGCTCGTCAGGCCGTACGTGCTGGGAGCCCTCAGCCAAAAGCCATATCGCGCCGTGTTCTGGAAAAAGAACGCGTTGAAGTCGTCGCTTCCGTGAGCGATGATGTCCGCATACGTCAACTGCTGCGCGTCGCTGAAGCCATCCTCGGCGCGACCGACCCAGTCCTCCGCCGAGTGCGCAAGCGCCTCGTCGAGCCAGGTGATCTCGAAGCTGGTGCACTGGGCGCAATTGTATAGACGGTTTCCAGCGTTGATCATGTGCTGGAATTCGTGCGCCACTGTGCCGCGGGTGAGTTGGCGTATGTCGGCCGTTGCGTGGGCGCCTCCCCCGAACGCGTTGTTCGGATCAGGCGCCAGCAGATAGAAGATCTCCGCGTAGTTGCTCTCGGCGCACTGCTGTAAGCCACCAGCGGTCGTGTCGGGGAAAAGATCGCCGTTGAAGAAAAAGCCGCCGACGAAGCCACCCTCTCCGGGCACCGTGAGCTTGTTCACCTCGCCCGTATACAGCAGCAGAATGTGGCCGTTGTTGTCGATATCCGTCGGCGTACCGAAGTGGTTTACATCGGTCGGATATATGAACGTGTCGAATTCAGCGGCAATCGACTGAAAGTCGCTCGGCGCAAATGTGGCGCCGGCGATGTGATCGAGCGTGTCCTCGACTATGATCGCGTGGTTGCTGACTGCCCGCACCACGGCGCGAGTAGACACGTACTGCTCGCAGAGATTGTTAGGGCCGGTTGGCACGTGTAGCGATACGGTGTCCCCTGCGACGACGGTGCCCGGTACCGGCGGTACGGGAGTCGGGCAGACTGCGTCGGGTTGTTGCGCCGGCACACAGCGCACGGCTACGCCACCAGTCCACTTGCCGCGAACGCGGAAGCCGCCGGCTGGAAAATGCAGGTGCGCTCGCTCGAAGGCCCGGAGACGTCCCTCGAACGCGATCTGCGCGGTGTTGACAACAGGCTTGGGTCCAGCCGAGCTCCGCGAAACGTCCTGGTCTTCGGGGTTCAGCCGTAACGCATGGCTGTACTGCCCGGTGAGCCGGTCGCCGGCGCTCGAGGTCAGCGTGTAGCTCTGTATCTGGTCCTGTCCTGTGTCGGCGTTCGCGACGATGATGATGTACTGACTCGCGGCACCGGTCGCCGCTATCTCGACCTTCGCAAGTTGCTGCGCGCTGCTGACGACCGCCACGCCGCCAACGCCTAGCGAAATAGTTGCGCCGCCGCTCGGGCCCGTGCTCTTACTGCTGCTTCCGCATCCCAGAAGGGCGCCGGTGATCACTCCGGCCACGAGGCAGAACGTCCCAACGGGAACCGCCACACGATATCTCACGAGCCACACCCGCTCCGCATAAGAGTGAGACGGAACCGCTGGTTTGGAGTTTAGACTCCGCGATCAGTACGCGGCAAGCAGCCAGATTGTTCCGGCTTCTGCTTGGGCTATCGGCTCGCCATGCTGGAGGCGCCCGAGCCGCTTCCCGCGTCGGCTACGCTTCGCGTGACGGAACTATGCGAATAGCAGGACGCAAAAAGTCCCACGACGAACGCGATTGCAAAGCGTCGATAGGTAGGTTGGCAATACAGCGCGTGCGCCGCGCCGGAAATGAGCAGGTGAGGTGTCACGTGCGGGTGTCCTCCGGCATCCTGAGTTGCGCCGTACGCACGACGCACGGCGCTGCGTCAAGGAAACACGCGGTACGGTGACCCGCCCCCTCGCAGGGGCGTCCTCTCCTACAGGGGGAGAAACGGATGACTGCCACATTGACGCCTGCCATCACGCCAGCCTCGGGATCGCCCCAGACGAGCTGGGAGCAGATGAACGAGACCGGGCGCCGGCTCTACGGTGAAGGCAACATGACGGGCGCAGAGCTCGCCTTTGTGGCCGCCATCGAGGAGGGCGAGCGTCCGGGTTCCGGCGTCGATCCGCTCCGGCTCGCCTCGAGCATCAGTAATCTGGCGCAGCTGAAGTACCAGCAGAAGGACACAGGCCACGCCGAGGAGCTGTTCCGGCGCGCGCTTGAGCTGCGGGAAGCTGCGTTGGGCGCCGAACATCCCTCGGTGGTCAGCAGTATCAACAATCTCGCGGCGCTGTACGTCGCGCGCGGCGCGCTTGATGAGGCGGAGCCGCTGCTGCTCCGTGCCATGACGGCGACGAGCAAGCGGCTCGAAACGGCCCAAGCGGACCTGTCGGTCAACATCAACAACCTGGTTCGCTTGTACTACAAGCGCGGGGAATACACGCGCGCGGAACCGCTATTGCTGCAACTACTCGCGACAAAGCGTCCACTTGGCGCCGAGCATCCCGACATCGCGGCGGTGTTGGTGAGCCTGGCCAAGCTGCGCCAATCGATGGGTCGGCCCGATGATGCTGAGCGGGTATGGCGGCGCGTGCTGGCGGTGCGAGATCGAACTCTCGCACCGAACGACCCCGGCATTCTCACGGCACTGGACGGCCTGGCTGAAGCATGCGCGGCGCAAGGCAAAGCGGAGCAAGAGTATGCGGTCCGGGAACGGGCGCTGCGAGCGCGCGAGCAGGTGCTCGGTGCGGATCACCCCACCCTGGCCGCCGCACGCGAGCGAATCGAGGACTTACGATCCGCGGTTGCGGCCGCAACCGCGACGACGACGCTCCCGGAGATGACACCCCCCGCTGCCCCATCGCGAGAACGCTCAATCGAAGTGATTGATGTCGCTCCGGCGGAAGATGACGAGGCGACCGAGGCTGTATCGTGGATCGAGCCAACGCGGCTGGAGATGCCGCCTCCGCAAATCGAGGCAGCATCGCCGTCGCCAGCACCCCTGCCGGCGGCGCCCGCCCCCTGGGTACCGCCCGCGGCGCCGACGTATGAGCGAAGAGCCTCCTACTCCACCGGACGGAAAGAGAAGCCCGCCAGTCGGCAAAGGCCGGTGTGGATTGTCGCCGCCGCCTGCGTTGCAGTCGCCGCTGCCGGCGTATTCATATTTGGGCGCGATCTCTTGACCGCGGTACGGCCCTCGGTGGCCGCCTCAGTCGCCCGGACACAGAGCGCGGCTGCGCCCCCTGTAGCCAATCCCCACGTGACGGTCGCTCCCGGGGCGCAGCCGGCGGCTGGAGCCGACCCCGCCGCCGCCACCACCGCCGCCGCGACAAAGCCGCGGGAAGCACGCGTGCAGGTCGTAAGTCAGCCACCCGAAACCGGGTCACCAGCGCCTCCAGTACGCACGGTCGCTGTACCGCACGCGGCAGGGACCAAGCCCACGCGGTCTCGCGTCTCGGCGGCTCCCAGCGCCGTCGCAGATTCCGCTGCGACCGGCGATGCCCTCCTGCCCCCTCCCCCGCCCGCTCCACCCTCGCCCGCCGTCGATTTCGACGCAGCCACGCGCAGCATTGAGTCGTCGGCGCCGGCGAAACCGCAGTAGCGGTCGCGCCCTTGCAGTCCGAAACTATGAGAAGAATCCGCTCACGTCGTCGGCGTGGAGAGCAAACCGCGGAATCTGGGCTTCGAACTTTGACGCATCCGGGCGCACAAATCTGTACTGGCCTTCCATGTACCCGCTCGGCGATTTCAGCACGCAGGAGCTTTGGTACTCGTGCACACCTCCCGGATGCATGAGCGGTTGCTGGCCGACCACGCCCTCTCCCTCGACCTCGGTGTCCTCTCCGATCTCATCGTGTATGAGCCATCGGCGAGACATCAGTTGTACCGGCTGGGAACTCACGTTTTCGATGCGCACGAAATATGCAAACACATAACGCCGTTGCGTCGGCCTCGACTGGTCGCGCAAATACGTGGGACGCACGGTGATGCGAATCCCCAACGTCTCTTTGTAGTAAAACGGCCGGGCGGACACCCCCACAATGTATTGCCCGAAGGCGCTACGCGGCGTTTCTTTCTATGCTGGGGATCTTCTACCGTTTAGAGGCGTCTAATGTGATGTGGCAACGGCCCCTACCGTTAAGCTGCACACCTACATGACATGTCCCCCACTCAAGTCACTCCGCCATCGGACAACAGTGCAACCATCTGGGTATGGGTCGCGATCGCTGCGCTTGCGGTGGGCATCGTGATGTGGCTGCTGTCTCGTTATCGGCGTCGTTCGGAGCGCGCGTTAGGCCGCGTGAAGGCGCCGCCGCTTGTGATGCAAGTGCGCGCGAGCGCGCGGGTGCCCGTTAAGCCGCTGGCGCCAGCCGCGCTGCACGACGCGGCATCCGGGGACTGGCGCCAGAGCAGGTCGGACTCGACGTAAGCGCTCAGGCGCGCCGGTTGATGGTGTCGACGGCGCGTACGGTACGCCGCCGCACGGATGGCGCGAAGGACCGACGAATCCGCTCGCGACCAACGGGTCGTCGATGAGCGACAAGATCGTGCATTCGGTCCCGTCTGGCGACGGTACACTGCAATTTCTGCCGGGACGTCTCGAAGTTGTGGACGGAGAGCATCCTGGCCGCGACATTCGCTTCGTGCGCACTTGGGGCGAGGTACCGGAGATAACGTTCGGGCGCGTGAGTGGGCCCCCGTACCGGCACGTGCAGCTTCGGTCCCAAACGGTCAGCCGGCAGCACGCTCGTCTGCAGTACACGGACGGCCGCTGGCGTCTCACCAATCTGTCCCAGACCAACCCCGTCATAGTGAACGGCGACACATTGGACACGACGCACGGCCAGTGCTTCCTTCGCGAGGGCGACCAAATAGAGATGGGTGAGGTGGTTTTTCGCTTCCGCGAGCGGTAGCGTTAACGAAAAGACGATGGGGTCGCACCCGTGAGTACCGGTGACCCGCGCGCGCCGTCGGTCACGCTCGGCGCCACTCCGGCTGAGATTCGTGAAATCGAGGATGAGTACGAGATCCTCGCGGAGCTCGGACGGGGCGGGGATGGCCGTCGTCTATCTCGCGCGCGACCGCCAGCTGGGACGGGACGTCGCAATCAAGGTCATTCACGCGGCTGCAGCCGCGAACGAAGCCGCGATAGCACGTTTGTTGAGCGAGGCGCGCACCGTCGCGCAGCTGCAGCACCCCAACGTCGTCGCGATCCACGCCGTCAAGCGCCTGAGCGCGCAGGGCCTAGCGCTGGTGATGCAGTACGTGCCCGGCCGCGTGCTCGAGCGGGCCATGCGCGAAGATGGCCTGTTCTCGTCGGAACGCACTGAATCGGTACTCTCGGACATCGCGGCAGCGCTGGCTTACGCGCACGCTCGTGGTGTCGTGCATCGCGACGTCAAGCCGGGGAACATCTTCCTCAACGACGAGACTGGCCGCGCGCTTCTGTCAGACTTCGGTATCGCGCTGTCGGCAGAGATGGGCCGCCAGCAGGCGTCGGATCTCATCGTCGGCACCCCCGCCTACATGTCACCGGAGCAGATCAATGGCGTGGCGCTGGACGGCCGGAGCAATGTGTTCAGCCTTGGCATCGTCGGGTACGAGAATGCTCGCGGGGCAGCGGTCATGGATCGATGAGACGCCCTCGGACGTGATGTACCGTCAGAAGTTTGAGGAGCTGCCGCCTATCGCATCGCTCCGTCCGGACCTTGAGGATCGGCTGGTTGGCGTGATCGATCGGGCGCTGACGAAGCGCCGCGACGACCGCTGGCCCAGCGCCGCCGCGTTCCTGAGCGCACTCACCGAAGACGAATGGACTCCGAGCGCGCGCGCGGCTGCGCCGAGCGCCTCCGGAGCGGGGGCGCCGGACGCTGCGCAAAGCGTGATGCCACTACCACCGCCGAGCATGGCGTCCCGGGATGGCCTCCAGACTAGGCACTACCGCCGCGATGGCGGGAGTAGCTCGCCGGCGTTCGCGGACGAATTGCCGCCGCTTTGGTCGTCGCGTGTCGAGCGGCGCCCCATGACGCGCACGCTCGCGGTCGCGATACCCATAATCGTCGTCGGCGCGCTCACCGCGTTTGCGGCATTCGCGCCGCGCGATGTCGTCGACCGTTACCTGCCAATGTTCGCGACGGCGCCATCGGCCGACACGACGCACCACGCGGCGGCGCACTCGCTGCCTGCCGCGCCCGCGCCGACTGCCGTCGAGATACTGCGCCGAGCTCGCGACAGCACCGCAAGGGCGAGTCTCGACTCCGTCGCGAACCGCGAGCTCGCTCTGGTGAACGATTCGCTCGACCGCGCCAATGCCCAAAAGAATCCGAACAAGAACGCGGCGACGCCTTCTGCCGCGTCGCCAGCCGCGCCCGGGGCACGTGGTCCAACCGACAAGTCGAGCGCCGCGCGGACGCCTTCAGGAGCGCAGTCCAACACCGCCGCGGCGAATCAGTCAGCAGCTGGCACGATCGGCTCGGCGTTCGCCGCGGCCAGAGCCCCTGGCGCCCCGGCCACGCCTGGGACCACTCAGCCAAACACTTCACAGATACCGCCTTCGGCGGCGGCCGTGCCGATACCCGCCGCGTCATCGACGCTGGCCGCGGAGCCGCCCGCGCCAGCGTTGCGCGCGCCGATTCATCCGCCTTCAGCCCCGACCATCGTTGCTGGAGGGACACACACGTGCGAGCTATCCGCCGACGGAACCGCGCTGTGCTGGGGAGGAAATGATCGCGGCCAGCTAGGCACCGGCTCAGACGGACGGGCCGGGAGACCAACCCGCGTTGCGGGCGCTCCGTCGTTCGACGAGATCTCGGCCGGCCTGACGCACACCTGCGGCGTCACGCGAACCGGTGCGGTCTACTGCTGGGGAGCGAACGATTACGGCCAGCTGGGCGACTCGTCAATCACTACACGCATGGCGCCCGCACACGCCGCCTTCGGTCACAGCTATCGATATGTCGCCGTTGGCGCATCGCACAGTTGCGGGCTCACAGTCGGCGGAGACGTATACTGCTGGGGACGCAACTTGTACGGACAACTCGGCAACGGCAGTGTGGGCGACGCAACAAGCCCGGTACGTGTAGCGAGCGGAGTGCAGTTCGTGGCGCTGGCCGTGGGCTGGAACCACTCGTGCGCGCTCAGCCTTACAGGGCAGGCTTTTTGCTGGGGACAGAATGCGTCGGGTCAACTCGGCGACGGCACGACGATTGTGCACACCGCGCCCACGGCGGTAAGTGGCAGCGATGCGAACGCGTTCCGCGCAATTGCTGCTGGCGGCTCCCATACGTGTGCGCTCGGAACTGACGGACTGGCGTATTGCTGGGGTCATAACAACTACGGACAGTTGGGCGTGGGCGACACACAGGAGCATTTTACGCCGACCAGGATTGCTAGCAGCGTTCCCTTCGTCACGATCACTGCAGGCGGTGTGCACAGCTGCGCGCTCACTCGCGCGGGCGAGGCGTTCTGCTGGGGACGAAACAGCTACGGCCAGTTGGGCGACGGCACGACGACCGATCACTCGACGCCGGTGAAAGTTCTCGGCACCCAGATATTCACGTCCGTTCACGCAGCCGGATCGCACACATGTGCGCGGGCATCGACTGGCGGGACGTATTGCTGGGGCTATAATAGCGACGGACAACTCGGCGACGGTACGACCCTGCACCACGCCGAACCGACACTAGTTCCAGCCGCTCAGTGATGTTTCGCTTGTACGTGCAGCGCCGTTGGCGCGCCCCGCGCCGTATCGTTGTGCTCGCTTCGGCCCTAGTTTGCGCTGCGGCCGCGGGGACTCTTGGAATCGCATGCTCCACCAGTAGCACGGTCAGCGGGCCGGCAGCCTTGGTGCACAGCATCGTGCTGTCTCCGAAGTCGGCGACCCTCAATCCCGGCGCCTCACAGGACTTCACGGCCCAACCGCTCGACGCCAGCGGCAAGGTGGTCCCAGGCGTCACGCTCTCGTGGGCAAGCAGCAACACCGGCATCGTGACCGTGACGCAAAGCGGAGCGGTCACGGCCGTCGCGGTCGGCAGCGCGCAGATTGCCGCGAGCGCTTATGGAGTCAACGGTCTCGCGACCGTAACCGTCGGTGCCGCTCCCGTCGCGTCGATAGTGGTGGCACCCGCGTCGCTGACAATGCGCGTGAGCACGAGCGCGCACTTGACCGACACGACCAAGGACGCATCCGGAAATGTGCTCACCGGCCGCACGGTGACTTGGAGCTCCGACAACACGAGCGTGGCAGCCGTCGACCAGACGGGATTGGTCACCGGTGTGGCCGTCGGCACCGCGCACGTGTCGGCGACGATTCCCGCGGGCGCCGGCCAGTCGAAAGTCAGTGCGCAATCGATAATAACGGTGACGCTCGTGCCGGTGGCCGCGGTGACCATCACACCCAACCACCCAACGGTGTTTGTGAGTCAGACGACTCAACTGACAGCGGTGCCGACAGACTCAGTGGGCGATGTGTTGAGCGGTCGCGCAGTGACGTGGCAATCGTTGACGCCCAACCTCGCGACAGTCACCGCGTCCGGCATCACCACGACGGTAACAGGCGTCGCGGCCGGGTCGGCCGTCATCCAGGCGACATGTGAAGGCAAGACCGCCGTAGACACCGTCACGGTTCTGCAACCGCCTCCGAACTCGGTAGAGATCTCGCCGGGCGCATTCACGGTCAACGTTGACGGCACGGTGCAGGGACTTACGGCCACGGTCACGAACTCACTTGGCCAGATCGTTCCAGGTGCAGCCGTGAACTTCAGAGCGACGAATGCGACAGCGACCGTAACGCAGACCGGCAATGCGTCTGCCAACGTCGCGGGTGTGACAGCCGGAACCGACACTATCGTCGGCACGAGCGGCGTCGTATCCGGAATCGCGATCGCTGTCGTTCAGCCGGCCACTGTCGCGAGTGTTGTGATCACTCCGAATCCGGCTTCAGCGGCCGTTGGGCGCAACACGACATTGACCGCGACCCTTACCGACGCGAAGGGCAACAACATCACCGGCAAGACTCTCACGTGGGTTACCACCGCTCCGTCGGTCGTGGACTTCTCTGGGCAATCGTCGGTGACAGGCGGCCAAACCCAGATCGTGACTGGCGTGGGCGCTGGCACAGCAACCGTCAGCGCGACTAGCTCGGACGGCCCCTCCGGTAACACCACGGTAAACGTGACCGACCCGGTCAATCACATCACAGTCACGCCGAACCCAATCACGGTGCGGCAGATGTACACGGTCGCTACGACCGCCACGGCATATGACGTGAACAATGTTGCGCTCACCGGTGTGACATTTACTTACAGCACATCTGGTAACGCGAGCGTCAACAGCAGCGGCGTGGTCACAGGGGTCACCCCGGGGGCCGATAACCTCGTCGTCTCCGCCCAAGGCGTGAACGCCTCCGATCCCGTGACGGTGCTTGCCGATTCGGTAAGTACGGTCACCATCAGCGGCCCGACCTCGACGCCATGGACGACGCCGATCACCTTGACGGGCACGCTCGCGGATTCCGCCGGCCATACGCCGCCAGGCGCGACCATTACGTGGTCGAGTGTGCCCGCCGGCCGAGTGTCGCCGACATCCGGCGGCTCCGTCACGGTGACACCCCAGGAGGGTGACACGACCAACGGAATCAGCGTGACGGCGACGAGCGAAGGGAAATCGTCGGGCCCCTACGCCGTCACGGTCACAGCGGTTCCGGCGACAAGCGTGACCGTCACTCCCACGCCCGACAGCGCAGCGTTATCGGGAACAGGAGTCAACGTCACCGCGACCGCCAAGAATAGCGGCCACGATATCCCCGGTCGCGCAATTACGTGGTCGGTCGACAGCTCAGACATTGCTCAACTTTCGGCGACTAGCGGGAAATCCCCCAGCACGATCACGATCACGCCTGGCGGTCCCCATACCGGCACGACCACGATTCACGCCACGTCTTCCGACCCTGGCAGTCCGCACGGGGACGTTACATTCACGGTGTTTCCCGTCGACACGATAACTCCTCAGAACGACACTATAAGCGTGTCGGGGACCAACTACCCCACGTTCGTGACGCTCACAGCCACGGTGCGCAATGCTGATGGCACCTTTGACAACGGCATGACTAGTTGGAGCGACGGGGCGGGCGGAGCGCTCGTGGTCTTCACTCCGAACCCAACGGGCAGCGGTGGAAGCGGCAACTACTCCACGACGGCCACGGCCTCGCCAGCGCTTCTTGCACCGCCTGTTACCGCGACAGTAACCGCCACCGGGCCTCACGGACAAACGGGAACAACATTGGTGACGGTCGAGCCGTGACGCATTGGTTCGCCAGGCGTGGCGCCGCTCTTTTCGGAGTGGGAGCAGCCGCGCTGGTAACGGCAATCGTCGGCAGCCCTGCTCGGCTTTCGGCGCAAGAGCTGCCTGTCAAACGCCCGCGAATCACGGCTATCACGCTGGCCTGCCGTGCGGAGCCTCCTACGCCGCAACCAGCTCCGCAACAGAGAGATGAAGCCAACAAGCTGTCGGCGCAGGGTGAGCAATCCGCCCTGGAAGGTGACCACAAGTCGGCCGCCGATTTCTTCGCGCGGGCTTCGGCACTGGACCCACACGACGGAACCCTCGCCTATCGGTTAGGTCGCGAGAAGGAAGAACTGGGCGATTCGGCGACCGCTGTCCACGAGTACTGCCGTTATCTGGCACTCGCGCCGGATGCGGGCGATGCAAAGCAGGTTAGCGATCGCATACTCCAGTTGCTCCCGGCGCAGTTGCTGCACCGCGCGGACGTCGTGGCCACGGCGTTTCAAAGCGGCCTTGGGCACTACGATGCGCGTGACTGGAGCGGCGCCGAGGATGCGTTCACGACGGCAATCACGGCGGACAGCGCGCTGTCTGCGCCGGTTTTCGATCGTGCCCTCGCAAGAGAGAACGCCCGCGATGCCGCAGGCGCGATTCGCGACTATAGTCGCTACCTCGCCCTCGATCCCAACGCGATCGACGCAGACTCTGTGCGCGTGAAGATCGAAGTCTATCGCCACAGCGCGCCGAGCGTGGGCAAGGCTATCGCGTTCGGCATTCTGCCAGGGGGCGGACAGTTCTACACTGGCCAGCCGATCCTAGGAGTTGGTGTTCTCGCGGCAGCCGGCGCCGGCATAGCGCTCGCCGCTCAATCCACTACCGTCAGCGGACTGGTGACCAAGACGTACTCATTCCCATTCGGCGGGACATACCAGAGCAACGTGCCGATTACGCAAACCCAACATCAGAACGCCGCTGCCGGACTTGGCATCGCGGCCGGCGTGACGATCGTTGGCATGATAGAGGCAGCTGTCGTCGCGCACCACCGATCGGAAGCCGTGTCCGAAACGACCGGACTCACGGTCTCGCCGGCAGTATTCCCTACTCCGGATGGACGCCTGGCTTTCGGGCTGTCGCTGCGTCCCTAGTCGTCTGGCGGACGAACCGTCCCGCCGAAAAGACGGGGAGTGAATAGCGCCACGCGAGCGCGGGCGGCGAACGATGTGTTGGTCACTCCCTGAACGTGGTTGTAGTTCGTGGCGTGGTTCACGCCGATATCCGCTGACAATTCTGCAAACGATCCGCTGACCGCTCCTGAAACCGCGAGTCGCGTGATATGGCTCACCACGCCGCTGAAGATCGTCGGAGTCTCGGGGAACGAGTCGGGCGGCGGAATCGGGACAAGATACGTTCCCTGCCCCTGCCGGCGGTACGACGCGTACACCTTGAGCGGCACCTCGGGCACGACGGCGAGATCGAGGCCCGCACGCACCTCATCGTAATCCGTGTAGCCGCGACCCAGTGATACCCCTTGATAGTCGTACGTCTCCCACGGGTTCTGGTTGCGATATGTCAGATTGGTGATGCGCGTGTACCACGCGAAGAGCTTCTGGTCACCCATGAACGGAAAGCCCTCGACGCTTGCGGTGAGCCCGTAGCTCGGCGGCTTCTCGCACAGCGGCCTGCACGTGGGCTCGGGGATCTGCACGTCGCCCAGAAGAAAATCCCCCGAGTACGTGCCCCAGTGTCGTGTTCGCAACGCAAGCTGGCCGTCGTAGTGCTTCTTGGCGCTCGCGCCTTCGACATTCTGCGAGACAAAGAAAAAGTTCACGGGGTTGAGGTAGTGCAGCTCGAAGCCGCGTCCCGGGCCGCCGTAAGTGAACGCCTCCGCGATGGCGATCTCGAACCTATCCCATCGGGCGGCGAGGCGATGGATCGAGAAGTACCGCTCGTCCAGTGTATCCGGCGATATCCGTATGTCGTTGAGTCGAGCGGCGAGAAACTGCAGGTGCAGCGCGCGTGGGCCAAGGACGCCGTAGATCTGGTCGTAGGGGTAGGCGTAGTGCCCGAGAATGAGCCCGTCGAGCGGCGTGGGACCCCAGTTGCGCAGCTCTCGGCCTATGAACAGCTCGCCCAGCTTCCATTTTCCGTCGATGTACGCGTCCTCGATGAGCGCGTTGTCCTGCGGATTCTCTCCGATCATGAATTGCGGGTCGTGCACGAGACGGCCGTCGATCTCGCCGCGAAACACGACCGTGAGAGGGCCCGCGTCGGCAAGCACCCGCAAGTCCACGCCCGGATAGACGGCTCGTTGCTGGTTGTCGAGCATTAGCTCCCGGATACTCGACGTTTGCGCGGTGGCGAAGCCATCTACACCGACTATGTAGCGAACCAGCGCCCGGTCGCTGCTGTCCTGCCGCGCTCGCCGCAGCTCGGCGTCACGGGTGCCGGTGTCGTAGCGCCGGAGCGTGCGTCTAAGGCCTTTCGCGAAGCCCCGCATCGCGCCCGATGCGTCGAGTAGTGAATCCTTGTCGAGCGCCTTGATCACCTCCCGTACGGAATAGGGCCGCTCGAGCGCAGACAGCGTGTGCAGCGCGCCACGCGCCAGAAGCGCGTCGATGTAGTAGTACGCGTTGTCGTCGAGCGGAATGTCGGCGCTGCCTTGTGCATGCACCGCTGGCGCGAGGAGCATCGCGATGCTGAGGACCGCGGCCGAAATCGCGCCCCGGGAGACGAATTGTGGCATGCGGCGGACTAAGATATGCCCCGCCCACCGCGCGGCAACGCGCGGGTGCCGCTAGCGACCCCTATCGCCCTACGCTGCTAGCTTGCCGCGCGGCGTTTCGTGCGAAGGGTGCAAGTCGTGCTTCGCGTGTGTGAGTCGGAATCCGCCCACCAGTCCGCGCAACTCTTCGGCCTGGCTCTGCAGCTCCTGCGCCGCCGCTGCTGATTCCTCGGAGCTCGCCGCAATGCCTTGCGTCGCGTGGTTCACTTGCTCCATGGCAATTCGGATCTGCTCGACACCTTCGCGCTGCCGTTCACTGGCCGTCGCGATGTCATCCATCACCCCGGAGACTTGCTGTGCGATCGTGGCTCCGTCCACCGCGCTGCGGCGAGCCTCTTCGATCAGTCGCGCAGTGCTGCGCGCCGCGTCGGCGCTCCGCACCGAGAGACTGCGTACCTCCTGCGCGACGACCGCGAACCCCTTACCGTACTCTCCTGCTCTTGCAGCTTCGATCGCGGCGTTGAGCGCGAGCACGTTGGTTTGAGCCGCGACATCGTCCATGGCGTGCACGATGGCCACGATGGCCGCGGACGACGATTCGATTTTCTTCATCGCTTCGGATAGCTCTCGCATGCTGGCAGCCCGCTTACCCACGGCCCTGCGCTCAGTACCCGTGCCGTTGGCTTCCGAGCCGCGGACTGCGTGCGCGTGAGCCGCGTTCTCCTGAATTACCACGGCCAGGCCCTGCAGCTCGGTGAAGACAGACTGTACCGCTGCGACCTGTTCGCTTGCGCCCTCTGCGAGTGCTTCGCTTCCTATTCGGATCTGGTCAGCCGCAGCGGCCACTTGATCTGACGACCCGCTCACCTGGGCAAGGGCGTCGTCGAGATTGTGCACGGCCGCGTTCAGAGTCCGTTGGAATTCCGCCATCTCGCCCCGGTACTGGTCCACCATTCGCGCCGTGACGTCGCGCTCTGATGCCCGCCCCAACACGCTGGATGCTTCTGCCAACGGGTGTACGATTGCGTCGAGCGTGGAGTTCATGCCGGTCACGACATCGCGAAAGGCGCCTTGATACGCCGACGCATTGCCCCGCTCCGTCAGACGCCCGGCCGTCGCCGCGGAGATTAGACGCTTCATGGTGTCGAGAAGGCTCTGTACGGTGCGCTGTAGATGCGTGACCGCCTGACCCAGAGCGTCCCCGGCGCCACGCGGGACGAAAGGCGTCGAGACATCGCCGACCGCGAGCGCAGTCGCGGCCGCGGCAATCTGCTTCTGCGTGGCGACTATCTGCTCGAGCGCACGCGCCAGCTCGCCGAATTCATCGGTCGAGGTGATCCATACCTCAATGTCTACGTCGCCCGTGGCCAAGCGTCCCATCTTCGCACGCAACTCGGCTACCGGCCACGCAACACTCTGTCTGATGAGCCACCAGTTGAGAACCCCGATCCCCAGCGCGACCGCGGTGCCGATCACGAAAGCGTTGTGTGCGTGCTGCCAGTGCTGCTCGGCCAACTCGCGTCCGACGACGAGCGCTTCCGCGATCATGAGGGCCAGGATCATCACGAACGCGGCTCCAAGCTTGGTCGAGAGCCGCAAATTGTGATACCACTTCATCATGGGGCGGGCCTCCCCGCATTCCAGCGGGGCGAAGATTCACTCCCGAGACGCCCGCCCCGGGAAGCGCGTAACAAATGAGTATGACTATCCCTCGTCGTCCTCCGACGGCTCGTCCGACTCCTCGTCTGTCGCGTCGTCCTGGTCTGGGATAGTCTCCCAGGTGGTCGAGCCGCTCAGGTTTTGATTCTTGGCCGTATCGCCCACCAGGCCCTCACGCTCGTCGCGACTCAAAGCCTCTTCTTCACGTTCGCGCTCGTCTGCTCCGTCCGGGCGTTCCATACGTCACCCCCTGATAGTGGTCCGCGGTCATAAGCATATCCTGCGCCGTCGTCGGCTAGGGAAAGAGGCGTAAGAGTTTCGTACCGACGAGTAAGAGTAGTGTAACACTGGCTGTCTGCGCTGGTGCATCGTGAGGGAAGTGCTGATGCTTGAGGTCGTTTTTCTCCGAAGCGCTCACCTACTCCGGGCACTGCGTGCACATCTTCGGCGAGACTATCTCCACCGCCAGCGCGCTTTTTCTCCTCCTTGCGCTCGGCCTTGCCCTCAGCTTCGAGTTCGTCAACGGCTTCCACGACACCGCCAACGCCGTGGCTACCGTCATATATACGCACACGCTCAAACCGACGGTCGCCGTCGTCTGGTCCGGCTGCTGGAATCTGATTGGAGTGCTGACTTCCACCGGCGCCGTGGCGTTCGGCATAGTTGCGCTGCTCCCGGTGGAATTGGTCATCAACGTGGGATCCGGGGCGGGCTTCGCGATGGTGTTCGCGCTACTCATTTCCGCGATCATCTGGAATCTGGGAACGTGGTATCTGGGGCTGCCCGCGTCGAGCTCTCACACGCTGATCGGGTCTATCATGGGCGTCGGCCTGGCAAACTCGCTCCTCGCCAAAGGACACGTCTTCGGCGAGGGTGTCAATTGGGCCAAGGCAAAGGAGGTCGGCAGTTCGCTTCTCGTATCGCCGATAGTCGGTTTCTGTGGCGCCGCCTTGCTGCTCCTCGCCGCGAAGGCGCTGATCCGGCGCCCCGAGCTCTATCGTCCCCCGGAGGGCGCCAAGCCGCCTCCACCGTGGATCCGCGGGCTACTGGTTCTCACCTGCACGGGAGTGAGCTTCGCCCACGGGTCGAACGACGGCCAGAAGGGGATGGGTCTCATCATGCTCATCCTCATCGGCATCCTCCCTGGCACGTATGCGCTGGACCTCGGGACGAAACAGCCCGCGATTGCTCAGGTCGTGGCATCCTCCCAGGCCGCGAGCCCGATCTTCACGCATCACACGAGCGCGCCCGTCATTCCGCCTGACCAGGCGGCCGACACATTGTCGGCGTTTCTCAAGACGACTTCCAAGGTCACGCCGGGAACGTTCGCGGCCGCGGCCGTCAAGGCCACACAGATCGGCGCCCACCTGGCTGGCATCTCCAGTCTGAACCAGTTGGCCAAGGAAGACCGTCGCGCGGTACGCACCGACTTGTATCTGGTGTCCGAGTCGATAGCGAAACTGACGAAGGCCAAGCAATTCACCAATGCGTCTGAGCTGAAAGCAATGTCGGCCTACAAGTCGCAGCTCAATGGTCTCACCAAATTCATACCCACCTGGGTCAAGGTCGCGGTTGCATGCACGCTTGGCCTAGGAACCATGATCGGCTGGAAGCGCATAGTCGTCACCGTCGGAGAGAAAATCGGCAAGGAGCATCTGAGCTATGCGCAAGGGGCGTCGGCGGAGATCGTCGCGGCCCTGACTATCGGCGCGGCCGACCGCCTAGGTCTTCCGGTCAGCACGACTCACGTGCTATCGTCGGGGGTGGCTGGCACGATGGCGGCAAATCGCTCCGGCCTGCAAATGGACACGCTGCGCAACCTCCTGCTTGCATGGGTCCTCACGCTTCCGGTATGCGTGCTACTCGGAGCCGCGTCGTTCGCGTTCGGCATCCTGGTCGTGTTGAGAGGGCTAGGGATCAAGTAGCGCGGGGCGAGGCATCGAGGCCGCGTCACTGCTCGGCTTCAGCCGCTTAGGCAATGCCCGGGCGCTGGGAGCCGGCTATTCCTGCAGTCGGTAGCCGGGCCCGCGTATGGCTACGACGATTGTCGGGACGACGAAGAGCGTGATCGGGGTCGATAGCGCGAGCCCGCCGATTACCGCTAGCGCAAGCGGGCGTTGCAGCTCGCTGCCTGCCCCTAGACCGAGCGCGAGCGGCAAAAGGCCGAATAGCGTGCAGAGTGTGGTCATGAGGATTGGCCGCAGACGAGTGCGTGCGGCCTCGCGGATTGCCATCTCCAGAGCGATTCCCTCGGCTCGCATTCGCAGCCTCGTGAAGTCGAGGAGAATGATTCCGTTCTTCACGATGAGCCCCACGAGGAGAATGAGCCCCATGAATGAAGAGACGTTTAGCACGGTCTTGGTGGCCAAGAGTAGTGCAATCGCGCCGACGAACGATATGGGCGCCGCGAGCAGGACGATCACAGGCTCGACGAACGAGGCGAACTGAATCACCATCACCGCGATCACACTCACGGCGGCGAGCCCAAGCACTATCAGCAACGAGCGAAAGGCGCGCTGTTGACCTGCGTATTGCCCGCCTATCTCGACGCGGACTCCTGGGGGCGGCGGATGGGCGGCGAGCACTGCGCGGACGTCCGTCATCACGGCTCCAAGAGGCCGCTGGTCGACGTCACCGGTCATCTCGATCATCTGCTGCTGATTCTCGCGCGTGAGCTCCGCGCGCGAGGCAGTGTCCCGGATAGCCGCTAGCGCCGCGAGCGGCGTCGGACGCCGGCTCAGCCCGATGATGGGCAGCACGCCTAGCCTCAGCGGGTCAAAACGCACGGAGTCCGGAGCTCGCACGCGAACGCCGACCGACCGATCCTGTAACCGCACGTCGCCCGCCGCGACCCCCAGGAGCGCCCCGCTTACGTCCGCTCCTACCTGCTGTGGAGTCATGCCAATGCGGCCCGCCTCGGCGGCATTGATCCGCAGCATCATCTCGGCGGTTGGCTCGCTCACGCCAGAGTAAAAGTCTGCCAGGCCGTCGATCTTCAGCATGTCCGGTTGCATCGAGGTTGCGTAGGCCTCGAGTTGCTCGAGCCGCTCGCCGAAAAGCTTCACCTCGACCGGACGTGCTGCACCGGCGAGATCGTTAATGACATCCGAGAGAATCTGCACGAACTCAATGTGCAGTCGCGGCACGGCGCGCTGAATCTGCTCACGCACGTCCCCGATCACTTCGTCGAATGCGACGACGACGCTGGCTCAGCGGCAGCAGCCTGGCCACTAGGTCACCGCTGTTCTGCAACGTGGCGAATAATCCGAGCTCTGCCCCGGTGCGTCGGGATGTGCCCACAATCTCCGGACTTCGCGCGAGAATCCCCTCGGCGATGTGGATCTGTCGGTCGGTCTCGGCGAGAGCCGTGCCGCCGGGCGTGAAGTAGTCGAGCACGAAAGCGCCTTCATCCATCTCCGGCAAGAAGCCGGTTCCGACCGAGCGATATGCCACGACGCCCAGCACCGCGAGCCCCGCTGCGGCGGCCACCACCCAGGCAGGTCGATGAAGCACTCGGGTGAGTAGCCGCTCATACCGGTCGGCGAGGCCATCAATGGCCCGGGCGATTCGAGTCAGTCGGAGTGAGCCACCGAGTGCCGTGTCGGCATTCTTCGCCCTGTCGGACCCCGCGTCTGGATGGCCGACTAGCTGGTCGCTCAGCAGCGGGATCACAGTGAGCGCGAGCACCAGCGAGACCAACACCGCGACTGTCAGAGTAACGGCGAGCGCCACGAAAAACTGCCCCTCCACGCCTCCTAGCAGGCCAAGAGGCAAGAACACGACTACGGTCGTAATGGTAGATGTCGTGACTGGCCATATGAGCTCTTGAACCGCATCGCGGATCGCTTGTGTGCGGTCTGCTGTGAGCGCAAGGTGGCGTGAAATGTTCTCGGTGATTACGACGGCATCGTCGATAACGAGCCCGATCGCGATCGCCATCGCGCCGAGGGTCATGAGGTTGAACGTCTCCCCAATGAAACGCATCACCAGCACGGTGATGGCGAGCGTGAGTGGAATCGATGTCGCGCTGATGGCGGTTATCAACCCGTGACGCAAAAACACCAGCAGGATCACGACAGCGAGTGCCGCACCGATCAGCATTGCATCCCGTACAGACGATACAGCATCGCGCACGAGCGCTGCCTGGTCGTACACGGCCTTGAAGTGCACGCCGGGTGGCAGCGTCGGCGCGAGCGCACGCATTACGGCATCAGCGCTGTCGGCGAGGACCAGCGTGTTGCCGCCGATCTGCCGAGAGATGTTGATCTGGGACACGAGCCGCCCGTCGCCGGCGATTATGCGCGTGTGGTCCTCCGTGCCGATGAACACGGCACCCAAATCGCGGACGCGGACGGTCGGATTGGCGGCGGATGCCACCACAACGTTGCCGATGTCGTCGGTTGTGTGCGCTTCCTGATCAGTCACGATCAGATACTGCTTGTAGTCTTGCGCGACCCGCCCTACGGCGTCGACCGCAGTGGAAGCCTTGATTGCCGCCGCGACGTCGTCGTACGAGATACCCTGGGCCGCGAGGCGGCCCGGGTCGCACACGACTTCGATTTCACGAACATCGGTGCCGTCGACATCCACACGTCCGACACCGGGAATGCGCGACAGCACCGGACGGACCTGGTACCTGGCGATGTCGTAAAGCGTCGCGGGATCGCCGCCCTCGAGATTGTACGAAAGAATCGGAAAGATCGACGGGGTGAGGCGCTCGATCTTGATGTCGAGCCCTTCTGGTATGTCGCCCCGAGCTTGGTTCACGCGCGCCTGCACCTGCTGCACGGCATACACCATGTCGGTGCTCGGCGAGAACGTCACATCGATCTCACTTGCACCGCGAATGGAGCGCGATCGTACGCGCGTGACTCCGGGCACGACGCTGATCGCTTCTTCGATCGGCCGCGTCACGCTGAACACGACTTGGCGTGCCCCCAGCGACGATCCTTCTGCCACGATCGTGACTCGCGGAAAGACGAGCTCTGGATATATGGCCGACGGGAGTTGGAACGCGGTGACTATTCCCGCGACTCCCAGGAGCGCAACGGCGAGGTAGATGAATCGCCGTTGGCCGCGCAGGACGTCGAACAGCTTCACCGACGGTCTCGCGTTGGCGGGCCCAGCGGCACCACCTTCGCACCATCGTCGACACCGTAGGCGCCGTCCGTAACGATTGTCTCGCCGGCGGCGATGCCCGTCGTGATTTCGGCGTCTCGCTCGGTGCGCCCGCCGATGGCGACACGCCGAGCGTGGGCAAGGCCGTCCTTCTCCACGACGAAGACCTTGAGTCCCTCCCCGTCGGGCACGAGGGCCTGCACCGGGACGGTGACCGCGCCGTGGTGGACTCCTACGGCGATCTGGCTGTACACTGTCTCGCCGATACGAAGCGTGCGAGTCGGATGAGCCATGTGGGCACGGGCGACCACTCCGCGCGATGCGGAATCAACGGTCGGTGCGACTGCGGTCACGATGCCGCTCCCAAGCGGCTCCCCAGCAGCATCTTGCCCCGCAGTGAACGTCGCTCGGGCGCCAACGTGTACCTGCGCGCCGTCGGCTGGCGGAAGGCTGACCACGACGTCGAGTGCGGTCGGGTCGGCAACTCCCACGACTGCTTGACTGGGATCCACGGGTGCACCCAGGACGGCCGACACGTGCGTGACCACGCCGGCGAGCGGTGCACGCAACGTCGAGCGTTGCTGTGCCAGTTTCGCGGACACGGCAACGTTCTCTGCCTGTGCAAGTTCGGCTTGCGCCTGGTCCACGTCCTTGCGCGGCGCGACCCCGGCAGCGGCGAGTCGGGCAGTCCGTTCTGCCGTGTGTTGCGCGGCCGATAGCGCTGCCTCGGCGCTGGCGGCCGCCGCGTCAAATGGTGCTCGCTCGAATGCGACTAACGGGGCGCCGCTATCCACTGCATCCCCCGGTGCCACGAATATCCTGACGACGCGGGTTGGTGCTGGTGCGCTCAGCTCGGCATACCGTCCTGGGCGCGGAGCGACCGCCCCGATCGAGCTCACCGTAATCACAAAGGACTGAACAGAGGTGACGGCGGTCCTGACCGCCACCACCGGTTGTGGCGCTACGAAGCCGCCGGCCGCCCTACCAGCTGCGTCCGCGCTAGCAGTGCCGGGTTGGGTCGCGGTTTCGGCAGCGGAGTTAGCTCCTCCCGCCCTTTCGGAGCTGTCGCCCGCGCCGCGGGACCCCGAGTCAGCAGACTGGCCGCCGTGGCTGCCGCGGCCGCCACATCCCAGTGCAAAACACGTGGCGACAATGGCCGGCAGGACGCCGATCACGGCTTCGACGCGCAATGCGACGGTCGCGCAGCCCCGCTGCCGGAATTGAGTCATGGCGCACCACTCGACGTGCTCAGCAACCGTAGTGCGGCTGCCGCATTGTCGGCTGCAGCCACGTCATCGACGTACTGCGCCTGCGCTTCGCGCGCCGAGCGCTGGGCGTCGAGCACGTTGGGTAGTGCGACGGCTCCCTCCGCGAAGGCTGTGAGGGCCATCGCCGCGACGCGGTCCGCGGCATCGAGCAGAGTTTCGTCGCGCCTGGCGCGAGTGCGCGCCACGTCGCGCTCCCGCGTGACCGCCGCGATCGCTGCATCGCTTTCACGTCGCGCGACATCGAGCGCCGCGCGGGCCCGATCGCGGGCAGCGATCGCGATCTCGACATCGCCGCGCCCCCGATTGAACAGCGGCAGCGGAAGCGCGGCTGCTACAAGTGGCAGTGCGCCTCTCTCGCCGTTCGGAGACGGGTCGTACCATTCGACCCCCACTTGGATTGCTGGCGTGCCGAACGCCGAGGCCCGCGCGACAGCCACGGCGCGATCAGCCGATTGATAGTCTGCCTGCGCCGCCGCTACCAATGCTGGCGTGCCACCAGCGCCGGGCGAGGCCGCCGAAATCCCGTGCCCGTCGGTCATGCGGGCGTTGGTATCGAGGGCGGCCGAATCCACGAGCGTCAGCGTGTCGGCGAGCGTTAGTATGGAACTGGAAGACGGGAGTCCCATGACGCGCTGCACCTCCAGCACCCCCGCTAGAGCGGTCAGCGAATCTGTTATGGCGGCATTGTCGGCCTGTCCCGCGTTGACAGTTGCCAGCTGTACATCCAACTCGCTCGCGTCCCCCACATCGCGCCGCAGGACGGCCAGAGCGCGTAGGCTGTCGGCATCGCGCGCCGTGCGGTGCGACAGTCGGGCGTGGGCCGCCGCACCCAGCGCCCGCGTGTACAATGTGTCGGCCTCGAAACGCACGGCCGCTCGTTCGAAGCCATAGCGCGCGGTCGCGGCATCCAAGCTGGCCCGTGCACTCGCCGCTCGCGCCTGGTGCGAGAGATCGATTGGAAATTCCGTGATTGCATGGTAGCGAGGCGTGTCCTTGCTGTACGTGGCCGTGAGAATGGGGTTCGGATACGCTCGCGCCGCGCGGAACGCGCCCACGGCGGTCGCGCTGTCGGTGCGCGCAAAGGCGCTCCGCGACCCGTGGGCCAGCGCGGCCGCAATGACCTGTTCGCGTGTAACGGAATCCTGGGCTCGACCCGACGCCGGCGCGACGAGTAGCAGGGCGAGCGCGCGAAAATCTGTGAACACTGCAAACAACGGTAGCGCTGCAAGCTGTCTGCAGTATTACACGTGACTGCTATTCCGCTCGGCGGTCAGCCAGACCCCGTTGCGGGTGGAAATCGGACCGTTACGCGAGTGCCCACGCCCGGCGTAAATGCTAGGTCGATGCGTGCCGAGTGGACGTCGGTGATCCACCGAGCGATGGACAGCCCGAGTCCCGCGCCACCGGCCTGCGCCCGACCCATGTCGCCACGGTAAAATCGATCGAACACCTTTGGAAGATCATCCGTCGCTATTCCGACGCCCGTGTCCTCGACTGCCAGAACACCCCGTCCGCCCTCAGACCGCACGTCCAGTGTGACCCGCCCACCCGGCGCCGTGAACTTCACCGCGTTGTCGAGTAGGATCAGCACTAGTTGACGCAGCAGCACTGGGTCTGCATCAACCCGCGCCTCCTCGAACTCACGCACGATGAGCTCAACTCCTCGGCGCTCGGCTAGCGCCCTGGCACTCTCAACTGCGTCGAGCGAGACGTCGTCCAAGTACACTCGCTCACGGGCGACTGGCCGCTCGCCCGCGTCTGCCCGCGCCAGTGTCAGTAGGTCGTCCACGATGCCGCCAATCCGCTCTGCCTCAACGCCGACTGCTTGGAGCGCTTCTCCGTAGGCCGCTGAGTCGCGCTCGCGTTGCAGCGCAACCTCGGCCCTGGCGCGCAGCACGGCGACCGGCGTGCGCAGCTCATGCGCCGCGTCGGCCATGAAGCGCCGCATGTGCGCGAGCGTCCGCTCGACCGGCTCCGCGGATTTCCCCGCCAGGAACCACCCACCGGCCGCGACGAGCAGCAAGGCGCCGACCGCCGCGCCCGCGAACGTGGCAATGAGCGCGGCATAGCGGTCTTCGAGCTCCACTCGATCGGCCACAGCGACTGCTACGTACCGCCGCCCGCTCGACGGGACGCGGAATGACTCGGCGTGCAGCTGCAGAGCACGATCGCTTGGCGCCTTCGTGTGATAGTGCGTGTCGATGGTATCGCCGGCGCGTGCCGCACGTGACGCCGCTTCACTCACGTGCCCATCCGCGGCGCGGGGTACGAGCAGTGCGCCGGCCGAATCGAAGAGGTACAGTGATCGACCGGGTATCGTAAGCTCGGCAACCGCGTCCATCGCCGCGCCAGGCGCCGACACGGCCTCGGCTTCGCGGATGTGAGCCGCCTGCTCGACCGCGCGCGTCGCCGCCCGCAGCGAATCGTCCAGCTCTCGCCGCATTTGGTGCGCGATCACCGCGAACAGCGTCGCGCCGAGCAGGAATAGGATGAGAGCAAATGTCCCCACATACCACGCGGTGAGCCGAAGCCGAAGGCGTCGCAGCGAGCCCTGACCCGCGGGCGCCAGCGCGCCCAGCACCGCTCCGTCAGATACCGGCCTGTCGTACACCGATCGGCTAGACGCCGAAGCGATACCCGGCGCCCCGGACCGTGTGGATCAGTTTGGGCTCGTAGTCGTCATCGATCTTCCGTCGCAATCGGCGTACGAGCACCTCTAACACGTTGGTGAACGGATCATGATTGTCATCCCACACGTGGGCCGCGATTGCCGCACGGTCAGCTACGACGCCATCGTGCCGGACGAAGAACTCTAGCAGAGCGAATTCTCGCGCCGTGAGCGTCACTGGATCGCCCGCTCGGGTGACGTGCCGCGACGCCAGGTCGACGTTCAGGTCGGCAATCTGCACCCGCTCTGGCGCGATCGCCGGCCGACGCCGGGCGAGAGCACGCACACGGGCTACAAGCTCGCGAAACGCGAACGGCTTGGTGAGGTAGTCGTCGGCACCTACCTCGAGGCCCCGAACTCGATCGTCCACGGCGTCGCGCGCTGTCAGCATCAGAATCGGCGTGGCAGTTCCGCGGGAGCGCACATGGGCACACAGGTCGAAGCCGTTGCCGCCAGGCAGCAGAACGTCGAGGATCATCACATCGTACGTTCCAAGCGCGGCACGCTCGCGTCCGTGCGCTACGTCGCCCGCGACAACCACCTCTATGTGGTGTTCGCGAAAGCCCTGCGCAACAATCCCGGCGAGCTCGGGATCGTCCTCCACCAGCAGCACTCGCATGGCGGAAAAGGTACACAGAAAACTTCCGTCCGAATGCACGAACGCCGGGGCGGGCACCCCGGCGTTCCGCCGATCGCGAACAGGCGCGGCCCGCCTGTCGGGCTGGCGCATGGCTAGAACCCCTGGCGAACCCCGAAGAAGAATGTGCGTCCGTAGTATTCGCGCTGGTTGTTGTACGACTGCCCTGGCCCGGACAGGCCGGTGAAGAAACCAAAGACCGCGTTGTTGATGTTCAGCGCTTGCACTTGTAGCGCGGTGTTGCCGTAGATGGCCCACGTGAGACCGGCGTCGACCTGCCAGTGAGCGTAGTTCCAAGTGTCGCCGGAGGCGGGATTGCTAGTCCCGTCGGTTCCGTAGTTGTAGATGCTCGCCGACGTGTACTGGCCGGTTATGCGAAACGTGACGGGAGAGTAATCGTACAGCAGCGCCACGTTGTACATGTTCGGAAACTGCCGCGGGATCGGCGAGTGCCGGAACGGAGTCGTGTAGGGACTGACCGTGGTTCCGTTCTGGTTGACGTACGTCACCGTAGTGTCAAGCGGGACCGCGGCGCGAGATTCGACGTGAGTCCAGTTCACATCGAAGCCGATGCCTTGCAGCGCCCCAGGCAGGAACGTCAGGTGCTGCATGTAGTCCGCCTCGAAGCCCCACAGGTGGGCGCTGGGTCCGTTCTGCGGCTGCGTCACGTAATAAGTCCCCGCGTATTGCGGAATCGGGCCTGGGTACAGGTACGTACGCGAAAAGATGAAATCGCTGATGTCCTTGTAGAACATGCCTCCCGACAGCACGCCTACAGAGGGGAAGTAGTGCTCGGCCAGCAGGTCGGTGTTCCATGAGTGCTCTGGCTTGAGACTCGGGTTACCCTCTGACAAGCCAGCGCTGCGCGAGCCCGGCGTGGCTCCGACGGCGCTGAAGCTTGGTGCCAGATCGGGATAGTTGGGACGGGAGATTCCCCGTGTGAACGCGGCCCGTATGTTCGTGTTTTGATCGAGCGCGTAGCGAGCCTGGACGCTGGGAAAGAGGTCCGTGTACGCGTGCGTGCCACGCTGGATCGCTGTCGCCAATGTGTCGCTCAGCCCGGTCGCGACGTGACCGACGTAGCCAACGTTGGTGTTCTCGACGCGCAGGCCGGCGTTGAAGTACCACCGGTCTATGTCCAGCGTCTGCATCCCGTACCCGGCGATTATCTGCTCTGTACCGGCGTACGTGGCCAGCTGGTCGCTCAGCGTGCTGCTCTGTATTTGAAAGTCTTGCGGGTTCGCGTGGAAGAAGTTCTGCACTGCGGGCAGGCTGCCGAACGGCGCCACTTGATAACAACTCGGACAAATGTGGCTGTAGAAGTTCGGGTCGCTGAAGGTGGACGCGAAGTCGGCCAGGGTGACTGGCGTTGCGCCCACGAAAGCGTATGGAGGCTGGTTGCTGAGGTATCCCTTGTGCTCGTTCGAGTACTTGGCTCCAAACTTGAGGCCGGCCGGGAGTCCGGCAATCTCGTATGGCACGAGCCAGTCGGCTCGGCCGCCGAAGATCTGTCCGTTGGTCAGCTCGTTGTCCGTCTCGATCGCGTTCAGGGGATAGTTCGTCCCCGCCTGAATAGCGGCATTGGTCGAGGCGTCGAGGAAGTATCTGGGAACGAGATTGCTCGTGTTGTACGTGTAGTTGAATGGCGATCCGGAATAGGAGTAGTCGTCCTGCAGGTGGTCGTGGGTCGTGGCCGTGGACCCGGCGTAATTCAGGGTGTAGTCCATGTGCACGATCCCCATGTCGTGCCTGCCGCCTCCGGTAAAGCCCCATGTGTGCTCGATCGGGCCGCGGTTTTCCTCAGTCTTGGACACCCCAGCGGCAGTAGCCGTCGGGACACCGCTAATGAGCGAGTCGCTTGCCGGGCCTCCAAAATTTGTTTCCCAGCGGTTAGCCTGGTCGAAGAACGCACTCCACAGCCCCTTGAAAAACACCGACGATGTAGGCGAGAACCTGTAGTCCAGATCGCCGCCGAGTCCGTACCGAGTCCGAAAGTAGTTGTATTCGCGCTGGCTCCAGCTGCTGGGGAACGTGTGGTTGAACGCGGAGCCGTTGGGGATTGGCGTGAAAACACCGCCGCTCAGAAAGTCCGCCGTGTATGAAGGCTCTACATCGTTTATCACGCGGTTCGTGCGATCGTACGATCCGTTCAGCAGGAACCCGAATTTCTGGCTGTCGCCGAGCCGGCCTCCGTACGTCAGGCTGCCTTGGCCGTTGGAGTGGTCCAGCAGAGTTAGGAGCCCATATTGGCCCGCGACGTAGCCTCGGGGGGCCCCCTCTGGAACCTTGGTCACGAGATTTACCGAGCCGCCGATCGCGTCGGCATCCATGTCGGCGGTGAGTGTCTTGTGAACCTCGATCGCCCCCAGCAAGTCGCTGGGCACGTCATCCAATTTTACGGCCCTCACGTCATGACCGAGGGTGCCGGGGACATCGGCACCGTCGATCGTCACGTGCTGAAATTCTGGCGGCGTCCCTCGGATCTCGACGTATTTCCCCTCGCCCTCGTCGCGCTCCGACGTGACGCCAGGCATGCGCGCGAGCGCCTCAGCGGCGTTGGCGTTGGGCAGCGCGCGGATCTCGTCACCGGACATGACCGTGACGATGTTGTCGGCGGTCTTCTGCTCCTCGAGCGCGCCGGCAATCGTTTCGTTCAATCGGGGCGAGCTGACGACGACCGTCTTGAGCGTGCTGGCCGTGGCCCGAAGAACGACGTTGTGCCGAACGGTCTGGCCGCCCACGATCGTCGCGCTGAAGGTATCGGTCTGAAAACCGATGAACCGGGCCTCTACGTGATACTTGCCGGCCGGAAGCTCGGTAACCGCGTAGGCGCCATCTGCATTGGCATAGACGCCGTACCGGTTGTTGCCGAGAAGAGTGATGGCAGCTGCCAGGCCGGTGCCTGACGAATCGGACACCCGACCGGTCAGCGTGCCTGTTTGGGTTTGGCCCCACATTGTGGCGGGCGGGAATGCGAGCGCGGCTACGATTGCGCCGCTCCCGAGCACCGTGTGCGACGTAGCCCGACTGACGAAGCAACGCATGAGAGTCCCTCGTATTTGGGGCAGCGGGACAGGCAGCGAGCGATGGAGGCGCGCCGAAGCGTATTGGAATTCGCGGGGAAAAGGCGTCACGGATTCGCTACAACCGCACAACAAGTCCGTCGCGCGGAGCGACGATCGTGTAACTGGCCGCCTGGCTGCGCTCCGCGAGCCGCGGTCGCGCCGACTACTCAGTCCTTAACCGTGTCCCAGCTGCCAGTAATGTCGATCGGATAGTGTTCGTTCCGCTCCTCCTCGGGGAGGTGCGGCCGATACATGATGACCTTGGCGCGCTCGAGAGTGACGAGTCCGCCGCCGATCATCTGATCAAGCTCGGGAAGGATTTCTACGATCCGCTCCTCGGTATCGACACACTCGACGATTACCGGAAGGTTTGCGGAGAGAAAATCGAAACGGTCGCTGTGCAACTTGGAGCTGGCGCCGAAGCCCATGATCCCGCGGAACACTGTCGCCCCGGCGAAGTGGCGCTTGCGCAATAGCCCGACGATCGCTGCATAAAGCGGCTCGTGGTGGTACTTGTCGTGCTCATCGATATGTATGCGCATGAGCACCCGCTCGCCCTTGAAGCCGTGCATGATCCCTCCCCCCCCCAGCTACCCGCCGGCCATGGCCCCCACGACGAGAAACGGCTCGTCCCCGGTCGCGACCGCGTCGGGCAGCGGGGCATCTGGCACTTCGTGGGACAGGTCCTGCTCGCATGCGTAGAACCGTACGAACGATCGGCGCCGCTGTGTGACGTGGTCGCGAATCGTGCCCGAGAGCGCCGGGAACGTGGCCTCGACCGCGTCAAGAACCGAGCGCTGCGTGACCGGACCGTCCACCCGGAGTTGCAGCTCGCCGTCAACCCGTGCCAGCGTTCGCAGATGAGTCGGGAGAACGACGCGGATCATGTCAGCGTCTGGACCTCGACTGAGAGGACGGCCGGCAGATCTCGCACGATGGGAGCCCAAGTGTCGCCAGAGTTGGCCGATGCGTACACCTGCCCTCCCGTGGTGCCGAAGTACACGCCACACGAATCGAGCGAGTCAACGTCCATGGCGTCGCGCAGCACGTTGACGTAGCAGTCGCTCTGCGGCAGTCCCTTCGTGAGCGGTTCCCATTCGTTCCCACCCGTCCGGCTGCGGTACACGCGCAGCCTCCCATCTGGCGGGTAGTGCTCGGAGTCGCTCTTGATGGGGACGACGTAAATGGTCTCCGGCTCGTGCGCGTGCACAGCGACCGGAAAGCCAAAGTCGGTCGGCAAGTTGCCGCTGACCTCTCGCCACGAATCGCCGCCGTCGTCGCTACGCATTACGTCCCAGTGCTTCTGCATGAACAGTACGCTCGGACGCGAGGGATGCATCGCGATGCGGTGGACGCAGTGGCCGACCTCGGCGTTCGGGTCCGGGATGCCTTGCGACCGCAGGCCACGATTGATCGGGCGCCACGTCTTGCCGGCGTCGTCCGTGCGGAACACACCGGCGGCCGAGATGGCGATGAAGATCCGCTCCTGATTGGTCGGATCCAGCACGATCGTGTGCAGGCACATCCCACCTGCACCCGGCTGCCACTTGGGCCCCGAGTTGTGCCCGCGCAGTCCGGACAGCTCCTGCCACGTGCCCCCGCCATCGGTCGAGCGGAACAGTGCGGCGTCCTCCACGCCCGCGTAGACGGTGTCTGGATCCGTGAGCGATGGCTCGAGATGCCAGACCCGCGCGAACTCCCAGGGGTGCTGCGTGCCGTCATACCATTGGTGCGTGCCCGGGACGCCATCGTAGGCGAATTTGTTGCCTACCGGCTCCCAGGTCTTGCCACCGTCGTTGGAGCGCTGGATCAGCTGCCCGAACCAACCGCTCGACTGTGACGCGTACAGCCTGTTCGGGTCCACGGGCGAGCCTTTGAGGTGGTAGATCTGCCAGCCGGCAAAGTGAGGGCCGCTGATGTCCCACCGTTCGCGCTTTGCGTTCGACGACAACACGAACGCGCCTTTGCGTGTGCCTACGAGTACCCGAACTCCGGTCATCCATGACTCCTATGTGCGGTTCCGGAGACTCCCGGTGTACATCAAATGTCGCAGCTTGCCCCGTCATTTTGCCACCATGTGCGGGCTTGCGGCACGAGTTTGCGGGGTCTCCCTGGTACGGCGACCGTCGCGCCGCCCTGTGCCAGCGCCATTGCCTCGACGCCCCCCAGTGGCTGAGAAGCGCAAGCCTCGCTGTAGCCGCTGCTACTACAAAGCGCTGCTAGACGGAATTTCGGTCATCCTGTAGCGTTCGTCCATGCAGCGCACACAGACAGCCGTCGATCCTCGGACCCCGGGGGGCTGATGACCGATCGGAGTCGTCCCGCGGCCCCGCATAGGAGCAGCCAGTCCTCCGAGACTTACACGGGGCCGGTCGAGGACTATCTCAAGGTGATTTACGAACTCGAACGGGCGACTGGCGCGGCGGCGACCAACGACATCGCCCGAGCCCTCGATATTGCGCCGCCGTCGGCCAGCTGGATGGTGCGCCGCTTGGCGAAGCAAGGCCTCCTCATATTCGAGCGCTATCATGGCGCTCGGCTCACGGAATCTGGTCATCGCGCCGCGCTCCGCATCCTGCGACGGCACCGGATAATCGAGACGTTTCTGGTGCGCGTGGTGCGGTATGGCTGGGACGAGGTGCATGGGGAAGCCGAGCGGTTGGAACACGCCGCAAGTGACGAGCTCGTCGACCGTATGGCCGACGTGCTGGGTGAACCGACCGTCGACCCGCATGGTGCTCCGATTCCCACGCGCGACGGAACTGTAGCCGAGCGGCCGCGCACATCGTTGGCCGATCTAGCGCTAGGCGAGCGGGCTCGCGTAGTCGGAGCCAGCGATGAGGACGCAGCGCGGCTGCGGTATCTCGCGGAACTGGGCCTCGTGCCGGGTGCGGCGGTCGTCGTGAGCGCGCGCGCGCCATTCGCGGGCCCTATCACCGTTCGACTGGCCGGATCCACCGGCAAAGTCGAGCGCCCGATTGGCGTTGAGCTTGCCCGCGACATTGTCGTGAAGCGCCTCGAGGGACCCTCCCCAGCCGGACGACCGCGACCAAGGCGAAGCACTAGGAAGCCGTAGTGACGGTGGCCGTAGCACAGCCGTCTCCCAACGTTCGCCTTGCGGGTCGAGTTAGCTCACGCTAACATTCCCGACTGGGAGTTAGCCTCACCTAACTATCGAGTTATGGCAATACGAGTTGCGGCGATCGCAATCGCAACCATGGCGTTCGCTTGGGGCTTGTTCGCGCAGAGCAGTCACCCCGCCGACAGAACGCCGGGCGCGTTGAGCTGGTCGATCGTCGGGCGCGTACGCGACAGCGCCTCGGGTGCAACATTGTCCGGCGCCGTCGTCAACGTTACGAAGGGGCAAACGCTGATTGCGCAGACGTCATCTGACTCGTCGGGTCGGTTCGTCACCCGCGTGCCGGACGGTGGAAGCTACGTCGTGAGCGCGAGACGCCTCGGCTATGCGGAGCAAATACGGTCCGTCACTCTCGATTCGACCGTTCAGACGGTTGAGATCGAGTTTCGACTTGCCACCGTCGCATCACGACTGCAGACCATGACGATCACGGGCGGGGCGCCCGTCGCGATAGACACGCGCACGGGAGATCAGACATTTCAGCAGAACGATTACCATGGCGGGCCAACCACGACCACGTCGCAGATCATCCAGCAGTCGATCGCGGGGGCGGCCCGCGCACCGACCGGCGAGGTCCACATTCGCGGACAACACGCCGAGTACACCTACTACGTCGACGGCGTACCCGTGCCACAGAGCATCGGCGGCACGTTGAACGAGCTATTCGACCCGGCGATCGTCGACCGGATCGACTTCCAGACCGGTGGGTGGGATGCCGAGTACGGCAACAAGAACATTGCGGTCGTGAATGTCGAGACCAAGATCCCGACCGGGGGCGTCCACGCCCAGGCTTCCGGGTACGCCGGCTCGTTCAACAGTGACGGTCAGACGGTGCTCGCCAGCTCAAACAATGGTCCGTGGGGCGTACTAGGGTCGCTCACGCGGACCGAGACATCGATGCGACGTGAGCCGGTCGAGACGAACGCGCAAGGCGTACCGCTCAATTTTCACAACGCCGGGCAGGACGAGTACGGGTTCGGCAAGCTGGAGTTCACGCCGTCAGCGCGGGACGTCGTCACGCTTGATGTCAATGCATCGCGTACCCACGCGGGCATTCCCTACGACTCGGCGTTCGGAGTGCTGGACGACCATCAGACGGACGTGAACGGCTTCGTGAACCTCGCGCTGCGCCACACACTCGGCGAGCAGGCGCCCGGGGGGGCAAGCTCCGAACTATTCGCAGCCGTGTATCTGCGCCGCAGCACGCTCGACTACGTGCCGGGCGCGTCTGATCAACCACAGTTCGTTTTCTACCCGGATACAAGCGACCGATTCAATGTGCAGGAGCACCGGGCGGCAACGACCGTCGGAGCGAAGCTCGACTATAGCATCTCGCCGGTACGGGCGCTGACGTTCAAGACCGGCATGGATGCCTCACTCGTCACCGGGAAAGAGGACTTCAACACCATCGACTCGCTGCTGCACAGCGGACCGTCCGTGAACACCGGCGTCAGGGGCGGAGACGCCGGCGTGTACGCGCAGTCTGTGTTCGATCCGACGTCCCATTGGGAGCTCCGCGCAGGCGTGCGGCTCGATCATCACGTGGCGCCGCTTGCCGGAGATATCCACCAAGTGAGCCCGCGACTCCGCCTGAATTGGTATCCCGATTCGCGGACGACGGCGTGGGCCTACTATGGGCGGCTCTTCATCCCCTCGAATGTCGAGGACTTTCACGTGCTCGCCGCGGCGGGGAGCGGAGGCTCAGTCGGGCTGCCCACTGTGCCGGAACGGGACGATTACTACGAGACGGGCGTCGCGCACCGATTTGCCGGCGGGGTGACTACCAAGCTGGATGGCTACTTCCGGGACGATGGCCCAGCGGTCGACGACAACGTGCTGCCTGGCACTGCCCTCGACGCGACAGTCAACATTGCCAAGGTGCACGTGACCGGCATCGAGTCGGCGGTCGAGGTGCACCCGGCCGGCCGACTCTCGGGATACCTAAATGCGGCGTTGAGCCACGCGAGCGCACACGGGCCCGTTACGGGCGGGTTCTTCCCGACACCCTACCCGAGCGGATGGTTCGACCAGGACCACGACCAGCGTCTATCTATCGTCGCCAACGCCGAGTATGCGCCGCGGATCGGCTACGCGAGCGTGACTGGCATCTTCGGCTCGGGGCTTACCAACGGGCATCCAGAGGCCGCACCGAACTACACGGGGTTGTTTGAATTCAACCCGCTCGTGAAGGTGGCACCGAGCTTCATCGTGAACCCGAGTGTCGGGAGGCGCTTCACCGTGAGCGGTGCGGCAGCGCAGATCGAGCTCTTTGTCGATAACGCTTTCAACCGGAAGTACATCCTCAAAGGCGCTTTCACGAGCGGCCCATCAGTCGGCCGACCGAGAAGTGTCCAGATCAGGTTCTCCGCAGCTCGTTGACGGGGCGTCGCTTCACGAGGCCTCGTCCTCGTCAAAGAAGAGGCCGGGCGGTGTCGTGGCGACGCCACCGCGATGAGCGTCGACGCGAGCGCGCGAAGTTTAGCAGGCGCGAGTTAGCTCAAACTAACTATCGAGTTATGGCAATACTAGTTGCGTCGATCGCGATGGCAACTATGGCGCTCGCTCGGAGCTCGTTCGCGCAGACCGGTCGCCCTGACGACTTCACGGCGCCCGTCAACACCAACGACGATTGGAACGGATGGTACGCCGGCGGCCATGTCGGGTACAGCGGAGGCAATGGGAGCAGCAGTTTGTCCAATGCGGCCCGGACGGCTTCGCGTATTGGGTTCGGGCGGCTCGATGGGGGTCTGCAGGCCGGATACAATCGCGTTCTTTTCTCCCGGCTTGTACTCGGCGCTGAAGCCGATATCTCGTTTCCCTACTTTTTCGAGGACGGCGCTGTCTCATCAGTAGGAACACCTCAAACCGGCACTGTCACCGAAAAGACCGACTTTGTCTCGACCCTGCGGGGCCGCCTCGGCTACACGTTCGATCGCTGGCTGATCTACGGAACTGGCGGATTCGCTCCGTCGGAGGCGAGCTTCATTGAAACTCCTGCCTCACTGAGCGGCCAGGACAACATCCTGCGCTGGCGCATGGGCTGGGCGCTGGGTGCCGGTGCTGAATTCGTCATTGCACGGGGCTGGACGGCGCGAGTCGAATACCTCTACGACGAGCTCGGACAGGCCGGTGTCGTCTTCCCATCGGGCACCCGTGTCGAGTCGAAGTCGGAAGTGCATGGCCTGCGGCTGGGACTCAGTCGCGCGCTCAGCTGGCCACGCACGGACGCGCGCTCGACACCCACGGACGCGCCCTCGAGTGGAACCAACAGCCCTGTAGCAGACGAGGACGACTCGGTGGAACATCCACGGCCAGGCCACCCTGGTCGAACAGGGCTACTTCCGCTTCCGATCGCCCTACGAGGGAGCGAACAGTCTCTCCGGCGCGAGTCAGGTGAAAAACACAGAGAGCGCGACGGCGTTCCTCGGCGTGCGATTGTGGGACGGCGGTGCATTGTACTTCAACCCGGAGATCGACCAGGGCTTTGGGCTCAATGACACGCACGGCGTGTCCGCCTTCCCCAACGGAGAAGCGCAGAAGGCCAGCTTTCCAATGCCGCGGTTCGTCGTCGACCGGATTCTCCTGCACCAAACATTCGGCCTCGGTGGTGCACAGGAAACGATCAACGACGGCCCCAATCAGCTCGCCGAGAACGTCGGACATCTCGCGGATCACCGTCGTCGTTGGCAGGCTCGCGGTCACGGACTACTTCGATGCCAACACCTATGCGAACGACCCGCGAACGAACTTTCTCAACTGGAACATCTACGGGGCCGGCGCCTACGATTGGACCATGGACCAACTCAGCTGGACGTGGGGCGCACTCGCTGAGTTGAACCAGAAGGCTTGGGCGTTCCGCGTCGGGCTACTTCCTCCTGCCGGCCGTGTCGAGTACCAACTCGTTCGACATGCACATCCCGGAGCGCGGGGAGTATACGGCTGAAGCGGAGTGGCGATATGCGCTCGCCTCACAACCGGGGAAATTGCGTCTGTTCGGATGGGTGAACCATGGCACCATGGGCGGCTATACCGCCGCCGTCGCCCTCCCCGTCACGACGCCCAACTATCCCGATATTGCACTGACACGCGAGGTCCGAACCAATCCCGGCGTGGTGCTCAACGGCGAGCAGGCGATCACGGATGATCTCGGCCTCTTCTCACGTGGGAGCTGGAGCCCGGGACGAGTCGAAATCCTCGGCGGGACCGATTGCAGCGAGAGCCTGTCGCTGGGCGGACGTCTAAAGGGAAGATTGTGGGGACGGCCAACCGATGATATCGGCGTGAGCGGGGTGGTTGGAGGTCTGTCCTCCGTCGCCCGCGCCTACTTCGCCGCGGGCGGGTTGGGAATCTTGATCGGCGACGGTCAACTCAACTATCGCGCAGAGAAGGCGCTCGAGACCTACTACGCATATGCATTCAAGAAATGGGCGACGCTCAGCTTCGACTATCAGTTCGTCGCGGACCCGGGATACAACGCTGACCGCGGACCGGTCTCGATATTCGCAGTGCGGCTCCATGTTGCATCCTGGCGCTGAAGCGTGCGCGAGGTGCGGGGCCGATCCGTCCCTCCACGATCCTGGCGCTCAAACTCGCTCCCGTGCTACGGGTCTCCGTCGAGCGGCTCTTCTCGCTTCGCCGGTAAAAGGCTCGTCCTCGTCGAAGAAGAGGCCGGGCGGCGTCGTGGCGAGCCCCATCGCGTCGACGGTGAGCGTGAGCGTCGAAGCAAGCGCGCGAAGTTGCGAAGGGCTCAGCGTCTGTAATGCCTCGAACAGCCGCGTTTGCGCGAGCCGCGGCGAGCCGCGGAGAACCGCGCGCCCCGCTGGCGTTAGCGACAGCCTAAGGCGACGGCCATCAAGCTTCGAGCGCGAACGACCGACGAGCCCCCGCACGACCAAACGCGCCACCACGACCGACACGGTGCTCTGGTGCGTCAACGTGTGCTCCGCGAGCGCATTGAGCGAGGCCACATCTCGATTCGCCGAGGGTTTGAAGCACGAGCATTTGAGCGCCCGTTACACCACTAACGTGGACCGCAGTGCGGGCAGTTGCTCCTAGCGCGCGCACGATGCGGCGGAGGTTGTCGACAGCGGTCAGAAGGTCCCGGTGCTTTTTCTTGATCGCGCGCATGTCCTCGGACGGATACGGGTCTAGTGCCGCCCGCCGCGCGCAAACATACCGACTCGGTGCCGCGCCCGCGGCGCCGAGTCGGCTTCTGAGGCGTGCCCTACCGCTTTTCCGCGCTTAGGGGTTTCCCGTCCGCGGTCGCGTGTGTGCTCCACCAGGCCGGCGACCCCATCAACTTGGGATCCTTTTGCTCCGCGAGCATTTCGGACGTGACTGCCCCGCCCGGTCCACCGACCTCTCCGGTAGAGCTGGTTTGCGTAACCGTCTGCTTGACGCTGGCCGCTTCTGGCGCTTGCGACTTGGTCGTGCTCGTTTGGCCGAATGCTACCACCGGGCAAAGCGCGATGATCGCGCCCGCCACGAATGCTGCTTTCATTTGGTCCTCCCGTGTTCAGGATGCACATGGCAATCCTGCAATCACCGCGCCAATAGATTGATACCCATACAATTGTCGGCGCTGATAGGGGGGGCTGACGGAAGGGCAGCTGCCTCAACAGCGTAAACTGTTGAAGAGCGTCAGCTCTACCGGCTGGCCCCGCGAGAGGGGGCCATCGACGGCCTCGACGCTCGGCCGCCTGGCGCTGACATCAGCGCCACGCAGATCAACAACGGCACGCCCACACGCTCGACTTACGACTCGGTCAAGGAGCGCGCATTCCGGCGCATCGGTCTTAGCCGACGGCCGTCATTCGGGAGCGCCGACCCGTATCTCGAACAGCGTTGGCCAGAGCTTCCCGGTCACGAAGATTCGGTCGGTGGTCGAGTCGTAGGCGATGCCGTTGGCGGCATCGACCGTGTCGCCTGGGCTGGACGGCGGCACGAGGGGAGCGAGGTCAATCCAGGCGATGACGCGGCCGCTGTTGGGGTCGATGCGCGCGATCTCGGGGACCTGCCAGACGTTCGCCCAGATCTCCCCATGGATGCGCTCCAATTCGTTGAGGCGCGGGACGTCCATCCCTTCGGCCGTCACCGCCAGCGCGCGCTTGACCCGGAGCGTCGCGGGATCAAAGAAGCGCAGCACATTCGTCCCGTCACTCATGATGAGCGAGTGGTCGTCGTGTGTCAGCCCCCAGCCCTCGCCGGCGTACGTGAATCGGCCTCGTCGCTCGAGCGACCGGGCATCATATCTGAACCCGACCCCCTGCTTCCACGTCAGCTCGTACAACGTGCCCCAAAAATCGTGATCCCTTCGCCGAAATACGGCGGTGGCAGCACCACATCCGCGAGCACGGCGCCCGAGAGATCCGCACGCCGCACTCCTGACCGTCCGACTAATCCGGTACCTTCATACAGCGCGCCGTCGTACCACTCCAGTCCTTCGGTGAACGCCGTGGGATCGTGTGGGTACTGGTGCACGATCTCTGCGCGGTAGGTCGCGACTCCCGTAGCAGCAGGTGCCCGCGCCGTGTCGGCGGCGCTTACATGGGCTGCCGATCGCTCACTGCGACAGGCTGTGGCTACGACTGATACGAGACACGCCGCCAGAAAGTGCGTGCTGCGGTTTTGTCCCACAGATGACTATCGGCGCTTTCGCCCCGTCGTCTTGCGCACACGATCGTCGGGCGTCACGCCGAGCGCGGTCGCGAGATCGATCTGATGATCCTGTTCTTGCTTCACGATGCCGCGCAGAATCTCGGAGAGGGCGACCTCCCCCAACGCGTCCGCCTGGCGGATGCGCTCCCGGTAGTTGTTGATGGTCTCATCTTCGGCGCGCAGATCGGCCCACAGCATTTTCTGGTTGTCTTCGGACACCTCTACGGGCTTCGGCTCGTGCACCGGATACACGCCCAGATAGTCCAGTTGTCGGGACACGGCAAGCGCGTGATCGAGCTCTTGGTGTGCGTGCTCCACCAGCTGGTCGGCAATGTTCATGTACTGAGCCCGATCCAGCTTCTGGCTGAAGATCACGTATTGGATGATGGCTTTGTACTCGCGGGCGAGATCGTCTTGTAGTCCCTGTACGAGCGTTGCGCGGGCGGCGGCGTCAAGCGAAGACTTGGCCATCGTCAGACTCCGAAGTGAAGGAGGATTAGGTAATCGCCCGCGAGGAGCGGTGTCTCGCATGGCGCTTCGGCCTAGTGGTTGATCAAGCGAAAGATGGTATCATACCCTCAGGCTCGGCACAGCGTACCGCAGGAGCTGGTTACAAACACTCGCGGTCGTTGAATGTCCGGCTGCGAAGGCGGGGGAGCAAAGGGAGAGCACGGTGGAACGCGCTCTCCCCCTTGAGCCGCCTCCGATCACTCGCGCGGACGCGCGCCTTTGGCGGCCATCGCAGGCCTGGGCTCGGCCATCCTGCTGGGCCCTTCTTTGGTTGCCGTCGCTCGAGCCTCGATGAACGCGAGCAGATCCTCGTTGACCTTGTCCTTGAGCGTCGTGCACAGACCGTGTGGTGCGCCCTTATACACTTTGAGCGTCGCGCTCTTGACGATCTTGGCCTGGAGTGGGGCGGCGTCGGCGAACGGCACGATCTGGTCGTCGTCGCCATGAATGATGAGCGTTGGTACGTCGATCTTCTTAAGGTCCTCGGTGAGATCCGTCTCGGAGAATGCCTTGATGCAGAAATACGAGCCAGGGAAGCCCGCCATCATTCCCTGCAGCCAGAAAGACTCGCGCACGCCCTCCGAGATCTTCGCGCCCGGGCGGTTATAGCCGTAGAACGGCAGGCTCAGATCATTCCAGAATTGCGAGCGGTCGGCTTGAACGCCGGCGCGCAGCTTGTTGAACACCTCGATCGGCGTGCCGCCCGGATTGGCTGGTGTCTTCAGCATCAGAGGCGGGATGGCGCTGATCAAAACGACCTTGGCCACGCGCTTCGTGCCATGGCGGCCGACGTAGCGGGCGACTTCTCCTCCCCCGTAGAATGGCCGACATGGATCGCATTCTTGAGATCGAGCTTGCGGACTAGCTCCGCGAGATCGTCGGCGTAGGTGTCCATGTCGTTGCCATCCCATGGCTGGCTCGAGCGGCCGTGGCCGCGGCGGTCATGGGCGATACAGCGATAGCCGTGGGAAGCGAGAAAGAACATCTGGTCTTCGAACGCGTCCGCGCTGAGCGGCCAGCCGTGGCTGAAGACCACCGGTTGCCCGGTTCCCCAGTCCTTGTAGTAAATCTCGGTCCCGTCGTGGGTCTTGATGGTGGCCATGGTTCACGCTCCGCGTGTTGTGATGTATCGAGCCTGCGCGGCGACTTTCGCACGCGCTGACGACGCAGTCTAGCCCGCATGGAACGCGCCGCAATTCTTCGCGAAAGGGGTCACATCTTCGTGACAGTGCGAGCACAGTCGAGCCCGGTTGAAATGAGCAGGCTTGTCTCCGACGGCGCGCTCAGTCTACAACCTGCCGGGAACCGGCCGGGGCTTACGAGGTTAGTTGGTGGTTGCCGGCACGGGCCATAGAAACGCTCGGGGGTCGGGAGACATCCATGAAGCCTACCAGAGACGGTATCAATCCATCCGCGAGACCGACCGGCACAGGCTGCGTCGAGTGTTTGGCAACTGACGGGTGGTGGTTGCACCTCCGCCGATGCGCTGAATGCGGCCACATCGGCTGCTGCGATAGCTCGCCGAACCAGCATGCCTCAAAGCACAACGCGAATACGCGTCACCCGATTATCACCAGCTTCGAGCACGGCGAACATTGGTTCTATGATTATCGCACAGGAGAATTCTTTGCGGGCCCGAAGCTACCCGCTCCTCACTCGCACCCCTTGGATCAACCCGTCCCTGGGCCGGCAGGACGGGTGCCGGCAGACTGGCAAACTCTTCTCCACGAGTAAGGGGCGAGCGAAGGCCAGCTTTGCACCTTTCGCTGGCGCTCTACAGAAAACCTTGTAAGCGCGTCGCAGCGCTCGGCTGGCAGGTGAATGGGGAGACGGGGAGACGACATGGCGCAGCATCTCGAACTCGGGCTGGATACGTTCGGCGACGTTACCGCCGGGCCGGACGGTCAGCTGCTGCCACATGCGCAGGTAATCCGGAACGTCGTCGACGAGGCGGTGCTTGCCGACGAGCTGGGCGTGGACTTTATCGGCGTCGGCGAACATCACCGCGGCGACTTCGCAATCTCATCGCCCGAGGTCGTCCTCGCGGCAATCGCGGGACGTACGAGCCGCATCCGTCTTGGCTCGGCCGTCACTGTGCTCAGTTCAGATGACCCGGTTCGCGTGTTCCAGCGGTTCGCTACGCTCGACGCCGTCTCACGCGGCCGAGCTGAAGTCATTCTCGGACGCGGTTCGTTTACGGAGTCCTTCCCGCTGTTCGGGTACGACCTGAGCCAATACGAAGAGCTATTTGCGGAGAAGCTCGATCTCTTCGCCGCCCTGATCACGCAGGAGCCCGTGACTTGGCATGGCAGGACGCGCGCGGCCCTGACCACCCAGCGGGTCTTTCCCACCATCGAGTCCGGATCGCTGAAGACGTGGATCGGGGTAGGTGGAAGTCCGGAGTCTGTTGTCCGCGCGGCTCGCTACGGCATGCCAATGATGCTGGCCATCATAGGCGGCGATCCCGCGCGGTTCGCCCCCTACATTGAACTCTATCACCGTACCCTCGACCGACTCGGCAAGCCCGCGCTGCCGATCGGCGTCCACTCGCCGGGCTACGTTGCCGACACCGATACACAGGCGAAAGACGAGCTCTGGCCAGCATTCAAGGTCATGCGCGATCGGATCGGAGCCGAGCGCGGTTGGGGCCCGATTAGCCGCGCGGAGTTCGATCGGGAAGCCGAACAGGGTTCGCTATACTGCGGCTCGCCCGAGACGGTCGCTCGCAAGATCGCCGCGACCGCGGAGACCCTCGGAATCGCTCGCTTCGACATGAAGTACAGCGCGGGCACCCTGTCGCACGAGAAGCTCATGCATAGCGTCGAGCTTTACGGCAGTAAAGTGATTCCGCGGGTGCGCGACCTGCTCGCCTGAACCATCTTCGGATAGGGAGGAGAGCGTCTGAATGCCGCGTCCGCACGAAGACCTCGAGCGCCACACACCCACGGATCACCGTCCCGGCGGTGTGCCAATCGGATTTCCGGCTGGCGCTTGGGTGGCGATCGATGTCGCGCATGTGAGGGCCGAACGCGTGGGCGCCGGGATCTCGGCGTACGAAACGCTGATCGAAAAGGCTCGCAAGTCGTCGACGAAGGCGCGTGCGGCAGTCGTTCTCCGATCAGTGAATAAGCGGCGCGTGATCCCGCTCATTGAAATCGAAGGCCACGAAGCCTTTCGGCATCTCAAGTCCGCGTGGGACGATCATCACCTGAAGGCGGAGCGTCACGCAGTTGCCGAATCGAGTTCGCTGGCGCTCTACCGGGTTGCCGCGAACGAGGGCGACATGTCGTTCGATCCAGCATCCACAGATGCGTATGCGTTCGAGCACGTCGCACGCGGACCGGAGCGCGTGCGGGCGCTCAGCATCGCGATCGCGGCGGCGCAGGGTTTCAGAGGCGTGCTCGTCTTCGGGTCCGACGACGCAAGTGTGTCGGCGGTCGTCTACCGATTCGAGCACTCCTCGCAAGTTGATGCCTTCCGTGAGAGTGCAGGCGCGGTGCAAGTCCTCGGGCCTGTCGGTGCTAGTGGAGAGACGATCTCGGTCGTTCATCCGGTCAAGACGTTCGGCTAGCGGACGTTCGAACTCGATTGGCCCACGGCGCCGGCCGATACGTTCCCCGGACCGAGGCGGATCGCGACGAGACGCACGGGAAAGCGCGAAGCATGAGCGCCGACGACGAGTCGAGGTGATGACGCGCATGATTCACTGGATCCGGAGCCAGAACAACCCACCAACGATAAAGCACTCGGCCCGTACGGCTATCGCCGCGGTGCTTTCGCTGCTGGTGTCGCGCTTGCTCCGGATGCCGGAAGCGTATTGGGCACCGATATCGACTCTTATCGTCATGCAGTCGAACCTCGGAGCGGCGTTGCCTATCTCCGGGCAGTGCTTCGCGGGCACCGCGCTCGGAGCCAGCGTCGGAGGGCTCGTCGCCATGCGTTATCCGGGGAATGCCGCGGCGTTCGGAATCGCCCTGTTCGGCATCGGAGTCCTATGCGCCGGCGTCCGCGTCGACAGAGTCGCGTATCGGTACGCCGGCACTACCCTGGCGATCGTGATGCTCATCTCGCGCGGCGAAACTGCGTGGGCAGCTGCCGTTCACCGGTTTATCGAGGTATCGGTGGGTATTGCCGTTGGTCTCGTAGCAACTGCGGCGTGGCCCGTGGCCCCGTAATGCTGCGGGGCTTCGTAGCGCGACTACTCGGCTGGCGCTCCGCCGCATCTCGACGCGATATGGTGTGATTGCGGCACGATGTTGACGCATTCATGACATAACGGGGATCGATGCGTGAACATCGCGCCCGATCTTCACGCTCGCGGCGTCTCTGCCCTTGTCGGCTCGTAGAATTGCACAATACTGCGCGCTGTCGACCGGGATCAGTTGACATCTCCCGTCCTACACGACGATGGCACTTACGAGACGCGTTGTGATGAGCATGGTGGCAGCACTCTTCTCTTGGTGGCGCACGGATCCCGCACGCGCGCGCCGCATCGAGAGCGGCCACGTCCAGCCATCCCGCTCGACACCTACCCTAGATTCGACGACCAAGCTCGAACTGCTGAACGCGCGGATCCAGTGGGTAGACTACCGCGGCCGGCGTGCGCTCAAGCTCGCGCCTTGCCGGGACACGAGCGCGCGGTGAATGAGGAAATGACCACGATCTCACGCAGTCGGACTTCAAGGACGGCACGATCGAGCTCAATGTTGCCGGTGCTCGACGCGCTGGGTACTCGAAGGCCGAGAACGAGCGTTCAAGGGGATGATTGGTGTGTCCTTTCGCGTGCAGGGCGAGCGCGCCGAGCGATTGTATGTTCGGCCGGAGAACGCCCGCCTCGACAATCAGCTCTTTCGGAACCGGACGAACGGCCGTGCCGACGACCAGCTGCGTCGGAACCACTCCGTCCAATATGCCTCGCTCCCGGACTACCCGTGGAATCGCTTGCGGGCGGAGTCACCTCGGCAAGTACGAGTCGTACGTCGACCTAGTGCCCGGCGAGTGGACGCATATCCGGATCGTCGTGAGCGGCCAGCGCGCGACGCTCTTCGTGAACGACGCACCAGAGCCCTGCCTAGTCGTGACCGACCTCAGAATGGGCGCATCAGAAGGGATGATCGGCCTCTGGATCGGACCCGGCACCCGGGGCTACTTCTCCCATATGGTTGTCACGCGCGCGGGGACAACGTGACGGAGGTGATCGTCAGCGCTGGCGCGCCCGACGCTACCGGCCGGCGATCAGCCGTTCGAAGCGCGGGTTGCCGTGGAGCGGAGCGAAGTCGGGATCGATCTTGATCCAGGCGGGGGACAGCCGATCCTGCTCGCGCAGCAATGTCTCCAGTTGGTCGAGCGCTCGCTCGCGGTCGCCGAGCGCCAAGTCGAGTCGCACCGCGACGTGCTCGTCGTACGGAATGTTGTTGTGGTCCCCTGTTGCGCGCGCGAGCGCGAGAGCTCGCCCCTCTTCGCGGAGCGCTGCTTCGCGCTGCCCTAGGTACGCCAGCGCGAGTCCGAGGAAAAGGTGCCGCTGGTCATCGTCGGGTGCCGCGCGCAGTTGATCCGTGAAAGCAATTCGTGCCGAGTCGGCGTACGCGTGCGCGCGCGCCGCGTTCCATTAGCCAGTAGGTCTCACCGCGCGATCCCCCACGAGCCCCGATCATCGTCGAACGCCGAGGGCGGAAGCGTCAGCAGCAGCACACGGTCTGCATCGTTCGACACCCAGTAGAGATCGTTGTAATTGGCGACATACGCGACGAGTGCCCCGCGATCGAGCGTGGGCGGTGCGTCGAGTAGCGCCTGGGCTCCGCTCAAGTCTCCCTCCCCGAGCATCGGCCATCACAGCGCTTTCTATCAGATCGAGATTGGCTGGGTCCAGCGCTAGGCCACGTGCGGCTTCGGCGCGCGCGGCATCATAACGGCGGAGCATGAGTAAAACCGTGGTCAGCTGCTGGGCCAATGCCACCGAGCGGGGGTCGAGTGTGGTGGCTTGTTGGACGTGCGCGAGGGCTGCGTCCCACCGGCCTGCCGAGACTTCCGCACCGGACAGACGACGAACTGCGTTTGCGGCGGACGGCGCGAGCCGGACCGCTGTAGCGAAGGCCGCGAGCGCTCCCGGTATGCGTGCGCGACGATTAGTGCGTAGCTCCCTCCAGCGCGCCCCTCGTATCCTTCGGCTTCTTGCGGGGCGAGCGCGACCGCGCGGTCGGCTGCGTGCTGTGCCGCGGCGGCGTCTGCGGGGATTGGAAGGTGCTTGAGTAGAGCGCCAAATGTACCAGTGCCACCCGTGCCCATGCAGCCGCGAATGTCGAGTCCAACGCCACCGCTTGCTCGGCGTACGCAGCGAGCGCCGAAGTGTTCGGGGCGGCGCTCGTCAGGGCGGTCGACCGCAGATAGGCGTCGTAGGCTGCAAGGTTCTGCGTTGGCCGCGCGGCGAGCGTCTGCTCCGCCGTCGGAGTCAGCGCGACCTTGAGCTGCTGGGCCACCTTGCCAGCAATGTCGGACTGGACTTGGAATACATCAGTGAGCGGTGCGTCGAACGGCTGCTCCCACTTATCCGATCCACTGGTCGCATCAATGAGCGCTGGGCTCACCTCGACGCGACTCGCAAGCCCCGCCGTTTTGGCCCACCGGACTTTGCCGACCAGCAGATAGCGTACACCTAGCTCCTGACCAATCTGCTGCGGGGTTTTCGTCGTGTGCCGGTATTGACCGGAGCTGGCAGGAGCCGTGACTTCGAGACCGGACAAGCTGGTAGAGCTTCCCGCACGGCATCGGTGACGCCGTCGGCGAAGTAGGCATCAGCGGAATCGCCGAGGTTGTCGAAGGGCAGGACAGCGAGTCGCACGGGGCCGCCGTTGGTGGCGTTGCTCGCGCTATGCGAGCGCCAGGCAAAGAGCACCCCGACACCCACGAGAAAGCCAAGGGTCAGTGCTGCAAAGACTGGGGAGATGCGCCTGCGCGGCGGCGGCAATGACGAAGGAGTTGGAGCCGTCGTGCGGGCGGGCTCACTCGGGATGCTCGCGGTCGTTCGCTGGGCGCTGTCGAGCGCCTTGGCGAACTCGCCTGCGTGGTGAACCGGTCAGCCGGCACTGGGGCCAGCGCTTTCCGAATCGCGGCATCTACGGGCTCAGGCACCAATGGTCGCGCTCGGCGCACCGAGGGCGCGTCGCTCGCCATCATCTTGGCGATCACGGCCTGCGCCGTTGGTCCCGTGAACGGAGGCTCCCCGGCGAGCATCTCATACATCACTGAGCCCAGACTGTAGACATCGGTCGTGCCGTCCAAGTTGCGCTCACCGCTCGCCTGCTCGGGACTCATGTACAATGGCGTGCCCACCACCACGCCCGTCTGAGTGAGCGTGCCGGTGCCGCTCCCCTGAGGAGCCGCCGGAGGAGAGCGCCCGGGCGATGCCGAAGTCGGCTACCAATGCCTGCCCGTCGGTCGTGAGCAGGATGTTCTCCGGCTTCACATCGCGATGTACCACGCCGTGGCGGTGGGCGTAATCGAGCGCTAACGCGACCTCGTGGCCGATCCGTAGGGCGTCGTCGAGCGGCAGCTGTCGCTGGCGTCGGAGCCGCTCGCGCAACGTCTCACCTTCGACATAGGGCATCGTGAACCAGAGCTGCCCGTCCGGCTCTCGCCGGAGTCCATGACGATGAGGATGTGCGGGTGCTGGAGCTGGGCGGCGAAGGAGATCTCGCGGCGAAACCGCTCCGGGCCGAGTGACGCGGCGAGGTCGGGGTGCAGGACCTTGAGCGCCACCGAGCGACCGTGCTTGGCGTCGAGCGCGAGGAACACCGTGGCCATGCCGCCACGCCCGAGCTCGCGCACGAGCGTGTAAGTCGCTCCAAGCGCGGCTTGGAGCTGGTCCTTCAAGTCTGCGTTGGCCACTGAGTGCCGCCCTTCATGAGCGTCTGGCGCTTGCCAAGGTATGGTGAAGTTTATCCACTGGCCAGCGGCCGGGCCTAAGACGAGGCCTTTCTTTGGAGGCAAGACATGAAGGCTCCTCTGTTTTATCGAATCGCAGCTGTTCTTCTGCTGCTTTTTGCTGTCGGACATACACTTGGTTTTCGCCAGTCCGATCCCACATGGGGAGTTGATACGCTTCTTGGCTCAATGCGGTCAATTCGCTTTGACGTGCAGGGGTTCAGCCGGACATATTGGGACCTCTTTGTCGCGGCTGGATTCTCGGTCGGCGTGTTTTATCTATTCGCGGCGGTGTTGGCGTGGCAGCTAGGTGGCCTTCCGGCAGAGACTTTGGCGGTCATGCGCGTCACTGTGTGGGCTCTCGCTCTTTGCTTTGCCGCCATCACGCTTGTGAGCTGGAGATACCTCTTTATCCTCCCTATCGTCGTTTCGAGCGTGATTACAGTGTGTTTGACTGCGGCGGCATGGCGTTCAGCGAAGCCAATCTGAAGCCG
>CAWISX010000001.1:0-142122 GCA_963838855.1 uncultured Gemmatimonadales bacterium | reverse complement strand
CTGCGGATGCCCGACATGCGAGGCGACGTGCTGTATTACCTGGCCTCGGCTTCTGCAGCGGCACCTTGCCCGGTGCGAGCAATGTCTAACCGGCGACCTCAGCGCCGAGGGGCGCAGAATGATCGCCGAATGTGGCTGCCCGCCGTCCGAAAACACAACGACATAGAGTGCTGCTCGATACCGTTGCGGTGCTGTGCCCCCACTCGCGCGAAGAGATCGCCTGAGTGAGAGTGGCATCGCCCAGCTAGAGCTTCCAGTTCTTCAGGGTGCGCAAAGCTCCGTCCAGCGCGGCCGCCTGGTCAGTACTCGTGGCTCGTCTTCGCAGCTCGGTGTACGTATCAATGGCGACGGCCAACGCCACTGGGTCATGCTCGGCTCCCGCGACTGCCACCGCGTTGTCGGCCAGACTCGCCCGGGCCAGGTCATCGTTGGCGAAATGCGCCGCAACCGCACGCCACCGCTCCATGCGCTCGCGCGGCCGCGACTCGGCGAGCGCCCATAGATGCCACGCGCCGCGATTGTCCCGGTCGGCAGCCAGGGCGCGCGTCGCCAACGCACCGACGACTTCAGGGCCACGGCCACTCAACCAGTATGCGTTCGCCAACGCAACCAGTGCGCGAGCGTTGTTCGGCTGGGCTTCGACAACGCGCTCGTACAGCGGCCCCACCACCTCTGGAATGTCCTCGTACGGCACCGCTGCCGACATGAGTGCGTCCGGATCCGAGTCGGCGGCGAGTGCCGTCGCGCGCTCGATCAGGTGCGCGATATCGTTATCGGTGCGATACTGCTGAACGATTTCGGCGAGCGCTGAAGAAACCGGAGGAATCATGGCGGACAGTGATGTGCGGGCAAAATACTCCACCGAACAGCTCGTCGCGGCGGGCGAGATAGCTTCGCAAGGTCTCCACGACATCGTAATCCGCTCTCGGCCGTCTTTGCGAGGCTCAGTTGTTGGCCCTGGAGCCGCTACCCGAAGAGTACCTCGAAGCAGCGAATCGGATCGTTGCGCATTGCAGGGGAGCTGTCCAGGCGATCCGCCACGTCGAGTCCGTCGTCCTGGCCGCAGCCGAGGGTCACCAATAACTGTCCGCAGGCGGCTACCGGGGCAGCGGCGGGGACCCTATCCCTTGCGAAAACGCGTCCCAGTGGCGATACTCTGAGTGCGAAACTTTGAGTGAATTGCAGGAGGTGGCCGCCGTTCCGCGTTTGGAACGGGCCACATGCGCGTGACAGATCCGCGCCCCCCGAACGACACCCCTTTGTTCAGTGTCACCTTTGTAGCTGCGCAGTCTGCGCACGACCACATACCCTAGCGTAAATGAACGAACGCCGACGCCCTCACCGTCGCGGCCGCGGGGCTCGCCCCTCAAATCGCGAGCAACCCGATTCGCCCGATGAATCAAATCCTTATCTCGACCTGCCCGATGTGTCGGCCGGCGTCGATGTCGATACCGCGCCGCTGACACAGCCGCGCGGCGAAACCAGCTGACCGCGGAGACGGTGGCAACAGCACCGGCGGCGACGGCACCAGCGGCGACGGCGGCGGCGGCGCGCACCGCGAACGGATCCAGGAATCAATGCAGCACGACTCTATGCAGGAAAGCGTGATCGAGCGCGGCGCTGACGAGTCGCCACCGGGAGCACCGCCCCCGCTCCCACATATCTCCCTCTCAGCAGGGCGGCAATAGCGGGATGCCAGGTCCCAGCAGCAAGGCGGATTCCCGCGGCAACCAAATCCAGCACACTCCAACGGACGACACCAGCACGGCAGGCGTCGTAATCGCGGTCGAGGACAGCGGCGTGAGCATCAGCCGCAGCATCCGCAGCATCCGCAGCAGCCTTCGGGACCGCCGGTCCCGATCGTCGCAGACAGCGACACAGCGGGATGGTTCGATCCAGCGCGCGACGGCGGCTTCGTGCGCCGAGCCGCGCGAGCTATCCGGCGGATGCGGGGGACGCGTACGTTCCGCCTGAACTGGTGCGGCAACACGCTTTGCGCCGCGGTGACGCCATCGTGGCGTAGCACGGGACGTGACCACCGGGGTCGAATGACCGTCGTAGACATCGCAGCAAATCGACGAGGGACCCCGCGTTCGCCGCCCGACGACCGGACTTCAGCTCGCTGACCGCGTCATATCCTGAACGGAAGCTGACGCTCGAAACCGGCCGGCCGGCGAAAGTCGGTCCGAGCTCACGCGCCGCGCAATCGATCTGATCGCTCCGATTGGCTATGGCCAGCGCGCCCTCATCGTCGCACCAGCCCGCGCAGGCAAGACCATGCTGCTCCAGGCAATCACGGAAGGCGTTGCAGTCAACCATCCGAATGCCACCCTCCTCGTCCTTCTCGTCGACGAGCGTCCCGAGGAAGTGAGCGAGATGATCACGTGGGGCTACGGCGAGGTCGTCGCGTCGAGCTTCGACACGCCCGCCGAGCGCCATGCGCGATGCCGAGATGGTTCTCGAGCGCGCTCGCGCCGACTGGTCGAAATAGGGAAGGACGTAGTCATTGTACTCGACTCGATCACACGTCTCGCGCGAGCACACAACACGGTCGAGCGCGGCACGGGGCGTACGTTGTCGGGCGGCCTGGATGCCACGGCGATGGCAAAACCGAAGGCCTTCTTCGGATCCGCGCGTTCCGTAGCGCCGAACGCCGGTGGCGGATCGCTGACGATCATCGCGACGGCGCTGGTCGAGACTGGCTCGCGGATGGACGACGTGATCTTCGAGGAGTTCAAGGGTACGGGCAACTGCGAGATCAAGCTTGATCGGAGCTTGGCCGAGAAGCGTGTTTACCCGGCCATCGACATCGCGACCAGCGGCACTCGGCGAGAGGACAAACTCTTTCGGCCGGACCAGCTTGACAGCGTTTTCACGCTGCGTCGCGGACTGCAGCAGATGCCGCCGCAGTCCTCCATGGAGTGGCTCATCAAGCGCATCGCGGCGACTCCCAACAACGACGCGCTGCTCGCTGGACTTTAAGGCGCTCTGCGCGTAAGGCCCAGGGCTTGCTCTGGGGGTGCACGATGGCTCTCGCCCGACGTGCACCAGTGCTCACAGTCCTCGTTGTTATGTGCATGCCGCGGTTGGCAGCAGCACAGGTACCGGACGACTCCACTCCGAAAGAGCGGCGTATCGCCCGACCGGCGATTAGCGAGGTCACGTTCACCGGCGTGCACGCGTTCGACAAGGGCACGCTGCTCGACGGCATCGCAACGACGGCGTCGCACTGCAAGAGCGCCCTGCTGACGCCTTTCTGCTGGGTCACCAAGTCGCCTCTGTTCTACCAAAAGACCTACCTCGATCGAATCGAGCTCGCTCGTGATATCCTGCGCATCAAGATTTTCTACTGGGAGCATGGCTACCGCGAAACGGACGTAGACTCCATAGTCTCGCCGGAGGGCGCGCCAACGGTGCGCGTCACGTTCCGAGTGCGAGAGGGTCCGCCAATCATCATGACGGCCATCGCTTTCGAGCCCGAGTCGCTATTCTTGCGTCGGCAGCGAGCGCACCTCCTGCGGGTCCACGTCGGAGCACCACTCGATCTGTTGCAGGTGGACTCGTCGCGGAACCGGATACTCGACGCGTTGTGGCGTCGAGGTTACGCAGACGCGGTGGTTGATACCAGCACCGTAGTCGACGGCGTGGCGCACACCGCCGTGGTCACGTTCACGGCCGACCCCAAAAAGAAGGCAATTGTGGGTGGCATTCACGTGCGCGGCAATACGCACATCGATTCGACCACTATTCGCCACGGCCTCGAGCTGCAGCCCGGACACCCGCTCCTTCGAAACGATGTCACGGAGGGTCAGCGTGCCCTGTACAAGTCGAATCTGTTCAGCCGAGCCTCGATCACGTTCGCCCCGGATAGCACGGGGCCGGACAGCGTGAAGCAGGTGTCGGTCGTCGTGCAGGAGGCGCCCCACCATTCAGTCCAGGTCACTGGCGGATTCAATCAGATCAACTTTGTGCAGGTCGGCGCACGCTACCTCGATTACAACTGGCTGGGCGGCGCGCGTCAGCTCGACATAAGCGGGTCGCTGGGCAACATCCTCGCACCTCAGCTGGACAACGTTTTCCCGTTTTACGATGTCACCGCACTCGCCCACAAAGGAGACTCGCTCAATACCGGCAAGTACCTTCAACCTACGTGGGACGCAAGCGTGAAGGTGACGCAGCCTTGGTTTGGCGACCCGCTTAACTCCGTGTCCGTGGGCGTATTCGACCACAGACGGAGCTTTCCTGGCATTTATGTGGATAATGGCTATGGCGCGCAGGCTTCGTTTACCCGCGTGCTCGCCGAGCACCTCGTCGCGAGCCTTACGTACCGCTATGAGCTCACGCAGGTAAGCGCGAGCCAGGTGTACTTCTGCGTGAACTACGGCGCCTGCGACCTGCCAACAATTAGCCTGCTTCAAGAACGCCGCTCGCTCTCGCCGCTTGCGCTGGCGGTTACGTGGGACCAATCGACGGGCGGGCTGTCTCCAGTCAACGGGTACGTCGTGCGCGTCGAGCTGCAACACGCCTCGCAGTTTACGCTCTCGGACTACCGGTACAACCGGGCGTACGGATGGGGGTCGTACTACTACCATCTGGGACACCGCTCGGTTCTAGCCTTTCATGCAGAAGCAGGGTGGGTCGGCGCCATTCGCAGCGGTGTCGACACCGGTGCTCTCCACCCCCGAACGAGGTTCTACGCCGGCGGCGCCCAATCGGTGCGCGGGTTTGGCGAGAATCAGTTGGGCCCTGAGGTCCTCACGGTCGCGCCCTCCTCACTACAGTCGATTTGCGGCGCCAGCATCAACCCGGCAACCTGCAACCCCAACGCACCCTTCTTCGATCCTTCATCGAAAAAGGACATCATCATTCCAAATTCGGCGTTCACGCCGCGGCCGCTCGGCGGAACCACCTTGCTGGAAGGCAGCGTCGAATATCGCTATCCGATAGTAGGAAACCTCGGTGGCGCGGCGTTCGTTGACGCCGGCTTTCTGGGGCAGAATTCGTTCAACTTTGCGACAAGTGGAGAGGCGGCCGCCACGCCTGGAATGGGGTTTCGCTACTACACGGTCGTCGGTCCAATCCGGCTCGACTTGGGGTACAACCCGTGGTCAAGCCGAACCCTTCCCGTTGTTACTCAAATTGGTACCGGCCGCACGGCCACCATCGTCGAGCTCGCGAAGCTGCGTCCTTACACGCCCCCGGGCCTTCTGCACGTTCTCGTGCTCCACCTCTCGATCGGACAGGCGTTCTGATGCCGCGCCGACTGCGGCGGATATCGATGATCGCCGCCGGGACGCTGGCCGGCGCCGTCATCGTGGTCGCGCTGGCGGTCATTGTGCTCACCCAGACTAGCGTCGGCCGGGAGCAGGTCCGCAACATCGCCCTTCACGCCGTGCACGGTCCGATCCATGGCGTGGTGCATCTCGGGCGCATCGAGGGGAATCTGCTGACTGGGATAGCCGTCGATGGACTCTCCATTACGGACAGCGCCGGGTCGCCGCTTCTGTCCGCGCAGCGGGCGGAAGTACACTATGCGATGACCGACCTACTACACAAACGGCTCTTTTTCGATCACGTTCGGATCGACCATCCAGTGGTCGTGCTCGAGCAGACCCCCGACGGGGTGTGGAACTACAAGCGGATATTTCGCAGTGGCTCGTCCGCGGCCACAGACACGACGCCATCGTGGGGAAGTTGGATCACGCTACGTGACGTGCGCGTCACGGACGCCGATCTGACAATGCGCCAGCCTTGGCAACCCGACAGCAGTCTGACTGGTGCGGCGCGAGATAGCGCCATAAAGGCGGCGCTCGACACGAGCGCCCGCCCGAACATCGTTGCCGTTGGAGCGGACAGCTATCAGAAGATCACCGAGGCGCGGAGCCTCACCACTGTGCTTCCGGTCGTGCGGCTCGCGGATCCCCAGCATCCGGTCAAAGTGGTTCAGGTGGCATCGCTGGAAACAGACCTAGCGCTGTTTCGACCACCGGTCGCGAAGGTGAGGGACCTCACGGGGACGGTTTTCATGAGCGCCGATTCGTTGTGGTGGACGTCGGCGACGATCAGGCTCCCAGCGTCGCGCGTGATGTCACGCGGAGCGTTCAACCTCGCGACGGGTGATCTGGCATTGGCTGCCCGAGCGCGTCCAGTGGCGCTCTCCGACGCGCATTTTGCCAATACACATTTCCCGACGGATGGTCAGCTGGCGGCCGACATTGGCGTTGTGTGGCACGGCAAGAAACAGCGCTACTCCGTGCGCAACCTCGTTTTCACTAGCGGGAACGCGCGGGTCGCGGGTTACGCCAGAGTGGAGTTGGGCGACACGCTAAACATCCTCGGTACGGACTTGCGCTTCTCCGGCATCGATGCGCGTCTGGTCAAGCAGTTCTCCCCTGAGCTGCACGTGCCGCCGCACGGCGTGCTCAGCGGCCATGCCGCAGTCGCCGGCGGCATGCAGGATCTAACCGTGAACACGGATCTTACCGTCGATGACTCCACCAACGGTCAGAGTCATGTGACCGTCGCTGGCGGCCTGGCGCTCAGCGAGACCGACGGCGCGCGATCCGTTCGAGCGCGATCGCTTACCGTTACGCTAGACCCACTCCAGCTCGCGCTTGCCAAGATCGCACGTCCTTCCCTTCCGGTTCGAGGCACGCTCTCAGGTCGCGCGACGATCGATGGGTCCACGATGGATTCGCTCAGGACGACGGCGGACCTCACGCATCGCGACGGCGACTCGTACACACACATAGTCGCGACCGGCGACGTCGCGTTCGCTCCGCCAGCCGGGACGGCACCGGGACGAGACGCGCCTTCACACGTCAGTGTTTCGACATCGGCCTCGGGGCGTGAAGGCAAAGCACACCCGCCCAAACGGCGGCCGCCTCTAGCCGGCATCGCCACTCTCGACGCCGGGGTCATGTTCGATACGGTGGATCTCGCAACACTCGGGCGCTTCGCGCCAGCCGCTAAGCTGCGAGGCAAAGCATCAGGTCCTATACACGTCAGTGGGACGATGCATGCCCTCGCCGTTCACTCCGCGCTCCAGTTCGAAGACGGCGGCACGCTCAATCTGGACGGCACGTTTGACTTGGCATCGCGGGAAATCGGATACACGGTGACCGCCGCGGCGCAGCGGTTCAACGCCAACGCGGTCGTCGCCACCGCGCCGCGCACTGCCGTCACCGCAACCGCGTCGGCTACGGGCCGAGGGTTTTCACCGCGCAGCATGCGCAGCAAGGTTACTGCGGATGTACGCGCGTCCCTGTACGACACTCTGGCTGTGGACACGGCGCATGTGCACGCCAGCGTGGATGACGGGTTACTGCAGATCGACAGCACTCATTTCCGTGCGTTTGCGACATTGGTTGACTTGAACGGTCAGCTCGGGCTCGATAGTACGCATAGCGGGGAGATGACCTATCGCGTGGCAGCCGACTCGCTTTCGGCTTTCAAGGGATTTCTACGCGCGTCCGACACAGGAGCAGTGGCACCTCGCCCTGCCGTATTGAACGCCGCTGTCCAGCGCGCCCGCGCCGACTCGGCCCGGCTCGCCAAGGCAACCGAAGTTGAGCGTGCCGTGCGCGGACAGGGCCCGCCCCGTCTTGCAGTTGACTCGCCACGTGTGTTTCGCCGCGACTCGCTTGCTGGACGCCTGCTTCTGAGTGGCACGGTGGGCGGGTCCACCAAACGATTTAAGCTCGTTGGCGATCTCGACGCCTCGGGCATCGTGGCGCTAGGAAACAGCGTGCGGGACGCCCGCGCACAATATCGGTGGCAGGGTGGACCGAGCCTTGCCGCGCCACTTGTGCTAGCTGTGCAGCTGGACACGGTCTCAGCCGGTGGCTTCGCGCTCGACACCGTCAACGTTCGCTTCCAGTATCACAAGCCCGAGGGCAGCTTCGCTTTGGTCCTGCGAAATGGAGATCGAGAGGAATACTCGGTGGCTGCCGCATTCGACTACTCGCCTGGCGTCAAGGAATTCCGGTACGACCAGCTCGGGCTCCGGTTGGATTCGACGACCTGGCGCGCGACCCGACCCGGCGTCGTTCGGTGGGGATCGCGAGGTATCGAGCTCCAAGGGATCGAGCTGCTCAGCAATCGCGACTCGGGCCGGCTGTACGCGGACGGCACACTGCCGCTCGGAGCGCCAAACGCAACGTCCGCGCACTTCCAGGTCGCGATCGACAATTTTCCGATCGGCGACGTGAGCTCACTCTTGGAGTCCGACGTGCCCGTAGCAGCACTCGTCTCGCTGCGCGCGACGGTTGCAGGCACGGCAGCTGCGCCAGTGATGAGCGGATCCGCAGGACTGGCAGCTGGTTGGTATCGCGGCACGCCGATTCCTGACGTCCACCTGCGCTTCGCCTACGACACGACCACGCTTGTCGCTAACGGGCGTCTCGATCACACGGCATTGCTCGATTCGCTGCTGAGACGAACGGATCCCACGATCGGCACCCAGGTCGTAACGAGACCCATAGTTGACGTGAGCGCGACCGTGCCTGTGAATCTCGCCTTATCAGGCGCCGTGCAGTCGCGCCTATTGGATCGCTCGCTCACCGCGGAGCTCAAGGCGGACAGCATCCCAATGGGCCTCATCCCGATCTTCGTGACCTCGGTGAGCACCGCGCGCGGCCAGGCCCACGCGCACGTGACGTTTCGAGGTACAGCGCACAGACCGCAACTGAACGGCGAAATCGCGCTGACCGACGGCCTGTTCCACATCGTGCCGATCGGCGTCACGCTGACCAATGTCGCCACGAACGTGCGCCTCCTGCGCGACACCATCGTCGTCGATTCGCTCGTGGCACGGAGCGTAGGTCGAGTCCGCCTGCATGGGCTCTTCGATGTGTCGGACCCGTCAGTGCCCGTGCTTGACGTGACGACGTCGGCGCACAATGCCCGAGTGCTCAAGACCAAGGAGCGCGGAACGCTCGACATCGATGACAGCCTGACGATTGCGGGTCCGGTACTGGCGCCGTACGTCTCGGGATCCGTGCTTGTTCGAGACGGCGTTTTGTACATCCCGGACGTCGGAGGAAAATCCGTGATCGACGTCGCGAGCGCCACCGTGAGCTACGTCGCCGATACGACTGATCCGGCTATACGCGCGGTCATCCCGACAAAGACCACCTCGCTCACAAATCTCAGAATGGACGTGGATGTGAGCGTGAACCAGAACACTTGGGTCCGCAACAAGGACGCGAATGTCGAGGTGTTCACCGACGATCCTCTCACGGTTCGCATCAACCCCGACGAGCACGCAATGGTGGTCGACGGAGTGGTAACCACGGACCGCGGCCAATACACGTTTTTGAGCAAGCGCTTCGAAATTACGCGCGGGACAGCGACTTTCATCGGCACATCGCAGCTGGATCCCACGGTCGATGCGACGGGGCAATACACGACGTCGGTGCCCGGGCGCCAACCGCTCAACATTTTGGTTCTGATTGGTGGCACCGTGACAGCGCCGAGTCTCACGCTCAGCAGCGACGCCGAACCGCCGCTGTCGCAAACGGACCTCTTCACATTGTTGGCTTTCGGCTCGCCCGCGTCGCAGCTGAGCGCGGGCACAAGCGGCGCCGGCGGGTCGAGCGCCGGCGGAACATCTGCTTCGGGGATCAGCGCGGCAAACCTGGCCGGCTCGGTCGGTCCCTATGTGGCTCAGCGACTGGCGGGCATCGCAATCGGCACGCTGACGCAGCAGTGGCAGTCTGACCTGGGCCGGTCTATCGGAGCCGACGTTCTCAATATCACGCCAGCGCCGGGCGTGCCAACCGACGTGTCAGCGCAGGGAGTGAGTGGCTACCTCCGCAACACGGAGCTCGAGTTTGGCAAGTACGCCACGCCCCAGATGTACGTCGGGCTCGATGTCACGCCGATCGCACCGCCGGGGGCTACGGTCCAACGTCAGATCGGCCGGCGATCCACGATCCAGTTTACGCTGCAACCGTGGTATCTGGCCGATCCGACACTGTCGCCCAACGCGGACATCACCACGAAAGACGTGTTCGGCGTATCGGTCGCCCGGGAGTGGCGCTTTTAGGGGCGGCATTAAGGGGCGGCATTAATGCCGCCCCTACTACGTTCAAATCTTAACTGACACCTGTAGCGTCGGATCGGAGCATCCCGTCCACACGACGCGGACGCTGTCCGTGGCGTTCGCGCCGAAAGTCGCTAGCACTGTGCCGCCCGTGACGTGCGTGCTGGTCGCACATGTGGGGTCGTACGTCACCGGCGTCGGCGTCGACACCGCAACCGGAAAGCTGTGACCGTTCGTGCTGAACAGGATGCTCCCCGTTGCCAAGAATGTCCCCGCCGGCAGCGCAGGCACGCCGCCGACCCCGCCGAGGAAGCCTCCAGCGTGCGCGAACGTAACGATCAACGAATCGGCGAGGCTGGCACTGATGACCGCTGGCTTGGTGGCCGATACCGCGATCGTGTCGTCCAGCGTTTGCGTGACCAGGCCAGGAACGTCGTTCGCGGCAGCGGATCCCTTGATCCCGATCGTTGCCTGCTCCTGCGCGCCGGTCGCCTGCAGTTGCAGGCCAGTCGTCGTCGCAACATAGCTCGCGTCCGGTATAGACAGGGTCGGGTCGGAGACGACTACGGCGCCACTCACGACGAGCGTCGTCGAGTCACTGACGAACGTGCAGTTGGCCGCCGAGAACGTGTACGTCGCCGAGTCTGGAATGCCGTCGTCGTCAGAGTCCGGCGGGTTCGGCGGAGTCACAGTCGCACAAGCGGGCACTGCATCGAGCTGTCGTGGCCCGCTCATCGGCGCGCTTCGCGAGCGGAGAACTGCGCTGTGCATGTACCGCGACGCGGCACCTGCGAGGTTTCCGCCACGAAGCGCCGTCAGCGCCGCGCCGACAGTGATCTCGACTCCCTCGACTAGTTGCTGGCCATCTGCAACCGTGGGTTTGTAACCGCTGGGCAATGTTGCAGCTGACTTGTCATTGGTGCACGCGGCCAGGGCGAGCACTGCGGCAATCGAGCCGACCTTGGTGACGAAAAGAGCGCGAGGACATTGACGCATGGCTACACTCCTGCCGAACTGAACATTGTGGGCGCGATCCAACGGGCTAGACAATTTACTGACGCACTACATGAACGTCAGGTTGCGTGCCGACACTCACGGCTACGGCAAATTTTTCGGCAGTAGTCACGAGTGTGTCGCCATCGCGTGCTCGAGGAGCCCTAGACTTCCGTCCACTAAAAGGGCAAGCAACGCGGCCGGGATGGCGCCCGACAGAATCATTCTTGTGTCGGACAGCGCAAGCCCGGCGACAATCGGATCGCCCAGTCCGCCCGCGCCGATAAACGCGGCCAGAGTCGCCGTCCCGACATCGATCACGGCCGCAGTTCGAATCCCCGCCATGATCACAGCGGCTGCCAAAGGAAGGCGCACGTAAGCGAGTACCTGACCACGCGTCATCCCAAGTGCGTACGCCGTGTCGACCGCGGACGGGTCCGCGTCCCGAACGCCCGTGTAGGTATTTCGCAGGATCGGGTACAGCGAATACAGCACCAAGGCCACCAGCGCTGGCTTCACGCCGATTCCAAACAGCGGGATCATGAACGCTATCAGGGCGATTCCTGGCAGAGTTTGCACTATCCCCACGGTTCGTATGACTGCTTCGGCCCGCGCTGGCACTCTCGTGAGAGCGAGGCCTAGCGGGACAGCCAGCGCAATCGCGGCGCCGAGCGATACGGCGACGAGAACGAGGTGTCGCGCAGTCAGAGCCGCAATGTGGCTCCGGTCGGCCATGAGGTATGTGACGAGCGAGGCTCGCCGCCCGCGGTCGTTGTGCGTGGTATCTGGCTGCGGCACCTGTCCAGCGAGGAGGCCCAGCTCGCGAAGAGCGTCTCGCGCTACTAGTGTGGCAGACTCGCCTTCCACCTCGACTCGCCGATTCAGCATTCGCATGCGGCCGCCGTCGACGCGCCCGCTGAGGTCCGTGAGCGCGAGCACCGCACCGGGCATGCTTTTCTGAAGGTCACGCCCGACAACTGCGGCCGCCTCGTAGGGCGGGAAGAAGTGGCGGTCGTCGGCCAGCACGACCAGGTCGTATCGCGCAATGAGGCCGTCCGTGGAGTATCCGTCGATCAAGTCGACCGCCCCGGCCGCGAGCGCCTGATATTTCACGGCCGGCAGGAGTGCACGAACGCTGGCGAGTTTAAGTCCGTACGCGCGCTCGAGACCGGGCAGCCCGTCGGGGCGGCCAATGAAATCCGGAGTGAGGCCACCACGTAGACGCGGCCCGGCGCGAGCGAGGTCGCTGAGTGTCGCAAGGTGAAGCGAGTCGGCGGTCGTGCGCCTGACCGCGATCGCATAGGTGTTGTCGAAACCCAGGGGTGGTAGCCACCGGACGCCGTCTCGGTCATGACCGGCCATGGCGACGCGCGCGAACACGACCGTGGGGTCTGCTGCGGGCGGCAGCCGGTATATGGTGATCAGTCCCGTGCCCGTGTACTCAGGGTACACGTCGATTGCGCCGCTTCGGAGAGCGCCGTACGCGATTTCGGTCGCCCCGAGCCCGGGACGTCGGTCTATCTGAAAACCACGGGCCTCGAGAATCTGCGCGAACATCTCGGCGAGCACGTACGACTCACCGAATGGTTTCGAGGCGACAATGACTGGTCGCCGCGCGTCGAGTGACTGCGCGTCGAGTCCATGTGCGCCTACTAACTGGGCCGCCCACAAGATGACTAGCGCGCGTGCCGCGTTAGGACGCAAGTGGCGAATTGCGCACTCCTGCGCGCTCGAGAAGCTCGGCGACGTACTGCGTCGAAGGCGTGGCCAGTAGCGTCCCCGCGTCGGCGACCTGTTCCAGGCGGCCGCGACGCAGCACCGCGATTCTATCCGCGAGTGCGATGGCTTCGCGAAGATCGTGAGTGACCAGCACGCACGTGATGCGCAATTCCTGGCGAAGTCTGGCGAAGGCGGACTGAAGATCGGCGCGCGTAATCGCGTCGAGCGCTCCGAAAGGCTCGTCAAGCAACATCACGGCAGGCATTGCGGCGAGCGCCCGAGCCATCGCCACACGCTGCCGCTGACCGCCGGACAGGGCGCGAGGCCAGCGCGCGCCGAATGTCTCCGGGTCCAGCCCGACGAGTAGCAGTGCGGCATTTGCGCGCGCATCGGGGTCGTGGTCGCGCAGCAGCCAGGGCACGAGTCCCACATTCCTGCGGACCCGCCAGTGTGGAAGAAGCCCACCATCCTGCGGCACGTATCCCATCCTGCGTCGCAGCACCACCGGATCCCAGGCGGTCACCGGCCGGCCGTCGATCACGATCCGTCCGTCATCCAGATCGACCATGCGATTGAACGAGCGCAATAAGGTCGTCTTTCCGGATCCGCTCTCGCCGACGAGTGCAACGCACTCGCCGTCCTCCACGGCGAGTGAGACGTGGTCGAGAGCGGCGACGTCGCCATACCGCTTCGAGGCATCTTCCGCGACTAGCGGCACGGTCTCGTCAGTTGTCGTCCGCCGGCGACCGAGCTCGATGCGTGTACTGATCGAAAAAGTCGCGCGCGGCCTCGAGATCTCCGGGCGTCACGTACGCCGCGCCGAGCCGCGCGGCACCACCTAGGGCGATTTCGGCAAGGTCACTCGCACCGCGCGCGAGCGCCGGATCGGACAACGCGTAGCGGCCGGCGTCGAGCAAACGACTCGGATCCGCATCGCCGGCGACAACCACGGCTTCCTCGCGCGCCGCGGCGTCATACAGGACGCCAGACAGGAATACCAGCGGAGCGGCATACCATTGGGCGGGAAGCGCGTCGGCGGACCGGATCTCGAAGGTGCCGCGGGGACGGACTTCGGGGAAGAGCGTGGAAAGATGCGTCGCCCAGTCATCCTGCGTGGCGACGCCCATCTCGAGCAGCTCGCCAAATGGAGCGAAGCTCCCGTCCGAGGCCCTAGGCATGAGGGCGGGTGCACGAAGCGCGAACTCCGTGTACTCGATTGCAGGGTCCTCGGCCGTAGAAGCGGGAAGTCCTGTCCGCATCGGATCGAGCGTGCGCCATACGTGGGCGCGGTAGCTTCGGTGGCCCGTCGGCCGCCCCTCGTACGTGGGTGAGTTCGCGAACATCGCGACGACGTAAGGGGCAAGCGCGTTGAGCAACCTCCACTCGCGCGCTGGATCCGCCCCCACGTCGAGACTCACCTGAAATGCCGCGGTCTGGCGCATCATGCGCGCCCCGCTGGTCCCGCGTGTCGCCAGGTATTCGTCCATGGCGACATACCGTTTTCCGTGAAGTTGGCGCGGCACGCACTCCACGGGATTCAGCGGATCGATTCCCACGCCCAGGAGATCTATTCCCGAGTCGCCCGCCGCACGGCGCACGGCGTCCATCACACCGCGGATGCGCGTCACGAGCTCGGAAACCGACTCGGTTGGTGCCGCGCTGAACTCGATCTGGCCGCCGGGCTCGAACGACACTTGGCCCCCGCTTCCCAGCGAGAACATTGGGGCGCCGTACGGCGAAGGTCGCTCGATCCACCGGCATCGTCGAGCCAGCGCACGCAGCACGGGGACGGTGACCGCGAGGGGTACGACACGCCGCGAGGAGGCGTCGACCGGGATCACTTCGACTTCCGCGCCGATCCTCGGCGCCTTGGCTGCGCGCGCCCTAGGCGCGAAAGCACGGCATCGCAGCTCGTCTGCCAAGCGGTCGGCCACGGTCACCGCCGGGCCCCCGCTACGCCGGTGCGGCGACGACCAACGCGTATTGGTGCGCATCGTCGGTCTCCCACGAGGCGACTTGAAGGCACGCGGCCGCGAGGATCTTCGTGATGCGGGGCCGGTCGTACTTGTTGCTGATCTCCGTGCGGATTGACTCACCCGCTCGCAATACGAGCGATCCAGCGCCAGGGATGGTCACCAGCTGTGGTTCGGTCGCGATCAGATGCATCTCGATTCGCCCTGCCTTCTTGTCGAAGAACGCCCGGTGCGCAAACGCCTCAACGTCGAAGTTCGCGCCAAGCTCATGATTGAGGACCCGGAGCATGTTGCGGTTAAAGGCGGCCGTCACGCCCTGGGAGTCGTTGTACGCGGCTTCGATGGTTGCCACATCTTTTACGAGGTCGGCGCCCAACAGCAGCCGGTCGCCCGCGGCCATGCCCATCCGCATGTCGCCCAGGAGTCGGGACGCTGCCTTGTCTTGGAAATTGCCGATCGTGCTTCCCAGAAAGGCGTAGAGCACCGGTCTAGGCAGCGTCCGCGCGGTGGCCCGCGGCAGCCGCACGTGATCCGAAATGTCCGCCACGACCGGGATTACGCGCAGCCCCGCGTACTCCATGCGCAGCCTCCGCGCGGTCTCGTCAAGGAATGCCGCGCTCACATCCACTGGCACGTACGCCGCGTCGTGGCGCGCATGTAGCATGGCGTCGAGGATGATGCGCGTCTTATCCGCGCTGCCGGCGCCGAACTCCACCAGCGCACCCGGTCGGAGCCGAGCCATTAGATCTGGAGCGCGCGCGGTGAGCAGTGCGCGCTCCACGCGCGTCAGATAGTACTCGGGCAGCCGAGTGATCTGCTCGAAGAGACGCGAGCCGCGGTGATCGTAGAAATACTTGGGCGGCAGCTCACGCTGGGCGCCGGCCTCCACGTCGAGCAGCCCTGCCCGCACGTCAGCGAGCATGGCAGCGTCGCCCTGGCGTGGTGCAACACTCGCCCCAGGGGCAACGAACACACGGGAATCACGCAGCACGATGACGCATCCGGAGCTTGCGGGGAGCTTACGCGCCGCGCGCGCAGCGAAATCCGCTGAAAATCTGCCTGCGGATCGGGTAGTCCCAATTACGAAAGGTCGTACGGGCGACCAGCGGCCGGGTGGCCCACGAGCCACCCCGCAGCACCTTGTAGTCTGGCCCGAAAAAAATCTCGGAGTACTCTTTGTACGGGAAGGTCTTGTATCCGGGGTACGGCGCAAAGTCGCTCGACGTCCACTCCCAAACGTCACCGATCATCCCGTAACAGCCAACTGGCGAGACGTTGCGCGGGTAGGCGCCGACCGGGGCGGTGCCGAACGCGAGTTGATCGACGTTGGCTATGGAGCTGGATGGCTGCTGGTCCCCCCACGGATAAGCGCGCGCTCGACCGCTCGCGGGATCCCAGGTGGCCGCCGCCTCCCATTCGAACTCGTTGGGCAGCCGCTTCCCCGCCCAGCTGGCATAGGCTTCGGCCTCGTAGTAGCACACGTGAATCACGGGATGTGTCGGATCCACTGGCGACTGCCGGTCCATCGACCGCGTCCACCAATCGCCGCCCTCGAGGAACCAGTATTTCGGTGCCACGACACCAGCTGCGCGCGCCTCCACCAGCCACGCCCTGCCCGCATCGGACCACCATTCGTCACGCGCATACCCGCCTGCCTTCATGAACTCGAGATATTCCCCGTTGGTTACGGGCGCCACGTCGATGTCGAAAGGCGCGACCACCACGTCGTGCCGGGGCCGCTCGTTGTCGTATGCAGCCGTTCGGTCGTCGGTTCCAACCGAAACGACGCATGCGGGCACGCGCACCATAGCCCCCTGCGCGAACATGGCCTTTCGCGGCACCGGCACCAGCCTGCGCTGCACCGGGGAGTACGGCGCACCGCGCTTGATCTGAAGCGTCTGCAGCATGGTCTCAACGTGCTGCGCCTCGTGCTGGGCAACCATCCGGTAGACGTAACCATCGCGGCGTAGCGGGTCGTCGGGAGATGGTACAAAAGAGGCCAGTCGATCAAGCACGCGGTCGCGGACGTCCGCCAAGACCGTGAGTGCCTCCCGCAACGATGGTAGCGGCAATGCCCCGCGCTCCCGACGTGGATGCTCGAACGGATTGTACACGCCCGGCATCTCACCGAAGCCGACCGCTCCATCGAGGTTGCGAAGGAGCCACAGCTCCTCGAATCCGGCGATGTGGCCCAGGTCCCAGACGACAGGGCTCAGCAGTGAATCGTGCTGCGTGCGGGCATCCTCGTCTGACAACGGCGCCACCAGCATGAGCGTTCGCTCTCGCATTTCGGTAAGCAGGCCTCGGAGGCGCTCGCTCGACCCGGATGGGGCCGCTGGTATCGTGGACGTGGACACGACCGATCTCCGGGTGAGGATGCCGCGAATATCTAACGCGCTGACTCGGACGCCACCGGGTTGCGGGGCGCGGCCCGATAGGATTGCACGCTTGGCAGGAACTACGCCAGCGCGCGACAGCAAACGCCTGACTACCGGAGCATAGACATCTGTCGCCGTACTCGAGCTCGCAATGGCAGTTCCCGCTCTGTCGCACACGTGGCGGCTAGATTGCGGCCGTGCCGGCGAAGCCGATTCTGCTCGCGGTGGACGACGATCCGGAAGTGCTGCGCGCGGTCGAGCGCGACCTGCGACGCAAGTACGGACCGGACTTCCGTGTGGTGCGAGCCGACTCTGGCGCGTCGGCGATCAGCACGCTGGAGAGACTCACGCTGAGAGGGGATCCGGTCGCGCTCATGCTGGTGGACCAGCGCATGCCGGCGATGACCGGCGTCGAATTCCTGGAGCGCGCGCGCCAGATCTTTCCCGAGGCCAAACGAGTCCTGCTCACGGCGTACGCCGACACGGAGGCCGCGATCCGCGCTATCAACAGCGTGCGAATCGACTACTACCTCATGAAGCCGTGGGATCCGCCGGACGAAAACCTGTACCCGTACATCACCGAGCTTCTGGAGGACTGGCGCGAGAAGCACCGCCCGCCGTTCGACGGGATTCGCGTGATCGGCACTCGGTGGTCGCCCCGGTCACATACACTGCGCGAGTTCCTTGGTCGGAACCTGGTTCCGTACCAGTGGCTGGACGCCGATGCGGGGGGCGAGGGTGCCGCTTTACTCGAACGCGCGGCAAGCGTGAATGAAGGCACGAGGCCCCGTCTGCCACTCGTGCTATTCCCCGACGGAACTCTGGAGGATCCGGAACCACGGGCGCTCGCTGAGCGAGTCGGGCTCCGGATGCGGGCGGAGAAGCCGTCTTACGATCTGGCCGTCGTGGGCGCAGGTCCGGCGGGACTGGCGGCCGCCGTATATGGCGCCTCCGAAGGTCTCCGGACGATTGTGATCGAGCGCGAGGCCCCTGGTGGTCAGGCCGGAACCAGTTCGCACATCGACAACTACCTCGGTTTTCCCTCGGGCCTCACTGGAGCGGATCTCACTAAGCGCGGTCTCGCGCAGGCTCGGCGGTTCGGGGCCGAAATCGTGAATCCGCAGGAGGTGACGAGCGTACGCACGGACGGCCAATACCATGTGCTCACACTGGGTGACGGCGCGGAGTTATCTGCCCGCGTGCTGCTGGTCGCGAGCGGCGTCTCGTATCGGCTGCTCGACGTGCCGGGCGCCGACCCGCTCACCGGAGCAGGGGTGTATTACGGAGCGTCCACGGCCGAGGCGCGCTCCTGCGCGGAGGAGGAGATCTACGTCGTCGGCGGGGGAAACTCAGCTGGCCAGGCGGCCGTCTACTTCGCCCGATTTGCCCGCAGGGTCGTTATGCTCATCCGTGGCCCATCGCTGTCCGCCACAATGTCGCAATACTTGATCGACCAGATCCGCGACACCCCCAACATCGCGGTAGAGTCGCGCACCAAGGTCGTAGAGCTGGCCGGAACGGAGCGGCTCGAGTCGGTCACGGTCGAATGCGCGGACGGCGCTCGACAGGTCCGGCAAGTGTCATCTTTGTACGTATTCATTGGCGCTCTGCCCCACACCGAGTGGCTCGGAGATTTGGTCGTGCGCGACAAGAACGGCTTCATTCTGACTGGTCCCGACATCACGGCGAACGGCAGTCGTCCCTCCGGCTGGCCATTGGATCGCGACCCATACCTGTTGGAGTCGAGCGTGCCAGGCATATTCGCCGCAGGCGACGTGCGGCATCAGTCGGTGAAGCGGGTGGCGTCCGCCGTCGGCGAAGGCTCGATTGCGGTCCAGTTTACGCATCAATATCTATCGGTCTAGCGGACTTCTACGAGACCCGCGCAGCGATTGCCGCGGCGAAACGCTCAGCCGCGCCGACATCGTGGCTCAAGAACATGCGTGGCTCAATGAGCTCGAGCTCCATGACTTGCAAGACGCCACCGACGTCCAGTCCATCCACGCGCGCGTAGAGCCAGGGCCCGGGCGCCCAGCGGAGAGCCGCGTCCGCCGCGGCGTACACGTGGGATGGCGGGTCCGCTCGACTGATGCGGCCGCCGTACTGCGGCTGAATGCGAAACTCTCCGGGCTGCGGTCGCTTGCGAACTGCATGGCTGAACGCTCCGTCAACGTACATGAGCGACCACTCTCCCTCGGTTTCGATCTCAGTCAAGTAGGGTTGAATCATCAGGTCGTACTGCGCGACGAACGGTTGGGCGGCGCTTGCGGTCACGCGCTCGGTGCGAGCGCCACCCCCTGAGACGACGGGCTTCACAACTGCCTCCCGCCATCTGCGGCCCGCGAGGAGGTTCGGAAGATCGATTCGCGTGCCTGCGTTTGCCCACGCCGTCGGAATCGTCGCCACCCCCGCTTGTTGCAGCACGCGTAGATACCGTTTGTCGGCATTCCACCGAATCACCAATGGCGGGTTCCAAACGCGGCAGCCAGCCGCCTCGACGCGGTCGATCCATTTCAGAAATGCGCTCGCCCTTGCGTGATAGTCCCACGTCGAGCGCAACACGATCGCGTCGAACGTCTCCCACGCAACGCTCGATTCGTCCCAGGTTGCGGGAACGCCTGCCACTCCGAGCGCGGCCAACGGCGCGAGCAGTCTCCTATCGTCCCCCTCCAAGTCGGCCAGCGCCCGACACGTCACCAGCGCAACACGAGTCAAAGCAGTCGGCCGTCCCTTGTCACAGCGTGTCCCATAGGGTCGCCACGGCGCGCATGCCTAACTCGAAATTCTCCACGCTCATCCACTCGTCCGGAGCGTGGGCGTTCTCGCCGGGTAGCCCAAATCCCATCAGCAGCACCGGCGCGCGCAGCGCGTCTGCGAAATCAGCGACGACGGGGATGGAGCCACCTTCGCCCGCAATGACCGGATCGCGATGAAACGCCGCGGCCAACGCGCGGCGTGCGGCGTCGTAGATCAGCCCCGACAAATCAGAGCGCCACGGACGGCCGCCATGCAAATGCCGCACCGCGGCGCGTACCCCCCGCGGCGCCACGCGCTGTACGTGGGCCTCCACCAGCGTCTCGATCGCCCGCGGATCTTGATCGGGGACTAACCGACAACTGACCTTGGCCATCGCGCGAGCCGGCAGCACCGTCTTGGCGCCCTCGCCTGTGTATCCGCTGAGGAGTCCGTTGATCTCGCAAGTCGGTCTGAGCCAGATCCGCTCGAGCGTCGAGTACCCGCTCTCGCCGCCCAGCGCCGGCGCGCCGACCTCTCGACGAAATTGCTCTTCGTCGAAGTCCAAAGCCCGGATCTGGCGCAGCACGTCAGGATCCGGCTGCCGAACGCTGTCGTAGAAGCCCGGCACCGCGACATGTCCGTCCGCGTCGTGAAATGATGCGATGATGCGGGCCAATGCCGTGGCTGGATTGACTACGGCTCCGCCGTATATCCCCGAGTGGAGATCGCTCGCTGGCCCATCGACGGTAAGCTCGAGGTACGTGAGCCCCCGAAGCGACGAGAGAATCGAAGGCACCCCGGGGGCGAACATCGAGGAATCGGAAATCACGACCGCCTCGCAGCGCAGCCGTTCGGTATTCGCCCGCACGAAATCGCCCAGATGATCGCTGCCGACCTCTTCCTCCCCCTCGATCAACATGATCATGTTGACCGGCAGTCGCTCGCGAACACGCAGATGCGCTTCCAACGCCTTCACGTGAAGGAAGACCTGGCCTTTGTCGTCAACCGCACCTCGCGCGTAGATCTTCCCGTCGCGTACCGCCGGCTCGAACGGCGGTGAAGTCCACAGATCCAGCGGCTCCGCTGGCTGTACGTCGTAATGCCCATACACGAGAACGGTCGGCCGGTCGGGCCCGGCGCGACGCCATTCGGCCAGCACTATGGGATGCCCCAAGGTTGGAATGACCTCGGTCTGCAAACCAGCCGTACGCAGCGACGCCGCGATCCACTCCGCGGCGCGGGCGGTGTCGGCATTGTGCTCCGAGCGTGCGCTAACGCTCGGAATGCGAAGAAACTCGAACAGCTCCCGCTCGATACGCGCGCGGTTGGCCGTGAAAAAGGTGTCGAGATCGCGGGGGATGGTGGGACCAGTTGGACCCGGAGTGGACGAGACAGGAATCGGAGTCGCTGGGGCGGTCACAAGACCTCACAAAGAAGACGTTAGCCGCGAAAGGTGCCAAAGGCGCTTGCGCGCGACAACTGCCGAGCCGCGGTGCATCTCAACGAGCTCGCCTTTCGTGACTTCGGCGAAGTGCGGCGAGAGCGCATCAATGTCTGGCGGTGGCGGGTCGCGCTCGTCCAGGACCAGCGTCACGGAATCTCCCAGATGGATGCGGTCTCGCAGCGTCGGCCACAGGTCGTACTGGTTCCGACGGCCACCTATGTTGAGCGAGAAGACAGTTGGATGGCCACGCAAATGCCAGGCGAGCTCCGCCGCATCCTGGTAGCGATCTGCGGCTACCCATGTTGCCGGCCGGACCTCTACCGCGTGCGCGAGTTCGTCCCACCCGAACGCCTGGGCACTTGGATCCCTCGCAGCCCGCAACGGAAGCAGCGGATGTAACACCTGCAGGTAGATGGCCGCGGTCATGAGCGCTCCTAGCACAACGCCGGCACGCTCCCATCGGAGAATGGCCGGTCTCGCCGGGGTGATCGCGAGAAGCACGGCTGATGGGAGCACAGCCGGTGCCAGCCAATTTGGTGACACCCGGGAGCGAGCGCTCCACGCGAAAAACACAGTGATCGTGGCCGCGACCACCGCTAGCACAAAAGCTCGCGGCGATGACCCGCGAGCAAGTGCGCGCACAACCGCCCACAACTGAAGAGCAAACAGTACGGGAGAAACGAGCGCGGCCTGAGCACCGATCAGGGCCAGCTCTCGCGCCACGGTCGATCCGCCGTTCGCGCCGAGCCCATGGTATAGCTGAAATTGAACGGATATCCAGCCGTGCGATGCATTCCACGCAAGCACCGGAAAGGCGACGAGCCCCGAAACCACAACCGCCAGGTACGGTCCTGCCGTGCGCCACTGGCGTCGGAGCGCGGGATGCGCTGCGCACGCCAGCGCAACGCCGGCCGCGACCAGCACGGCTGAGAATTTGGCGTCTATCGCGAGCCCTATCGCCGCGCCCGCGACCATCCACCAAGCGACGGCGCCGCCCCGTTGTCGCCTCCAGGCTTCAACCTCCTGCCCGACTTCGCGAGCGCCAGAGGGCTCTGAAGCCAAGCCGCTGGGACTTCGCGAGGTTGGCGCGATGGCGTGATCGACGGCCCACAACGCCGCAGCCGACGCGCAAAGCAATGGCACGTCCGGTGTTGCAAGCAGGAGACCGATGCCGGCGAGCGGCATCGCGACAACCATGAGCGCCGCGCGCCACGCCGCAACACCGCCCGCGATGCGGTCGGCAAGCGCGACGCCGGCGGCGGTGGCAGCGAAGCCAGCCAGGATGCTGCCGACGCGGACACCGAACGGTGTGTCGCCGAATACCGCCGTCCCCGCGCGAATGAGAAGGGCGATGGCTGGCGGATGGTCGAAGTAACCCGGGGCCAACTTCCGCGACCACTCCCAGTAGTACGCCTCGTCGGGAACAAGTGGGACCGCTGCCGCCATGACAACTCGCACGAGCGCGGCCGCCACGATGAGCGTATATGCTAGGCGGCGTGACGTCGCTGAACGATCGGCCTCGCCACCGGGGTCGCGGGTATCTTTCACTGCATTGTCACGTCGCCGCGTAATGTACGCGCCCAGACGAGCCTGTCCCGACGACCCTTCGATAACATTCACAATGGCCAACCGCTTGGCCGGCGAGACGAGCCCCTACCTCAGGCAGCATGCGGACAACCCCGTGGATTGGTATCCGTGGGGGGCCGAGGCGCTGGAGCGCGCACGCCGAGAGAACAAGCCGATTCTCCTGAGTGTTGGATATGCCGCTTGTCATTGGTGCCATGTGATGGCGCACGAGTCATTCGAAGACACCGAGACGGCACGCGTGATGAACGAGCTTTTCGTGAACGTGAAAGTCGATCGCGAGGAGCGGCCCGACATCGATAGCGTGTACATGCAGGCGGTGCAATCGATAACCGGCCAGGGCGGGTGGCCAATGACGGTTTTTCTCACGCCCGTAGGCGAGCCGTTTTACGCGGGCACGTATTTCCCGCCGGTCGACCGATATGGAATGCCGTCATTCCGCCGAGTGCTCGCTTCGGTCGCCGACGCCTATGTCACCAAGCAAGACCGGGTGGCGCGTACCGCAGCCGCCGTGCGCGAGATCTACGCGGCAGCGGCTGCGCCGGCGGGCGCTAACGGAACGCTCAACATGCACACGCTCGAGCGTGCGTACCGAGGCCTTGCCAGCCGATTCGACGAGCAAAACGGCGGGTTCGACGGCGGCAGCGGACCGAAGTTTCCGCAGGCGATGGCACTCGACTTCGCGCTTCGATACTGGATGCGCACGGGCACAGAGCACGCGCTGCACATGGTGCGGCACTCGTTCCGCGCGATGGCCCATGGCGGAGTGTATGACCAGGTTGGCGGCGGGTTCCACAGATACTCCGTCGACTCGGCATGGCTCGTTCCGCACTTCGAAAAGATGCTGTATGACAACGCCCTGCTCGCGCGGCTTGGGGTTCACTTGTGGCAGGCCACGCAGGACGCGGCGGTGCGGCGGGTCACGGAAGAAACATTGGATTGGGTCCGGCGCGAGATGACGGCGCCAGCGGGCGGATTCTACTCCACACTGGATGCCGACAGCGAGGGGCACGAGGGACGCTTCTACGTGTGGACGGAGTCCGAGCTGGACGCGGCACTCGGACCCGACTCGGCACTCGTGAAGGCGTACTACGGCGTCACGCCCGAGGGCAACTTCGAGGGACGAAACATCCTGTTTGTGCCGATGGAGGCGAGTCTGGTCGCGCGACGCGCAAACGTCACCGAAGCAGCGCTGATGGCGACGGTCGCACGGGCAAGGCGGACGTTGGCCACAGTGCGTGACGGTCGCGTGCGACCCGCCCGGGACGAGAAGATTCTCGCCGCGTGGAACGGGTTGATGGTGCGCGCTGTCGCCGAAGCGGCGCGAGCGTTCGATCGCCCGGATTATCGCGAGCTGGCGGTCGCGGGCGGCGAATTTCTCCAGCGCACGCTGGTGGACTCCCGGGGCCGAGTGATGCGTTCGCACACGCAAGGTGTCACGCGGATACCAGGGTTATCTCGACGACCACGCGTCTGTCGGCTTGGCAGATGTCACGCTGTACGAGCTCACTGGAGACGCAGTGTGGCTCGACCGGGCGCAAAAAATCGCGGGCGCGATTGACGAGTGGTTCTGGGATGAGAGTGCGCACGCGTACTTCGATACCGCGCGCGACGCCGACCCACTGATCGCACGCCCGCGCGATGTGACCGACAACGCGGTGCCCTCCGGCACTTCGCTCGCCGCCGACCTCATGTTGTCGCTGTCACAGTACGCACACGACGACGCTCGGCGGGCGCGTGCCACCTGGATACTCACGACCATGGCCGAGCCTATCGCGGAATATCCTACAGCGTTTGGGTACTTGCTTGGCGTCGCAGACAGGGCCGTCCACGGTGCGGCGGCAGAGTTTGTCTGTCGAGAATGGTGTGTGCGAGGTGCCGGGAACGGCGGCGGACTAGTCAGTCATTCCCAATACCACAACAATGCCCGACCAGAAACCGTCGCTCGTGCGCGGGATGTTCACGGGCGCGATTCATGACGCTTTGCTCTTTCCCTACCCCCCTTCCCTCGACGACCGCGACCCGGCCGAGGCACGCGTAGTCAGTCGGCTCCTGCGCGAGATCCGGCGGATGCCGGGGGAACTGTTCGATTCTGCGGAGCTGGATGAGTCGGAGACCATTCCCGACCCGGTGATCCGCGCCTTCGGAGAACTGGGCCTTCTCGGGCTCACGATACCGAAAGAGTATGGCGGCCTCGGACTCTCCGCGACGGCCTACGCCCGAGTCTTCGCTACGCTGTCTGCAGTCGATGCATCTCTGGCAGTGCTGGTGGGAGTGCACTGCGGACTGGGATCCAAGGCGATCGTGCTCTTCGGCACCCCGGAGCAGAAGGCCCGGTACCTGCCACAGCTCGCGCGAGGCAGCGTGCTCGCTGCGTATGCGCTGACGGAACCCGACGTAGGATCAGATGCCCAAAACGTCAAGGCGAGTGCGACGCTGGCGGCTGACGGCGCACACTGGGTGCTCGAAGGACGGAAGATCTGGATCGGAAACGGCCACCGCGCCGGTGTGATCGCGACGTTTGCCCAAACGACCATCGAGCGGCGCGGCGAACGAACTACTCGGCCGACGGCCTTTCTCGTGAGGCCTGACATGCCAGGATTTCGCGTCGTGGGGACGGTGCGGAAGTTGGGTATCCGAGGATCGACGCAAGCCGAGCTGTCCTACGAGCATCTCGTGGTCCCGTCGGACCACGTGCTGGGCCATGTGGGCAAAGGCTTTGCCGTCGCCGTACAAGTCTTGAACGCGGGCCGCCTGACTCTCGCCGCCGGCTGCACCGGAGGCTCGAAAGCGCTGCTCGATCACATGGCGCGATATGCCGAGCAGCGTGTGCAGTTCGGCCATCCGCTCGCGGATTACGAGATAACGCAGCGGAAGTTCGCGCAGCTTGCGGCCGATGCCTACGCGGCTGACTCGATGACCGGTGCGTTGGCGGCGCTGTTGGACCGCGCTGACAGCGATTCAGCGCTCGAGGCAGCGTGCACTAAAGTGTTTGCGAGCGAATTAGTTTGGCGCGCTGCCGACGAAATGGTCCAAGTGGCGGGCGGGCGCGGGTTCGTGAAGCCGTACCCGTACGAACGGCATCTGCGGGACGCGCGAATCAACAGGATCTTCGAGGGCGCGAATGAGATCTTGCGGTTGTTCATCGCCCTGAACGGGATTCAAGGGCCTGCCGAGCATCTCAAGGAGGTGGGCACCGCGCTCCGGCGTCCGTTGCTAAACCTGGGCCTCGTCTCCGGCTTCATGACGGCTCGCGTGGCTAGTCGTCTTGGCGCTACGTCGCGGGTGGAGGCTGCCGTGCACGAGCGGTTGGCCGAGCACGTTCTCTATTTCGAGAAGCACGTCGCCGAGCTCAAAACCGAGACGGAGCGGGCAATCATGAAGCACCGCCGAGCAATCGCCGAGCGGCAACTGGTGCTGGAGCGCCTCGCCGACATGGCGATCGATCTTTACGCGACTGTCGTGACCATCGCGCGTACTCAGCGGCTCATCGACGAGCGGGGACTGGCAGCATGCGAGCGCGAGATCGCCCTCTGCGACCTACTCTGCGTCACGGCGGGCCGCCGGTTCCGCTCCAATCGCCTCGCCCTGTCCGGCCGCGAGGATCAGGTCGACCACACACGCCACCGTATCGCGGGCGCGGTCCGTGCGGCAGGTGGCTATTTCGTGGACGATGCGATCCTTGACGAATAGCGGCCAGCCGGTCTACTCGAAGTCCAGCGCGAGGTCGAGTGCGGGCGGCGAATGCGTGAGCGAACCCGCCGAGATCCAGTCGACTCCTGTCTCCGCAATGGCGCGCACGCTGTCCAGCCGCACACGACCAGATGCCTCGACGATGGCGCGACGGTTCACTAGCTGAACGCACTCCGCGAGCTGTTCCAGTGTCATGTTGTCGAGTAGCACGATGTCGGCCTTGGCCTCGATCGCCGCCTCCACTTGGTCGACAGTCTCGCACTCGACCTCGATGCGCGCGCCCGCCGGAGCCACCGAGCGAGCACGCGAAATCGCGAGCCCGACATCGCCGTCGACGGCGTTCAAATGATTGTCCTTGATCAGCACCGCGGCCGCGAGATCCATCCGGTGGTTCTGTCCACCACCGCACCGGACCGCGTATTTCTCCAGCGCGCGCCAGCCGGGCAACGTCTTCCGGGTATCGAGAATCTTGGCTCGCGTGCCGCGCACCGCCGCGACGAACTGCGCCGTCAACGTCGCGATGCCCGCCAGGTGTTGCATGAAATTCAGCGCCACACGCTCGGCGGAGAGCATTCCGCGCGCGTGCCCACGCACGAACACCACTGACTGCCCCGCATCGACCCGTTCGCCGTCGGAGACGTCAACTCGCATCACGCACTTCGGATCCAGGATCCGAAAGGCCTCAAGGGCCAACGGTACCCCGGCCACCGTGCCCGCTCGTCGCGCAACGATCGCCCCGCCCGCGCGTCGTCCGCTCACCACTGTCGCGATCGTCGTCACGTCATTGAATGCTCCGTCCTCGTCCAGCGCCGATCGCACCATTGCCGTCAGCTCACTGGGCGTGAGCGGGAAAAGCGGGGCGGCACCGGGCCGGTCGAGAGCGGGAATCGAGAGCGGCGTGCGACGCTGCCAATGCTGCTCGATCATTCGCCGGGATCCTCCTCAGCCGGTGCCGCGGTCGGCCCGGGTGACAGTGATTGATGCGGGGCCGACGAGGCCCCTCCGATCGCTACCATCCGCTCGATCGCTCGGCGCGCACGCGCTGCCACGTCCGGCGGGACCTGCACACGATGCACGAGGTGCTCCAGCGCCGCGCGCACCCTGGGAAGCGTCGTAACCTTCATGTACGTACATACGGCGTGTTCGTTGGCAGGCACGAACCGCTTGTCTCGGTTCTCCCGCCGTAAACGATGCAAGATGCCCACTTCAGTCGCGACGATGAACTCGTCGGCGGAGCTGATCGCCGGCCGACGTATCATGCCTTCCGTTGACAGGATGTGCACTCCGTCCGGGTCAATGTCGCCCGCGGACACGGCTTCGACTACGCTGGTCGCGCACCCACATTCCGGATGCACCAAGAACTCCGCCCCAGGATGCGCAGCCCGCTGGCGCCTTATGTCCTCCGGGTCTATACCCGCGTGCACGTGACATTCGCCCATCCACACGTGGAGATTCGCCCGCCCGGTCACGCGCCGCACGTGCGCGCCGAGAAATACGTCCGGCAAGAACAGGATCTCCTGTTCGGGCGCTATGGCATTCACCACGTCTACGGCGTTTCCCGAGGTGCAGCAGTAGTCGCTCTCGGCTTTCACCTCCGCTGTCGTGTTCACGTATGACACGACCACGGCGCCCGGGTGCTCCCGCTTCCAGGCCCGGAGCTGTTCCGCGTCGATCGTCGCGGCGAGCGAGCATCCGGCCGCCATGTCTGGCAGCAGCACCGTTTTCTCGGGCGACAGAATTGCCGCGGTCTCGGCCATGAAATGCACACCGCAAAACACAATCACATTGGCTGGCGTCTTGGCTGCCTCGCGCGACAGCCCCAGCGAGTCACCAACGAAATCGGCCACGTCTTGAACTTCGGGGCGTTGATAGTTGTGCGCGAGAATGACGGCGTTTTTCTCGCGGGCGAGGCGCTTGATCTCTCTCTGAAGCGCATCCCAGCCGCCCAGCCCTAGCGTGGTACTCATCCGATTCGCCTCTGCGGGGCGCAGCCCAAGAACCCCCACCCCCTAACCCCCTCCCCAAGGGGAGGGGGGATGTTTTTCTGTGGGGCTACGCCCCACACCCCACGACCTGCCGGGCAAAAACCAATACCGTGTCGCGCCCCCGCGCACCCGAGATCTTCCGGCCACCGGGGGCATGGGGAAGGAGCCCCCACCTCAGAAAAAAACTCCTCGCCGCGTGACGGATGAAGGGGGTCGAGGGGGCGAAGCCCCCTCGTCATCCAAGCGAAGCTTGAAAACAACGATCCCCCCCCACCGCTTGCGGGGAGGGGGCTAGGGGGAGGGGCATCAACACAGTCGCCGATCACCACTCGATGTGCCTGTGCTGCCACTTTCGCTTGGCTTTCGGGAAGTCCGCCCGGTAGTGGCCACCACGGGATTCCTTGCGCAATAGCGCCGCCTCCGCGATGAGACGGGCGGTCTGCACCATATTGGTCTCCTCGGTGGCACCTTCCGTCAGTCTCGCCTTGATGCGATCTAGTTGTGTAAGGCAGTGCCGGAGACCCTTTGCCGTGCGCGCGATCCCGGCCGACTCCCACATCAATGACCGGACGGAGTCGGCTGCGACTTGCGCGGCGCCTCTGTCAGCCAGAGGCGGCACACGCCAGTCTCCCGCAGCCGGCACGACGCTCAACTCGGGTGCCGAGGCCAGGTCACGCGCGACGCGTTCCGCAAACACCAGCCCTTCCAAGAGCGAGTTCGACGCAAGACGATTGGCGCCGTGCACGCCAGTGCGCGAGACCTCGCCGCAGGCGTACAGCCGCGGCATGCTCGACCGCCCCACGAGGTCGACCACAACGCCTCCCATCATGTAATGCGCGGCCGGCGTGACCGGTATCAAGTCCGTGCGCGGGTCGATGCCACGCCCGCGGCAAAGTGCAAATATCCCGGGGAACCGCTCCGTGAACGCCGCGCCGAGACCCCGCGCGTCGACGTACACCGCACCCGTGCGTTGGCGCTCTCGAAAAATCTCTCGAGCAACGACGTCGCGCGGCGCGAGCTCGGCAAGGCGGTGGCGCGGCGGCATGAATCGTTCGCCGTCTGCGTTGAGCAGCACTGCGCCCTCCCCGCGAACGGCCTCGGAGATCAGAGCGAGCGGATTCTCTGGCGTGTCGAGGGCGGTCGGATGAAACTGCACGAATTCCATGTCGGCGAGCCGCACTCCTGCGCGGTGAGCCACGGCGTATCCATTGCCTGTGGCGACCTGCGGATTGGTCGTGTAGCGATACACCTGTCCGCACCCGCCGGTCGCAAGAACGGTCACGTCAGCTATTATCTCGACCGCCCGTCCCGCCACGCTCGCGCGCACCCCGACGCATTCGTCGCCTTCGACGATCAGGTCGAGAACTCGTGTTGTTTCCATCACGCTGATGCCCGGGCTTTCGCTGACGCGATCGATGAGCGTGCGTGCCACCTCGGCGCCCGTCTGGTCGCCGTGCGCGTGCACGATGCGGTGGCGAGAGTGGGCCGCTTCTTTTCCCAGCTTGAACGCGCCGCTGGGCGCGAGGTCAAATTCAGCGCCCGCCGTTTGTAACTCCCGCACGCGAGCGGGCCCTTCCTCGACGAGCACCTGTACGGCCTCCGCGTCGCACAACGCTGCGCCCGCGGCCAGCGTGTCACGCCTGTGCAGCTCGGGCGAGTCTCCTGCGCCGAGTGCCGCGGCGATCCCGCCCTGCGCATACGCAGTCGCCGAATCGAAGAGGGAGCGCTTGGTCAGCACGGTCACGGCGCTATGCGTGGACGCTCGCCAAGCGGTGTGCAATCCGGCCACGCCGCTTCCTACTACGAGCACCCGCGTGCGAACCTGATCAGGCATTGGCACACACAGGAGCGACGATCGTGCACACGGTCTCCGCAATATAACGCCGCCGTTAGATTCTCCCCGGCATGCGTGTCACGCTCCGCGCCGTGGACCCCAAACTCGTCGTCCTAATCACGACCGCCGGCGTGGACATGCTAGGCACCCTGATGGTGCTGCCGCTGCTGCCGTTCTACGCGACCCGGATGGGCGCGAACGCATTCACCTACACCTGCCTAGTCTCGTCGTTTTCGGTCGCGACGCTGATATCCTCCCCAATCTGGGGGCGATTTTCTGACCGTTACGGGCGGCGGCCGGCGCTCCTGATCGCCCTGAGCGCTTCTGCGATCGCGTACATCATATTCGCGTTCGCGGACTCGCTCTTCATGTTGTTGCTCTCGCGTGTCGTGCAGGGCGCCGGCGGCGGCACGGTTGGCGTCGTCCAGGCTTACGTGGCCGATGCGAGCGCGCCCAAGGACCGCGCTCGTGCGCTCGGCTGGCTGTCCGCGGCCACCAACGTCGGTGTGTCCGTCGGTCCGCTGCTGGGCTCGTGGGCGCTGGTGCTGGGACGACACCATCTCATGGTCGCCGGGCACGACCTCACGCTTGGCAGGAGCGCACCCGGACTCTTCGCCGCAGTGATCTGTCTCGCGAACATGTACTTCGCCTGGCGATATCTGCGCGAGTCCCACGTGGGCGCAGTGCGTAGCGGCCACGTCGCTCGGGTGGGCCGAGCGCGGGAGGCGCTTTGGAGAGTCATTCGCCACTCCGGCGACCCCGCGTCCCGCCTGATCTGGATCTACGCGGTCGGACTAGGCGCCTTCATGAGCGCGACATCAATCTTCGCGCTCTTCCTGGCCCGCCGGTTCAGCGTGACCGAAGCCACGATCGGCTACTTCTTTGCCTACGTCGGGGTGATGAACATCGTGGCCCGCGCGGTGCTGCTCGGGCCTGCGGTGGACCGGCTTGGCGAGGCCCGTCTCGCGCGTGTGGGCACCGTATTGCTCGCGCTCGGACTCTTCTTCATCCCACTCTCGCCGTCCTGGCCCGTGCTCGCCATCCCCGTCGCGCTGCTACCACTGGGCACGGCATTCACGTTTCCGTGCGTCACGTCGATTCTTTCGCGCCTTATCTCTCCCGATGAGCGCGGCCTATACATGGGCGTGCAGCAAACTTTCGGTGGCATCACGCGCGTGCTCTTTCCGCTGGGCGCGGGCTTCCTATATGATCACGTGAGCCCCGAGGCGCCGTTCATGACTGCCGCCGTTATCGTCATGGCAACGTTGCTGCTCGGACTCGACATGGAATCCTACGTGCGCCCGGATCCGACTGGGCCGCCGACGTCTGTCGCCGCGCGCACGCCATCGGCCGGCTCTCCAATTCTCGACGTTCCGACAGTCATCCCGTCGCCTCCTTCCGCCGCGACCCCGGGTCCCGATGTCACGCCGCCCACGAGCGGCGTGCCGCGGGTCACGCGCGCGTAGTTGGTGATGAGGCGTACTCCGCGCTGATAGGTCAGATACGCGTACGTCCACTGCATGAGCACAATCAGTCGGTTGCGAAAGCCCGCCAGATACAGAATGTGGATGAACAGCCAGAGGAACCACGCGAGAGCACCGGTGACCTTCAAGAACCCGAAATTCGCCACCGCACGGTGCCGGCCAATGGTTGCGAGGTCGCCCTTGTTCCAATACTTGAACTCCTTTCGCGGCTTGCCGGCGATCGTCGCGAGAATATTGCCGGCCGCAACCCAGCCTTCCTGATTCGCGGCAGGAGCGACGCCCGGCACCAAAGTGCCGCGGTCATCCCGCACGAACGCAGCGAGATCGCCGACCACGAAAACTTCGGGGTGGCCCGGAATCGAGAGATCCCGCTCGACCAGGACGCGCCCCGCGTTGTCGAGTGGCACGCCGAGCGACCGCGCGAGCGGCGAAGCCGCGTTACCGGCCGCCCAGAACACGGTGCGGGTCGGGATACGCTCGGCGCCGACGTACACGGCGTCGGGCTCGATCCGTGTGACGAGCTTACCAGTTCGCACTTCGACCCCCAGCGCCTCGAGGTCGCGGCGTGCGTGCGCCGAGAGTGATTCGGGAAAACTCGGCAACACGCGGTCGAGTCCTTCCAGTAGGACGACGCGCGTTTTGCGGGTGTCGATGTGTCGGAAATCCTCTCGAAAGCCGATCTTCGCGATCGGCGGAATCGTCCCCGCCAGCTCGACGCCGGTTGGCCCCCCTCCAACGACGACGAAAGTCAGCAGCGCTTGGCGAGTCGCCTCGTCCTTCGCGCGCTCCGCCTCCTCGAAAGCCAGCAGAAAGCGATTTCGGATGTTGAGCGCGTCCTCGACGCTCTTGAGACCCGGCGCCAGCTCCTCCCATTCGGGGTGGCCGAAGTATGAGTGTCGAGTTCCCGACGCGGCGATCAGATAATCGTACGGAAGCTCCGCGTCGCCATTGTCGAGCACCACGACGCGGCGGGCAGTGTCGATGGAAGTAGCCTCACCCAAAAGCACCGTGGTGTTCCGCTGGCTGCGAAGCAGCCAACGGATCGGCACGGCGATGTCGCTCGGCGCGAGTGTGGCGCTCGCCACCTGATACAGAAGCGGCTGGAAGAGGTGATGGTTTGTGCGGTCAACGAGCGTCAGGTCAACCGGGGCGCGTTTCAGCCGTCGGGCCGCCGTGAAGCCGCCAAAGCCACCGCCGACTAATGACCACTTGAGGCCGCGCCACCTAGCAAAATTAACGGCCAGGCCACCAGTTCCATCGCCCGCCAGACGGAGAAGAGCCGGTCCCGACAGCGACGCGCACGAGAGTGGCATCGAGAAACACCGCCACCGCGAGACAGAAACCGAGGATCTTGATCAGCAAGAAATCGCTCAGCGCGCACGCGGCGAATACCACGATCATCACGGCGGCCGCGCTTGTTATCAAGCGGCCAGTGCGCCCGACGCCTTCGGCTACGGCGTCCGCCTCGTCCTCGCCCCGCCGATATGCCTCGGCCACGCGCGACACCAAGAACACTTCATAGTCCATGCTCAGGCCGAACACCACGCAAAAAACAATGATTGGAAGCGCGGGGAACAGTCCGTCGATCGGCCCGCTGAGTCCCAACAGCCGCACACCGTATCCATCCTGAAACACGAGTACGGCGGAACCCAATGCAGCGCCCACGGACAGCAGGTTGAGCAGAACCGCCTTGATGGGCACGAGGACCGAGCGAAAACCAATGAACAGGGCCGCAAACGTTCCCAGCACTACGAGGGCGAGCGTGAACTCGATGCGACTACTGACGATGTCCTGATACTCAGCGTTGAAAGCGGGCAGGCCTCCCACCAGAACTCGCACGCCCGGGAGGCCCGTGAGCTCGGCCGCATTCCACGCCCGGACGAGACGGACCAGGCGCACCACGGCGCTAACGGGTACACCCTCGCGCGGAATCACCTCGATTACGGTCTCGCGCTGATCGCGGCTCACGAAGGCGCGCAGCACATCCGCTGGCAGCAACGAAACAAAGTTCTGGCTTGGATGCTGGGCTCCCGTGACGGTCGGCAGAGACCGCACGTTTGCGACGCGCGGGTCGCGGGCGAGCGTTTCGGCCAGACGCATCGTGGCATCCCAGCCTCGAGGCGCGAGAGCTCGATCCGTCGCCGGAAGCTCTAGGATTATGCGCAGCGACTGAATGAGCCCGCTCTTGCCCATGGCAGCTAGAGCGCGTGCCGCCTGTGCCGACTCCGCATGTCGAGGCAGCCAATCACCGCTCGGTAGGTCGGCGTTCACGTGGCGTGCTTGCAGGGCAAGAGCTACGAGAGGCAGCGCTCCGCCGGCAAGTGTCACCCATGGGTGCGTTGCCGCCCACCGCCCCCACCGCCACCATGAGCTCGCCCGCTGCTCCTGTTCGACCCGCGCTGCTCGCCAGAGGCGTGCGACCTCCAAGCGCGGGCCCAGCCATGCGAGCAGTCCGGGCAGCAAGGTGGTCGCGACGAGCGCCGATGTGCCGACTACGAGGAGCCCTCCGGCCGCAATCGAGCGAATCTCGGTCGCAGGCAGGACGAGCAGCGCGGCGAAGCTCACGACTACTGCGCCGGCGGAGAGCAATACCGTGTGACCGGCATGGCGCAACGCGAACTCTGCGGCGTCAGTGGGTGTGCGACCGTCGTCTCTCGCCTCGCGGAAGCGGCTGACGACCAACAGAGCGTAGTCGATCCCAACCCCTAGCCCCAGCATGGAAACGACGTTGCGCACCACGATGGTCAGCGGCCAGTGAAGCGCGATCTGCGTCGCGACACCCAAGCTCACGACGATGGCCGTGCCCGCGGCGACCAATGGCACGATCGCCGCTACTACGCTGCCGAAGACCACGACTAGAAGCACTAGCGTGATGGGCACGATGCGGCGCTCCGCCCGCGCGGCGTCGGCGACCGTGGTGGCTCGCACGTCATAGTTCAGCGCGGCGTTACCCGTCCAATCAAGTGTCGCGTCTGGATACCGCACGCGCAGCGAATCTTGCACCGTCCGGCTCACCTGTCGTACTGTGAGAATCCAATCGTCCGCCTGCCGGGCCGTCGCGCTCGTCGCGGCAAACCCAGCGATGACGAGCGTGCCGTTGGCGCCCAGCAGCGCCGTGTCCGGGGTCGAGATGTACGACACGACGCGCGAAACGTTTGGGGCATGCGCGACCGCCCCAGTGATCTCGCCCAGTACTGAGCGTCCCTCGGGCGTCGTCGGCCGCGGGACGCCCGTGACGACGAGTACCCCGTACCGCGCGAAGGGCGAAGCGAAGTCGCTCGCCAACCGGCGTTCCACGTCCGCCGCCTCACTATAGCCTGCTCGATTGCCGGCCACGGCGAGCGTGCTGCTGATTCGCAGGGCGCTGGGCGTGAGCGATGCCGCGACGGCGATCCACGCCGCCACGATCCACCCCCGGTGTCGCACAATGGCGGCAGGGACCGAGGCGAAGCGAGTCACGCCGCCAAGCGATTCACGCCGTCGCTTGCTGCTCCGAGCGCGCAAGCATTGTCGCGGTGAGAGCGCCTATGAGACCGCCGGCCACGACATCGCTCACGAAGTGCGCACCACTCATTACGCGCGTCAATCCACACCCCACGGCGAGCGCCCACCAGAGCCCGCGCGATTCGGGGAAGAGCTGGCCCAGCACCGTTGCCGCTGCGAAGGCTTCGACCGCGTGACTGCTGGGAAATCCGAGGCCGCTCGAGCTCAGTGGCCGGTCGGACCACGCGCGGAAGGCGTTTGCGCCATCGTGAAGACTGGGTCGCTCGCGTCGAACGAGAAGCTTGAGTAGCTCTGCGACTATGCCGGCAATCGACACACTCGCGAGCAGCCGCCAGGCTCGGCGGCCCGGAGGCCTGCTCGGCGTGCTTCCAGCGCGGTCATGCAGCCAGAGCGCCAGCGACACCGCGGCCCACACGGGCCAGTAGCCCATTGTGCGCAGCGCCCGCCCCCAGTCAAAATTGTACACGTTGCGCAGGACCACGTGATGATAGGCCCACGGATCGATCGCGAAGCCGACGATGAGCAGTACGATTCCGAGAACCCAGGGCGCCAGACGACGCAAGCGCTCAGGCTCGCGCGACGCCTCGCCTGCAGCGCTGGTCGCCATCACGTGACCGGCGCGCGCGGAGTCACGCGAGCCACAAGCGTGATGATCAACACGAGACCTATCAGCAGCGTGCTCTCTGCCGCGGCTGTGCCGAAATCGAAGGCGCGCAGCTGTGCAAGGATGTCGATCGAGATAGGTCGATTGGCGTGGGTGTAGAGAACGACGCTGGCCACAAACTCGCCGACCGCCATGATGGCCGCGAGAGTCGCGCCCGCCACTAGACCCGGCCTAGCGGCAGGGATTGTCACTCGGCGCAAAACCATCCACCACCCGGCGCCTAGTCCGCGCGCGGCGTCCTCGAGCGAAGGGTCCATCTGGCGTAACGATCCCTCCGTGGCCGACGCGACGAGCGGGATGCCACGAACGAAATAGGCCAGTGGAAGAATCCAGAAGGTGCCGACGAGCAGCAGTCGGAGCGTGGACAGGTCGGTGCGATTGAAGGTTGAGGCAAGCCCGATCGCGATCGCGGTTCCCGGGATCGCCCAGGGTAGCGCCACGAGTGTGGCGAGCAGCCACCGTCCCGGAAAGCGGCGCAGGACGATGAGCCACGCCGCCGCCGCGCAGATGACGACGTCGGCAGCGGTGGCAATGGCTGCCATGGCTACGCTGTTGCCTACGGGGCGCCAGAGCTCCGGGTCCGTCATGAGTCGCCGGAAGTTGTCCAGTGTGTACTCGGGCGGTAACACCTGCGTCGTCCAGGCACCATTACGCGCGAACGAGACAAGGACTACCATCGCGTGCGGAAGCACCAGAACGAGAACGAGGAAAGTCGCGGCGAGAGGCGCGACGACGCGGGCGACGGGTGACTGGAGCCGCATCCGCGCGGCCGACGCGCCTTTGCCGGCCGACGCGTACCGCCTCCGTCCTTCGAGCCATCGAAGGACGACCAACGCCGCGACCGCGCTCACCGCGAGCACAGTCGTCTCCACATAGGACACGCCCAAGGCGCCGTTGAGCCTAGTGGCGACGATTTGCGTTGCGAGCACGCGCAGTCCGCCGCCGAACACGTATGGCGCGGAGAACGATCCCAGAGAGCTCATGAAGACGAGCAGCATCGAGCCCACCAGCGCCGGAGTGAGCATGGGCAGTGTCACGCGCGCGAGTCTCCGGAGCGTGCTGGCGCCCAGCCCGGCGGCGGCCTCGTCTAGGGCGCCATTGTATCGCTCAAGGCCAGCCGATACGAATAGATAGACGTACACGTACAACGTGTACGCGTGCACGAAAACTATGGCCCAGGCGCCGCTGAGCGTCCACGGAGGCGTGTCCAGATGAAGCACGGCCTGCGCCGTACGCGTTACGACACCGCTTTCGCCATAAAGAAAGAGGAACGCAACGACGCCGACCAGTGGTGGAAGCGCGGCCGGCAGCGTCGCGACGGCCTGCAACACGCGTCGACCGAGGAACGCTCGCCGCGTGAGGAGGAAGGCCAGCGGGACGCCGACGATGCACGCTGCAATGACGGAGACGACGGAGATCCATAGACTCGTCCAAAGCGCCTCGCGGTCCGCGGGACTGGCTGCAAAAGTCCGCCAGTACTGCAATCCTTTCGCGAAGCTCCCTGCCACGACGGCAACGTTGGGGTACGCCACTGCCCACAAGAGCAGCCCGATCAACAGCAGGGCGGCCGCCGTGCTCGAGTAGTGGCGACCGGGCTGCACCCGCGACGCAGGCGCGACACGCGACTCCCGCGTGACCTCGCTCACTCGTGCACCACGGCAATCGGCTCGCGCACGACGCGAATCGCCACGTGGTCTCCCTCCTCCGCCAACCGGTCGGAGGTCGAGACCTCTACTGTAATCCCATTGGCCAACTCGACCTGATATGCGTAGCTGGCGCCCGCAAAACGCCGCGCGCGTACGTAGCCTGGCCATGCGCCCGGCCAGTCGGGAGGCGCGAAGCCCAGTGCCTCGGGGCGCAGTACTGCGAGCGCCGATCCGGTCGAGCCGCCCGGAGCAGCAATCCGCACTCGGCGTTCGACACCGCCGATCGTAATGACCGCGTGCGTCCCTTCATTGCGTGCTGGAACAATCGTGGCACGACCCACAAATTCCGCGACCGCGCGTGTGGCCGGCGCCTCGTAAAGCACCTCCGGCGGCCCCACTTGGAGCAGCCGGCCGTGACTCATCAAAGCGACGCGGTCCGCAATTGCGAATGCGTCCTCCTGATCGTGAGTGACGAATAGCGCCGTGACGCGCTGGCGCCGGAACAATGCGCGCAACTCATCACGCATTGAGCGACGAAGCGTCGGGTCGAGGTTGGAGAGTGGCTCGTCCAGGAGCAGCACTCGGGGCTCGATTATCAGCGCACGCGCGAGGGCCACACGCTGCTGCTCGCCTCCTGACAACGACTGCACCGCCCGCGCGCCGGCCCCGCTAAGACCTACGCTCTCCAGGGCGGCGTGCGCGCGAGAGAGACGGTCCGCGCGGCCGACGCCACGCGCTTCCAGGCCGAATGCAACGTTTTCCGCCACCGACAGGTGGGGGAACAGCGCGTAGTGCTGAAACACCATGCCGAAGTCACGCCGCTGCGGCGGGAGCGAGGTGATCGACCGACCGTCCAGCATCACGGAGCCGCTGTCCGCCGGCTCGTACCCGGCGACTATTCGGAGCGTCGTCGTTTTCCCAGACCCGGAGGCGCCGACAATCGCAAGCAGCTCGCCGCTCGCGATATCGAGCGAAAGTCGATCGACGGCGACGGTCGCGCCGAAGCGACGGGTCACCTCGCGAAGCGACAATGACCCGCATCGCGAGTCACCGCGTGTTCCTTCGTCCGCTCTGCCGTGTGCCACTGTGTGCCTACCGGGAGGACGGAGCCGTGGGTGTCACCCGCGGCGGCGGATGTGCGTGTCCCAGTACTGCATCCACGCGTCGAGGCTGTCGGCCAGGAGTGTGCGGTCGAGCGGCATGGGCTTGATCTGCTGTCGCGCGGTTTGCACCCACTGGGGAAGCGATTCTTCGGGCAGGTCGATTCGCGCGGGGATGCGCAGATGCGCGCGCGCCGCATGCAGTAGCGCTCCGCGACTGGTCACGTATTCGTAGAACAGCTGGGCCTCGTGTGGATGGCGGGTGCCTTTCACGATGGCGATGGCGTCCACGAGCAGCGGAGTGCCGCTGGTCGGAATCACGTACTTGATCGGAAGGTGCTGGCGTTGCTGGAGCAGCGCGATATCGGGCATGTCGTACAGCGTGATGAGCCCTTCTCGCCGCGCGATCTTCTGGTACAGGATCGTCGGATTGAGTGTATACTCGCGGGTATTGGCGTCGAGGCGGCGCAGCCAGTTCCACCCGGCGGCCGTCGAGCCGGTGGCGGCGATCGACCGTTCGAGGATGGCGCCGAAGATCTCGCGCATTGTTCCCGAGGCGATCGGATCGCGAATAATCACGCGCCCTTTCCATTTCGGATCGAGCACGTCATCCCAATCCTTGGGCGCGGCGCTGTCGGGCACGGCCTCCGAGTTGTAAGCGATTACCTCGGGAGTTAGGTACGTCCCGTACCAGCGATCCGCGGAATCGCGTGCTTCGGGCGGCACGTCTGCCGCCCAGGTTGGCGCATAGGGCTGCAGCAACCCTTCGGACGCAGCCTTTGCGAAAAGATCCGCGGGCGCGCCGAACCACACGTCCGCCTGCGGGTTGGCCGCTTCAGCACGAATGCGGTCCAGCACTTCGGCCGAACCCATGTCGTCCCACTGCAGATTGACTTGCGGGTACTCGCGCTCAAACCCGCGTTGCACGTCCTGCAGAAGGTCCTTCCCGTGCGGCGAATACACCAACAGCACTGTTCGGGCGTCGTGCCCGCACGCCGCTAGGAGCCCAAGCATAAGGATTGCCTGTGCGCATCTGGCCCTACCCCCTGACCCCCTCCCCTGAAGGGGAGGGGGAATTCTCTTTTTTTCAAGCTTCGCTTGGATGACGAGGGGGCTTCGCCCCCTCGACCCCCTACGGAGCCGCAACGTGGCCCTGCGCTGCCGCCCATGGGACCCAGCTGCGAAGCCCGCACTTTGGCAACGCGCGCTTCGGGGGCGTGGGGGCGAAGCCCCCACGAGAAAAGAAAAGAATTCCCCCCTTCCCTCCCGAAGGGAGGAGAGGGGGGTCAGGGGGGTGGGGAGGAAGCCGTATCGCAACTACCGCTTCCCCGCCGCGAGCAAATTCACGAACAAGCGCGCTGCGCCGGGGTTGCCAGCTGGCAGCTGGCGAAAAAATGCCAGGGTCGTGTAGATGTATGTGCCCTTGCCGAGCCGCGTGATGAGAATACCGCCGTCGTTCGGCGGCTCGCCCGGGTCGTTCGTCGAGATCACCGCGTGGTAGTGCGGGTCAAACGTGTGAGGCATGTATAGTGATCGGTCTTGGACCCACCCTGCGAAATCGGCGTCCGTGATCTTGTTGGGGACGTTGAGCAGCGGCGACTTCGCGTCGAGCACGCGGACGGGGGCATTCTCGTCCGTCACGCGGTCATGCGGCCGGTTGAGCGTGATGGGATATGGCATGATGCCCGGATTCGTCATCTCGTACTGCCCATACTGCACAACCAGTGTTCCCCCGGCGCGGACGTAGTCCAATAGACGCCCATTGTTGGCGCGCAAATCCGGGCTGGACTCATACGCGCGCGGGCCGATCACGACCGCTCGAAAGCGCGAGAAGTCGGTCGTGGCGATTGCGGTCGAATCGATCACGGTCACAGGGATGCCCAGCGCGGAGAGCATGGGAGCAACGTTGTCGCCAACGCCTGGGATGTAGGCAACCGTGAGACCATTCGGTACCGTCACGTCAACGACTTCGAGTCGCAGCTCGGCCGGCCGATAAAGCTTCTGCGGACGAATGTGATCGTACTCGATCGGGACGTAGCCACTGGTGAACGTCTTGCCGCCGACGCTGGCAGACACGCGCAACGTGGTGGACCCCGCCGGCAGTGACCCTCGCAAATGGAAGTCGCTCCGCCGCAGAGCGAACGCAGGCAGCGTTACGAGCCGCGAGGCCGAATCGGCAACGAGGCCGGTCGGTGCTTCCAGTTGTACCGCGACTGCCTGGTCGGACGCCGTGCCCGAGCGCAAAAGCACTCGCAGTACACGATCGCTCGGCACGCGGGCCCGCATGTAATTCACCGTCTGGTCGAGCGTGACCGACACTGCCGGGACGAATGCGAGCGGTACATCCACGGCGCCGCGAATTGGGTCAGTCACATGCTCCGTCACCGGAACCGTCACTGAGCCATCGACCACCTGGGCGGCGCCAGTGCGATCGCCTTGGCCGGATCCCGACACCTCAAGAGCGCGCGCGGGCCCCGCGGTGAAGAAAAGGTCTATCGAGTTTTCTGGCCGCTCGTCCTCGGCGATGGTCGAGACCGGAACCGTGAAAAAGTCGCCTTTTCTTGGGGTCGCGAGCCACCAAGGCTGCGTGACGGCAGTGTCCCGGTCCACGATCTGGACGTGATCGACGCTGTCCGGTCTGGCGACGACGCTGGCATCTCTCGCACTGTAGCCACCCTCCTGATGTAGAACCACCCGACGGCTCGATATCGCCTCCTGGCCGCGGTTGTCGATCACGACATCGACCGGCGCACTGTCGGTGGCGACGACGACAAGATGGTGGGCGACCGTGGCGTCCACCCGCACGGCTGCGGCAATCGCGACTGCGTGGCCTACACGCTGAGCACCGAGGGCGAGCGTCCGATCCACATCAGGGTCCGGGCTCGCGCCGCGTTCACCGTGCGCTGAGGCCTCCTCTCTCACCCGCGCGATCATGCGAGTGATACGACCTAGTACCGGAAGCGTGCGGTCGGGTGAATACAAGACGAACTGCGTGCCCGCCTCGGAAGACGCCGCGTCGAGCGAATCGAGCGTCGATCGCGCCAACGCGCTGTTGATCGACCCAGACAGGCGACGCCATGTGGTATCGATGCCGTCGAAGAGCGAGCGCTCCGTCCTGGCATCCTTGGCGCTATCCACCCGAGTTGCCTCGCGTCGCAAATAGGCCATGACCGGACCGAGCCGCGCGCGCGTGCCTTGGCCCTGCGATTTGTGTTGTGAGCGGCTTTCGGCAGCGATCTCCGGATAGGACTCTCCGAGCAGCGGGCTGTAGCCTCCGACGTTAATGGTCAGCGTCGCGTCCTCCCCGCCGAAGTACGTTCGGTCGCGGTAAAACTTCGACACAGTCCAGCCAGGGCCGTAGCGTGCGACCGGAAAGCGGAGCGTGTCGCCCGATACGTCGTAAGCTTCGCGCGCAAGAATGGCGGACACCTGATGCTGGCCATGTCCGTCCTCCGGAGTTCCGGAGAAGACCGCGATGATCACGTGGGGTCTGAATGCCCGCACGATTGTCACCACGTCGCCGAGCAAGGAATCGTGCGGCCAGTGCGAGAACGACTCGGCGGCGCTCTTGGAAAAGCCAAAGTCGTACGCCCGCGTGAAGTACTGATGCGCACCGTCAACGCGTCTGGCAGCGAGTAGCTCCTCCGTGCGGATCACTCCCAGCGCGTCGCCCAGCTCATTGCCGATGAGATTCTGACCGCCCTCACCGCGCGTGAGCGACAGATATGCGGTCTCGACATGCCGCCCCCGCGACAGCCAGGCGAGCAGCCGGTTGTCCTCGTCGTCCGGGTGTGCCGCGATCATGAGCACACGGGCAGTGTTGCCGAGTCCCGCCATGACCTCACCCAACGCGACGGCGCCGCGCTCCTGAGCGGTAACGCGGCGCGGGGCTGCACAGCACGCGGCCAGTCCGAGCGCGACCGCGATCCGGCGTCGTCCGATGAGCACGCCTCCGGCCGCTACACGCCCGAGCCGACTACCGGTACCGGCGGCGTCCGCGACTGCTCAGCCCCCGATCCTCGATCACCCGCGCTGCCTGGTGCGTTGGACCTCCAGTCTCTCAGAGCGGCAGCGACAATCCGTGCTTGCTCCTGCTGGTGCGACGCAAGGTAGCCCTCCGCCGGGCTCGCGCGTTCGGGGCGCCCGATGTAGCGGAGTGGGAGAGCGTTACCGACAACGGCGCGCAAGCGCGGCGCAACGTAGCTCCACGCCCCCATGTTCCTTGGCTCCTCCTGCACCCACGCAATCTCCTCGACGTTGGGATATCGGTTGAGCACCCAAGTCACTCCGCCGTGCGGCCAGGGCGACAGCTCCTCCACGCGCACGATCGCCAGGTCGACCGGACGCGCCGGGCTACTAAGGTCGTAGTACACCTTGCCCGTGCAGAACACAACCCTGCGGACGCCGGACGCGCGGTCCGGCGCCGCTGCCACGACGGGATCGTCGATCAGCGACAGGAAGTGCCCCTTCGCGAGATCAGCCGTGCGCGATGCGGCCCGGTCCAGCCGCAGAAGACTCTTGGGCGTCATTAGCGCGAGGGGACGCCGCGGTGAGGATCGGGCCTGCCGCCGCAGAGCGTGGAAGTACTGGGCGGCGGTAGTGGGATAGGCCACGCCGAGGTTCCCCTCGGCGCAGAGCTGCAGGAATCGCTCGAGGCGGGCGCTCGAATGCTCTGGCCCACCGCCTTCATACCCGTGTGGAAGCAGCAGGACCACGCCCGAGTCCTGCCCCCACTTGGCTCGATCAGCAACAATGAATTGATCGATGACCGGCTGCGCCACGTTCACGAAGTCGCCATACTGCGCTTCCCAAAGCACTAGCGCGTCAGGGGCTGCGGTGCTGAAACCGTACTCGAAGCCCAGCGCTGCGGTCTCGGACAAAGGACTGTTGTAGACCTCGAACTCGGCACTTCCCGGCAAGTGCTGCAGCGGTGTATACGTCGCTCCAGAGTTCACGTCGTGCAGCACGGCGTGCCGCTGAGAGAACGTCCCACGCTCCGTGTCCTGTCCGGTGAGCCGCACGGGTGTCCCTTCGGTCAGCAGTGCGGCGAACGCCAGCGCCTCGGCGAGTCCCCAATCAATGGCCCCTTCCGGGCCCAAAGCATCGCGGCGCCTCACCAACTGCCGAGCCAGCCGCGGATGGACGGAAAAACCGGCCGGCCAGCTCAGCAGGTGCTCATTGAGCGCGGCCAGCCGCTCCTCGTTCACCGCCGTCTCGATCGGACGCTCGGGCCGGACGACCGGCGCGCGCAGCGGGTCGTGAGTAGGTGGACTGGATGCGCTTTCGGTGATCGCCGAGTGAACCTTGTTGAGCGTATCTGTCACCGCGCGATCCTCTGCATCAACCTCGGCGGCTGTCACCACGCCTTCTCGGACCAATCGCTCGCCCCAGAGCACGCGCGCCGAAGGATGTCCTTTGATCGCCGCTGCCATCGTCGGCTGCGTGAACGCGGGTTCGTCGCCTTCGTTGTGGCCGTGACGACGATAGCCGACGAGGTCGATTAGGAAGTCCTTCCCGAAGCGTGCACGATACGCGACCGCAATGCGCGTCGCGATGATGCATGCCTCGGCGTTATCCGCGTTGACGTGAATGACGGGAACATCGTACCCCTTGGCGATGTCGCTCGCATAGTGTGTTGAGCGCGCATCCGAGGGGTCAGTCGTGAATCCAATCTGATTGTTCACTATTACGTGCAGAGTGCCACCTACCTCGTAGCCACGGAGACGCGACATGTTCAAGGTCTCCGACACTACGCCCTCTCCGGGGAAAGCTGCGTCTCCGTGCACGCACACCGGCAGCACCCGCGCCGGCTCGAATGCGCGATGCTGGTGCACCACCGCTCCCACGTTCAAGAGCCCGGGCCACGCCCTCAAGTACTGGATTGACTACCTCGAGATGGCTAGGATTTGGCAATAGCGTTATCTCTGCCGCTCGGCCATCGGGAAGCGCGCGACTGCCTTCCGCGCCCAAGTGGTACTTGACGTCGCCACTGGCGTTCTCCGCGCCACTGTCCGGAGGCCGGCCCGCGAACTCCTCGAAGATCGCCGGATAGGGCTTGCCTAGGATGTGCGCCAACACGTTCAGCCGCCCCCGGTGGGCCATGGCAATCACGACGTGGCGGGCGCCCGCTGCTGCTGCATCCGCAATGGCCGCGTCGAGCATGGGCACCAACGCATCGGTCCCCTCGATCGAAAAGCGCTTGGCGTTGGGGTACGCACGCCCGATGAAGCGCTCCAGGCCATCAACTTCCGTCAGCCTATGCAAGACCACGCGCTTTTCGTCTGGAGTGAGCGGCCGTGTCAGCTCCTCGGCGGTCAGCAACTGGCGGAACCATTTCCGCTCATCTTCAGCGGCTAGATGAGTCACCTCGATGCCGAGTGCGGTTGAGTACCGTAGCCGAAGCCGGCGGACGACGTCGCCCGCCGTGGCCATGTGCGGGAAACCGACCGCCGCCCCGGGCATGACCTCGAGATCCGCCTCGGTAATCCCGTGAAACTCTGGCGTGAGCTCGGGTGCACCAAGCGGCGGCGATCCCAGCGGGTCGAGTTGCACCGCGAAATGCCCGTACACCCGAATTGCCTGTGTGAGGGCGGCCGCGCCGGCGGCCTTCTTCAGAAGCGAGGCGTCCGCCGTGCCGGCCGACTCCGCGTCGCCAGCAGTCAATCGTTCCGCGAGCGCGAAGAATTCACGCCAAGACGAATCGACCGACGCCGGGTCGCGCCGGTACGAGTCGTACAGCTCGGCTGCGTACGCGTCGTTGAACGCGCCGGTCGCGGGGAGATGTCCCGCCATGATTGTAATTTAGTCCTCGGCCCTGTCGCCGCACTGGTGATGAGACGCATCGGCGACAATGGTCATTGTCCGATGTACCGGTCAGTCGACTTCATTCCCAACTCCTTAGGTCGCAATTCGTGACAGCTTTCTCCGATCGACCAGCACACGCGGACGGACGATTGGCATATCTCGTAACGGGCGCCAATTCCGGCGTCGGCCGAGCCACGGCCGAAGCACTGGCCGCGCGTGGCGGCCGCGTGATTCTCGCCGCCCGGTCGGAAGAGAGAACGCGCCCCGTGATCGACGCGATTCGTGCGCGGCAACCGGACGCCGAGGTCGAATTCCTTTCGCTCGATCTGGCCAATCTCGCGTCAGTCAGGCGCGCCGCCGAGTCGCTGCTGTCGTCAGGCAGGCAGCTGGACGTGCTGATCAACAACGCGGGTCTCGCGGGTCCGCGAGCACTCACCGCTGATGGTTTCGATATCACGTTCGGGACGAATCATCTGGGTCCTTTTCTCTTTACCAACTTGTTGTTGCCGATGCTGCGCAAGGCGCCGCAGGGTCGCATTGTGAACGTCTCGAGTCGGGCGCAGATGGGTGCGAAGAAAATCGACTGGGGCTGGCTCGCGCATCCGCCGGCGCCTGCGGAACGGATCGGCCGGTTTGCCAGGTATGGCGTCACTAAGCTCATGAACGCGATTCACGCCAAGGAGCTGGCGCGACGGCTTGCTGAAACTCGCGTGACGACCTATTCGCTGCATCCTGGACTCGTGGCATCCAACATCTGGCGCGATATTCCGCGCGTGTTTCGGATGATCATGATGACGTTCATGATCTCGAACGAAGAGGGTGCCGCCACATCGGTCTACTGCGCGACGGCGCCGGAGCTCGCGACGGTCTCGGGCCGCTATTACGAACGCTGCCGCGAGGCCACTCCCAATCCGCTCGCCAATGATCAGGCATTAGGCCGCGAGCTCTTCGCACGAAGCGAAGAAGCAATCGCGTCGGTGCTGGGTCCCACGTGAGGACCGGTGTGTCACATTCTGCGGGCTCAGGCGACTGACGCCCCCGGCACTGTGCCCACAAGGATCTCGACTGGAATGCCACCGTTTGCGGTGCGCACTCGTGTCGAGAGGCCAAGCCCCGTGTGCCCAGCGAGTGCACGATCTGCCGCCAGCATGGCAACGGTCCAGCCTGGACACCGCGCGCGGGCAACGTTGCCGAGCTGAGCGTACAGGTTACGCAGCCGATCGCGATCCCCGGTTCGGATTCCGTACGGAGGATTGGTGACGAGCCAGCCGGGGCCTGGCGGCGGTTCGATCGAGGAGAGCGCCCGAGTCGTAATCACTAGGCAGCCGGCCACGCCAGCGCGCTCAGCATTGGCGCCGGTTGCGGACGCCGCACCTGCATCCCGATCGGACGCGTGAATCCGCCCCGCAGGAAACGCGATCCGCTGCGCATTGGCGGCATCCAACACTGCTTCCCACGCCTGGCTGTCGAATTCTGGCCAACGTTCGAATGCGAACTTCCGGCCAAGTCCAGGCGCTCGTCGCGAAGCAATTAGCGCCGCCTCGATGGCGATCGTGCCGGCACCGCACATGGGATCCATCAGAGGCGCCGCGCCATCCCAACCGCTCGCCAGCACAAGCGCCGAAGCGAGAGTTTCGCGAAGCGGAGCTTTGGCGGTCGCCTGACGATACCCGCGTCGATGCAGGAGCTCGCCCGAGGCATCCACGCTGATCGTGCAAACGTCCCTGACGATCCGCGCTAAGACGAGCTGCGAAGACACCCGCCCGTCTGGGGAGGATTCGTTTGACCGCTGTCCGGCTACGACACCGACCCCTGTGCGACTGGCAGCATGACCAATTCGCTCTGCCACTGCGTCCGAGTGGTACAGTCGCGACTTATTACACGTCGCGTGTACCTCCACGGTTGAGTTCGGCGCAACGAAACGCTCCCAAGCTACCCGTACCGCTTTGCGCTCCAGTTCGTGAAACTCGCTCGCGTGGAATCGAGCGACCCGAACTATTACTCGGCTGGCGGTCCTAAGCCACAGGTTGGCAGCGTAGAGAACTGAGGCGGACGCCGAAAAGCTCACGCCGCCTGGCCGGGCGACGGCCGACGACACACCGAGCGACGCGAGCTCCCCCCTGGTCAGGCTGGCAATTCCTGGTGCCGTAACTGCAAAGCAGTTATATGTATGCATGACTATTAGACCAACTTGACCAAGCAGCCTGTGAATCTATATCTCGCCAAGACGCACCTGTCGGAACTCGTCGAGCGAGCCGCTCGGGGGGAAGAAGTCGTAATAGCCAAGGCAGGGCGGCCGCGCGCGCGCCTCGTACAGCTCGATTCCTCCGTACGGCCACGGCAGCCCGGGGCATGGAAAGGGGAAGTTTGGATCGCGGACGACTTCGACGGTCCCCTCCAAGAAGCTGCTCCGGGCGGCTCTGTTCGATCGGAGGATAAGCTGGTGGTGTCCCCTTCGCCTGCCTTCCGCCCGGGTGCCGCAAGTCCTGACTCGCAGCCGTCTCCTCGGCCCAGGGTCAGACCACGCGCGCGCTAGCTCCACAACAATGCGCCTGCTGCTGGATACGCTGACCGTACTCTGGTGGCAGGCGGACGACGCGCAGCTTGGCCGGGCGGCGCGGAAAGCAATTGCTGCGGCCGAGGTCGTGTTCGTCAGCCCTGCCTCGGCGTGGGAGCTGGTCATCAAGGGTGCGTCGGGCAAAGTGAGGCTACCTGTCCCCTTCGAGATGGTCATTGAGGACAGCGGATTCACTCAGCTTCCTATTTCCCTCGCGCACGTGGCGACCCTGTCCGCCCTTCCACCGCACCACGCAGATGCTTTCGATCGAATACTCATCGCGCAGGCCCTGAGTGAACAGCTCACGCTCGTGAGCCGCGATCGGCAACTCGCGCCGTACGGGGTGCCAACTATCTGGACGTAGCCACACCTCCGTACCAAGTGCGCTGTTCCTCGCGTCAGGCCGGTCCCGAGCAATGCCGCGGAACGATTAATGCCAGCGATGCGGGCATGCGTTTGGCACCGGTCTCACTCACCGCTGCCCGAACCTTGCTCACTGAGCGGTTCGGGCATTGCGACTTCCACCGCGGCCAGTGGGAATCCATGCGAGCTGTTCTTGGCGGTCGCGACGCCGTGGTGGTCATGCCCACCGGTAGCGGCAAGTCTCTCATCTACCAGCTTCCCGCCCTCGCCCTGCCCGGACTCACAGTGGTGGTAACGCCGCTCATCGCGCTCATGAAGGACCAACACGACAAGCTGCTCGCGCAAGGCGTGGATGCAGTCGCGGTGCACTCTCATCTATCTGGCGCGGAATCGAGACGCGCACATGGGCAGATCAGAGATGGCGAAGGCGACATTCTCTACGTGACACCAGAGCGGTTCAAAGACCGGGATTTCTTCGAGCACCTGATTGCTCGCCGCGTCAGCCTCTTCGTGGTGGACGAAGCGCACTGCGTCAGCCAATGGGGTCACGACTTTCGTCCCGATTACCTCACCTTGGGGTCTATCGCCCGGAGGCTCGGCAGACCACCGGTGCTTGCGCTCACTGCGACTGCCACTGCCGAAGTGCGCGCGGACATTGGGCGGCAACTAGGGATGCGCGACCCACTCGTCACAGTGACGGGCTTCGCCAGACCCAATCTACGCTTCGAAGTGCGCCGCACGGTCAACCTCGCGGAGAAGGATGCCGCCGTACGCGAGCTGCTCGGACACGCCACTGGCAGCGGCATCATATACATGGCGACCGTCAAAGAGGCGGAGCGCGTGCATGCGATGCTCGCCGACGAGTTCGCAGTCGGGATGTATCACGGAAAGATGCAGGCCGCCGAGCGCAAGGACGTGCAGGAGCGGTTCATGTGCGGCGAGCTGGACGCCATCGTTGCGACGAATGCCTTCGGCCTAGGGATCGACAAGCGCGACATTCGATTCGTCGTGCACTATCACTTTCCGGGCTCGGTCGAGTCGTATTATCAAGAGGCCGGTCGTGCGGGCCGCGATGGGCTTCCGGCTGTGTGTACCATGCTGTACCGGGTCGAGGACCGCCGCATACAATCGTACTTCCTCGGCGGCAAGTATCCGGAAATCGAGGAAGCGGCGCGCGTCGCAATCGCGCTGGAGCATCATCCGGTGAATACCCCCGTTCCGCTGGACGACATCGCGGATCAATCTGGTATTCCCCGCCGCAAGGCTCGCATTGTCTTCGAGCTTCTCAAGCGGCATGGGCTTGTGCGGGAGCATCGCGGCGGAAGCTGGGAGCGCCGCGCCGGCCAGCTGACACAGGTCGATCTTCGCGAGGACCTTACCGACTACGAGGAGCGGCGAGCGCGCGACCAGGCCAAACTTCGCGCCATCGTGCATTTCTGCCAGACGACCGACTGTCGAACGCGCGTCATCCTGGAGTACTTCGGAGAATTCGTCACGCCAAATTGGTGCTGCAACAATTGCGACGCCTGCGACGCCGCCCGGGCGTGGGACGCGAAACAAGAGCGCAGCGCTCGCGAAAAAAGCAGCCGCCGGCACGCGATCGAAGTGGCTGCGTAAGCTGCGCCAGGACTACAGATTCCTCGCGGCCCACACCAGTCGCTGCACTACGGTCACCCCTACGAGCGCTCCCATCGCCGCAAACAACGGCGCCAAATGGGACGGGAAGATCAGGAACAACGCGTAGAACACCGCCGTCTCGGCCCCAGCGATCAGTCCGGGGGGCATGGTGACGGTCGTGCGCTCGCCCGTCGCGACCGCGCCGAGCGATCGTCGTTCGAGGATCGCCGCGAGGTACATCCACGATGCGGCGTTCACGAAAAATGACGCTTCGAGCAGCGCCCCGGCGAGTGCGACCGAGGGCGTGGGCCGGCCGGCAATGAGACCAATCGGGATGACGGCGTACACGATGAAGTCGAGCAGAATGTCGAGATAACCGCCGAAGTCGGTCTGCTTTCCCTGTACCCGCGCGATCGTACCGTCCGACGCATCAAGTGCTCGATTGAGTAGCCACGCGACCAGCGCCGCTCCGTAGTGATGCGAGTACGCGAGCCATGCGACTGCCGCGCCGACAAAGAGGGCTACGATCGGAATGACGTTTGGGTGGACGCTCGGGTTTACGCGGGCGACAATGGGCCCGAGTAGTCGATCCTTGAGTGCACGCAGCCACATGTCGAACATGACCGCGTATAGCATAGCGGCGGAGACCAGCCGTCGCTGCTACGGCATCTCGCTCGGAAAGATCGAGACGCGAGCGCCGTCAAGCCCAATGCGCATGACGTCGCCGACACGCGGAGGGGCGTGCGCGTCCGCCGGTATCTCGAGTGTGGGCGCCGCAGCCTGGCTTCCCACGAGAGTGACAACTGCGGTCGTGCGCTGCGCACGATGGCGAACCTCGGCGACACGAACGGGCGTGCCGGCCTCAGTGGCGTATACCGCATCTGGGCGGAATACCGCTAACGCGGCCCCTTGGGGAATGTTCGAGTCGAGCGTGATGCACCCTAGCGGCGATGCAAAGACCCGCTCCGCGGTGACGACGCCACGAACCTCGTTCGGTACGCCTAGAAGCCGCGCAACGGCGAGAGTCGCGGGGCGGACGAACAACTCCCAAGGGGGCGCCGTCTGAACGATCTGTCGGTCGACCAGGACCGCGACGCGATCGGCGATCAAACCCGCTTCATCAAAGTCGTGTGTCACGAGCACGAGCGCGGGCCGGTAGGTGCGCTGCAGCGCGAGGATTGCCTCCCGCACCTCGTCGCGTAGCGTGGGGTCGAGGGACGACAGCGGCTCGTCGAGCAGCAGAGCGGCCGGGCGCGCCACGATCGCCCGCGCGAGTGCCACCCGGTGCCGTTGGCCCCCACTGAGCGTGCGGGGCGCGCGATCAGCGAATTTCTCCATACGTACGGCTGCCAGGGCTCCGCGTGCGAGCTTGATTACCTCAGCTCCACGAGTCCGCCGAACCCTCAACGGAAACGCGACATTCTCAAACACCGACAAATGCGGAAACAGCAGCGGAGTCTGGTGCAAATACACCACGTCTCGTCGCTCTGGGGGGAGAGCAGTCACGTCGCGGCCGGCGACATCAATGCGACCACTACGCACCGACGTCAGTCCAGCCACTGCGCGGAGCAGCGTCGTCTTACCCGCGCCAGAGGCGCCGACCACGACGAAGCGCTCCCCCTGAGCTACCTCGAACGACACGCCGTCGAGCCCAGGCTGCTCGCCGAAGGCGGCGACGAGATCGGCTACCCGGAGACCGTGCGTCAGGGTGCCTCGGCGCGTAGCGCATCAGGCCGGCTTGCCGCGAGTACGAGCATCGGCGGCACGATCAGTAGAAGGGCGGCGGTCGCAGCATAGCGGCTCTGGCCTGCACGCAGGTAAGCAAACACATCCAGCGATAACGTGTGCACCACGCCGCCTCCGATCACGAGCGTGAGCGCGAACTGGCCCCATGACAGGAGAAATCCAAAGGCGATGGCTGCGGCAAGCTGGCGGCGGATAATCGGCAGAGTTACGCGCAGCCACACCTGGGCTGGCGCGGCCCCTAGTGATCGAGCCTCTTCCTCGACACGCGTGTCGAATGCGCTGAAGACGGCAAAGAAATAAAGGGAGAGATATCCGACGGCGGGCACGAGGTGAGCGCAGACGACGCCAACCGTCGAGCCCGCGAGCCCCAGAACGATGAAGCAGTATTGCAGCCCCGCGCCGAGCGCGATAGGCGGGGTCGCTACAGGAAGAAACGCTGCCGCCACGCCGACGTGGCGGCGCCACCCCGCAGAGCTCGCGATCAACCGTCCCACTGGAATTGCAATGACGCACCCAACGATCCCAGTCGCGGCCGCCATCGCGACACTTACCAACGCAGCGTGCCCAAGCGACCCGCCACTGAGAAGTGCTCGCCAGCTTTGGAAAGTCCACGACCGCGGCAACAGGGTCGGATAGAACCACGTGCCGCTAACTGACCATACCCCGAGGATCGCGAGCGGCGCCGCAACACCTGCGATCGCCCAAGCGAAGGCCATCCAGCGGATCGCGCGCGCGGCCCTCACGGCTCAGGCAACTCGCGGGTCGTGCGTCCCCATTCGAACGCAACGACAGCCAGTGCCGCAAGCACGAGCCCCAGCAGCACCAGCACGTATCCTTCGCCTCGCATCGCGAGATCGATCGCTTCGTACCGCTCGTACGTAGCCACAGGGAGAGGAAGTGGATCGGTTGGCGCCAGCAGCGCGGCCGCCTCGTAGCTCCCCGCGATGAAGATCGCGGCGGCCGCGACTGCGGGACCCATCCCGCGCCACAGGAGCGGCAGGACTACGCGCCGCAGGGTCTGCCATGAGTCCGCGCCGAGGGTGTGCGCTACTTCCTCGAGCGCGGCACCTCGCGTGGCCAGGCTGGTGATCGCGAAGAACGCCAGGAAGGGAGTCTCCTTCCAGCCAAGTGTGAGGATGAAGCCGACCCCAGCACGGTCGAGCACCAAAGCCGGGAATTGGCTTGGCGCGTTCACTAGTCCCAGCGCAGCCGCAGCGCGGGACAACACACCGCTTTGCCCCAGCAGCATCACGCCACCTGCAGCGGCCACCACGTGAGGAATCGGAAATGGAAGCAAGGCAGCAGCTCGTCCGATTCGATCGATTGTTCCAGTTGCCCGAAACGAAAGCGCCAGTACCGCTGCAAGACTCGCCGCGAGAGCAGTCGATGCTCCGGCCGTCACAACGCTCCACGCAACTCCTCGCCATACACTGGCGTCGGCGAGCACACGCGTTATGCGTGCAGTCGTGAATCCGTGAGCGCCGACTCCGGCGACACCGAACGCCCCGGCCAGCGCGTATGCGATTCCCACCATGACTGGCAGCGCTGGAAGCACCAGCGCAATCGTGAACAACGGATTGGTCTTGCGAATGGCTCCCTACCCCCTAACCCCCTCCCCTAAAGGGGAAGGGGAATTCGTTTCTTTCAAGCTTCGCTTGGATGACGAGGGGCTGCGCCCCTCGACCCCGATTATTGATGATGCTGTACCGGTGGCATTTCGCATTGTCTTGCGAACGCCGCCCCACCCCCACCCCCAACCCCATCCCCGAAGGGGAGGGGAATTCTTTTCTTTAAAGTGGGGGCTTCGCCCCCACACCCCATAGCCTCTGGCCGAGACGGGGTGCGGAATTGTTTATCTCTCATGGTCGCTCGCACCCGCGCCCAAAGGCACAGACCTGCTCTGCCACGTCGCCGCCCTGTGGGGGTCGAGGGGGCGAAGCCCCTCGTCATCCAAGCGAATCTTGGGAGCAAGCCATTACTGCTCCTTGCCTGTAAGGGGTCGAGGGGGCGAAGCCCCCTCGTCATCCAAGCGAAGCTTGAAAGAAAAAACATCCCCCTCCCCTAAAGGGGAGGGGGTTAGGGGGAGGGGCCACCGCGCACGCGAGCACGCCAGTCTCGCTGAAGTAGCTCAGTGTAACGGGGCGAGACTTCCGGGAGCGCGTACTTGGCCAGAGTATCTGGCGGTACGGAGCGCGGGTCCGCGCTCTGAGCAGCGAATCTTTCGGCCCACTCTTTCGGCAGACGCGAAGGGGCGAGGACGGTGCCATCTGCCCATACGTCGGGCTTCTGCTTCTCGTATTGCGCCTCCGGAGACAGCAGAAAGTTGGCGACGACCATGGCCCCGGCTGGATTTGGCGCGTTGAACGGAATGCCCAGGTAGTGGGAATTCGCGATCGCGCCATCGCGGAACACGTACGCGCGCGAAGTAGGCGGCAAGATCCCCTGGCGGACCTTGGTCACGACCTCGTTCTGATTGTTAGACATCGCGAAGTCGACTTCACGGTTCGCGAAAAGCTGCTCGAGCTCGGCCACGCCGAGCGGATACGCCTCTCCGCGTCGCCAGAAAAAGGGGCGACTCCGTCCCAACCACTCCCACACCTTCGCGCTCGCGTCTACGTATAACGCACTGTCGAAGCGCCCCTGAAACCGGCCAACGCCGCCGTCGAGACGATACATCAAACCTTTGAGGAACGTGAGCCCGGTAAATCGTTGGTCGTGCGTGAAACGCCCGGGATGCGCTCGCATCCACGCGGCCAGCTCCTCGTACGTGCGGGGTGGATTCGGTGTACGCGCCGAGTCATAAATCATCGCGAACTCCACCCGTCCCCATGGTGATTCGTAGCCGCCGGGATCCTGCTCGAAATCACGCATGACAATGGGCGAGACACTGTCAACGTACAGTGCATTTGGAAGCCGGCCCGCCCATGGTCCGTACAACAAGTGCTCGGATCGCAGATTCGCGAACGTCTCGCCATTGATCCACACGAGACTCGCCGCGCCGGTCGCGCGATGTGCGTCGCGCTCGACTACTAAATCGTTCACGATCTCGGAACCCTGTCCATCTATCGTCGTCAGCGTTATGCCGTACCGGGCGCTCAAACGCTGCGTCACCCAATCATCGACATAGCGATTGATTGACGGGTCCCCGCGCCACATGCGCCACCGCACGATGCTCCCGCGCGCGCGAGCCACGATGCTGTCCCAGGGCAGTGCGGCGATCGCCGCACGCTCGGCGATTTGCGGGGCATCCGACCTCACGCACGCGGCTGTGAGAACCCCAAGCATCACAATGCTAGCGCCTCGTCTCACGAGCATGGAATCAGCCGCACAGCCTCTGCCGCGCAACCGGGAACGAGTGCCTCAGAACGCGTATTCGGCCGAGAGCTGGAACTCGCGCGGCCGCCCACCGACGCTGACGTCCAACGCGGGAGTCGTGAACTGGTTAGGCGGGGCGTTCGCCACCTGGGTTCTCGGGCCTCCGCCGAACGCGTCGTTCACGAATCCGGATATCAGAAGGTCGTTGAGGATATTGAACACGTCGGCCCGAACCCGAAGGTGGCGAGCCGTCCCCGGCACCGCGTACGCCGCGCTGATACTCCAATCGAAAGCGTCTGGCAGTCGTCCGGAGTTGCGTGGCGTGCCCGGGTACCGCTGATAGTTCGCGTCGAACCCGTTCGCGGTAAGCGCGTAGGAGCCGCTTCCGCTGAAGTCGAAGCCGACCGGCGCTATGACATTGTATGGCGATCCGGTTTCGAAGTCGGCGATCGTCCCGAGCTGTAGCGTACGCCGCCAGTCGTAAATCACCCGACCGACCACGCGGTGGCGCCGGTCGTTGACCGCGTCCGCCCACTCGGCATGGAAGTCGTTCCCCTGACTCGCGAAAAAATTGATGTCTTCCGTATTGTCGCGGCTTCGCGACAGCGTGTAGTCAATGTCTGCGCTCCAAGCATCCGAGAACTGGTGGCGCAACGTGGTCTGTAGCGCCCAGTAGATCGCCTGACCACCAAAATCCGTGGTTGTGAGCCAGCGGTACGATCCGTTTTGAACAGGCAGGGGGCGATGTGCATCGCCAAACGCGAGCGATTGTTGGATCGTGTCGCCGGGGGATGGGACGAAGGTGTCGGCATTCAGGTCCCACAGGCGTGGCAGGTGCGACGTACCGACTACCAGAGCCGTCGTCGAAAATCCCCATGTCTCCGCGATCCGCTTCTCGTAGCCAATGGAGCCCTGATACGAACTGGGATCGTATGCGCCCCGGGCGAAAAGCAGTCGAATCTCGCGCGGCGGCAGCGAGTTGATTGCAGCCGCGAGAGCAGCCGGCAATGGGGCACGGCCGAACGCCGGTGCGGCCGAGCCGCTAAGGATCACCGGAAGGTCCCCGTTCGCCGCAAATTGCCTATAGTCCAGATAATTCACGAATAGCATTTTGCCGGTGTACAGACCCGCGCCAACACGGATTACGTCGTTCGGCGTGACCCGCCAGTTGAGCGCCAACCGTGGTTGGACGTTACCCAGCTCAGGGCCAGTCGGCGCCCTGGCTGTCTCATCGTCGTAGTCCCAGCGAACACCGGCGGTGACTGTAACCGTCGACCAGGGGTGCCATTGGTCCTGTACGAACGCACCAAGAAGCACCTGCGTCCCCCAAGCATCCTCGGGACGTGCATCCACCTCGTACGATACTACGCGCGCGGATGCAGGAATGTCCGCAATCGAGATGAACGGCCCGTGACGCGCGATGTTGCTTCCAGCCAGAGAAACGGTGTACAGCCCCGCAGGATTCACGTCGCTGTTCGAGAGGTCGTAGTGACCGCGCATGATATCCACGCCTGCTTGAACAGCATGTGCACCGATTTGCCTTTGCACGACGTCGCGGAATTGCAGCAATGTTTCCCGCTCGTCGAACTCGAATCCGCTCGATCCCACGGTCACGATAGGGGTCAGATTGGTATCGTTCGGCACGATCGTCACCTCGGGCACGGAGAAAGAGCTCGCAGATGGCGGGTAGTAGTAGTGGTACGTGCTGACCTGGACCGTAGCTGAGTTGACAAAGGCACCGAGTTCGCTCGTTTGTCGCACATTGGCCAGGAAGCCGTCGCGGTTCTGCGTGAAGTCGGCTTCCGGTACTACGATGCCACCCCCCTCGCCTTGGAGGTGGATGCCGCTATATGCGACTTCCAGCGTTGTCGTCTCGAAGGGAGACCATTGCTGGTCGAGCCGGCCAAATGCCTTGGTAAGGTCGCGAATGATGTTGCCGCTGCCGGAGGCAAAAGCGTATGAGGGCGTCCCGGAGGGCGTGTTATACGTCGGGTCGATCGTGAAGGGCTGACTTTCGCTCTCGTGAGCGTAGTCGACGGCGCCGAACAGGTAGGTGTGTCCGCGCCAGAGCGGTCCACCGAATGAGCCGCCGCCCTGCTGGCGACGAAATCCAGGCGCTGGCGGCGTCACTCCGGGTGGCGTGGCGTCGAGCGGGCTTCCGGGGCGGAAGTATGCGAACACATCGCCCTGCCACCGATCGGTGCCGCGACGCGTCTCGTACTGGATGACACCCGTTGCGCTGCGACCAATGTCAGTTCCATAGGAAGTTGTCGCAACGTCAATCCGTCGAATCGCGTCCAACGGTAGCTCGACCAGATTGCCGCCCAAGTACCCTTCATTGTCGTCCATCCCGTCAATCGTGTACGGCACGTAAAGCGAGCTCGCGCCGTCGAGGGAGACTTTTGGCGCGAAGTCGAAGAAGCCAACGCCGCGCGCGGCCCCTGGCACCGCGATGGCCACCTCGGTCGGATCACGCTCGTCGGACGGCAATGCTTGCAGCTCGAGCGCGCTCACCGATCCGCCTGTTGCGGCGGAAATCGTGTCGAGGACCGGTCGTGTGGTATCCACGGCGCTCGCCGTAATCGCGACACCCGGGAGAGGAATGGCAGACTTGCGACGTGTCGAGTCTGATCTGGCAGTTGTGTCCTGCGCCCGAGCGGCCACCGCGAGCAGCAATGCCGCGACGGCGGCGCATGATGTGCTAAATTGTTGGTGTGGGATATCCATATCGCGGCTCCCCACGTGATTGATGATGTCTGAAGACCCGCTCACGTGGCGCCTCTACAATAACACGCTCGGGGTGTGGCTCATCGCGCTAACGATCGCGGTGTGCCTCCTGGTCGTGATGCTCATCGTACGACGGGTCGCCGGCCGCCGGTTTGCGATCGCGGGCAGTGCCACTTTACACGGCGACCTCCCGTTTGACCTGATCCGCCGAACGCGGCTGTGGTTCCTAGTCGTCGTGGCGCTCGCGCTCGGCTCCCTTGATCTGCTGCTGCCGCCGCGCTGGGAAGCAGTCGTGCGCGACGCGATGGTCATCGCCTTGCTGCTGCAAGCCGCCATTTGGGGCAACGGCATCATTGCGTTTGCGACGGCCCGCTACGTCAGCCGACGCACCACGCCTAGCGGCGACACTACGCAGACGCCCACCACGGTCGCTGCGCTCAGCATTCTGGCGCGGGGCGTACTGTGGATGCTACTCGGCCTCATCGCCCTCGATAACCTCGGCGTGCATATCACGACGCTGGTCGCCGGTCTTGGCATCGGCGGCGTCGCGATTGCCCTCGCCCTTCAGAACGTCCTGGGCGATCTCTTTGCGGCTCTGGCCATCGTGCTCGACAAGCCGTTCGTGGTCGGCGACGCCATCACGGTCGATACTTTGGGCGGAACGGTCGAAAAGATCGGCCTCAAGACGACCCGTGTCCGGTCCGACGGCGGCGAGCAAATCATCTTCTCGAACGCCGATCTCCTGAAAAGCCGAATCCGCAACTGGCGGCGGCTGCGCGAGCGAAGTATCACCCTCAGCATTCTGCTCGATGGGACGACACCGCCGAGTGCGCTCGGACGCGTCCCGGCCATTTTGCGCGAGATCATCACTGCTCAACCGCAGGTGCGGTTCGACCGTTCTCACGTGACGGCTATCGTCGATGGCAATGTCCGGGTAGATACGGTGTACGTAGTGCTGACTCCCGATTACGGCGTCTACATGAACGCTCAGCAGACGATCACGTTGAGCCTGCTCGACCGCCTCCACCGAGAGCAGATTTCCGTCGCTGCACCGCTTCGGACCCTGACTTTCCGAGATGGCGTCCGGCTGCTGCCGCCCAACGACGCGGGTACCTCGGCCGGCTCGCCGGGCGAGGTCGCGCCCTGGGCTGGCACCCCGGCGTCGAGGTGACCGCGTCGGCAGTTGCCCGGATCCTCGAATTCAACTCCGATCGCGAACCCGAACGTCTGGCCCTCAAGTACGCCGCGATGCGGCGCGACCCGTTCGCATTCTTTCGTGGAACGGCGCATCTCGTTCCACGGCGACTGGCCGAAACGCAGTCCGCTTGATCATACCGCGCTCACCTGGGCCTGCGGCGACTTACACCTGGAAAACTTTGGGAGCTACCAGGGAGGCAATCGGCTCGCGTATTTCGACATCAACGATTTCGATGAGGCGGCGCTCGCTCCCTGCGCGCGCGAACTGGCGCGATTTCTGACGAGCGTGCTGTTGGCGGCTGCGGCCATCCGCGTGGAGCCTTCGGACGCGCGTGAGCTGTGCAGAGCGGCGCTTAGCGCCTACGCCCGGGCGCTACGACTGGGCAAACCCGGCTGGGTGGAGCGCGATACCGCACGCGGGATGGTGCGATCGCTCCTGAAACGAGTGACAAATCGAACGCGCGCGGAATTGTTGGCCGAGCGCACGGTAGTTCGCCAGGGCCGACGGCGAATCCGCACCGATGGGCGGCACGCAATCCGGGCGACTCGCGACATGCGGCGCGCCGTCAGCGCCGCACTCGAACGTTTTGGTGCTCGGCAATCCGACCCGAGATACTACGCAGTCGTCGATGTCGCGCGCAGAATTGCCGGCACTGGCAGCCTGGGACTCGAGCGTTACGTCGTCTTGGTCCGCGGTTCCGGCGGCGCCCACGGTCACGCATTGCTCGACGTGAAGCAGGCAGCACCGTCGGTTCTAGTCGCATCGCTCCGCACGCCACAGCCAGCCTGGCGCAACGAGGCCGATCGGGTCGTCACGATCCAACAGCGCGTGCAAGCGGTGTCTCCCGCGCTCCTGCACGTTCTGCGGGTCGGCCGAGACTGGTGCATACTACGGGAGCTACAGCCCATGGAGGATCGTCTCGCGCTCGCCGGCGCGCGTCGCAAGCTCCCGCGTCTGCGCCGTGCGCTGGAAACCATGGCGCAAGTGATCGCCTGGGGCCAGCTGCGCTGCGCCGGCCGAGGAGGGTCCGCGATCGGGGACGAGTGGGTTGCGTTTGGACACGATCGCCGGTGGCCGCGCGCAGTTCTCGACTACGCCGTTCGCTACGTAGGTACCGTCCGTCGTGACTGGAAGGAGTTCGCGGCAGCGTACGACGACCAGGTATTCGGTGCAAACCCCAGCGCGCGGGAGTCGCGGGCTCCGGCTACATCCTAAGCGCTCACGTTTGACCGCTCGTCACCGACGATCTCGTGCAGGGCGGCGACCGCGACATCGACACCGCGTTCCGATCGGAGCTGACGTCCGATCTCGGCCGCGCGCGCGCGCATTGCCCCATCGCTCAGTGCACGTTGAATAGCCGAGGCGAGCCACTGGGCATTGAGGTGACGCCGGTGGCATGGGGAGGGGCTGGCACCCAAGGCCGCGACACGAGCGGCCCAATAGGGTTGGTCGAAGCCCATGGGCACGACTACCGATGGCACGCCCGAGCGCAAGGCGGCGGCCGTCGTGCCGCTACCACCGTGGTGAACGACAGCGGCCATGCGCGGGAGAAGCCACTCGTGTGGGGCGTCGTCGATGGCGAGTACGCTGTCCGGCAGAGTGCCGCAGCCCAGTCGTCCCCATCCTCGTACGAGCACGGCGCGTTGGCGCGTGCGCCTCAGCGCCTCCAACACGAGCGACGTGCATCGCTGCGCGTTGCTGGGCGTCATGCTGCCAAAACCCACGTAGACCGGCGGCGGGCCGGCCGCGAGAAATGCCTCGAGCTCGGGGCTCGGCCGCCAAGCTGGATCCGCGTCAAGTATCCAATAACCTGTCACCCGGACCGACGGCCCCCAATCCCGCGGCTCGCGGACAACCAGTGGGCTGAATGCGTATAGCGTCGGAACCGCCGGCCGAGCGCGACGCGCGTACGGGCCGCGCACGGGCGCCGGCGCTAGTCCGAGTGTAGCACGCCGCCAAGCGTTGATCTGGCGCCGGAACGGCTGCCACGCGAGCTGTTGGGTGATGACGTGCGTGGCCACGTTGAATGTGCCGCCTAGCCGGATGCCGCTGGGCAGCCCAATCGCCGGAAACTCGCGCGTGCGGTGAAGCGGCTGCAAAAAGGCACCCACTGCGGGAATTCCTAGTCGCTCTGCCACGCTCCACGCGGGCGCCGCAACAGCGGAGAATATCACCAGGTCGCTCCCTTGCGACACTCGCCAGTAGTCCGCGAGGAGCGCATCCATGAGCGGCCGCGCGCCCCGGGCGAATTCTCGTCCGGCGGACAGCATGTCGCGGATGCGCCCGGAAACGAGCCAGCGATCGCTTGCGGGCGACGCGACGATTGCGCGAGGATCGCCACTGATGGCCGCGAATTCGAGCCCGTATCGGCTAACCCCTTCGCGGAAGGTCTCGTGCGTCGCGATCGCGACCGCGTGCCCTGCGCGCTTGAGCCCCATCCCGAGCGCGACATACGGCTGAACGTCGCCACGGGAGCCCGCCGTGATAATTGTTACTCGCATTGCTGGCTACTACCCTCCCCTAAGTGGGGGGAGACCCTTTTTCTTCAAGCTTCGCATGAATGACGAGCAACCCCTCCCCTAAATGAGGGGGGAAATTTCCTGTTTCAAGCTTCGCTTGGATGACGAGGGGGCTTTGCCCCCTCGACCCCCACGGCGCGTGATCGCGTGGCTCGCGCGGATGCTTTGAAATGCGTGGCGGCCGGCATGAATGGCAAACGCCCATCCGTTGGGGTCGAGGGGCGAAGCCCACGTCGCCGGACGTGCGGCGCCAAGTAAGCCCCGCATGCAACGGGGTCGAGGGGCGGAGCCCCTCGTCATCCAAGCGAAGCTTGAAATCAAGACTATTTCCCCCTCCCCGCTTGCGGGGAGGGGGTTAGGGGGTGGGGCACAGACGCACATATTTCGATGTGGTCGATGACACGCAGCCGGCTGAGCCGCAATCCGATGGATCGACTGGAGCAATTCCGCCCTCGATCGATCGCGTGCTTCGGTATTTCCGCGCGCTCTCGCGAGAGGAAAAGATGCAGGCGCTGGTGCTGCACTCTAGAAAGCTCGAGCCCGTACCGGAGCGCTTTCGGGCGCTCGACCGTGCGGCGTTCACGGTGCCGGAGTGTCAGACTGCGGTCGATCTTTTTCCGGAGTTTCGGGACGGCAAGCTGCACTTCTATGCGGACGTGGACGCTCGCCGATCGCCGACGGTCGCTGCTTTCCTTGCCATCCTGCTCGGCGCCATCAATGACCAGTCGCCAGCGATTACGTTGGCCATCCCCTCCGATTTCGCGCGTCAGATGATGGACAGCATTGGATTGGGAGCGCGTGAGGCGGGGCTCAACGCCATGCTGACGCGCGTCAAACGCTACGCTGCGCTAGCCCAGCAAGGCGCAGTGCCATGATTGACCCGCGTCCGTCTCGAACCGCTCTCGCCACTCGGCGACCGTAGCCACCGTAGGGTCGAATACCCGCGTCTCCGTCGTGACGGCACCTTTCGCGCCGAGCTCGGCGAACTCCTCGCGGCTGGCAGATTGGATCGCACCTCTGTCATCCCGGTAGTGCACGCGACCCCCGCCGATGAGGCTTGCGCCGAGCACCGGGCGCAATGCCTGGAGCGCGCGAAACAGGCCGTCGATCGAACATCCGGAAGCGTACGCATCGGTCTGGTCGACTCCAACGGTCAGGAAGCGGTCGTCGCGCCACGTGCGCGCGCACGTGAGCAGCTGCCCGTGCGCCCGCCATTGCGCGAGATACCGGTCCACCTCGTCGAGCAACCGGCGCGACGAGTCCCCTGTCAGGGGACTCTCGCTCGCGAATACCCACACGCGCGCATCGTCGGGCAGCGCATCGAACGGGACTACAGGCATACCGGAAGCTAACTGCTCGAAACTAACGACCCAATTCGAAGCGCAGCGCCTCCTCGATAGTTGGGTGCCGGAACGTGAACCCGGAGCGTTCCAACATTCGGGGGTAAACCCGTTGGCTTGCGAGAAGCGCGTTATCGGCCATCTCGCCAAACACCAGCCGGAGAGCGAACGCCGGCACCGAGGCGAGCGTTGGCCGACGAAGAACTCGTCCGAGGACCGCGACGAATTCGGCCTGCGTTACCGGGTTTGGGGACGTGACGTTGACGGGCCCGCGTAAGATGTCCGTGGCGATGGCATGACGCAGAGCGGCTATGGCGTCGGCGCGCGCGATCCAACTCGTCCACTGGGCACCGGATCCGAGCTTCCCGCCTGCGCCCAGCTCGAATACAGGGAGCAGAGCGGCCAACATGCCTCCTGTACGACCCAGAATCACGCCGAAACGCGCGTGCACGGTGCGTACTCCCATGTCCCGAGCAGGGGCGGCCGCACCTTCCCACTCGCGACACAGCTCGGCGAGAAACCCGCTTCCCGACGAGCTCGACTCATCGAGCGCTTCCGCACCACGGTCACCGTAGTAGCCCACCGCTGACGCGGTGAGAAAAACTCGAGGCCGCGCGGGCATCGCGGCTATCGCGCGCGCGATCAGCGCCGTGGTATCAATGCGGCTGGACGCCATCAGGCGTTTCCGCACGGCGGTCCACCGATTGGCAATAGGCTCACCAGCCAGATTCACGACGGCGTCAACGCCGTTGAGTGCATGGTGGTCGAGCTGACCTCGAGCCGGGTCCCAGGCGATGCTGTCTCCGACGCCGGCAACGCCCGTTGCGCCATGACCATCGACCGCTCGCGTGAGGCGCAGCACGCGGTGGCCGTCGGCGGCTAGCGAGGACGCGAGGGCAGACCCGATGAATCCACGAGCCCCCGCGAGCGCTATGACCACACGCTAAACGTCGCCGCGAATGTAGCGGCCGATAGTCGCGATATCCGCGAAGAATTCCTCCTCTGCGCGGTGCCGCGCCAATTCGTCCGGCGCGCGAAGCACCGAGGCCGGGTGGACCGTGGCGATGACCAGTTCCGCAAGGGGTGAAGGAACCGGTACGCCCCGGTTCGCCGTGACTCGAAACGCGCGGCCCAGTAGAGCCTGGGCCGCGGTCGAGCCAAGGCACACGATCACACGCGGCCGCACGCGGTCGATTTCGGCATCAAGCCACGGGCGACAGGCTGCGATCTCTGCGGCATTGGGCTTCTTGTGAATACGACGCGGACTCGCGCCAATGCGTTCCCATTTGAAGTGCTTCACAACGTTGGTCACATACACCGTGGATCGATCGATCCGCGCCTTTTGCAGCGCCGCGTCAAGCAGCTTGCCCGCCGGCCCTACGAACGGCAACCCCTCGCGATCCTCCTGATCGCCGGGCACCTCGCCAATCATCATGACCGCGGCATGCTCAGGCCCGACTCCGAATACGGTCTGCCGTCCAAGAGTCCACAAGTGGCACGCGCGGCAGTTCATCGCTGCCTCGCGAACGGCCTCGAGCGAACCTCCAGGCGGCACCAAGGGAGCCGCGGTCTCCGTCGCCGATCGAGCGCGCGTCGGCATGCGGCCAAGCGGCGCAACTGCTGTGCCGGACGCCCGTCACGCCGGCTACAAAGCCGAGTCTATCGCCTCGGTGAGCGCGTCAGTGTCGTAGGATCCCTCGTACTTCTCGCCATTGATGAAGAAACTGGGTGTCCCGTTCACGCCACTGCGCACGCCGCTCATGAAATCGGACTTCACTCGCTCTCGGTACGTATGCGCGATCAGCGCCTCGGTGACGACCGCCGGATCCACGCCCACGGAGACCGCGTAGCGCACGAGATCGTGATCCGCCAGTGCCCGCTGGTGTTCGTAAAGCGCATCGTGCATCTCCCAAAACTTGCCCGCCGCCCCCGCCGCTTCGGCGGCTTCAGCGGCGTGCTCGGCGTGGGGATGCATCTGCGACAACGGAAAATGGCGAAACACGAATCGCAGCCGACCACGGAAGTGTCGTTGCACCTCTTTCACCACGGGATACGCCGCGCCGCAATACGGGCACTCGAAATCACCGTACTCAACGAGCGTCACGGGAGCCGTCGCCGGTCCACTCACATGGTCGTGCGCCGAAACCGGTGGTGTAAGGCTCACAGAGACTCGAGCGCTCGCAGGATGCCGTCAGCACCGGGATTCACGCCCATAGGCGAGAGGTAACTCCACCGGATTACTCCGTCTTTGTCGATCACGAAAAGCGCTCTGCAGCATTGACCTGACGCCGCGTCGTAAGCCCCGTACTCGCGCGCCACCTTGCCCTTTGGCTCGAAATCCGAGAGTAGTGGGAAGTGTAGATGCCGCTGCTTGGCGAACGCCGCATGCGACCAGACGCCGTCCACCGAAATCCCCAAGAGCTCCGCGTTGTACTTACTGAATTCCGGTAGGACTTCGTTATACAAGGCCAACTGGTCGCCGCACACCGGGCTCCAGTCAGCCGGGTAAAACGCCAGAATCACAGGCCGGTCACGGAAGTCGGACAGCGAGAGCGTTTGGTCGGGCGTGCTCTTGAGTGTGAAACCGGGGGCCCGGGTGCCCTCGGGCAGGACCGTCTTGGCATCGTGCGCCCCAACGGTGCGAGTGGCGCCCGCCGAACGCGGGGGCGGCTTGGCCGGTGCGTCTTTAGTTGCCATCATGATGCTCCGTTTCAGGCCGCCGGCCGGGCCGCAGAGCGTCCAGGCTGAACGGCCCCGCGCCTGAGAACGCAAAATTGAGAAACACGAAACAGAACAGAACCGCGAGCTCGCCGCGGTTCTGCAAGGGTATGAACCCCCGCTTTATGTGTATCATGAAATAGGCGACTGCCATCTCGCCCGAGCAGATAAAGGCCACGACCTGCGTGAACAGGCCAAGCAGGATCAGCGTGCCGCCTACGAGCTCGATGCAGCCGGAGACACCCACCGGCCACGTTGCTATGGACACGCGGGCGCCCCTCCCATTCACGCCGCCGAACACGCCCAGCAGTTTCGCCGCGCCATGGGAGAGAAACAGGAAACCGGCGACAATGCGGAGCGCCGCGTGGGTCCAGCCTCGTGCGGGTTGGTCCATTGGGTCGGTAAGTGACGCCGATGAAGCCATCATGCGTTAGTTGGTCAGAGGAAAGAGGGGTAACCCAGCGCAAATAATACGGCGGCCCGCCTTGACCGAGCGACGGATTCAAGTATAAACCCGTTGGGGGCCGTTATCGTTTTTCGGTCCCGTACGCCGTCTTTCAAACCTTCCTTACTGTATGTCCCCGCCCCTTCGGATCGCACTGTATGACACCACGCTGCGGGACGGAACGCAGCGCGAGGGGATTTCGTTGTCAGCAGGCGATAAGCTCATCATTGCTCGCGCGCTCGACCACTTCGGCGTCTCTTACATCGAGGGCGGGTGGCCGGGCTCGAATCCAAAGGACGCGGCATTCTTTCGGGAGGCAGCGCGCGAGCCGTTCCAGCACGCCAAGCTCGCCGCGTTTGGCAGCACTCGGCGCGCCCATACGCGGTGCGAGAGCGATCCCAATTTGCGCGCGCTACTGGAAGCAGAGACGCAAGTCGTGACCCTGGTCGGCAAGACTTCAGCGAGGCATGTCGCGCGCGTGCTGGAGACAACGCCCGAAGAAAACCTGCGCATGATCGCCGAGACTGTGTCGTACTGCAAAACGGCTGGTCGCGAAGTGATATACGATGCCGAGCACGCTTTCGACGGGATGGCGCAGGACCCCGACTACGCGCTCATGACGCTGCGAGCCGCGGAGGAAGCGGGGGCGGATTGCGTGGTGCTGTGCGATACCAACGGCGGATCGCTCCCCGATGCCGTGCGCGCCACAGTCAACACCGTGCGTGAGCACATTCGTACCCCGCTCGGTATGCATAGCCATAACGACAGTGGTCTTGCCGTCGCGAACGCGTTGGCTGCAGTAGCCGCCGGGTGCGAGCACGTGCAGGGAACGGTCAACGGGTACGGCGAGCGCTGTGGGAACATGGACCTCCTGCCACTCGTCGCCAACTTGCAGCTCAAGCTCGGCTATGAGTGCGTGCCACCAGAGCAGCTCGCCCGCATGCGAGAGCTGTCCCGACATGTCGCCGCTGTCGCCGGAGTCGCGGAGGACCACCATGCGCCGTACGTCGGACGCAGCGCCTTCGCGCACAAGGGCGGGCTGCACGGCGCCGCAGAGGCCAAGGTCGAAGGCAGCTACCAGCACATCGATCCACGCGCAGTAGGGAATGTCGGACGAGTCGTCGTGAGCGAGCTTGCGGGGCGAGCTAACGTCCGCGCCGAGGCGGCAGAACTCGGGCTATCACTCAACGGCGCGGAAGCGGTGGTGCTCGAGCGGATCAAGTCACTCGAAGCGCGCGGGTATTCCTTTGAAGGCGCGAGCGGTTCGTTTGAGATGCTGGTCCGGCGCGCGGCGCCTGACTACGTGGCTCCTTTCGAGTTACTGGACTTTACGGTCATCGTGGAGCGCCGCGGAGATCGGCCGATCGTGGCGCAGGCCACCGTCAAGCTCTCCGTTGGCGGAGTCGTGATGCATACCGCCGGCGAGGGTGCTGGTCCGGTCAACGCGCTCGATCAGGCGATCCGCAAGGCGCTCGTGCCGCATTTTCCCGTGCTCGATGAGGTGCAGCTTGTGGACTATCGTGTGCGCATCGTGGACGAGCATCTGGGCACCGCAGCCAGGCCGCGCGTCGTGATCGAGTCCGCTCGAGGCGCGCAACGTTGGAGCACCGTCGGATGCTCCGAGGACATTATCGCGGCCAGCTGGCTCGCGCTGTGGGACAGCCTTGAATTGCCGCTGCATCGCGTGAAGCATTCGGGGACATGACTGTCGAGCAAAGAACGGCCCCGCGCACGCTTTTCGCCAAGATCTGGGACGCGCACGTCGTCCATCCCGCGACGGCCGACACGCCAGCGGTGCTGTATGTCGATTTGCATCTCGTGCACGAAGTGACGTCGCCGCAGGCGTTCGCCGGTTTGCGCGGGCGCGGTCTCCGGGTGCGCCGGCCGGACCGGACTCTAGCGACCATGGACCACTCGACGCCGACCGCGCCGCGGGTGCGAGGCGCTGTGCCGGTGGTCGATGGCGATCGCGGTGCCCAGCTCGCGCATTTGACACGCAACTGCGCTGACTTCGGCATTCCGCTGCTGGCCCTTGGAAACGAGCACCAGGGCATCGTGCATGTCGTAGGCCCTGAGCTCGGGCTCACGCAGCCGGGTATGACCATCGTCTGCGGCGACAGCCACACCAGCACTCACGGCGCGTTTGGCGCGCTGGCGTTTGGGATCGGCACGTCCGAGGTGGAACACGTGCTGGCGACGCAGTGCCTCCTGCAGCACCGCGCCAAGACAATGGAGGTGCGCGTGGACGGTCGCTTGGGCGCGGGCGTCTCGGCCAAGGACATCATTCTCGCGGTCATCGCGGCACACGGAGTCGATGGAGGCACCGGCCACGTGTTCGAGTACACGGGCGAAGCGATCCGCGCGCTTTCGATGGAAGAGCGCATGACGGTCTGCAACATGTCGATCGAGGGCGGTGCCCGTGCCGGCCTGGTCGCGCCTGACGATACGACCGCGGCATACGTTGCGGACCGCCCTTATGCCCCGCGCGGGGCGGCGTGGGACGCAGCCGTCACAAGCTGGAACGCGCTCGCGGGGGACGAAGGGGCGGAGTATGACCGTACGATCACGCTCGACGCGTCGCGGCTGGCGCCCATGATCACGTACGGCACCAATCCTGGGATGGGGATGCCGATCGACGGGCGTGTTCCCGACCCTGCCGCAGCGCCCGACGCCGCGCAGCGGCAGGCGCTGGACAAAGCGCTTCGCTATATGGCGCTGCGCCCCGGGGAGTCGCTGCTCGGCAAACCCATCGACGTCGTGTTTCTCGGCAGCTGTACCAACTCCCGCATCTCGGATCTTCGGCTCGCGGCTCGCGTGATGCGTGGCCGCACCGTCGCGCCCGGCGTCCGCATGCTCGTCGTGCCGGGGTCGCAGCAGGTCAAGCGCCAAGCGGAGGCCGAAGGGCTCGACAGTGTATTTCGCGCGGCGGGCGCCGAGTGGCGCGAAGCAGGCTGCTCGATGTGCATTGCGATGAATGAGGACCGACTTGCCGCTGGGCAGTACGCCGTAAGCACCAGCAACCGGAACTTCGAAGGCCGCCAAGGTCCCGGCGGCCGGACGTTCTTGGCTAGCCCGCTCACTGCTGCCGCGACTGCAGTTGCGGGTGTCATCACCGACGCTCGCACGCTCGCCGCTTCATAGTCATCAGGCTCGACGATGATCACGACATTCTCGTCTCGTGCGGTCGTCCTCCTCTCCGACAACATCGATACCGACCAGATCATCCCTGCCAGGTTTCTCACCACGACGGACAAGACCGGACTGGGTGAGCACCTCTTCGCCGACTGGCGGTACCATCCGTCAGGCGACCCGCGTGACGATTTCGTTCTCAACGATCCAGAGTCGCGTGGCGCTCAGGTGCTAGTAGCCGGCCACAACTTCGGCTGTGGGTCGTCGCGAGAGCACGCTCCGTGGGCGTTGCTCGGATTCGGGTTCCGCGCCGTAGTGAGCACGCGGTTCGCGGACATCTTCCGCAACAACGCGCTCAAGAACGGCCTTCTGCCGGTTGCGATCTCGGCGCCCGCGCACGAGCGGCTGGTGCAATTACTCAGGCAACGACCGGATGCGGAGCTGGCGATCGATCTTGGCGAGCAAACCGTGAGGCTGCCAGACGGCACGAGTGAGTGTTTCCCGGTCGACCCGTTCGCCAAGCACTGTCTGCTGCAGGGCGTGGATGAGTTGGGCTTCTTGCTGCAGGCGGAAGCCGCGATCGCGCAATACGAGGCAACGCACGTCGCGCGCGTGCAGACTACCGCGGCGGCCGCGTCGCTGGCGTGACGCCCGCGCGCGTCCGCGCGCGAATCGTTCTGCTGCCCGGGGACGGCATTGGTCCCGAAGTCGTCGCGCAGGGGACGCGTGTGCTGCGCGCCGTGGCCGAGCGGTGGGGACACGCGTTCACGCTGGAGGAGGCGCTCATCGGCGGTGCCGCGATCGACGCGACCGGCACTGCGCTGCCTGGCGAGACACTCGCGCGCTGCAGGAATGCCGATGCGATTCTGCTGGGCGCGGTAGGTGGGCCCAAGTGGGACAACCCCGAAGCGCCGGTTCGGCCCGAAATGGGCCTGCTCGCGATCCGGCAGGCGCTCGGCCTGTTCGCGAATCTCCGACCCGTCACCCCGCACCCTGCGCTCGCGGCCGTGTCACCGCTCAAACCCGAGCGGCTGATCGGGGTCGACATCCTGGTCGTCCGCGAGTTGACCGGCGGCATCTATTTCGGCGCGCACGAGAGGGCACCGCTTCCGGGCGGTGGCGAGCGAGCGTCCGATAGCTGCGTCTATACCACGGGCGAGATCGAGCGGGTGGTTCGCGTGGCGGCATCGCTCGCGCTCAAACGTCGTCGCAAGCTCGCGTCCATCGACAAAGCCAACGTGCTGACGACGTCGCGCCTCTGGCGTAGCGTCGCCAGCCGAGTCGTCAGAGAAGAATTCCCCGACGTCGGGCTCGAGCATATGCTCGTGGACGCATGCGCGATGCACCTGATTCGGCGTCCCGCGGACTTCGATGTCATCGTCACGGAAAACATGTTCGGCGATATCCTAACCGACGAAGCCTCGATGCTTGCGGGATCGCTGGGCATGCTGCCCTCCGCTTCATTGGGAGCAACCAAACCTGGTTTGTACGAGCCGATTCACGGATCAGCCCCTGACCTCGCGGGACGGGGGACGGCCAACCCGATAGGAACCATCCTTAGCGTGGCGATGCTGCTTCGCCACTCGTTGGAGCTGGAGGATGCCGCTAACGCCGTGGAACGAGCCGTCGCGTCCGCGATTGATGAAGGATGCGTGACTGCCGACGTGGCGCAGCCGGGCAAGGCCCAGCATTCGACGACGGCGGTGGGCGAGCGAATCGCTCAGCTTCTTTTGGCTTGACACGACCATGGGGCAGTGTAGCTTCGAACCCAGACTTATGGCCCTCGTCGCGATCCTCCTTCTTATCGTCAGCCTCGTCCTTCTTATTGGACGGGGCGGCGTAGGCGTGGGGAGGCTAGCGAGGTAACCAGAGCACCACTCGCGGATTAGGAGCCCCTCCCCGACCGGAGGGGCTTTTTGTTCGTCTGAGGCCTCCAGCACCGTCTATGAGATCTGACACCATCAAGCGCGGTTTCGAGCGGGCACCGCACCGGAGCCTTTTACGGGCGACCGGGCAGATACGCAGCGCCGGCGATTTCGACAAGCCTTTCGTCGCCGTCTGCAACTCGTATGTGGACATCATTCCCGGGCACACGCACTTGCAAGAGTTCGGGAGGGTCGTGAAGGAGGCGGTGCGAGAGGCCGGCGGGGTGCCGTTCGAGTTCAACACGATCGGCGTGGATGACGGAATCGTCATGGGCCACGAGGGGATGCATTACTCCCTGCCCTCACGCGAGCTGATCGCCGACTCCGTCGAGACCATGGCGCGCGCGCACTGTTTCGACGCGATGATCTGCATTCCCAACTGTGACAAGATCGTGCCTGGCATGCTCATGGGCGCCGCGCGCGTGAACATTCCGACGGTGTTCGTGTCGGGCGGGCCGATGGCGGCCGGCGTTGACCGCGCCGGGAAAGCGATTGACCTGATCACCGTGTTCGAAGGCGTGGGACAGCGGGCAGCCGGAACCATCGATGCCGCGCGCCTGGAGGAGCTCGAGACACTCGCATGTCCCACTTGCGGCAGCTGCTCGGGCATGTTCACGGCGAATTCGATGAACTGTCTGTGCGAGGCGCTCGGCGTGGCTCTTCCGGGGAACGGGTCGATCCTCGCGGTGTCGCCCGAGCGGCACGAGCTGGCCCGCACCGCGGCACGGCACACGGTGCGACTTGCGCACGACGGGGTGCGCTTTCTGGATATCGTCACCGAACACGCCATCGACAACGCCATGGCCCTCGACATGGCGATGGGCGGCTCGACCAACACCGTTCTGCACGTGCTCGCGCTGGCGCGCGAAGCTGGCATCGACTATCCGGTGAGTCGGTTCAACGAGGTGGCCGAGCGGGTGCCGCATCTGGCAAAGGTGTCACCCGCGTGGGATGGCCCACGACAGTGGCACATGCAGGACGTGAACGCTGCTGGTGGCGTGCCCGCGATCCTCAATGAGTTGGCTGCGAGTGGCGTCTTGCATCTCGACGCTGCCACGGTCAGCGGTCGCACGCTGGGAGAGAGCCTCGAAGGAGTTACCAACGCCAACCCTGAGTGCATCAGGCCTGCGTCCAACCCTCACTCCGCGCGCGGCGCGCTGGCGGTGTTATTCGGTTCATTAGCGCCCGAGGGCGCAGTGATCAAAGTCGGCGCGGTGGAGCAGCACGAGATGACTTTTCGTGGACCGGCGCGGGTATTCGACGGTGAGGACGAGGCGACCGCGGCGGCCCGCAGCGGCAGCATTCGCGCTGGCGACGTCATCATCGTCCGCAACGAAGGCCCGCGCGGGGGACCCGGCATGCGGGAAATGCTGGCGCTGACGAGTTTCCTCAAGGGCATGCCGTTGGGGTCCGAAGTCGCACTCATCACAGATGGCCGGTTCTCAGGTGGCACGCGCGGGCTGTGCATTGGGCATGTCTCGCCGGAAGCCGCCGAATGCGGTCCGATCGGCCTGGTGCAGGATGGCGATACGGTGACCATCGACTTAGCTGCTCGCTCGCTTGATCTGGAGGTTTCGCCGGAGGAGATGGCTGAGCGTGCGGCGCGGTGGCGGGCGCCGCCGCCCAAGTACCGACGCGGCTGGCTCGCGCGGTACGCCGCGATGGTTACCAACGCGAGCAACGGAGCGGTCCTCGCCGTGCCAGCCGTCCGCGATTCCGCGCCGATGAAACTCATGGAGGTCCTGGCATGAGGACCGGCGCCCAGATCATGTGCGAGGCGCTGATCCGCGAAGGGGTGGAAGTGATGTTCGGCATCCCTGGCGGCGCAATCATGCCGTTCTACTACGCGATGTACGAGTACCGCGACCGCCTGCACCACGTGCTGTGCCGCCACGAGCAGGGCGCAGGACACGCCGCCGAAGGGTATGCGCGCTCGACGGGCCGCGTCGGTGTGTGCGTGGCGACTAGCGGGCCTGGGGCCACAAATCTCGTTACCGCGATAGCCGACGCCTGGATGGACTCTACGCCGTTGGTCGCGATCACCGGTCAGGTGTCGAGCCAGGTACTAGGCCGCGACGCGTTTCAGGAAACGGACATCACGGGGATCACGGTTCCAATCACCAAGCACAACTACCTTGTGAAGCACGCCGAGGAGCTGCCTTACGTCTTCCGCGAGGCGTTTCACCTGGCGTCGAGCGGACGGCCCGGGCCTGTGCTCATCGACGTGACCAAGGATGCGCAGCAGGCCAAGGTGGTGCCGAATTGGGACGTGACGCTCCGGACGCCGGGATATCGTCCGACCCTTGAAGGCCACCGTGGGCAGATCCGTGAGGCCGCACAGCAGCTCGCGCGGGCAGAGCGCCCTCTCATCATGGCCGGCAACGGTGTGATTCAGTCGGGAGCGTGTGTCGAGCTGCGCGCGCTTGCGGAACGAACGGGTGTGCCTGTCATCACGACCCTTCACGGACTCGGTGCTTTCCCGGAGGATCACCCGCTTTCGCTTGGTATGCCAGGCATGCACGGCTGGGTCCACGTCAACCGCGCGATCCAGGAATGCGACCTGCTGGTCAACATCGGCGGTCGGTTCGACGACCGAGTGACTGGCAAAGCATTGACTTTCGCGCCGCGCGCGACCGTCGTGCACATTGACGTCGATCCGTCGGAGATCGGCAAGAACGTGCGCGTAGCGGTTCCGATCGTCGGTGACGCTCAGCGGGTGCTCGCCGCGCTTCTCGCCGAACTGCCCGACGACGCGGCGCCTCCGACCCGGGCCGCGTGGCTCACGCACATCCGCGACATGCAGTCCAAGTTCCAGGCGCGGCACAAGGAGCTGAATCGCCCCGAGACAACGTCGCTCATGCCGCACGACGTTTACAGTGCGCTCAACGCCAGCTTTGCCGCGCACGGACCGGTCCGCGTCGTGACGGACGTCGGACAGCATCAAATGTGGGCAGCCCAGCTGCTCGACTGGCGCCGGCCACGCTCGCACATCACCAGCGGTGGCGCCGGGACAATGGGATTCGCGGTTCCCGCCGCCCTGGGCGTCGCGCTGGCGCACCCGGACGAGACCGTTTGGGCCATCGTGGGCGACGGTGGATTCCAGATGACCAACCAGGAGCTCGCGACCTACGTCCAGGAAGACGTCCGAAACATCAAGGTTGCAATCGTGAACAACGGCTACCTCGGTATGGTGCGCCAGTGGCAGGAGCTGTTCGAGGAGAAGCGCTACAGCGGCAGTTTGCTTTCGGGCCCGGATTTCGCCCAGCTCGCCGAAGCCTACGGCGTACGTGGAATCACCGTGCGTGAGGTTGCGGATGTGGCCCACGGTGTCGACGCCGCCTGGAAGCATGACGGGCCGGTCGTCATCGATTTTCAGGTCGAGCGCGAGGTCAACGTCTTTCCGATCGTCCCGCAGGGCAAGAGCATCGGCGAGATGATGGTGGCGGTCGGCGAGCACGCATGACGCACACCCTCGTCGCGCTCTTGCAGGACCATCCCGGCGTGCTGCACCGCGTAGTGAGCCTGTTTCGGCGGCGCGGTTACAACATTGAGAGCCTGACAGTTGGGCGCAGCGAGGCGCCGGGTGTCAGCCGAATGACTCTGGTAGTGGAGGCCGAGAACGTAGAGCAGGTGATCAAGCAGTTTTACCGGCTAATCGAGGTGCTCAAGGTGCAAGACGTGACGGATGACCGCACGGTCGAACGCGAAACCGTCCTGGTGAAGGTGCATGCGTCCCCCGCGAGTCGCGCCGGCCTCATTGCACTCACCGGCGCGGCGGGCGCAAAGGTGGCCGACGTGGGCCTGAATAGCTTGGTGTTCGAGGTGACCGACACTCCGGACAAGGTGGAGACGTTCATCGACCTATGCCGTCCACTGGGCATCAAGGAGATGATTCGCAGCGGACGCATTGCCATGGTACGAGGACAGGGTCTCCAGTCGGGTCGCGGCTCGGCGGCGCGCCCCCGCGGCTCACTTGCGTCGGCGCCCGCGCTCGATCCAAACTCTCCTTCGTACAACGCCCAAGCCGACGGAGAAGGTTGATGCCCAAATTGCACTACGATGCGGACGCCGATTTGGGCCGCCTCGCCAAACGCGCGATTGCCGTGATCGGGTTCGGCAGCCAGGGCCACGCGCATGCGCTCAACTTGCGCGACAGCGGCCTAGACGTGCGCGTCGGCTTGCACGCAGGGTCCAGGAGCCGCGCGAAAGCGGAAGCGGCCGGACTACGTGTGCGGTCTGTGGCGGAGGCTGCGCGCGAAGCATTGGTGATCATGATGCTCACGCCCGACACGAACCAGGCGGAGCTCTACCAGCAGTGCATCGCACCCCACCTTACGGCGGGCAAGACACTGATGTTCGCGCACGGATTCAACATTCGTTATCGGCAAATCATCCCGCCGACCGAGGTCGATGTCAGCATGGTGGCGCCGAAGTCGCCAGGGCATCGGGTGCGCGAGCTGTACGTGCAGGGAGGCGGAACTCCCGCGTTAGTCGCCGTGCATCAGGATGCGACAGGCGGCGCGCTTGCCGACGCGCTGGCGTATGCAAGAGGCATTGGTTGCACACGCGCGGGTGTGTTGGAAACAACGTTCACGGAAGAGACCGAGACCGATCTATTCGGCGAGCAGGCTGTCCTGTGCGGCGGCGTGTCCGCACTGGTGAAGGCAGGCTTCGAGACGCTCGTCGAAGCCGGATATCAACCAGAGCTCGCGTACTTCGAGTGCATGCACGAGCTCAAGTTGATCGTCGATCTCATGTACCAGGGCGGGCTCAACTACATGCGGTATTCGGTTTCGGACACGGCCGAATACGGCGACTATATCGCTGGCCCGCAGGTCATCGGCAAAGAGGCGCGAACAGTGATGCGCAAGTTGCTCGCCGACATCCAGAGCGGAGCGTTCGCCGATCGTTGGATTGAAGAGAACGCCAATGGGCGACCGTCCTTCAACGAAGCCCGCCAGCGAGACGTGGAGCATCCGATCGAGCGTGTGGGACGAGACCTACGGCGGATGATGCCTTTCGTCAGCCCCAAAGAAGTCGTCCCTGGCTCGGGAGGTGCGTGATGCCGGAGGCCACGGTCGACGGCGTCCCACCGTCAGTTCGGATATTCGACACCACTCTGCGTGACGGCGAGCAGGCCCCCGGGTGCACAATGACCCGGGCAGAAAAACTCGAAGTGGCCCAGCAATTGGTGCGCCTCAACGTCGACATAATCGAGGCCGGCTTCCCGATCGCATTGCCAGGAGACTGGGACGCCGTGCACGCCATAGCGAGCGACTCGGGTTCGTCCGCGGACTCGCCGGTGATTTGCGGGCTGGCCCGGGCAAGCGAAAAAGACATCGACGCGTGCGCGAGCGCACTTGCCCCGGCCCACCGGAAACGTATTCACACCTTTCTGGCCACGTCCGACATCCATCTCGAGTACAAGCTCCGCATGACGCGGGACCAGGTGCTCGAGGCAGTCTCGCGCTCCGTGGCTCATGCCCGATCGCTTGCCGAAGACGTGGAGTTCTCGCCGGAAGACGCAGGCCGCTCCGACCGCGAGTTCCTGTACGATGTACTGCGTGCCGCCATAGCAAGCGGCGCGACGACGCTCAACATCCCGGACACGGTGGGTTACACGGTACCCGACGAGTACTATGCGCTCATCGCGGGCATTCGCGTTCACGTGCGCGAGCTACGCGGCGTAACGCTGTCGACGCACTGCCACGACGATCTGGGGCTCGCCGTCGCGAATTCTCTCGCGGGCGTTCGGGCTGGCGCGCGGCAAATTGAGTGCGCGATCAACGGGCTCGGAGAGCGCGCCGGCAATGCATCTCTGGAAGAATGCGTCATGGCCCTGCACACGCGTCGCCACGCCTTTGGCGTAACCACGCGCGTCGTGACCCGTGAGCTGACGCGTGCTTCGCGGCTCGTTGTGCGATGCACTGGCGTCGCCGTGCCACCCAACAAGGCGATCGTGGGCGCCAACGCGTTCGCTCATGCTGCTGGCATTCACCAGCACGGCATGATCAGCAATCCGCTCACTTACGAAATCATGGACGCCGAGACCGTAGGGGCGGAGCCCAGCCTGCTGGTGCTGGGCAAGCATTCCGGCCGGCACGCCTTTCGCAAGCGTCTCGAAGAGCTAGGCTTCCACCTGTCCGACGACGAGCTCGAGGTCGCATTCGCGACCTTCAAGAACCGATGCGATGCTCAAAAGGTGCTGCGCGACGACGAGATCGTCGCCCTTGCCGAAGCCGCGTCTGGAGGCGTGCAGACGGCTCACATGTAACCCACCCGGAGTTCCACATAACCGCCGGAGGCAAAAGCCATGGCCTACGTAAGAGGCCCGAAGGCGCCCGAGGCGCCCCGCGCCGTCGCCGCGCCGCCACGTTGGACTTGCGGAGCCCGTAGGCAACTTCCATTCTTGGCACCGGGCGTACAGCTTACCCTGGCTCGGCGCGACTGCAAGCCAATGCAATCGGACGCTCGATTTTTGCATGATCATTCACACGCCCATGACCTCTCCCGACACCGATCCCAAGCAGCTTAACGAGCGGGTGAAGGCGTTGCAGCGTGCCGTGTACTATCTCGTGTGGAAGCGCACAGGCTTCGGCGAACAGTGCATTCATTGCGGACGCGCGTACCCCGGGCACGAAGACCACTGCAAGGCCGCCGAGGTAGAGCAACTCGTTCGCTGAGGCAAGCGAGAGGTCGTTAGTGGGGGTGGTCGGTGGGGCGGCTAGACGTGCTCCTCGCGCCCCCGTTTTGATTGTAGGCGGCAGTTCCTGGAGCTTTGACCCGTGGGGAGGACGCGTTACATGCCCGGTCGCAATTTCCTTTTCGTCCCTGGCCCAACCAACGTTCCGGATCGCATCCTCAGCGCGATGCACCGGCCGATGGAGGACCACCGGTCGTCTTCGTTCCCAGAGCTGACGCGACCGATCCTCGAGCAGCTCAAGCAGGTGTTCCGCACCGAATCAGGCCAAGCGTTCGTTTTCCCAGCCACAGGAACCGGAATGTGGGAAACCGCTCTCGTGAACACGCTCTCCCCCGGGGACCGCGTGCTCGCACCACGTTTCGGTCAGTTCAGTCACCTGTTCATCGACTGCGCGCAGCGTCTAGGCCTCCAAGTTGATGTAATCGAAACGCCGTGGGGCGAAGGCGCGCCTCCCGAACGCATCGAAGACATGCTGCGCTCTGACAAGCGCCACGAGATCAAGGGCGTGCTCGTAGTGCACAACGAGACGTCCACCGGAGTCACGAGCGACATAGCGGCAGTGCGCAAGGCGATGGACGCCGCGAAGCATCCCGCCATGCTTTACGTCGACGGAGTGAGCTCCATTGGCAGCCTGCCGTTCGAAATGGAAAAGTGGCAGGTGGACGCCGCCATCACCGGCTCACAGAAGGGCTTCATGCTTCCGGCCGGCCTGGGAATTCTCTGCATGAGCGCCCGGGCGCTCGAGCGGCGCGAGTCGGCGAAGTGCGCGCGAGTGTTCTTCGATCTGGGCGACATGATCAAGGCAAACGCGACCGGCTACTTCCCGTACACGCCGTCGATCCCGCTTCTATATGGGTTGCGCGAATCGCTCGCCATGCTGTTCGAGGAGGGCCTCGACGCCGTCTACGCTCGGCACCACCGTTTGGCCGAGGGATGCCGCCGAGCCATCGCCGCGTGGGGCCTCACCCTGTGCGCGAAGGCGCCCAAGTGGCATTCCGACACGGTCAGCGCGATCATGGTGCCGGCAGGTATCAACGCGGCCAAAGTGATCGACATTGCGTATCGGCGCTACAACATGGCACTCGGCGCTGGGCTGAGCGAAGTTGCAGGAAAGCTCTTCCGCATCGGCCACCTGGGCGACCTCAATGAGTTGATGCTGCTTGGCGCGATCGCCGGGGCCGAGATGTCGATGCGCGACGCGGACATCCAGGTAACCCCGGGCTCGGGCGTCGGCGCCGCGTCGGAATACTACCGGTCAACTGCGCCGTCGCTCGGCGCGAAGGGAAACGGCACGGGCTCGCCTGACGCGCAGGCAAGGATGACAGGCGGCTCCCGAGCTACCGTGGCGGCGTGAGCTTCACCCGGCACGAACCGGCCCGCCAACGGCTGCAGCGCAGCGAGCTCGCGGTGCCGGCCTCGCGGCCGGAACTCTTCGCCAAGGCTGTCGCGAGCGACGCCGACTACGTCTTCCTCGACCTCGAAGACGCAGTCGCCCCTGCGGAAAAAGAGGGTGCGCGCGCCCACGCGATTACCGCGCTGCGTGATTTCGAGTGGCGCGAGCGCAACAAGACCATCTCGCTCCGCATCAACGGTCTCGACACACGATATCATGTACCGCGACGTTGTCGATGTCGTCGAAGCGGCTGGCGACCGCCTCGACACCGTGCTCATTCCCAAGGTCGGCACGCCATCCGACGTGTACATGGTGGACGCCCTGCTCACGCAGATTGAAGAGGCTCGTGGATTCGACAGCCGTATCGGGATCGAGGTGCTGATCGAAACGGCGCTCGGCATGGCCAACGTCGAAGCGATCGCCCAATCGAGCCGGCGGCTCGAGGCCATGCATTTCGGCGTCGCAGACTACGCCGCGAGTGTTCGCGCGCGGACTACGAGCATCGGCGGACTGAATCCCGATTACCCGGGTGACCAATGGCACTCGGCAATCTCGCGGATGGTGGTCGCCTGTCGCGCGTACGGCTTGCGTCCGATAGACGGGCCGTTCGGCGACTTCAAAGACGCGGACGGATTCGCGGCAGCGTGCAGACGCGGAGCCGCCCTTGGCATAGAAGGCAAGTGGGCGATCCACCCGTCGCAGATTCCGATGGCCAACGAGTTTTTCACGCCGACGCCGGCCGAGGTAGAGCGCGCCCGTCGGATTCTCGCAGCACTCGACGAAGCCAGCGCCGCTGGCCTCGGGGCCGCACAGCTTGACGGTAAGATGATCGACGCCGCATCGGCGCGCCTCGCACAAAACATTGTGCAAACGGCGGACGCGATTCACGTCCGACGCATCCCGCCACTGACTCTCGTCACGGCCGACAGGTGAGCTGAAAATGGATATCCACGAGTATCAGGCCAAAGAGCTGCTCTCGAACTTTGGCGTCCCCATTCCTCGGGGCAACGTCGCGTACACGCCCGACCAGGCCGTCTACTGCGCCCGCGAGATCGGCGGCAACCGCTGGGTCATCAAGGCGCAGATTCACTCTGGTGGGCGGGGCCAGGCGGGCGGTATTCGCATCTGTTCCACCGAGCACGAGGTGCACGCAGCCGCCGCCGACCTGCTGGGCCGCACGCTGGTCACCAAGCAGACCGGCCCGCAGGGCAAGCTCGTGCAGCGGCTGTACGTCGAGATCGCCGTGCCGATTGCCAAGGAACTGTACGTCGGCTTCGTGCTCGACCGGCGCGCGGAGCGCGTCTGCGTGGTCGCGACGCCGGAAGGAGGTATGGAGATCGAAGAGATCGCGGCACAGTCGCCGGACAGCCTGATGCGCGTCGTGATCGAGCCGGCAGTAGGAATGCAATCTTTTCAAGCGCGAGAGCTGTGCTTCGGGCTGGGGCTGGACGCGGCCCAGATTCCCGACGCCACGCGAGCCGTGCTCGGCGCCTATCGCGCGTTCCGTGACCTCGACGCCACAATGGTCGAGATCAATCCCTTGGCTGTAACGGCAGATGGGCGGGTCTTGGCGCTCGACGCGAAGATGACGTTCGATGACAACGCTCTATTTCGCCGTCCGAATGTCCGCGAGCTGCGGGACTACACCGAGGAAGACCCGCGCGAAGCGGAGGCGTCCAAGTACGGCCTGAACTACGTGGGACTGGACGGCCAGATCGGCTGTATCGTGAACGGCGCCGGCCTCGCCATGGCCACCATGGACATGATCAAGCTCGCGGGGGCCGAGCCCGCGAATTTTCTGGACGTCGGCGGCGGCGCGTCTCCCGACCGAGTGGCGGCCGCATTCCGGCTGGTGCTCGCGGATCCCCGAGTCAAAGTCGTCCTCGTAAACATTTTCGCGGGCATCAACCGCTGCGATTGGATCGCGCAGGGCGTCGTGCAGGCGGCCCGGGATTTGTCGGTCACGACCCCCATTGTGGCGCGACTGGCGGGAACCAACGTCGAGGAAGGTCGGCGCATTCTACGCGAGAGCGGCCTGAGCATCATCACCGCGGACACGCTCGCCGAGGCGGCGCGCAAGGCTGTCGAGGCGCTGCACGAGGTGAGCGCCGGCGGCACGGGAGCCAGAAACGGAGCCGGCGCGACGACGACGGGGAGCTCGGCGTTCGCAGGAGCCGCGCGATGAGCATCCTCGTCAACGCAGAAACGAAGGTCATCGTACAAGGGTTCACTGGCGATAAAGCGACATTCCACGCCAAGGAGATGCTTGCGTACGGGACCAAGCTCGTTGGTGGCGTCACACCCGGCAAAGGCGGAACGCGACATCTGGGTCTCCCAGTGTTCAACACAGTCAAAGACGCCGCGCGTGGAACCGGGGCGACCGCGAGCGGAATTTTTGTTCCGGGGCCTTTCGCCGCCGACGCGATCATGGAAGCGGCCGACGCGGGACTTCGGCTCATTGTCGCCATTACTGACGGCATGCCAGCTCAGGACATGATGCGCGTGAAGCGCTATCTCCGGCGCTACCCACGCGAGAAGCGCTCCACGCTCATTGGGCCGAATTGTGCCGGCGTGATCAGTCCGGGCAAGGCCATGATCGGCATCATGCCTGGCCACATCTACAAGCCGGGTCGGGTTGGCATCGTGTCTCGGTCGGGGACGCTGGGCTACGAGGCGGCCGCGCAAATGGCGGCGTTGGGTATCGGCGTGTCGACAAGCGTGGGGATTGGTGGCGATCCAATCAACGGGTCTTCATTCCTCGACATGCTTCAGCTGTTCGAACAGGACCCCGAGACCGATGCGGTGCTAATGATCGGCGAGATTGGCGGCCCGCAGGAGACCGAAGCGTCAGTTTGGGTCAAGGACCACATGACCAAGCCGGTCGTCGGATACGTGGCCGGTCTGTCCGCGCCAGCGGGACGCCGCATGGGTCACGCCGGCGCCATCATCTCCGCATTTGGCGACAGCGCAGCCGAGAAGGCGGAGATCATGCGAAGCTCGGGACTGGAAGTGGCGCCCAGTCCGGCGGAGCTAGGCGAGACGATGGCCAAGGTGCTCGGCGGCGCCGCCGCGCGTGCGTCAGCGCCAATGCCAGCGTAGGCCGCATGGCAACCACATCCAAGCAGAAGCCGCGGCCGAGGATCGTCGTCACACGCCGCCTGCCGGATGCGGTTGAACAGCGCGCGCGCGACGAATTCGACGCGACGCTGAACCCCACGGACACGGCTCTGACGACAGCCCAGCTTTGCGACGCGATGCGCGAAGCGGAGGGTCTGTTGCCGACCGTCACGGACCGGATCAACTCCGACGTGCTCGGCACGTCGCCGCGCCGTGCGAAGATCGTCGCCAACTTCGGAGTGGGATTCAACAACATCGACACCGACTCGGCAAAGCAAAACGGCATCGTGGTCACGAACACGCCGGATGTGCTGACCGACGAGACAGCCGACCTCGCGATTGCTCTCCTGCTCATGGTCGCGCGCCGGCTGGGAGAGGGTGAGCGAGAGCTGCGCGCGGGCCGCTGGACGGGCTGGCGGCCGACGCACATGATGGCGACCAAGGTCACTGGAAAGACGCTCGGCATCATTGGACTTGGGCGGATTGGACGCGCCGTAGCCAAGCGTGCTTCGGGCGGTTTTGCGATGCGCGTGATCTACCACGACCCGCCGGTGTCGCCTGCGGATGGCCGCGCCGTCGGCGCCGACTCGCGCGACTCGGTAGAGGCAGTGCTGCGCGAAGCGGACTTCGTGTCGCTGCATGCTCCAGCGTCGCCCGAAAACCGGCATCTGATCAACGCCGAGCGACTCGCGATGATGCAGAACCACGCGTTTTTGATCAACACGGCGCGCGGAGACCTCGTCGACGAGGCTGCATTGATTCGCGCTTTGGCGTCGAAGACGATTGCGGGAGCTGGGCTGGATGTGTACGAAAAGGAGCCCACGGTATCGCGCGATCTCGTGACGATGGAAAACGTGGTACTGCTGCCGCACCTCGGGAGCGCATCCACCGAGACGCGCGTGGCGATGGGCATGCGCGCCCTCGACAACCTCGCCGCTTTCTTTTCGGGCGGGGTGCCGCGCGATCGGGTCGCCTGACCGAAGACGCGAAATGGCATCTGAGGTCATGCTCACCAACCGCGAGTTGGACCTCATGGCGGTATTGTGGGACAGCGGGCCGTCAACCGCTAGCGAAGTGCAGGCGGCGCTGCGCGAAGAAGGCGAAAACCTCGCTTACACGACGGTACTCACCATTCTCCGCGTTCTCGAGGAGAAGGGCTACGCACGCCATCGGGCCGATGGACGCGCGCATCGCTTTCGCGCGGCGGTCACGCGGCGCGCCGCTGCGCGCAGCACCATTCGCCGCCTAGTGCGCCGCATGTTTCACGGCTCACGCGAGATGTTCTTGGCGCACCTGGTAAGCGACGGCGGCATTCGGCGCGAGACCCTTCAGCGCATGCGAAAGATGCTCAAGCGCCGAATGAACGGGGGCGAGATCCGGCTGCAGCCGTAAACGAGGGCGACCGAAAGAAAGGGATTTCAACGCCCCGCAAAGTTGTCGGTGCCTGTGGGGGCGAAGCCCCCACAAAGAAAAAAACAATCCCCTCCCCTTTGGGGGAGGGGCAAGGGGTGGGGTAAGCGCTCTCGAATGCTAATTATGTAGCGGCGGTTCGAGCGCCCCGAGCATCTGTCGCCACGTCCGCTGATCGGGCGAACGACGAAGACCGTCCGTGAGCACGGCTCTGGCCTCGGCCAAATCACCGCGACGTATCAGCAGCCCAGCAAGCGACGTCCGAGCACGCAGCCCAGTGGAATCCAGCGCCAGCGCGCGGCGGAAATACGCGAGGGCTTCAGCAGTGTCGCCTACGATCGACGCGTTGACACCGGCGTTCTCCAAGACCGTCGGATCCAGAGAGAACCGCGCGAGCGCACGCGAGTAGTACAGCCGGGCGCCGGCGTGGTCACCGGCGTCGTCACTGGCAGCGGCCGAGAGCGCATACCCTTTGTAGCTGGCGGGCGCGCGGCCGCGCATGGCGGCAAACACCGCGCTAGAATCGCGCCATACCGGCACGCTGTACACCGTTAGCACGAGTGCGAAGGCAGACAGTGGACATGCCAGCACTAAAACAGCCCATCGGCGTGCGTTCCAGGCGGCAGCGATCCCGGCGCCGTACGCCAGCGCTACGCCGACACTTGGTGAGTACAAAGTGCGCTCCGCCACGACGACGCCGGTCCGCACCAAGAGGTTGGATACAGGTGCAAAAGTCACGACCGAGAAGAAAGCCGCGAGAGTCAGAGGTGTTGGTCGCCGCGCGTGCGCGACCAACAGCGCCGCGGCACTTATCACGACGGCGCAGCCGAGTGCGACCAGGATGAGGTCGGGGTGAAGCAGCTCCGCCTCCGTGGGCGAATAGTCCGGACGTGGCAGCTGCGGTACGAGAATCAGGGCCAACGCGCGCGGAATGGATGCAAGGGCCAGGGCGTATGCCTGCCACGGCGTGGCCACCAGGAAAGCGGCATGCGGGTGGTCACCTGCCAACGCGTCGAGAATGAGCACCCGAACCGCAAGCACGAACACGACGCCGGCCGCCGACGCCGCTGCTGTCATCCAGATGGCGCGCCGCGACGGCGTGCGAACACCAGAGCCTTCCGCACCTGTTGTGTCAAATGCATCCGAGAATCCATCCGACGCCGCCGGTGCCGGTTGCGCTCCCCGCCAGGCTAGCCACGCTGCGGCCCACGCGATTGCGGGCGCCACCACGCCCACTTCCTTGCTCGCTGTTGCGGCAGCGGCGAGGACACCGATTGCTGCTAGAGAGTTGCGCGATGGCACAGTCACGCCTAGTGGCAGCGACTTGGTGGCCACGAGCAGGAGACCTAGGAGCGCGATCGCGCAGAGCAACTCCGATTGACCGACCACGTTGGCGACCGCTTCCACATGAACCGGATGAATCGCGAATACCGATCCGGCCACTCCCGCCGCGATCGGCGACCACCAGCGCAGCGCGATTCGGGCGACCAGCACGCACGCGATGGCGTGCAGAGTGATGCTCACCGCGTGGAACGCCACGGGCGATCCACGCGAAGCAATCCACTCCAGCGCGAAGAATAGCGTCGCCAGTGGGCGATACAAATGCCCGCTCGTGTACCAATAGGGGATCCGCAGCGCAAACGGGATCGTCGCCCAGCCGTGGATCGTGTAGTTGTCACGCACGATGACGATGTCGTCGTACGCAAAGCCGTTGGCGAGTGCGCCCACGTAGCAGCCGACGGCCAGCGCGGCGGGCACCAGCTGCGCGAGCAGCCGGTCATACGCAGCGGACTCGATACGCTGAGATTTCATCTCCTTCAACACGAAGCCGACACGTGACGCGTCACTGAGCTACCGCGCACGCGGTCACGCGGACGTCTCGCGGCCAGTATTTTCCCCCAGTATGGACACGAGCTCTGACACCGCGACCGTTCGCCCGCAAGCAGAATCGCCCACGCAGGCTCGATCGAATGACCGCGAAGCACTCGACACGCTTTGCATCAATACCGTCCGAACGCTCTCAATGGATGCGGTGCAGAAGGCTGAGTCCGGGCATCCCGGAACGCCGATGGCGCTGGCGCCACTGATTTATCTGCTCTTTACGCGGCGCCTTGTGCACGACCCGGCCGATCCGACGTGGCCGAATCGCGATCGCTTCGTGCTCTCGGCGGGACACGCATCGATGCTGCTGTACAGCGCGTTGTACTTGTCTGGATACGACCTAACCCTGGAAGACATCAAGCAATTCAGGCAATGGGGTAGCCGGACGCCGGGGCACCCGGAGTACGGGCACACGCACGGTGTAGAAACTACTACCGGCCCTTTGGGACAAGGGCTTGGCAATGCCGTGGGCATGGCGGCCGCCGAGGCGCATCTAGCGGCGCTATTCAACCGCCCTGGATATCCCGTGGTGGACCACCACACGTACTTCATTTGCAGCGATGGCGACCTGATGGAGGGCGTCTCGCACGAGGCCGCGTCATTCGCCGGCCATTTTCGACTCGGAAAACTGATCGGCTTCTACGACGACAATCGCATCACGATCGATGGGTCCACAGACCTGACATACAGCGACAACGTGGAGGAGCGGTTCAAGAGCTACGGCTGGCACATCGAACGCGTCGCCGATGTCAACGACCTCCCGGCGCTCGACGACGCAATCGATTCCGCGACGGCTGAGACCACCCGGCCATCGCTCATCATATGTCGCACGCACATCGGATACGGTAGCCCAAATCGGGTCGATTCGGCGAAAGCGCATGGCGAAGCGCTCGGCGCTCAAGAGGTCGAGCTGACGAAGAATGCGCTTGGCTGGCCCTCGAGCGAGCCATTCTACGTGCCGGAGGAAGCGCTCGCGGAATGGCGACGGCCGCGTCAGAGCGAGCGTGCTGACCACGACGCGTGGCGTGCTCTCGACCAGGCTTATCGCTCCGCGCATGCAGAGGCTGCGGCGGAATTGTCCCGCCGGCTTCGGGGACAGCTGCCAGATGGATGGGACTCGGCCATCCCGAGTTTCACGGCCCAGAACGGCTCGATTGCCAGCCGAGCAGCGTCGGGTAGCGTGTTGAACGCGATCGCATCGCGCGTACCGGAGCTCGTCGGCGGGTCGGCCGATCTGGCCGGATCCAACAACACGACGCTAGCTGGTGTCGGTAAATTCTCGCCCGCGGACTACGCCGGCCGTAACGTGCACTTCGGCGTCCGCGAGCACGGGATGGCGTCGATCATGAACGGGATGTCGTTGCACGGTGGCGTCATTCCCTACGGCGGCACATTTCTCGTGTTTTCGGATTACATGCGCCCAGCGATCAGGCTGGCGGCGCTGATGCGGCGACATGTGATCTACGTATTCACGCACGACTCCATCGGTCTTGGCGAGGACGGGCCTACGCATCAATCGGTGGAGCAGCTGTCGGCCTTGCGCGCAATTCCCGGACTGACCGTGATACGCCCAGCGGACGCGACCGAGACCGCCGAAGCATGGCGCGTGGCTGTGTCACACCAGCGAGGCCCAGTCGCGCTCGTGCTGAGCCGGCAGAAGCTCGGCTACATCGACCGCGTGCGCTACGCAAGCGCGACCGGCGTGGCACGCGGCGCATACCTGCTGACGGAAGGAGTCGCGTCACCACAGGTGGTGCTGGTTTCTACGGGGTCGGAAGTGGGGCTGGTCCTCGCTGCGGGCGAGCAGCTTGCCGCTGAAGGCGTGCGCGCGCGCGTCGTGAGCATGCCAAGTCATGAGCTGTTTGCACGCCAGTCGCGCGAGTATCGCGAGGCGGTGTTGCCTAGTGGGGTGCCGAAGGTGGCCGTCGAGGCGGCACATCCCATGTCCTGGTATCGGTGGATCGGATCGGATGGAGTGGTCCTTGGCATCACCCGCTACGGCGCATCGGCTCCGTATCAGCGCATCTACGAAGAACTGGGCATCACGGTGGCGCACATCGTAGCCGCAGCAAAGCAGGTGGCCTCGTCGTCGTAAGCGGGACGCTGGCCGCACGCGGTCGCATGACACGTTCGGGTCATGGGTGTGCGCGTCATGAGCCGCGCGGAGCGATTCTCAACTGGCTGTGTGAGAATCAGCCGCAGCTCGCCACCACGCGGGACGCAGGTGCCGAGGGCCGTCGTCTCGGTCATGGCGTGACCCGAGAGGCGGCCAACCGGCGCCGTGATCTCGGCAGGCTCGGGCGAGAGCTCCGGCACCGAGCCGTCTTGCAAGCGACCGAAGTTACGTACCGCGAATTCCAGCACCGCGCCGCCACCCGGTGAATGACCAACCGATGTGACCTGGACACTGACGATGACTCCTGCTGGAATCGTGACACCGCCGGCTCCGATAATCGGAGTCGTGAGCGTCGATACGAACAGGTCGCCAACGGCGTTGAATCTTGGGCAAACCGCCACGTGCGGGCTGAGCACGATCACCGTCCCGGCGGACACATGCCCGGCGGCAACTCCTGGAACGGCGGCCGTATCGCTCGCTGGCGCTACGGGCGCCGTCGCGCTTGCAGAAGGCACGGAAGAGTCACGCGCGGGGGCGGCTCGAGCCTCCTGCGCTGGGCCCAGCTCTGGCGGTTCCGACGTCGCTGGGCGCGGGCTACTCCGTGACCGGGGCCGCGGTAAGGGAACGTCGCGCAGCTCCGGCAGAGGTCGCTCCGGGCGACTCGCCATCTCCAGATCCCGCAATAAAGCCGAATCGGAGGCCGAGTCTCCGTTGCTCAGCCCGTTCGCAAGTGTATCCCGTGGGGCTTTGGTGCAGTCAGAGCAAAGTAGCAGCCCGACCGCTAGCCGCCACACGCGATTGCGCGTGAGGGTGGCGAGCGCGATGCAGGCGAAGTCATCGCCGTCTCGCCGTCGACCCGTCACTGGGCGGGGGCAGCGGTGAGCAGATTGCCGGCGGCGACAAGGCAGTCTACAGTGCACAAAGGGGTTGGTCATGCGGAACATCAACGAGCGCAAAACGGTTCACAATCCGACGCACGTCGAGGCTCCGCCAGGGAATCCGGTGGCCGATTTGGCGGCTAGGCAGCCGGAGTGGTTCGAGCGAGCACCGCTTGCCATAGGAATAACGCATGGCGTCCGGCATTTGATTCGTCGCGCGACGCCGGCCTTTGTTCGTTTGATTGGCACGCGCGCCGATGCGGTCGTGGACACTCCGGTCGCCGAGTGCATAACCTGTCTACCTGCCGGCCGCGTGCTTGCGATACTCAACCACGTGTATCGCACTGGCGAACCGGCGCAAGATGTCGAGATCGCGCGTGGAACGGACGACCAGACGCTTGCATCATTGAGCCTGACGGCGTGGCCCGTTACTGATCCCAAAGGGCGCGTCACAGGTCTTGGGCTCGCTGTGAGAGACATCACTAGGGAAGCCAGCGAACGTCTACAGGGCGTCGCGGCGCTCGAAGAGATGCATGGTGTCAACGCACAGCTAGTACTCGCCGCGCTCCGTGAGGATGTCATCCGTCTCGAAGCGCGGTTCGCGAGCGATGCCAAGGAAGCATTTCTGGCGACGATGAGCCACGAGCTGCGCACGCCGTTGAACGCAATCATTGGATATGCAGAGTTACTCGCAGACGGCATTTCTGGCTGTTTGAACGAGACACAGCAGGCGCAAGTTGAGCGAATCAGGGCGAGCTCGCGGCATCTCGTTGACGCTCATTGAAGAGGTACTCACGCTCTCGCGCCTGGAAGCCGGTCGCGAGCCTGTGCAGTGTGAGCCCGCGGAACTTGCCGCGATTATCGAACGGGCGGCGGCCATCGTTTCGCCCCTTGCCGCCCGGAAGCATTTCGCGTTCCGTGTCTGTGCGCCCGACGCCGCTGCGACGCTCATGAGTGACCCGATGAAGATCATGCAGATCCTGGTCAACCTGCTCGAGAATGCCGTGCGCTTCACTGATCGCGGAGAGATCGTTCTGGCCGCGCGCGCCGAGCCCGACGGGATGACGTTCGATGTACACGACACCGGTATCGGCATCGACCTGGCAAACTTGGAGCACGTGTTCGCCCCGTTCTGGCAGGTGGAGGGTTCGCATGCGCGACGGCCCGGCGGGACCGGCCTGGGGCTGACTGTCTCTCGTCGCCTCGCCCGTCTTTTGGGCGGAGACCTGACGCTCGCCAGCGCGCTCGGCACCGGCAGCACGTTTACTCTGCGGCTCCCATTGCGGGGGCCTCCAGCCGTACTGAAGGTGAGACGTCGCAGGTAGCCTACCTCGCTCGGCGCGCATCATCAGCACCGCGATTCAGGCCAGGTCTACCACCACTTCGTGCGAGCGCCCGTCGTCCGCGAGAAGCACGGCCCGATCCAACACTGGCTCACCATCGATCGTCACAGCCGCGACGCCGTGTGACACGTGATGAGGATTGCGGACGGAGATGCGGTACTGGCTCTGACCATGAGTGTACGTCAATTCGAAACCGTCCCAGGCAGATGGAATGCACGGGTCGATCGTCAGCCTGTCACCCCGCTTGGTGAAGCCCACTATGGTTTCGAGCCCGACGCGGTACATCCAGCTCGCCGACCCGGTGTACCACGTCCACCCGCCACGGCCCAGGTGGCCGGCGGCGGTATACACGTCCGCCGCGACCACGTACGGCTCGACCTTGTAGCGGGCGACATCCTCAGCTGATCGCGAGTGCGTCAGCGGGTTGAGCATTTGGAACAGCTCGAACGCACGGTCGCCATCCCCCTGCATTGCCCGCGCCAGCACGGCCCACGTGGCAGCGTGCGTGTACTGCGCGCCGTTCTCGCGCACGCCAGGCAGATAGCCTTTGATGTAGCCCGGATCGTGCTCCGTCCTGTCGAACGGCGGCGTGAGCAACATGATCAGCCGGCGTCCTCGCGCACCAGATACTGCTCGAGCGACTGCATGGCCGCGTGCCCGGTCGGCTTGCGCGGCGCCGGAAATCACGCTCCAGCTCTGCGCGATCGAGTCGATCTTGCACTCGTCGCTGCTGGCGCTGCCGAGCGGGGTGCCGTCGTCGAAATAGGCGCGGCGATACCATGCGCCATCCCACGACGTCCCGCTCGATGGCGGCTGCGTATGCGTCGGCCGCGGAACGCAACTCGGCGCTCGCCGATGTCGCCCCGCGCGTCACACCGCGGGCGAATCGCCGGAGGGTCGTGGCCAGGAACCACGCGAGCCACACGCTCTCGCCGCGCCCCTCAATCCCCACGCGACTGAATCCGTCGTTCCAGTCGCCGCAGCCGATCAGCGGCAGCCCGTGGGCGCCGACTGTCGACGCGCGCCGCAACGCGCGCACACAGTGGTCGTACACGGTCCCCGTGTTCCCCGACACCTCGGGGCGATCGTACAGCTCCACTTCTCCGGGCGCGAGCGCGCGAGTGGTCAGGTACGGCGCCCGCTCATCGAGCACAGACGTATCGCCCGTGACCGTGACGTAGTGATCGGTGACGAACGGCAGCCACGCCAGATCGTCCGAGAACCGCGTCCGCACGCCACGGCCCGACTGCGGATGCCACCAGTGCTGCACGTCCCCCTCGACGAACTGACGCCCTGCAGATCGGACGATGTGCGCGCGGGCGAGTACCGGCTCCGCATACACGAACGCCATGCAGTCCTGCAGCTGGTCGCGAAACCCATACGCGCCGCTCGACTGGTAGAGCGCCGTGCGCGCCCACATGCGGCACGCCAGCGCCTGATAAAGCAGCCAACCGTTCAGCATCGCGTTCAGCTCGGCGTCGGGCGTGCGCACCGTCACGGACAGACGCTTGCGCCACGCGGCCCGTCCAGCCGCGAGCGCTCGGCCCGCCGATCCGCTGCGGTATGCCGCGATGAGAGCCCGCGCCGCCGGCTCGCCGGTCGCCGCACCCAGCAAGCCCGACCACGGCTTGCGTCTCGCCGGGTCGAGCGTGACCTCGCACTGCAGCGTCGCGCACGGATCGAGTCCGGCACCGGTCGCTTCGGCCAGATGTGCGCGGCGAAGCGCGGCCGGGTCGGCGACGTCGCCGTTGCGGCCGAGAAACTCGCGGCGATCGGCCGTATAGCTGGTCACCGGCTCGCTCACGCGGCGAAAGCGACCGTCCCGCGTACTGCGGGTCGTACCCGTTCCGCGCGAACACCGCGTCGGCATCCCGGTCGAACGTCGTGAGCACGTGGTCGCGCGTCAGCTCCCGCGACACGCCGAGCATCCACTCGGCGTACGTCGTCACCGTGAGCCGGCGCGGCGCGGTCGTGTCGTTCGTCAGAGTCAGCAGCGCGAGGCGAACCGGATCGTCGCCCGCCATCCCCATGCCAGTGACGTCGTGATGCCCGCGTGCGTGTGCCGGAACTCCGTGCGGCCCGGCTCGTGGCGCACCATGTACGGAGTGGCGTGCCGGATCGGCTGCGGCGTCGCGCTCCACACGTCGCCCGTCTCGTCGTCGCGCAGATACACGACGTCCGTGCACGGGTCGGTGACCGGGTCGTTGCGCCACGGCGTGAGCCGGTAGAAGAAGCTGTTCTCGACGAAGGTGCAGCCGCCGCCGCTCTCGGACACGATGCACCCAGCACGCGTGTTGGCGATGACGTTGCTCCACGGCGCGGGTGTAGTCGCAGCTCCGGCAAGACGATCTCGTACGCGCCGTCGGCGGTGAGGCGACCGAGACCGTTGGGATAGTCGGCCTCCGGCCCGCGGCCACCGGGCCGCGCCGCGGCGGCCGCAAGCGTCGCTGGACTCACCACGCCCCGGCCGGTGGGGTTTAGCGCCTCGAACGGCGTCGGAACATCCGGCGGTGCCTCGGGGACCTCGAGCATCTCGGCCAGCCGACGTCCATCGCACGGCACATGCACCCGTGCGACGGCGCGCAGCGTCGCGAGATCGTCGGGCGGCATGAGATCTCGGCGGAGAATCGTCACGCCGCCCGGCTTGTCCAGTAGAGACGCTTCGCTCGATGCCATCACCGCGGTCAGCAACGCGTCGTTCAGCTCCTGCAGATAGGTCGATGGGTACGTGTTCAGCAGCACGAGGTCGATCGTGAGCCCCTTGAGGCGCCAGTAGTGGTGGGCGGCGAGCAAGTCGCGCACGGTCGCGATGCCGGTTATGGAGTCAACGATCGCCAGCAGAATGGGATTGTCGCCCGAGAGCCCGTGAGCCCAGAGCGCGTCCTGCCCGCCCGGTACCTGCGCAGCTCGCGCTGTGACGCACGCACAGCAGGCGTCGCGTAGAGCAGATACCCGGCGATCTCCTGATAGAGCGCTGCGTCGGCGGGTAGATGCCCAGCTCGCGCAGCTCCACCTGCGCCTGCATCCAGGACAAATCGAGCGCGCGCTGCGCGCTGTACGGATCATTGTAACGATCCGACAGCTCCGTGGCGCGCTCACGATCCGCCGCGACCAAGGTCGTAAACGCGACGCGCACCGACTGGCCGGCAGCGACTCGGACCCGGGCCCGCAGCGAGAAGACCGGATCGAGCACCGCCCCCGCCGTACCTGACAGCACGCCGTTGGCGGCGTCATCCAGCGCGGCAGGGCTGCGCACGGTCCGGTTGCGTCCGATGAATCGCGCGCGGTCCGTCTCGCAGGTCACTGGACCGATCAGCTCGCGCCCGACCGCTACGACGTGCACGCCCCACGCCGTGCGGTCGGCGGACGAGCGAGGTCGCCGGCTCGCCACGATCGCGGAGTGTGCGGGCACCCACTCCGTCTGGACGAACAGATTGCTGAAGGCCGGATGCGATTGATCGGCTTCGGGCGGCGCCAGGACGATCTCGGCGTAGCTCGTCAGCTCCAGCTCGCGCGGGGTCGCTCCGCGATTGGTCAACGTCACTCGTCGCACTTCGGCGGCGTCGTCCGGGACGACAGTCACTTCCAGACGGGTCTCGATATCGCCATCGCGCCGCTCGAATGTCGCGCGGTCGGCCGCGAACGTGACGCGATACGAATCTGCGGCGACGCCCACCGGCTGGTGCGTCGCAGACCATAACTTGGGACTTCCGGGCCCCGCCGCGGCGATGGAGGCGCTGGCGGCCCGAACACCCAGGACGAATCGATTGGCGCGGCCGGAGGCGTCACGTCCTTGACGTAGCACCACTGGCCGGAGCGGTCGAGAGTCCCGTCAGCCTGCCACCGGGTGACCGCCATCCCTTCGAACCGGGTGTACCCGCCTCCGCCGTTGGTGACAACGGCAGTGTAGGGCAAATGGCCGAAGAGCGTGATCCTCGGCTGTGGTGTGTCGGCAGTGTCGACGGCCCGCGCCGAGGGTTTCTCCACCGCGACAGCACCGCGACGAGGCTTCTCTTCGATGTCGGCCGATTGAGCAGCCTGCAGCACGAACAGTCGCGGAATGCGCTCGAACAACATCAGCTCGGCTGACCGCACCAGCGGATCGGCGTGGAACCGATCGAGCCACACGCCCTTGGTGAGCGCGTTGGTGAGCGCGACCAATCCCATTCCGACGTGGTGCGCCATGTAGGCGCCGACGAGTGCCCACTTGGCCCCGGGTGCGGGACGAGTGTAGTCGACCGCGTCGCGAAACCCGTAGAGACCCAGCGCGCCCTGGGTCTCGAGCGCCGCAAGGTTCCGCATCGCTTGATGCGGCTCAACCGCCAGCGCGAGCAGTGTCGCGTAAGGCGCGACGACGAGATCCTTGCTCAGCCCTCGCTTGAGCGCGAGAGCCGGCACGCCAAAAGCGCGGTACTGGTACACCTGCGCGCGATCCCGGGCGTTGTACGCCGACTCGGACATTCCCCACGGCACGCCTCGCTCGCGTCCGTATGCGATGTGGCGACGGACCGCGCCGTTGTACGTCTGGTCGAGCAGCGTGAAAGGGAACGACCGCATGACGAGCGGCGGCATCAAGTACTCGAACATGCTACCGCTCCACGAAATGAGCGTCGTGTCGCCACCCATCGCGGTCAGCCCACGTCCAAGGCGGAACCAGTGCTCCACCGGGATGTCTTGTTTGGCGATCGCGACGAAGCTGGCAAGCCGCGCCTCCGAGGCGAGTAAGTCGTAGCACGATGCGTCGAGCGTACCGGTCGAGACCTGGTAGCCGATGGAGAACAGCTTGCGCCGCGCGTCGAACAGGAAGCGAAAGTCCATCTCCGACACGTATGCGTCGGCGCGATCCGCGAGAGCCTCCAGACGACGGATTTGCTCCGTCGCATAATCTCCGCCTGGCCCCGACGTCTGAGCGGCTTCGCGCAGCGACGGCGCTGGTTCGGTACCGGTCAGCGAGACGCCTGCAGCGGTCAATTCAGCCACATTACGTTCGAGCAACGTCCGCCCCCAGGTGAGCCACGCCGACGCCTGGTCCTCGGTCGCCCCGCCCCCGCGCTCCTGGAGAACGCGCTCGGCCGTGCGCAGGCGATCGAGCAGCGTTTGCAGCGTCGCCATCCCCGACGCTGCGTTCGTTCGTTGCGGCAGCGATGCCAATACGGCCCGCACGCGCTCGGCCGCCTCCAGAATGGCTTGCCACTGCCCAGGATTGTCGATTTGACCTGACGATGCGAGCCCTCGCAGCTCGTCGGCGGCCATCGTCAGCCCGGTTTGCAGCGCGTCCCAGACGTGCCGGTCGAACAGCGGCGCGTTCGCCACGGCAACGCAGGCATGTTTGAGCGCGATCAGGTGACCTGCGAGGTTTCCGCTATCAACCGTGGACAGGTACGCCGGCTCGAGCACCTTCAGCGTCCGCAGATCATACCAGTTGTAGAAATGGCCGCGGAACCGCTGCATCCGTTCCAATGATCGGAAGGCGAGCTCCAAGCGTTCGATCATGGCTCCGCTCGGGATGAACCCGAGGTCGCAGGCACTCACGGTGCCGAGTAGCTGCAGGCCGATGTTGGTCGGCGATGTGCGCGTTGCCAGCGCCGGGGACGGGTCTTCCTGGAAATTGTCCGGGGCGAGCCACTGCGTATCTGCGGTGACGAATTGGTCGAAATAGCGCCAGTGGAGAAGAGCGTATCGGAGCGCCGTAGCTGCCTCGCTTGCGCCGAGCGTGAGCTCGCGACGAACCACCGGTGCGCTCAGCGCGTTGGCGATCAAAGGGCTCACGATCCACAGGGCTACGAGCGGCACGGCGAAAACAGCCGCCGGCGTTCCGTGATGCTGTGACACCGCATCGTGGATGAGGGCGAGCGCGCCCATCGCACCCGCGACAGCCACGGCGGGCCACATGCGCCGCCACAGCTCCCGCGGCGAGCCCTGGCCCAGCACGCGTTCGACTTGCGACGCCGTCTGCCATTCGAGGAGGGAACGCTTCGTGACGACGAGCCGCCAAAGCGTTCGTACGATCGCGTCCGCCGATACGACGGCCTGGTGCGGCAGGAAGGTGACCGCGAGCGTCGCCTGCTGCAGGCTCACCATCGCGTCGCGACCTACAGCTTTGTAGTACTCCCGCCATGACTTGCCCGTCGGCACTTGCACCAACGCCAGCACGATCGAGAACGCCCACGGGGCGACAATGCCGGCCAACACCAAGGCCGTCCATAAACCAGGGCTTCCCGGGAGAATCGTCCAGCCGGCAAGAAGCAGCGAGAGCAGCGCAATTTCCACGACGCTGCGCCGCAGGTTGTCGAAGATCTTCCAGCGCGAGATCGCGGAAAGCTGGTTGCGAGTCGGCCCGTCAGGCCCCGGCACGGTACGGCCGAGCCAGCGCAGCAATTGCCAATCGCCGCGAATCCAGCGGTGCTTGCGGCGCGTGTAGGTGAGGTAGCGAGTCGGGTAGTCGTCGTAGAACTCGACGTCCGTCGCGAGCGCCGCGCGGGCGTATGTTCCCTCGATCAGATCGTGACTGAGGAGCGTGTTCTCGGGGAAGCGGCCGTGCGTCGCGCGCTCGAACGCGTCTACGTCGTAGATCCCCTTGCCAGTGAAGCTGCCCTCGCCAAACAGGTCCTGGTACACGTCAGAAACGGCGATCGTGTAGGGATCCACCCCCGGATGCCCCGAATGGATGGAGGCGAAGATCGACCGGTTCGTGCTCGTCAGCGAAATGCCAACGCGCGGCTGCAAAATCCCATACCCACGCACGACCCGCCCGCTATGCGGGTCGTAGACCGCGCGATTGAGCGGATGCGCCATGGCTCCGATGAGCGATGCGGCCGACCCGCGCGGCAGCACCGTGTCCGAATCGAGCGTGATGACGTAGCGCACGCCAGCCAGTGGCCGCGTGTCGCCAACGATAGTGGAGAACGCGCCGCGCGCGCCGCCGCGCAGGTACGCGTTGAACTGCGCGAGCTTCCCGCGCTTGCGTTCCCACGCCATCCACACGCTTTGCCTCGGGTTCCACTCGCGCGCCCTGTGGAAAAGAAAGAAAGGATCATCGCTTGCCGCGCCATCCGACTCGGCAGAGACCTCGGCTCGGTATCGCGCATTGAGCGCCTCGACGCCCCTGACCGCGGCGTCAAGAATTGCGGCGTCACCCTCGCGTGTCTCGGTCGGCGCGTCGGTGAAATCACTGAGCAGCGCAAAGGAGACGTTTGGATCACGGTTGGCGAGGAATTGGATTTCAAGGTGCTCGAGCGCCTCGTGTACCGCGTCTGCGCTCCCGAGCAGTGTGGGCACAACCACTGCCGTTCGTGCTTCAGTCGGAATGCCGTCAACGTAGTCGAGCTTCGCCAGTATTCGCGGCGGGATGAGCAGCGTGACGAGCTGATGGATGATGCTGATGGCAACTTCGTTGGCCGGGATGAGCGAGAGGAGCAAGACCGCGATCTCGCGGCGAAGCGACATTGGCCCGACGATCAGAAGGGCAATGGCCAGCAGTGCCAACGTAACCGCGACGATTCCGCCGAAGTACACCGTGTCGGCGTGGCGGAGTACCCAGCGATACAACCGGTCACGCCATGGCGGTCGATATCCGACGGCCGCCTCGAGCAGCGACCGCCCGCTATCGACGAGGTAATAGCCGACGTGCGCGGTGCGCGGATCGGCCGACGCCGTACCGTCGTGGGATGCAATCGATGTGGCGCCGCCAGGATGCGCCGCAGCTGCGCGTTGCGCCAGCTCGAGAGCGCGGGCAGCGACCTCTCGCTCCTCGAGAGGAGAGTTCTTGGCGATGTCCTCCACCACGTGGCGGTAGCGATCGCGCGTCGCAAACGTCATCCGTGGGTAGTCCCCGGACGGATCGCGCAACAAAACGGCCTCGGTGCCGCTCAGGGACTCGACGAACCCCGACCAATCCAGACGGGCGATCGTGCGAAGGCTGGTGATGCTGTTGGCCATCACCACCTGCGTGAGCGCGAGTCGCTGGTTCGAGCGGGCTACCGCTTCCTCCGCGCTCATGCCGTCCTCGGCAATCCATTGCTCGAGCCAGACCAGCGGGGTGAAGTTCGTTTGGTACGTGCGGATCTGCTGAAGAAAGCGCGCGATGAAAGCCGGCTTTAGTGGCGGATGCTGGTCGATGAACGTCGCGAGCTCCGTGGCCAGCGGTTGCGCCCCCGCATCCGATGCTTCGCGCAATCGCTGAGCCCATTGATCTGCGGCGTCGACGTCGTCCAGCCGCTGCACCGTGCGCAGGGCCATCCGGCGGATGTTCTCCATGAGGCCCAGCCTGAGCATCGTCGGCATGGCCCACAGCTCGCCGGTGGTCAGCCTGGCTCCACGCTGGAACTCTCGCACGAACAGCTCGATGTTCTCGAATTGAACGTGCCCTTCCGTGTGCCCGATAAGCGCGATCGCAACCTCGTACACCCGCGGGTACCCTGCGAGTGTCCCGCTGGCGAGCTTTGGCAGCTCCCGGTAATAGCCTTTCGGCATGCCCTCGCGGATCTCCCGCAAGTGCTCTTCGATCACGTAGAAATTGTCGAGCAGCCACTCGCCCGCTGGACTGATGTCGCTGTCCCGCTCGGACGCTTCGGAGAGAGTGTCGCGCACCGATTCCAGAATTCGGCGCGTCTCCTCCAAGCGCCGGAGGAGTGGCGGCGGTGCTACCCTCGCTCTGCGCCCGGTCCGCGCCGCGGCTGGCTGGATGCGCTGCTGGCGCGCGAGGGCGCGAGCCTGCTCGGCGAGACCTTCCGCTCCGAGCAGCTCGCCGCGAATGGGGCCCGCAAACCGGTCCGCGTCCGCGCTTCCAGTTCCGTTCCCCACCCCGCGTATCAGGCGTGCGAGCAGACTATGAGGTTTCGCGGGTGGGATCGGGGGGAAGACGGTCGCCACTGAGGGAAAATACAACCTCCGCGCGCTCGTGCGCGCGAGAATTGCGTATACTTGTGGCATGCGCCCCGCCCGCTTGCTTGGGCTTGCCGCCGTCGGCCTCGCGGTTATCGCCACGTCGTGCAAGAGCGGCAGCGGCCGCGAGGACTCCGACCGGGAAGAACCGCTGCCGCAAGCGCGGACGACTGTACGTGTCGAAAACCAGCGGTATCAGGATATGGATATCTACGTCGTTCGCGAAGGCCAGCGCCTCCGGCTGGGAACGGTCACTGGCAACTCGACCGAGATCTTCGAAGTGCCGCGCTCGGTCGTCACAGGCGTCACCCAGCTCCAGTTTCTAGCCGTTCCACTCGCTGGCGCCGATGAGCCGGTCAGCGAGGCGGTGACGGTGCGGCCAGGCGACGAGCTCGGTCTGACGATCGCGCCGTACTAGCCTGTCCTGCCCGAGCTGGGTTCGTCACGACGCTGCGGCCGCGGTCCATCAGGCCGGACCAACCACGGGAAGGTACTGGTAGCGGGAAGCACTAGTAGGGGGAAGCACTACTGGCGCTGCTCGTCTCGACCAGCACCGAGTGCCGAGTGCGCTTCTGCATAGGTTCTGAAAAGCTGCACCGTGTCAGCCGCACCGGCCGAATCCACGACTAGACGGCGAACGAGAATGCGCAATCGATCGGGGCGCGCGAGAAGTGACGCCATGCGACTCCTCGCGGCGCCCGTCTCGTCGAATGCCCACGTCTCGGTCGCCGTGGCACCTGGCCGGATGACGGCCGGAGCCTCAAGCAGTTCCGCGTGCTCATCATCGGATGCCCGGTGTGTGAGCGCCAGGGTAAGACCCGACACTGCATTGGGCGATGCGTTGGTTAGAACCAGACGGAGCCGCAATACCGGCCGCCGCCGGCCGCGGGCCACGCGATCTACCACCGGCGCCCCTATCGCGACGGAAGAATGCAGTCTTGTCTCAATCGGGCGGTTCACGACCGCCAGGTGCTCCAGCTGGGCGTTGTCGATGGCGGCGAGCGCGTCGGCGACACCGCTGACACCTACGACCTGCCATCTACGCGGCGCGCGCACCAACACCAGCGACATATGTACAGTCGTTGCCAGATCGTCGTCACGAATCGTGAGCGGCGCCGTGACGCGATGCTGCTGGTACTCCGGGGAACCGACGTCCTGAACCACAATGGCATCGCCCGCCACGATTGCGTTGAGCGGCGGCGCCGTGACCAGCGTGCGCACGATCCGCTGTGCGACGCGAGTCGTGTTTTCGTCCGCGGTATCGTCAGTGCCGCTGACCGTGAGCGCCACCACCACGGACCGGCCGACGCGTTGATCGAGCGCCATTTTGACGCTTTGGATTTTCGCGGCTCGTGTTCGGTCGTAACCGGCCAGGTTCGCCGCCGGGAGTCCCGCGATTCCGCGCTCCGCCGCCAGCCAGTCTATAGTTCCCTCAACGAGTTGGTCGGTGACGCCAGCAACGTCCGTGTAATAGGCCAGCTTCGTGCCGTTGTGCTGGCGCAACGCAACACCCGCCTGGCGCAGGGAGTATCGCGGTGAGCCTTCGACCTGGTGGCGCCAGCCGACGAGCCCACCCGAGATGATTACGACCACGCTGCCGAGGAGCACAAAGATTCGTGGCACAGATTTCACGGTAATACGGATACGATCTATCGGCGGCCCGGTCACCCGGCTGTTCGCTTCCCTGCCGCTATCACTGTCAACGCCCACATGATACACTTGGACAGGATCTGATTTAGAGCCCGCGACACACGATCCGCACGCCGTCCCCATGCCAGACACTCCCCCCTCCATCGCCGACCCGCAGCTCGCGGAGCGCATTGCGCAAGTGCTCGGCGAGACGTTCGACCTTGACCGCGAGGTCGGCCGCGGCGGCATGGGCATCGTATACCGGGCGCGCGACCGGCGACTCAAGCGAGTCGTGGCCATCAAGGTTCTCCCGCCCGAGCTCGCGTTCCGGACTGACATCCGCGCGCGGTTCCTGCGGGAGGCCGAGACCGCAGCGCAGCTTGCCCACCCGCACATCGTGCCGATCTACGCGGTGGATGAGCGCGACGGAATCGTGTACTTCGTCATGGCGTACGTCGATGGCGACACGCTGGCCGTTCGCCTGGCACGCGGCGCTCTGCCGGTGGCCGATGCGGAACGCATAGTGCGTGAAGTCGCGGACGCGCTCGCCTACGCGCACGCCCATGGGGTGATTCACCGGGACATAAAGCCGGACAACATCCTGCTCGCACGCGATGGCGGAGCCGTGATGGTGACGGACTTCGGCATTGCACGCGCCGTGAGCGGAGCCACCGGCGCAGAGACGCGCCTGACCGCAACTGGGGTCGCGATCGGGACCCCAGCTTACATGTCACCGGAGCAATGCGCAGGCGACAAGGAAGTGGATGGCCGGAGCGACTTGTATTCGTTAGGGGTGGTAGCCTACCACATGCTTACCGGCGCGCCACCGTTTGCCGGCAGCAGCAACGCCGGCATGCTCGTGAAGCACTTGTCAGAGCGACCGGTCCCGGTGCTGCAACGCCGGCCCGATGCGCCGCCCGCCTTCGCGAACGCGGTCATGCGACTGCTGGAAAAGGATCCGGCAAACCGATTCCCGACCGCGGCTGCGCTGCTTGGCGCGCTCGACCGCAGAGATGCCCCGTCCGAATCCGGGGCGATTCCGCGAGCGACCGACACCGCTTTGGCGGGCGCATCATTAGCGGCCGCATCAGCAACAGCCAGTCATCCTGTCACGCCCGACAAACCATCGAAATCGTCGCGCAAGGCCGAGCGACAGGCGCGCAAAGACAAGCGCGGGGATCACGACGATGAGAACGCACCGATCCCGGCGCGTATTCGCTCGTTCCGACGAATGACAGCGACCTTCGCCGGGACCGTGGCGTTTCTCTTCGCGATCAACGCCTTCACGGATACCACCTATTGGTGGGCAGTGTGGCCGCTTCTGGGAATGGGCATGGCTTTCGCTGCCCGATTGGGGAAGTTGTGGGCGGATGGAATAACGCTGGGGGAAATCTTCGGCCCGGGCGCGCGGGAAAGCGTGCGTGGCGGGGCGCCCTCTGCACTCGCCATCGCAGCGCGCCAAACGAGCGCGAGTCTCGCTGCCGTGCGACATGCGACGCCGACACAGGAGTACAAGGCGGCCCGATTGGTGCCTTGGGAAGTGCTGAATGGCCCTTACGGCTCCGCGGTCCGGCGCGCCGCCGCCGACTATACGTCGATCACTCACTTGCTGTCCACGTTGAGCGAGGCGGCACGTAACTCGATTCCCGACGTACAGCCGACTGCCAATAATCTTCTCGAGCAGATTGCGACGCTGGCAATTGCATTGCACCGACTCGGTGCCGACGTGCCACTCGAGCGACGCTCGCAATTCGCCGAGCGCCGCGATGCACTATCCGCACAGATGGAGCGCGCCGGAATCGCTCTGCAAACGATTGCGCTCGACCTGCTGCGGCTACGTTCCGCCGGCGCGCAGGACGGGGGGATCGACAGCGCGACGCAGCAGGCGCGAGCGGTGCTCCGCGAGATCGACTACGTGCTGAGCGCCGCCGAGGAATTGAGGGACTTGTAGACCTCAGCAGTCGCCAGGGGGCACACGTACACACAAGCATGACTTCATGGGCCTGATAGTATCAACTGCGAGGCGTGCGGTCGCGACGGCGGTCGTTTTGGCCGCGCCAATCGCGACCGCCTGCATCCATAACCCACCCGATGTCGATGGAAAGCCCAGTGCCCCTCGCGCCGCCAACGCACTGTGGGAACCGCCGCGCCGGGCAGTCACGCCGGATTCGCTGCCTCGCTCCGTCGTGCCGTCCGACATCGCCGACCGCGTGCAGCGCCTGACTCTGCCCGACGTGATCGACATCGCTCTTCTCAACAACCCGCAGACTCGGGCGTCTTACGCAACCGCGCGCGCGGCCGGAGCGGCGATCGGCGCAGCGTATGGTCGGTATTTGCCACAGCTCAGCGGCACAGTGACAGCCAGTAGGGTTGGGTCTACCGGGGGCACGTCCGCCATCACGAGCGGCGGCACTACGACCGGGTCTACTACTGGCGGCACGGGCGCCGCGGGCGGGACCGGCGGGACTGGCGCCGGTGGCACGGTCGTTCGCGGCAGCGGGACAAATAACTTCGTGCAGCCCACGGGGTCGGCGTCGTGGCTGCTATTCGACTTCGGCCGATCGTCTTCGTTCGAGGTGGCACGACAGGGCGCGTTTGCTGCGTCCTATACGCACAACTCTACCCTGCAGGCAGTGGTGCTGGCAGTCGAACAGGCCTACTTCAACTACAATTCTGCAAAGGCGGTTCGCGACGGCGACATCCAGACCGAGCGCGAGGACAGCGCCAATCTGGCAGCGGCCAAAGCCCGGCACGACGTGGGGGTCGCAACCATCTCCGACGTGCTGCAGGCACAGACTACGCTTTCGCAAGCCTCGCTTACCTTGGAGACCGATCAAGGAAACGTGCAGACGGCGCGGGGAGCCCTTGCCGTGGCTCTGGGCTTCCCGGCAAACCTGCCGTACGACATTGCACCCGAGCCGCCTGACGTTCCCGTTCAGGGAATCGCCGAATCGGTGGACACCCTGGTGAATGTCGCCGTTCGTTCGCGCCCCGATCTCGCCTCGTATCGCGCCCAGGCGCGAGAGGCGGCTGCGAACGTCGGAGTCATCAAGGGTCAGGGTCTGCCGGATCTCTTTCTGAGTGGTTCGGCAAGCCATACGTTCGCGGAAAAGTCGTCGCTCGAGGGTAGCACATACTCCGCGCTCGTCGGGCTCTCGTTTCCGGTGTTTCAGGGGTTCACGAACTCGTACGACATTCTGCAAGCGCGTGAGCAGGCGAAGGCGAGCGCGGCCAACGCGGAGTACCAGCGTGATCAGGTCGTATATCAAGTCTTCACATCCTACTACAACCTTCGCACTGCGACAGCGCGCGTGACATCGGCGGACGATCTGCTGTCCAGCGCCCAGGCATCGTATGACGTGTCCATTGGGAAGTATCGCCAGGGCGTCGGCAGCATCCTGGACGTGCTCACGGCGCAGGCTGCCCTTGCTAGTGCACGCTCACAGCAGGCCGCGGCGCGTTGGACATGGTACTCGAGCCTCGCGCAGTTATCGCACGACGCCGGAGTGCTCGGCATACACGGCGAGACACAGCTTCGTCTGAGTGCTGACTCGTCTGCGACCCCATCCCCGCCATGATGATTCTAGCAACGTCGAAGACGTCGATGTCCCTTGCGCGTCGAGTCGCGAGCTCGTCGCTCGCCGTTACGATCGCGGCGGCAGCTTTCGCGTGCGGCAAGAAACAACAGACAGCCCAAAAACCGGCCGTGCCGGTGACCATTGCGACGGTCCGGCGGGCCGCGGTCCCGATTGACGTGTCGGCAAACGGTACGGTCTCGCCGATGCAGACGGCGTCCGTCTCGTCCCAGGTGGATGGCATCATCATCGACGTGGCTTTCCGCGAAGGCCAAGACGTCGACAAGGGACAGACGCTGTTTCAGATCGATCCCCAGCCCTATCGCGCGGCGTACAACCAAGCCCGCGCCAACCTCGCGCGCGACCGCGCCAGTGCTGTCTACGCGGCAGCCGAAGTGGTTCGCTATGACTCGCTCGTCCTGAAAGACTACGTGACGAAGGAGCAGGCGGACCAGGAGCGCGCGACAGCCGCGTCGGCACAGGCCACGGTCGCCGCCGATTCAGCTCTCGTCGCGAGCGCCAAATTCAACTTCGACAACACCACCATCCGAGCCCCAATCAGCGGTCGGACCGGAAGCCTGCTGGTTCGCACGGGTAATCTGGTGCACGGCGCGGCAGGGACGACGCTCGTTGTCATCAATCAGATCCACCCCATCCTCGTGCAGTTCGCGGTGCCGGCAACAACGCTGTCCGACATTCAGAAGTACTCCGCCAAAAGCCCGCTACCGGTCACGGTCTATCAGGCGGCCGTGCAAAACACAGGCGCCGCGGCACCGGCACCGGCGTCCGCTGATTCCACGGGCAGCGATCAGCCCCAGGGTACCGCGGTCGGGCCACCGAGCGCCGCCCGCAGCCGCCGGCCCGGTCGTCCCGCGACCGCGGCAGGAGGCCCGCCGGGCGGACCACCAAGCGTACACCACGGCGCCGGGACGACGTCGGGCGCCGCCGGGACGACGTCGGGCGCCGCCGGGTCGCCGCCGCCAGACCAGGCAGCCGGCGCGACCGCGACGCAGGGCGCCGACCAGACCGACGCAAGCGGCATCAACGCCGGTGGGCTGTCGGGCGGCCCCCCCGGGGGCGGCGTCACAGGCGCGGGAGAGAGTACCCTGGTGCCCATCGGCCCTGCCATCGATGGCACGTTGTCATTCGTCAACAACGCCGTCGATACCACGACCGGCACCGTCCTGCTCAAGGGCACATTTGCCAACGCCGGCGGCGAGTTGTGGCCCGGCGAGTACGTCGCGACGGTCTTGCGGCTGTATGTGCAGCAGAATGCGCTCGTCTTGCCGCCACAGGCCGTCATGACTGGCCAGCAAGGCACCTACGTGTTCGTGGTCGACACCGGAAACACGGTCAGGCAGCGGTCGGTCACCGTCAGCCGCGCTACGGACAGTCTTGCCGTCATCAGCAGCGGCGTCGCGGAAGGCGAGCATGTCGTCACCGATGGCCAGTCGCGCCTGCAAAACGGCGCCAAGGTGAGCGTCAAGGGAGCGGGGAGCGGGGCCAACTCTTCGGCGTCGGCGGCACGGAGCCAGCCATCGAGCGCCGCGCGGCCCGCTGGCTGAGAACGGCGATCCCGGGGTAACACTGGCATGAGCGTCACCTCTCTCTTCATCCGCCGCCCGGTCATGACGACGCTCATCATGCTGGGCGTGCTGCTGTTCGGCATCATCGCGTATACCAAACTGGCAGTCAGCGATCTCCCGACGGTGGATTTTCCGACGATCTCGGTGAACGCGAGCCTGGCCGGCGCCAGCCCCGAGACGATGGCCGCGACAGTGGCGACGCCACTGGAAAAGCAATTCTCCGCGATCGCCGGGATCGACAACATCACGTCCACGAGCGCGCTCGGCTCGACGTCTGTCACGCTGCAGTTCTCGCTCGATCGCAACATTGACGCCGCCGCACAAGACGTAAACGCCGCAATCTCGCAGGCACTGGTCGAGCTGCCCTCCAACATCATCCCACCGTCGTACCGCAAGCAAAACCCGGCCGCCGCGCCCGTGTTGTTTTTCGCGCTGACGTCGCCCGTCCTGCCGCTGTCAACCCTCGACGAGTACGGCGAAACCACGATCGCCCAGCGGCTGTCGATGGTCAATGGCGTCGCCCAGGTAGCGGTGTACGGATCACAGAAATACGCCGTCCGCATTCAGGTTGACCCCCGGCAGCTGGCCTCCCGCGGCATCGGCGTCGATCAGGTCGCGAGAGCAGTCGGCAACGAGAACGTCTCCATTCCGACCGGCGTCCTCTACGGCCCGCAGCGCACACTGACGATCATGGCGACCGGTCAGTTGTCGAACGCGACGGAGTTCCGGGAGATGATCGTCGGCTACAAGGACGGCGCGCCCATACACTTGGGCGATCTGGGGAACGTGCTCGACGACGTGCAGAACAACAAAGCCGCGAGTTGGTATTGGGACGGCCACTCAATGGATCGGTCCATCGTGTTGGCGGTCACGCGCCAGCCCGGTACCAACACTATCGCGGTCATCAACGCCGTCAAAGCCCAGTTGGCGGAGATCGAGAAGGATCTCCCCACGTCCGTCAAGGTCAACACTCTGTACGACCGATCAATCTCGATCGACCGCGCCGTGAGCGACACCAAGTTCTCGCTCGAGCTCGCGCTGGTTCTCGTGGTGCTCGTGATCTTCCTCTTTCTGCGCAATCTGATTGCCACGGTCATCCCGAGCCTTACGCTGCCCATGGCGGTCATCGGCACGTTCTCGGTGATGTACCTGCTCAACTTCAGCATCGACACGCTGTCACTCATGGCGTTGACGCTGGCCGTCGGATTCGTCATCGACGACGCGATAGTCATGCTCGAGAACATCGTGCGCCACATCGAGATGGGCGAGCAGCCAATGGACGCGGCGTACAAGGGCGCGGAAGAGGTCGGCTTCACGATCCTGTCGATGACGCTCTCGCTGGCGGCGGTGTTTATCCCCTTGTTGTTCATGGGGGGCATCATCGGCAAGCTGTTCAACGAGTTCGCGGTCACCATCAGCGTGGCGATTCTCGTGTCGGGGGTCGTGTCGCTGACCCTGACTCCCATGCTGTGCAGTCGCTTCCTCACACCACCGCGAGACCAGGCGCACGGACGCCTGTACCGATTGTTCGAACGCGCGTTCGAGACTGCGCTCCGGGGGTATGAGCGGAGCCTCGAGTGGGTTATGCGCCACCGCCCGCTGACGCTCGTGTTCTCCGTACTCATCCTGGTGCTGACGGCCGTGCTGTTCATAGTGATTCCCAAGGGCCTCTTCCCGCCCGGATGACACGGGTCAGCTTATGGCGACGACGGAGGCGGCCCAGGGAACCTCATTCGACGAGATGGTGCGATTGCAGCAGCGCGCGGCGGCCCTGCTGGAGAAGGATCCATATGTTCTCAAGTACATGTCGGCGCTGGGGGGCGGCGGCAGCGCGGGTGCCACCAACCAGGGCACGATGTTCATCGCGCTCGTAGACCCGACGAAGCGCCCGTCGGCTGACGTGTGCGTAGCCGAGATCACGCGTCGACTCTCCGGCATCCCAGGTCTCGCGATCTACTTGCAGAATCCACCGAGCATTCGCATCGGGGGTCGTACGTCCAAAGCCCTCTACCAATTCACCCTGCAGAGTAGCGACATCGACGAGCTGTATACGAACGCAGCGCTACTCCTGACCCACCTGAAGAAGGTCCCGCTGATTACCGATGTGACGACCGACCTGCTGAACGCCAATCCACAGGTCACCGTGCGCATAGACCGCCAGCGGGCCGCGTCACTGGGCGTCACGCCATCGATAATCGAGACCTCTCTCGCGCAAGCCTACAACGAGCAGCAAGTGTCGACCATCTACACGACGAGCAACGAATACTGGGTCGTCATGGAGCTCCTGCCGAGCACGCAGCGCGACATCCCGAGCCTCAATGACCTCTATGTCCGGACAAGCACCGGCACGGTGGTCCCGCTCTCGAACGTGGCCACGTTCGAGCGGTCGGTCGGCCCGGTCACCGTCAATCATTCGGGGCAGGTGCCTTCCGTGACCGTCTCGTTCAACATTCCGCCGAACGGCTCGCTGAGCGCCGCGGTGGCCTCGGTCACTCAGATCGCGCGCCAAACGCTGCCGTCCACGATAACCATGGGCTTCTCCGGGCAAGCCCAGGCGTTCCAGAGCTCCGTGGGAAATCTGGGCGAGCTCCTGCTGGTGACCGTGTTCGTGATCTACATCATCCTGGGCATCCTATACGAGAGCTTCATACACCCGATCACGATCCTCACGGGACTGCCTTTCGCCACGTTCGGCGCGCTGCTAGCGCTGTTCATCACGCACATTGAGCTGGATGTGTACGGCTACGTCGGCATCATCATGCTGATCGGGATCGTCAAGAAGAACGCGATCATGATGATCGACTTCGCGATTGCCGCCGAGCGCGCCGGCCATACCACGCCCGAGCAGGCCATTGTCAAGGCGGCCAGCGTTCGATTCCGGCCGATCATGATGACGACCGTCGCCGCGATCGCGGGCACGCTGCCCATCGCCATCGGGATCGGCGCCACCGCCGCGTCGCGCCGTCCGCTGGGCGTGGCTGTCGTCGGCGGACTCGCTTTCTCGCAGATAGTCACCCTTTACGTGACTCCGGTGTTCTACACGTACCTGGATGAGCTGCAGGGATGGCTCGCCCGCCGGTTCGCAGGACGCGCGATTGCCGACGCAGCCATTGGCCGGGCCAGCCGGCGTGCCAATGCCGGCTCCGGCGTCGGGCGACTGACGCATGAACATCACGACGCTCTTCATCAAGCGCCCGGTCATGACGACGCTGGTCATGGTCGGCATCCTGTTCTTCGGGATCGTCGCCTACCGGTCGCTCCCCGTGAGCGATCTACCGAACGTCGACTATCCCACGATCACAGTGACCGCGCAACTGCCGGGCGCGAGTCCGGAAACGATGGCGGCCACCGTCGCGACACCGCTCGAGAAGCAATTCTCGACGATCGCCGGGATCGACAACATGACGTCCACCTCGAGCCTCGGACAGACGCAGATCGTCGTCCAGTTCTCGCTCGATCGGAACATCGACGCCGCCGCTCAGGACATTCAGGCAGCGATCACGCAGACGCTGCGCACGCTACCGCAGGGCATCCTCCCGCCATCGTACCAAAAGACTAACCCGGCCGACGCCCCGATCCTGACGCTCGCCTTGACGTCCGACGTCGTCCCGCTCTCCACACTGGACGAGTACGGAGAGGTCGACCCTCGCCCAGCGACTCTCGATGGTGGGCGGCGTAGCGCAGGTGCTGGTCGAGGGCACGCAGAAATACGCCGTCCGCGTTCAGCTGGACCCGTCGCAGCTCGCGTCTCGCGGCTTGGGATTAGAGGACGTCAATGCGGCGATCAGCGGCCAGAACGTCAATTACGCGACCGGAGTACTGTGGGGAACCAAGATCGCGCTGACGATCGCGGCAACCGGCCAGCTCGACAACGCAGCCGACTTCCGCGACATGATCGTCGCGTACCGCAACGGTGCGCCCGTTCACCTGGGCGACTTGGGCCAAGTCACGGACAACGTTCAGAACAACAAGACGGCGAGCTGGCTCGGTGACAAGCGGTCGATCGTGCTCGAGATCCAGCGCCAGCCCGGCACGAACACGGTGTTGGTCGCCAGCCGCATCAGAGCGGCGCTGGCCAAGATTCAGACCGACATCCCCGCGTCCGTCCAGGTCTCGATTCTCTACGACCGATCTACGACGATCGAGGATTCAGTCAACGACGTGAAGTTCACGCTCGCACTGACGCTCGTCCTGGTTGTCTTGGTGATCTTCCTGTTCCTGCGCAACCTGTCGGCGACGATCATCCCGAGCCTCGCCCTGCCGATGTCGATCATCGGCACGTTCTCGGCGATGTACCTGCTGAACTACAGCTTGGACAACCTGTCATTGATGGCGCTTACGCTCGCCGTCGGGTTCGTCGTCGATGATGCCATCGTCATGCTGGAGAACATCGTCCGGCATTTGGAGATGGGCAAGCCGCGAATGCAGGCGGCCATCGATGGCGCGGCGGAAGTCGGATTCACGATCCTGTCGATGACCCTTTCGCTGTCGGCGGTCTTCATCCCCATACTGTTCATGGGCGGGATCATCGGCAAGCTATTCCACGAGTTCGCCGTCACGATCGGCGTGTCGATCCTGGTGTCTGGGCTTCGTGTCCCTGACACTCACGCCGATGCTCAGCAGCCTGTTCCTCCGGTCGGAGCAGCACGTGCAGCACGGGCGAGTGTACAAGGCGACAGAGCGGGGTTTTCAAGCGGTGTTGCACGCGTACGAGCGAAGCCTGGAGTGGGTGATGGGCCACCGACCGGCGACGCTCGTCTTCTCCGCCGTCGTTCTCATCGCAACCATCGCGCTCTTTTTCGTCATCCCGAAGGGACTTTTCCCGACCGACGACACGGGTCAGCTGCTTGGTACAACGGAGGCCGCCGAAGGCGTCTCGTACGACGCGCTGGTAGAGCACCAGCAGCAGGTCGTTGACATCATCCGTCGCGACCCTGACGTACGGGCCGTCACGTCATCGGTGGGGACCCTGGCCGCCGAGAACCAGGGACAGCTAACGATCGACCTCACGCCGGTGCACCAGCGAAAGCGGAGCGCCGACGACATCGCGCGGGATCTCTCAAAGGCTGCGCTCAGCGTGCCAGGCCTCTCGGTCTACATCCAGAATCCGCCCGCGATATCGATCGGAGGCCTGCAATCGAAGAGCCTTTACCAGTACACGCTCCAGAGCGGCGACATCGACCTGCTCAATTCGGCCGGGCGCCAGCTCGAGGCCCGTATGAAGCGCTTGCCAATTCTTACCGGTGTGACCAGCGATCTCCTGATCGAGAACCCGCAAGTCACCATCGACATCGACCGCGATCACGCTGGTCAGCTCGGTGTCACGGCCGCCGAAATCGAGAACACGCTGTACGACGCGTTCGGGCAGCGGCAAGTGTCGACAATCTACACGCCGACAAACGAATACTGGGTGGTGATGGAGGTCCTGCCGCAGTATCAGCAGGACATCGCATCATTGGGCTCGCTCTACGTGCGATCGGGCACGTCCGGCGCGGGCAGCGGCGCAGCAAGTCCCGGCAACGTCGGCAACAGTGTGGCTCCCAGCACCGGTGGCCCACTCGTCCCGCTCAGCGCAGTCGCCACATTTCACAACGACGTCGGCCCCGTGACCGTCAACCACTCCGGCCAGCTCCCATCAGTCACGATATCGTTCGATCTCGCGCCCGGCGTCTCGCTGGGCACTGCCATCAGCACGATCCAGAAGGAGGCGAGCGCGATCCTGCCGCCTAATATCGGCGCAGCGTTCACTGGTACCGCGGCGGCATACGAATCCACGCAGCAGAACCTGCTCATCCTCATCGCGCTGGCCGTGTTCGTGATCTACCTGATCCTCGGTGTGCTGTACGAAAGTTTCGTCCACCCGCTCACGATCCTCTCGGGGCTGCCGTTCGCCGCATTCGGCGCCCTGCTCACACTGCTCGTTTGCGGACTCGATCTCGACATATACGGACTGGTTGGCGTCATCATGCTGATCGGCATCGTGAAGAAAAACGCCATCATGATGATCGACTTCGCGATCGAGACCGAGCGCACGGGCGGGAAGACGCCGCGAGCGGTCGATCGTCGAAGCCGCCAGCGTCCGGTTCCGGCCGATCATGATGACGACGATGGCTGCACTCATGGGCGCACTGCCCATCGCGCTCGGCTGGGGAGCCGGTGCCTCAATGCGGCGACCGCTGGGTGTGGCGGTCGTGGGTGGCTTAGCGTTCTCGCAGCTCGTGACGCTTTACGTCACGCCGGTGTTCTACACCTATCTGGACGAGCTTCAGACCTGGTTTGAACGGAGCGCCGAGAGGTCTGGCAGCACGGGCGCTCGCGGTGGTGCGCCGGTGCCAGCGGCGGGCGACTGACGGCGGGCGGTGTCGGCGACCCGCGTAGGTGGTCGCACCTCTCGCTCGAGCACGTCGTAGGACAGGAGCTCGTACGGAGCCAGCGCGCTTGGCAGCCACGCCGGCCGATTGGCCAGGCGCGCATCGGGAAGGACATCGGCTAGCGCAGCGTGCACGCGGGCGCGCCCGCCCGCAAACTCGGTCTCGGGATCGAAGCCAGCCAGCATCTTGTAGACGCGGTCGGCCCAGACAAGCTGCCGCGGCACGATGCCAACCAGTCTTCCGCCAACTCTTAGCACGCGGAGCGACTCACGCAGGCACTCCGCCGGGTCGGGCACGAACTCCAGCGCGCTCACGATGACTACCGCATCGAAGCTGCTGTCCGCGAACGGCAACCGAGATCCATCGCCCTGAATCGGCGTGACGTGGACGCCGTCGTCAGCGAGACGCTCCCGCACTACCGCGCCGAGCGCATGAATGTCGATACCTACCGACGACGCGGCGCGTCTGGCCAATTCGTACTGGAAGACGCCGCTCCCATAGCCGATTTCTAGGACGCAGTCGAGCCGGCGCGGGGGCATTGCCTGCAGTGCCCATCTAAGCCGCTGCCGCATGACCGTGCCGTAGCCAAGCTTGTAGTAGCCGTCGATCGCATCGACGGGCCCCGTGACCGGCAATCGGCCAGGCGGAGGAAGGCGGAGTCGTGTGTGGCCGAGCACCCGGGTGTTCTTAGGGGTTTGTAGTCCGCTCGTCGTCGGACCTAGGGCAATCTATCATCAGGTACCAGTTACGGACCAGTCCGCTAGTGCTCCGCCCGCGTTGCGGCGGGCCGGTCAAGGCGCCCCAGCGGTCATCGCGGTCATCGCGGCTCGGATCGAGCCCTGTAGCCAGACACCACTCTGCATAGGCCGTCGGGGAAATCTCCGAGGGTTTGATCTCACTTCGTCCGCCCCAGAAGACATTCGTGTACGATACGTCAACCCCTACAGCCTCCAGGTGGGCGTCGATCGCGGCCTTGTGTGCGAGTATTGTGCCCTTGTCCGTACCGTGCGCGACGGCCATGAGGTTCACGTTGGCGAAATCCGGACCGCCTTCGCGCCAGTAGGCGTGGGTCGAGATGTGATGTCGTCCGACTTCACGCCCGGCCTCGATCTCGCGACCTTCGGGAACGCGCCAGTGGAATAAGGCGTTGTAACGAGTCACGCGCGTCCCAAGCGCTGAAGGCTTGACGTGCTCGAGGAACGTGGAGAAGCGACCGACGACGCCGCGCGCCACGAGCCCGTCGGCAACGCGACAAAACTCCTCGAGCGACAAGCCTGCCGCCGCCGCGCGGGGAACCCAGGGATTGGTGCAAATCTCCTCGGCGGCGAACTCCTTTTTCAACGGCTCGAGCACGCGCCATTCGAGAGGCGAAAGTTGCACGACGGTGGTGTCGAGGACTCGGCCCGGCTCCTCGCTCTTGCTGCCCGGCGGAATCGACTTGCGTCGCACGTGTCCGACCCCAAGCGCGAACAGTCGCTTCGCTGGCATCAGACGATACTGAGCGGCACCGACTCGACGCATGAGATATTCGCAATGCGCGCTCATGGAGAAAGCTTGCGGGACCTTGAGCGTCGTCCACAGCCGGAACGCGGAGCCCGGTGTATCAGCGTCAGTCGAGCGAATGACCACGTGGCCCGAGAACGGGTCCTCGTGCACCATGTAATCGAAAGCCGCGTCGAGCTTGTCGGCCGGCACCTGCCACGCCACCAATGCGCCCGGCGCGAGGTTGGTAGTCATGAGCGTCTGGCGAATGCGGCGGATGGTCCCGGCGGCCAGCATCGCACGCAAGCGCTCGAACGTTGTCGTGAGTGACACGCCAGACCTGGCCGCGATCTCCTCGAATGGATCGCGAAAGAATCCGGAAAGACGGTCCTCCGAAATCGCCAGGATCGCCGCGTTGGTTGGGTCCGTGACCTCGGCCGGAATGCCCTCGATGCCTGTAGCCACGCCTGAAGTATATTCGCCGGTCTAGCGCCAGCCCCGGCCGTAACGGCGGCGCCGGGGCGGTGCCGCGCTATAGTTAATGTCCGCCCTCCCACCACACCACGGAGCGTACCCATGGCGACGACAGCTCGCGATCGGACTGACGCCAGGAAGAACGGAAACCCGCGGACTTATCCGGCGCCGGCACAAGAGAAAACGCCCACGGATCTAACGCCCGACGAGGTCAAGAAAATCACGGACGCAGTGAACCCGTTGATCGCCAATGCTTTCGCGCTCTACGTGAAGACGAAGAACTTCCACTGGCACCTGTCCGGGCCGCACTTCCGCGATTACCACTTGCTGTTCGACGAACACGCGGATCAGATCTTCGAATCCATCGACATCATGGCCGAGCGTGTCCGGCGCATCGGCGGAACGACGATTCGGAGCATCGGGCACATTAGCGGGCTGCAGACCATCGACGATGACAACGACGAGTTCGTCTCTGCTGACGAGATGATCGCGCGGCTGCTAGCCGACAACAAGCACATCGCGCGGCAGCAGCGTGCGGCCATCGACATGTGCTCCGATAATCACGACGAGGCCACGAGCAACCGCTTGCAGGAAATCATCGACGATACCGAGCGGCGGATCTGGTTTCTCTACGAGATCACCCAGGGTGCCCAGGGTGCCCAGGGTGCCCAGGGTGCGGCTCGCGGCTCACGGCACTAGGCCTAGTCGCGCTCTCGAGCGAATCGCCGCCAAGGAACCGATGAACGTACGGCCCGCCCAGAAAGCCCGCGACGCCTACGAGCGCGCCGGCCGCCGAATCGACGGCATAGTGGAATCCGCCGTACACGGTGCCCAGCGCGAGAGCCGGGACGATCGCGGCAAGCAGCCAGAATACGGGTCGCGTCAGGCGCCAAGCGAGTAGCCAGATGACGACGGCGACGGCAACATGTGAGCTCGGAAATGCAGCCCCTTTGGCAGCGCCGGCGACGAGGAGGTCATGCACAAGCGCGGGGAAAAAGAGTCCTACGGAAGCCATGTCCGGGTGTGGCACGCGATACCACGGGCCGGCGACTGGGTAAATGATGAAGCAGAGATAGCACACGTAGAACGTCGCGAGCACGGTAGCGAGCATGAACCGGAACTCGCGGAGCCGGCCACGGAGGTACAGCGCGCCGCCAAGGATCGGGAGCAGGAGATAGTACGCCACGTAGCTGAAGTGCAGGTACTCGACGAACGGGCGCCACGGGAGCAGCTGGCGCAGCGCGATTCGGGGCGGCGCCTGAAATACGGCGAACTCCATGGCCTGGATCGCGTGATCGTGGTAGCCGGCGCTTACGAGCTGATTGAGTCGAGGTATTTCTGCGTACAGCAACGGAAGCGCTACGACTGGAAGCCAATCGCGCACGACGGACTGCCATCGGCGAGTGTCCAGCAGCGGGAGCACGCCGACGGCGACGACGACACCTAGGCCGTGCCCGGCGAGCACGGGCCACCACGCCGCGGGCGGCGTACCGAGCGTGGCCACGAGAAAGCCGGTCACGACGAGATAGCCCGCGGTGAGCAACTCGTGCGGGCGTGGTCGCGGGCGATGCGGTGCAGGAGCCTCGGAGCTCAGTGGTACCCCTCGTTCGTTGTTCTTGCCGAACGGTGTCGCGAACAGAGCAGAACTGCAAGTAGTCCGATCATGCAGACCTCGGGCCGGCGGTCGCCGGCTGTGGCGCTTGGCTCGTTCGCCGATTTTGCGTTCCGCCGTCAGGACACGTCATGAACCGATGTCTCAGACGCCCGCGAAGACGGATTGTAACGGCCACAGTAACGTGATCGAGGTAGGCTCCTATCTGGAAGCGGCGGGGATTCTGCTCGCTATGCGAAGCGGGATATCGCTTGCGAGTGTTCGTCGGCCAATCGTGGGCGCCGGGAGAGTCATGGCGACACGTGCGTGAGGGGGCTGGTCGCCAGGATCCGAGAGCGGCTGGAGAATGAGCTGGCACCGGCAATGGGTCACGGTCACCGTCCAGTCCCGATCGCCGTGTGCGAGTGTAACGCGTGGGAAGGATTCATGATCGAGGCCATGTATCCCGACGCTACGCGAATCAAGGTGCGACCGGGGCAGCCGGCCGAGGAAATTCTCAACGCACTCCCCGACGACACGCACGGCGTAGTCATGCACATCGACGCGAGCGTGACATCCAATTTCCTGGCTAACGAGGCCAGCTTTCGCGCGGGACTAACGGCGCGCGGCGTGCGGACAGTCAACATTGACGCGACAGACATCCGAAAGTCGACCGTTCACGCCCGGTGCTCAGCCCTTGGGCTGCCCTTGGCCAGAGCCGACCGCGAAGGCGCGAGCGATGAACGCTTGATCATCAAAACGACACTTAACTCTGGGGGCGGACCCGAGCATAAACTCGCCCGCCAGTGGGGCGTATCTGCGGCGCGCGTCGCCGCGGACGTGAGCGATGTCGTGCGAGGCTCGTTGGACTACGTCATATGCCGTCGTGACGAGGTTCCGGCGCCAGTCTGGACAGACTCGAAGTTCGTGGTCGAACGATTCATTGAGAACCCCGAGGGTGTGTTCTTCCGGGTATACGTGGTCGGCCCAGCGGCTGTCGTGTCGGCGGCCTGGACCGATCGGCAAATCAAGAAGCTCTCAATGCCGATCCGAGCGCGCGAGAATTATTACTACTGGACTGCCGCGAATGGCCACAATGCGCTGGGCTCGTCGAGCGAAAGCGCGACCCGCGCGCTGACGGTCACGCGGCGGTTAGCCGAGAGCCTCAAGGTGGAACTTTGCGGCGCGGATTGTGTCATGGACGCGTCGGGCAACGTTGTGCCGATCGACATCAACAAGACGCCATACTGGGGCACGCCGCGTGCATCTCCGATCCTGGCGCATCTGCTGCACGGCTTCGATCATCCGATGAACGTCGCCCGAGAGAACGCCACGGAGGAACGGCATCCAATGAACGTCAACCATGATTCGTGATCTGCTAGCGGCTTCGCTGCTCGTCGAGGTCCTGTGGTCGCCGCTTCCTTCGTTGGCGGCCGCCCAGGCGCCGTCGGTTACTACGTACCACGGCGACGCCGATCGGAGCGGCCACTATGTGGCGCCGGGGCTCACTTGGGAGCGCGCGCGGCATGTGCACATCGACGCCAACTTCCACACCCAGATTGTGGGGCATGTGTATGCGCAGCCGCTATACTGGCGTCCCTCGGGCTCGGCCTTCGGCCTGCTGATAGTCGCGACCGAGGACAACGTCGTATACGCTTTGAACGCCGAGACGGGCGCCGAGGTGTGGAAGCGATCGCTGGGACCGCCGGCGCCGCGCGGTGCGCTGTCGTGCGGGAACATCGACCCGCTCGGTATCACCGGGACGCCCGCGATCGACGCGGCGTCGCAAGCGGTCTATCTCGATGCGGTCAGCGATGGGCTCGGGCTCATTCGGCCCGCAGCATCTCATCTATGGCCTCTCGCTCCGCGACGGGTCGGTTTTGCCGGGCTGGCCCGTCAACGTAGCAGACGCGCTTCGCTCCAATGGATCGAGTTTCATTTCCAAAGACCAGAGCGAGCGCGGTGGGCTTCTCGTTCAGGGCGGAATGGTGTACGTGCCCTACGGCGGTCATTGGGGCGATTGCGGCCAATATCACGGATGGGTCGTGGCCGTGGATCTGCACGATCCAACGAAGGTTCACTCGTGGAGCACGCAGGCGCGCGCAGGCGGAATTTGGGCGCAGGGCGGTGTCGTTTCAGATGGTCAATCGCTCTTTGTGGCGACGGGGAATACGATGGGCGCGACGACGTGGGGCGGTGGCGAGGCGATCATTCGCCTGAGTCCCACGCTCACGACCAGCCCGCAGCCTCGAGACTTCTTCGCTCCTTCTGACTGGCAGAGGCTTGACGGCCGCGACGCAGACCTGGGCGGAGTCGCGCCGATGCCACTCGACCTACCTGGCGGTGCTGGACCGTCGTCGGTGATTCTGGCGCTAGGCAAGGACGGCAAAGCGTACCTTGCCGATCGCACGACGCTGGGTGGAATCGGCGGCCAGCTGGCATCGCAGCTGGTGAACGACGGACAGATCTTCGCATCGGCCGCAGCGTGGCCCACGAGCGACGGAAGTATCGTCGCTTTTCACGGGATAGGCTCGGCGTGTCCGGCCGCAAAGCCGGGGGAGGGTGTGGTAGCGATAGGCATCACCGCGGGAGCGCCGCCGAAGATCCGCACCGTATGGTGCGCATTGCTGGATGGTGCTGGAGCGCCGATCGTTACGACGAGCGATGACCGCTCCGACCCGATCGTGTGGATCGCGGGCGCGGAAGGCGACAATCGGCTGCACGGTTTTCGCGGCGATACGGGCGACGAGCTGTTCACGGGTGGCGGCCCGTCCGACGCGATGCGCGGGCTCCGCCATTTCGGGACGATTCTCGCCGCCAACAACCGCCTCTACATCGCGGCCGACGGGCGCGTATACGCGTTCACCTATTGATATCGAGCCGCGCTCACATCGCGCGCCTACTTCCTGCCTTGAGGACGGCGTAGCCCGCTAGGTTCGCAACCTTTGGCCCGATAGCGGCCGAGGTAGCTCAGTTGGTAGAGCAGCGGACTGAAAATCCGCGTGTCGGCAGTTCGATTCTGCCCCTGGCCATTGTTGTAACGCGCTGAATTACGACGCCTTGCCGAAAGCACGGGGACACCAGCTGCGGGTGCGGGTCTAGTTAAAAGGTCCGAAAAACTCGCCAATCCTAGTGTCGGCCGCTGTGGTGTTCCGGTATTAGTCGTGCCCTTGGCTCGTCGGTCACGCTCCTGGTGTCGATCTCCGATTCCGGAGGTAATCCGCTCTTCGCTGACAGTTCAAGGAGCCGGTTGAGCTCCGCCGACTGGTGCTCTACGTAATCGCGCCGCGCGGCGGCGCTCCGCGTCGGTGCCGAAGATACGTGCGCACCGAGAGCGCTTGGTCGGGATCGCCGAGCACGAATGCCGCGAAGCACATCGCCAGCACAATGTGGTCGAGCGAAGCGCCGAGGTACTGCCAAGGCTGCGCGTGCTCTCCCGGGTAGTTCGAGGAAAAAAGCAGCACTAACATGTAGACCAAACCACAGCCGCTCGCGACCCGGGTCATCACGCCGAGGCAGAGCGCCGCGCCCGATGGCTAGCTCGCCGTAGGCGACCAGAAATGCGATCGTCGTCGCATGCGCGAGGACAAAGTGTCGCAGCACCGGCACCATGAACGGGTAAGCAGCGCCGTCACTGACAAATCGATTGATCCAGACCTGGAAACCGCCGCCGAGCGTGAACGCGGTGTCAAAGACCTTGTATTCGCCGAACGTGAGGAACAGGATCCCAACCCCGACCCGCAGTGCGGCGAATGCCGTGATGGTCCGAATGTAGCTGTCATAGAGTTTGGTATGCCGCCTCTCTTGAGCTACTGCCCGCAAGCTCCACCTAGCTCGTGTGTGTATCGGTCAAGGGCTCGATACACCGCGCGTCATCCGCGCCTCCTCGAGGGCGCCGAACGCGGCGTCGGCATCGTCGATCAAGCTGATGCTGATTTACCCCATGAACACCGGCCGCAACTTCGACGAAGTGCTGCGCGTGCTCGATTCCCTGCAGCTCACTGCCAATCACAAGGTGGCCACGCCGGTGAACTGGAACAGGGTGACGACGTTATCATCCCACCGGCGATATCCAACGAGGAGGCCCAGAAATGTTCCCCGGGCGGCTGGAAGACGCTGAAGCCCTACCTCCGTGTCGTCGCCGAACCCAAGTAACTTCCAATCGCCGGTAGCCGCGCGGATTTCCGATAATAGGCTCATGCTGGATAGTGGACGAATAGTCGGTTAACCGGAAGTTACTTGCTGAAAAGATTTCCATGATTCTGAAACAGTACTACCTGGGCTGCCTGGCCCACGCCTCCTATCTGCTCGGAGACGAGGCCAGTTCGACCGCCATCATCGTCGACCCGCAACGCGACATCCAGCAGTACCTGGCCGACGCCGAGAAATTTGGCCTCCAGATCCGCCACGTCTTCCTCACCCACTTCCACGCCGACTTCATCGCCGGCCATCTGGAACTGCGCGACCGTTGCGGCGCGACCATCCATCTCGGCTCCCGCGCCCAGGCGGAATACGCCTTCGTGCCGATGGAGGACGGCGACACGCTCGACTTCCCGGGACTGCGCCTGCAGGTCCTCGAAACCCCGGGCCACACCATCGAGTCCATCTCGATCCTGGTCTTCGATCTCCAGAAGGACTCCGGCAAAACCCTACGCCGTCCTCACCGGAGACACGCTGTTCATCGGCGACGTCGGCCGCCCCGACCTGCGGGCTTCGCTCGGGTGGACCGCCAACGACCTCGGCGCCCATCTCTACGACTCGCTGCACAACCAGCTCTTGCCGCTGCCCGACGAGACGCTGGTCTATCCGGCCCATGGCGCCGGCTCGCTCTGCGGGAAGCAGCTTTCCTCCGATACGGTCTCTTCGCTTGGAGATCAGCGGCGTTTGAATTACGCCCTGCAGCCCATGTCGAAGGAGGAGTTCATTCGCCTGGTCACGGCCGACCAGCCCGACGCTCCGGCGTACTTCACCTACGATGCCATCCTCAATACTCGCGAGCGCGCCACGCTGGACAAGAATCTGGAACAGGTTCTCCATCCCATCGATCTCGACGAGGTCCTTCGGATGGGAGACGCGGGCGCTCAGATCCTCGACGTGCGCGATGCCGCCGAGTATGCCAAGGGTCACCTCGCCGGCAGCATCAACATCGGACTCGGCGGGCAATACGCCACCTGGGCCGGCACGGTGCTCGATCGCGCCAAGCCGATCGTGATCATTGCCGAGCCGGGACGCGAACAGGAAGCCGCCTTACGGCTGGGCCGTATCGGTTTCGATCACGTCAAAGGATACCTGCACGGAGGCATGGAAGCGCTTGCCGAACGGCCGGACCTGGTCTGGCCGACCGAGCGCATCAGCGCCCCGATGGTGGCGGAGGAACTGGCGAGCGCGGATCCGCCGCTGGTGCTGGATATCAGAAATCCGCGCGAGTGGGCGGCCAAACACATTGACGGCAGCGTGAATATTCCGCTGAACCATTTGCAGGAGCGCATCGCCGAAATCCCCCGCGACCGCCGCATCGCCGTCCACTGCGCGGGCGGCTACCGCTCTTCGATCGCCGCCAGCATCCTGCATCAACATGGGATCACGCATCTGATCGAGATGGCCGGCGGCCTCGCCGCCTGGGATGCCGCGCAACTGCCGGTAGTTTCCCAAGCATAACCGCAGCCAGCATGAGATCGAAGTCGAGCTTCGCGGGGCGCGCCGACCGTGATGCGCCGACCTTGCGTGCGATGGGTGGCACGGCGATCTTCGCGCACAGTCCATTGTAGCCGGATGCTCCCGAGTCGCGCCGTGTGATGCGCTGGTCTGTGTCCCATGAATGACGACGGCCGCAAGGCGATGACCGATACTGATCGGGACGGCGCCGTGACTCGCCGGACGCTCCTCGTCGGTGCAATAGGGACGGCGACGGCCGCGCTCTGTCGCGCACTGCCGGCCCAGACGCCGGTTCGCGCCGCGCAAGAGTCGTCGGCTCTGGCCGGCTCATCCCCCGCTCCGGACCCAACACGAGTGCCGGGGCATGGGACGACGGCCGTCGGCACGCGTGCACCATCCGTCCATCTCGCGCGAACGCCCGTCGGCGAGGTCGTCGGCGAGTCGCTCACGCCGCTCCAGGATCTGCGACGGGATCATCACACCGTCCGACCTGCACTTCGAGCGCCACCACGCCGGCGTCCCGGCGATCGACCCGGACCGCTTTCGGCTCCTCATTCACGGTCTCGTGGATCGCCCGCTCATCTTCACGTTGGCCGATCTTCGGCGCTTTCCAGCCCGCTCGTGCATTTGTTTTCTCGAGTGTTCGGGTAATGGGCGGAGAGGCTATCGAGCGATGTCGCCGCAGACCACACCGCAGGAGATCGACGGCCTCACCAGCACGAGCGAATGGACGGGCGTGCCGCTCGCCACGTTGCTGGCCGAAGCCGGAGTACGGCCCGGCGCTCGGTGGCTGTTGGCCGAGGGTGGCGACGCGGCGGTCATGACGCGAAGCATTCCGCTCGCGAAGGGGCTCGATGACGCGCTCGTTGCGTACGTGCAGAACGGGGAGCCGCTCCGCCCCGAGCAGGGCTTCCCCGTGCGGCTTCTGCTCCCGGGTTGGGAGGGGAACACGAACATCAAATGGCTGCGCCGCATCAAGGTGGGCGACGAGCCGTTCATGACGCGTGAGGAGACGGCGCCGTTACACGGATGCGCTGCGCGGCGAGGAGGCTCGCCAGTTCAGCTTCGTGATGGACGCCAAGTCGATCATCACGTTCCCCGCCTACCCGACCGTGCTACCCGATCGCGGCTGGTGGGAGATCCGTGGCATCGCCTGGTCGGGACGCGGGCGGATCGCGGCGGTCGACGTCAGTACCGATGGCGGTGCGACGTGGTCGTCTGCTAGCCTGCAAGCTCCCGTGCTCCCGATGGCGCATACCCGGTTCCGCTACCTGTGGCAGTGGGGCGGCGCAACGCAGCCACGCTCATGAGCCGAGCCACCGACGAGACGGGATACGTCCAACCCACTCTGGCCACGCTGCGAGCCGTGCGCGGGCCCGGGACGAACTACCATCTCAACAACATCCGCGGCTGGGACGTCGACGAAGGCGGACGTGTCACTTTTGCCGCCCGCGTCTAGGGGCACGGTCCCGGCGCTGTGGCCGCGGCAGCGGTCTGGCATCCGCGCTCATGCTCGCGCTCGTTGTCGGCGTCGCGTGCCGTCAGGCATCGCCGGCGCGACAGTCCGCCGGACCCGCCCCGCACGATTCGCGCTCGGGCGGCTCGCGACCGCCGATGAGATCACGAGTGTGGGACACCGACGTCCGCGCCGACGGCCGGGGACTACCGCCCGACAGCGGGACGGCGATCGAAGGCGCCGCGATCTACACCGCACAATGCGCCGCGTGCCATGGCGCTGACGGCGTGCATGGCGCCGTGGCGCCTTTCCCACACTCGTGGGACGCATGCCCGGACGACGCATTCCCGTTCGCGACCGACACGACCGCTGTCCCCACGGTCGGCAACTACTGGCCCTACGCGACGACGCTCTACGACTACATCCATCGAGCGATGCCGTTCGCTCGCCTGGGTCGCTCAGCCCGCACGAGATGTACGCCCTCGCCGCATTCATCCTTGCCCGGAACGACATTGTGGCGCCGACCGCGGTGCTCAACGGCACGGACGCTGCCGCTCGTGCGGATGCCAGCGCGTGATCGCTTCGTGCCCGACGACCGGACGGGCGGCCCACAGGTGCGTTGAGCCGCGTCTCCTTCCAGCCGAGGCGCCTTAGCTCCTCTACCACCTTCTGACGAACGGCTGCTTCAGGTCTGTCAACGTTTTTTGCCCTCGTCCACTGACAGCCGCCCGCGGGTCAGGGGCGCGACGCGATCTGTATCGGGCAACGCTCGCGGTATTTGCTCGGTGGCTCGTTGAGCAACATGGTGGCCCGCCGCCTGCCCACCAATGTCCAGCCTACCGCGTCCCAGGCGCTGCTGGCATCTCCTTTCGGCTTTGCTCGAACTCTGCTGCGGTGAGCGGCTTGTGCCCGACGGCCTGCGCCATAGTGACTTTGCCGGTCGGGAGATTTCCGTCATACTCAATGTTGTAGATCGATCCCGTCGGTGGTCGCGACAGGGTGGCGACCTCCTTGGCCTTGTCCGGCGGCAGATCGAGCACTTTCACGCGCCCGCTGGCGATTTCCACAGCATGGTCGTGCCAGAGGCGGTTCCACGACTCGCGATCAATCGCTGGCCGTGTAAGCTTCTTGGCGACAATGAACTCGATCTGGGTCATCCGGGCGTTCGGGTCAGTACTGTCGTAAATCTGGCACACAATGTACGGATCGGGTGCGATGCTTTGCAGTCGTGATGGTAGGGGCCCATAACGTGGCCGTTCACCAAATGCGGCGCGGTGACATGCACGGTGTAGCCATCGGCCGGAGTACCGACTTCGTGCTGCTTCGCGGTCGCAGGTTTCGCTGTGTACCCGAACCAGACGCCAGCCATCAGCAAACACCACGCTCAAGGCGACAAGGGAAGCGAGCCTTCGAAGCATATAACCTCCTCCTTCTTCTTGAGTGGCGGGGAATGCTTCTTTTCTGGCACCCAGAACGACGTCAGGCTGTCACAAGCGCGATTCACTACCCCTTTGCGCGTACAACGATAACCGAGCCGGCGACAGAGCGGAAAGGAATTGCCCCCAATTAACGGTATAGTTGCCGGGCAACGGTCAGTGCTGGTGAACAGCTACCGACTGAGGGCAGGACGGAAAAGGCTCCTGGGACGATATAGTACTGCAAAGCCTCGGAAGGCCGCCGGGCCGCCCGTTCCGCCTCTTCACGCCAATCAGATGAAAAGGCTCGTCCGTGACTTCAACGAATCGGCAAGGAAGCTGGCGACGCCGCCGCACTCCAGGCCGGCGACGAGTTCGGACTCCTTGATCCCCATCACGTCCCGGGACATCTCGCAGGCGATCATTCGCACGCCCAGTTCCCGCGCGAGGGAGATCATCTCCTCGAGCGAGCTGACGTTCTTCTCCTTCATCATGGACCGCAGCATCTTCGCGCCCACGCCGAAGTAATTCATCTTCGAGACAGGGAGGCTCTTGCTCGATCCCGGAGACATGAGGGCCATCATTTTTTGAAAGAGGGTCTTCCCGGAAAGCTGGCTGCCCTTCTTGAGGACGCTCAGCCCCCAGAAGGTGAAGAACATGCTCACCTGCTGGCCCATGGCTGCGGCGCCCGTGGCGATAACGAAGGCCGCCAGAACGCGGTCCAGATCGCCTGAGAAAACGACGAGCGAGACCCGGTCTTCCGGCACCCGTTCCTCGACATCTCGCGAGCCGCTTCTCGAGGTCCCGGACCTTCTCTTCGAGCGCCTGCATCTGGGAGGGGTCGACGCCGAGCTTTCGTCTCGGCATGCTGCTCTCCATACTCCTGCCTCCTCAAGCCGTCCGCTTCACGTAGTGAACGTACACGTTCGCGCCGTCCGCGGACTCCGTCTCCTGGCCGACCAGCTCCACATTCTTCGCGATCTTGGCCCAGCCCTGAAAGTCCGCGACCGAGCCCCGGTCCGTGGCCATCACCTTGAGCACCTGGCCGGGCTCGAGCTTTCCGATCTCCTTCCGGGCGTTGACCAGAGGCATCGGGCAGTTGAGGCCGCGCGCATCGAGCAGCTTGTCGAAGACCTGACTCATTGTCGTTCCTCCACCGGAAGCTACGTATGCCTGCGAAAGCGCACACACGTTCTTGCCCAACTCCAGCGTTGCGGCGTCTTCCTCCGCGGGCGCCAACAATCCCGCATTGACGCGCTTGATGTCCACGTACTCGGGGATGAACCTGGGAAGGCTCTCGATCAGGTAGCGAACGAATCCTTCCTCACTCTCCCGCTGGAGCACGACAAGCCCGTCGTTCCGCTTCTTCAGATCGTCGAGCGACGCGGCGAAGCGTCCCATCTCGTCCGCCTCATCAAGGCTGCTGAAGTGTCCAGGCAGCACAGTGATCCCTCCCGGGAGGTCGAGAAGCCTCCGCAGCGACCGGCCGTGCAGGGGCGCCCAGGTCTCGGCCTTCCCGCCGAGGTCCGGCCGCGCAATGGACCGGATGAAAATGCTGTCGCCCGTGAAGAGATACCGGTCGTCGAGCCGAAAGGCCACCAGGCCGAGCGTGTGACCGGGGATGTGGAGCGCCTTGAGTTCGTGCCGTCCGACCGGGAACATCTGGCCGTCGCGAATGAACTCGTAGGGAATCGTCGCGGGCAGCACGTCGATGGGATGGATGGCGTCGTACGGATGCAGGTAGTAGGAAGCACCGGTCTGGGCGGCGAGAGCCGGCCCGCCGCTGATGTGGTCCGCGTGGCCGTGGGTGTCGATCACCGCTTTCGATGGTGAGGCCCTTGCCGCGAGCCAAGTCCAGGTAAGGATGGAGGTGGCGGAGAGGATCGATCACGATCGCCTTCCCCGCGCTTGCCACCATGTAGCTCAGGCACCCGCGCGCGGGCCGGCTCACCTGGTAGATGGCCAGATCGGGACTTTCGACCACGGCGCGGGTCGCATAGTGCTCACCCCAGGCTTTCATTCCACCCTTGAGGTTGGCGCTGGCGTAGCCCAGGCGGCGCAGCCCTTGCGCGACGAACTCCGAAGTGTCGCCCTTGGCGCACACCGCAAGGATCGGCAGATCAGAGGGAAGCTGGTCCGCAAGGTCGCTGCTCGACGTAAGCGACGACCGAGTCCACCATCTCGTCTTTGCCGCCCAGTTCGAGCATCTCGAAATAGGGAACGTTGACAGCGGGCACGGGGCTGCGGCCTTCGAGTCGAAACCTCTCGAACTCATCGCGATTGCGCACATCAAGGACGAAGAACTTGTCGCGACGTTCCAGCCGTTCGAGCAGGTCTCCCGTAGTCCAGACTTCATCGTTCAGTCGTTCTGCCACTGCGGGCTCCCTCACCGGCAAGATACCTACCTCGGCTGGGGAACGATCCGCAGATACGGCCGGGGCGCCTTCCAGCCGCCGGAAACTTCTGTTTGGCTTCTTCCTCCGACACCGACGCCAGAAGAATCACGCAATTCGACTTGCTTCTACCGAAATGCAATTTGAGTGGGCTCAACGGCAGACAACGATGTCGCCGTGTATAGGGACTCCAACTAGCACCGAGCCAAATGAGACCGAAAAGTGCGAGCTACGACGCATACTAAGAATGCCGAGCGCAGAAGAGAGTGAAAGAGGCGAGCCACGTAACACGTTGGACCTAGAACGAAGTACCGCGTAGGTGGGCAATCTCAATCACGCCGTTGACGACTCGCTTGGCCGGACTGAAAAATCCGCGTGTCGGCAGTTCGATTCTGCCCTTGGCCATAGTTGGAACGCTTGGAGTTGTATCGCGTTGGCAAGAGTGGCATGCACCAAGTGATTGCCCACTTCTGCAACTCACAATGCTGTCGATCCTCGCCATTCATTGGAATCAGCGAACAGAAAGGGAGGCAGTACCCTGCCTCCCCTGTTAGCTCGTCGTCTTTCCCTGTAGCCGTTTACTATCGCTGGGTCACGCTCGATTTAATGTCACTGACGCGCCCAATCGTATCGAGCGGTGGCAATTCGTATTCTCGTTGGAGTAGAAGACCAGCTTCTCTCATGCGCAAATAAAACGCTTGCAAGGCAAGAAACCCCGGCTTTCGCGCAAACACGCTCGCGTCGTCGTTTGTGACCCGCCGGACCTCGATCCGGGTGATACTCACCGCGCTCCGCGTCAGAAGTAGTTGCGGCTGTGCATGAACACCTGAAAGCTACGCTGTGCAATGAACTCCGTCAGGAGGTCGTTATACGCCCGAATCATGCCGCGAAGTTCAACGTTAGAGGAGTAGTCGTCAATCTCAAGACGAACCACACTCTGCAAGGTTTTGCCGCTTATCATGCGGCCATGCGAGTGCCAGAAGTGATTATCGCCTAACGATTTAGCTATCTCCTCCATGACCTCTACTTTGTCCAGGTAGCCAAGGGCCGGCACCCATTCCTTGCCGTTGTACACCTGCGGATCGATGGGTCCAAGCGAGGACGAGTAATCCATGAAGATTCGGTCTCCCGACATGCAGAGAATCGTTCCCGCCGACATTGCATAGTCTGGCACCACGAAGTTGACATTGCGGTAATGAAACCGGATGATCTCCACGAACTTCTCGACAGCCTCAGCGCTTCCGCCTGGCGTGTTGAGCAGGACGACGAGGTGATTGTGAGGATTGTCGCTCGCGCAACTTCTCGATAAAGTCCCGAAATGTGCGCGCGAAACCTGGCTGGATCGGCCCGTAGTAGAAGACGACGTCGGCATTGAAAAGACCGCTCCAGCGCACCAAGACGCGTATTGAGTAATTCCTTTACGGTCTCGTCGAAGATCACGGAGGTCGGTGGAAGGCGAATCGCCGTGCGTACGGCTCACTAGGAATCGGAAGAGCGGGCGACCGAGGCTGTTGACCAATACTAAACTGAGCGCCTGTCACTCGCCCGTCATTGATAGTGTGGCCACGTTCCCTGCAGCGGTCCCCCAGGTAGTTCAATTGCGATGGGGTTCGCGTCCGTGAAATACCGACCGTGCGCGTAGGCGGCAATTGGCGAGTTGTACCAGTGACGTGTCACTCCCACGGCGGCCCTTTGTCGTGCACGGAGAACAAAGGCAGCGAGTTTTGCCAGCTCCTGCACCCATTATCAACGTCCGGAGCTTCGCTCTAGGGTCGCTTCTTTTCTGCCGGCATCCCCCGGATCATCGAGTCAGAAGTAAGTCGCTGACGCCAGCGCGACGGTCTTGTGACGGGATGCAGCTACCCGGCGGTGACCTGGGAAGACTCGGGCTGTATGGGTATCGGCTCTTGAGAGTGAAACAACCCCAGGGAGATACTGAGGGGAAACTCCCTCAAGGATTGAAAACCCGCGTGTCAGATGATCGCCCTTAGCGCTGCGACCCAACCGGCCAATAGCGTATTGCGTACGACGGCGCGGTCCTGCTTGAACCTGAGACTTCGGTGCGTAAGGTCATAGTCGCGATCGGTGGCGGTGATATACGAACACGGGGTACCGCCGCGATCGATCGGGAGATCGTCCGTCTGTCGAGGAAGAGGCATCCACGGCTGCTCTTCATTCCCACGGCGAGCTCGGACTCCGAAAGGTATTGGAAGCACGTCGTGCGCTACTTTGGCGGGGTCCTTAAGTGTAGGACGGACGTCTGAACCCGATCAGGAACGTCCGTCGCGGGAGCAGGTTCGAGAGAAGATCCTAAGAGCTGACATTATTTATGTGGGTGGCGGGAATACGCTCCAGATGATGGTGCGTCTGGCGGCGACTTCGCGTCGATCGGCTTTTGAAATTGGCCTACCAGCGCGGAATAGTGCTCTCTGGTATCAGCGCCGGATCGATCTGCTGGTTCGATGCAGGACATTCCGATTCGATGTCCTTCTACCAGCGCCACAATTGGAAGTACATCAAGGCGAAGGGCCTCGGCCTCGTAAGCGGGATCCTCTGCCCCCACTACAACAGCAGAACCCGGGGAGTGCCCGGAGAAAAAACTTCCGAGAAATGATCCGCGGCGGCGGTATTGGCATCGCCCTCGAGAACAACTGCGCCATCGAGTTCATTGACGACAAGTTCAGAGTCCTCAATTCCAAGAAGCAGGCACGGGCTTACAGAGTGTGCAGGACCCAGGGGCAAGTCGTAGCCGAACGCGTACGGCCGGCCCGCCGACTCACCCCAATCGAGTTCCTGTTCGACCGCCGCTAGCGCTGACGGATCTGAGTCGCCAGGTCACCCAGCTCGCGAATGTTGCCGGATCATGAACTTCGGGCGCGCTCGAGCGCCGCCTAGGAACCCGGTAACTACTGTCCTTTCGCTGACTTGGCCGGCGCGCCTTTCAGCTCGACTAGAATCAGGTCCATCCCGGCGTCGCTGGTGTTCTCCGGCAAGTGGGTGGTGGCCGGGGTGTACTGCGCAGCGCCAGCCTTCATGGTGTAGGCTTCCTTTTTCCCGTCGGGGTAGGTGAACTCTACCTTGCCGTCGGTGAGAGGTACCACAACCGACGCTGGATGGCTGTGCATTACCGACTTCTCGTGCGGTCCGTAGTGCACCTTCACAACGCGTACCTGGTCGTTTTCCGTCACCACCGTGTAGTGCTTAGGGTCAACTTTGGCCGCGTCTTGGGCGGGTAGGATTCGGGCAAGGCAAACGCACGAGACCACCCCATAAAGCGCTAGCCGCACTCGCATGTTGCTCTCCTTGGGTTGTTGGATTTCCTGCGAAGCCGCCAACGTACGGCGGCAGGGTTACCGATGTCAATCAAGGAGACAGCCGGAGCGCCACACGGAGGTCTGCTCAGGCCAGATTCATCTTCTTGAGAAGTGCCCTGAATCTGGGGTGCGAGCGCAGCGGCGCGAGCAGGAACGACCCGTTGATCCCGTACACCGCACCGGAGCGCTCTTCGAACGCCTGCTCGAGCAAATCGAGCGCGCGCTCGTGCTCGCCAAGCCCCGTGTACACGAAGGCGAAATGGTAGGGCGAGACGTATGTGCGTCGCGCCCTGTCTTCGAGCTGTCGCAATACGCTCGCGTGCCTTGTCGCCGTGCCCGCCAGCGCATACGCCTGTGCGAGCTGCGCGAGCCACTGCGTATTGCCGGGAGAGAGCGAGACGGCCCGCTCCAGCTCGGCGAGTCCTTCACTCCACCTTCCCCTTCTTGAGGTGCGCCCACCCGAGCGTCGCGTGCCCGCGATCATGATCGGGATCAACTCCACTGCGCGTGCCGCCCCCACGCGCAGCCTCGGCGTACCGCCCCGCCCGCAGGTGCGTGGTGAGACATCCAGCCGATGAGCCAGCGGGTCGAGCTCCTGCGCCCGCTGCTGCATCGCGATCGCCTCGTCGTACCGCTCGAGCGCGGCGCACATGCCGCCCGTACAAGTCGTAGGTGTCCGCGCTGCCCGGGCTCAGTTCGAGCGCACGCTGAAACTCGCGCTCGGCGCTCGTCCAGTCGAAATGCGGACATGTCGAGGTACGCCATCGCGCAGTGCGCCTCACCCAGCGTCGGGTCGAGCGTGAGCGCGTTCGCTCCCGCCGCCTTGGCCGCGCGACGGGCGTACGTCCGGCGCCAGCTGCGCCGCCCTCCCCCATCTCGGCGTACACCATCGCCACGCTGGCGTACGCGAGCGCATACGTCCGGGTCCCCCGCGATCGCGCGCTCGAAGTACACGATGGCCCGCTTCATTGCCGGCGCGGTGTACTTCACGAGCCAGTGTCGGCCCTGCACATAGAGCTGGTACGCCTTGAGGTCCCGCGTGTGCTCCTTCCGGATCCGCGTCTGCTCGTCGACCGACAGCTCGGCCTTGAGTGCGGCCGCGATGTGCAACGCGACGTCGGTCTGGATCGCGAAGATGTCGGTCAGCTCCCGGTCATACGTCTCCGCCCACAGATGCCGGTCCGTCTCGGCGTCGATCAGCTGCGCCACGATCCGCACTCGGTCTCCCGCGTTGCGCACGCTCCCCTCGAGCACGGTGCTGGCGCCCAGGATCGCCGCGATCTCCTTGAGCCCTTGCACCCGCGTCTTGAACGGCATCACCGACGAGCGCGAGATCACCTTGAGGGAATGGATCTTCGACAGGTGCGCGATCACGTCTTCCGTGATCCCATCCGCGAAGTACTCGTTCTCCGGGTCCGCGCTCAGGCTCAGGAACGGCAGCACCGCGACCGCCGGTGCGCGCGCGGGATCGGGCGCGGTCAGCGCCTCCACGAACGCGTGCCGAGGCGAACCGGTCGGCGGGACCTTGGCCAGCGCGGTCTTGAGCGCCTGCTCAACGCCGCCGGCACCGCGGGCCGCAGTCGCCGCACGCCGGGCACGGGGTCGACGAGCTGCTTCGCGAGGAGCGAGCGCGGTTCGCGCCGTGTACGGCGGCTCCCCGGCGAGCATCTCGTACAGCACGCAAGCGAGACTGTACACGTCGCTCCGCGCGTCGAGTACCCGCTCGCTCATTGCCTGCTCGGGACTCATGTACTCCGGCGTCCCGATCACGAGTCCCGTCTCCGTCAGCCGCTCTTCCGCCGTCGGCGGTCGCCGCCAGCGCGATCCCGAAGTCCGTCACCATCGCCTCGCCTTCGTGCAGCAGGATGTTCTCCGGCTTCACGTCCCGGTGGATCACGCGACGGGCATGCGCGTGGCCCAGTGCGGCGGCGACCTGGCGGGTGATCGCGAGTGCCTCGTTAACTGGCAGCTCCCGCTCGCGCGTGGAGCTTTGCTCGCAGCGATTCGCCCTTGATATAGGGCATGACGTAGAAGAGGGAGCCGTCCGCGTCGCCGGAGTCGTACAGCGGCAGGATGTGGGGATGGCTCAGCTTCGCGGCGATCTCGACCTCGCGCAGGAACCGATCGGGCCCGAGTAGCGACGACAGCTCGGCCCGCAGCACCTTGATCGCCACCTGACGGTGGTGCTTGAGGTCGTCGGCGAGGTAGACCGTCGCCATGCCCCCGCGCCCGAGCTCTCGCTCGAGCTTGTAGCTCGCGCCGAGGGCCGACTGCAGTCGCGCTTGCAGCCCCGCCGACTCCACCGGCTGCCTCCTCATGAGCAGACCAGGGCAACATAGGGCTGGCGCCCCAGCAGGGCCAGCGCCGCACGACCCACCGCGAGCGAGACGCGCCCGTACCCGGGCTACGTGTCCTCGGTCAACCGCCTCGCGTCAGAATCGGCGTAGCCGGTCGCGATACGACGCGCTCACGGGCAGCTCGGTGCCGTCGGCAAGACAGACCTGGTGCTCGCCCGGCGCGACCATGCGCAGCTCGCGCACGCGGTCCAGGTTCACGATGAACGACCGATGGATGCGCGTGAACCGCCCGGGATCGAGTTGCTGCTCCAGCGCCCCGATGCTGGATCGAAGCAGATACTGCTGCCGCCCGACGTGAAGCTCCAGGTAATTGCGATCGGCCCGGATCCAGTCGATGTCTTCCGCCTTCACAAAGAGTGTGCGCCGCCCCACCGTGACACTCAGGCGCGTGAGATATGAGACTCCTCCGCGGAGCGTCCGCACCAGCTCGCGAACCTCGGTGCTCAGCGCTCCACCACTGGCGGCGGCGCGCGCAGCCCGAACGCGATCGAGCGAGCGTCCCAGCCGCTCACGATCGAAGGGCTTCAGCAGGTAGTCAACGGCGTTGGAGTCGAACGCCCGAACAGCGTGCTGGGCGTGCGCGGTGACGAACACCACGAACGGCTGTGGGTTCACCCGCAACGCCTCTAGCAGCTGGAAGCCGTCGGCTTCCGGCATTTGCACGTCGAGAAAAACTACGTCGGGTCTTTCACGAACGATGGCGTCCAGTGCCACCGTCGCGTCCTCACACTCGGCGACTACCTCGACGTCCGAATGGTCCCGCAGCATCGTGCGAAGTCGGCGGAGCGCGAGCGGCTCATCGTCCACCAATACAGCGCGCACGGTCAGCCGCGCAGCCCCGCGACAACGTGGTCAGCCTGCGTCGGCTCGGCTGACGGCGTCTCGGATACCGCCTGGAACGGCACCGTAATCGTCACCAGCGTGCCGCGGCCGGCCAGAGCCTCGAGGTCGAGCCGATAATCCCCGGCGTACATCGCATCTAGGCGCGCGCGGGTGTTGCTGAGGCCCACGCGATCGCGACGGGCGCCCGCGCTTGGAATACCCACGCCGTCATCACGGACCGTGAGGCAGAGACGATCCCCAACACGCCGCGCGACGATCTCGAGCACGCCTCTGCCGCGGCGGGGGGCGATTCCATGCGTGATTGCGTTCTCGACCAATGGCTGAAGCACGAGCGTCGGAACGGCGGCTGGCAGTGCGGCCGGATCGATCGACTCGTAAATGGCGAGGCGGGCCCCAAATCGCATGCGCTGCACGTCGAGATACATCGCGAGCCGCTCGAGCTCCGCGCCGAGCGTGACCTCCGCGGGCTGACCTGCGCCGAGCGTGGCTCGCAGCAAGTCGCTCAGCTTGACGAGCATCGCCTCCGCCCGATCGGGCTCGTCCCGCACGAGCGCCGCGATCGCGTTCAGCGAATTGAACAGAAAGTGCGGGTGCAGCTCGGCCGCGAGCGCGTGCAGGCGCGCTTCTGCGAGCGAAACCTGGAGCCTACCCGCGTATTCGCGCTCTCGACGGGCCTGATGTATACGCTGAAGCACCACGTACCCGAGCACGATCAGAAGGAACGGCGGGACGTTCGTCTCGAACTGATAGGTAAATCCCAGCAATGGCGACGTGCGCGCGAACACGCCAAGGTCCGACCAGCGACCCGTCCAGACGAGGATGAGACAAAACGCGGCGGCCTGGGCAGCCATCGCCGCAATCGAAAACGTCAGCCGAGTGAGCAGGCGTGCTAGCCACCAGCCTCGTCCGTACGGCGTCCGATCGAGGACAGTAAAAATGATCGGAAGGAGCACAAGCCAGAGCGTGCCGTCCAGCGCCGCCGCCAGCGCGACGTCCCCCACTTGAAGTGGCACGCCTGCCGCCCGGTTCGCTGTCGAGATGGGGCGGATGGAAGCGAGCTCATAAACCGCGAGCAAGCCGACCACGGTGGCCCACTCGCGTGCCGAGGTGGCGGCGAGAACGGGTCCGTCGACGGCCAGGGCGGGTCGACTGGCTAGGCGCGGCATACGACTGAACGACGATGGACGGCCGCGGCCGGCACGTGGACGACGTGGTCCGGCGGCGGTTACCCTGACTTGATGATCCGCCAGACGCCGCAGCTAATCGAGGCGGTGCTGGTTGGGAAGGGGGGCCGAGGCGTCGCGTCGGCGCCCCGCCCAGCTAACGGGCTGCAGCCCAATGCGTCCCCAACGGTGTCCGGTCACAACCAGCACAAGGGCGAAGCGGCATCCCGCCAAGGCGAGATACAAGACGTCGGGTCACGCAGGCGAGCAGTTTGCGTTACTCGGGCTCCTCACACAATTCGTCACGTTGCTGAACTGCGTCGAGATCGCATGTCCGAGCGTGAGAGCGGCGATAGCGACCACCATCGCAATGAGGACCGCAAGCAGCGCGTACTCAACCATCGCCGCGCCAGCTTCCTCAGTAATGAACGCGCGAGCGAGGCTGCTAATTCGATTCATGTCAAACTCCTCCCCGGTAACAGTTGTTTGGGCGACGACACATGGTTCCTTTTCTGGTCAGGCCAATATTGCGGACGCCGACCTCGACAGCAACGCGCGTGGTCCCCTGAACTGGCGTGTCGGTCCCTTCAAATCCGAAGGCCGTCCCCCAAGGGCGCGGACGATCCGCGTCAGAGCGGGCTGCGCGAGTGGCAGCGCGCCATTATATGCCATTTCCGTAATGTGATTTCTTATGCCACGACCCGGCGCACGGTGGCCTAAATGCGCCGGGTCGCTGTACGGCTCCGAGAAAACGCCGTCCAGTTAGCCTTGCATGTGGCGCGCGCGGCCGCGCGTCGTCGCGTCGGCGGCGCAATGGGTTACTCGATCCCAAGCATCGCGAGCCGCGGCTTTCACTTCCTCCCAGGTAGCACGCGGCGACCGTTGCGTTTCCCAACCTTCCCGTAACGCAGGCTCGACCTCATCCCATTTGCTGCCATACAGTCGCGCCGCGGACTCCGCTCCGTACCGATACGCTGGCTCGTAAAACGCGTAGCCGCGATCGGCCGTCACGTACGGTCGCGACGCGTAATTGTCCTGCCAGTAGACGTCTTCGACAGTCCACTCGAACAGCACCACATCGGGGACTGATTCCGATGTGGCCTTATCCATTTGACCTGCCATTTTTGTGGCCTCCACTCGGGTCGGGCCGAGAACGCCGCAAGGACTGCGCCTCCGCCACCCTCTCAAGGCGCCAAACGGTCGGCTGCTCCGCTTCAGTCCGCCTGCGCGTCTTGCTTCAGCGACGCCACGTCGATTACGAAGCGGTACTTCACGTCGTTCCTGAGCACGCGCTCGTACGCCTCGTTGATCTGCTGTATCGGGATAACCTCCACGTCACACACGATGCCCTGGGCCGCGCAGTAGTCCAGCATCTCTTGCGTCTCGGCAATGCCTCCGATAGCCGACCCGGCCAGCGATGCGCGCCTCGACAAGAGCGAGAACGCCGGAACGGCGAGAGGAGCCTCTGGCAGACCAACCAGCGTCAAGGTGCCGTCGCGTTTGAGGAGCGAGAGATACTCGCTCACATCGTGGGGCGCGGATACCGTGTCGAGGATGAAATCGAAGCTCCGCGTGTGCGCCTTCATCGCGATCGGATCAGTCGACAGCACAACTTCCGCCGCGCCAAGCCGGAGTGCGTCTGCCTTCTTGCCAAGCAATGTCGTGAACTGCACAACGCGCGCGCCGAAGGCGTGGCCGAACTTGAGCGCCATGTGCCCAAGCCCCCCAAGCCCGATAACCCCCAGCTTCGTCCGCGCACCCACGTTCCAATGCCGGAGCGGCGAGTAGGTCGTGATCCCGGCGCATAGAAGTGGCGCGGCCGCCGCCAGATCCAGCTTTGGCGAGAGCGTCAGCGTGTAAGCCTCGTCAACTACTATCGTCGTCGAATATCCGCCACAAGTCACTTCCCCGCGCTTGTCGCGAGAGTTGTACGTCCAGACAGTGCCATTCTCGCAGTATTGCTCTTGCCCCGCCATGCAGCTCGAGCACGTTCGACAGGAATCCACCATGCATCCTACCGCCGCGAGATCGCCCTTCTGGAATTTCGTGACGTGCTCGCCAACCGCCGTCACCCGCCCAACGATCTCGTGCCCCGGAACCATTGGGAAAATGGCGCCGCCCCACTCATCGCGCGCTTGATGGATATCGGAGTGGCACACGCCGCAATACAGAATCTCGACCTGCACATCGTGCGGGCCACGCGGCGCCCGCCGCTCGAAGTGGAAAGGCCCAACGGCGGCGAGGCCGCTGAGCCGCGTACCCAACGACGTGGGTTCCGGAAAGTCTCTTTGATGGCTGCGGGATCGCGCTCAGCGAGTCACGTGCGACAGACATTGGTAGCTCCATTTGATGAGTCTGGGCCCCGCCTTTTTCGGCATAGCGGCCCCGGCAATGGCAGTGCGCTCTTCACCACACGAACCGGCTCGCCGCTTCATTTGTTCCGCAATCGCCGATACAATGTTTCCGACCTACATTCCCGCAGCCGCAGTACGTACGTGACTCAAGCTGAGCCGCGTCAGCACTGTATCGGTAACCCTCCCGCCCCGGGCGTCGGACATCTATGAAGCGCCAACGCATCGCCGTCGCCGCTGCCCTTACTGGTTTGGCTGGAGCCGGGGTGATTGGAATTGCGTGCTCCTCGAGCAACAGCACGGTGAGCGGTCCGGCCGCGACCCTGCGCAGTATTGCCGTCTCGCCCGTGAACGACACGCTCGTCGTGGGGTCCAGTCTGGCCTTCACCGCTCGCCCGCTCGACGCCAACAACAATCTCGTCCCCGGGGTGAGTCTTTCCTGGGCCAGCAGTAACACCGCGATTGTGACCATCACGCAAACGGGGCTCGCCACCGGGGTTGCCGCGGGCACTGCGCAAATCGCCGCGAGCGCATATGGGATCAACGGGCTAGCAACCGTGACGGTAGTTCAGCTCCCCGTCACGAGCGTGGCGGTCGCCCCTTCATCCGTCACCACACGCATCGGGGCAACGGTGCAGCTCACCGACACGACCAAGAGCGCGAGCGGCGCGGTGATCACTGGACGCCCGGTCACGTGGGCGTCGGACAATACAACGGTCGCGTCAGTCGACCAAACCGGATTGGTCACGGCCAAGGCAGTCGGCGCCGCACACGTCTCTGCGACTATACCTGCCGGCCCCGGCCAACCGCAGGTGAGCGGCCAGTCAACCGTCACGGTCGCGCTCATTCCCCTGGCGGGACTCAGCGTCACACCCAATCACCAGACGCTGTTCGTGGGCCAGACCACCGAGATTGTCGCAATCGCGCTGGATTCGGCTGGCAATCAGCTCACTGGTCGCACCGTGACGTGGCAATCGCTGACGCCCAACATCGCCACGGTCACACCGTCCGGCACAATCGCCATCGTCACCGGAGTGGCTGCGGGGACCGGCATCATTCAGGTAACGGCCCAAGGGAAAGTCGCGGCCGATTCGCTGATCGTGTTGCAACCTCCGCCCAATTCTGTCGCGATATCCCCCGGCGTCGTCGCGACAACCGTTGGCGCGCCGGCGCAAACGATCACCGCCCAGGTAACGAACTCCGTAGGTCAGATCGTGCCGGAGACACCCGTCGTCTTCAGGGTGACCAACCCTCGGCTACCGTGACGCAAACCGGCGTGGCCTGCCGCCGCCGTCACTGGAATCAATCCCGGTACCGATACGATCGTCGGGACGAGTAGCCACGTCTCGGGCATCGCGATCGCGCTCGTGCAGTCCGCCGCCGTCGCGAGCATGACAATCATGCCGAGCCCTCTCACCGTAACTCAGGGCAACGGCTGGCAGGCCACGGTTGCCGCAGTGGTCAAGGACGAATTCGGCGACACGCTCGCCAGGCCGGTCACCTGGACGACGCTCGATCCAACGGTTGCAACACTCGGAGCAGTTGGTGGCCACGAGCTCGTAGCGGGAATCAATCCCGGTGCCACATCCATCGTCGCCACGGCCGACGCCAGCCAGCCGGACGCCACTTCCAGCAAGGCGGCTGTAACTGTCGTCCCCGCGCCGGTGAACACCGTGACCATCACTCCCAACCCCGGCGCCGTCAACGTCACAGGAAAAGTCACGCTGACCGCCGCGCTCACGGACGCCCAGGGAAATGCGCTGACGGGTCGCACGCTTGCTTGGAAAACGAGTAACGCGGCGGTTGCCAGCATCGACGGGGAAACTGGCACAACTCAGATAGTGACCGGCGTCGGCGCTGGCTCGGCGACGATCGCCGCGACCGCGCGATCGGGCCCGCAGGATCCGCAACTGTAAACGTGGGTGATCCGGTGGCCCGGATCGATGTCACTCCCAACCCGATCGTCCTCACGCAGTCCTACACGGTGCAGACCTTCGACACCGCGTTGGAATATGAATAGCGCGCGACTCCCTGGTGTGGCGATAGCTCTCAGCACGCAGTCCGGTGGGGCCATAGCGAGCGTCAACACGAGCGGCTTGGTCACAGGCAACGCCGCCGGGAAGGACGTCCTGATTGCTCCTGCCCAAGGCAAGCAAACCCAAGTCCCGATCACGGTGAATCCGGACCCGGTGAGCACCGTCGCGATCTCGCCCAACCCGGGCGCCGTGACCGTCAGTGCCACCGTCACGCTGACGGCTGCGCTCGAAGATGCCAACGGGAAAACACTCACCGGCCGAACGCTGACCTGGACGAGCAGCAATCCCACTATCGCGAGCGTCAATGGGGCGCCCGGCGAAACCGAGGTGGTGACGGGTCGAGGCGGTGGCTCAGCAACTATTACCGCGACGAGTCCCGACGGCGCATCTGGGTCGGCGACAGTGAATGTCAGCGACCCGGTCGCAAGCGTCGCCATCACGCCGCATTCGCCGCCGTCGATCGCGTGGAACAGCACGACAAAGCTTTCGGCGACGGTCGCGGACGCACGCGGCAAGGTGCCACCAGGGGCAACTGTCGCCTGGAGCAGCGTTCCCGCGGGGCGCGTTTCGCCAGCCACAACGTCCTCCGGCGGAGCCGTTACTGTCACTCCGCAGGAAACCGACACGACCAATGGAATTGTCGTCACTGCATCTAGCGGAGGCAAGCAGGATCAGGTGACCGTGAGCGTCACGCCCGTCCTGGCGTCGAGTGTGTCGATCAGCCCCACATCGGCAAGCGCCACGGCTGGTGGCGGGAACAAGGCTACACTGGTCGCGACGACGTTTGACGCAAGCAACAATCCTCTCCCCGGACGGAGCGTCACGTGGTCGATCGACAATGCGGGCATCGGCCAACTTGGATCGCCGACCGAGCCGTCGCCCAGCAGTGTCGTGGTCACGCCGGGCGGTACCACGGGACGACCGCCGTTCATGCCTCGGTGGACGGGAAGTCCGCTTCGGCGAGCTACAATGTCTTTCCCCAGGACACGGTAACTCCCCAGAACGTCTCTTTCAGCGCCGCTGGGTGCGCAGCCCTGCCCGCGACCTGCCCCACCCTGACGGCGGTGGCCCGTAATCCGGACGCGTCGTTCGACAATGGCGCTACGGTCTCGTGGTCCGGCAACGACGGCGGAGCGACCTTGTCGTACAGCCCAGCCTCCTCCACTAGCGGCGGCGCTGGGCAGTATTCCACGACGCTCGGCGTTGTGACGCCTCCCACCACGTTGGCGGTCACAGTGGTCGTGACCGCGACGAGCTCCGACGGCCAGACGGCGGCAACCACCACGGTCACCGTGACGCCGTAACCGGCGGCAGGCCGGACTGCCAGAACGGAATGAACAGGACTATGCAGCTGCAACGGCGTAGCGCCGCAGGAAGCGCGCGACTTGACCGACTATTGTAGAGTTATTACATTTGTTATCATGCTGCACCAGACAGCTGCGCCTCCCGCGCACTAACGCAGAGTTGAGTATGACTAAAGAGACTGTTCTTCGGGCAGTCGGAAATTCGGTTGGCGCCACGTTCCCGAAGCCTATGCTCGACAGGCTCAATATCGAAGAAGGCGACCGAGTGTATCTCGTTGAGGTCGAGAACGGCGTGTTAGTCACGCCTTACGACCCCGCATTCGCGGAGGAGATGGCGGCCTTCCGCGAGGGGATGCAGCAGTATCGCAATGCCATGCGCGAATTGTCGTCGAAGTGAGCTACAAGGGTGCAACGACGCGAGCCGCGGTGGCTTACACGTGTCGCAATTGATGCGTCTCACGCGGAACTGATTCGCGCTCACGGGGGCTCGCACGGACTTCGCGACGCCGAATCTGTTGGAATCCGCGATCGCGCGGCCCCAGCAGCGTTGGGCCTACGACGACAACGCTGATCTTCTAGACCTTGCGGCTGCGTATGGGATGGGTCTCGCCAAGAACCACGCGTACGTGGACGGCAACAAGCGGATCGCCTTCCAGGCGATGTACGCCTTTCTCCGCCTCAACGGCGCGCGTCTGCAGGCGACGGAACCTGAGGTCGTCACGTTAATGCTCAATGTTGCCACTGGCGCGCTCGACGAGGTAGGGCTCGCCGCATGGCTACGGGAGCACGTGAAGTTGAAAGGGCGAAGGTAGGGACGCCACCGTAGCTGGGCATCGTCCATCGCGACATCAAGCCCGAGAACATCCTTCTATCTGACGGTCAAGCTCTAGTCGCCGATTTCGGCATTGCCCGGGCGCTTACTCCAAGCGACACCGAGCACACGTTGACCAAGACGGGCATAACCGTGGGCACGCCGGGCTACATGAGCCCCGAGCAGGCGAGCGCCGACCGTGCCCTCAATGGTCGGAGCGACATCTACAGCCTAGGCGCCGTGCTCTACGGAGATGCTTGCGGGTGAGCCACCGTTCACCGGCCCGACGGCGCAAGCCGTCGTGGCGAAAATGATGTCAAGCGAGGCGCCGTCGGTGCGGCGCGCGCGACCCGCCGTACCTGAGCCGATTGACTCGGCCGTCCACCGTGCGCTGGCGGCCGTGCCGGCCGACCGTTTCGCGACCGCGGCCGACTTCGCGCGCTCGCTCGACGTCACGGAGAGCAAGGCAACCACACCGAGCGTGACGACGCAGCCGACGAGACAGTCGAGTCGCCCCTTTCCGGTCGGGTTTGCGCTCCTGGGCCTTGGCTTCCTTATTGGCATCGGGGCGCTCTTCGCGTGGCGATCGCACAGCGGCTCGGGCACGCGTGCGGAAGGTCCGGTGCGCGTCGCCGTGCTCCCGTTTGAAAACGTCGGCGATAGCGCGGATGCGTACTTCGCCAATGGATTGACGGGATGCGGTGCGCGGCAAGCTGACCACCGTTCCGGGGCTCGCCGTGATCGCGCCTGGCAGCTCGAGTCAATATCGGCACACCTCGAAGACGCCGCAGCAGATCTCCCAGGAGCTTGGCGGTGTACGCTACCTCCTCGTAGGCAAAGTCCGGTCGGCCAAGACGCGGGAGCTCAGAGCCGTGTTCGGGTCGAGCCCAGTGCTCGTCAATGTCACCACTGGGACCGACTCGTGGCAGCAACCGTTCGACGCGCCCCTCACTGACGTGTTCCAGGTGCAGGGCGACATCGCGGGCCGTGTGGTCAAAGCGCTCGGTGTTGCTCTCAACGCTGGCGCCCAACAAACCCTCACCGAGCGCCCGACCGAGAATCTCGACGCATACAATGCCTATCTCAAAGGTGAAGAGGCAGCGCCGCCGGGGGCCAACGACGTGGGGAGCCTCAATCGCGCGGCCGCGTTCTACGAGCGGTCCGTGGCTCTCGATTCTGGCTTCGCATTAGGGTGGGCGAAGCTCGCTCAGGTGGAGGCAACGCAGTATTTCAATGGTACCACATCAGCCGAGCGTGCCGAGGCAGCCCGTCGGGCCGTTGAGCGCGCGCTCGCCTTGGCGCCTAACCGTCCGGACACTTACCTCGCACAGGGGCTATACGCCGAGTTGGTTCTCAACGACAACGCGCGCGCGCTCGCGGCATACACGGCGGGCCTGAAGGCCGCCC